>JAVEWV010000002.1:0-316747 GCA_034004365.1 Phycisphaerales bacterium
GATCGATGATCTCCGCGAGGCGCGCGCGCATCGCCTCAGTCCCGAGGCGCCCGTCGACCACGAACCCGCTCCGCGCCCGCTTCTCCTCCACCGACATCTGCGCCGCCTCACGCCGCGCGAGCTCCGCCTCGTCCCACCCGCGCGACGCGCACACGCGCGACACGCGCTCCTCCCGCGGCGTGTCCACGAACACCACCGCGTCGCACTCCGCGGCGAGCCCGGCCTCGAAGAGCAGCGGCGCGTCGATCACCGCGACGCCCGCCCCGTGTGCCGCGGCCGTGCGGAACACCTCCGCCCGCGAGCGCTTGAGGCGCGGGTGCACGAGCCCCTCGAGGCGCACGCGCTGCGCCGGGTCCGCGAAGACGATCGCCGCGACCTTGGCGCGATCCACGCGCCCGTCGCCATCGAGCACGCCCGCGCCCCACCACGACACCAGTACGTTGTGCACCGCGGGCTCGTTCAGCATCGCCTTCGCCTCGGCGTCGGAATCGAACACGATCGCGCCCATGTCCGCCAGCGCGCGCGCAACATGGCTCTTGCCCGCGCCGATGCCGCCCGCCAGCCCCAGCACGATCACGCCATCGACCACGCGCACGCCCCTACGCCCGCTCGCCCGCTGCGGAGCCCGCCCCCGCCTCGCCCCGGAGCGCGACCTCGCCCCGCAGCGCGACGATGTCGGGCAGGTTGCGATAGAACCCGTCGAAGTCCAGCCCGTACCCCACGACGAACAGGTCCTCGATCTCGAAGCCCACGTAGTCCGCCCGCAGCGGCGCCTCACGCCGCGCCGGCTTGTCGAGCAGCACGCACGTCCGGATCGTCGCCGGGCCCTGCTCCTGCACCAGGTGCTTCACGAGCGCGAGCGTCCGCCCCGAGTCGAGGATGTCGTCGATGACCACCACGTGCTTCCCGCGCAGGTTCTGCGGCAGCTCGCCCCGCATCTTCGCGCCGCGGCTCTGCGTCGCCTGCCCCGGATAGCTCGTCACGGCGACCATCTCGAGGCTCAGCTTCATGGGCAGGTGGCGGATCAGGTCCGCCACGAACACCAGCGAGCCCGTCAGGATCGGGACGAGCATCACCTGCCCGCTCTCGTCGGGCGCGTGCCCGGTGGCGCGCAGGTCGTGCTCCAGGTCGCTCGCCAGCTCGCGCGCCATCGCCTCCACGCGCTGCGCGATCTGTCCGCGATCGATCACGACCCGGTCGATGTCGCCCTGCATGCGCCGCCCTTCCCCACGCCCCGGCGCAGCATACCGCGGCGCAACGGGTCCCGAAAATCCCCCGCGATCAGACCAGGCCCTTGATCGCACCCCGCCGACGCTGCGAGGAGTAGCGATCCATCGCGTCCTCGATGATCGCGTGCGCCGCCTCCGCCGGCATGATCTCGTCGACCTCCACGCCCTTGCCCTCGAGCTGTTTGTAGTCCTCGAAGAATCGCTTGAGCATCTTGAACGTGTGCTTCGGGAAGTCGCTCGCCTTCTGGTAGTCCGCGTACTCCGGATCGTTGATCAGCACCGACACGATCTTGTGGTCCGGCTCGCCCCCGTCGATCATCGTCATCACCCCCACCGCGCGGCTCTCGCACAGGCACAGCGCGGGGATCTTCTCGGTGCAGAACACCAGCACGTCCAGCGGGTCGTTGTCCTCCGCGAGGGTCTGCGGGATGAACCCGTAGTTCGCCGGATAGAACACCGCGCTCGACAGCACCCGGTCGACCTTGAGCATCCCCGTGCTCTTGTCGAGCTCGTACTTGTTGCTCGAGCCCTTCGGGATCTCGATGATCGAGCGGAAGTGCGAGGGGAGCGCGTGCCCCTCGATGCCCGGCGTCACGTCATGCCACGGATGGATCATGCGGCGAGGGTAGCCGGGGTGCTCCACACGCCGCCTTTCCGCGGGCCCGCGGCCCGCCACTCCGCGCGTTTTCCGAGACTTTCCGCGATTCGGACCTCCCCCTCGCACGCTCAGGGCCGCTCGCCCCAAAACAAGTCTCCGTTCGGGTAGAGATCACCCCCCTCGGGCCATAGGGTGCGACGAACATCCCTTCCACCCGCACCAAGGAGGACCGATGCCGCAATCGGAGCCCGCGTCGCGCCGCGCCCACATCGCCCGCCCAGCATCATCCACGATCGAGCCCACCAACGGCTACTCGCTGAACTCCGCGCCGTGGGGCGCGTCCGCCCGCTCCCCCGCGATCGCGAGCGAGCTGGCTGGCGCGATCGACCGGGTGGAATTCGCCCTCCCGCCCGCGGAGTCCATCGCCCAGAACGAGGAGTGGGTCGTCGTCAAGACCACCGGCGCGCCGGGCAAGGACGGTGCGTGGCGCCGCGTCCGCCTCCACGACTACCACGAGGTCTTCCGCGTCCCGGGCCTGTACGAGAAGTGGGTGTACCAGACGCTCCGATGCCAGTCGCCCCAGCGCATCGCGGACCTCATGGCCCGCTGCCTGCTGCGCGAGGGCGCGAGCGCCTCGGACTGCGTCGTGCTGGACCTCGGCGCGGGTAATGGGTGCGTCGCCGCGGAGCTCCGCGACATCGGCATCGAGCGTTTCGTGGGCGTCGACCTCATCGAGGAGGCCAAGGCCGCCGCCGAGCGCGACCGCCCGGGCCTGTACAGCGACTACGTCGTCTGCGACCTCACCGCGCTCTCCAAGGTCGATCGCGCACGCCTCGCGGCGCACACCTTCAACACACTCGTCTGCGTCGCCGCCCTGGGCTTCGGCGACATCCCCCCGCGCGCCTTCGCGACCGCGTACAACCTCATCACCGACGGCGGGTGGGTCGCGTTCAACATCAAGACCGAGTTCCTCGCGCCGGACCTGGGCCTCGATTTGGATTCGCGCGAGACGCCGCCCGCGAACGAATCACCCAACGGCACCCCCCGCGAGACCGCCCCGCGCGGCGAGCCCTCGCCGTTCGCGATCCTCATCGAACGCATGATGCGCGAGGACGTGCTCGAGTCGATGGTGCAGGAGAACTACCCGCACCGCCTGAACCCCTCGGGCGAGGAGCTCGAGTACACCGCGATCATCGGGCGGAAGCTCAGGAACATCCCCGAGGACTGGATCGAGGGCTGAGGCTGGCTCGGTCGTCTCCCCCTCGAAAGAACATCTTCGAACCTCCGCGGCCTTCCTGTAAACTGCCCGCGGAGGATCGCCCATGTTCACAGTCCGGCCACGCCCCCACGCTCGCCGCCGCGCCCACCCCGCCTCGCTCTTCGAGCCGCTCGAGGACCGCCGCCTCCTCGCGGGCGTCACGCTCGTCACGCACGGGCAGGTCAACGGCAGCCTCGGCAACTGGCTCGACACGATGGCCGCGACGATCATCACCGAGTTCGTGCCCGACGCCGCGCTGGGGCGCATCACGATCGATCGCAACCTCAACGTCTCGACGAACTTCAATGCGAACCCCGCGCAGTCGTCCTCCGCCGAGGCGGTCGTGGTGCTTGACTGGTCCGACGCCGCGGGCGGGCTGTTCTCGCCCACGAACGACACGTTCGAGATCGCGCTCGCCGCGGCGCAGCAACTGCTCCGCACCGACCTCGTGCCCGGCTTTGGTCGCGCCCTCGCCGAGCTGCCGCTGCATTTGATCGGCTTCTCGCGCGGCGGCTCGGTCGTGAGCGAGATCGCCCGCGAGCTCGGACGCGCGGGCATCTGGGTCGATCAGGTCACGACCCTCGATCCCTACCCGCGCGGGGGCGACGCGCCCGTCGGCACACCCACGACCGTCGCCTTCGCCGACAACTACCACCAGACGCTCGACCTCTTCATCCAGGGCGCGAACCTCGGCACGCAGGCCTACGACCGCACCATCACGTCCCTCCCGGGCGGATACTCCGGCATCAGCGCCGACCATTCCGACATGCACCTCTGGTATCAGGGCACCATCGACACGCTCGGCGACGCGCCCGATGGCGACGCCACACTCACGAACGCCAACCGCGCGTCGTGGTACCTCCCGGGCGAATCGCTCGGCACGTTCGCGGGCTTCGCGTACTCGCGTCTCGCGCTCAACGCGCGGTACAGCACGCAGGCCCCCGCCGGCATGGACCAGCTCATCGCTGGCGTGCACCCCGCGCTCGGCGGCACGGGCACACGCCAATCGCTCTCACAGGCGAACGCCACATGGCCCAACGTCCTCCGCATCACCGGGCCCGCGTCGCTCATCCCCGGGCGCGAGGCGGCGTTCAACGTCACCTACGCCGAGCCCGACTCCGGCGCGTACGTCACGCTGCTCCTTGATCCCGACACGAATCCTTATAACGGCAACGAGATCGACCTCGCCGAGCAGCCCGTCATCGGGACGGGTGGCGTCGCGCTCACCGCGCAGCTCTTCGGGCAGGCCTCATCGACCGCCAACGGAACGTACCACATCCTCGCGCGGATCGGTGACGGGCCCGCGCGCGAGCGCGTCGCGTACGCCGCGGACACGATCGAGATCTCGCGCATGTTCGATCCGGGATTTGCGCCGTCGTTCGCGAGCGCGTCCGCCGAACCGTCCATGATCTTCGTTGGCCCGCCCGGCCGCCCCGCGGGACCGACCGTGATCGGCTCTCTCAACGCAAGCATCACCGCGAGCACGAACGCCCCGAACCTGTTCTGGTACGCATCCGGCACACGCGCGTGACGCACGCTCCCCCGGCATCAGCCAACAATCCTTTATGCCCGATCCTCTCCCCTCCGCCCCGCCCGCCGTCCGCATGACGTGGGAGAACCTGCTCTTCCTGCACTGGCGCGTCGAGCCCGATTCGCTCCGCGCACTACTCCCGCGCGACCCCACGCTCGAACTCGACACGTTCGGCGGCGACGCCTTCATCGCCCTCGTCCCCTTCCGCATGACGCGCACCCGCTTCCGCGGCTACCCACCCCTCCGCTCGCTCGCCGAGTTCTATGAGTGCAACGTCCGCACCTACGTCCGCGTGCGCACGCCCGCGGGCGTGCTCCCCGGCGTCTGGTTCTTCTCGCTCGATGCGGCGAACCGCCTGCCCGTGCTCGGCGGACGCAGGATGTGGAACCTCAACTACGTCCACTCGCGATTCAACGTCACGCACACCGCGGACAACACGCGACACGATTACGCCCTCTCGCGCCGGCGCGGCCCGTGGCCCGACGGGCGCACGCACGCCGTCTGGCGTACCGGCCCCGCGCTCCCGACCTCTCAACCCGGCACGCTCGAGCACTTCCTGACCGAGCGCTACTGGCTCTTCACGCGCCGGCGCGGACGCATCATGGGCGGCCGCATCCATCACGAGCCCTGGCCGCTGCGAGAAGCAACGCTCGAATCGCTCGACGACACGCTTGTCCGGGCCGCGGGTGCGCATGCGCAGGGCGAACCGCTCGCGTGGGCGAGCGACACCATCGACGTCGTAGGCTGGAACCTCACCGATCCCACGCGCATAGCCGCACCACCATCCAACGGGCGACGCACGTGACACAAGCCGCCCACCCCATCGTGTTCTTTGACGGCAACTGCGGCCTGTGCGACCGCAGCGTCCGCTGGATCATGCGACGTGATCACGCGGGCGTGTTCCGCTTCGCGCCCCTGCAGGGCGAGACCTACGCCGCGATCGACGATCCCTCCAAGCCCACCGGCGTCGCGACGATCGTCGTGCTCGACGCGCCGCGCCATGCGCAACAACACACCACCGACCAGCGGCCCGCCGAACAGTTACCCGTCAATGCTCCGCCCCGCCTGCTCACGCGCGGCGACGCCGTGCTCGCGATCCTCGCGCGCCTGCCCGGGCCGTACCCGACGCTTGCGCGCCTCGGACGAATCGTCCCGCGCCCGATCCGCGACGCCGCGTATCGCCTCCTCGCGCGCCACCGCCTCCGCCTCTTCGGCGGGCCCGAGGCGTGCCGCCTGCCGACACAGTCCGAGCGCGAGCGTCTGCTGCCGTGAAGGTGGCGATTCGATCGAGCCTCATCAATCAACGACGAGCAGTTGCAGTCGCTCCCGAAGCGATTTTGTCTCCTCTTCTGAGAACAATCGAATTCTTCCGTCCACACACCATGCCTGATAGCCGGTCCGACCGTCCCTGAGCCTCCCACGGTGATCCGCCATCAGCAAGGGCTGAGCCGCAGGAGCTTCGTCCTAGCCCAGCCAGATACGCCGATCGGTCTCGTACCGCCACGAGATACTTGCGGCGTCGACGCCGAACCCGGGCGAGCGCTCAATGAGTTCCCGCCGGACCGCACGGACCGCCGCGTCTACAGAGAGTGAATCATCCTCGTCGAGCAGTCTGCTCGCGTTTGATCCGGCCTCGGTCAGCACACCTCCGTAGTCCGGTTGGACAGGCGACCCGAGTCGCACGCCAAACACCACAACGGCCGTGACCACGAGAATCGACAGAATCCCCATCAGTTGCCTGAGGCGTCGCCGATCGGTTGGGTGTGCTTGGGGCAGCATGTCGCGGAGTTTAAGGGTACCCCCCGCAAACGCGATCGCCTGCCGCCATAAGACCGCGCGATTCGTGTCCAATCGCCCGCGTCGCGTGCCGATATCCTCCGCCATGCTCACACTCGACTTCGCCAACTGCCTGTCCACCCGCGTCGGGCCCCACGGGCTCGACCCCGCACGCCTCGCCCCCGGCTCAGACCTCGCCCGCGCCGCCGCCGACCACACCCGCGCCCTCGCCAAGACCCGCGGCACCGGCTGGGAACGCTGGCGCGAGCTCGCCCGGGGCGACATGCGGCGCGCGCACGAACGCGATGTTCTGAAAGTCGCCGAGCAGTGCCGCGGCAGGTTCGACAACATGATCGTCCTCGGGATCGGCGGGTCGGCGCTCGGAAACATCGCGCTCCAGTCGGCCCTCAACCGTTCGACGTGGAACATGTCGAGCGATCGCGCGGGCCCGCGCCTGTTCGTCATCGATAACGTTGACCCGCACCAGTTCGCCGCCGTCCTGGACTTCTGCGAGGCTTCCGGCGGGCTGGGCAAGACGCTCTTCAACGTCATCAGCAAGTCGGGCGAGACCGCCGAGACCGCCGCACAGTTCATGATCGTGCGCGACATGCTCAAGAAGGCGCTCGGGGCGAACTACGCGGCGAACATCGTCGCGATCACCGACCCCGCCAAGGGCACGATGCGGAAGATCTGCGACGCGGAGGGCTTTACCACCCTGCCCGTGCCCGAGGGCGTGGGTGGCCGGTTCAGCGTGCTGTCGCCGGTCGGGCTGTTCAGCGCGGCGATGTGCGGGATCGACATCGGTGCGCTGCTCGACGGCGCGAACCACATGGACGAGCGCTGCTCGCGCGAGGATCTCGCGAAGAATCCCGCCGCGATGCTCGCGACGCTGCTCGTCGAGCTCGGTCGCGCGGGCAAGCCGAACCACGTGATGATGCCGTACGCGAACGCGCTGTATCTGCTCGCGGACTGGTACCGCCAGCTCTGGGCGGAGAGCCTGGGCAAGCGGGTGGATCGCGCGGGCAAGGAGGTGTTCGCGGGCTTCACGCCGATCAAGGCACTGGGCGCGACGGACCAGCACTCGCAGATCCAGCTCTATCGCGAGGGCCCGAACGACAAGGTGATCGGGCTCGTCGAGGTCGCGGGCTTCGGGCCGCAGGACGTCACGATCCCGCGCGGGCTGGGCGTCGACGCGATCGCGTACCTTGAGGGCGCGACGCTCGGCGGGCTGCTCAACGCCGAGAAGCGCGCGACGGAGTACGCGCTGGTCGAGAGCAGGCGTCCGAACTTCACGCTGACCTTCCCGAAGATCGACGCGCACCACGTGGGCGAGTTCGTCATGCTCTGGCAGATCGCGACGAGCTACGCGGGCCTGATGCTGGGCGTCGACGCGTACGACCAGCCCGCCGTCGAGACGGGCAAGCAGGCGACGTTCGGCTTGATGGGCCGCTCGGGCTACGGCGAGTGGAAAGAGAAGGTGGAGAGGGCGCTCGGCGCGAGCCCGCACACGATCCGCGACTAATATTTGCAGTTCATGCAGGAGGTTCGCGATGCCCATCTATGAGTACGTGTGCGAGGCGGACGGGACCAGGGTCGAGCTCATGCGCCCGATGGCGGACGCGGACAAGCCCGTGCCCGACCCCGACGGACGCGGACGCACGTTCACGCGCGTCATGAGCACCTTCGCGGCCAAAGGCGGCGAGCCCGGGACCGGCAAGGGATCGGGGCACGTGCACCTGGGCGCGTCGTGCCCGTGCGGCAAGCGCATGGGCGGCTGCGGGGGCTGAAGGCATCGAGGCAACATGAGCCCACGCGCGCACGTCACCGCGCGTAGTCGCCGTCGTTCCACGAGTGCACGTCCAGGATCTTCTCGGCAGACAGGAACTCGGCGTGCCCGTCCATGTACATCCCGTTGGCGCCCGTACCGTGGCGGTTGGGCCCGGTGCGACGTAAGGACTCGGCCCCATTGAGATCGACCGCGGTGCGAACGTCGTAATAAACGGCGATGGCGAAGTCGTTGTTGCGCGAGCCGTACGCCAGCCGCGCGAGCGAACCATTGGGGTCGTCACCCAGACAGGTCAGGTAGAGAACCTCGGTGGGGCGCTGGATCTTCCCGAGGCGGTGCATCTCCTTCGGGGCGCCGCTGATGGTGTCCTTGTCGGTGAAGCTCATGCAGTTGTTGACGTAATGGATCTGGTGCTGATCGTCGAGCTTGCGGGCGGGGTCCTTGAAGTACTGCGCGTACGCGTACTTGTCGCCCAACTCGACGGCCCAGTCGGCCTTGTCGTCGAGGATCGGGCGGGTCGCGCGAGCCCAGGACATCCACAGGAACTTCGCGTTAGGTGGGTTCGCGGGCGGCTCGATCGAGGTGTACTCGGAGGAACGCGGGATCCAGTCGTCGTTCTGGTCGGCGTACATCATGAGCGCGAGCCCGATCTGTCGCTGGTTCGAGAGGCACACCGTGGTGCGGGCCGACTCCCGCGCCTTGCCCAGCGCGGGCAGCAGGATGCCGATCAGGAGCGCGATGATCGCGATGACCACCAGCAGCTCGATCAGCGTGAACGCGGCATGAGCGGAACGGACCCTTCTTCTCATGCGACCACCCTACCACAACACGGCGCGATCCCCAAACCGCGGCGAAGCGGAACTTCCGCGCCCACGCGGTACGCCAAGGGCGATACCTCCACGCGTGTTCGCGTGATGGGCGGGTTCAGATTTGGCTTTCCGGTGGATCCCGTGTGGCGACCGGGCGGATCACATGCCCGTCGAGGCCTGCGCGGGGAGCTCGTTCTCGCCGCGGACGTACCCGTCCATGCGGCAGTACTGGTGCTCGGGCACGGCGATCGCGTAGGGATGCTTGCCGGCCTTGGTGCCCGCCTTATACAGGCCCCAGCGCATGGTGTTGGGGCGCCAGGGGTCGTCGGGGCTCTTGTCCTTGTAGAACTGGCAGGTGAGCTGCTGCCCGACGGGGATGTCGCAGGTCCAGATGACCTCGTTGGTGCGGGTGTCGACGAGCTTCATCGTCTTGGGCTGGTGGCTCGTGCTGACGTAGGTGAACTGGTTGATGTTCGCGCCGGAGCCGCCCTCGTTGAAGTACGGGCGGTACGCGAGGCACCCGCCGGCGGACAGCCCCGCGAGCCCGACCAGGGCGGCCAGAGCAATCGTGGGTGCGGCGGCGAGGGGTCGGGAAGAGCGCGTCGTCATCGGTGGCTCCGCTGCGAGGCTGGGGCGGACGGGAAGTCCCCGGCCGCCGGACGGCGTCCCGCGCGAGCGGGCCCGGGGACTCTATCGGCGGTTCGGGCGGGCGTCTTACGCATTGGGGCCCGCGGCGGATCGTCCGGGCGAGAGAACGCCGGGGCGCGTGGTATCGTCCGGCATGGCTGACACGAACAGGCCGCGGATACGGATCGGGCACGGGTGGGATCTGCACCGCCTGGAGAAAATCACCCCCGGAACGGGTGGTTCACAGCGCCCGCTCCGCCCACTGGTGATCGGGGGCGTCGAGCTGGCCTTCCCGGCGGGGCGGGAGCGCGGGGTGGCGGCGCACTCGGACGGCGACGTGCTGCTCCACGCGCTCACGGACGCGATCCTGGGCGCGCTGGGCGAGCCGGACATCGGGCAGCTCTTCCCCGACAACGACCAGGCGAACGCGGCGCGGGCGTCCGCGGACTTCGTGCGCGAGGCGGTGTTGCGGATGTCGCGGGCGGGATACACGATCGGGAACGTCGACGCGACGGTGGTCCTGCAGGAGCCGCGGATCGGGGCCCGCAAGGACGAGATCCGCGTGCGGGTCGCGGGGCTGCTGGGGGTGGAAGCGGAGCGCGTGAACGTCAAGGGCAAGAGCCACGAGCGCGTGGACGCGGTGGGCGAGGGACGCGCGGTCGAAGCGCACGTGGTGGTGCTGCTGGAAGAAGGCATCGGGGCATCGAGGCACCAAGGCATCGAGGGGTAGGTCGGCACTCCGTGCCGATGTCACCGGTAGGTCGGCACTCCGTGCCGACGGGGCGAAGAAAGACGAAGCACGCCATCAGCCCATCGCGATCAGCCCCGCGCGAACCAGCGCGAGCGACGCCGCGCTCACGATGATCCACAGCGTGACGGCGAGCACGAGCGGCCTCGGGCCGACGCGCCTCAGCACCTCGCGCGAGAGCCCGCACCCGATCAGGAACACCGTGACGACGAGCAGGCGGCGGGCCCAGTCGGCAAGGAAATCCCACGCGATCGCCGCGTCGGGAAGCAGATAGCGCACCAGCGCCGCGAGCAGGAATCCCGCGATGAACCAGGGGATTCGCACGCGAAACCGCGTGCCCGTCTTCGCATCTGCCCCCGCAGCACTCTCCGAGCCCGAGCCGCGTGAGAGCGCAGAGAACGCGAGCGCCATGGGCGCGATCCAGAGCGCGCGCGCGAGCTTGACGGTCGTGCCGATCGCCAGCGCGCCCGCGGAATAAGCACTGCACGCGCCGACGACGCTGCTCGTGTCGTGGATCGCGAGCGCCGCCCACACGCCGAACTGCGCGTCGGTCAGGCCCATCGCGCGCCCGATCGGCGGGAACACGAACAGCGCAATCGCGTTGAGCGTGAACACCGTCGCAAGCGCCACGCCCGTCTGGTGCGGCTGCGCGCGGATGGCCGGAGCGAGCGCCGCGATCGCGCTCCCACCGCAGATCGCGGTGCCCCCGGCGATGAGCGTGCTGGTGGTGCGATCGGCCTTGAGCAGTCGCGCGAGCAACGCGCCCAGCGCGAGCGTCGCGAGGATCGTCGCGAGCGTGAGCGGGAGCGCGTGGGCCGCGGTGCGCAGCACGCTCGAGAGGCTCAGCCCGAAGCCGAGCCCGGTCACCGAGAGCGCGAGCAGTTGCCTGCTCCAGCGCGAAGTCATCGCGTGGTGCGGCGAGCCCAGCGTGAGGGCGAGCAGCCCGCCCATCGCGAGCGCGAGCCCCGGGCCGATCGGGTGGAGCAGCGCGCACGCGATCAGCATGGCGATGAACACCACGCCGTAGAGGCGACCGGAAGGTCCGGGATGACGGCTCTGGGGGTCGACGGGCGCGTCGCCGGCGAGGGGAGTGGTTCCGGACGCGGGCTGGGGCACGGGCGTCGGCATGGTGGGAAGGACGCGAGCGTACGGGATATCCCGAATCGGACTCCCCAAACGGCGAATCGGCGTGCGGTGGAACGCCGCACGCACGGTACCCTATCGGCATGGCTACTTCGACAACGCCGAGCGGGAGCGTACGGGTCACGAGCCGGGCGTGCGGTTGCCCGACGGCGAAGCTCGACGCGCTGATCGCGTATCTGGAGGGGCTGAGCGGGCGGGCCGACCTGCGCGTGCTCAACGACCTGCTGATGCGTGCGAACGTGACGCGCGAGGATCTTGAGTCGGTCCTGTCCTTCGGCGAGAAGGGCTACAAGCGGAACTGCATCACGAAGAGCGAGTGGTACGAGCTCGTCGCGATCTGCTGGAAGAACGGGCAGCGCTCGCCCATCCACGACCACCGCGGGTCGAGCTGCGCGTTCCGCGTGGTGCATGGCACGGGGCTCGAGACGCGCTTCCGCTTCGAGGAAAAGGTGCTCCGCGTCGCGGCGTCGAACCGCATGCCCGAGGGCTACGTGTGCGCGGCGGAGGACGAGGACATCCACGAGATCGCGAACGCGGAGCCGACGGGCAGGGACCTCGTGACGCTGCATATTTATTCGCCGCCGCTCAAGCGGATGAATACGTATGAACTCGAGTCGGGCGAGGTGCGCGAGGCCTCGGAGTGCTGCGGCGGCGGGGCGTGCGTGGGCGAGGGGGAGTGAGCGACGACACGCTTGTTCGCGCGATCGTGTGCCCGGGCTGCGGATACGACCTCCGGGCCTGGGTCCCGGCACAGGTGCGTGAACTGCCGGTCCTGATCCGGTGCTCCGAGTGCGGCGAGTCCGTTCGGATCGGGCTGCACGCCGAGCGCGAGCTCGACATGCTCCGAGACCAGTTCGGCTCGGGCCCGCGGGTGCAACGCGGCAGGCTCGCGATCGTGATCGTTCTGGTGCTGATGTTCGCGACCTCGGCGGTCCTGATCTTCGCGTGGCTGGCTCGTCCCTGATGATCTCGCTTGTCGCGTGGGCGTCGCCCGCACGCTCCTAGACTCCCCGCGCGGGCGGTGCCCGCGAGCGAGGAGCGCCCGATGTCCGCCGATCCGCTGTCCGATTCCGTGTTCGACCTGATCCAGTCGCACGACCCCGACGCCGCCGAGCTGCTGCGCCTCGAGGAGGCCCGCCAGCACGGCACGATCGAGCTGATCGCGAGCGAGAACCACGCCTCGCCCGCGGTGGTCCGCGCGATGGGCACGTGCTTCACGAACAAGTACGCCGAGGGATATCCCGGCGCCCGCTACTACGGCGGGTGCGCGATCCACGACCGCGTGGAGGAGCTCGCGCGGGAGCGGGCGAAGAAGCTGTTCGGGTGCAACTTCGCGAACGTGCAGGCGCACTCGGGCGCGCAGGCGAACGCGTCGGCCTTCCTCGCGCTGCTCAACCCGGGCGACACGTTCGCGTCGCTGGTCCTGGCCGACGGCGGGCACCTCTCGCACGGGCTGAAGGTGAACATGTCGGGCAAGTGGTTCAATCCGGTGCACTACCCGCTGCACTACGACGCGAGCCACCCGCAGTTCGAGCGGATCGACTATGACGCGGCCGAGCGCGTGTGCATGGAGCACAAGCCCAAGCTGCTCATGTGCGGCTATTCGGCGTACCCGCGCCAGATCGACTTCGCCCGCTTCCGCGCGATCGCGGACAAGTGCGGCGCGATCCTGATGGCCGACATCGCGCACATCGCCGGGCTCGTCGCGGCGGGCGTGCACCCCTCGCCCTTCCCCCACTGCGACGTCGTGACCACGACTACGCACAAGACCCTCCGCGGCCCGCGCGGCGGACTCATCCTGACGAACAACGAAGATCTCGCGAAGAAGATCGATCGCGCGGTGTTCCCGGGCATGCAGGGCGGGCCGCTCATGCACGTGGTCTTCGCCAAGGCGATCGCGTTCGGCGAGGCGCTCAAGCCCGAGTTCCGCGCGTACCAGGAGCGCGTCGTCGCGAACGCGCGCACCCTCGCGGGCGAGCTCACGAAGCTGGGCTACCGCATCACCAGCGGCGGGACCGACAACCACCTGATGCTCGTCGACCTCCGCGCCAAGAACGCGGACCTCATCGGCGCCGACGCCGAGAAGTGGCTCGAGAGCGCGGGCATCGTCTGCAACAAGAACGGCGTGCCGCAGGACCCGCGCCCGCCCAAGCAGACCAGCGGCGTGCGCCTCGGGACGCCCGCGGTGACGACGCGCGGGTTCGGCCCGGGCGAGATGGCGCAGGTCGCGGGCTGGATCGATCGCGTGCTCGGAGCCCGCGGGGACGAGGGCGTGTGCGGGCAGGTGCGGGGCGAGGTGCGCAAGCTGTGCGATCGGTTCCCGATCTGGTCCGAGTTTGGGGCCGCCGTGGGAGCGGGCGCGGGGCACTGAGCGGGTCCGTCGCCCCGCGTGGGGTTGTGCGAGATCGCCCCGGTGCGCGGGTGGATGTACACGCCGCGAGCGCGCCGGGCCGATAGAGGCGGTGATGTCCGACGGTGAGGTGATCCCCCAGACCGCGGCCCTGTGTTACCGGGAGCAGGCTTCCGGAGGGTCCGGCGCGGGCGGGTCAAAGCGGACGATAGAGGTTTTGCTGATCACCTCGCGCTCGGGCAACTGGTCGATCCCCAAGGGGCTCATCGACCCCGGACGGACCGCGCGAGAAATGGCCGCGATCGAGGCGCTCGAAGAGGCCGGGGTGATCGGCGAGGTCGGGCCCAAGTCCATCGGCACGTTCACCTACGAAAAATGGGGTGCGACGTGCCGCGTCGAGGTCTACCCGATGCTGGTCGACCGCGTGCTCGACAAGTGGCTCGAGGACGAGTTCCGCGAGCGGGTGTGGCTGCCCTCGGACGAGGCCGCCGACACCGTGGCGCGGGACGAGGTCGCGGGCATCATCCGCGCCTTCGCCCGCGAGTATGCGTCGCGCGCCTGATCCCGCCCGCGCGCTCAAACGCCGCCCTCACAACGGAATCTGCTCGACCCCTTGCCAACCCGCCCCGGCACGCCAATCCTGCCATGTGCGAGGAGACACGGCGGAACGGCGCGAAGCGGCGGCGCAGGGAAGCGAGCACGCGGGCCTCAGCGCCCACGTCCGCCGGGGCGTGGCATCGTTCCTGCCCTCCGCCCTCCCGCTTCTGTCCCGACGCCAGTACGCGCTCGAGCTGCGCATCACGGCGATGCTCGCGTTCATGCTCGCGGGCGTGGAGGCGGGCGTCGCGGGCGTGATCGTCAAGCACGGATACCACGCGCTGGTCGAGCGGGGCGAATTGTCCGAGCGGGCCCTGAACCTCGCGGTCGCGCTGGTCTCGAGCGCCACCGCGATCGCGAACATCACCAGCTTCGTGTGGGTCCGCCTCGCGCACGGGATGG
The DNA here is from genome assembly GCA_034004365.1 of Phycisphaerales bacterium. Lineage (GTDB taxonomy): Bacteria > Planctomycetota > Phycisphaerae > Phycisphaerales > UBA1924 > JAVEWV01. The sequence continues at coordinate 14,855 of JAVEWV010000002.1, forward strand.
ACAAGGTCGCGTTCGTCAACCGCATGCTCGTCTCGATGGCGGGTTGCGTGGCGCTGCTCGCGCTCGTGCCCAAGGACGACGTCCATCTTCTGGGCGCGCGGGTGTCGGGCGCGACGGGGCTGTGGGTGTTCGTGTCGCTCATCATGCTCGCGCGGATGATCTGGGCGGGGTACATCTCGATCCGCTCGACGATCTGGCGTGCGAACTACGAACGCGATATCCGCGCACGCGTCACCGGGCGCTTCGCCACGGTGCAGGTGCAGTGCATCGCGCTGCTCGCGCTGGGCATGGGCGTCGCGATGGAGGCCAGCCCCGATTCCTTCCGCATCCTGCTCCCCACCGGCGCGCTCTTCGGGCTCTTCGCGGCGTGGAAGTACCGCTCGATGCGCGTGCGCGGGCATCGCAAGCTGCTCGCCGACGAGAAGGGCGACGACGCCTCGGCCCAGCCCACGCTCAGCCCGCTCTCGATGGTCCGCCTGCTCGCGCAGGACCGCATGTTCGCGGGGTACATGGCCTGCATGTTCACGATCGGCATGGGCAACCTCATGGTCACGCCGCTCCTGACCATCGTGCTCAAGGACCGCTTCAACTACGACTACCTGCCCTCGATGCTGCTCACGCAGTCGCTCCCGCTGCTCATGATGCCGCTGGCGATCCCGTACTGGGCCGCCCGCCTCGGGAAGAAGCACGTCATCGAGTTCCGCACGCTGCACTGCTGGCTCTTCGCCGTCGTGAGCTGCACGCTCCTGATCGCGAGCGTGACGGGCGCGACGTGGCTGCTCTACGTCGCCGCGATCGTGCAGGGGTTCGCATGGGCGGGCGGCGTGCTCGCCTGGAACCTGGGGCACCTGGACTTCGCGCCCCCGCACCGCGCGACGCAGTACATGGGCGTGCACGTCACGCTCACGGGCGTCCGCGGCATCCTCTCGCCCGTGCTGGGCGTGCTGGTGTACAACGCGCTCGAAGCGTCGGCGCCCGGACGCGGCGGCTGGGTGTTCGCGATGAGCCTCGGGCTGATCCTCGCCAGCGCGATCGGCTTCCAGGTCCTGGGACGTGCGTTCCAGAAGGCCCGCGCCGAGGGACGCATCGCCGCCCATCCGGGCGAGGGCGCCCCCGCGCCAGACCAGCCGCGCACGACGCCCGTCGAGCCCGTCGCGCCCAGCCGCAACCAGTGATCGCGGCACGCGCGGCGCAACCATCGACGGTCCAACCTCACCCCGGCTAGTAGTCGCGACCCTTCACGCCGTCGGGCGTGTTGTGCAGGCGCGTGGTGTCGTTGAAGCGCAGCGGGTTGGGCGTGCCCGGCGTCGCGTCGAGGGGGTTCTTCACGTCGGCGTGCCCGTCGGCGAAGCACATCGGGGTCTTCGCGTCGAAATGCCCCTCGCGGACCTCGGGCTGTCGCGACATGTACGCCAGGTGCGCGTCCCACAGCATCACCTTGTCCGATGCGAACGCGACCTCGTGCGGCGCGGTCCCCGCGAACAGCTTCGACGCCTCGTCGCCCGCGGGCGCGGCGCCGGAGGTCGTCCACAGGCGCGGCTTGGCGAGGAACGAGTTGCTGTAGTGATAGCTCACGTCGTTCGCGGCGGGATTGTCGAGCTGGGTCATGTCGCGCGTGCGCATGATCTCGAGCGAGTTGTCGTAGCCCGGGCTGATCCACGCCTCGAAGTTCTCCTCCCACGGCGCCATCGCCGACACCGGCGCGGGCCAGAGGTGCGAGAGGTGGAACCAGTCGCTCGTCCCGATCATCGTCCCCCGCGGATACCACTGGATGAACAGGATGTCGTGCGGCACGGGGAAGGGAACGTCGGCCGAGCCCGTCCCGGGCTTGACGAACGGATACGTCGTGTACTGGTCGGCGTACTGCGCGAAGGTGGTCCCGATCGTGCGCAGGTTCGCGAGGCTCTTGGTCTGGCGGGCCGTCCCGCGCGCCGAGCCCAGCGCGGGCAGCAGGATCGCGATGAGCAGCGCGATGACCCCGATGACCACGAGCAACTCGATCAGCGTGAAACCGCGTGGGGTGCGCCCGTAGCGCGTCGTCCGTTGCATCTCTCATCCTCCCCGGCGGAGGTTCATCCCCGCCATCAGTTCAGGGTTGAACAGCTCCATCTCCCACAGCGCGGGCTGCCAGTGGTTCGCCTGCGCGTTCCACGCCATCGTGACGGAGAAGATCCCGTCCGCACGCGCCGACTTCGAACCCTTGATCCGCACCGGGACGCGCACCACCGCGGCCTTGAGCTTGTCGTCGCGGAAGCTCGCCACGCCCGGGAACAGCCCGCCGCCCGCCATGCGCAGGCTGGACACGCGGATCTCCTTCTCGGGAGCGCCCTCTTCCTGCACCTGCATGACGCGCTGGATCATGTTCGCGTTGTACCCGTCGTTGGGCAGCATGTCGAGCATGCCCCGCGGCGCGTCGGGATCGATCGCACGCACCGCGGCATCGTTCAGCGCCAGCGACGCCGACGCGAGGACGTGCGACAGGCGATCGAACTGCTCGCGGACCGGCGCAGGATCTTCGGGGATCACCGCGCCGAGCATGCGAACGCTCGCCTGCCACGCGTCGTAGTCGTTGTCCTTGAGGGCGCTGATGAGCCCGCGTGCTTCCTTCGCGAGCTGCTCGCGGCGCGCCATGCCGAGGTTCGCCAGCCCCGCCTCCGCGTCGAGCCCGTCGCGCCACGCGCGCTCCAGACGATCGAGCGCGAGCTCGCCCGACACGCCCGCGGGCGCCTCGGTGAACTCGTACTCGTGCATCGCATCGGGCATCTCCGGCGCGGCGTTCCCCGTTCCGCCCCCGCCCAGACGCACGACCCGACGACCACCCTCGCCCGGGATCGCCTCACCATCCGCGGGCGACCACGACGGGCCCGAGCCCAGCTCTCCACCCATCGAGACCTGCCTGCGTTCACTGCCCCCACTCACGGCTCCGGAGTTCGTGCTCCCGGAATCCGAGCCCCCGGAACGCGCCCCGCCGGGACGCTGCGGCGAGAGGCTCGCGGCGGAGCGGACCTCGCGCCCCATGCCCCCCGCGCCGAACGTGCGCATGCCCGACCAGACCAGCGCCGCGGCACCCCCCAGCGCAACGACGCCCGCGATGACCACTTTGCGATCCGCAGCCATGCCGCCTCCCTTCGATGGAGGCGAGGATGCGCGCAACGCGACCGCCCGTCAGGTTGGCCGATCTTGCGTATGGAAATGGATGTGGTCCGCCCCCGGGTGGGCGTCGATCACGCGATGCGCCGACCGCCGCCGAAGTCGCCCGGACGCACGGTGGGCATCTGCCCGATCTCGACCCGGAGGATCTCGGAGAGGCACTTGCGCTGGTCGTCGCTGATGCTGACGAACTCGAACCCGTAGATCCAGCGGAAGAGGCCCGACCGCTTCTTCCAAACGAGGCGGCACGCCACCACGACGCACATCGTCAGGCTCTGGACCTTGAGATCAACGACCTCGCCCATCGGCGGACACGCGCCCCGCCCCTGGATCCGCATGCCACCCGACGAGATGTCGAGCACCGTGCCGAGGTTCGTCTGCACGTCGCCGCAGCGAATGCGGCCGCGCGTGCGATGCTCCGGTCCCTTGGGCGCGGGTGCGTTGTCGAAATGGATCACGGGCGAGCTCCAGCCGAACGGGACGACGCGATCGAACCCCCCACGGGTTCACGCCACCAGCATGGGGGCGTATCGGGCCGTTGTTCCCCTCGGCTCGCCCGCAGGCGGCCCTGCCTGTCAGCCCTTAGCGGTGGTGCGGCTCAGGGGGCGGACGCGTCGAGTTCCCGGACCTGGCGGGCGACATCCTCGGCGATCGCGTTCGGGACCGGCATGGAGAGGTTGTACTGCACGATCTCCCACCGCCCCACCGCCCGGCGCATCACCCCCGACCCGCGGCACACCCCCAGCGTCTTGTTCCGCAGCAGCTCGTCGAACCACGCCCACTTCCCGTCGCGGCTCACGTCGACGTGCCGCTCGAAGGGCACGTAGGTCCAGGCGCTGTCGCGCTTGAAGTATTCCTCGGCGAACTCGCGGAACGCGGGCGTCGACCAGCGCTCCGTCGCGTCCGTCCCGAGGAAGACGCCGTCGAGGGCAAGGATGTGGAAGTAGGTGTCCTCGTCCGCGGTCGCCGCGGCGCGATGGAAGGTGTCGAGCGTTCGTGCGGCGTCGAACTCCAGGTTGTCGATCGCGGGTGCCGCGGGCTCGGGCGCTGTGGCGCACGCGCCGCCCAGCATCGCGAGGACGGCAAGCGAGATGGAGGCTGTGACGCAGCGGGTGTGGCTCATGCCCGAAGCGTACAACGCCAGAGGCGACCACGCCCATGCGACAGCCAGGCCCACGCGAGAGGGACGCCAAACAAAGGAGCGTCGCCCAAAACGCCCAAAGCCCGCGGGCACACGCACGCGGGCTTCGGACGTTTGGGAGGAAGAGAGGAAACGATCCGTGAATCCGCCGGCAGCACGCACGGCGGCTGTGTGTGTCTTACGCGTTCGTCTGCCCGCGCCGCGGATGCTGCGCGAGCACGCCCATGCGGACGAGGAACGCGGTCGCTTCTTCGAGCTCGTGCCTGGTAAAGTCGGCCAGGCATTCGGGCTGGTCGGGCGTGCCGAGGAGTGACGGCGGATACGGACACCGCTCGACACCCGCGGCGGCAAGCTCGCTGACCGCAAGAACCACCGCCTCACTCGCGGCGAAGAGTCGGTCCGCGTCGATTTCCTCGCCGCGCACCTCGAACTCGTCGCCACGCTCCGGCGCATCCTCGCGCTCGAAGTTGTCGTCGTGGCGTGCCATCCTCGAACTCCTTTCGGACCCCCTTGAGGCCCCTCGCGTGAATCAACCCTCACGCAAACTTTGGTATTCCTTACGCACGAGCGGGGCGTTGGATCGTCCCGCCGTCAGTCTTTGTGCGTCGCCCCCTTCGGATTTCGACGCCCGACAAAGTCAGATTCCTCGCGTCACCTTTGCGTGACATACGGCAGGAATGCCATTCCGGCAGCCTCCTGCCAGAGCGATGCAACCCCTTGGCGCAGCGTGCGTATGCACGCCCCGCGCAATGTTCGCGCACGAAAAACCCCGCACCCGTCGCGTGATGCAACGGCGGATGCGGGGCTTGGAGCGCCGCCCCCCTCCCAAGGTGAGCGACGCGGAACAGGGAAATCGCTCTCACGCCATCGCACGCACAAATGAACGATCCTTCATCTCGTGCGCACGAGCATGACGACGCGCCGCAACGACGCGCGATCAGGCGCGACGACGGCGCGAAGCGAACATCATCACGCTCGCGAGCATCGCCCCAGCGCCGGGCGCAGGAACGTTCGTGAACTTGATGTTCACGACATCGCTCGGCGCGTGGATGCCCGCGAGGTCAACGATGAAGAAGTCCGCCGACCACACCGTCTGGAGCGGATCGAAGCCCGGAGCGTCCGAGTCGATGTGCCAGAACGCGTGATCGTCGAAGCCCCAGCCGCCGAGCACGAACTGATCGCCCGGCTGCAGGATCGCGTTGAAGAGCGGGTCCCACACGTTGAACGCAACGTCGCTCCCGACGAGCTGGAACGCGATGTTCGCACCCGCGTCGATGCGGAACAGGCCCTCGTCGGGCTCGTCCTCGCCCAGCTCTGCGAAGCCCGGCTCGTCGCCCAGCCAGCCCGCGACGGACGAGCCGATCGGCACCGGCGCGAGGAGGTTCACAGCGTCAAAGTCGAACTCGAACGTGAGCTTGCCATTCGCGTCGATTGCGACGAACACGTCGCCCTCGTGCGCGAGCGCCATGCCCGAGGCCATGCCGAGCGCGAGGCCCGCGCCGACGATCATCTTCTGAATCTTCATCTCGATCTCCTGTCTGTACACAAACGAAACCGACTCCGAAACATCGCCCGCGGGAAACGATCCGAACGGGCGCTCCTCTCAATGCCGCGGAACCGCTCCGCGGCGTGATCTCTCGAACACCAGCGGGGCGCTTCAGCACCCCTGCGCGTACGCGTTCAGGAACGCGAGGAAGTCCGACGAATCGAGCACGCCATCGCCGCCCTCGGGCGCGAGGTCCGCCGCGGGGTCCTGCGCGGAGTAGTCGTTGAGGTACGCGAGGAAGTCGCTCGAATTGGGCGCACCGCCCGACTCGTCCCAGTCCGCGATGCACGCGGGCGCGTCGCACCACGACAGGTTGTCACGCACCCACTGCACGGCGTCGTCGACATCGCCCGTCGACCCGCCGTTATTGACGATGAGCCAGAAGGGCTGGCTGTTCAGGAACGCGCCGCTCGCGATGGTCAGTTCGAGCTCGAGCAGGTACACGCCCGTGCGCGCGCCGGCGCTGATCTTGTACTTGTAGTGCGTGTGCCACGACCCATCGACCGCGATGGGCCTCATGATGCCCGGGACCAGCACGTCCGTCGCCGGCGTGACCACCGGCGCGAGTGGGCCCCAGCTGATCCCGATGGTCTCGGGTGGGATCGTCGCGAAGTCCGCATTCTCCCAGCGGCGGAGCGCTCTGCGAATGTTGAAGCCCATGCTCGTGCCGCTTGTGAACGCGCCGACGCCCGTGTCGAAGCCGGGGTCGTTCGCCTCGCCCAGCGCGCTGATGTCCGCGCCGAAGACGCACGAGGGAAAGATGATCTCGACCTCGCCGGGCGGGATCTGCCCGGTGATGAGCGAGACGCCGTCCTGCGAAACGATGATGTCCGTGGCGTGCACGGGCTGCGCGAACGCCGGGAACGAGGCGCCCGCGAGCACGATCGCCCCGAGGGCGAGCTGCTCGATGATTCCCGGGCCGCGGCAACTGATCGGTCTCTTCAAGCCTTTCATGGATCCAACTCCTTCCGCGCGGCGCGCAGGGAACGGCGCGCGGCGCATGCGGTGCGTTGCAACTGCAATGAACGGTGGATGTCCGCGCGATCGCGCGGGAGCGATGTCGGTGCGAACCGGGCGAGTCCCTCGGACGGCTAGTGGGCGACGAGCGGGAAGAAGTTGTTGTCGTAGAAGCCGCGGTAGACCGAGCCAAACGTGCGCAGCTCGGCGTGCCCATCGAGGAACCCGTACGTCGCAACGCCAGAATCCGTCGCCGCAACGCCGCCGTGGGCGTGCAGCTCCATCTCTTCCGCCGCGAGGCGGGCCCGGTCCGCGGGAGTGTCCGTGAACCAGTTCTCGAGGTGGACGTGGTCAGATCTGGCGTACGCCCGGTTCGCGTACGGCCCGGTGCCCTCGGTCATCATCAGGAAGTGGATCGTCGCGCCCGGCGTCGGGACGCGGCTCTCCTTCGCGTACGCGCGGATGCGTCCGTAACGCGGGTCGTCGTACTCGGGCGCCTTCGTGGCAGTCGTGTAGTTGTTGAGCCCGTAGCTCGTCCAGCGTGCAAGATCGCTCGTCTTCGGATCGTTCGACGGATCGCCGTCGCTCAGGCGTGCGACCGCCTGCGCGAACGACAGGCCCGTCGACGTCCCGCCGTCGTCCACGGACCACTCCGGGGAGTTGTCCGAGGGCGAACGGACCACGGGCGCGCCGCCGTAATACTCGGCGAGCGACGTGATCCAGCTCGTGAGCGGGTTGCCCACGCCGCCGTGGGCGAGGCCCGCGTCGACGAAGGCGCCCTTGTTCGCGTCCGCGTACATTGCGTGCGCGATCTCGAGCTGGCGGACGTTGCTCATGCACACCGCGGCCCGCGCCGCCTCGCGGGCCCTGCCCAGCGCGGGCAGGAGGATCCCGATCAGCAGCGCGATGATCGCGATGACGACGAGCAGCTCAATGAGCGTGAAGGCGCGACGCGCGCACCCACGCGGCGTAGACATGCACATGGATCGACTCTCTTGCGACGCGACCGACTGGTCGCGCATGCCCCGAGCGCCGCGCCCCGGATCGCGCCGCAGCGCGTGCCAAGGCGTGGCTCGACCCGCGCCCTCCCCACGCAGACACGCGGGACGGGCGCGACGAAGTCACGGTTTCCTGATGTGATCGAGGGAAGCCGGGCTCAGGCGCTCGGCGGGCCGCGGATGTCGCCCGCGAAGGCGGGCTCGACGGCGTGCACCCATTGCGGGGTGGTCAGGGCCAGCCCGAGGGCCGGGGCGTCAACGCACACGCCCGTGGGCGTGGGCAGGGGGACGCCCTGCGCAAGCCCGGTCAGGGCGACGCAGGTCGGGCAGGAGTGCGGATCGTGGTCGTCGGGCGCGCGATCCGGCTGAGGATCGGCGGCGGTCCCGGCATAAACATCACCCGAATCAGGGTGGTTCGAGCCCGTGCCGTCCGATCCGTGGTGGCCGTGGTGGTGGCACTCGCCGCAGGCGGAGGCGATGCCCGCCTCGGGCCCGGCGTGGGCATGCTGCCACTGGTGGAGGGGCAGGGCGACCAGCATCGCCAGCACGCCCAGCAGCCCCAGCCACGCGGCGATGGGCGTTCCCGCCCCTCGGGCGGGGCGGACGGAGCGGGATGGGCGTGCGGATCGGGCCATGGTGCGTCAAGACAGTATGGGCGCGACGAGTGCCGCGTGCATCCCCGTTTCGCGTCCGGGGGCGTGGAGGTTCGCCCTTCTCCCGGCATTTGCACGCCGCCCGCACGATCTCCACCCTCCGAAACGCCGATACCTACGGGGCATGTTCAAGTGCAACCCCAATATCCGGCGCATCGGCATCCTCACAGGGGGCGGCGACTGCCCCGGGCTCAACGCCGTCATCCGGGCCGTCGCGAAGGACGCGATGGCCTGTGGCGTGGAGGTCATGGGCATCGAGGACGGCTTCCAGGGCCTGATCGAGGACCGGATGCGGGTGCTGCAGTACGACGACGTCTCGAACATCCTGACGATGGGCGGGACGGTCCTCGGAACGAGCAACAAGGCGAATCCCTCTCGCGTGCCGGTGGGCAAGGACGCGGAGGGCAACTGGATCTTCAAGGACCTGACCGACGTGTGCATGACGCACCTCGAGATCCACCGCATCGACGCGCTGGTGGTCATCGGGGGCGACGGGACCATGAGCTGCGCAGCGCCGTTCGTGCGCCGGGGCGTGCCGTGCTTCGGCGTGCCCAAGACCATCGACAACGACCTCTGGGGCTCGGACCTGACGTTCGGCTTCCTGACCGCGGTGCAGATCGCGACGGACGCGCTCGACCGCGTGCACACCACCGCGGCGAGCCATCACCGCGTGATGGTCGTAGAGGTAATGGGGCGCAACGCGGGCTGGATCGCGCTGCACGCGGGCGTCGCGAGCGGATCGGACATCATCCTGCTGCCCGAGATCCCCTTCGACCTTGAGAGCGTGTGCGATGCGGTCGAGCACCGCGCGCAGCGCGGCAGGCGATTCACGATCGTGTGCTGCTCCGAGGGCGCCAAGCCGCGCGGCGGGAAGCAGATCGTCGAGCGCGTCGATCCCACGAGCCCCGACCCGATCCGCCTGGGCGGCATCGGCAAGTGGGTCGCGGCACAGATCGAGGAACGATCGGGCGTCGAATCGCGCTACTGCGTGCTCGGGCACGTGCAGCGCGGCGGGACGCCGGTCGCCGCGGACCGCGTGCTCGCGACGCGCTTCGGCTATCACGCGACGCAGCTCATCCGCGAGGGGCGTGCGAACCGCCTGGTGGTGTGGAAGGACGGGAAGCTCGACGACGCGGACATCCTGTCCGCCGAGGGCAAGCAGCGTCTGGTCGATCCGGAGAACCACCTGATCTCCGCGGCGCGGAGCGTGGGAACGAGCTTCGGGGATTGAGAACGAGCGTTCTCTGCGTGACTTCCCGACTCGCTGACTTCCTACTTGTACCTCACCTCGCCCTTGCCCTTCACGATCTTTCCGATCGTGAAGACCGTCTCGCCGAGCTTCTCGAGCTGCTCCCGGACCGAGTCTGCGAACGTCGGGCGGACGATCACGCAGTAGCCGATGCCCATGTTGAAGACCTTGCGCATCTCGTCGTGCGCAACATCACCATGCCCCGCGAGGAAGTCGAAGATCGCCGGGCGATCCCACGACGACTCGTCGATCACCGCGTCGCAGTTCCCGGGCAGTGCGCGGCAGAGGTTGCCCTCCATCCCACCCCCGGTGATGTGAGCCATGCCCGTGATGACCTTCTTGACCGCGTAGCGCCGCTGCAGACGCACGATCGGCTCGGCGTAGATCCGCGTCGGCTCGAGCAGCACCTCGCCCAGCGTGCGCGCGGGATCGAGCTCGGGATACACGCGCGAGAGGTCGAGCTTCGCGGCCCCGACCACCTGCCGCACCAGCGAGTATCCGTTGCTGTGCACGCCGCTCGAGGCAAGCCCGAGCACGATGTCGCCCGGTGAAACAAGGCTCGGGCCGACCGCGCGCTTGAGCTCGACCACGCCCACCGCGAACCCGGCGAGGTCGAAGTCGCCCGGGCGGTACATGTCGGTCATCTCCGCCGTCTCGCCGCCCAGGAGCGCGCACCCCGCCCGCTCGCACCCGTCGGCGATGCCCTTGACGATCGCGCTCATCATGGGCTTCTCGACGTGGTGCACCGCGACGTAATCCAGGAAGATCAGGGGCTCGGCGCCCTGCACGATCAGGTCGTTGACGTTCATCGCGACGAGGTCGATGCCCACGGTGTCGTAGCGTTCCATGTCGCGGGCGATCATGAGCTTGGTGCCCACGCCGTCGCAGCAGGCGACGAGCACGGGGTCCTTGAAGTTGCGCTTGAAGAGCTTCTCGTTGTAGTCGAGGCGGAAGAGGCCCGCGAAGCCGTCGGGGTTGTCGATGACGCGCGGGCCGAAGGTGCGCCGCATCATCGAGGGCAGCGAGGCGGTGAAGCTGTCGTAGCGTTCCAGGTCGATGCCCGCGGAGGCATAGGACAGCCCGCCCCGCGGCGATTCCGCGGCGGGCGGGCGGGCGCTGGCGGACCTTCGGGGGGCGGTCGAGGTGGTTCGCTTGGCCATGGGACGGGAGGGTAGCGAGCCGCCCGCGTGCGCGGCCCGATTGTCCGCATGGCGCGGGACCCGGCCCCGCCCGCCCTCCTAGACTCCCACTCACACCGCCGCAATCGCCGCATTCGGGCCCGCCCCGCGGCATGCGAGGGCGGCACCGCGGCACCCGAACCCACGCACAGGCGAGGAGCGAACGTCCATGGCGCAGCTGTTCACGTCCGAATCGGTCTCGATGGGGCATCCCGACAAGGTCGCCGATCAGATCTCCGACGCCGTGCTGGATGCGATGCTCGCCGATGATCCGCGCTCCCGCGTCGCGTGCGAGACGATGTGCTGCACCGGGCTGGTCGTCGTCGCGGGCGAGGTCACGACCGAGACGTACGTCAACATCCCCGAGCTCGTCCGCGAGGTCATCCGCGACATCGGGTACACCTCGGGCGACATGCGCTTCGACGCGGACTCCTGCGGCGTGCTCGTCGCGCTCAACAAGCAGTCCACCGACATCGCGATGGGCGTCGACAAGGAGGGCGCGGGCGACCAGGGCATGATGTTCGGCTACGCCTGCCGCGAGACGCCCGAGCTGATGCCCCTGCCCATCCAGCTCTCGCACCGCCTCGTCGAGCAGCAGGCGCACATCCGGCGTGAATCCGTCATCCCCGGCCTCCGCCCGGACGCCAAGAGCCAGGTCACGGTCGAGTACGACGGCGACCGCCCCGCACGCATCGACACCGTCGTGCTCTCCACCCAGCACGACGCGTCCTGGAACGAGAAGCAGGACAAGCTCAGGCGCGAGGTCATCGAGCACATCTTCAAGCCCGTCCTCGGGCAGTGGTGGAACCCGGGCATCACCGTCCACGTGAACCCCACCGGACGCTTCGAGATCGGCGGCCCTCACGGCGACGCGGGCCTCACCGGACGCAAGATCATCGTCGATACCTACGGCGGCATGGGCCGCCACGGCGGCGGCGCGTTCAGCGGCAAGGACCCGACGAAGGTCGATCGCTCCGCGGCCTACATGGCCCGGTACATCGCGAAGAACGTCGTCGCGGCCGAGCTCGCCGATCGCTGTGAGGTCCAGCTCTCGTACGCCATCGGCGTCGCCGAGCCCACGAGCGTGCGCGTCGACACCTTCGGCACGCACCGCGTGGACGAGAAGAAGATCGAGCGCGCGATCCGCGAGGTCTTTGCCCTGACGCCCAAGGCGATCATCGAGACGCTGGGCCTGCGCAAGCCGATCTTCGGGCCCACCGCCCGCCACGGGCACTTCGGGCGCCAGCCGTACGAGGGGCAGTACTACGACCGCGTGAAGCGCGAGCACCGCCGCGAGAAGCTGGGCTTCTTCACGTGGGAGCGGACCGACAAGGCCGACGCCCTCAAGAAGCTCGTGTAAGGCACGAAGCCGCTGTGAAAGAACAACTCGGCACGCGGCGCGCTCGGGCTCACTTCGCCGCGACGTCCTGCACGACGGTCTCGACCAGCTCGACCTCGCCGTCGTCGGTCACCACGTTCAGCCCGCGGAGCGCGTTGAGCGCCGCCTGTTGCTCGGTCTGCTTCTTTGACTGTCCCCATGCGGGCTCGAACGCGCGTCCGCCGATCTCCACGCAGATCTGGAAGCACTTCGCGTGGTCCGGGCCCTGCTCGTCGAGCACGCGGTACATCGGCGAGGTCCCGAACACGCGCTGCGCGTGCTGCTGCAGGACCGACTTGTAGTTGTGCTGGTGCCCGGAACGGGACGCACGCTCGATCAGCGGATCGATCCAGGGCGTGAGCAGCGCGCGGGCCGCGTCGAACCCGCCGTCGAGGTACACCGCCCCCACCACCGCCTCGAGCACCGCGGCATAAAGCGATTGCGGAATGTCGGCGCTCGTCCGCATGCCCTTGCCGATCACGAGCTGCGCCGCGAGGTTCGCCTCGCGCGCGAGCTTCGCGCACGCCCGGCGTGACACCACCGCGGACTTGATCTTGGTCATCTCGCCCTCGAGCAGGTCGGGATACTTCGTGAAGATCCGCTCGCACGCGACCATGCCCAGCACCGCGTCGCCCAGGAACTCCAGCCGCTCGTTGGAGAGCAGGCGTTCGTCGACCGCCGAGGCGTGCATGAGCGCGCGATCGAGCAGCCCCGCATCCCGGAAGTGATACCCGATCGTCTTCTCGACCTCCGCCCGCGCCTCCGGACTCAGCCCGTTGTCCATGTCCCGATCCCTTCGCGCATGCGCCGCGGGCGCACCAGGCCATCTCCCCGGTCGGCACGTGACCCGTGCCAAACCGGGCACGCGGCCCCATCCCGCCCGAGCCTCAGCCCGGCGGAAAGTGGACCCTGCGTGCCGATGGACGCGAAGGCTCGCCTGCCGTAAGTCCCCGGAATGGGGGTTTCGACCGGCGAGCGATCGCGACCGCTTCGGGCGGGGATTGACGACCCCGCATATCCACCGAATGTATCGACATCTGGGTGCGCATTCCAGCGTTCTCCCCCGAATCCGGGAAGATTCGGACCCACGGAAACGCTCGCCGCTCGCCTCCGCCCGGTTGGGAGCCTAGATTTCCCCCCGCGTGGGCCCCTGGCCCGCCGGACCGGGGCCACTGGGAAGCCTTGGTTCTCGGCTCGTGACTGAAGAGGTGGGCAGATGCATTACCCGCGTCGGTGCAGCAAGATCAAGCGCAAGCGCTCCATCGGCTTCCGTTCTCGCATGAAGACGCGGGGCGGGCGGGCGATCATCAATCGCCGGCGCCGTGTCGGCCGCAAGATGGTCAGCGGCGACCCCAAGTAATCACCTGACGCGTTCGGGAACCCTTCGGCGTTCCCGTCGAACCCTCATTGGGCGCATCGCCCACTCTCTGACGGATCGACTCGTCGGACACCGGTTCGTGCTTCGGTCCATGAACCACGGGCAAGGAAGCCCGCGGGCGCGATGAACGCGCCGGAAGCACGGGCCCGGAGGCGCATGATGTCGCCCAGCGGTCCCGGTGGATCTCAAACCACAGGCCAGCACACACCCCGCGCGATCGCCGTCGGCATCGTGGTCGGCATCGTCATCGCCCCCGCGATGCTCGCGAGCGGCTGGAGCGGGTCCGGCGCGGGCGGGACGTGGCTCGGGCTGCCCATCTTCGGGAGCGTGCTCGCCGCGGGGCTGGCGGCGTTCCTGCTGCGCATCGCCCTGCGATCCCGGCGCGTGGGCGAGCACGCGTGCGCGCAGACCCTTGCCACATCGATCGTCGCGCCGGGCGTGGGCCTCCTGCTGGGCGTCATGGGCGGCGCGTCCATGTTCGAGCATGGCGCGCCGAGCACGCGGCTGATCGTCGCGTCGCTCGCGAGCGTCGCGGGATGCCTCATCGCGCTCTCGCTCTTTGGCCCACTGCGCCGTGCGGCGATCGACGCCGCGGACCTGCCGTTCCCCAGCGGGCGTGCGGGCGCGACGATCGGACGCGGGGGCGGCGTGGTGCTCCTGATCGCAACCCTCGCGTCGGTCCTGGTCTCGCTCCCGACGCGGCTCCCCGGCATCGAGACGCCCGCGGCGCTCGACCAGCTCGACGCGCTCGTGCGGCGCGAGCGCCTCACGATTGAGGACGCGCTCCGCACGCGGATGATCGCGGGCTTCGCCGACGCGCGCACCGCGCCGTCAGAACTCGCGGAACTTGGCGCGGCCCTGGCAGAAAGAGCCGACGCGCCGGCCGAGTCACCGGAGCACGCCGAACGCATCAACGCGGCCCGCGCCGCGTGGGCGGACTGGCTCGCGCAGAACACCCACGCTGGTCCGTATCACGCCTCGCCCACGCCCGATGAGCTCGCACTGCGCGTGCACGCGGGCGCGTGGGACGAGCTGCGCAGCGTGGACGCGGGCTGGGCCGGCGCGCCGCTGTTCGGCTACGCGGACCTCGGCGTGCGCGTGCGGAGCGAAACGGAAGCGGACGCCCCGCGCGTGGACTTCGCGTTCAATGGCGTCGAGGCCGATGCGCCCCCGCGCGACGCCGTGCTCACCCGCGCGAGCGACCGCGACCACAACGGGCAGGCGGACCTCATCGTCACCGACGACGCGATCGACGTGGGGCGTGCGCTGGGCGTGCCCTCGGCATGGCCCATCGTGCTCGCGATCGCGCCCTTCGCGCTCGGCGCGGGGCTGGTCGCGGGCACGCGCGGGCTGTGGATCGCTTCGGGCGGCGTGCTGGCGTGGCTCGTGCTGTCGCCGATCGCGTTCCATCTGGGCTACATGCCCGCGAGCGTGCGCGCCGAAGCCGCGGGCGCATGGTCCGAGGCCCGCATGCACGGGCCGATCGGGCTGGGCGTGCTGCTCGGGGGAGGGCTGTGCGTCGCGATCGTGGCGCTCCGCGCGATGACCGCGCGCGACGATGCCCCGCACGGGGGACGCACCGAACCAGCGAAACGCGACGCGACGCCTTCGATCGTGCTCGCGGTCGTCGGCGTGCTGGGGCTGGCGATCGCATGCGGGATGGAAGGCGGAACAACGCAAGGCCTCGTCATGGGCGTGCTCGGTGCGGCACTGGTAGCGCTCGCGTGCGTCGTCGTCGCGCCCACGCGCGGGCTCAGCGACTGGACGCCGCTCGTGCCCGTCGCGGGCGCGGCGGGTGCGCTCTCGCTCATGCTGTCGGGGAGCACGGGCGTCGCGCTGGCGTGCGCGTGCGGCGCGGCGGCGGTGCTCACGGGCGGGTTGCTGAGCGATGGGGTGACCGGGCACTTCGCGGGCGTGCGTCCGCGCACGCTGCGATGGCTCGCCCTCGCGGGCGTCGTGCTCGGCGCGGCGATCGGGCTGGGGACGCTCGCGATCGGTGCGGACCACATCCACGCCATCCCGGCGCGCCTGCCGCTGCTCGAAGGGGCGTTCGAAGCGTCGGCCCGCAGCGGGCAGGACGCGGGCGCGATGGTCGTGCTGGGCGCGATCGTCGGCGGGCTGCTCGGCGTGGGCGCCCTCGCCGGGCTGGGCGTCCTGATCGGGGCGGGGATGTGCATGCCGATCGGGCTCGTGCTGACGTTCACCCTGGGCTGCATAGCGCGGGGGATTACCGACGCGGCGTGGGCCCGATCGACCGGGGCGTCGGGCCGCTGGGCGGTGCGCGTCGGTGCGGGGCTCATGCTGGGACAGGGGCTTGTCGAACTGGGCGTCGCGGTGGCGCGGATCGCCCTGTCGGCCCATTAGAACGGAGGTTCGTGTGCGCTGGGTGGGCGTGGTCATGATGGTCGTCGGGCTGCTCGCGTCGCTGATCGCCTCCGCGTCGGCGTGCCTCGCGCCGATGCGCCTCAGCCCGAGCACGCTGGAATCGCTCACGCTGGGCGAGGGCGCGGGCGTTGTCGAGGCGGACGCGATCGAGCGTGCGGAACTGCTCGGTCGCGCGTCGCGGGGTGAGCTCACGCCCGAGGCCGCGCTCGCGAAGATCGACGCCCGCACGCCGCGGTTCGCTTCGACCACCCCGGACGGCGACCCCACCTCGCTCACCAATGCGCAGCTCGACGAGCTCCGCCAGAAGGACGCGCTGCGATACCTGCACGTCCGCGAGTTCGACTTCACGCGCTGGCCGCTGTGGTGGGCGTTCGTGCTCGGCGCGACCTCGCTGGGCGTGGGCGCGATGGTGGTGCGCGACGGCACGCGTCGCACGCTCGCCCTGCGGGCCGAGGCGCAGGGGCGGGCCGGCGTGACGAGCGGCGCCCCACCCCGCGCGGGCACGTTCCTGCCGCTCCAGGCCGCGTGCGCCCTGCGCGACGGGCTCGCCCGGGCGCGGCGTGATGCGGCGGCCCGGGACTGCCCGGTCGAGCGCATGTCCGCCCTCGCCGCGGGGCTCGCGGGGCTCCTCGGGCGGGAGTGTGCCGCGTTCCGACGCCGGGGGAGGCTCGTCCAGGCCCAGGTCGGGAACGCCGCGTGGTCACGGGTCAGCGGCCGCTTCGGGCAGGTCGAGCGGACGCTCCAGCGGGCCCGTGCGGCGGCGGAGGACGGCGACGCCCCGGGCGCGGAATCGGCGGCGTCGCGGGCCGCGGAACTCGCCGAAACGTTTGAGGAGGAACTGGGGCTGCTCCGCATGCGTCTGGGCGGATGACCCCGAGGGCCTCATCGTCCAAGTGATTACTCAATATGGATTTATGTCTCAGTGTTCTCGGACGGTGGGCACGAGGCTTGCGCGGGAGGTCGGCCTCCGGATCGCACCGGCCCGTGGAACTCTCGGACCTCCGGTGGGCGGTTCTGGCGAATGCCAACATTCTTGACAAAAAACAATTGACGTTCTCCCCGGATTGCGTGATACTCGTGCCTTGTCGAGCCTCGGCTCGGCAGTAGGAGGAATCGCCGGTCGGACGACTTGGGGTCCGGTGCGGCGTGTGGTGAGAGACGCTTCTTGGGTGTCCTCGGCAAAGTTCCGAGGGCGGCGTCTGCAAACCACTTGGATGCCTAGGAAGGCGACGCCTGTTGTTTAGGCGTCGTCGGTTGCATGCATGTGAGAGGAGACAAGACAATGAAGGCCTTTACCCTGATTGCAGTCGCTGCCCTCGCGGGCACGGCCGTCGCCGGCCCCATCACGGGCCGTGGCGCGGACACCTCCCGTGGCTGGACCAGCCGCGTCGCCCCCGTCGACCTCGTGTTCGACGTTTCGGGCGTCGACAGCTGGGACACCTTCGGGTCGCCCAACAATGACGTGTTCAGCATCAACATCG
The DNA here is from genome assembly GCA_034004365.1 of Phycisphaerales bacterium. GTDB lineage: Bacteria > Planctomycetota > Phycisphaerae > Phycisphaerales > UBA1924 > JAVEWV01. The sequence goes on from JAVEWV010000002.1 coordinate 32,349, forward strand.
GTGCGAACTCGCACGTCATCGGCATCGGCTGGGACGTGGACATCTCCACCGTCGGCGCCAGCTGGCTGAGCGAGGCGACCGTGGACTTCACCGACAGCGCGATCACCACGGGCGTCAGCCTGACGGTCGGCATCGGCGACGACTTCTCCGGCAGCAGCAACTACAACTCCGGCGGCGTCTTCGACCTGACCACGATCCCGCTCGACTTCGTCGTCGGCGCGGACGGCATCCTCCGCCTCGAGTTCTGGGAGGGCTTCGATGACGCCGCCAACGCCATCGACGCCAACTGGCTCCGCGGCGCCCTGACGATCCGCTACGAGCCCGTCCCCGCCCCGGCTTCCGTCGCCCTGCTGGGCCTCGGCGGTCTGGTCGCCGGCCGTCGCCGTCGCTAAGGCTCGCATCGACTCAGACCTTGAACACTCTCGTATCTCGCACGCCCCGGGCTCATCCCCGGGGCGTTGCTTTTCATATCACTCGGGCCGCGGCTGATCCTGCATGCGGGCAACGCACGCGCGAGCCTCGTCTAGGATCTCCGCGACGATCACGTTGAACTCGAGGCTCGACAGCGGATCGACCTCGCGCTCGCCCCGCGTCACGTGGCGGAGGTACACCCACTCGTCGCGGAGGTAGTCGGGCTTCTGCGGCGGGCGAACCTTCGTCGCCTCTTTGTCCGGCGCACGGACGGACAGTTCGTCCCACCTGCCGGCGTGGATCGAGCCGCGCTCGGTGTAGACGTCCGCCTCCTTGTTGTCGTGCGTCCATGCCCACGACGCCTGGACGATCGCCGTCGCGCCCGGGTAGGTGAGGACGATGGTCGCGTCATCGTCGACGCGCGGATAGACCTCCGGCTTGAGCGTGCTCGCCGAAGCGGTGACGGAAGTTGGACGCTGCCCGTCCATGAGCCAGGTCGCGAGGACGGCGCCGTAGCAGCCGAAGTCCACGATCGCGCCCCCGCCGTTCTGCGCGGGGTCGGTGAGCCAATCGGTGAACTCTTTCGTGCAGCCGATCTCGATGGGGCCCTTGTGCCCGTGGCGGAAGACCATCTTGCGGATGGGGGCCATCTGGCCCGACGTCACGAGCCGTTTCGCCTCGCGGAGCGACGCGTACCAGCTCGTCTCGAAGTTCGTCAATGCGAGCACGTCGTGCGTGCGTGCAAGGCTCGCGATGCGCTCGGCGTCCGCGCGGCTGTACGCGAGCGGCTTCTCGAACAGCATGTCCACACCCCGCGGGGCGCACGCCTCCGCAACGCGCACGTGGTCCGCGATGGAGGACATCACGCTCACGGCCTCGGGCTTCGCGGAGTCGAGCATCTCCTCGAGCGTCGCGAATCGCACGCTCGGATCAACGCCGTACTTCGTCGCGAGGCGCTCGAAGAGCGCGTCGTCGGGCTCGTAGACGCCGACGATCGTGATGTCGTCGCGTTCGCGGGCGTTCCAGAGGAGCCCCTCGACGTGCTGGTGGACGAATCGCACGACGCCGATGCGGAGCGGCACGACCTCGGCGTCTCGACGCCCTGTTCCGAGCGAGGACAGCCCGGCGAGCATGAGCGCAATGATCCCCTTCGTCCGGCCCACGTGCTTCGTCCGGCCCATGTCCGCCCCTTTCGTGCGAGCGTCGCGAAATGTCGTCAATTACCGACGGTCAGGCCCACCGGCTGCGGACGCGCGCCCGCGGGCGCGCCGACGGTGATGCCCAGCGGCACGCGCTTGCCACCCGACGTGGGCGGCATGCCGTCCTTGTCGATGATGCGCTGGATCGCCATGCAGCCCTCGAGCAGCATCTCGGGGCGCGGCGGGCAGCCCGGGATATACACGTCGACGGGGATGAACTGGTCGCAGCCCTGCACGGTGGCGTAGGTATCGAACACGCCGCCGGTCGAGGCGCACGCGCCCATCGAGATGACCCACTTGGGCTCGGTGACCTGCTCGTAGATGCGCTGGAGGACAGGCATCATCTTGATGCCGATGCGTCCGGCGACGATGATGAGGTCGCTCTGTCGGGGGCTGAAGCTCATGCGCTCCATGCCGAAGCGGGCGATGTCGTAGCGGCTGCTCGCGGTCGCCATCAGCTCGATCCCGCAGCACGCCGTCGCGAACGGGATGGGCCAGATGCTCGAACGCCGGGCCCAGTTGATGACCCGCTGCAACTGCGTGGTGAGGATGAGGTCCTGGGGAAGTGCGGCTTCGAGGCCCATGAACGCTCCTTCGCAAGTCCTTCGGCGTGCCCCGTCTCACAGACTGTAGGGACTCCGCCCCCGCCTCAGGGAAGCGAACGCACGCAGGCCTCGGCCCGCTCCAGATCGTCCACCCGCACGAAGTACCGCGCGGGGTACCCGTTCACCGCCGGGGTGAGGTACGCGTATCGGACGTTCACCTTGTCGAGCGCGAAGCGGGTCGCGATCTCGCGGACTGCCCCGGGGCGGGCGTCGACATTGACGCACAGGACCTCGCTCTCGACCACGGGCCCGTGCCCGCTGTCGACGAGCGACTCGCAGACATGCCGGAGGACCTCCAGCGGCTCGCCCACGACGCGGACGATGCCCCGCCCGGGCCCGCCGTTGGGCGAGAGGTGCTCGGCGACGCTCAGCCCGGTGAGCTCGACATGGGCCTGTGCCGCGGCTTCCAGAACCCCAGCCATCTCGCCCGGGCGATTGTCGAGGTAGAAGCTGAACTCGGTGGCCCGCGTCACGTCCATCGGGTGCGTCCCTGCCCCGCGGGATGGCGGGTCGGGATGTTAGGGCCGACGCCCGCTCGGCGCGTGGGTCAGGCCCCCCGCGGCTGGGCACGGGGTCGGGGCGAGGACGCCGGCGAGGCCTCGGGCTGCGCGGGGGTGGCGCCCTCGATCCAGGTCGAGAGGGGGTGATCGCCCAGCGCATCGAGCATCGCCTGGCGGATCGCGCCGGAGGCCGAGCCTGGGCGGTCCTGGGCCATCGACATCGCGGTGATGACCTCGCGGACGCGGAGGCCCTCCGCGGGCTTCGACGGCGCGTAGCGGGGCTCCCCGGCCTGGTCCTCGGGCTGGGCGACCTCATGGACGAATCCGGCCCGGGCGAGGCGTTCGACGAGTGCCTCGACGGCGCGCGGGTCGATCTGGGCCTCGCGAGCGATCGCCGAGAGCGTCCGCGACTCGCCGCGTGCGAACGCCCGGGAGAGCGATTCCATGACCGCAAGCCCGTCGTCGGCGTCGATCATGAGCGAGTCGTCGTCGCCATCGGCCCGGATCACGCCGAAGCGGCTGAGGTTCTGCACGCCCCACGCGGTCTGGAGCCCGAGCAGCACGATGAGCCATGTCACGTAGATCCAGAGCATGAAGAGCGGGATCAAGGCGAGCGAGCCGTAGAGGCGGGCGTAGTTCGTCGAGTAGCTCAGGTACTGCGTGAAGCCCCACTTGCCGGCCTCCCAGAGGACGGCGGCGACGAGCGCGCCCGTGAGCGCCGGGCGGAGCCCGACACGCCGGTTGGGGATCGTCGTGTAGACCAGCAGGAGCAGGAGCGTGCTGATCGCGGTGGTGACGATGTATCCCAGCACGCCGAGCGTGAGCCTGCCCGCGGTGAAGCCCGCGTGCTCCGCGAGCGAGACGAGCGTTCCGGTGAACTGCTCCCCGATATAGAACGAGGAGAAGAGCATCGCGGTGCCGATGGTCAGGAGCGTCCAGTACATCGGGATGCGCCGGCGCCAGGAGCGCCCGCTCTCGGCGTGGCAGATCTGGTTGAAGGCCTTCTCGACCTCGACGAGCAGCGAGATCGCGGCGTACGCGAGGACGAGCAGCCCGAGCACGCCCACGGTGCCGAACTTGATGCCGCGGACGCGATCGACGAGCGCGGTGATCCATTCGTCGACGCGGGCCTGCGCTTCCTCCACGTCCTGCTCGTGGACCTGCTCGGCGTCGACGTCATGCACCATCTCGCGCGAGAGCATGATGGGGACGAAGCCCATGCCGGTGGGCGCGAACTGCGTGGTCGGGTGAACGACCTCCGTCACGGACTGTTCCTCGAGCGCGATGTTGCTGATGCCCGAGTACTCCAGGCCCTTGCGCACCGCCTGGGCGACGTCCTCGGGCTTGGCGAACGCGCCGAGCAGCGCGAGCCCGATGACCAGCACGGGCACGAGCCCGAAGATCGTGCGGAACGAGAGCGCCGCCGCCATGCGCGAGATGCCCGAGCGATAGATGCCGTACACCGCGAGGCGCATAACGCGGATGACGCGCGCGGCGCGGATCGAGCGTGCCTCGAAGTCGTCGAGATGTCGCTTGAGATTCATGCGCACACGCTCCCGGCGTTCCCTTCATCGGCGAGAACGGGCCCCGCTTCGAGCACGAACCGGGACCGCGGGCGGATCACGCCGCCCCCCCGCCCCTCCCCGCGGGGCCCTTCGATCCGCGCACCGATCCGCCCCTGGGGCCGCCCTTGGAACCGCCGGTCGGTCCACCCGTCGGGCGCAGCACGCGCGTGCGGGGTGCGGGCTTCGGGGCCCCGGGCCCGTTCGCCGCGGCGCGGGCCTTCGATGCGCCAGCCTTTTTCGTCGCGGGCGTGGACGGACGCGGCGCGTCCTTCCGCTCGACAGCGCGGCGCAGCGCGGCGACCTCCGTCGACGTCAGGTCGCGCCACTCGCCCCGGGCCAGACCGCGGAGCTGGAGCGGCCCGATCGCGACACGCTCGAGCTTCTTCACCTTGCACCCCACCGCCGCGAGCATGCGCCGCACCTGGCGGTTCTTGCCCTCGCGGAGGGTGAGGCGGAGCGTCGAGCGGTCGCGGTCGATCTTGATGACCTCGACCTCGATGCCCCGCGTCCGCGACGCGCCGCGCGTCTGCCCGTCACGCCGCTCGGCGAGGAAGATGCCGCGGCGAAGGTCGTCGAGCGCCGCCTCGTCCGGCCTTCCCGCGACGACGACGTTGTACGTCTTGGGCACGCCATAGCGCGGGTGCGTGAGCTGGTTGGCGAGATCGCCGTCGTTGGTGAGCAGGACGAGGCCCCGGGTGTCGTAGTCGAGGCGTCCGACGGGATAGAGGCGTGCGCCGGAGGGGTGCGCGATCATGTCGAGCACGGTGCGGCGTTCGAGCCCGGGCTCGTCGCTGACGGTGCTGAGCGTCCGCGCGGGCTTGTTGAGCAGCACGTACACGCCCTTCTCGGGCTTGAGGCGCACGGGGCGGCCATCGACCAGGATCTCGTCCTCACGCGTGTTCACGAACACGGGCAGGCTCGCCACGACGCGCCCGTTGATCTCCACGCGCCCCGTCAGGATGAGCTCCTCGCACGCGCGGCGCGACGCCAGCCCAGCATCGGCGAGCACCCGCTGCAGACGCTCACGCCCCGGGCCCGCCTGACGCAGCGGATCGTCCTCCGCGAGCGGGGCAACGAGCGGGCGGGCGGCGGCGTGCGGACGCGGCGCGGGCCTGGACACGTGCGATTTCGTCGATGCGCGCGGGCCGCGCTGCGACGCCGAAGGACCCTTTGCCGGGCCCTTCGCGGGGCGCTTGGGTGCGGCCCGCTCGCGGGGAGCGCGGGGCGATCGCTTGGCGTCGTGCGGCATGTCCAAGCGTAGACGCGGGGCATTCGTGTAGACTCTGCGGAACCCGGCACGCCGCCGCGGGTCCGGGCATGGGGAGCGACTCGATGGGCACGGACGCCCCGCGTACGACCGAGAGCATGACGGGCCCGGCGCCCGACGCCGAGATCTTCATCTCACCACGCGTGATCGACCGGACGGCGTTCGAGAGCTACGCCGAGGCGTTGCGCGCGATCATCGCCGACGCGGGGGAGCGTGCGGGCGCACTCCGCGGCGCGGCGGGCGAGGTGCATCGCCTGCGCGAGGGATTGCGCGAGGCGACGGGCGAGCTGGGCACGCGGGTGGATCGCGCATCGAAGCTGGTGCCGGTGCTGGAGGATCGCGCGAAACGCGCCGAGGCGGCGCTCGCGCGGGTCGGCGATCACGAAGCGCTGGCGCGTGAGATCGACGCGCTCGTCGAGGCGCGGGTGCGTGAGCGGATCGAGTCGCGACTCGCCGAGATCGAGGCGAGGCTGGACGCGAGGGGCGCGGAGGGCGCGCGTGCGATCGAGTCGCGCGAGCGTGAGGCCCGCGAGCGGCTGGAGAAGTCGATCACGATCGCACGCGACTCGGTCGCGCAGGCACTGACCGACATCGAGCGACGCCTCCAGGGGCTGCACGACGGGCCGGGCGGCGCGATCGAGCGTGTGCGCACGCAGGCGGCGCCGATCATCGCGCAGGCGGATGGGCTGCTGGCGGAACTCGCGCAGCGCTCGGCCGAGGGAGCGGCCTCCATGGACGCGGCGCGGGAGCGCTGCGAGCAATCGGCGGCGGCGCTCGCGCATCTGTGCGAGCGGGCGGAGGCGGCGTCGGACCCCGCACGGATCAACGCGGCCCAGACGCGGGCGCAGGAGTCGCTGGCGCACGCCGAATCGGCGTCGCGCACGCTCGCCTCGCTCATCGAGCAGGGCGAACTCGCGCGCCAGCAACTGGCGGACGCGATCGCGACGGGCGCGGAGCGGATCGACGAATCGGCCGCACGTGCGAGCGAGATCGCCGAACGTGCCGCGGCGCTCGACGGGCAGATCCGCGGGCTGGACGAGCGTGCGCGTCGCGCGACGCAGGAGTCCGAGCAGCGGGCACAGACGCTTGTACGCGAGATCGAATCACGCTGGCAGACCCTCGCCCGCGAGGCGGAGCGCGCGAGCATGTGGGTCGGCGGGCTCATCGACCAGGCACGACAGGAGCAGCAGCGCATGACGCAGGGGCTCGCCCAGCAGCACGCGATGCTCGAACGCATGGAGCGGCTCGTGCGCGAGCTGGAGCCCTGGCGCGAGTTCGTCGCGGGCGGCGGGACGGGCGGGCAGCTCGGGGCGCGCCTCGACGACCTCGTGCACCGCACACGTCACGAGCTGGGCGGACAGCTCACGCAGGCCGCGGCGGCGCTGCAGGAGCTCGCGCAGCGTGCGTCGTCGTTCGGGAGCGTGCGTGAGGGCGCGGGACCGGCGAACGTGACAGTGCCATCGGGCACGCCCTCGGCGCATGGCGCACCGGGCGGGCTGTACGACGATGCGCACCTGCGTCGTCCGACCTGATCGAACGCTTCACGCTCGATCGCGACCACCAAAACGCACAGCGACGGTCTACGTTGACCGCCGCTGCACGGGGTGAAACCTGGATGTCGCGCTCGGGCGGGGCCGCCGAGCGCGTCGGTTACGAGTTCCGCACGTAGGCGTTGAGGAAGGTCAGGAAGTCGGAGCTGTTGAACACTCCGTCCTTGTTCATGTCGGCGTGCGGGTGGCTGGTGACGTAGGCGTTCAGGAACGCGAGGAAGTCGGCGCTGTCGATCGCGGCGTCGTTGTTGAAGTCGCCCGTCACGTAGAACACGTTGGGCTGCAGGTTCGTGATGGTGGTGTTGCGGATCACGACGTCGGCGAGCGTGGTCGCGCGGACCTCGGCGATCTCCTCGGGCGACATCACGTTCTCGAACCAGTAACGATCGCCGTCGCGCAGGCGGGTGAACTGGTCGATCATGATCGCGGCGAGGCCCTCGCCCACGCTCGCGCCGGGCAGGTGGTCCTCGGCGAGCAGCCCGACCCAGAGGTCGATGTTCTCGACGCTGGTGTACGCCGCCTGCAGACGCGAAGCGAGGTCGGCATCGCTGGTGATCTCGTTGAACGATCCGTACGCCGTCAGCCCGAGGGCGCGGCGCGCGTCATTGAGATCGGGCAGTCCGTGGTCACGCCCGCGCTGGATGTTCAGCGAGGGGAGGTCGAGCCCGCCCGCGCCGGGCTGCCCGAAGAGGAAGTTGCGGAGGTCGTCAACGACCTTGTTGTCGATCTCCTGCGAGACCTGCGACGCCAGCCCGAGCAGGAAGGGCTCGATGCCCGCCTCGGTCAGGATGGCGGGATTGAAGAAGGCGGCGCGGAGCGGGACGTGCCCCTCGGGGATCTCGAGCCCGTCCTCGTCGAGGCGGAGCAGCGTGGGGTTGATCATCGTGTGCCCCATGCGGAACGCGCCGGTCGAGAACTCGGTCACGATCGACGGATCGACCGAGTCGTCATACCCGGTGTACGCGGGCACGCGCGCATCGCCCACGAGCGCGGGCAGGAACTCGTACAGGCTGATGTTCTGCACGAGCGCGCCGACCCACAGGCGAGCCTCCTGGTAGAGGGTCTCGTCGTCCCAGCCGGGGTGCTGCGCCTTGAGCTCATCGCAGCGGCGGTTGTGCTCACGCACAAAGAGCGTGTGCAGGCACGCGAGGGTCGACTGCTCGTTGGCGCGCACGTCGCCCGCCAGGAAGAGCGACGCCGCGGGCGCACCCATCGGGTTCGCGTTCGGCAGGCCGAACGTGTTGAACGGGAGGAAGCCGCCCTCGCTCACGAGGAGCTTCCCGTCAACGCCGGCGCGCAGGGCCGCGGCACGGAGCGGATCGGACCCGTACACCATCGAAGCGTCGAGGTACGCCGTGATGATGTTCATCTGCTCGCGCGGGTTGTTCACGTCGGTCCCGGTGAGCGGGTCGTACTCCGAGCGGGAGAACGCGATGACCTGGGTGCCGGTGGACGCCGGATCGAAGAACGGGTCCCCGGTCGGCACGGGGATCATCGCCGTCTCGGCGATCCCGGCGGGCGGATCGGTGAGGTCCATGTCATGGTCGATGAACTGGCCCCAGAAGATGGCGAAGCTGGTGAGCACGCGCTCGCTGGGAAGATCGACCCCGTTCTGCGCCACGATGAGATTGGAGATCATGCGCGGGCTGGGGCGCGACGGACCCGCCAGGGCCCCGATGTTGTCCCCGTACTCGCAGGCCGCCAGGCGACGCAGGTGCGCGTGCGCCGAGCCCCACTCGGGATTCGACACGTTGTTGCCCTGCCCATTGATCGAGCGGTAGGGCTGCGCGTGCGCCGTACCGGCGAGCAGAATCACAGCGAGCGCAGTGGTGGTGCCCCACGAATTCCGGTGCGACATCTTCGCTTCCTCCTACCGATCTGGGTATGTGCGGCAAGCCGCGACCTTTGGTGCGTGACGCCCCGCAATCCGGGGACCTGAGCATACCACCTTGTGGGGGAGAATCCAAGGAAAGTCGAGAGGAGGTCGCATCCGGCTGGGCTTAGCTTCGGGCCTTGCCTGTCCGGATTTCGTCGGGGGAAACCGCTCCGATACGGGCTCCCGGGAAACAAATCGGCCCCGTCGCGATGGACGGGGCCGAGAGAATGGCAGACAGGGGGGACCGGGGGCTCTGGGGTCAGTTTGCGGCCAGGATCCGGTCGAGCAGCGAGTCGGCGTTCTGGCGTCCGATGAAGAACCCGTCGGTGAGGTTGCGGTCGACGGTCTGGACCGAGAACGGTGTGCCGCCCGAGGCGAACGGCCCGGCGGCATTGCCGCCCATGAAGTCGAACCCGCCGTTGAAGCTGTTGTCGCTGACGGTGGAGCGGAGCCCGAGGAGCTCGCCGACGCGGGCGGCGACGATGCCGGTGATCGAGTCGGTGAACGCATCGATCGCGGTGAGCGACTGGGTGTACCCGAGGGAGGCCGTGCCCGGGATGAAGACGATCGCCTCGTCGTTGGCGTCGGTGTTGAGGGCGTCGACGCGTTCGGACACGCTGAAGATGCTGGAGGACTGCACGCCGAAGGGACCATCGATCCCGTTGGTCTCGTTGATGAACAGGGTGCTCGTGGACGGATCGACGCTGCTGGAGAGGAAGACCGTGGAGAAGTTCTGGAACTCGAAGTCCGAGGAGTTGGACGAGAAGTTCACGTCGAAGCCAGCGGCATCGAAGATGCCCTGGAGGTTCTGGAGGAGCCGCGTGACGATGTAGTTGTCGACGGTCACGGTGCCGTTGACGCGACCCCGGAACCCGACGACCTCGGCGGAGAAGCCCTCGATCTGGAACTCCGGGTTGGTTGCGAGCAGCCAGTCGATCGTTCCGCCGCGGGTCTCGATGAAGACGTTCTGCGAGCGGGTGGTCGCGGAGGACACGCCCTGCGTGACGACCTCGAGGCGATAGTCGGTGTTGAACACGCCCTGGAGGTAGATCGCCAGCGGAGTCGCGACGCGCTGGCCCGAGCCATTGATGCGCCCGGGGGCGGCGAAGGTGATGTAGAAGTCCCCGTTCTCATCGAACCCGTACTGGTTCGCGCCGTTCTGGGCGATGACGCCCTCTTCGCCGCCGAACGGCGTGAAGTCGCTCGGAGAGAACACGAGGCGGGCGTCTCCGACGCCGGTCGACCCGAAGGTGTCGAACACCGCGAAGCGCACGTTGTTGGAGAAATCGCTGGTCGCGTCGTCCACAAGGGTGGTCGCGTCGATGCGTCCGCCGAGATTCGCGCCGAGCTCGTTGAGCTTGACGGTGATCGTGATGAGCGTGCCGGGGGCGACCGAGCGTCCGCCGGAGAGGTGGAACACGTCCACGTCGGGGGTGACCTGCGTCGGGTTTCCGGCGTTGCCGGCCGGACCGATGGCGCTGTCGATCACGCTGGTGAGCCGCGATCCGACGCGGGAGGACGTGATGCCCTGACCGTTGGAGCCGGAGACGACATCGTCGCTGGTGCCGAGCGTGCCGTCGGCGCCGGCGGAGATCGTGAAGGTGTAGCCCGAGTTGACGATCATGGCGCGATCGTCGGCGGTCCCGAACTGCCCGTCGGGCCCGGCGAACTCGGAGATGGTGGGCGCGTCGATGATGTCGGCGCCGTCGCCCGCGTCGCTCGGTGCGTTGAACCCCGAGTCGCCGTCGTCGAAGATCTCAAGGTTGAAGCTGTAGCTCCCGACGATGCCGGGGAGCTGATCGATGCGGGGAACGACGCCGGTATCGGTGATGTCGTTGCCGTTCTGGTTGTTGGCGTTCGAGAGGGTCCCGAGGATGAGCTGGTAGGTCCCGGTCTGGGTCGCGAGGAGGTTGCCCTCGGCCGCCAGGAAGGTCTCGAACGAGAGGTCCGGCTGGACCGGGAGCCCGACGAGCGTGTCGCCGCCGAAGCCCACGGAGACGATCTGGCCCGAGGGGGTCCGGACGAGGACGTCGGTGCCGCTCGACGCGCCGGTGAAGTCGGAGAACTTGAGGATCTGGCCCGCCTGGAGCGTGATCGAGTAGATGTCGACCTCGGACGCGAAGGTGAAGTAGTCGGGATCGTTGTCGGGATGATCGCCGATCGACCCGCGGATCGTGATGACGCGATTGGTCTCGGGCAGCCCGTCGGGCTGACGCGGATCGTCGAGCACGGTGTCGAGGCTGGTCGGCCCGTAGAAGTCGACGGAGAGGACTTCCTCGCCGTTGACGATGACGGGCGTGGTGCCCGCGGTGAGCTTGTCGCCGGCATCGCCGACCACGGCTCGACCGAAGAAGTCCTCGCCCGGCTCGACGAACCCGTCGTTGTCGCCATCGAGGCGAGCGTTGACGACCTGTGCGCGGATGATGTCCTGATCGACCTCGAACTGGTAGGTGCCCGGGCCGGCGACGCCCGCCACCTGCGGGAGGTCGCGCGACGTGACGGACTGGAAGAAGATGATCCGGGCCGCGTTGTTCGCCGCGTCGTACTCGACGACGTAGTCGCTGTTCGCGTCGAGCAGCACCGTCTGCCCGCCCGCGCGCAGCTCGCGGACGAGGATGCCATCCTCGATCGTCGCGCTGTTGACGGCCTGGTTGAACGTGATGGTCGCGGTGTAGATGCGCCCCGCCTCGGTGACGGCGACGTCGAGCACCTGCAGGGCGAGCGGGTCGAAGTCGACGTCGCCGATGCGGGTGTTGAGCTGCTGCGAGCGTGAGCCCGTGGTGATCGCGCCGGACGTGCCGGTCGAGGCGATCTGGTAGGCCTCGCTGCCCAGGTTCGTGCCGATGACCTCGCCCATGATGCGGACCGAGCCGATGCCGCCGCGGCCCTCGGCGACGAGGTCGTCGCTGGTGCCGAAGAACCCGTCCTGCCCGCGGAGGATGCCCGAGACGATGTCGCTCTGGACGAAGTTGCCGCTGATGGTCACGTTGCCGATGGTGCCGGTGGTGGCGCGATCGGCGTTGGCGCCGGTGCCACCGAAGCGCCCGTCGCGCCCGAGGTCGCCGCCGGCCATGATCGAGGAGTCGAACACGTCGCCCTCGACCGTGACGGCGTCAAGGCGATCGCTGACGGAGACCCACGTCTGCGACATGCTGCCCGCGCGGACGAGCTCGACCGTGCCGCCCGAGCGGAGCGTGGCGCGGTACATCTGCCCGTCGGTGCGGTGGCGTGCGATGCGCCGATCGGCGTTGATGTCGCCCGAGTTGGTGCCGACGACGCGGATGGAGCCCGGCGTAAGGGCGCTGATGGTCGCCTCGCCAATCTCGCTCGCGACGCCGAAGTCGGTGCCCACGTAGATGACGCTGATGAACTGCCCGAAGATGTGCCCTCGGGTGAAGCTGCCCGTCACGATCTCGTTCGCGTTGCCGCCGAACTCCCACGAGCCGGTCATGTCGACGAGGCCCGTGCGCAGGAACGCGATGCGTCCGTCGATCACGATGTCGCTGTCGCCGTAGAGGCCCGAGGCGATCACGATCGAGCCCATCTCGCCCTGGTCGTTGGTGACGATGTCGAAGTCGGTGAGGCGGCGGGTGTCGCTCGAGACGCTCAGCGAGGAATCGAGCGTGGTGTTGCGAAGGATGACGCGTCCGTTCGCCGCGTCCCAGAACGCCGCGCCGGGGCCGGAGAACGACGCCGTGACCTGCGCGTCGTTCCAGGAGAAGGTCGTGCCGCTGGTGATCGAGAGGCCGCCGTCGTTGTCCGCGGCGAGCAGCGGGTTGGCGGGCTGCAGGACGCCCGCGGCGGGCTTGAAGATCTGCGAGTTGCCCGCGATCGCCGCGCCGACCTCGTCGCTGAACACGCTCACGCCGGAGAGCGTGCCACCGACGTTCAGCGTGTTCACGCTGCTGCGTCCGAGGGTGACGCGATCATCGGCGTCCTGGTAGATGCCGTTGGCGCCGGGCGTGACGCCGGCGGAGATCACGAGGCTGATGGCGCTGCCGCCCACATTGATTGTCTCGACGGTGCCGGGCTTGACGCTGTCGGCATTGACGCCCGTGCCGCCCGCGAGCCCGTCGGCGCCGAAGCTCGTCACGCCCGCGAGGATGCGCGCGCCGCGGAGGTTCCGCCCGACGTTGATCGCGAAGATGCTGTCGCCCGCGGCGATGGTGGTCGCGAGCCCGGGGGTCGCGGAGTCCTGGGTGATGTAGCCGGGCGTGGTGATGTCGCCGGCGATCGCCTCGCCCGCACGGACGTTGATCGAGCCGATCGCCCACCCGGCGTGGATGAAGGCCTCGAACATGCCGCCGCCCGAGACCGTGATGTTGCCGATGTTCTGACCGGCGACGATGCGCGGGCCGTCGATGGCGCTGGTCGCCGCGACGCCCGGGGGAAGCTGGTTGCGCACCGAATCGAAGGGGATCGCGCTCGCGAGCGCGGGGTTGACGCCGATGTCGCCGAACACGCCGTCGGCGGACGGATTGACCGTGAGGGAGTAGAGGATGCGATCGGTGTAGATATCGCCCAGCAGGTGCCCGGCGTTGATGGTGATGCGTGCGATGTCGCCGTCGAAGGCGGAGATGCTCGCGTCCGGACGGAGCGAGCCGTTGTTAATGGTGATGGTGCCGATGCCGCTGGAATAGCTGAGGATCTGCCCGCCGAAGTCGCCCTCGACGGTGACGCTGTTGATGCGTCCGAAGGCGATGATCGAGCCCGAGCCGACGTTGTCGTTCCCGGGCTTCGCGAAGACGCGGCCCAGCGAGACGTCGCCCGTGATCGACTGCCCGACGCGCAGCCCGGAGTACAGCGTGCCCTCGGCGTCGACGCTCTGCAGGCCACCGCGCACGAGGATGACCGACGGATCGGCGGCGCGCCCGATGTGGCGCCCCGCAACGAGGCGGTTCACCGTCGCGGCGATATCGGTCTCGATGACCAGGTCCCGCTCCGCGTCGAGCAGGTCGACCGTGCCGCGCGAGGTCGTCGTCACGATCCGCGCGTCGAGGTCGCCCTCGGTCGTGGTGATCGTGCCGATGCGTCCGGTCGAGGTGATCGACGCCGCGGCGATCTCGCCCGCCTCGAGGCGTTCGATGCGCCCGTCGGGCCCGCTCACCTCGATCGAGGTGTTGCGGATCTGGCCGTCCACGAGGAACGCGTCGATCGGGCCGGCGATCCGGAACTCGCTGGTGACCACCTCTTCGGCGTTGGTGTTGATGAGGCGGCCCGCGATGACCGTGCTTCCGCGGATGCCGCTCGCCACGTCAAGCCGCGTGAGCGTGTTGTTCACGCCGATCGAGGAGCGGATGATGTTCGTGGTGGTGATCGAGCCCGTGACGCTCCCGGTGACGTTCACCGAGAGGTCGCGGATCTCCCCGTCGCCGATGGTGCGGAGCGTCCCGAGGTTGAGCCCGGCGACGATCGTCGCGGGACGGTACTCGAAGTTGCTGCCGTCCTGCGTCGAATTGCGGAAGCCCGACGCCTGCACGAGGTCGATCTGTCCGCCCGCATCGATCGCCGAAGCGTCGAAGAAGCCGTTGAGGATCGTGACGTTCTGGATGTCGCGCGCCCGCAGCGTCGAGGCGAAGATATCGCCGTCGGTGACGCTGATCGTGCGAACGTTGCCGAGGAAGTTCCCGTTGTCCGAGTTCGCGAAGGACGTCCAGAAGTCGTCGTGGTTCATCCCGCCGATGTACGCACCCTCGATGCGTCCACCCGCGAGCGCGATCGTCTCCACGCCCCGACGCTCGAAGTTCGGGTCGGGCCCGACGCCCGAGTCCGCGGCATTGATCACGCCTCGGATGACCGAGCCCGCCTGGCCCGAGATCTCCCAGATGTCGTTGTCCGCGACGATGCTCGTGGTCTGCAGCGCGTTCTGCGCGCTCGCCGCGAGCCCGTCTCCGAGGTCCACGCGGGCGATGGTGCTCGCGTAGATGTTGCCGACGATGCCGTCGAAGCTGGTCTGACGGACGCCGTCGGAGTTCGCGGTCACGCGCGAGATCGCGCCGGTGCCCTGGAGGATCACGTCGCCGACGGAGCCGGAGACCACGACGCTGTTGATCGAGCCGGTGCGGACGATCGCACCATTGAGATACGGATCGATGGGCGACCCGATGTCGGAGAGCGCGCCCGCACCGCCGCCGGATGCATCACCAACGGGGCGGTAGAGGCCGCCGTTCCAGTCGCCGCCGCCATCCGACGTGAGTGCCGCGGTCAGGCCGATCGGCGCCCCCACCGCCGCCTGAGCGGTTCCGACGATCCCCAGGAACGGCCCGATGTTCTTCGGCCCGAACGTGGGCGTCTGCGTGCTGCCCAGGTTGCCGCCCGTGATGATCAGGTCCTGCAGCCCGAGCACGTCGATCGCGACGATGTCGCCGCCCGGCGTGGAGTTGGTGATGCTCTGGAACGCGGCGTTGGTGCCCGCCCCCTCGACCGTGGCCTGGGTGATCTGCCAGACGTCGACCTCGATCGAGCCGTTGATCGTGATGCTCGATGCCGCCGCCGAACCGGTCAGTTCGATTCGTCCGATGCTCGCGCGATCGGAGCCATCGCCCACGCCGGTGATGACGAGGCCCTGCCCGCCGGAGAGATCGACCTCGATCTCGCCGATCGCCACGCCCTCGGAGCCATTGATCGGGAGGATGCGAACGCGACCGATCGTGAAGCCGACGGGTGCGCCGGGCACGCTGATCTGGACGCGTGCGCCGCTGTCGTCCACGACCTCGAGCGTCTGTCCGCCGATGATCGGAAGGAACGCGTCGACGACGTTGAGATCGATGCGCGGGAAGTCCACAAAGCGGACGTCCGAGCCGACTCCCAGGCGGAAATCGATCGGATTGAGGTTGCCGTACCAGATGCCCTCGATGTTGCCGTCCAGCGGCCCGTCGGGCACGTCCTGGCTGACGAGGAACGCGCCAATGGTGCTGTTCGCGCTGGTCTCGATCACGAGCGTATTGCCCGAGATGTGCGATCCGACGCGGAACATGCCGATGTCGCCCGAGCCGCCGCCCCGCCCGGTGCGAACGACGAACACGCCATTGAACACGATGGGCGAGGTCTCGGAGTCCTGATCGTTGCCGATCATGCCCGAGACATCGATCATGCCGATGCTTCCGCCCACGCTGAGCGTGAGCTGCCCGACGTCGCCCTCCTCGGGCCCGACGCCCACGACGCCCAGCAGGCCCGTCGTGAGTCGCCCGAAGTCTCCGCCGACGAACACGCTTACCTGACCGCCGCCCCGGTTGGTGTCGGCGATGTCACCGCCGGTGACGATCGCCATGAGGCTGCCCGCGATGTTCACGATGCCCTGCTGCCAGGAGATGTAGTTGTCTACATCTGTCTCGCGGGTGTTGAACACCGTCATCGGATCGACGTCCCCGCCCGCGCCGCCCACGAATCCCGTGCCGATGCGGATCGCGCCGACATCGCCCGAGAGCACGTTGAGCGTGTTGGTGAGGTTGGCGCCGTCCGAGCCCGCACCGGTGCGATAGCTGCCGAGCGTGGAAGGGGTGATGCCCGAGAGCGAGATGTCGTAGACCGTGCCGGAGCCCTCGTCCCCATCACCCTGCCCGAGCCCCGCGACGACGAGGTAGTAGCTCCCCGGGGCGTCGGGCGTGAACCGGATCTGCGGGTTCGCGCCGCGGCCGTCCAGGAATCGAGCGTAGTTGTAGCTCGCCACGACGCGTCCGCGCTCGTCGACGATGCGTGCATCCACGACGCCGGTCCACTCCACCACCACCTCGCGCCGCCCGTCCGCCGCGAAGCCGTACACGTCGACGAGATCCTCGGCGTTCGCGATCGAGTTGAAGAACCCCACGTCGCCCGAGATGCGCACGACGGAGCTGTTCCCGCCGACCCACTCCGCGCCGAGGATGGTGTTGTTGCGGAGGTACGTGTCGCCGAAGACGAACGGAACGTCCTGAGAGCGCGGGTCCGCGCCGATGTCCGAGACGTCGGACAGGTACACCGCGATCGTGTTCGGAACGTCGACCGTGGTGTCGACCGGAAGGATCGACTCCGCCTCCTGGTACCGCGTGGGGTTGATGCCGGGACGCGCCGCGGTGTTCGACACGTCGCCGATGACCGTGAGATCCGCGTTCGAACGCCCCGCCGCCTGGTACGAGCGCAGCGTGCGCCCCACGGTGATCTTCGAGTCGGTCTTGAACCGGAAATCGCCGAAGTCGTCGTCGTCGTTGGCGCCCGGGGTCGCGTCGGGCTCGAGCACCCACTGCCCCGCGTCCGAACCCACGTACAGGTCGCCCAGGTCGCCCTCGACCGTCACCGAGCCCACGAGATACCCGATGCCCAGCCTGCCCACCGCGCCGTTGAAGCGCGACGAGCCGTGCACCACGCCGTGAACGCTGATCGATCCGATGTTCGAGCCATCCCGAACGAAGATGCCCTGGTTCGCGGGCGAGAAGTTGGTGGTGTCGCGCGTGAGGAAGGACTGTGCCTGATTCCCGACGATGGGCAGGCCCTGCGGGTTGTACGCGTTCTGGCTCGAGTTGTTGCGCACGAGCGCCTGAGGCGCACCGATGATCACCGAGCCCGGCCCCGGGGGAAGGCCCCAGACCTCGACCTCATTGTCCGGCGCGAGCGCGGCATAGCCGAAGCCCGCCTCCTCGAACGCGTCGTACAGGCCCAGGACCGCATCGGCCGGAGTGAACCCGAACCCGCCCTGGAGGAAGCCGCCCAGGTCAAAGATGTTCTGCGCGTCGTTCGCGTCGGCGTCCTCGACGATGCCGCCCCAGATCTGCAGGTACGTGTTCGCGTCGCCGCCGGTGATGATGATCTGACCGATGCCGTCGTTGAAGTTCGGGACGCCGTCGCCGTCGAGGTCCACCAGCGGGATCTCGCCGTCCTGGGGGATGCCCAGGGCGAGCGTCTGGATGATCTCGCGGCCGTAGAGGTCGAGGAACTGCACGCTCGAGCCGACGGGCCCGCGGAAGTCCACGCGCACGCCGAACACGCGCTGGTCGACCGCCTCCGCGTACGTCGGGGGAACGAAGGTGGTCTGGAAGTTGTCGAGGCGGAAGCCGTCGCTGATCCGAAGCCCGAGGGCGCGGATACGAACGATGTTGAAGCTCTGGCCCTGGGGCGCATTGAACGAGAAGGTGCCCACGCCCGCCGCGCCGGTCTGGTTCGCCGCGAGCAGCTCCGCGCCCGTCAGCGTGTCGATGACGGTCTCGCCCGAGGCGTCCCGGCGGAGCAGGTCCACCGCCATGTTCGTCGCGTCGAGGCCCTGGGAGGACCCGGGCACCGCGGTGATCGTGAACTGGGCGTTCGTGAACGACCCGAGCGTCTGCTGGTTCGCCGGGACCATGGGGTCGTACTGCGAGAACATCGAATAGTCGATCCGCTCGCTGTTCTGCAGGCGGACGATCATGAAGCCGGTCGTGTCGCGCGCGTCGGCCTGCACGTTCGTCAGCAGCGGGATGTTGTGCTGCACGCGCAGGCCGGAGTTCTGGAACACCGCCCCGCTCACGAGGTTCTGCACCCCGTTCCCGCCCCCGGGCAGCTCAGAGAACTCCTCGAGCCGCACCTCGGGATCCTGGGCCTGGTCGAAATCGATGCCGACCGGGAAGAGCGTGGGGATCGTGTACGCGAAGAACGCCTGCACCGTGTCGCCGTCGAACCCGGTGATGTTCAGCGAGAACAGGAGCTGCCTGTTCTCGAGCGGCTCCACCGTCGCGCGACCGCTCGACGAGGCGAGACGACCCGCCCGGCTCGAAAGCGCGGAACCCGGGGCGCGGCGGGTGAACGGACGACGCGGGCGGTCACGACCACTCATGGCGACTCCTCACTTCTGCGAGGCCTATCTCTGCAATGCCCGGACGAGACACGACGCGGCGTGATCGTCCTGCGTGTCGGGGGTCTCGTCGACCGCTCGCGGCCGACGCCTCCTACTGCCCCGCCCACCCCACGACCGGACTCCCGATCGAACCGTCGCACGCGCTCGCTGCGCGCCATACGCCGACGGAGTGGGCAGACAACCTATCCCATCGCGGCACGTCTCTCAACTGGCCCGCGAAGGCGTCCACGCGCCCTCCCGACCAGCCGACCAACCGGCCTCCGCCGAAGCCACGACCACCACACAGGAATATCCCCACAATCGGGGAAACCTGATTCGCGTGGAAGCGTGGCGTCGAGCCTCGGCCCGCCGCGCGGCGTCCATCCTCTCGGGCGGCAAGCGGGGGCCGCCGATGGACGCTCTGCCGCTCGACATCGTACCCGATGTGCGGAGCGACGCAAGCCCGGCCCCGGCGTCGCCTGACGCCGACCGGACGACCTCTCGGTACGCGGGCCCGGGCGGACGGTTCCGCGCCACCGCACCCCGCCCAACCCACCCGCTCAGCGACTCGAACTCACCATCCCGGGCGCCGCGAGCCCCCCATCGCCCTTCTACAGGATCCGCCGCGAGCGGGGATAACTCCCCAGCACGTGCATCTCCTTGCAGTGCGTCGAGGCCTCCGCGATCGCCGACGCCATCTCGGGATCGTCCCGGTGCCCCTGCGCATCGACGAAGAACGTGTACTCCCAGTTCACGCGACCGCTGGGGCGCTTGTCGATGTGCGTGAGGTTCACCCGCGCGCGATCGAACACACTCAGCACCTCGACGAGCGCTCCCGGCTTGTCCGCCGTCGCGAACATGATCGACGTCTTGTCGTCGCCCGAACGCTTCGCCTCCTGGCGCGCGATCACGAAGAACCGCGTGATGTTGTTCGGATTGTCCTCGATGCTCGCGAACAGCACGTTGAGGCCGTAGATCTCGCCCGCCAGCACGCTCCCGATCGCCGCGCTCTTTGCGTCGGCGCCGATCGCCTGCGCCTTGGCGTACTCCTCCGCCGCGGTCATCGCCGCGCGGCTGCTGCTCGCCGCGGGGATCAGGTCCGCGTGCGGATACTGCGTCGCGAGCCAGTGCCGGCACTGCTGGAACACCTCGGGCTTGGAATGGATCCGCCCCACGTCCGACGGCGCGCAGTTCGCCAGCAGCGCATGGTGCACCGCGATCTGCACTTCTGTGTAGATCCGCACCTCGCCGTAGCACTGCTGGAACGCGTCGAGCGTCTCGACGATGCCGCCGCCGATGGAGTTCTCGATCGGGACCAGCCCGTAATCCACGTGCCCGCGCCGCACCTCGGTGAACACGCCCTCGATCGAGTGCAGGTCCTCGAAGTCCACGCTCGAACCGAACTGCATCCGCGCCGCCTGGTGCGAGTAGCTCCCCCTCGGCCCCAGATACCCGATCCGCAAAGGCCTTTCCAACGCGAAGCTCCCGCTCATCAGTTCACGAAAGATGCCCTCGATCGAGCGATTCGGCAGCGGCCCCGCGTTCCGCGACATCGCCCGCGTCAGCACCTCGCTCTCGCGGTGCGGAGCATAGATCGGAACGCCCGTCGCACGCTTGAGCTCCCCCACCTGCACCACCAGCCCCGCACGCTCGTTGAGCAGCGCGACGAGCTTCTTGTCCATCGCGTCGATCTTCTTGCGCAATCCCTCGAGCTCGGGCGAGAGCGTCTCCTTCTCCATGCCGCCCTTCGCCTCGCTGGGACGCTCCGCGCTCGGCGCGCTCGCTGCCTTGCCCGACCGCTTCTTCGGCGCGCGCGCGGGCTTCGACTTCTCGGCCCCTCCGCCCGAACGCTTCGCCTTCTTACGAGCAGCCATCGTGCACGCTCCCTCGCACCGTATCGTGTCCCGGGACGCCCCCGATCCCGCACACCCGGCAGGACCCCGAGCCTCCCGTCCGCTTATCGGCCAGCGGAACGGGGCATTCTTGTCCGTGAGAAAGAACTCACCAAAACCGGGCATCCGCTCCGCCGAATCACTCCCTTGGAGGGATGCGATGGACCCCACGACCGCGCTCACGGGCGACACCGCCCGCAGCGCCCTCGAACGACTGATCGACGCCGCCGCGTCGCCCGGAACGGGCTTCGCCGCGATGCTGCTCATCGTCGCGATCCTCCTGCTGACCTCGGGGAGCCGCATCGCCCGCGCCGCGATCGGGGCCTCGGGCCTCGTTCTCGGGCTGCTCGCGGGGCTCGTGCTCTTCCACAATCCCTCCACATCCATTGTGGAGAGCGACGCCGTCGGGCTGCTCGCCTCTGGCCCTGCCGATCCGCCTTGGCTCGCGATGCTCCTGGGCGCGGGCGTGGGGTGCGTGGTCGCGGTGGTGCTCTACCGGGCCGCGTGCGTCGTGGGCGCTTCGGGCGCGGTCGCCGCGGCGGCCCTGGTCCTCGCGGGCCTGTCGCTGGAAGTCGCCCCGCCCTCGGACGCCGAGGTCCGCACCGCCGGGCTCATCACCGAGGCCGCGCCGGACGCGCTGACCGACCCCGCGAGCAACTGGGCCACTTCCCATGCAGACCGCGCGGGCGCCTCCCGCCCCGAGTTCGAGTCCGAGCGTCCGGAGCGGGAGTCGCCCTCGATCGATCTCTCCCGCGGCTACGAGACCGCCGTGGTGGACTACGCCCGCGCCCGAGCCCTCGACGAGGGCGCCTCGATGCTGGAGGGCGCAAGCCACCACCCCGTCAGCCTCGCTCGCTCGCTGTCGCCCGGCGCCCGCGCACGCCTCGTGATCCTCGCCGCGGGCGGCGCGGTCATCGGGCTCGCGCTCGGCGTGCTCTCCGCCCGGCGCTCGTCGGCGCTCGTCACGTCCGCGATCGGCGCGGCGCTCACGCTCGTCGCGGGGGCGACGCTCCTCGAATCCCGCGGCCTGAGCGCGCCCTTCACCGACGGCTGGCTCATCCCCGGCGTCGCGTGGCTCGCGCTCACCGTGGTCGGCGCGTGGATGCAGCGCGAGAAGCCCGCCGCCAAGGCCGTCGCGGCCTGAGGCAAAGAGCGACACAAAGAGCAAATCAACAAATGAGCAAAGGGCCAAAGTAAGGCCAAGCAAGCCAAAGGCTGAGTCGGCCAAGGGCCAAACGGCCCGAGGTGAAATCGGCTGAACGTTGGCGTCTATCGGCGCGCGTCGGCGATCGGAGCGCCAGCAGAATCCACTGCCCCGTGCGCGTCGTGCCCGTGGTCCGAATCATGGGACCCGTGATCGCCCGCGTCATGACCCTCGTGCGCGGGCGTGGTGTCGTGCCCGCCGGCGTCACGATGCATGGGCTCGATGCGCGCCAGTTCCGACGCGTCCGTGCCCGCGCTGAGCAGCGTGCTGCCCATGACCGACAGCCCGAGCACGCCCGCGGCACAGATCGGCCCCGCCGCGGCCCGCATCGGCGCGGGATGGCGCACGACGTCCGACGTCTGATCGCTCGGATCTTCCAGCATCGCCGCGCCCGCGAGGCGCAGGTAGTAGTACGCCGCGATCGCCGAATTCAGCCCCAGCACGATCACCAGCGGGATCTCCCCCGCCGCGATGCCCGCCGTGAACAGCGGCACCTTCGCGAAGAAGCCGACCAGCGGCGGGAAGCCCAGCAGGCTCAGCACGCAGATGACGAACGTCCAGCCCAGCCACGGGTCGCGCTGGCACAGCCCGCGCAGGTCGCTGATGTCCTCGATCTCGACCGCTTCGCCGTGCTTCACGCGCCGCTCAAGGCACGCGAGCACCGCGAACGAGCCCGTGCTCGTGACGCCATAGACCATGAGGTAGAACAGGACCGCCGCGAGCCCGTTCTCCGTGGGCGTGCCGCTGCCCGGGCCGGCGATGATGCCGACGAGCATGTATCCCGAGTGCGCGATCGACGAGTACGCGAGCACGCGCTTCGCGGAGCGTTGCAGGATCGCGAGCGTGTTGCCGATCGTCATCGTCACGCCCGCCATCACCCACAGCAGGACGCGCACGGGCTCGGGCAGGCCCACGCCCCCGGGCCCGCTGTTCCAGCCGAGCGTCCCGACGATCAGCATGATCGCGAGGAAGCCCGCCGTCTTGGGCACGAACGCGAGGAACGCGGTCACGGGCGTCGCCGCGCCCTGGTACACGTCCGCGGTGTAGAAATGCATGGGCACCGCGGCGATCTTGAACGACACGCCGACGAGCGCGAGGATCGCGCCGCCCATCACGATCGGGCTGATCCCGCCCGCCTCGATCTGCCCGCGCACGACCGCCGCGATCTCGGGCAGGCGCGTCGAGCCCGTGCCGCCGTAGAGCAGCGCGAACCCGTACAGGAAGATCGCCGCGCCCAGCGCGCCGAGGAAGAAGTACTTGACGCCCGACTCCTTCGAGCGGTTGCCCGAGGTCGAGATCGCGACCATGACGTACGTGGGCAGGCTCGTGAGCTCGAGCGCCAGGAACAGCCAGATCAGGTCCTCCGCCGACGCGCACAGCATCGCGCCCGTCAGCGAGAACAGGAAGAACGCCCAGAACTCGCCGCGGTTCGAGCGCAGCGGGTCGAACACGCGCTTCCCGGCGGCGATCTCTTCCTCGTCTTTCCGATCGACCGTGCCCGCCGCGACCAGCGTCAGCAGCACGCCCACCAGCGCGATCGTCGCCTTCGCGTAGGGCAGCAGCTCCGGGAACAGGCCCGAGCCGGTCGGCCCGTTCACCGCGAGCGCGCCCGCGATCAGGAGCGTGAAGCCCGTGACCACGGCGCACGCCTGGCGGCTCGACGCGCTGCGCGCGAGGCCCACCACCATCACGACGCACGTGCCGATGAACAGCGTGATCTCGGGCGCGAGCTGCGCGATCTTCTCGCTCATGGCCGCGCCCCCTTCGCATGTTCCGAGGTCTCGCCCTCGCTCAGCACCACGCCGCGGGCCTCATCCCCGCCCTCGCTCGCGAGCCCCTCGTGCGGCATCGCGACCGGCGAGGCGTGCCGCTCGACCCACGCGATCGTGTTCCGCACGGGCGACTCGAGCGTCTTGAGCACGGGCGTCGGATACACGCCCAGGCCCACGCACAGCGCCGCGAGCGGGAGCAGGATGCCGATCTCACGAGCGCTCAGGTCCGTCGGCAGCACGGGGTGCGCGTGGTGATCGTCCGGCTCGCGCAGCGGCCCGAACACCACCTTGCCCAGCATGTACAGCAGGTACATCGCCGCGACGATCATGCCCGTGCCCGCGACCGCGGCGAACCAGGGCCCGAGCGGCCCGTACGTCGCGCCCACGATCCCGCCCGAGGCAAGCTCACGCCACGCCCCGTCGCGCCCCGACTGGAACGTGCCCAGCAGGCACATGAACTCGCTCACGAACCCGTTGAGCCCGGGCAGCCCGACCGACGCCATGGTGAAGAACACCATGAACGTCGCCCACACGGGCATCTTTGCGGCGAGCCCGCCCACTTCCTTCATCGAGCGCGTGTGGTAGCGCTCGTACATCATGCCGATCAGGAGGAACAGCGCGCCCGTCGAGAGCCCGTGGTTGATCATGTACATGATCGAGCCGCTCACGCCCGCCATGTTCAGCGCGACGAGCCCGAGCACGCAGAAGCCCAGGTGGGAGACCGACGAGTACGCGACGAGCTTCTTCACGTCCGTCTGCACCCAGCAGATCAGGCCCGCGTAGATGATGCCGATGATCGCGAGCACCGCGATCGGCACTGCATACTCGACGAGCGCCGCCGGCGCCATCGGGAGCGCGAAGCGGTAGATCCCGTACGTGCCCAGCTTCAGCAGGACGCCCGCCAGCACCACCGAGCCCGCCGTCGGGGCCTCCGTGTGCGCCAGCGGGAGCCACGTGTGCACCGGGAACAGCGGCACCTTCACCGCGAACCCCGCGAGCAGCGCCAGCAGCACCCAGCCCTGCTGGGAGAGCGACATCGTCGCGGCCGAGGCGGTGAGCCTGCCGATATCCAGCGTCCACACGCCGGTGGTCTGCTGCGTGAACCAGACGACGTACACCAGGCCCGCGAGCGTCAGGATCGAGCCGGTGAACGTGTACAGGAAGAACTTGGTCGCCGCGGCCTTGCGGTTGCTCGAGCCGAAGAGGCTGATGAGCACGTACAGCGGGAGCAGCGTGAACTCGAAGCAGACGTAGAACATCACGAGGTCGCGCGAAGCGAACACGCCCGTCACGAACGCCTGCAGCACGAGCAGCCAGAAGAAGTACGTCTTCTGTCGCTCCTCGATCGCGGTCCACGAGGCCAGAACGCAGATCGGGCCGAGCAACGCCGTGAGCAGGATCAGCAGCATCGCGACCGGGTCCGCACCGACCGAGACCGACAGCCCCAGCGCCGGGAACCACTCGAGCACATACTCGAACTGGAACCCGCTCGAATGGTCGCTCTCGATCGCCCAGTCCCACTGGAACTGCACCGCGGCGAAGATCGCGATCGCGATCGCCACCAGCGTGCCCCACAGCGCGACCGTCCGCGCGTGCGACGCCGGACGCATCAGCACGAGCCCGGCGAAGGCCAGCGGCGCCAGCATGAGCAGCAGCAGCATCACGCGATCAGACCCCTTCCACGAGCCGCGGGCATCACCGCAGCACCACCAGCACGATCACCATCAGGACCGCCAGCCCGCCCGCCATGCCTAGCGCGTACTGGTGCAGCACGCCCGACTGCGACGGACGCACGATCGACCCGAACGCCCGAGGGAGCCAGCCGAACAGGTTCACCAGCCCGTCCACGAGCAGCTTGTCGATGACGTGCAGGATGTGCGACGCGACCCACAGCGGGATGCGGACGAGGAAGTCGTACAGCTCGTCCACGTACCACTTGTTCTGCGCCCAGCGCGGGATCGGTCCCAGCAGCGGGAGCAGGTCGTCCGCCTTCGAGCGGGCCGCGGTGGTGCGCCCGAGATAGTGCAGCCCGAACGCGGCGCCGATCCCGAGGAAGCCCACCACGCCCGAGACGTAGTACATGACCTCGTGCGGGTTCATGCCCAGGAACGTGCCCGCGTGCGCCGCGGCGTGCTCGTCCCCGTGCCCGGTCGCATGTTCGCCGTGCCCATCCGCGGCGTGCCCGTGCGCGGCGTCGTGCCCCGCTCCGTCCGCCGCAGCCTCGTGGTGCGCAAACGGGCTCACGTAATGGGCCGTCGAGTCGTGCACCATCGACCCGACCCAGCCGTGGTCGGGCTTGTTCACGAAGTACACGCCCGCCGCGAGGATCGACGCCACCGCGAGCACCGTGAGCACTGTGTTGATCGCCCAGCCCGGCGCGTGCGGGTGGAACTCGCCCGCGTGGTGATCGTCGTGCGCACCGTGAGCATCATGGCTGTGCGCGCCATGGTCGTGCCCGTGGGCATCGCCATGCGCGGCGTGATGAGCATCATGCCCGTGGGCGTCATGCGCGTGGGCATCGTCGTGCCCGTGCGCCTCATCGCCCGCCTCGTAGTGCACCGGGCCCACGAAGACGCGGAAGAACACGCGGAACGTGTAGTACGCCGTCAAACCCGCCGTAATGAGCAGGATCCAGCCGATCGCGCCGTACCCCGGCGTGACGAACGACTCCGCGATGATCATGTCCTTGCTGAAGAAGCCCGCCGTGAACGGGAACCCCGCGAGGTTCAGGCACCCCACGAGCATCGCGAGCGACACGATCCGCCAGCCCGGCACCTTCATCAGCCCGCTGAGCTTCCGGAGGTCGAGCTGCCCCGCCATGCCGTGCATCACCGCACCGCAGCACAGGAACAGCGTCGCCTTGAAGAACGCGTGCGTGAAGACGTGGAACGCGGCGCCCGTCGTCGTCAGCACGCCCAGCCCGGCGAACATGTACCCGAGCTGCGACACCGTCGAGTACGCCATGATCCGCTTGATGTCGAACTGCGCCATGCCGATCGTCGCGGCGAGCAGCGCCGTCAGCGCCCCCACCCACGCGACCACGGGCAGCGCCCACTCGCTCAGCACGAACACCGGGAACGTGCGCGCGATCAGGAAGACGCCCGCCGTCACCATCGTCGCGGCGTGGATCAGCGCCGAGACGGGCGTCGGGCCCTCCATCGCGTCGGGCAGCCAGACGTACAGCGGGAGCTGCGCGCTCTTGCCGAACGCGCCGATCATCAGCAGCACCGGGATGAGCTGCGCCTGCAGGGGGATCTCGCTGAGGCGCCCCTCGCCCACGAGCGCGAGGTACTCCTGCAGCCGCTCGCTCGCGAAGAGCTGGACGTACTCAATGGTGCCGAAGTGCACGAACGTGAGCATGACGCCCAGGGCCAGGCCCAGGTCGCCGATGCGGTTCATGATGAACGCCTTCTTCGCCGCCGCGACCGCCGAGGGCTTCTTGTAGAAGTACCCGATCAGCAGGTACGAGCACAGCCCCACGCCCTCCCACCCCAGATAGAGCAGGATCATGTTGTCCGCCATGACCAGGCACGTCATGCTCAGCACGAACAGGCAGAACGCCGCGAAGAAGCGGCAATAGCCCGTGCCCTGGTCGTGGCTCATGTACTCGCTGGCGTACAGCGCAATCAGCGTCGCGAGCCCCGTCACGAACAGCATCCAGAGGCAGGTCAGCGAGTCGACGTACAGCCCGAAGTTCGCGATGAAGGTCTGCCCCTCGCCCGGGCCCCAGCTGAACCGGATCCAGTCCCACCCGTGGATGACCTGCGTGCCGCCCCCGAGCTGACGCCAGAGCGCCACCGTCACGACGAACGCCGCGCCCAGGCACGCCACCGCCGCATACGCCGGCAGCTTGCTCTTCACGCGGAAGATCGCCGCGAACATCGCGATCAGCACGCCCAGGAGCGGGAGCGCGGGGATCAGCATCGCCCACGCAGGGCCGGGCGAGACGTGCCCGCCCGCGATGGGCGCGCCCGCATCGGCGCCCAGCG
Source organism: Phycisphaerales bacterium (assembly GCA_034004365.1). Classification (GTDB taxonomy): domain Bacteria; phylum Planctomycetota; class Phycisphaerae; order Phycisphaerales; family UBA1924; genus JAVEWV01. Next base: position 59,960 of record JAVEWV010000002.1, read on the forward strand.
CCATCGCGCCCGCCACCACCTGCACGAGTTGCTGGAGTTCGATCGCCATCCGACCCTTCCATGCGTCCGTCCCCGAGGGGCGCGGGCGCTGATGAACAACTCGAAGCCGCTACCCGCGCATCTCCGCCCACTCGTCCGCGCTCAGGCTCTCGCGCTTGCGGAACAGGAGCACCACCAGCGCGAGCGCCAGGGCCGCCTCCGCCGCCGCGACCGTGACCACGAAGATCACGAACGTCTGCCCGTTGTAGTCGAGGTGGTACCGCCCGAACGCGACCAGCGCGATCCCCGCCGCCTGGAACATCAGCTCCGTGCACAGGAACATGATGATCAGGTTCCGACGCGTCAGGAACCCCACCAGCCCGATCGCGAACATCGCCACCGACACGAACAGGTAGTGCGCCAGCGTCGGCGCGGGCATCGCCTCGGGCCAGCCCGACTGCGCCAGCGTCGATGCAATCACGTCCATCATGACCGACGCTCCACCGCCGTCGCCTGAAGCTCCGCGCTCAGGCGGCGAGCCTGGCGGGCCTTCGCTTCCTCATCCATCTCGACCTGCTTGCGGCTGAGCACCACCGCGCCCAGCATCGCCATCAGCAGGATGACGCCCGCGATCTCGATCGAGCCCGGGTGCTCGTCCAGCAGGTTGAACCCCAGCCCCTCGATGTTCTGGACGTTCAGCTCGCCCTCGGGCCACGAGACCACCCGCGTCGTGCCGTCGGGCTCCACGACCACCGCCTCGCGGGCGACGGGGTCGAGCATCAGCGCGCCCGACGCGTCCCGCACCAGCGCCTCGTCGTGCTCCATCAGCCCCAGCTCGCGCAGCTCCGTCTCGACCTTGCCCGGCAGGCGGAGCAGGAGCGCCGCGTCCGCCGAGGCGTCGTTCTTCGCGACCAGCGCCGGCGCGCCATGCCCAGGAGCGTGATCGCCCGCTTCCGTCGGGCCAATGCCGCGGAACAGGAGCGTCGTCATCGCCGCGAGCAGCACGAACCCCGCGACCGCGGCCCCGACCGGCTCGCGCGACTGGCGGTCATAGTCCGCCAGCGCGTCGATCATGTCCTCGCTCGGCGCCTGCGTCGCCAGCATGATCACGAACAGGTACGTGATCAGGATCGCGCCCGCGTACACGATGATCATCGCGAACGCCATGAACTCCGCGCTCAGGATCAGCAAGAGCCCCGCCGATGCCAGCACCACAAGGATGAAGTACAGCGCCGCGTACACCGGCCTCGGGTGCGTCACCACCCGCAGCCCCGCGCCCAGCGCGACCAGACCGAACACGTAGAAGTAAGGATTCGGGATCGCCCCGCTCTCGTTCGCCCACAGCGTCAGCGCCAGCACCAGCCCGCCGAAACCCGCCGCCGCGAGCAGTCCGCCCAGCGCCTGCGGGCTCGGCCCCTTCCGCGGCAGCGCCAGGCACACACCCACCCCCGCGAGGGCGATGAGCAGATACAGGGCGATCGGGTTGATGATGGCGTTCAAGAGCGGGCGTCCCTGCGAGCGCAGCGTGCGATCCGCCACGCCCATGTGCGATCCGTGGGCGCCCTCCGCGAGGCCCACGAGCGCGGGCCACAGCGTAGGAGCCGCTCACTATTCCTTCAACCGATCCGAACCACGCCGCGCCCTCGCACGCGCTTCGCCCCGCGCGCCACGACACCACCCCGCGATACCATCGCGCGCATGACCGCGGACACCCCCGCTGGCTCCCGCCGGCACATCCCCAACGCGCTCACGATCCTCCGCCTCGTCCTCGCGGCGGTCGTGTTCGTGCTCCTCGCGCGGTTCCAGGCCACGGGCCTTGGCGCCGGGTCAGCGCACACTCCCGACGCCACGTCGCTCCAGTCGCCGCACGCATCCGCCCAGCGGGCGATCCTGCTCGCCGCCGCGATCCTCTTTATCCTCGCCGCGACGACCGATTTCCTCGACGGCTACCTCGCGCGCAAGTGGCGTGTTGTCAGTAAGTTCGGTCGCGTCATGGACCCCTTCGCCGACAAGATCCTCATCCTGGGCTCCTTCATCCTCCTCGCCGGCCCGAACTTCGCGATCTCCAACCCCGACGTCGCCGGTTCGGGGGATGCCGTCGCCCTCACCGGCGTGCAGCCGTGGATGGTCGTGGTCATCCTCGCCCGCGAGTTGCTTGTCACAAGCCTCCGGGCGGCGCTCGAGGGCTCGGGCGTGGACTTCTCCGCGACCCTCTCGGGCAAACTGAAGATGGTCCTGCAGTCCGTCGCCGTGCCGGTGATCCTGCTCTCCGTCGCCTACCTGCCCCACTGGTTCGAGTCCGCCTCCGGCGCGATCGTCGCGCGAACCCCGCTCCCCGCCGCGATCGCCGCCTGGCTGACCACCCTCGTGACGGCGTGGTCGGGCCTGCCGTACGTCGTGCGGGCGATCCGCGCGGGACGAACCACGGACCGCAGCCTTCCCAACTGACCACGGCGAAGCCGCCGCGCAACGAGAGATCTGCGCACGCCGCCTCGGGCTCACCGAAACGACTTCCTTGAACCCCTCCCCGCACTTCCGGGGGAGGGGAGGGATTTGGGGTGGGGCCGCGCGAGCAACTCAATTCCTCGCGCACAGTGAACCACGCAGTTCAAACCCAAATGGCGGCGAAGCCGCGGCCTTGAACCCCTCCCCACACTTCCGGGGGAGGGGAGGGGTTTGGGGAGGGGCCGCGCGATCCGCTCCCGTCGCGCGATGCGTTTCTACGAAGCACCACCCGCGCGGCATCCACCTTCCCCCCGCTAGCCTGTCCGCATGACCACGCACGCGCGAAGCAAGCTCCTCTGGATCACCGTCTTCGGCCTCGGGCACATGCGCCCCGCACCCGGAACGTGGGGATCACTCCCCCCGATCGCCGGCGCGGCGGTGCTGCTCCTGCTCGGCTCGCCGGCGTGGGTGGTGTCGCTGGCGGCGCTGGTCGGGCTGGCGGCGTGGTCGCTGGGATGCGTGGTGCAGGGCGACCGGGCCGAGGCGCGGTTCGCGGGGAAGGACCCGTCGCAGGTCGTGGCCGACGAGGCGGCGGGGCAGTGCATCGCGCTGCTGTGGCTCCCCGCGGCGGCGTACGCCTCGCCCGGGCTCGCGCTGTGGACGCTGGTCCTGTGCTTCCTGTCGTTCCGCCTGTTCGACATCTTCAAGCCCTGGCCGGCGAACGCGCTGCAGCGCGTGCCGGGGGGCTGGGGGATCCTGCTCGACGATCTCGTTGCGGGGGTTTACGCGATGGTCTTGGTCCATGCGATGGCGGGGTTGGGGGGGGGCGGCTAACACGGATGGCGACTACAAAACCATAGAATCACACCGGAAAGGAGTGCCTGTATGACTAACTCGTCCTTTGAATTTGATCGTGATTCGATAATGAGAGCCGTCAGAAGATCGCTTGCCGATCGCCGAGTAAGCATGTCCTGCCCGAATTGCAACCGTGAGATTAGCTTCACGTTCCGGCAAGTAGCCAATCAGGACACCATCATCTGCGAAGGATGCAGGAATTCGATACAACTCGCCGATCGCGAAGAAGAGGTGCGGAAGCTTCTCGACGGCCAATGATTCAAGAGGCATATGCCGGAAGACACTCGGCATAAATCGACCTTCGAGACTACGAATGCCACATCCTGTTTGATACAATGCTTCTTTACACCAGCCCGAGCTTCCGAACCGTCGCCATCGGGATGAAGAGGTGCCGCGGGTCGTCGGCGAGCTCGGTGAAGCCGTACTTGAGATAGAACCGCTTCGCCGCGTCGTCGATCGCGTGGACCGACACGGCGTAGATGGCGACCTCACGCTCCGCCCGGGCGATGCGCTGGAACGCGTCCATCAAGAGGAGCGGGCCGAGCCCCTGCCCCTGCGCGCCCCGGTCCACGGCGAGCCGCCCGAGCAGCGCCACGGGGACCGGGTACTTCGGCAGGCGCTTCCGCTGCTCTTCCGTGAGATGGTCGAAGTGCACCGATCCCGCGGCGAGCGAGTAATAGCCGCGAACGGTGCGCTCGCCGGGGCGGAGCGCGACGAACGTGCGCGTGATGCCCGCTCGAAGATTCTGCGACGCAAACTTCCTGAGGAAATCGTCGAGCGATTCGTGCCCGCACGAGAACCCGGCCCGATTGTGGTCGGACGCGAGTTCTTCGATCGACCATGTGCCCGGATCAGCGTCCAAACAGTTCCTTGTGTCGCTTGGCGGCGACCCTCAGAGCGGCGTTGGGCTCGGGGGGAGATTCGAGCAGGTCCAGGAAGATCCGCGAGTCGCGCTCGGAGAGCGTCCGTGTCGTTTCACTCTCGATCACCTCTTGCGACGCCTTGACAAGCGCGGCGAGGGCGAAGCTCGAGACGGTCTGACCCTGCGCCATCGCGGCACGCTCGATCAGCGATTTGTGCTCGGGCGAGACCCGGAAGTCGAGCCGGGCGGATGACGGGTTCGGCAGGGCGCTCATGGTGCGTACCTCAGGGCAATACCGAAGCATACCTCCATGTACGGCATATTGCCACATTATTGTACGGTAAAATGCCGCACCAAGTTCAAGATCCACCCAGGAATCCAGCAGGAAGGTGATTCTGGGGCCTTGCACACCCTCACCCCCTACCTCCCCCACTCGTTGTTCTTGCGGTCCGTCTCCGGCATGACCTCATCCGGATCGATCGTCACGCGCACCACCTGCGAGCCCGCGCCCGACCACGCCGTGCTCACGCGGTCCTGGTGGAACCACGCCTCGACGGGGAGCGTGCGGCGTTCGGTGCGCCCGTCCTTGTACTCGACCTCGTAGAACACGGGCATGACGAGCCCCCCCTTGTTGACGAAGGTGACGGTGTTCTGGTCGTTGCCCTCGTCGTACGCCGCGCTCTCGACGCCCTGGTCGAGCGTGCGCGTGGTGTAGAACCACCCGCCCCAGAACCAGCCGAGGTCCTCGCCCGAGACGTCCTCCATGGTGCGGAAGAAGTCGGCGGGGCGGGGGCTCTTGAAGGCCCAGCGGCGGATGTACTCGCGGAACGCCGCGTCGAAACGCTCGGGGCCCAGGATCTGCTCGCGCAGGAGGTTCAGCCCCGCGCCGGTCTTGCGATACTGCAGCCAGCCCACGCTGTTGCGGGGGAGCTGGTCGGGCGGGAGCGCGATGGGCACCTGACCGGGACGCTGCATCTGATCGGCGAGGCCCGCGGCGTACTTCGCGGCGTCGTTCTTCTCCCACTGCTCGTCGTTCGAATAGATATTGATGAAGGTGTTGAAGCCCTCGTCCATCCACGCGTGGCGACGCTCGTCGGTGTTCACCACCATCGGGAACCAGTTGTGCCCGATCTCGTGCGTCGTGACGCCGAAGAGCCCGCGATCGTTCTCTCGCTCGCGGCAGAAGATGATCATGGGGTATTCCATGCCGCCGCAGCGCCCGTTGGCGTTGATCGCGACGGGGTAGGGATAGGTGAACCACTTGTTGTTGTAATGGCGGATGGCTGCGGCGAGCCACTGCGAGGAGTTCTCCCAGAGCGGCGCGGCCTCCTTGGGATAAACACTCTGCACGTGCGTCGAGCCGGGCGAGCCGTCGAGCGAGCAGGCGTCCCAGATGAACGCGTCGCTGGTGGTCCAGGCGAAGGTGCGGACATCGTCGGCGTGGTAGCGCCAGGTAAGCGTTCCCTCGCCCTCGGGGCGTGAGTCGGGCTTGCCGACCTCGTCCTTGGTGATGATCGCGATGGTGTCGGTGCTCTCGCGCGAGGACTCGAACCGCTCGAGCTGCGCGGGCGTCAGCACGTCGCCCGGGTTCTGGAGCACGCCCGTCGCGGCGACGACGAAGTCCCGCGGCGTGGTGATGGAAACGTCGTAATCGCCGAAGTTCGTGTAGAACTCGCCCTGGCCCAGGTAGGGCAGCGTGTTCCAGCCGTAGACGTCGTCGTACACCGCCGCGGCGGGGAACCACTGGGCGAACTGGAAGATGATGCCGTCCTTGATGTCGTCGTCGATGCCCATGCGATCCGCGCCGAACTTGGGCACGTTGAAGGCGTAGGCGATCTCGATCGTGACGCTCTGGGCGTCCTGCGTGCCCGGGCGGAGCGCACGCGGCAGGTCGATGCGCCCCATCGTGTCGTAGACGTGCATCTCGACGGGCTCGCCATCGACGCGGACGCTCTTGATCTCGTACCCGCCCTCGAACGCGCCGCGGTTGGCGAAGCGCGTGCCGGGCTCGACGAGTCGTGAGCCCTTGCTCTCGGGATTGAAGAGGTTCTGCTCGAGCAGGATCCAGACGAAGCGGAGCTCGTCGGGCGAGTGGTTCGCGTAGGTCATGGTGACGACGCCGTCGAGGCGCCGGGCCTCGGGGTCGAGCGATGCCTCGATGCGGTAGTCGACCTCCTGCTGCCAGTACGCCGCGCCGGGAGCGCCGCTGCCGGTCCGCACGTCGTTCGCGTCGGGCATGTCGGGCCCGCTGAAGGGCGTGCGGAGGGTGAGGTCCTCAACGGGGCGCACCTCCGCGGCCCGGGACATCATGCCGCGACCGCGCCGACCCTCGCGCCCCTCGGGGGCGCCGGCGTTCGCCGGGGCCTGGGCGTTCTGCTGCGGCTGGTCGGGCATGCGGGCCTCGCCCTGCGTCTGCGAGCCGGTGCACGCGGAGAGGGCGAGGGGGAGGGCAACGCATGCCAGCGCCGGCAGGCTTCGCCGCGCCGGGGAGGTGAGGGCAAGGAATCGCATAGAGAACGGCTCCTGAGCGAGAAACAAGCAGCGATGAACGAGGGCCATCGACCCCGGCGGGTGACGCGCCGCCGACGGCCCGGGCCTTCACAATACCGGCGACCGCCCGCACGGGTGGCGAACAGCCCCGGCAGGCGGTGTTCTCACCACGTCGGGGGAACCCCGCACGCACCCCATGCGAAGATCCCGCTAGACTTGCGCTCGGCCCGGCGGCATTGCAGCGTCGCTGACGGGCCCTCGCATGAGCAAGGCCGGGCCTTCCCCCGGCTGGGTGGCGTGCCGATTCGAGGCGCGATCCACCGAAGGACCGCACGATGAAGCAGATGATTCTGGTGGTTGTGGCCCTTGCGGCCGTGGGTGGTGCGATCTATTTCGCCACGCAGGGCGGACAGAAGAAATCCGACGAGGGCATGTCCCGCGAGGCCGTCTTCTACTGCGCGAACCCCAGCTGCCCCGAGCATGATTTCTCCTGTTCCCTCCGCGAGCTCGGCAATCTCGAGGTCGACGAGGATGGCAACTTCAAGTGCCCGCATTGCGGCAGCTTTGAGACGACCCGTGGACAGGCGTGCCTTTCCTGTGGAAAGGCCGTTCCGTACGTCGGGCATGGCAGCATGCCCGAAAAGTGCCCGCACTGCGGACAGAATCCGGTCCAATGATCGGTCTTTGTTTGTATGTCTTCGGTTGAGTGCCGCGGCTCTCGCGGAACTCTTCCCAGGCGACGGATCGGGGCGTATCACTCTCGACACGCCCTTAGAAGTGTGGTAGATTCAAGTTCGTGCGCGTGCGGGATTTGTCGCGCGATGGCACGATCCGAGTCCGGATGAGCAAAGCGGGGCGACTCCGCCCCGCGCTCGAAATCTTGGAGGTTCCCGATGCATCGCAGCAGCATCACTCGTCGATCGATCGCCCCTCGTGGCTTCACCCTGATCGAGCTCTTGGTCGTCATCGCGATCATCGCGCTCCTGATCAGCATCCTGCTCCCCGCCCTGGGCCAGGCCCGCGAGGCCGCCCGCACCGTCAAGTGCGGCGCCCAGATGTCGCAGCAGGGCATCGGCCTGAACTCCTTTGTGATCGACAACAAGGACCGCTACTTCGGCGGGCACCTCCAGACCGGAAACGCCGCGGGATGGGTGTACCTCTATCCCTCGATCGTCCGCTCGCGCCTCAACGACAGCTTCGACGCGTTCAACTGTCCCTCGAACCTCGCGGACTTCTACTGGACGCCCCTGTTCGACGGACAGTCGACCGGCTCCGCCACACGCGACACGCTCAACCGCCGTGCGATCCTGGCGCACGAAGTGAACATCGTGAAGTACGGATATCTCGAGAATGAGTACCCCGTGACCCAGTCCAACACCTATTTCTCGTATGGCTACAACGAGTCTGGCACGCAGGAGTTCTCCGGACGCAACGGCAAGGCGTATATCCTGGGCCTTGGCATGCACCACTACGACCGCGACAATGAGGCGTGGTATTCCAGGAACATGGGCCCCGCGGAAGACCCCTTCACGGGCTACCGCCTTCAGACGGGTATCCAGCAGAGCCGGATCGTGCAGCCGTCCGAGATGATCGCTGCCGCCGACACCTCGACCGACTCGAACGATGACGCCCGCCTCGCGCCCGGCCCCTCGGCCGCCAGCCCCGGCATCGCGGCGCCCTCGACCCGTCACAACGATGGCGCACAGGTCCTCTGGGCCGACGGGCACGTCGAGACCGAGAAGGCGAGGAACATGCACCTCGACGCCGCGCCGGAGTTGGTCCGTCGCTGGAACAACAACTTCAAGCTCGGTGTTTGAGTGAAAGGCGGCGGGCTCCAGTCCGCTGAAGGCACTCGACCGAGATCATCATGCCAGAACTCACGAGAGACCAACTCCGCAAGGGCGCCCTCGGCGCCCTTGCGGTCGTTTTCCTGTCCGTCGCCGCGGTGAATACGTGGCGCGCGCTCCACCGCTCCCCGGTCGACGCCGAGCTCGACGCCCGCGTGGACTACATCTGCACCGTGTGCGGACGTTCGTGGAGCACGACCATGCGTGCGACGCTCCACAACCCCGACCTGCTCGGCAAATGTCCCGATTGCAACGCTCTCACCGCGACCCGCGCCCTCTCCTGCCCCAACTGCGGCAAGATCATCCCGCGACTCGGGCACGGCACATATCCGCCCTCCTGCCTGCACTGCGGCGAGCGCTTCTATGAGCCCGAGGAGTGCGGCATGGATGTCGCGAGCATCCTGCAACTGCAGGCCGATGCGGAGGCGCTCGTACGCCCGGCGGACGCGTCGTCGGAGAAGAAAGGCTCCTGAAACGCACGACGCGGGCGTGCGGTCCGTGGCGGCCAACCTACACCTTTGACCCTACGAAAAACTCCGAATTAAATACCTCTATGACTCCAGGGCCCTTTTATATTCTTCACATGGTCCCAATGTACTACAACTGAGTTTTGGGTAGCATCTCCGTGCGCACTTGGCGCCACAAGGAGTTTGCGTATGACGACGAAACATCGGGCTTTATTGTTCTTAGCAGGATTTCTTAGCATGTCGCATGCGGGCCGCATTGCAATTGCCCAGCAAACAGATCGATGCGATGATATTACCTATGATATAGAAAACGAAGAATGTATGTCCGGAGACGGCAGCGCCGAAGACGAGGTGCGATTCGTGAACGGATTCTTAACGATTCCCGCTGGTTTCGTGGTCACGCCAGATTTTTCGCTCGCATACGTATTTCTATTCAGCGATCGCTGCGGCAAGAAGTACTTCGGTTCCTCCATTGATATCGATGACAATGCGCTGACGGCAAGGGTTCACAATTTCTACGCTTGCGGCGGCTCGGCGACGCACGACGCTGAGATTTCGACAACTGCTACCAGGATCAACTTTGACTCTTCATGGATAAACTACGTGGTCGCCTGTTCGGACAATGATTGCGTTTACGCCCGTCAGGGTCACATCAGCGGAACGTCCCTATGGGCAGTGTTCTCGCTCAGCGACGGATCTTCCCCCCCGCCCGCGTCGGTTGCGGTGGGCTTTGACCCGCCTAGCGGGAGCAACACCACTCCGATCCAAAGGAGCTTTGCGATGTTGTCCCTTCGCAGAGGATCCGGCCCACCCACATCGGTGATGAATGTGACATTCCCCAGCGGGGGGCAGATTGCTGATGGCCTCACGGAGCAGATGGATGGCTCACTGACCGGAACGCTCTCGCCGACCGGAAGCGGTAATGAATACGAAGCCCGCTATATTGAAGGAAGCGATCTTGAATTTGATCTCAATATGGACGGCCGAGTGAATCAGGTCGATGTTGATGATTTGTATGTCGAGATCACCAGCACGGATCCGGACCTGCTGGTCGCATACGACTTCACCCAGAACGGCGTCATCGACTCCGACGATGTAGACGTCTTTCAGTCGATCATCGACGCGGGCTTCGATGCGGGCGTTCTCGGCGACATCGATGGTGATGGCGACGCTGACTGCGATGATCTCGATGAAATTCTTGGCTACACCGGCGGCTTCCCATCGGCAGCTGATCCGAATGATGCAGACTATTTTGTTGCACTGGACGTCGATCTCGATGGCGACCTCGACAACGACGACAAGCTCGCGGTGTACTTGGCCATCCAGCCAGCAGATTGGCTTACCGATGGGAGCGTAAATTCTTCAGATTGGCTCTACTTTCTGAATCTGTATTCCATGATGGATCCCCGGGCCGATCTGAACAATGACACCTTCTTCAACTCGACTGACACCTTGGCATATCTTGGCCTCTACAGCGCGGCCTGTCCCTGATTCATTCGCTACCTGTTTCTTAGAGGTTTCCATGCCCGCGGCCTCCGCGGGCGTTTTCTTTGTGATGGGCGTCAATTTGGTCTCCGATTTGTGCCGAGCCGCCGTACTCGCCACACGTGCGATGGAGTTGCGTTCGAGCTAGACCTTCCGATCCAGCAGGCGATACCCGATCGCCTCCGCGACGTGATCGACGCCGATGAGGTCCTTCCCGGCGAGGTCCGCGATCGTCCGCGACACGCGCCGGATCTTGTCGTATGCCCGCGCGCTCAGCCCGAGCTCCGTCATCGCGTGCCCCAGCATCTCCCGTGCGCTCCCCTCGAAGGGGGCGAGCGCGTCGAGCTGCTTCCCGCTCAGTCGCGCGTTCGGCACGCCCTCGCCCTGGCGTGACACCTGACGCTCGTGCGCGCGCGACGCCGCGTCGCGGATCTGCGCCGAGCTCGTCCCCGTCGGCGCGCGCTGCAACTGCGCCCAGGGTACCGCGGGCGCTTCAACATGGATGTCGATGCGGTCCAGCAGCGGGCCGGACAGGCGAGAGAGATACCGCTCCATCTCCCGCCGCCCCACCTCGCCCGGCGCGACGTCTCCCTTGGGCGTGGGGTTCATCGCGGCGACCAGCATGAACGACGCGGGAAACTTCACCGCCGCGTGCGAGCGCGCGATCGTCACAACATGGTCCTCCAGCGGCTGGCGGAGCGTCTCGAGCACCATCCGCGGAAACTCCGCGAGCTCATCGAGGAACAGCACGCCCCGGTGCGCCAGCGAGATCTCGCCCGGGCGCGGCACGATCCCCCCGCCCACGATCGCCGCGCTGCTCGCGGTGTGATGCGGCGTGCGCACGGGGCGCGTCGTGACCAGCCCGGTGCCGGGCGGGAGCGCGCCCGCGGCGGAATAGATCCGCGTGATCTCGATCGCCTCCGCGGGCGTCAGCGAGGGCAGCACGCCGGGCAGCGCCTTGGCCATCATCGTCTTGCCCGTGCCCGCGGGGCCGAGCATGAGCAGGTTGTGCGCGCCCGCGGCCGCGATCGTGATCGCGCGCTTCACGCCCTCCTGCCCGCGCACCTCCGCGAAGTCGACCGGCGCACGAGCCTGCGACAGCATCGCCGCGACGTCCGCCGGCGGGTGCGGCGCCGCTTCCATCTCGCCCGACAGGAGGCCCACGACCTCCGCGAGCGTGCGCACGCCGATGACGTCCACACCCTCGACGACCGACGCCTCCTGCGCGTTCTCCGCGGGCACCATCACGCGCGGCACACCCTGCGCCCGCGCCATCGCCGCGAGCGCGAGCACGCCCCGCACCGGGCGCACGCGCCCGTCGAGCGCGAGCTCGCCCGCGAACACGATCTCGCGATGATCGAGCCCGCCCGCGCCGAACGCGTCGGGATCGCGCGCGGGCGGCACGATCACCCGCTGCGCCACCAGCATGCCCACCGCGATGGGCAGGTCGTAGACCGGGCCTTCCTTCCGCAGGTCGGCGGGCGCGAGGTTGACGAGCAACCGCCCCTCCGCGGGCGGATAGCCCGAGTTCGCCATCGCCGCACGGACACGCTCGAGCGATTCCTTGACCGCCGCGTCGGGCAGCCCGACGACGATCGCCCGCCGATCGAGATTGGCGTCGTCGAGGTCGACCTCGACCTCGCACGCGACCGCGTCGATCCCCTGCAGCAGATAGGAACGCACCCGGGCCAGCATGGCGGAGAGCGTACCCGCCCGCGTCCCGAACGGCACGCCCAAACCATGCGACCGTCAGGCCCCACCGCCCCGCGTCCGGATATCTCCCTCCCGCTCACCCCGCCCCCGATCCGGGCCGATATCCGGGGCGAAGCCGCGCCACCTACGCGCCGGGAGCCGCTATGTCCGCACGCGCCTCGCGCAACACGCCCGCGACCACGACGCGCGATCCCGAGGGCCCCGCGCCCCTGGGCGCGTCGATCATCGGCGGCGAGGCCTTCGCCTCCGACGATCCGGCGCACCGCTTCCACGCGCAGGACCCATCCACCGGGCGCACGCTGCCGATGGCGTACGTGTGCGCACAGGACGAGCACATCGACCTGGCGTGTCGCCTCGCGTGGGAGGCGTTCCATGCGCTCAAGCAGGGCGAGGCGAATGATCGCGCCCGCCTGCTCGACATGATCGCCGACGCGCTCGTCTCGCTGGGTGATCCGCTGCTCGCGATCGCGCAGCGTGAGACGGGCCTGTCTCCCTCGCGCCTCGTCGCGGAGCGTGAGCGGGCCGTTGCGAATCTGCGTTTGTGCGCACAGACCGTGCGTTCGGGCGCGTGGTGCGACGCCTCGATCGATCCGGGCGACGCGACCCGCCGCCCCACGCCGCGCCCCGACGTGCGCCGCATGTACCGCGCGATGGGCCCCGCCGCGATGCTCGGCACGTGCGCCCTCCCGCTCGCGAGCGGGCCCGCGGGCAGCGACGTCGCGAGCGCCCTCGCCGCGGGATGCAGCGTCGTCTACAAGGGCCATCCGCTCACGCCCGGCACGCACGAGCTGGTCGCGCAGGCGATCTCCGCGTGCGTGCGTCGCGCGGGCCTGCCGCAGGGCGCGTTCTCGTTCCTGCACGCGGGCGGCGGACGCCACGACGCTCTGGTGCGTCGGCTGCTCGGGCATCCGTGCGTGCGCGCGGTGGGCTTCGCGGGCTCGGTCGGCGCGTGCGGCGTCATCGAGGCGATCGCGGGCGCACGCCCCGACCCGATCCCCGTGCTCGCCTCTACCGGCACGACCAACCCCGTCTTCCTGCTGCCCACCTCGCTCGAGCTCCGCTCGGGATCGATCGCCGAACGCATGCACGGCGCGATCACGGCGTTCGCGGGCCAGCAGTGCACGCGCCCGGGCCTGATCTTCGTCGTGCGTTCTGACGCCGCGGAGGACTTCACCCGCGAGCTCGCGACGCGCATGAACGAGTCGGTCAGCCAGACCATGCTCTCGCATGGGCACCGCATGCACCTCGCGGAGCGGCTGGAAGAGCTGCGCACGATCGAGGGCCTGAGCGTGCGGGGCGGCTCGCCGCAGGGCGCGCACGCCGACACGGGCGACACGCACGCGCAGGGCGTTCCGGTGCGCTGCTCGCCCACATTGCTCCGCTGCACGTTCGACTCGTTCCGCGCCGCGCCGGCGCTGGTGCGCGAGGTGTTCGGACCGGTCGCGACGATCGTCGTGTGCGGGCACGAGAGCGAATTGCTCACCGCCGCGTCGATGATGCAGGGCTCGCTCGCCGCGAGCATCTTCGCCGCGGGCCACGACGCGCCGCTCGCGGCACAGCTCGCGGGCATCCTTGAGGCTCGCGTGGGTCGCCTCGTGTTCAACGCGCCGCCGACGGGCGTCGAGGTCTGTGGCTCGATGGTGCACGGCGGGCCCTATCCGGCGGGGACGGTCTCGCCCGCGGGCTCGGGCGTGGGCCCGCTCGCGGTGTCGCGCTGGTGCCGCCCGGTGTGCTACCAGAACGCGCCGGAGACGCTGCTCCCTCCCGAGCTGCGCGACGCGAACCCGCTGGGCATCATGCGCACGATCTCGGGAACGGTGACGAGCGAGCCCGTGCAACGCCGCGCGAAGGACAAGGGCGAGGCGAAGGCGGAACGCTGAACCATCATGCTGGGCGATCGGATTCTGCGTTGATCGTGGTCGGTTCACCCGCCACGGCTTCTTCCCGCAGCGCCCGCGCGGCCTTCGACTCGCTGCTGGCGATCAGCCGCCAGTACGCAAGCCATGCGTAGCGGTACAGGATCAAGCCGAGAACCAGGAGCAGGACGAACGACGGCAGCGGATGCACAACGAGGCGGGACTGCGTGCCCGCCCGGATTGCTCTCGCGATGTCGCGATGCCCAATGAGCTTATAGAACTGAGCCGCGGATTCGCGTTCCATCCGGAGGTGCGGCCAGCGTGAAGGCGCGTCCGAGTTCCACACGGTCGCCGTCGCGGATGTATCCGGATACATCACAGCATGGGTGCTGCGCAACTCAACGAGTGTGACGTCCCACAAAGGCCAGAGGTTGATTCGATCCCACCAGTTCGAATAGAAACCGATGGAGAAATTCTCATCCCACGAACGGATGAACAATCGCCGCGCGAACGAACCATCCGCGAGCACCGTCGGCTCGTTCCCGTTCCCCAAGACGGCATACGAGCCGCCGAGGTCGTGCACAGCGACGCTCATCCGCAGGACGATCGAATCGGCCGACTTCAACAATGCTGCCAAGACGAGCGCCGTGACCGCGAGATACGCAACGCACACGCCCAGCCGCCACGACCTCTCGAACGTGGTCAGCGGTCCGTGCTTCTCCAGCCACCGGGACTTCATCCCTACGCCCCCCGCAAGCCCAGCCTCTTCATCACGAGCTGCAGGTCCGACCACACCTTCTGCCGGTTCTCAGGTGTGTATGACCTCAGCAGGTACGCGGGGTGGTACGTCGGCATCACGGGGATCGATCGCCCGCTCGGCGTCTTGAACGTGTGCCAGTGCGCACGCAGACGACCCATTGAGTCGCTCACGCCCAGCACCGTCTTCGTCGCGGGCAGTCCCAGCGTCACGATCGCCTCGGGCGCAACGATATCGATCTGCTCGAACAGGTACGGCGCGCAGAGCGCGGATTCTTCCAGCGTCGGCGTCGCGTTGTTCGGCGGGCGCGTCTTGAGCACGTTGCAGATGTAGACCTCTTCGCGCGACAGGCCCATCGCCGTGATCATCTTCTCGAGCAACTGCCCCGCGCGCCCGACGAACGGACGCCCGGTCTTGTCCTCCTCCTCGCCCGGCGCCTCGCCGCAGAAGAGCAGGCGGGCGCACGGGTCGCCCTCGCCAAAGACGATGTTGTTGAAGTGCGTGACGAAGTGCTGGTGCGGCGCATCGTGCTCGTAGCGCGCCCGCAGCTCGTCGAGGCGCTTCTGCGATTCCTCGCGCGAGCGCGCCGTCGCGGGCCCGCGGGGCGATGGGAACTCGGGCGACAGCATCGGGGGGTCGTCCATCGAATTGCCGTCGACCGAGCCATGATCCGCCGGTCTGCCATCCGCCGAGCCGTCGTCAAACATTGATCGTGCGTCCGACGCGGGGCGCGCGGGCGGTTTCGTCTCGACGATCGAGCCGGGCTTGTCGATTGGCCTTTCAGGAGGCTCGCCGGGCGATTGCGCGACAGGACGCATCGCCGAGCCTTCGATGCCGTTCACCTCGCCCAAGCCCGAAGCGGGCTGCGATGCTCCGGCGCCAAGCCGCACGCCCCAGCCGCCGGACCATCCCTGCGGCCCGCGCGCGGTCCAACCGCCCAGCAGGCGGTCCGTCTCGGCCGACTGCACCACGAGGCGTTTCAGTTGTCCGTCATCGTGCGCGTCCACGCACGCACTGTACCGCGCGCGAGGGGCGAGAGATCCGCCCTTACTTGGGCTGGCCTTCCATCGCCTTCTCCGCGTCGTGGGCCGCGTCCTCGACGTCGTCCGCGGCCTCCTCGGCGGCGTCCTTCACCTCTTCGCCCGCCTTCTCGACGGCCTGCTCCGCATCGTCCACGGCCTGCTCGACCTCACCCGGGGCAGTGCGATCGTCGTGCGCCGTCGACCCGTGCGAATGGCTCCCGCCCGGCGCGGGCTCGATCGTGGGACCACTCTTGAGGAACTCGGGCACCAGCGCGCCGACGAACAGCCCGACCACCAGGCCCAGCACGAGGCCGGGAAGGAAGGCCCGCGTAAACGCCCCACCGCTCGAACCGCTCGACTCGCCCATGCTGCGCTCCAGATTCTGCGAAGGTCCCCAGCCCGGCAAGTCGGGCCTCCACGGACCCAACTCTATCGGCTCGGTCCGCATCGGCATCCCGCGGCGAGCACACGCACATCCGTTCTTAGCGCTTCGATGCGAACACACCGAAACAGGGGGCTATTTCGCCCGTCGCATGCGAGCCGACCACAGCAGGTAGTCGTACAGCGAGCGTACGAGTTCCCAGCCCTTCGGCGTGCCCCGCCCGAACGCGGTCTCCCAGCGCCACGCCGCGTACCTCCCCCGCACGCGGAACCCAATCGCCCAGCCGAGGCGCAACCCGGCCCACAACGCCACCACCGGGCCCGCGAGCCCGCCGCGCACGCCGGCATCGGTCCGGGGCAGCGTCCTCAACCCGCGGCCCCCCGCTCGCCCGGTTCGGGCGACGCCGCCGCGGCGCCGAGCCCCGAAGCGCGATACCACGCGAGCGTCTGGTCGAGCCCGGTCTCGAGCGACTCGAACGGCTCATACCCCAGCACCTGGCGCGCGAGCGTGATGTCCGCGAGCGAGTGCTTCACGTCGCCCGCACGCTCGGGGCGATGCTCGGCGCTGAGTTCGCCCTTCTTGCAGCGCACCGCCATGAGCGCCGCGAGGTCGCGGATGCTCGTCTGACGCCCCGTGCCGACGTTGATCACACGCCCCTCGAGCGCCTCCTCGCGCGAGCCGGCGAGCAGCGTCGCGAGCACCGCGTTGCCCACGTACGTGAAGTCGCGGGTCGCCGAACCATCGCCGAAGATGATCGGGCTCCTGCCCGATAGCAGCCGCTGCGCGAAGGCCGCGATGACCGCGGCGTAATCACTATCAGCACGCTGCCTCGGGCCGAACACGTTGAAGTAGCGCAGGCTCACGCCATCGACGCCGAGCGATCGCGCGTACGCCGAGACGAGCCCCTCGCCCGCGAGCTTGCTCGCCGCGTAGGGAGACAGGCACGAGTGGGCCACGCCCTCACGCTTGGGCAGCATGGGCGCATCGCCGTACACGCTCGAGCTGCTCGCGAGCACCACGCGTTCCGCCCCGTGGCGTCGCGCCGCCTCGAGCACGCGGAGTGTTCCGGTCGCATTGACCGCGAAGTATCGCTCGGGCTGCTCGATCGAGCGCGGCACGCTGCCCATCGCCGCGAGGTGCAGCACCACCTTCACCGAACTCATTGCCTCATCGAGCGCGGAATCGTCGAGGATCGAGCCGTGCACGAACCGCACCCGCTCGGGCTCGAGATCGACCAGCTCCGAGACATGCCCCGCGTCCGAGCTCGACAGATCGTCGATCACCGAGATCCGCGCGCCCACCGACAGCAGCGCATCGCACACGTGCCCGCCGATGAACCCCGCGCCGCCCGTCACGCACACGCATCGCCCGGCGAACGCCGTGCGCAGCGAACCAACCACGGGCGCGGGCAATCGAGTCACGCGTCAACCTCCCACACGAGGCCCCGTCCCCCGGACGCCGACCTCCCCACCACCGACCAGCGTGCCGCGCTCCTTACGAGAGGCGCCACGAATCCCCGGGCTTCATCACACGCACCTCGACCCCGCGCGGGCGGAACTTCGCCGGGTCCTGCGCGATGGGGGGCCACGTGTTGTAATGGATGGGCACGGCGACCCTGGCTCCGCACATCTCCGCAGCCAGCGCGCCATGCTCCGGGCCCATCGTGAACCGATCCCCGATGGGGACGAGCGCGACGTCGGGCTTGTACAGCTCGCCGATGAGCTTGATGTCGCTGAAGAGCGCGGTATCGCCCATGTGGTACACGCAATGCCCGCCCATGCGCACGATCACGCCGCACGGGTTGCCCATGTACTGCCCCTTGTACGACGACGAGTGGAACGCCTGCACGAACGAGACGCTCCCGAACTCCGCCGCGATGGTGCCGCCCGGGTTGGCGGGCTGCACCTTCTCGTGCCCGTGCTGGCCCAGGTAGCTCGTGATCTCCCACACGGCGTACACCGTCGCGCCGTTCGCCTTCGCGATCTCGAGCGTGTCCCCGAAGTGGTCCTCGTGCCCATGCGTGAGCGCGATGTGCTTGACCTTGATCTGCGCGGGCGTCAGCGTCGCGCCCGGATTGCCCGAGAGGAACGGGTCGATCGCGAGCGCGTACACGCCGTCGGAGAGGATGAAGCCCGAGTGCCCGAGGTAGGTCAGGTCGATCGCCATCGAGAGCGGCCTCCAGAACCCGCCCGCGCGACAACGACCGCGCTCGACCGGGCACGCCAGTGTACCGGGTCGAGGTCGCGAACTGAACCCCGTCGAAAGGTTGGAGACGCCGTGCCGAGGCCCGGGGCGTGACCTCTTAGTGGGCCAGCTCGGGCGCTCCCATGCACGACCTCATGCGATCGCACAGCCAGCCCGCGTCGGCCACGAGGTAGTACACGAACCCCTCCGCCGACCACACCAGCGTCCGGCACCCGCAGCAGGCATGGTCGCCCTCGCAGTGCAGCTTGTACGTCCGCCCCGGCGCGAAGCCGGTGTCGGGGCCGAGCTGCCCCATGTCCTCCTGCACGAAGAGCGAGACCATCCCGCCGCACGCGCAGCACGCCTGATCGTCTTCCCCACCGGCCGCGAACGACGGATCCTTGATCAGGAACCGCATGTGCATGCTCGCACCACCGCCCGGCACGCCGCAGCGCCCGGCGCCCTCGAACTCAAGGCCCGCGGCCTCAAGATCCGGAACGTGGGGCGTGCGCCCGAAGACCTGGCGGAGCGCCTCGTCGGCGTGCCCGAGGTCGACCGCGGTGAACTTCGCGTTCACCGCCGCGTCCTCCATGTGGCTGCACCGCTCGTGCTCGTGCACGACGAACGAAGCGAGGTTGTTCGTAAAGCGCGTCTCGGCGAGCACACCCGCCGCCGCGATCACCGGACCATTCCCCGGAGCGGCCCCGGGCTGGAGCATCGATCGCATGACGGAGAGCAGCCCGAAGCCCAGGAGCAGCGTCGCCGCGAGGCCCATGCCCCACGTCATGAAGCGGGGCGTGCCGCGTCCCGAGGCGTGACCAGAAGCCTGCTCCAACACTGGTTCGCCCGCGAGGCGGAGCCCCGGCGACGCATCGCTCGAACGCGCCGATGCCGCGAGCCGCTCGATCCGCGCCCGGAGTTCGGTCGACGCGACGACGCCCGAATCCAGGCGTCCCACCGCGCCGCGCAGCTCGCGGTCAAAGGCGATCCGGGCCCGATCCTCGGGGTGCGCCGCGAGGTGTGCCTCGAGCCGCGAAACCCCCTCGGGGTCCATCGCCTCGCCGTCGGCGTGCAGGCGAAGCAGCGCCGCGATGGGCAGCCCGCGCGTGTCGATCACGCCGTCCTGCCCGGGGCCATCCTGGAAACGCTCGTCCTTCACGCCGAGATGAACCCTCTTCGCGGCCCGAATCTTCCCGTGGAGGTGCCGCTCGTGCCGTCAATTCCGATCCTGACGCCGAGATCGCCCGAGACGTCCCGCCGCACGCTTATCCGCCCTCCTCGGAAGCACCCCCGGAAGTCCCCGCGGACCGCTTCTGGGCCTGGTCCGAGAGCCCCAGGTCCGCCGCCGCCTGACCGTCCGCGAGGAGCGCCTCCGCGACGCTCTGGCGGGCCCGGTGCAGGCGGCTCATGACCGTTCCGATGGGCACGCCCAGCACCTCGGCGATCTCGCGGTACTTCAGCCCGTCCACGCCCCACATCAGAAGCACCTCGCGGTAGTCCTCCCGCAGGTTCTCGATCGCGGCCTTCAGCCGCCCGTCAACATGCTCCCAGTCGAGCGTCTTGCGGTCCCACGCGGGGGCCGGGGCATCCGGGGCCCGCTCGGTCGAGGATTCGTCGAAGAACTCCCCCACCGCCCGCGGGCCGCGGGCCTCACGCTGACCCTTGCTGTAGTACGTGTTGTGCGTGATCGCGAGCAGCCACGCCCGCATGCCGCCCCGCTCGCTGCCCGCCGGGGGCAGGCGGAAGCCCTCGACCGCGCTCGGACGCAGGGCCTTGGCGTAGACGTCCTGCACGAGGTCCTCGGCCCGCTCGCGGTTGCGCGTCAGGCGGAGCGCGACGCGGAAGACCGCGTCCATCTCACCCAGTGCAAGCTGTTCGAAGGCCTGGCGGTCCACGCGATCTCCCGGTCCTCGGGCGGTTCCGTCCGGCCCGGGACAAGCGTACCGAGGGTGCTCCACCGCGGCCCGCCCGCTAGTCCGCCCCCGCACGAGAAACGCCGTCCGGGCCCCGTGGGGGCTGGTGATGGGGGGTAGCCCCATGACGAACTTTCCCCTTGTATGGGGGCGGCGGGTTCGTGTAGGCTCCCGGAACAGTTCCGTTCTTTTAGAGGAGAAAGAGCCAATGGTCGGTTCCAGAATCGCTGCATTCGCAACTGTTTCGGCGCTCTCGGGCGTCGCTCTCGCCCAGAGCAACCCCGGCTTCGAGAGCGGCATCGGGGGCAATGCCAACGACTGGACCGAGATCGCCTTCGGCGGCCCCGGCGCCTTCGCCGCCCGTTCGAACGTCGCCCACTCCGGCACCTGGGGCATGCAGCTCGCCGCGGACGGGGCGGACGGCATCGGCACCCGCGCGTTCTGCGAGCAGGGCGGGATCGGCATCGCCGAGAACCAGGACATCACGTTCTCGATCTTCGCCCGCGTGAACAACCCGCTCGGGCCGGGCGTCGTCGCCAGCGTGTACGTCTTCTTCTTCGACGCGGGCAACGGCGTCGTCGGTGTGGCGAGCACGGGCATCGGCGGGCTGCTGACCTCCGACTGGTCGCCCTTCGCGGTGAGCGCCACCGCGCCCGCGAACGCCGTCTCGGCGCTCGTCGGATTCGACCTGTCGGGCGGCGCGTTCGACGCGTCGGACGGCACCGCGTTCTTCGACGACGCCGAGGTCCGGATCGTCCCCGCGCCCGCGACGCTCGGCGTCCTGGGCCTGCTGGTCGGTCGGCGTCGCCGGCGCTGACAAGACACCCGGCGCGCGGGCTCCCTACCGCGGGGAGCCCCGCGCCATCGTCTACACTCGTGAATGTCGCTCGACCCCTCCCCGGCCTCGTACTACGTCACGACGCCCATCTATTACGTCAATGACCGCCCGCACATCGGGCACTGCTATACCACGCTCATCGCGGACCTCGTCGCCCGGGCGCAGCGCCTGATCGGCGGGCCCGATCGCCCCGTGTTCTTCCTGACGGGGACGGACGAGCACGCCGAGAAGGTCGTCACGAGCGCGCTCGAGCACGCCATGACCCCGCAGCAGTGGGCGGACCACAACGCCGCCCGCTTCCGCGAGGCGTTCGCGTTCATGGGCTTCTCGAACGACGACTTCGTGCGCACGACCGAGGACCGGCACAAGACCCGCGCCAGCGCGTACATCCAGCGGCTCGTCGACCAGGGCGACATCGAGCTGGGCGACTACACCGGGTGGTGGGACGCCTCGCAGGAGGAGTACGTCACCGAGTCGACCGCGAAGGAGCACGACTTCAAGAGCCCAGTCACCGGACGCCCGCTCGAGAAGCGGACCGAGCAGAACTACTTCTTCCGCCTCGACAAGCACCAGGACTGGCTGCTCGAACTCATCGAGCGCGGCACGCGGAATGAGGCCTCCTCCCAAGGAGAACCGGGTGGCATGGCGATCCTGCCCGAGGCGCGCCGGAACGAGATCGTCTCGCGCATCAAGGGCGGGCTGAACCCGGTGCCGGTGTCGCGCCGCATCAAGGCGGGCGACGCGGACTGGGGCATCCGCATGCCCAACGACCCCGAGCACCGGGTGTACGTGTGGATCGAGGCGCTGTGCAACTACCTGACGGTCGTCGACACGCCCGAGCGCCGTCGCTTCTGGCCCCGCCCGGGCGAGGGCTCGTCGATCGTCACACACCTGATGGCGAAGGACATCGTGTGGTTCCACGCGGTGATCTGGCCCGCGATGCTCCGCGCGCTGGGCGAGACGCCTCCCCGCACCGTCTACGCGCACGCCTACTGGATCGCCGAGGGCAAGAAGATGTCCAAGAGCCTGGGCAACTTCATCGAGATCGAGCAGTTGCGCGCGTACGCGCAGAAGTTCAGCCTCGACGCGGTGCGCTGGTACCTCGCGACGCAGGGCCCGCTGGGCGCGACCGACGCCGACTTCGCGCACGCGCGATTCGTCGAGGTGTACAACGCCGAGCTCGCCAACGGCATCGGCAACTGCGCCAGCCGCGTGGCGAACATGGTCGAGAAGTACTTTGACGGCACGCTCACCCGCCTCTGCGACGGCAGGTTCGGCTTCGAGGACGGCAGGTCCCTGCAGCTCGCCCGCAAGGCCCGCGTGCTGGCCGGCAACCCCGCGCCCGACGAGACGCGCACGTTCGACCTCGCGGCGTTCTGCGCACGGGGGGTCGAGGCTGCGGCTCGAAGCGCGAAGGGCTGCCGCCCGGACGACATCGTGCGCGCGGGCCTGGTGATCGTGCGCGAGGTGGACGAGTTCATCACCTACTCGGCCCCGTTCACGCTCGCCAAGAAGATGGGCGAGCTCGAGCACGCCGACAAGGCGCTCGCGACGATCCTGTACGCGTGCGCCGAGTCGCTCCGCATCGCGTCGCTGCTGCTCTCCCCCGCGATGCCCGCGAAGATGGCCCAGCTCTGGCGCGAGTGGGGCTGCACGCACCTCTCCGATCCGAACGACCACAACTCGGCGTTCGTCGCGCCGCTCGCCGAACTCGCCCAGTGGTCGGGCCCGCACGGGATGAAGGTCGGGCAGGCGATCCGCAAGGGCGAGGCGCTCTTCATGCGCGCCGACCCGAAGGAGCCCGCCCCGGGGACGCCGCCCACTCTTCCGGGGGCGGGGGCGTGAACGCGGCCGACGCGGTCTTCGACGCCGAACTCGTCATCTTCGACTGCGACGGCGTGCTCGTCGACACCGAGCCGCTGACGAATCGCCTCCTCGCCGCGTGCGTCAGCGAGGCGGGCTGGGCGATCTCAACGTCCGACTCCATCCGCATGTTCAAGGGCCACGACCTCAACGAGATCGTGCTCGAGGTCGAGCGGCGTGTGGGGCGCCCGCTGCCCGACCTGCTGCCCACCTACCGCGCCCGCATGTTCGAGGCCTTCGCCCGCGAGGCGATCGCGCCGATCGAGGGCGCGATCGAACTCCTCGACGCGCTCGACCGCTCGCACGCGAGCGCCGCACGCCCCCGGCGATGCGTCGCCTCGAACGGTCCGATGAACAAGATGCACGCCTCGCTCACCTCCGCCGGGCTCATCGGACGCTTCCATCACGCGGGCGAACCTCGCCTCTACAGCGCGTACGAGGTCGGCCTCTGGAAGCCCGACCCCGCCCTCTTCCTCCACGCCGCACGCGACATGGCTTCGGCCCCCGCGTCCTGCATCGTGATCGAGGACTCGACCAGCGGCGTGGTCGCGGCCCGTCGCGCGGGGATGCCCGTCGTCGCCCTCGCGGGCCTGACGCCCGCCGCGTCGCTCGTCGAGGCCGGCGCGACGCTGGTCATCGAGCACCTCCGCGAACTCCTGCCGACGAAGTGAGCGGGGCTTGAAGCGATTCATCATGCCCGCATCAGGGCCCAATCGTCGCCGGTAGTCTCTGCCCGCACCGCCCGTGACTGCGCCCGCACGCCACGCCTTGAGGAGCACAAACCTTGCACAAGTGCCTGCCTTGCATTCTCGCAGCGCTCTTGCTCGCCCGCGCCGCGAGCGACGCAGCCGCCCAGCGCGGCGCCTATCACGCCCCCGATCCGGCCTGGGGCCTGCCTGTGCCGGTCGCACCCAGGATCGATGTCGTCGCGTCGGAGCGGATCGATCATGTTGCCGCCGATGCGCTGGAGCGAGAGGTGGAATCGACCGGTGGCTGCGCCCTCGTGGTGCTGCGCCGAGGCGAGCTTGCGCACGCGTGGTTCGACGCGATGCCCGAACCGATCGAGCTGATGAGCGCGACGAAGTCGGTCGTGGCGCTGGGCGTCGGCGTGCTGCTCGACGAGGGAAAAATCCGCTCGATCGATGACCCGGTGGTGAAGTATCTGCCCGATTTCACCGGCAACGGACGCGATGCGATCACCATCCGCCATCTGCTGACGCACACGTCCGACCTCGATCCGATCCCGCCGAACGAGATCTACCAGGTCGAGGACACCCTCGCATTCGCGATCGGCTCAAAGCCCGGACCGCTGCTCGGCCAGACATTTGTGTACAACAATAACGCGTGCAACCTGCTCATGGGCGTCGTCGGCGCGGCTGCCGGCGAGCCCGGCGATGTGTTCATCGCGCGACGCATCTTCGTCCCTCTCGGCATCTCCGACTGGTCGTGGTACCGAGACCCCGCCGAAAATCCGCACGGCATGGCCGGGCTGAAGCTCCACGCGATCGATGCCGCACGGATCGGCGAGCTCGTCCGACGCGGCGGGGCTTGGAACGGCAAACCGATTGTCTCGAGTGCGTTCGTCGAGCAGATGCTGCGGCCCGGGCAGCCGATGCTCGCTCGCTGCGGCATGCTCTGGTGGCGCGCGGCGGAGGGCCCGACGCAATACCGCATTGACCCAGCCGGCGTGGACACACTTGAGCAATCCGGCGCGATCACCCAAGTCGATGCCGACGCGTTGCGCGCACTCGTCGGCACCCAGGGCTCGCGTCAGGAAGTGCGCGAAGCGGTCGCCAAAGCGCTGGGATCCCGCGCCGATCCGGTGCTCGATGCGGATCAGGCCGTGGGCTCCTGCATGGTGCGGGCCACCGAACGCCCGGCCTTCGCCTTCTACGCCGACGGTTATCTCGGCCAGTTCATCATCGTTCTGCCCCAGGAGGAAATCGTGGTCGTCCGCCAGCAAACCCGGCGTGACCATCCCACGCCACTCAACGTCGATCGCTTGCTCGAACTCGCCCGCCACCTCGTGGCGCACGAGAACGAATAACCGCCCCGCCCGGCTCGCGTCGTGGCGCTCGGTGTCCGCGTACCATCCCCTCCCCGCGGCGGGCGGCACAACCCCCGACGTGGAGGCAGCCTCGCGGTCGGTGGGCTCGGCGCGACCGCGCGTATCATGCCGAACCCCTTCCGGACGCCCCGGTCCGGCCATCGCGGGGCCGATCGGAATGCCACCGCGCCGCGTGCGCGTCATCGCCAGAGGTTCGCCATGCCGCACATCATCGCCCAGCCCTGCATCGGGACGAAGGACACCTCGTGCGTCGAGGTCTGCCCCGTCGACTGCATCCACCCGACCAAGGACGACGCCGACTTCGACACCGCGACCCAGCTCTTCATCGACCCCGACACGTGCATCGACTGCGGCCTGTGCGTCGACGAGTGCCCCGTCAAGGCGATCTTCCCGGAGGAGGACCTGCCGGGGGAGTGGAAGAACTACGTGCAACTGAATCTTGAGTACTACAAGAAGTGACTCGGCCGGGGCGACACGCCGTACAGCGCCACGACAATTGACGGAATGAAGCAGGCCGGGATCACTCCCGGCCCGCGGTGTCTCTATCCGATGCCTGATGCCGAGTGCCTAGTGCCTCTTCACTCTCAATACCACTGCCACTCCGGCGGCTGAGCGCCCTTCCACACCTCGCGGAACGTGGAACGCACGCGCTTCGCCTCCTGCCGCACGTCGTCGCCCGCGCCCAGCGTGGCGCGGAGCTCGAGCGCCGACGCCAGCCCATGCAGCGCCCAGCCGTTGTTGGGATGCATCTTCATGTCGGCTCGGAACGCCGCCTCGGCCTTCTGCGCGTGCGTGCGTGCCGTAGCGTCATCACCATCCTCGTGCGCCGCGTACGCCATCTCCATGTGCAGCGCGCCCAGCGTCTCGTTGCTCGGCGCGTGCCAGTCGGGCGGCTCGCCGTAGGTCAGCGCCGCCTCGTTCACGACCGCGCGCTCGAGCATCTCGACCGCCTCGTCCGCACGCCCCTCGCCCTGCGCGATCCGCGCACCGAGCACGTCCGCGGCGATCGCGACCAGCCCCCGCGCGGTGTTCGTGCCGTAGGGCCCCGGCGCGTCCTCGGGCATCCAGTCCGGATGCTCAAGCATCGCCAGCTCGCGCTTCGCGGCCTCAAGATCGCCCTGGCCCACCATCGCGCGCCCACGCGCGAAGTGCCAGCTCGCCTTCGCCCACATAAATCCCTCGGGCGGCGCGGCGTCCTCCAGCACGTCGCTCCACATGCCGAACCGTGCCCGCGTGAGCCACGTCTGGTTGATCACGAAGTCCGCGCCGGGCGCCTCGCGCAGCGCCTCGACGTTCGCACGCCGGCGCATCTCCTCGGCGGTCTCGATCGCCTCGTCCGGCAGCCCGATGAACGAGCAGCACGTCACGAGGAAGTGCCAGTTGTGCGGCGCGTACAGCCCGCCGTAGATGTACCCACCGCCGATCTCGCTCAGGTACGCATCGTCCGCGGCGATCGCGGCACGATTGCTGTCGGCGCCGCGCTCGAACATGCCCGTGCGGATGTAGATGTGCGAGGGCATATGCACCAGATGCCCCGCCCGGGGCGCGAGGCTCCCGAGGCGATCCGCGCTCGCGAGCGCGCGCTCGGGCGTCGGCGACGCCTCCCACGCGTGGATCGCCAGATGATTCGCGCCGGTATGACGCGGGTTGCGCTTGATGACGCGATCGAGTGTCGCGAGGATCTCGGGCGTGCCCTCCTCCGGCTCGCCCTCGTGCGACCACAGCGCCCACGGGCGCAAATTCATCATGCTCTCGGCGTACATCACCATGACGTCGTCGTCCTCGGGATACTTCGCCGCGACCTCGCGCATCGCGTCGGCGTACGCGCGATCGAGGGCCTTGCGCGCCTCGGCGTCCTCGGGCACGGGCGTCGCATAGCGCGTGAGCATCGCGCCGATGAGCGCCTGCTCCTTGGGCGTCGTGCGCGGGCGCAGGCTCTTGGCGATCTGGATCGCGCGGGCCGCGGTCTCGAGGCGCTCGGGCGAGCCGGGTACGTTGTAGTTCCCGCCGAGCGTGTACGCGATGCCCCAGTACGCCATCGCGCAATCGGGGTCGAGGCGGGCGACCTCCTTGAACGTGCGCCACGCCTCCTCGTGGTTGAACGCCCAGACCAGCGCCATGCCCTGATCGAACATGCGTTGCGCCTCGGCGCTGCGCGTGGTGATCGGGAAGTGGATGTCGCCGATGCCGTCGAGCACGGGCGCGCGCCGATCGGCCTCGCCAAAGATCCATCCCGCGCCGCACACCACGCTCGAGACCTGCTCGCGCGTGAGGTCCTGCGCCGCCGCCATTGGCCCCGCGCCCGCGACCGCCGCGAGCACCGCCGACTCCAGCGCGTGCGACATCCAAGCCTTGCGTTCCATCCGCTGCCTCGCTTTCGTTCGTCGGGCCGGGCGGCACGAGCGCTCACGCGCCTCGCCCACACACCAGCCGTTCCTTCGGACGACTTCCCTTCGCGCCCGCCCGAACTCAAGCGAGAACCGCGCCACGATGGTGACATCACACCCGGAAACGCCGCCCCGCACAAGTGGGAGTCGCCCGATCTCGCCCGAGCGGGCCCGCTCGCCATACCGCCGGGATGCCCCGAGTGGGGGATCTTCGCGTGATTCAACGGGGAACACGCAGAGCGGCGGGAAGGCCTACTGCCCCGCGCACCACTCCACCACCATCGCCACCACGCCGGGATTCATCGGGCCCGCGTGTCCGCGCAGCGTCGGCGGATTGCTGAGTTCGAAGTACTCTTGCTCCCCTGGGGCGAGCGCATCGAGCTGGTGCCCCATCTCCGGGAAGTACCGACACTCCACCGGCGCGCCCGCTCGCTGCGCGACGTCCGCCAGCACGGGGCCATGCATCGAGGTCACGTCCCGCCCGCCCCACAGCGCGAGCGTCGGACGCGCGCCCTCGATCAGCACGTCGATCGCCCACGGCGTGCCATCGTCGGGACGGAACAGTTCGCGCGGGCGCTCGCGTGGCGATCTCCACGCGGCGAGTTCCGAGCCCGAGAGTGTGCCGCTGGCGTCCGCGTCGATCGCGTCGAAGGAATCGAGCGCGAGCTGGCGAGCGTCGCGCGCCGCTTGCTGGTCAACCTTTCCGCGCGGCTTCGCGCGTTCGCTGTTGACATCCCGCTCCAAGTCCTCGCGTGAGACGACGAAGATCGTCGCCCAATCGAGCCCGTAGCCGAGCGAACCGATCGCCTCATCGCGAAGCTTCGTCGGCGAACCCGCTTCGTACGACATGTACGCCCCCGCGAGCAGCGCATAGCCCCTCGCGTGTCCCTCGCTCACGAGGACGCCGCGCGTCGCGCCCAGGCTGTGCCCGAGCACGATGACGCGCTCGGCGGGCAAGGCGAGCTCGAGCAGCGCCGCATCCCACGCCGCCCGCGCGCACGCGAGCGTGTCGGCGAACCCCACGGTCGCCAGCGACGCCGCCTCGGCGTTCTGCCGCACGCCAAGCTCGAACCGCACCGCGCCGAGCCCCGCGTCACGCAGCGCGTGCGCCAGCGTGCGTCCGTCGTGCGTGTCCTCGCCATCGCGCGTGAGCTGCATGGGCTCGCCCAGGTGATCGATCCATCCCGGCACGGTCCAGTCCGCGTCGTGCGAAAGGCCCCCGCCGAAGAGCACGACGCCCACGCGCTCGTCCGGTGATTGATCCGCCCACCCCGCGGGCAGTTCGATCACCCCGCGAGCCGCGTGCTCGACGCCGTTCGTGTCGGTCCAGTTGAATGTGAACTCTTCCGCGGGCGCTCGCCCGCCAGCGAGACCCAGCACGGCGACCACCGCGAAGGCATGCCCACGGAGCCACCGCCCGATGTGCGGATTCTTCATGCCATGAATATACAGGCGGACGAGCCGAGGTCGCGACGAATTACGCCGCGTCGCGCTCGTCGTCCTCGTCGGGCATCAGGCCCAGCTCACGCAGCTCGCGGAGTTCCTCGCGCGACGCCGCGGAGTCCGGCCCGCGCTTGGGGCGCACGTTCGACGGCGCGTTGCCCGGCTCGCGCCAGTCCTCCACGCCCGTGATGGTCAGCTCGCTCGGCATCGTCTTGCGATAGCCCAGCAGGCGCACGATCTCCAGCACGTCCGTCCACGCGGGGTACGCCGTGTCGTTCGCGCGCTTGAACTCGTCGATCGCGCGCAGGAACAGGAACTGCTCGGGCGTCATCTCGCCGTCTTCCGCGGCTCGGATGAAGTCGCTCAGCCGGCGCCCCGGACCGCGCCGACGCTCGAGGCCCGTGGGGGCCTGACCATCGCGACGATCTCCCGCGCGACGGCGCTCGGGCAGCCCGCCGGGACGCGACGCACCGGCGCTCGCCTCCGACGCGCGACGCCCCGCCGCCGAGCGGTTCTCGCCCGAATCGGACGCGGAACGCGAGGCTCCGCCGCGTGCGCGGCGATCGGCATTGTCAGCGGTGTTCTTGCGCGGCGTTCCCATGCGACGGCACCCTCCACGCCGCGCCGGACGCTCCGTCCGCGTTATCGGCCCCGGGGCCCGCCCCGGTGCCGCGGGCGGTCAGGGACGCCAGACGCGACGATCACAGGTCGTCGTCATCGTCCATTTCCTCGTCGTCGTCGAGGAACTCGTCGTCGTCGCCGCCTTCGCCTTCCTCGTCGTCCTCAAACTCGTCGTATTCCTCGCCCTCGTCGTCGTCGTCGATGAGGTAGTCCTCGTCGAATTCTTCGTCCGAATCGTCATCATCGTCGCGACCCATCCAGGGCGCGGGCACGCTCGGAGCCCAGGGCTGCCCGACCACGACCGCCGTGCCACCGAAGCTCTCCGCGATCGCTTCCAACATCGCGCTCGTCGCCATGGCTCACCTTTCCTCGCGCTCTCTGCCGCGAGACGATCCTGCCGCCAACCCGAATCCGTCGGAGCCCCCACTGCGGCCCCGCCCCGACCCGCCGTCGGGCCGTACATTACTCCCGCCCGATCCCGTGTCAATACGCGATCGCCCGCCGCTACGCCCCCCTACACTGGCCCCGAAACCCCGGGCCGCTTTCCCGCCCGGGCGTCGCGATCCCGCGGGACGCTTTCGGCCTTCCAGTCCTCCCGCCCCGCGGCCCCGATCCCCGATATCCCCCACGCATGCCCAGCCCGACCCGCGAACCCGCCCCCTTCGAGCCCCTCGCCGGCATCCTCGCGCTGGCGCTCCCCGGGGCCGGGCACGCGTTCCTGGGCGACCTCCGCCGGGGCGTTCACATCGGCGCGGGCGTGCTCGGGCTGTTCATCGCCGGACTGCTCGTGGGCGGCATCGACGTGGTGGACTCGAAGGAAGACCGCCTCTGGTTCGCGGGGCAGGCCCTGGTGGGCCCGATCGCCCTCGGGGTGGACTACGTGCACCAGTCGCAGTTCAAGGTGCCCGACGCCGCCCGCCCCGGGCAGAAGCGTTCGCCCTCGCCCGACGAGAACCCGAAGATCCATAAGTCGATCGGGCGCATGAACGAGCTCGGCATGCTCTTCTGCACCGTCGCCGGGATGCTCAACCTGATCGCCGTGCTCGACGCGGCCTTCCCCGGGCCGCACGTCAGGAGGAGGGCGTGAGCATGCTTGCCAACCTCACTCTCGCCAACATCATGGGCGCCAACGCCACGCTCGCGTACGTGCCGTTCCTGCACCCGCTGCCCGCCGACGGCGTGTGGTACCTGCTGCTCATCCCGATGGCGTTCGGCATCGCGGTGGCGTACAAGGGCGTGCGCGTCAAGACCTTCGACCACTACTGGCGACAGGTGCTCACCATGACCGCGCAGACGGTGCTTGGCATCATGGCCCTGGGCGCGGCGTTCTACGTCGCGACGCAGATCATCCTGCCGCACGTCGCGCCGATGCCGGGCTAAAGGCCGAGCGAGCGCTGGGAAACTCGTAAAGCGCGCGTGCACACGTCTCGTCGCCCTTGGCTTCCCGATCTCCTGATGCCTGATGGCTCCTGCATTTCCTGATGGCTGGTGGCTGGTGGCTGATCCCTGATGGCTGATCCCTCGGTGGTCACACACCTCCTGCACCCGCCGATCATCCCTCGTAACTTTCGCGCGATAGGCCACCACTCCCAGTTAGACTGGTTCTGTGACCACGACCGAGGCCATCTGGTACGCATTTGCCGGGCTCGCCGCGTGCGGGGCGCTGTGGCTGTGGTACGTCGCGATGTTCCGCGATACGTCACGCCGCGCGGCACGTCGAGAGGGACGTGAAGGACAACTCCCCCGCTGCCCGAGGTGCGCCTACGACCTCTCGGGCGCGATGCCCGAGGACGCCGCGCCGCCCACTTGCCCCGAGTGCGGCAGACGCGCGAAGCGCGCTCGCGCACTATTCCGCACGCGCCGGCACAAACGCCTCGCGAGCGCAGCGATGCTCCTCACGCTCGGCGCGCCCGCGGCGATTGCCGTGCCGAGCATCCAGAGCAACCGTCCCTATCGAATGGTGCCGACATGGATATTGATCCGGTTCTACAACCCCAAAGAACCCGAGCCAGCTCCACGCGGCAACTACCCAATGAGTGCATACTCGCCAACACCGATTGAGTGTGAACTCGACCAACGTTGTCTCAGCTCGTCACAGCTCCTCGCGATGCTTCGACGGCGACTCCCGATCGACCATTGCTTCCCGCGCGTTTGGCTGGCGGGGGAGCCCATACCTGTCTGGGCGCACGTGACCGTGCGGTCACACCTGGGAAACTGGAACAGGTTCTCGGCCACCTTCGCACAGGACTCCGCCGAACCATTGCGGAGCCCGATCTTCTACGAGGATCCATTCTTCAACGACTGCTTCAATACGATCGGGTCCATGTCACACAGACTCGATCCGCGTCCGGTTGGTGAAGAACCGCTTCGAATGCGCATCGATTGGCTTACAGATCGCTATCAGGCCCGCGCCGGCGATGCCGATCTCGGCTCACCAGAGGACGAACCATACGCCCAAATCATCGGCCGGGCACGCCTGGATCTGCCGCTGCGCGTCGTGGCCAGCATCGACGATGCCATCTCGGGAGTTGATTCGCCATCCCTTCAGCGGCAATTGCTGGACTCAATACGCGTCGAGCTTGAGGCGTGGGGCTCACCGGATGTATCGCTCGATCGCATAGTCCTTCCGGACAAGTGTATCGCGGGGATACAGATCGACCTTGTTCGCAATGATGGAACATATTGTCCCATCTACGCGTCAGCGAACACGAGAGTATGGCGACCCTATCGTCGGTATATGCCGGCCATCGACCCTGTTCTCATGTCTCGACAGATCGAGTATGACGAACTCATTATCGACAACACGCACGAGTGGTGTCTTTGCATCAGGAGCGATCCGCTCGGCGCGCTCGCGCTTGCAAATGATCTGGACTTTGAGATCTCCCAGTACTGGAACGGCACGATGATCGTTCCGCTGTCCGCGGTCAGCGTCATTCGACTAAATGGCGCTCGCTGGGAGGCAGGAGGCTCCACGGACATGGGCCCCGCGCCTCAGTAGACCACGCCGCCCTATGCGTTCTTCCAACTCCCCGTCTGACACACACCGTCCATGTTCTGCTCCGCTCTGGCAGCTCCTGCGGTTAGACTCGCGTCGTGACGACGTCCGAAGCCATCTGGTACGCCTCCGCCGCACTCGCCGCGTGCGGGGCGCTGTGGCTGTGGTACCTCGCGATGTTCCGCGACACGTCACGCCGTGCGGCACGTCGCGCGGGACGCGAAGGAAGACTCCCCCGCTGCCCGAGGTGCGCCTACGACCTCTCGGGTGCGATGGGACAGGACGAAGCGCCGCCCACCTGCCCCGAGTGCGGCAGACGCGCGAAGCGCGCTCGCGCACTATTCCGCACGCGCCGGCGCAAACGCCTCGCGGGCGCGGCGGTGCTGATCACGTTGCTCTCCGGCTCACTCGCGCTCATGCCCACCATCCAAGGGCCGCGTCCCTATCGCTTCGTCCCGACATGGATGCTCGTGCGCGGATACACGCTACCGCGGGTGAATGCCAACACTTCATCGCACCAGCCTCCGAGCGTCGTCTTTGAGAAGTCGGCCTGGGAGGAAGAACTCGAACGTCGATCACTCACCGCCTCTCAGATGCTCACGCTCCTCCGAAGAGAAGTGAGATTCGAGGATTGCTTCCCCAGCGTCTGGGTTCAAGGCGAGGTTGCTCCCATCTGGGCGCAGCAGAGGAGTCGTGCTGTTGTTCTTCCGTGGCACAGTTTCGCCCTTGTCGACTCGCAGAACTCGTGGGAAGCAAATGCCAATGATTTCATGCGTGATTCGCTCGTGCTTTACTACGGACTCGGAGTGTTCGGTGATTATCGAGGAACCCGGATTCTGCGATTCTCCTCTTTGGGTCAGGCGCAGATCGACGCGGAGATTCGCTGGCTTCAGCATGCGACTCAGACCAACTCGATGTTCCTGTCTACCAAAGCGCGGAAGACGATGCAGACGATCAAGTTCGCGACGCCAGTAATCATTCACCAATCTGTCGACGACGCCCTCACTCCCATCGATTCGCAGCCAGTCCGAGACGCAATCCTCGACGCCATCACCGTCACGATCGGCTCCGATGGGCGTCCGAAGGCAGAGATGAGCACGGCCATCGTGGGCGGAGAATGCATCGCAAGCGTCCAGATCGATTTCCTCCGGGCCGATGGAAGATATTGCCCGATTTTTCTTTCGGCGAGCGATCGCCAGTGGAGCCCGGAGCGAGAGTTCATGCGGCCCGACGAGGATGCGCCAGCCCAACTCATGCGTGTCGGACTTACACCGCAGTGGTTCACGGTGACGGACCTTGAAGGGTGCTTCCTGTACATCCGCAGTGAACCGCTCGGCGCACTCGCCATCGCGAACTGGACCGGGTTCAAGCATAAGAGCTATTGGAAGGGCTCGATGGTCGTGCCGCTGTCCGCCGTGAAGGTGAACCAGTAACAGCCCGCGAGGGGACCGTAGCCCCAGTGACAAACCCCTACGCATACTTCCAACTCCCCGTCTGGAACATGCCGTCCATGTTCTGCACCATGTATCGCAGCGCATCCACCGCGTGGTCGCTGCCGTCCTTGATCGGCGTCTCGCTCGTCGGGTGGTCCGCGTCGAAGCGGTATCGCTGCAGGCTCTCGATCAGCTTCTCGCACCGCGCGTGCACATAGAGCGTGATCGCGCCCGCCGCGGGGCGCAGGCGGTGACGCAGCATCGCGAGCCCCGCGTGCAGCCCGAGCCTGCGGTCGCGCACGCGCAGCCCGAGGCGGCGGAGGTGCTGCACGTCGCTCAGCCCCGTCTGCGTGGAACGCGCCCGCCCCGCGGGATCGACACCGATCCACTCCGGCGCGGGCCAGCCCGGCGTGCGCATCGCGCCAACGTGCTCACTCAGCGTCGCGTCCGTCGCGACGTGCTCGTGCGCAACGTACAGCACGCCATCTATGTCGAGCCGCGCAATCAGGATTACCGTCGGCGAGCGCACGCCGAAGTCCATGCCCGCGATCCACGCCGATCCCTCGCCCGCGGGGGGCAATTCCTCGACCACATGCACGCGCGGGTCGAACTCCGTGAGCACCAGCCCAGTCTTCCGCGGGCGCAGGCACAGCATCTCGCTCTCCCACGTCGATTGGTCGACGCGCGATTGCTGTGTGAGCGCATCATCAACACGGACGTGCCCGCCCGCGCCCATCACCTCTTCGATCTTCGCCCGCCCGCCGCAATGCTCCCATAGGCCGCACTTCCCGGCGGGTCCTTCGCACACGTGTTCATCGCCGCAGCGTTCGAGCACATCGATGACGCCCCACTTGAAGAGCCTGCGCTTCGCGTCGCGCCCCGAGCCCGCGCTGCGGACGATCGTGAACATCAGCCCGTGCGGGCGGTGCATGGTGCTCAGTGCTTCGATGCTCCCGCGCACGAGCAGGCGTGAACCATCCGCGAGCGTGACGTGCTTCGACCGCGTCACGAGCTGGGCCGCTTCCCACACGTCGGCATCAAAGAGCTCGACCTCGTCGCAGCGGAGTTTCTGCACGCGCGTGCCGCGCACGGACGTCTGCGACTGCGCGAGGATCTCGCATCGGCTGCCGTTGTGAAGACGCACCCGATTCTCGGTGATCCTCCCCGCTACCAGCCTCGATAGTCGCTCGTCGTGCTCGAACAGATTGCGCAGATGCTCGTGCATCCGCCGCGACTGCTCGAGCGAACCGCCCAGGATGCGCACCTCGATCCCCGGCTTGAAGACCATGTCGAGCAGCGTCGCGACCGCGCCGAGGAACGTCTTTCCTCCGCCGCGATTGGCCCACACCACGCAGTCGCGCGCGGGACGTCGCACAACTGGCTCTGTGGATTTCTCACGCACGCACGCGCTCCCGTCCTCGAAGAACGCGTGGCACAGGTAATCGAACGGCGATGCGTGCCCCGCGATGAGCGCCGCTCGCGGGACTTCAATCGAGAGCACAGCTTTCAGCCACGCGTGCAGCCCGTCACGATCGCGCGGCATGTCCCCAACATCACACCCGGCCAGCCCCGCATGCTCGGGCGTCGTCGAGTCATCCACCTTTGTGCCTGGCGCGCGCGCAATCTTCTTTGAGTCCACTGCATCAGCGCGAACCTTCTTCGCTTTCTTCCTTCCACCCATGCATTTGCCCCCCATGAGCGCACACTCGCCGCGCCTGGCATCGCGCCGTCCATCCACCACTACTACCACGATCGAGTTCAGCCGCGATTCGGCCTGCTTCGTGCCGCCCCACCACGATCGACGCCGAGCGCTTGCAATAACGCCGTCGCGCGATCACGATGCACACGCCCCAGGCGTGCGAGCACGCGCGACCGCTCCTCACTCGTCAGGAAGAACGTCAGCGCGTGCGGCATCGACTCACGTGGCGATGTCATCCGGGGCGATGGAACGCGCCCCCACAATGGCTGTGCTTCGTCCACTCGGCTCGCGCGTGCGGCGTCCCGCGCCGTGCGTGGCGCCGGTGATCCCCTCTTTCCCATCCGTTCCCCCGCGAAAGAACTGTCAGTTGACCACGTGCGCGTACGTCACCGGCGCGAGGCTCACGTGCCGCGCGATGCATTGCGCCAAACTCTGGACGCACGCCGCATCTCCATGCCTTGTAATGCCGCCGCGCGTGGAGCGGCTCTTCCTCGCCCACGCAACAGCCTCACGCTTCAGCCAGGGATGCCGGCCCAAGAGATGCGACAATCCGCCAACATCGGCGACCAGATGCTCCGGCACACCCGCGTGCACGAGCGCGTCGAGCAGACGCGCGTCACGCGGGCGCGGCGGCGTGTGGTACGCGGTCATGCCCGCACGCTCAAAGAACGGGCACGACGCCCCCATCGCCGCGATCGCTTCCGTCGCAGCAGTGAGCGTATTGCGCAGGTACGCGCACACGAGCGACGTCGCCACGCCTGCCGCACGATACCGCGGATCAACGACCACGCGTGAAATGCATCGCAGCTCATGATTGATCCGCCTCGCGCGCTCCCGCTTGCATCCACGCGTATACCGATCGGGCCACGCGAGATCGCGATGCAATGCGTTGAGCGTGGGCATGCTGACAACGAGCACGCCCGCGAGTTCTTCCCGCTCGATATCGACGGCCCGGAGCACGCCGACGATCGTCGCGGGATCTCCCGGGCGATAGTGGAATCGCGCGAGCGATTGCCAATCCTCGCGTGAACCGGGCTCGATGCGCAGGTGTGCGAGCGCTTCCGCACGCTCTCCGCCGTGCGATTCGATCACTGGCGATGCACCGAGATGCGTGCGTACGACGATGTCAGGCGCGAGATACGCGACCAGATCGTCACGCACCGTTGCCGCGACCACGCCCACCCGCTCGCGCCGCGCCCACGCGTTCAGCGCGCGTGCGAGGGAGCGGGCCGTGGGCGTGTCGAGGTTCGAGCCGAGCTCGTCGATCACGAGGACGCGTTGCGCCGCGCGTGATCGTTGCAATGCGACCATCGCACGCGCGAGCGCAAGGCGTGCCCGCTGCCCGTCGCTCAAACGGCTCGCGGGCGTTGCGAGGAGCGTCGCGTCGGCGAGGCCCGCCGCGGCGAGGCATGAGAGCGTTGTCTTCGGACAGGCGTGCAGCGCGCCGGGCAGAACATCACGCGTGCTCGCCCGGACAGCATGCACACGTGCGCGATGTGTCGCGAGTTCTGCGCGCACCGCGCGCAGCAGGCACGACTTGCCCGAGCCGCTCGGGCCCACTGCAAGCACGATCCGCGCACGCTCGGCGTCCCCGGCGATCCGCGGCGCGATCACGCTCGCATGACCCGGCACATCGTGCGGATGCAGATCGTCGAGCGCGACGCCCAGCCGCGCGCAGCACGCCAGCACGCGCCAGCGTCCCTCCTGCGCATCCCTCATGACGCGTGCCTCCGCGTGCCCCCCGCGCCCCACGCCTCGGGTGTGGACGTGCGAGCCTCGAACAGCGCTTCGATCGCCAGAACATGCCTTCGCACGGCGTACAACGAAACCTCCTGTTCGCGCGCGATCTGGCGGATCGATCGCCCCTCGATGTACACGGCCCGTGCGATACGACGACGCCGCTCGGGCCAGGCGTCCGACGCGGCGACGACGAACGCCAGCCGCGGGTTCGCCAGCCGCTTGACGATCGATTTCAGGCGCCGGCGCACCCGCTGCGGGGACTCTCGCATGAGCGCTGCGAGTTCCACGGCAGTTCTGCCGTCGCGATAGACGGCTTGCACGAGGGCACGCTCGGCGTCGGGCAACACCCG
The DNA here is from genome assembly GCA_034004365.1 of Phycisphaerales bacterium. Taxonomy (GTDB): domain Bacteria; phylum Planctomycetota; class Phycisphaerae; order Phycisphaerales; family UBA1924; genus JAVEWV01. The sequence goes on from JAVEWV010000002.1 coordinate 97,654, forward strand.
CGAAGACTCGACGATCTGATCGATCGCTTCCCGCCTTCGTGCGCGACGCAGGTCGATGCTGGCGGGGCTCGCGGAGAGGTTCTCCACAATCATCGTTCGGGACGCGACCATCTTTTCCCCTTGCAACACACAGGATCGTGGCATCTCCCCGTTTCAACCGGGTTGATTCCACACGGTCGTGCGTTCACAATCTTGTGAACGGCAAGAAGAAATGTATCGAGTTGAGAACGATTTGCAAGGTGGTTGTATGGTATCGACGCAAAACGTTTCACCATTGGCGATGATGCGAGAAATCGATGCACAACCCGTTCCACTCCGACACGCCGCGGACATCGTGCGCGCCGCTCGTGAGCGTTGCGGGCTCTCGCTCCAGCAGGTCGCCGAACGCGTCGGATGCGCGAAGAGCTATCTCTGGGCGATCGAGAACGATCGTCGCGCGATGCCCGGCGAAGAACTGCTGCGCAGGCTCGAAGCGGCGCTGGGACTCGACGCGGGCGTGCTTGTCGGTGCGGCGTCATGGACGCAGACGCCCGCGAGCGTGAAGCGCACGCTCAGCGAGATGCAATCACGGGCGCGACTCGCACGCCGCCTCGCGGAACTCGTGTCGAATATGGCGAAGCGCGAGGTGGGCGAGGGGCCATCGCATGCGAGCCCGCTCGATGAGGCGTACCGCTCGGGCGAGCTGCATCGCCTCATCGAGGGCATCACCGGAACGCGCCCGTCGGGAGACGAGCATGGAGCGGGCGCCGGGGCGACGTCGGGAGACGACGTGCGCGTCGCGCTCCCGCTCGAGGTACCGCTGATCAATCGCGTGTCGGCGGGGTATCCGACGGGGTTCAACGACCTGGGCTATCCGGCCCGCGTCGCGGACGAGTACGTGCGCTGCCCGGACCTGGACGACGCGGACGCGTTCGCGGTGCGGGTGGTCGGCGACAGCATGGCGCCCGAGTATCGCGAGGGCGACATCGTCATCTTCAGCCCGGCCCGGGACGCGCGGGACGGCTCGGACTGCTTCGCCCGCCTCGGGGCGGAGCACGAGACGACGATCATGCGGGTGTACTTCGAGGCCGACCCGGACGGGACGGAGTTCGTCCGCCTCCAGCCCCTCAACAGCCGGTACCCGCCCAGGCGGGTGGCGCGGGGGAGCGTCGTGGGGCTGTACCCGGCGGTCAGCGTGATGCGCCGGATCGGGTAGCGAGCGGCTCTCCGAACGCCCCACGCCGGGGGAATCCCGAGATTCGGCAACCCCGGGCGGCGGGGCACGAACGGTCCGGCTGGGAACGGGCGACCCCGCGCGGGCGGAGCCCGGGCGGACGCGATACGATTCCCGCCCTGGCCCTCGGACCTTGGCGCCTGATCGCCCCACGGCCCGTCCACACGTTCGGAGATGACGCGATGGCGAAGATGTTCTACACGCTCGACGAGGCGGCGGCGAAGCTCGGGAAGTCGCCCGACGAGGTCAAGTCGATGGCCGAGTCGGGCCAGATCCAGGAGTTCCGCGACCGCGACCGCCTGATGTTCAAGGTCGAGCAGATCGACCTGCTCGCGGGCGGGGGCGAGGAAGAGGACCTGCTGAACCTCTCGGACACGGGCGGGCTGGAACCGCTGTCGCTCGCATCGAGCGGGTCGGGCAGCGCGATCGGGCTGAATGACTCCGGCGCCGGCGCGGCGAGCGGGATCTCGATTTTCGAGGACGAGGGCGAGCAGGCCGACGCCTCGGCCCAGACGCAGGTCACGGGATCGGGCGTCGGGATCACGTTCGACATGGACGCCGCGGCGAGCGGATCGGGCCTGATGGACCTGACCCGCGAGAAGGACGACACAAGCCTCGGCGCGGACCTCCTGGGCGACGTGTACGCGGGCGACACGCAGGCCGAGACCGGGCTGGGCGGCGAGCTCTTCGAGACCGCAGACGCGGGCGGTGGCGGATACGCGGCGGCGGGCGCTGGCGCAGCGGCGGCTGTACCGATGCTCGTGGCGTACGACGACACCGACGCGGCGGGCTCGGGCCTTGTCGGCGGGCTGGCCGCGGGCATGGTCGTGACGTTGGTGGTCGCGCTGACCGCGGTGGTGTTCGCGATGCTGGGCCAGGGCGCCCCGCTGCTCCAGACGCTGGGCGACAGCTGGATGCCGATCGTGGGCGGGCTCGCGGGCCTGACGCTGGTGCTGGGCGTCGTGTCGTGGCTCATCGCGAAGAAGAAGGGCTGAGAAGCAGCCAGGAAGTCAGCGAGTCACAAGGTCAGCGAGTCTGAATGACCGCGAAGCGCGGTTTCTCTCGACAATTCGAAGGCTCCGGCGACAAGCCTGGCGTCAGTCGTCGAGGTTGGCCTTGCTCAACGAGGTGCTGAGCTCGTAGGCCCCGCGCGTGAGGCCTGTGTCGTGCGCCGCGTCGATCGCGACGAGGCGTGCGTACGCGAGCACCCACGCACCATCCTCTCGACGGAATGAAGCGGCGAAGAGCCCGGGCGCATCGGCGTGGAGCCAGTCACCCGCCGCGCTCCGCACGAGATCGACGCGAGAGTTGTGCGCGGGATGCACGCTCAGGACCCGCGATTCGCCGGTGGCGTCGGCGCGCTCGATGCTCAGGCGATGCGCGCCCGATGACGCGTCGAGCGTCACGATCGCGTGCAGTGCTGATCGCGACGACGACCAGATCACGCACACGACCACGTGCTCGCTGCGGGGCGCTTGCTCAACGTCGCCCGCACCGGCACGCTCCGCCGATCGACCCTGCGAAGGAACGGACACCACGACGCGCTGTCCCGAGCCCGCGCGCGTGATCATCACAGTGCCCTCGTCAGCAGGCGAGCGGCCTTCTCAAGCCCCGCGCCCGCGGGCCCGGCGAACCGCTGCCCGAGCGACTCGGCGGTCTCGAAGAATTCGATCAGCGCGTCGAGGCGCGCGTTGTGCTCGGCGATGGCCTCACCATCGCGCGGCGCGTCCTCGCGGATCTCGTAGAGGGAGGCAAGGAGCGGGTTCACCTCGCGCTTGAGACGCTCGCGCAGGATCGCGCGGACCATCGCCCAGACGTCCTGCTCGGCGACGAAGTACTCCTTGCGATCGCCGCGCTTGTGCGTGCGCGCGATGATGCCCCAGTCGAGCAGCGCGCGGAGCGACATGGACGCGTTGCCCCGGGAGATCTGGAGGCGCTCCATGACGTCGTCGGTGCACAGCGGCTGCCCGGTGACGTAGAGCAGGGCGTGGACCTCGGCCATCGTGCGGGAGATGCCCCAGACGCTGCCCATCTGCCCCCAAGCGGCGACGAAGCGGTCCTGCAGGTCGCGGAGCTCGGCGTCGTGATGTGCCGGGCCAGCGGGCTCGGGCGATGGTCGTCTCGCCATGTGGGAATGATGGTCGCGGGCAAGGTAAGCGTCAAGCAGTTTCAGAAGTTTTTGAAATTCGAGCGCGCGATCCGGCCCGGTATCCGCCGCTCACGGATCGCTCCCGGCTCCATCCTCGAGAATCAGAGAACCCGAAGGGTTACGAAAAAAGGCGGCGGAGCGCCGAAGCACATCCGCCGCCCTTCCGGGGGCAAAGTTGAATGAACCAGCAATCTTAGCGGTGGCCTCACTTGACTGCAAGCCACGGAGGCCCGAATCGGCAGTTCCCCGTACCCTATATCTACCCTATACGGGTGAATTTAGGACCCGTTTACCCACAGGAGTGTGTCGAGTACGCCAATGGTGCCGAGGAGCACGCTGACCACCCCATTCACGGTAAAAAACGCCACGTCGAGGCCGGCGGGGCCTGAGCGGGCGAGGATCGCGTGCTCGAGGACGAGCAGGCCGGCGACGGCGACTACGCCCAGCATGAACGGGAGCCCCAGGCGGGGTTCCAGGGCCGGGACAAGGACCAGGAACGCGAGGGCCAGGGCGTGCATGGCCCGGCTGGCCCAGGCCGCACCGCGCCAGCCGAGGCGGGCGGGGATGGAGTGGAGGCCGGCCTGGCGGTCGAACTCCAGGTCCGCGAGGGCATAGATCACGTCGAAGCCCGCGACCCAGAAGACCACCATGCCCGCGAGGGCGAGGATGGCCCACGCGGCATGCCCCTCCGGCGCGGCGGGGTTCAGGGCGGCGAGCCCCCCCACCCCGATCGCTGCGGCAAGGGGGCTGGCGGCGAGGGCCGTGCCCAGGACGAGATGGCACAGCCCCGTGAATCGCTTGGTCAGGGAGTAGAACGCGATCCAGGCGAGGACGGGGACGCTCAGGATCAGCGGCCACCAGTTGTGGTACACCAAGCCGAAGACGGACGTGCACGCGACGAACGCGACCGCGGCGAGGGCGGCGAGAACGATCGCGCGGCGGAGGGGGACGCTCCCCAGGGCGAGGGCCCGGCGGCGCGTGCGCGGGTTCTCGGCGTCAAAGCGGCGGTCCGCGATGCGGTTAAAGAGCATCGCCCAGGTGCGTGCGAGCACCATGCACGCGATCACGAGCTCGAGCGTCCCGATCCAGCGCTCGCGGGGGGCCCCCTCGGGCATGGCGAGCACCGCTGCGAGCACGGCGAAGGGGAGGGCGAAGACGGAGTGCGCGAGCTTGATGTCGCGTCCCAGGATCGCGATCGAGGCGATCAGGCCCGGTTGAGCGGTGGGCGTCGCGTGCGTCACGCCTGACGATAGCGCTCAGGCGGCGCCCTGCGAGCGAGTGGCTCCACCCCGGGAGTGGCGGATGCACATGGCGATCAGGACGTCGCGATTGATCGGTTTGGTGGCGTACTCGGTGCAGCCCGCGGCGATGCATCGGGCCCGATCGTCGGCCATCGCGTGCGCGGTGAGCGCGATGATGGGGACGGTCTCGCCCCGGGCGCGGAGCTCGAGGGTGGCGGAATAGCCGTCCAGTTCGGGCATCTGCATGTCCATGAGGACGACATGGAACGGCTCGTGCGCCGCGTCCATCGCCTCGATCGCCCGGCGTCCGTTCTCGGCGACGGTGACCACGGCGCCAGCGTTCCGAAGGAGGAAGGAGATGAGTCGCTGGTTGTCTGGCCCGTCCTCCGCGAGGAGGATGCGGAGCCCGGCGAGCGGCGTGGACAGCGGGCCGTCGGCCTTCACGGCAATGGATGCCGCGCGGGTCGTCGTGCCCGCCTTGAGCACGGCGGGGCGATAGTCCCCGGGTGCGCAGACGGGCGCGTCATCGTCGATCGGGCCCGGATCGATCGTGATGATGAATCGGCTTCCCTTGCCGACGTCCGACTCGACGACGATGTCGCCGCCGAGGAGTTCGGCGAGCCTCCCGGAGATGGCGAGCCCAAGGCCCGTGCCCCCGAAGCGCCGTGTGGTGGACTCGTCTGCCTGCTGGAAGGGCGTGAAGAGCGCTCGCACCTGCTCGTCGCGCATGCCGATGCCGGTGTCGGTGACGCGGAACTGGAGCGCCTTCCGGTCGCCCGTGAGCGCGATGCCGATGTGGACCGAGCCGCGCTCTGTGAACTTGATCGCGTTGCCAACGATGTTGTTGAGGATCTGACGGAGGCGGACGGGATCGCTCACGATGTGCCGCGGGACCCCCTCGGCGATCGAGACGCAGAGATCGATGGCCTTCTCCTTGGCGCGGACGGCGAGGAGGTTGGCGGTGTCACGGGCGAGCGCCACGGGATCGATTTCGATTCGCTCGATGGTCATGCGATCGGCCTCGATCTTGGAGAGATCGAGCACGTCGTTGATGAGAGACAGCAGATGGTTCCCGTTGCGTTGGATGGTTGCAACATGCTCGCCGATGGCGTCGCTCACACCGATCGATCGGCACTCCTCGAGGAGCAGGTCGGCGTAGCCCAGGACGGCGGTCATGGGCGTGCGGATCTCGTGGCTCATGTTGGCGAGGAAGGCGCTCTTGGCGTGGTTGGCGGCCTCCGCGGCCTGCTTGGCCTCGGCGAGAGCGGCCTGGGCGGCGCGGTTCTCGGTGACGTCGGTCGCGACGCCGAAGAAGGTCGTCGAGCCATCGGATTCGTGCCGGCGGTTTGCGGTGAAGTGCATCCAGCGGGGCTGCTCGCGGACGTCGATCATGCGGACCTGGACGTCGAGCTCGGAGTCGTTCGTCGCGGCGTCGCGGAAGGCACGCACGAGGGCGGAGCGATCCTCGTCGTGGACGCGTGCGAGGAAGAGCGTCGCGTCCCACTCGACGGCCTGGGGGTCAACGCCGAACCTGCGATCGATCTCGCTGCTGACGAACGGGATCGAGAAGTGCTCCGCGGCGTGGACGCGGATCTCGAACACCACGCCGCGAACGCCGTCGGTGATGATCTTGATGCGTTCGCTGAGCTCTCGCTCGCGGATGCCGGCCTCGACCTGAGCGGTGACGTCCATGTCGACGCCGATCATGGCGATGGGAACCCCGTCATCGTCGCGGAGTGTGGTGGCACAGGTGTTGATCCACCGCGTGAGGCCGGACGGCGTGACGATGCGGTACTTGTGGTTGAGGTATTCGTGGGACTCGAAGGCGGCCTGCGTGCGTTCGATCGCGGCGTGGGCATCCTCGGGATGGAGACGCGATCTCCACACCTCGAAGCTTGACTCCTCGTGCACAGGATCGATCTCGTACTGCTCGCGCTGGAGGTCGTCCCAGATGATCTCGCCCGTCGCAAAGCGCCACTCCCACACTCCGCCCTTGGCCGCCGCGGTGGCGATGCGTGCGCGTGCGGACTGCTCGTTGAGCTCGCGCTCGAGGGCGCGCCGCTCGGTGACGTCGACAAAGGAGGCGAGCGCGGCAGTGATGCGCCCGGTTTCATCGGTGATAGGCTCGGAGTTGACGCTGATGTCGACGCACGTTCCATCGGCACGATCGATGGACATGGGGAACTCGCGCAGCGGCTCGCCGGTGCGGAGCGTGATGGAGAGCGGATGGGTCTTGTTCGTGATGTCGTTGCCGTCCTCGTCGCGGATGCGCCACTGTGGCTCCATTGGAGCGCGCCCCAGGAGCTGGTCCATGGAGAGGCCAAGAATGTCGCACGCGGCGCGGTTCGCGCTCACGATCGCGCCGGAGGTATCCTGCACGACGATGCCCTCGGCCATCGCGTTGAACATGGAGCGAAGGCGTGACTCGCTCTCGGCGATGCGGCGTGCGACCTTCCGCGATTCGGTGATGTCCTGCGTCTTCATGACGACGCCGCGGATCTTCCCCTCAGTGTCACGCCAGGGGATGACCTCCCACTGGAGCCACTGGACCGATCCGTCGGCTCGCGTGAATGGCTCCTCATCGCTTGAGCACGTCTCACCCGCGAGCGCGCGCTGGTGGACCCGCCTCCATTTCTCGGGGATCTCGGGGAGCACCTCGTAGTGGGATCGCCCGATGAGGTTCTGATCGCCCAGGTGATAGTCATCGAGCCAACGCCTCGAGTACGCGATGTATCGCATGGCGTGGTCGAAGAGCGCGATCGCCGCGGGGGCGTGCGTGACGAACACCTCCAGTTCCGCGAGGCTCCGCTGGAGGGCGAGCTCGGCATTCCGGCGCGCGGTGATGTCGGTCTCGATCGCCATGAAGCCCGTGTGCTCGCCCCGCTCGTTCACGAGGGGCTGAACGTCAACCTCGAGCCAGTAGCTCTTGCCCGACTTGTTGTAGTTGAGGATCTCCTCGCGGAAACCCTTGCGCGTGCGGATGCCCTCTCGCATACGCGCGACAACATCCGGATCGGTGCCGGGGCCCTGGAGGATCGAGCCGGGCGTGCGACCCTTGACCTCGTGCAGCTCATACCCGGTGATGCGCGTGAAGCCCTCGTTGACCCACTCGATCCTCGCGTTCGTATCAGTAATGATGACGGCGTTGTGCGTGCGGCGCGCGATGAGCGCGAGACGCGCAAGACGTGTGCGGGCGTGGTCCATACGGGCCCACTGGTCACGCACGAGCTCGACGCCCGGCAGCAGCACCAGCACCCAGCACGCCACGATGCTGACGCAAAGCAGGGAGAAGAGCATCGCCGAGGTCTCGTCGTCCGCCTCGGCCTGGAAGTGGGTCGCCTCGGCCAGTCGTTCCACCGCGGCGTCCATGCGATGCACGAACGTGTTGAGGTCGTGCACGATCGCCGCGGCACGCGCGGGAGATGATGGATCCCCGGGGGAAAGTGCAACGAGCTGGATCAGCTTCGCCGCGTCCGCGGTGACGAGCGGCGTGAGTTCCTCGAGCATCGCTCGGGCCTGGGGATCAGTGATGGGCGGGATGGCGTCGGATCCATCGAGCAGGGCTCGGTGCGAGATGGTCCATGCCTCACAGTCACGCTCGATCGCCTCGCGTGGATCACCCTCGGGCTCGTCGCTCGATCGGGCGAGCAGGAGCGCGTTCTTGCTCATCCTCTGGCTGAGCATGCGCTGTCGCCCGGCGATGTTCACCTGCTCACCGATGACCATCCGCCTTTCAACGCCTTGATGGTCGACCAGGTAGCTCACGATCCCGAGGATGCCGATGACCGCAATCGCGACGGACTGCTGAATGACGATGTACCGCGCGGGGCTGGCGGTCATGCCGAACGCGGGGCGACGCTCGCGCCTGAACCACGGATCGTGCTGCGCACGGAAGATCCACATGGCAAGCACGCCGCCCAGCACGCCCAGGATGACCGCGTTGGCGAAGTCGATGACGGATTGATGTACGCCCTCGATGATCGACTCGATGGCGTGCATGACGAAGATCTCAACGACGAGAATCACCATCCCCGCCAGCGCCGCGGAGGTGCGTGGGCTGGGCAGGAAGGAGAGCACGCCATGCTCGTCGATGGACCCGCGGCGTTGCTCGAGTCGCACCGCCTCGGCCTCGGCGCGCCGACGGAACCCGACGCCGAAAACGTAGATGCTGATGAATGTCGTGAAGGAAAGGAGGCACGCGTCGGCCCATTGCTCGCCCCTCGCGGTGAGCCCGAGGCCGAAGTGCGAGAACGTGAGCATCGTCCACCACTCGATGGTGAAGATGATCGCCGCAACCAGGGCGGCGCAGCGGAGCGGCCCCAGCCACCCGGGCCGGCGGGATGGATTGACGTGCGTCGTCTTTGAACGCATCCTGCGCGGCCTCCTCTCGCGAGGAGTATCGACGCCGGTGTTCGCGGCCTTGACCTCGTTTGGTTATCCGGAATGGGCGCACAGCCCAACTCGCGCCAACGCTGCGGCGCTGGTCCGAGAAGGCGTGCAACACTTCACGAACGAAGCGGACGCTCAGCAGCCCTGCACGTACAGGTTCAGGTACGCGAGGAAATCGCTGCTGTCCCAGGAACCATCGCCGCCGGGCGGGGCCAGGTCGGCATCGGGCTCGTGCGCGGCCCAATCGTTGAGGTACGCGAGGAAGTCGCCCGAGTTGGGCTGTCCGCCCGAGCCGTCCCAGTCGCCCGGGCAGCCGGCCTCTGCGCCGTAGACGACCAGTCGCAGTGCGTCGAGCGTGGCGACATCGCCCGCCCCGCGATCGGAGACGTGGACGGTCCAGGTACCGAGCGAGGACTCGTCCCAGTTGCGGACGGTCGTGAATCGGTACGCGTCGTAGTTGTCGCCGGAATCGCTCCGATTGACGGCGAGGATGGACGGCGTGCCGGCCGGAGAAGTGATGGTGATGTAGAGATCGCCGCGGTAGAGCGTGGTCGCGGTGACGTACAGCTCAACGTGCTCGACGGAGATGTCGGCGCTGACGGCAATCGGCACGTTCACTCCCGCGGGGTCGTTGTCGGGAAGCGCGAGGTCGAGCACGACGTCGCCCGTGTCGAAGGACGATTCGGGACCGACGTTCTCCCACGACTGCGCGAGCGCAACCGCGGCAGCGGCATCGATCGCGCCAAACCCGTTGCGCGGATGGATGAGGTGCCCGGCGCCGTTGGTGATCCATTCCTCAGCGCCGAAGTCGCACTCACGGGCGGAGTTCACAAGCACGTGCTGCACATCCCGCCACGTCAGAGCGGGGTTGGCCTGGAGGATGAGCGCGACGACGCCCGAAGCGAGCGGCGCGGCGGAGGACGTCCCGCCGAAGCCTGTGGTGTAGGAGCTGCTGGTCGTCGTGGTGTAGATCTTGCGGTTCAGTGTGCCCGACTGATCGCCGCTGGAGTGCGCCGCGACGAGCACGCCCGAACCATCCTCGGCGTAGTAGCTGGCGTCGTCGTCGTCATCGATGGCGTTGACGCCGATGGTGTACCGCCAGGAGACGAATGGGTCGTAGTCGGAACGGTCGCTGACATTGCCCCCGTTGCCCGCGGCCCAGACGTAGATGGTCCCGAGCCCGCCGCGCCCGGTCGCGATGCCCTGCTCGATGCCCGCGGCGATCTCGGGCGGCATGACGGAGACGAGGTTGTTGTCCGCGGGGCCCCAGGAGTTGTTCTTCACGCCGATGATGTCGCCCGCGTGCGCAAGAACGCTGCCCGTGACGGAGTTCGAGCCGTAGACCAGGCGGGCGAGATGCGCGTTGTACGCAGCGCCCGACCCGCCCGTGCCGTTATTGGCGACGGCTGCGGCGACTCCCGCGACGCTCGTGGCGTGCGAGTCGATGAACGCGTCGGTGCCGACGCTGTTGACTGCGTCGTAGTTCGGCGCGAGATCGGGGTGCGTGCGCTGGAAGCTGAGCTCGACGATGCCGATGGTGATGCCCGAGCCGGTGAACCCCGCGTCCCACGCGGGCTCGACGTTGGCGTCGAAGAGCGGGTCGGCGGCATTGCTGAGATGCCACTGACGCCAGAAGTTCGGATCGGACGGCAGCGTGCGCGTGGACCACACGGGATCGGCATCGACGGCGGCGTACGCGACGCGCGGATCGGCGCGGAGCGCGTCGGCGAGGGCGATCGCCTCGGCGATCGACGTCGTCTCGACGGTCCACCAGCCCGGGAGCGCGTGGAGCGACTCGTGCGCAACGATCGTGGGCCCGGCGACGCCGATCGCCAGCGCATTGTCCGCGGCGCGACGCTCGGTGATGGGCGCATCGGTCGCGGCGCGCACGACCACGCGCGCGGCAAGGATCGGGCCGTCCTGCGCGGGGCGCGCGAGGCCCGACTTATCGACCTCGCCCAGGCCCAGATCCACGCTCTCGCTGACCGCGGCGGAGGCGTCAACGATCCAGAGCCGCTGCGGCCCGAAGCCGACGTCGAGCGTGCGCTGCATCGGCTGGCCGGACGCCGCGAACGCGACCCCGCACGCCAGCACGAGCGCGACAGCGGCGGCTCGTGCGTTCGGCGGGCTCATGCGTGCTTGGGCTCGGGGGGGCATGCCGATCTCCTTCTCTCGAACATCGCGCTGAGGACGCGCGGGCGATCCATCTGATTGTGCGCCCGCGCGGGCGCGGGGCCAAGAGACGCCCCGCAGGAGGAAATCCGACCCCCGGAGCGGCCCGTGCGAGCGGCGCGACCGGGAGGAAGGCGTGCCGACGCGTCCGAGAAGCGGGGCTCGCCGGGAGGGACATTCCCGATACGGATGCCCCGGGCGACGGTTCGCCGATGCACGCGCGGGCCAGCCCAGTCGCGGCGGCCGCCTCAGCAGCCCTGCGCGTACAGGTTCAGGAAGGCGAGGAAATCGGAGGAATCCCAGACGCCGTCGCCCCCCGGAGGCGCGAGGTCGGCGGCGGGTGCGTGCGCGGCCCAGTCGTTGAGATACGCCAGGAAGTCGGACGAGTCGGCGATGCCGCCGGAGTCGTTCCAGTCGGCGGGGCACGCGGGCTGGCCGACGTCGCCCGTGACAGCGACGAAGAACTCGTCGATGTACCAGTCATCGGCGAAGTTGTTGCTCGTGCTCCGCAGGCGGAAGGTCACACCGTCGTACTTGGCGCCAATGGGGAGTTCGGCGGAGACCGCGGCGTAGGACCCGGTCGTGCCCACACCCTGCACGACGATCAACTGGATCCACGCGCCGCCCGCGGTGGCGTACTCAAGGATCAGCGATTCATTGCTCTCGATGCCGGACTGGCGGACGTGGAAGCCCGCGCGGACCTCGTCGAACTCGTGCAGCGCGATGAGCATGGGCCCGGTCTGGATGGAATCGTTGTTGTCCAGGTTGAGCACGTTGGGTGGCGTGGGCGCGCCGGGCTCGGTCGTCACGACACCCGCGCCGTTGATGACGGGCCAGCGGAGCGTGTCGAGCAGCGTGGAATCGAACGACGAGGTGAAGGGCAGCGGGAAGCCCTCGAACGCGCCCACGTGCACATCGTCGATGTACCAGTCATCGGTGCCGTCGCTGCCGAGCGCCCGCAGACGCAGGCGGAACGCGGCGTGGCGCGCGTCCTCGGGCAGGACGGCGAGCCGCCCCGCGAAGGGGTGCGTGTCGCTCCCGTCGGAGGTGATCGTGTCGAGGAGCCGCCACGTGCCGGCGTTGTTCAGGTATTCGATCGCGAGGGACTTGCCGGACTCGACGCCCCGGTGCTGCGCATACAGCGAGACGACGATGGTCTGCCCCGCGAGGAGGGTCATGTTGATGCGTGCGGACTGGACCGAGTCGATCGCGTCGAGGTTGAGGGCGAACTCGGGCGAGGGCTCGCCGACGCCCGAGTTGCTGAGCCCGGCGCCGGAAATGCTCTCCCACTTGAGCGTGCTGATCTGCGGCCCCGGGAACATGTCGTCGAAGGGCGGGGCAAAGACGAGCCCACCCGAGATCGCGGCCTGGACCGATGCGGCCGCATTCACGCGGCCGGAGCCGTACAGCGTGTCCTCACCGGGCGGGGCAAGATCAACGACGTTCGCCGTCAGGACGGCCTCGACGTCGCTCGAGGAGAGCGAGCTGTTGGCGGACCACACGAGGGCCGCGGTCGCGGAAACCATCGGTGCGGCGAAGCTCGTGCCCGTGCCCGTCGCGGTCAGCCCGCTGCGATAGATCGAGAGGATCGAATCGCCCGGCGCGGCAATGTCGATCATGTCGCCGAAGTTGGAGATGCTCAGACGCTGGTCAAACTGGTTCGTCGCCGCGACAACGAGAACGTCGGCATGATCGCCCGAGAGCCCGATGCCCGAGTTGCCCGCGGCGAAGACGAGCAGCGCGTCGAGGGAGCGGATGTACGCGCCCGTGGTCTGCACGCTCGAACTCGAAACGCCCTCATACGAGACATTGACAACCCGGGCGCCATGCTCCGCGGCCCAGCGAGCGCCGCGGGTGAGCACGCTGATCGACGCACCACCACCGATCGTGCTCGATGCGCGGACCGGCATCACCCGACATCCCCACGCGAGCCCCGCGACCTGGCGCGAGTTGTTGCCGATGGCGCCGATGATTCCCGCGACCATCGTCCCGTGCCCGTCGGCATCCTCCACCACACCCCCGGAGGACTGCGGCGCATCGGCGACGGCGTCGTACCCGCTCACGAGGTTCGCGGCGAGGTCGAGATGGTCGGTGTCCACGCCCGTATCCACGACCGCGACCACGATCCCCGGCGCTCCGATGGTCGTGTCCCACGCGGCGGGCGCGTTGATCTTCGGCAGGTGCCACTGCTGCCCGTACAGAGGATCGTTCGGCGTGAGCGCGGGATAGACGATCCAGTCGGGCTCGACGTACTCAAGCCCGCCGATCGCGAGGATCTCCCGCGCGAGGTCGGTCTCGGTGCGTCCGAGCGGCACGTCGACGAGGTATTCGTCCGTCGCCGCGATGTGGCGTGCGCCGAGGGCGAGCAGCGCCTGATGCGCCGGCGCGGACGCCTCGGCGTTGCGCACGGTCCGGGCGATCAGCCTCCCGCTGAACTCCATGCGCCCGGGGATGGGAACGAACCGGGGCTCGAGCGTCGTCGCCCGTGCGGACGCGGAGCCGCGCGAGAGCACGCCGGGCTCGGCGTGGGCGCACGGGCCTGCGTACGTGAGTGCGAGGAGGCTGGCGATCACCAAACGCATGGAATCGGTCCCCGACGCGGGCATGGGGCGCCCGCCGATCTTGCAAAGGGCTCCGGCACGTGTCCGCACCGGAGCCCGAGATCCATTCATCGATCCGACGGGACGCCCGATTGAGCGTCCGCGGGATCAGCAGCCCTGCGAGTACAGATTGAGGTAGGCAAGGAAGTCGGAGGAGTCGAACAAGCCGTCGCCGCCGGTGGGCGCGAGGTCCGCCGCGGGATCATGGGCGGAGAAGTCGTTGAGGTAGGCGAGGAAGTCGGAGGAGTTCGGCTGCCCGCCCGAGTTATCCCAGTCGCCGAGGCAGGAGGGCGGCTCGACGAAGGTGTCGGTGACGCCGACATCGTCGAGGTACCAGTCGTCATCGGCCTGGTTGCCCACGGCGCGGAAGCGGAAGCGTGCGCCGTTGTGATACGCGTCGAGCGGGAGCGGGATCTGGTTGAGCGTGTACTGCGCCTGGTCGACGCCGTCGGAGGCGAGCGCGGTCAGGAACGCCCAGTCGTGCGAGGTATTGGAGAAGTAGTCGACGAAGAGCACCTCGCCGTTCTCAACACCGATGTGCTGGGACTGGAAGGTGAACCACAGCGGGGTCCCGGAGAGCCCGCCGAGCAGGACGTCCCAGGTCTCAGCGGAGTCGGTGCTGTCGAGATTGAGAGAGTTGGGCGCGCTGGGCTCGTTCACGCCGTTGGTGTTGACCACCGCGCCGGTGTTGGCCTCCCAGATGTTGGGATCGAGGGTCGTGGTCGGGAAGGTGTCAACGAAGGGGGCCATGATGGTGGGATCGGGAATGGAGGGCTCCCCGATCGAGAAGTCATCGATGAACCAGCGATCGTTGGCCTCATCGCCCGCGGCGCGGAGGCGGAAGGCGTAGCCATTGCCGATGGCCTGCGCGGGCAGGTTGATCGCGAATCGCTCGAACGGATCGGTGGAGCCGGTGGACTGAACGAAGCCGAGGAACGACCAGACCGTTCCGGCGTCGCGATACTCGACGAAGAGCAGCTCGCCCGCCTCGACGCCCACGGTCTGCCAGTAGAACGAGAGCTCGATCGGATCGACGGTGCCCGCATAGGTCGCGACGTCGATGGAGACGGTCTCGAGGCTGGAGGTCTGGACGAACGTGGCGGCGTTGGTGCCGGAGGGCTCGTTGACGCCGCCGGTGTTGACGGACGCGCCGGTGCCGCCGACCCAGTTGTTGGCGTCAAGAGTGCCGGACGCATCGAAGTTGTCGAACAGCGGGAGCTGGCGGAAGGTGGGCTGGACGGTGGTCAGGCAGTTCCGCGAGTTCTTGAAGCTGGTGATGGTGGAGATGGAGGTGGGCGCGAAGCTGGGCGGGTTGCCGATGCCGTTGCAGCCGCCGAGGCCCGAGCACATGATGCGGCAGGGGTTGGTCCCGTCGCAGTGCGGGCTGGACCAGTTGTGCCCCATCTCGTGCGACGTGAGGGCGTTGCGCTGCGCGAGGTTGCTGGTGAAGCGTTCGCTCAGGCCGTACGCGCCCGCGACATTGCACACCTGGCTCAGGTAGGCGACGCCGATGGTGCCGCCGTTGATGTTGCGCCCGGTCATAAGGTGGGCCATGTCGCGGGGAATGTTGCTGCCACCGCTGGAGTAGTTCGAGTTCCAGTAGTTCTGGAACTGGCCGAGCAGCGTGCCGGCGTCGCTGGACGAGTAGGGGTCCGACGCCGTGGATCGCACGATGATCTGCCCGATCGCGTACGTGATCTCGAGGTCACGCTCGTACGTGATCGTGACCTGGTTCATGACGTTCTCGATGTCGGCGACCGTGTTGCCCGAGTTCGAGCCGTTGTCCTGGTAGAACTCGAAGTCGCTGTCGAACGACACCTGCGCCTCCTTGAGGACGCGGGTGGAGAACTCGCCCGTGCCGTCGCCGTTCGGGACGCCGCCCGCCGCGGCGGGCTGCAGGATGAAGTCGTTTCCGCACTGCCCGTCAACGGGCAGGCTGTCGTCGACGTCGTACACGACATGCAGGCCCGCGGGCGCGCCGGACACGCCCTCGCCGACGCCCTGGATCACGAAGGTCTGGGCCGTCTTGCCCGGGAAGTACACCATCGCCGACAGGCCCGTGTCGAGCAGCGACGCGGCGACCTGAGCGCCGGGCACGCCGTCGACCGAGCCGCGATACGTGCGCGGCGCGGGCGGATCGAGCAGCACGGGCCCGTTCGCGCCGTACTCGACGACCTTGAAGTCCGACGAGCGCAGCGAGTGCGGCTCAAGGAACAGCGTGTAGTCCACGCCGCCGAGGTTGACCGAAACGTCGAAGGCCTGGCCCTCGAACGCGGGCAGCCCGATCTGCTGCAGGTCGTAGTGCTCGACGTTGAACGCCGAGCGGATCTGCTCGTGCTGCACCTGGCCGGCAGCGGCCCCGGTGAGGCACGCCAGCGTCATCGCGCCGAGCCATCCCAATCGCATGCGCATCTTCCCGATCTCCTGTGTGATTCCAAACCCTATTGACGCCCCGATGAGGGGAGTAACCCGTGGCCTTCCGGCGGCGACGAAAACACCCTCTCCCGCCGCCATACGTCGGCCTTTCGGGGACCTGCGAGGAGGAAAACCGAGCCTCCCGCGGCGAACGCCGCGCCACATTCCTATTCCGAACGCGCAAGACATTCGGGTCCATCGACGACCAAAAAAGAGGAACGAATACCGAACATTATCCGAATAATCGTCCGCACCCTGAGCCAACGTGGCCTTGGGCAGGCCGCGCGGCGCGTTATCGTCATGCTCCGGCTTCCGGAGGAGGGCTCGGCATATGGCTGGCAACGGAGATCGCGGGAGCCCGGATCCGAACGGCGGAGACGACGTCCGCCGGCTCGCGGAGCTCCTGCGCACGGGCGTCTCGCTGATCGCGATCTCGACGCCCGAGGAGGACGAGGCGCGGCTCGCGACGATCCTCGCGGCCCGAGAGCTGTCGCGTCCATGCCGGGCGTGGAGCGTGACCACGGGCCTGCGCGACACGACGTTCGCGGGCGAAGCCCCCGACTCAATGACCATGAACCCGGGCGCGGGCCTGGCAAAGGCGGCGCAGCACGCCGACGGGGGCGTGTGCATCTTCATGGACCTGTGCCCATTCCTGCAGGGCCCGCACGCCGACCCGCACGCGCTGCGCGCCGCGCGCGAGGCGGTGGGCGCGATGGAGTCCTCGGGCGGCACGCTGGTGCTGATCGATCACGACGCGTCGCTCCCGCCGGCGCTGCGGGTGCACGCAACGGTGTTCGAGCTGTCGTACCCGTCGCGTGAGGAGATCGAGTCGATCATCATCCGCGAGCTGCGTGCAGCGCACCGTCGCGGACCGATCGAGATCGACCTCAAGCGCTCCGAACTCGAAGCGCTGACGCGCAACCTCAAGGGCCTCTCACGCCGCCAGGTGCGCCTCGTCGCCCGCGCCGTTGTAGAGGAAGACCGTCGCCTCGACGCCGACGATCTGCCGAGGGTCATCGCACGCAAGCGCGAGCTGGTCGCGGGCACGGGGCTGCTCGAGCACGTCGACGCCCCCGCACGCATCGAAGACATCGGCGGGCTCACGGCGCTGAAGCGCTGGCTCGGCGCACGCACCCGTGCGTTCGACACCGCCGCGGCAGACTTCGGCATCACCCCGCCCCGCGGCGTGCTGCTCCTGGGCGTGCAGGGCGCGGGAAAGAGCCTGTGCGCCAAGGCGATCGCGACGGCGTGGACGCGCCCGCTCCTGCGCCTCGATCCATCCTCGCTTTATGACAGGTTCGTGGGCGAGAGCGAGCGCCGCCTGCGCGACGCGCTCGCACAGGCCGAGGCGACCTCGCCCGTCGTGCTCTGGATCGACGAGATCGAGAAGGCGTTCGCCTCGGCGGGCGTGCAGTCCAGCGACGGCGGGCTGAGCCAGCGCATGTTCGGCACGCTGCTCACATGGATGCAGGAGCACCGATCGCCCGTGTTCCTCGTCGCGACGGCGAACAACATCGACGCGCTCCCCCCCGAGCTCATGCGCAAGGGCCGCTTCGACGAGATCTTCTTCGTCGACCTGCCCGGACCCGCGGCGCGCCGCGCGATCCTCGAGATCCACCTGCGCAAACGCGGGCGCGATCCGGCAGCGTTCGACCTCGACGCGCTCGTCCGCACCAGCCGCGGGCGATCCGGCGCCGAAATCGAGCAGGCGATCAAGGACGCGCTGCACGCAGCGTTCGAGGCGGGAACCGAAGTCACGACGGCGTCGATCGTGCGTGCGCTCGAAGAAAGCCCGCCGCTGTCTGTGACGATGCGCGAGCGGATCGACGCGCTCCGCGCATGGTCGCACGGACGCTGCGTGCCCGCCGATGACGAGTCCGACGCGGACTGATGCTCACACGCGGTGCGCGGAGGGGCGCGGCGCACGAACGGCTTCGGGCACACGGGGCGCGCGGCCGCTTGTGACTCGGCTCGCTGAACGCTCGGCCAGGTGCTTCTTCGCCTCGCCCGCGAGGTAGAACGACCCGGCGACGAGCAGCACGTCGTCACGCGCCACGGCCCGCGCGGCGAGGTCGACCGCCTCGGGCAACGAGCCCGCGACCTGCGTCATCTTCTGGCTCTGCTCGATGAACCGACGCTGAAGCTCGCGCGGATCCGCCGCCCGCGGGCTCGAGGACGATCGCGTGAAGATGACCTTGTCCGCGCCGAGCGCCAGCTCGCGGAGCATGCCATCGATGTCCTTGTCCCGGGCGCATCCGAAGATCACGACCAGCGAGTCGTACCGCACGTGCGCACCGAGCGAGCGGACGAGAGCGCGGATGCTCTCCGGATTGTGCGCGCCGTCAATGAACACGCGAGGCTGCGTCCAGACCTGCTCAAGGCGCCCGTTGCCGGGCGTCGATGCCAACCCGCGGGCCACGCCCACCTCGGGAGTCGAGAACCCGCGCTGGCGGAGCACGTCGAGCATCGCCAGCGCCACGCCGCAGTTGAGCGCCTGATGCTCGCCGCGGAGCGGCACGGCGATGTGCTCGTACGCACCGCGCGGAGAGAGCAGCGACACCCGCGCGTGCGGCCCGAGCTCGGGCGAGCTCTCGAATCGCCATGAAAAATCGACGTCCTCGCCCAGCACGAGCAGCGGCGCACCGATCTCCGCGGCCGCGGCGCGGAACGTGTCCATCACCTCGGGCTTCTGCTTGAACGTGATCGCGGGAACGCCGGGCTTCATGATGCCCGCCTTCTCGCCCGCGATCTTCTCGAGCGTGCCCCCGAGCACCTCGGCGTGCTCGAGCTGGATCTCGGTCAGCCCGCACACCTCGGGCGTGACGATGTTCGTGCAATCGAGACGCCCGCCCAGCCCGACCTCCATCACCGCGATGTCCACCGCCTGCTCCGCGAAGTGGCACAGCGCGATCGCGGTCATCGCCTCAAAGAACGTGACCTCGCCGTGCGCGCGGCGGATCTTCGCGGCCGCGTCGGCGACGCGGAGCGTCTGCTGCGTGAGCGCCTCGTTCGGGATCATCTCGCGCCCGATGCGGATGCGCTCGCGCAGGTCGACCAGGTGGGGGCTCGTGAACGTGCCCGTCGCGTAGCCGCAGCCCGCGAGCGCCGCCGCGAGCATCTCGACGACGCTCCCCTTGCCCTTGGAACCCGCGACGTGCGCGAAACGCAGGTGTTTCTGTGGATCATCCAGACGCGCGGCCAGCGCCCGCATGCGATCGAGCTTGAACGCGTCCGCATCGGCCTTAGTCAGCGACTTGCGCTCGAAGTTCGGGCGGCCCGTGAGCCACTCCATCGCCTCGGCAAGCCCGCGCGCCGGAGCGGACGACACGCCGCCCGCGCCCGCATGCGCGATCACGATCGGACTCAGGGGCGCAACCCCCGCGTTGCTCGCCGGCATGCCCGACCTGCTTCGACCCGCCGTCCCCCCTCGCGTTCCCGCGGCTGATGCATCTACTCGAACCGCGTTCTGCGCCGCGGGTGAAACGGATCCCGCGGACGCCCGTTTCGTCCGGTCTGAGCCGGTGGAGCGTTCCGCCATATCACTCGGATTCTACGGCAAAGCCCGTCGTTTCTGGAAGCGCGACGTGCATGAATTTCTTTGCGCACCCGACCGCACGCCAGACACAAATATGGGCGTGCCATTTTCAGAAGCGCACGCCGCATCGCGACGCTTCGTCGGATTGGAACACGTCAATCCATCTTCTCGCGATGGACGAAGATCCAGTCGGTGATCGACGGTGTGCCGCCCGACTGCTTGACCAGCGACGCGATCTGCCCGCGGTGGTACGCGCCGTGGTGCGTGAGCTGGGTCAACACGTCCTCAATGCGGGTCCGCCAGTGTCCGCCGTCGAAAGCGGAGTACTCGATGACGTTGCGACACTTTGCCTCGCTCGCATGGCCGAGCCAGTCGTGCCAGGCCGTATCGACCTGCTTCATGCGCGAGGCGATCGCGTCGGCGCCCGGGTCCGCGGGGAACATCTCGGTCGGCGCGGGGATCACGCCCGGCTCGATGCGCGTGAGCCAGAGCGCCTTGGCCTCGACGGTGTGCATGAGCACGCTCCGGGCCTTCTTCGCCTGGGGCTCGCCCGCCCGATCCGCGGGGATCGTCGCGATCGATTCCAGCGCCTGGCGATTGCTCGTCGCGTCGTGCTCGAAGTAACGCCTGTACCGCTCGATCATGCCCGCCTCCACGCGCTGTGCGCCGATCTCGTCCCCGAATTGCTCACCCGCCCGTCACCGCTTCCGACATGAGCGCCTTCATCTGCCGCACCGCCTCGCGCAGCCCGACGTACACCGCCCGGCTCACGATCGCGTGCCCGATGTGCAGCTCCTCGATCCCCGCCAGCGCCGCCACGGGCTGGACGTTGTGATAGTTCAGCGCGTGCCCGGCGTTGAAGCGCATCCCGCACCCGCGGATCGCCGACCCTGCCCGCTCGAGCTTCGCGAGCTCGTCCCGCAGCTCACGCCGCCGGAAATCGCCCCCGCACGACGCGAACGCGTGCGCGTACGGCCCCGTGTGCACCTCGCACACGTCGAAGCCGCAGTCGCGCGCCGCGTGCACCTGACGCTCGTCGGGGTCGATGAAGGCGCTGACGATCAGGCCCGCGTCCTTAAGACGCCGAACGACGTCGAGCA
This sequence comes from Phycisphaerales bacterium, assembly GCA_034004365.1. Taxonomy (GTDB): domain Bacteria; phylum Planctomycetota; class Phycisphaerae; order Phycisphaerales; family UBA1924; genus JAVEWV01. The sequence goes on from JAVEWV010000002.1 coordinate 118,468, forward strand.
TGCGTCCGCGCTGCGTCGAAACGTCGAGCCCGCCCTCGGTCGTGACCTCCTGGCGTCCCTCGGGCACGAGCATCGCCGTGTGAGGACGCACGCGCCGGGCGATCTCGACCATCTCGTCCGTCGCGGCCATCTCGAGATTGAGCTTCACCTTGACGAGCGCGCGGAGCAGGTCGACGTCGCGGTCCTGGATGTGGCGCCGGTCCTCGCGCAGATGCACGGTGATGCCGTCCGCGCCGCCCAGCTCGGCCTCGTGCGCCGCCCGCACGGGGTCGGGCTCGTCGCCACGCCGGGCCTGACGGACCGTCGCGACGTGATCGATGTTCACCCCGAGCTGGACCATGGCCCCCACTCTACGAGGGCGACCGAGCAGCAATCCGGCGGTGTCGGTTGGAGCCGCCAGAGCCAAATTTCAACAATAGTGAAATTGATCTTGATTTTACTGAACACATATGCACAATACTCAACGTGGCTTTCGATTCATTGACCCCGGTCGCCTCACACGCCGCAGGAACGCCCCCCGGCCGGGCGGCGCACCCGCTCGCGGCCCTCGACCCGGACGACCTCGACTTCATCTGTCGCCTCGTGCTCGAGTCGGGCTCGCTCAAGGGCCTCGCGGCGTCGTACGGCGTGAGCTACCCGACCATCCGCGCCCGCCTCGACCGAGTCATCGAGCGTCTCCGCGGCGTGCTCGCCGGTCGCCCCGTCGATCCGCTCGCCGAGCTGCTCGCGGGCATGGTCGAGCGCGGCGCGATGTCGGCAACCGACGCGCGGCGCGTGCTCGATGCCGCGGACAAACGCGAGGCATCAACAACGGGAAGCCCCGGCGCATGACATCCCGCCGCGCGATGGTGGAGCGCGGCGATTGACACGGACAGAGCGAAGCGAAAGGAGTGCGGCATGCAACCCTGGTTCGATCAGCAGACGGCGGGCATGGTCGGTGGAATGCTCGGCGCGGGCGTGGGCGTCTTCTTCGGCGGCGTCCTCGGGGGCGTGGGCGGGCCGCTCGCGGCGAAGGGCAAGTGCAGGTCGCTCGTCATGGGCGGGTTCGTGCTGGCGATCGTGACGGGGCTCGGGCTGATCGCGACGGGCGTGGTCGCGCTCGCCATGGGCCAGCCCTGGCACGTGTGGTACTCGTTCCTGCTGCCGGGCTTCATCACGACGGTGGTGATGGGCTCGCTGTTTCCCGTCATGCGGATGGCGTACCGCCGCGCCGAGCAGCGCAGGCTCGATGCGGCGTCGATCCGCGGCACAGGCGCACAGGGCGCATCCTAAGCGTTCGCGATGATCACGGCGTCCACTCGTGCCTGGGCTCCTCGCCCGAAATCACACGCCAGACGTCGTGCACCACGTCGCTCATCGCGCGCTGTGCCGCACGCGTTGCGCCCCCGATGTGGGGCAGCAGATGCACGTTGGGGATGCCGAGCAGCAGATACCGCTCGTCGAACGGCTCGGGCTCGTGCACGTCGAGGAACGCCTGCGCACCGGGATGGCTCGTAAAGAACGCGGCGCAGGCATGCGGATCAACCACCATGCCGCGGCTGGTGTTCAGGAAGATCACGCCGCTCCTCATCCGCCCGAACGCGTCGGCGGACACGAGCCCGCGGTTGTGCTCGTCCCCGGACACATGCACGCTGATCGCGTCGCTCCGCTCGCAAAGCTCCGGCATCGAGACGGGCGTCGCCCCCCACCGCTCGCGTTCGGGCACGTCGACCACGTCGTGGTAGAGCACGCGCGTGCCGAACGCGCCCGCGATCCGCGCAACCCGCCGCCCGATCCTGCCCATGCCCAGCACGCCCAGCGTGAGCTCGCGCAGCTCGCGGGGCGCGGTGAGTTCGCGGCGAAGCTCGTTCCATTGCTCTCGCGCGAGCGGCTGATCCACGTACACGCGCGGGCGGAGCGCGTCGAGCAGGCACGCGATGGCGAGTTCCGCCACCGCGTCGGCGTTCGCCTCGGGCGTGTACACCACGCGCACGCCCCGGGCCGCGCACGCCGCGGCATCGATGTTGTCCACGCCCACGCCCGCGCGACCCACGGCGCGGAGCATGGGCGCGCCCGCGAGCAACCCCGCGTTGACCTTGGTGTACGTGCGCACGACCAGCCCCGAAGCCCGCGCGAGCAGCCCCGGAAAGCGCGGATCGTCGTGCGTGCATCGCTGCACCTCGCACCGCTCGGCGAGCCACGCGACCGACGCGTCGTCGAGGTGTTCGGTGACCACGACCAGCGGGCGCTCGCCAGAAGCGCCCGTTGCGTCGCCCGCGGATGCTCCGCCGTGTGCTGCCATGAGGCATTGTTGACAGCGTGCAGCGGGCGCGCGCGAAGCCGCCCCGAGCCTTTCGAGGCGCGGGGCGGCGGAGAGAGAGTCGCGTCAAGTGCTCGGGCCAGCCGCGATCAGCAGCCCAGGGCGTACAGGTTCAGGTACGCGAGGAAATCCGAGGAATCGAAGGTGCCGAAGGGGGCCGCGATGTCGGCGCTGGGCACGCCATTTGACCAGTCGTTCAGGAAGGCGAGGAAGTCGCTGGAGTTCAGCACGCAGTCACCGTTCCAGTCCGCGGGGCAGGCCTGGCAGCAGCGGTCGAAGCAGAAGTAGCTGTTCTTGACTCCGGGCTGGTAGACCTCGGGCGTCCAGACCTGCTCGGCTCCGACGGGGAACCACTCGAGCGCGTACTGGTGGATCGGGCGATCCTTGAACTCCTGCTTGACCAGCGGGCGATCCTGGAGACAGCCCGAGTCGAGCGCGTCGTTGGTCTTGGTGTTGAAGATGTCCGTCCCCCCGAAGCCGATGGGCGTCTCAAGGATGCCGCCCGTCGCGACGAAGCCGCAGGACGAATAGTGCGGGACCACCGCCTCGAACTGATCGCCCTGGTTGTAGAGCTGGATGTCCTTGAGCGCGCTGCCGGGGTCGAGCATCACCAGCGCCGCACGACCGAACATCGGCTGCCAGCGCCCCGCGATGATGCTGTTCTGCGTGCGCCGGTCGATGCGCACCGCGGCGTACGCGCTCTCGAGACGCGGGGTGTCCGGGCCGCAGATCCCGAAGACGTCCGGATCGATCGTGGTCGAGACGAGCGGCACGCCGCCCGGAGTGAGCGTGATCTGGTGGATCCCGACCTGCCCGGGAGCGCCGAAGTCGGTGCGTCCGGCGAGGACGATCTCAAGAGTGTCGCGCTGGTCGAGCCCGTCGCCCGACTCGATGGGCCGCCCGCCGTCGGCGCACTTGGGCGTCACGTTGGGATAGGAGAACGCGAAGATCGGCGCGCCGCCCGCCGAGAATCGCAGCAGCGAGGGCGCGTGCTCAAGAAGAATGCCCGCGGCGGGATCGCTCACGCGCAGCGTCGCGCTCACGAAGATGTCGGGCGAGGACTTGTCCTCCTTCAGATCGGTGAAGGCGAGCTCCGCGATGCCGTTGGGCGCGAAGGGCATGTACGCGAACTGGTAGACCAGCCCGCCGCCCGCGGTCATGCGCGAGAGCGTCGGATCCTGGCGGAGCGTGTGCGTGACGATCAGGTCCCCGATCTCGGTCTCCTCGAGCGCGGGCCCGGGGTGCGGCACGTGGATGGGATCACCCATCGCGGTGCCGGCGTAACGCATGGTCCACATGACCGCGCCGAGATCGTTCAGGCGCGTGAGCACGAGCTGGCGATCGAGCGGGGGAGCGCTCGTCTCGGCCGCGACGATGAACCCGCCGAACCGCGACGCGACGATCGAATAGCCGACGTCGTCGCCGAAGATATCGATCGCGCGGTCCCAGAGCACGGCGCCGGTCGGGTCGTAGCGCACGACGTGGATGTCGCGCCCCGCGGCGCCGGGCACGCCGTCGATCCATCCGACAGTGGCGTACCCGCCGTCACGGGTCTCCTCAACGTCGTACGCAAACTCCCGGAGGGGCGTGCCCACCACCTCCTGGAAACGCTGGGCCTGCGCGAGACCCGCCGACGCCGCGAGCGCGATCGCCGCGATCTTCCAGACGAAATCGTTCTGAATGCGAGACATGTGAAGCTCCTGGTAAGTGTGCGTTCGTTCCCGAGCCGTCCCCCGGAGGTCTTCCGGCTCCCACACGTACCAAGCGACAACCGTCCGCGGCACTCACGCGCCGCAGCGATCTCGGAGTATGAACCTTGTGTAAAGGGAAGATCGCCCCGCGATCACGAGCCGCCGAACGCACGCTCCGCCAGCTCGATCGCCCGCCCCATCGCCGCGGCCTTGTTCACCGTCTCCATGAACTCCGCGTCGGGCTGCGAGTCGAGCACGATGCCCCCTGCCGCCTGCACGTGGTAGATCCACCCGCGCTCGTCGCGCATCGCGACCGGCACGACGATCGTCCGCAGCGCGAGGCAGACGTCCATCTGCCCATCGAGGCCCACGTAGCCCATGCCCCCGCCGTACGGCCCGCGCTTCACGCCCTCAAGCTCGTCGATGATCTGCATCGCGCGGACCTTGGGCGCGCCCGAGATCGTGCCCACGGGGAGCGCGGCGCGGAGCGCGTCCCACGCGTCGAGCCCGTCGCGCAGCACGCCCGTCACGGTGCTGCTGATGTGCATGACGTGGCTGTACCGCTCGACCTCCATCACCCGGGGCAGCTCGATCGAGCCCGCACGCGCCACCACGCCCACGTCATTGCGCCCCAGGTCCACCAGCATCACGTGCTCGGCCCGCTCCTTCGGATCCGCGAGCAGCTCGATCTCGAGCGCACGATCCTCCGCGTCGTCCGCGCCACGCTTGCGCGTGCCCGCGAGCGGGCGGTTGGTCACGACGAAGCACGCGCCGCCCTCTCGCTCCTCGCGCCGCACGCGGCACAGGATCTCCGGGCTCGCCGCGACGAGGATGCACCCCTCGCACTGCATGTAGACCATGTACGGGCTCGGATTCACAGCGCGCAGGGCCCGATACACGTCGAACGGATCGGCCTCGCTCCGCTTCTCGAACCGCTGCCCGAGCACCACCTGAAAAATATCGCCCGCGCGGATGTATTCGAGCGCCTGAGCCACGATCTCCGCATGACGCTCACGCGTGATGTTCGACGCCAGCATCGCCGGCTGCGTCGCGCCGCCCACGATCCCCGCCGCGAGCGGCCTGCTGTGCGTCTGCACCTGCTCGACCCGGCACGCGAGCCGCTCGCACGCATCGTCGTACGCGCGCCCGATCTCGTCGCGCGTCCTCGCCCCCTCGCCCACGACCGCGAGCTGCACGACGTACACCAGCTTCTCGACATGATCGAACGCCACGACGCCGTCGTACAACCCGAAGTGAACGTCGGGCAGCCCGCGATCGTCGGCGGGCGCGCCCTCGAACGGCAGCTTCTCCGGCTCGGCGTACCGCACGCTGTCGTACGCCGCCATCCCGAACCATCCGCCCAGCACGCACGCGGGCACGTCGCGTCCGCCCTCGTCTGGCGCGGGGCGAACGAGCCGCCATGAGCGCGTGATCTCGCGCGCCATCGACAGCGGATCGCCCGAGGCGTGCTCCGTGACGATCGCCTCGCCCACCGATCGCCGGTCGGTCACGCGGACCGCGCGCTCGTACGCCACGACCTCCACGATCGGCCGCGCGCCGAGGATCGAGTGCCGCCCCACCCGCTCGCCGCCCTCGACGCTCTCGAGCAGGAAGCTCGGCGCCGTGCGCTCGTCGGCGCTCACCAGCCGCCGATACGCGAGCACGGGCGTGAGCTGGTCCGACAGCAGGCGCAGGCCGATCGGCACCGCGAGCGTCCCGACAGCCCGCGACGCGCCGCCACGCTCCCGCTCCACCAGCGCGACGAACGCATCCCTCGACATTCCCGGCATCACCCGCACGATCGCCTTCCTTTTCTCCACTCCGAGCGGGGCGATGGTACTCCCCGCGGTACCCTGTCCAAGTGAACCCCCGACGCCTCACGACGCACGACGCGACCGCCGCACTCCTCGCGATCCTTATCGGATCGAGCGGGCCCGCACTCGCGCAAGACGCCACGCCCTCATCGGACACCACGTCCTCTTCGGACGCCGCGCCCCCCCAGGTGAGCGCCATCCCCCCGCAGGTCCTCCTCGGCGCCCGCGTCGAGAACGTGCGCCGGAAGCTGCCCGTCGCGCCCGTGCTCGTTGTCGTGCCCGACGCCGGCTCGTACGCCGCCGCGATCGAGCGGTGGTCGGTCGCCTCGCGCTTTCCCGTGCTGATCGACGACGCCTCCGAGCGCGCGCGTGAGGACATCGCCCGGTTCGTGCGCGCGTTCCGCCCCGAGCACGTCGTGCTCTGGACCGCGCCCGACGACGCGCGCGGCCCATTCCCGAAGGACCGAAACGCACGCCAGGACGCGATCACCCGCGCCGCCGCCCGCGCGTGGGACGTCCCGAACGACGAGGCCCCGCCCGAAACGGACGATCCCGGCGCGGACTTTCTCGCGGCATTGTCGCGTGTGGGGCTGACTCCGCCGGGGCTCGTGCTGGCCGACGCCTCGCACGCGTGCTGGCCCGCCGCGCTCGCGCTCTCCGCGGGTCGTGGTCAGCCCATCGCGTGGGTCGATCGCCCCGAGCAGCCCGCGGGGCGCATGTCGCTCGAGGATGCCGAGTCGCTCGCGACCGCCGTGCGTGCCGCTGCAGCATCGCTGCCCTTCCCCTTCGCCGAGCAAGGCGATGCGATCGACGCCGTGACGCTCTGCCTGAACGTGCCCGTCCGCTTCAACCGCCCGCCCGACGAACTCGCATTGACCGATCTCGTCGCGCGCGGCACGTCCAGCGACCTACTCGCGCGCTGGGCCTGGGCCGGGCAGGTCCAGGGCGACGAGGCCCGCGCCGCATACGCCGCGATGTGCGCGCTCTTCCTGCAGCCCGAGCGTGCGTGGCTCTTCGATGGGTATCCCGACTCCACGCCGTGGAACGCGTACGACATGACCCTCGCGGGCGAGAACCTGCGCGGCACACAACTGGACACGCTCGTGTTCGACGGGCCCTCGCGCCAGTCGCTCGACGCGTGGCGCACGATCGTCGCGCGCCCCGTCGACGCGGGGCTCATCCTCATCAACAGCAAGGGCATGCGAGACGAGTTCCACCTCGCGCCCGGACGCGCCCGCCCAAGCGACGCGCCGATGCTCGAGGTCCCCGCGATCATGCACATCGTGCACTCATGGTCGGCGAACGCACCGCTCGACCGCTCGACCGTCGCGGGCCGCTTCCTCGAACGCGGCGTGTACGCCTACGTCGGCAGCGTGCACGAGCCCTACCTGCAGGCCTTCGTGCCCTCGCCGCTGATCGCAACGCGCCTCGCCAGCGGCGTGCCGCTCGCGCCCGCGGTGCGACAGGAGGGCGGCCCGGTCTGGAAAATCACGGTGCTGGGCGATCCGCTGGTCACGATCGGTCCGCCCGCGCCGCGCACGGACGAGTTGCCGAGCCTCGTGGGCGCGATCGACGTAGACGAGCGTGCGCGCGCCGCGGTGCGCGCGCATGAGTACGCGTCCGCGATCCATGACTTCGCGCTCCTCGGGCGCGACGAGGACGCCGCACGCCTCTTCGCCGCGCTGCGGAAGGAACAGCCCGAGGCGCTCACGCCCGACCTTGCGCACGCCGCAGCGCCGTCGCTCTTTCGCGCGCCCGGCGCGTCGGCGAACGACGACCTGCTGTTCTCGCTGATGACGATCGCTCGCACCGACCCGCTCTCACCCATGGAGCGTGACCTGCTCTGGCTCGCGCTCCCGCGGCTCGCCTCGCCCAAGCCGCCGTCGGGCCTGCTCGACCTCGTGCGCACGAACGTGCGCCCCGAGCAACGTGATTCCGACGCGATGCGCCTCGCCGATCTCTATGAACGCTACGAGTCGCCACGCCTCGCCGCCGGCGTGCTCCGCACCCTCACCGAACAATTCCCCGAGGACGCGAGGCTCCGCCGCGCGTGCGACGAGCGCATCAAGAAGCTCGGCGGGCCCTGAACACGAAAAGACTGACCACGCGAAGACCAAGCACGCGGCGGTTCACCACCGCGCCGCACCCGCGGTCACGCGCCCGTCCACACCGATCTCGACCCATCCCGCGCCATCGATCGCCGTCGTCACCCAAAGGCTGCGCTCCCTCGCCCATGCCCACCTCTCGTCACTCGCGCGGCGTGGCCCCGTGCTCTGCATCACCACCCGAGGCGACCACTCGCGCACCAGCCGCTGACTCTCCTGATTGACGCTCCCGTGGTGCGGGAGCTCGAGCACATCGACGACGTGCGCCGCGGCGTTCGTCGTGCCAACCTCGCCCTCGACGAGCGCCCGCGCCCGGCGTATCCCCTCCTCACCGATGTCGCCCGTGAGCAGCACACGCCGCACGCCCGCGCGGGTCTGCACCTCGACGAGCGCCACGAGCGAGCGGTCGTTCTCCTCCTCCATGCTCCACGGTTCCTCCGGCGAGAGCACGCGCACCCGCGCATTCCCGATCGACAACTCATCTCCCGCGCTCGCAAGCTCCACGCGCACGCCCTCACGCACCAGCATCTCGAGCATCGCCGCCTCGCCGCCGCCCCGCTCGTTCTGCGCCCGCACCAGCACGCCCGGCCCGAGGTGCACGCGACCGATCGGGATCGAATGCGCGAGCGAGGGCAGCCCGTTGAAGTGGTCGAGATTCGCGTGCGTCACGAACGCCGTGCCGATCCGCGTTACGCCCAGCGCCGTGAGCGCCCGCGGCACGGTCCGCACGCCCACGTCGCTCCCGAGCGAGCCGCAGTCCCACAGCATCGCCTCGCGCCCGCTGCGCACGAGCACGCACGATCCGTCCCCGACGCTGAGCATGTCGACGCGGAGCGCGACGCCGCGCTCCAGTCCGCCCGCGCGCCATACCGCCGCGCCCGTGCACGCCGCGAGCACAACCAGCGAGGCCCACGTCAGCACGCCGCCCCGCCTGACGCGCGTGATCCACGCGACCATCCACACCACCCACGCCGACGCCACAATCGCGCACACGCCCGCGCCGGACATCGCCAGTCTCACCGACGCCCCCGGCGCCATCGCGATGAAGTCCACGAGCGCAAGCACGCGTTCCGCGGGCCACGCCAGCACCCGCACGATCCCCGCGCCCGCCTCGGGCCAGACCATCCCCACGATCAGCGACACGTACCCCAGCGCGAGCATCGGCATGAACACCGGGAGCACGACAAGCGTCGCCGCCGTCGCGATCGGGCTGATCCGACCTGTGTGCGCCCACGCGATCGGCATCGCGAGCAGCGCGCACATCACGCTCGCGGCGAACAGCCTGCGCGTCGCGCCCATCGCCGCGCTGGCGACGGGCCTCGGTCGCGTGCGCACAAGCCCCGCGATCCGCACGCCCGTGAGCGCCTCCTCCGCGAGCGGGTAGAGCCAGAGGAGCGCCGCCGTCAGACCCACGCTGAGCTGGAATCCGAGCGTGAAGAGGTCGAGCGGTCGCGCGACAAGCAGCGCGATCGTGACCCACGCGAGGATCGCCATCCGCTCGTGCCGGCGTCCCGCCGCCTCGCCCGCGACGAGCGCAAGCGTGACGAGCCCCGCCCGCCACACGGGCGCCTCGCCCTGCACCACGACGAGGTACAGCGCGACCACGCCCGCGGCGCACGCCCACTCGAGCACGCCGCGATCACCCGTCAGACGCACGAGCACGATCACGACGCCCACCAGCACGCCGAGGTGCGCCCCCGAGATCGCCAGCAGGTGCGCCAGCCCCGTGCGCACGAAGTCGTCGCGCGCGTCATCGAGCACCGGATCACGCGTTCCCAGCAGCACGCTCGCCAGCAGCGCCCGCGGCGTCTCGACGTCACCCTCCCGCACGCCGAGCGCCCGCTCCGCACGATCGCGCAGCACCGCCCGCGTGCGCCACCACGCGGCCCGCGCGCGATCCAGCGCACCACTCGCCGCGCCCGCCTCGCCCGGGATCGCCTCGACAAGGTCCACCGACTCGACGAACAGGCGTGCGTCGATCCCGTCCTGCGCCGCCCACGGGCGCAGATCGCGCTCGCCGGGGTTCATGGGCGGCCCGAACGCACCGAGCCAGCCCGTCACGACCACGCGCCGCCCGACCTCGATCGGCGGCGCATCACGCCCGCGCACCGTGACGCGCACCCGCCCATGCGCCTCGCGCTCACCCTCCGGCAGCGCGAGCCGGCGCACGTCGACCTCGAACGACCACGCGTCCCCGCCCATCCACGCCGGTCGGAGCGGAGATCGCTCCGCGCGATGGACCTCCGCGGGCGTGCGCACGATCCCTTCCACCCGCGCGATCGTCTGCGCAGCGCTCCCTGCTTCCTCCGTCCGCAATTCACTCGACACCAGCGCGCCCACGCTCCCCGCCGCGGGCTCTTCGATCCGCAATGTCCACCACCCCGCGCCGAGCAGCACGACGCCGATCGAGAGGAGCACCGCGCTCGCCCGATGGCGCACGAGCACGCCCGCCCCGCCCATCGCCGCCGCGAGCCCGAACCACGCCGCGCTCGGGAGCATCGCCTCCCCACCGCCAGCCTCTCCCGCCCAGCGCGCCAGCCCGAGCCCGATCGCGAAGCACGCGACGACCGCCCACGCGCGGACCGAGGCGGGCCCGAGCCTCGCTCGCGGGTCGAAGATCGGGGGCGTTCGCCCCTCGCTCGATCCCTCCCCCGCGCGCACCCTGTCCATCTCCCCCGGATCACCCACGTTTGCGCCCCCTCCGCGATCGCCCGCCCCACGATCGTGCCCCCGAAAGTCCGCCCTTCCGACCTGCGGCCTTCTCCCATATCCTCCCGACGCATGGCACGAGTGAGCTTCAAGGACGTCCGCAAGGTCTACCCCGGCGGGCACGAGGCCGTCAAGAGCCTCTCCCTCGACATCGCCGACGGGGAGTTCGTCGTCCTCGTAGGCCCCTCGGGCTGCGGCAAGAGCACCACGCTCCGCATGCTGGCCGGTCTCGAGGAGGTCTCGAACGGCTCGATCTCGATCGACGACAGCGTCGTGAACAACGTGCTCCCGCGGGACCGCGACATCGCGATGGTGTTCCAGTCGTACGCGCTGTACCCGCACATGAGCGTGTACGACAACATGGCCTTCGCGCTCAAGATGCGCAAGACCCCGCGCGAGGAGATCCACCAGCGCGTGACCGACGCCGCGCGGATGCTGGGCCTGACGGACCTGCTCAAGCGCAAGCCCCGCCAGCTCTCGGGCGGGCAGCGTCAGCGCGTCGCGGTCGGTCGCGCGATCGTGCGCAAGCCCAAGGCCTTCCTCTTTGACGAGCCGCTCTCGAACCTCGACGCCAAGCTCCGCGTCACCACCCGGGCCGAGCTCAAGCACCTCCACCAGCGCCTGCGCACCACCACCGTCTACGTCACGCACGACCAGGAAGAGGCGATGACCCTCGGCGATCGCATCGTCGTCATGGCCGAGGGCATCATCCAGCAATCCGGCCCGCCCCTGACGCTCTACCACCACCCCGCGAACCGCTTCGTCGCCGCGTTCATCGGCATGCCGCCCATGAACTTCGTCGAAGGTCAGCTCGTCCGGGAGAATGGTTCGCTGTGGTTCGCGTCGAGCGGGGACGCGAGCGTGCGTCTGCGCATCGACCCGTCCCACGACGACGCCCTCGCATCGCACGCGGGCCAGCCCATCACGCTCGGCCTGCGCCCGCAGGCGATGCACGTCGCGCAGGGCGAGGAGATCGAGCGGGCCCGCGCGGACGGCACGCTGCTCAGCGCCCGGGCCGAGGTCGTCGAGCCCCTGGGCGACCAGAGCGACGCGTTCCTCTCGCTGCCCTCGGGCGCCCGCCTCGTCGCGCGGGTCGACGCCGCGCGCACGCCCCGCCCGGGCGACACCGTCCACCTCCGCGTCGATGCGCCGCGTGCGCACCTGTTCGAGCCCGGCGCGTTCGGGCGCACGCTCACGCGCGCCCACGACTGAGCGTGCGCTCGCAGTTCGTCACCCCCGCCCGGCGAGGCCCCATGCACCGCAACGACCATCTCGACCACCACGAACGCGGGCACGTGCTCTCGCACCGCGAGCTGTTCTGGCAGAACGTCATGCGCGAGGCGCTCACCTCGCTCTCCGTGCAGGCGATGATGATCCGCGCCCAGCACGAGCAGGCCGCGCGCATCGCCCAGGCCGCGGGCTCGACGCAGACCCTCACCGGCCCCGGGCTGCCCGAGCAGGCCCAGCCGCTCATGCGCAATCCGGACGATGAGGAAGGCGAGGACGCGGGCGGCGCGGACATCGGCGAGGACGAAGAGTCCAACGGGCACCTCCTCGTCCCCGTCAGCGAGGACGAAGAAACCGAGGACGCGGACGACTCGGCGGAAATCCCCGGCGCGGGCCCCCTCGACGGGCGCATCGGCATCATCACCACCCAGGGCATGCGCATCCCGATCGCCGACATCTACCCCCTCTTCGCCTGCTCCGTGCCCGGCTCGCCCGAGGCCCGCGCCATCTCCGAAGAGGTCCAGTGCACCGTGTTCCAGGTCCGCACCCCGGGCGGCGAGGTCTACACCCTCCCGCTCTCGGAGATCCGCGGGCTGCACGGCGCCAACCCGCTCGCGATGGCGGAGTTCGAGGCCGCCCGTTCCGGGGGCGGCTCGGGCGATTCCACCCCGTTCGGGTACGCCGCGTTCACGAGCCTCGCCCGCGAGGAGGCCAGCAGGCGGGGTGAGGTCAAGGGCTAGAGCAGCAAGCGTGCCGCCCGATCGCCCGTCACCCGCCCTTCCCGCCGGGCATCTACAACCCCTCGCGGGGCGAACACTCCGCATCGGCGCGCGGGCTGCGCCGGGGAGGATGGTGCATGGTGCAGTACGCCTCGCAGGCCGCGGAGCATGACGACTCGGGCTGTTGTTCGGGGTCGCCCAAAGCCCGCGTGCTCATCGCCATCCCCGTCTACAACGAAGAGAAGCACATCGGGAGCGTCATCCCGCGCGTCCTCGAGCGATCGCCCGACGTGCTCGTCATCGACGACGGCTCCACCGACCTCACGCCGCAGATGCTCGCGCGATTCCCCGTCGAGGTCGTCCGCCACGCGAAGAACCGCGGCTATGGACGCTCGATGCAGGACGCGTTCCGCTGGGCCCGGGTCGACGGGTTCGACTGGGTCATCACGATGGACTGCGACGAGCAGCACGAGCCCGACGCGATCCCCGCGTTCATGGACGCGATCGCGCGGAACGACGCCGACGTGATCTCCGGCTCGCGCTATCTCGCGCAGGGCCCGCTCGACGATCAGCCCCCCGCCGATCGGCGCGCGATCAACGCCGCGATCACCGACGAGATCAATCGCACGCTGGACCTGTCGCTCACCGACGGCTTCTGCGGCTTCAAGGCGTACCGCGTCGATGCGGTCTCACGCCTCGCGCTCGATGAGGACGGGTACGCCTTCCCGCTCCAGTTCTGGGCCCAGGCGGCGCGCCGCGGACTGCGGATCCGCGAGATCCCCGTGCGCCTCATTTACAACGATCTGAACCGTACGTTCGGCGGGCCGCTCAACGACCCGCAGGTCCGCATCAACCACTACCGCGACGTGTTCCATGCGGAACTGGCGCGGGTGGGAATCGCGCCCCACGCGCCCGCGTCCGAGGCGCCGAGCGGGTGCGCGTGCCACTGAAGCGATCGCATGCCCCCGCACACGGACATCTCCACGCCCGCGGCGGACGCGCGTGCACGCGTGAATGATCCCTCCGTGGACACACCGAACGAGGATGGCGCACTCGCGCTGACGCTCGATCCGGAGCCCCGCTCATGGCGCGGCATGGTGCGCACGCCGCCTAGCGACGCGCGCTCGCGCCGCTTCCGTGAGCAGCTCGCCCTGCCTACGAACATGCCCATCGTGATGTCGGGGCACCAGGCGCAACTCTGGCACCCCGGCATCCTCGCGAAGCTCTTCGCCGCCCAGTCGCTCGCGCGGCGTACGGGCGCGGCGATCGCGTGGCTCGTCGTCGACCACGACCATTCGCGGCCCTTCCAGACGCGCCTGCCCGCACGCGACGAGCACGCACGCCTGCGGAACCTCGACTGGCCCCTCGACGGCGAGCGCGGTGCGCACCCATCCGTGCCGCTCGAGGCCCGCGCCATCACGCCGCACGACCCCACGCTCCCGCGCGGCTGGTCGCTCGATGGCCCGTTCGGCGCGCGCGCGGACGAGCTCGTCGCGTCGATGTCGCGTCACTCAAGCGCGCCCAACGCGGCGGTCCAGGTCACGCGCGCGACGCTCGACCTGCTCGACGACGTGCTGGGCGTTCCCGCGCCGATCGTGGTCTACGACAGCGACCTCGCCCGCACCGACCTCTTCGCCGAGATCATCGAGCGGGCCCGCACGCGCCCGCAAGCGATGCACTCGATCTACAACGACGTCGTCGCGCGATTCCCGCAGGCCGAGCTGCGTGCGCTGCGCACGGACCCGGACCTCGGGCACGAGCTGCCGCTCTGGAAGCGCGTCGCCGGGCATGGCACCACCGCGCTGTTCGAGAGCGATCTCGACGACCTCCCGCCCGAGGCGATGCTCCCCCGCGCGCTGCTCACCACGGGCATGATGCGACTCGCGGGGTGCGATCTCTTCATCCACGGCACGGGCGGTCGCCTCTACGAGCCCGTCAACGACGCCTGGCTCCCGCGATGGCTCTCCGCGGACCAGACGAATGCGGGGCTCGCGCCGTTCACCACCGCGAGCGCGGACCTGCCGCTCGACCTCCCCGGCGAACTGGTGACTCTGAGCGACGCCGCCCGCGCCCGCTGGCGCGCGCACCACGCGCGCCACCACCCCATCGAGCTGGGCGACGCGGACGCGCAGCGCGAGCGCGACGCGCTCGTCGCGCAGATCGCACGCGCGCCGCGGGCGTCCACCGAACGCCGCGCCCTGTACGCACGCCTGCACGAGCTGCTCGACCGCCACGCCCGTGCGCAGGAATCCCGCCTCACCGCAATGGGCGAGCACGCCCGTGATTTGACGCACGCCGCGAGCGACGCGGAGCTGCGCACCGACCGCACCTGGCCCTTCTTCCTGCATCCGCACGAGCGCCTCGCCGCATTGCGCAACGCGATCGACGCCCGCTTATAAGGCATTCCCCTCACACGCTGGCGCATCCACGCCCGGATCGTCCCGCCCCTCCCCCACTACCATCCGCCATGCATCGCCGGGCGTTCCTCACTCATGTCGTGCGCGGACTGGGCGTGCTGATCGCGCTCAGCGTGCTCGGGTGCGAGCGGAGCACTCCCGCGCCCGCATCCGCCGCGAACGCGCCCCCGCGCATCGTCGTGCTCTCGCCCGCCGTGGGCGTCACGCTCATCGACCTCGGGCTCGAGCCACTGATTGTCGGACGCCACGCGTGGGACGTCGCGCTCGATCCCTCGCTCCCCTCGTGCGGCGACGTCACGGGCTTCGACGCCGAGACGCTGCTCTCCGTCCGTCCCTCGCACCTCGTCATGGAGTGGGGCCAGCGCCCGCTGCCCGATCCGGTCGCGGGCTTCGCGTCGCGCGGAGGGTGGGACGTGCTCGACGTCTCCCCGCTGCTCACGCTCGCGGACGTGGAGCGGATGACGCGCGACGTCGCGGCCCGATTCGCGCCCGTGATTGCGGCGTTCGATCCGGTCGCGGGCGCCGACGTGCGCACTCGCGCTGATGCGCTCGACGCCTCCATGCGCGAGGCGTGGGGCGATGGCGCCGCGCACGACAGCAACCTCGCCCGCGCAGGGCGTGTGCTGCTGCTGGGCTCGACAGATCCGCCCGGCATCCTCGGGCCTGGCTCGTTCCATCATCAGATGCTCGTCGCGATGGGCGGGACGCCCGCGCTCACCGAGGGCAAACCCTGGACCGAGGCCTCCCCCGAGGACGTGCTCGCCCTCGCGCCCGACGCGATCCTCATCTTCGCGCCGCGCCCGTTCGATCGCGCCCACCCCGACGCCGCCAGCTCGCCCCAGCCCGACTGGGACACGCTCGCCGCGTCGCTCGGGGCCCTCGCCCGCCTCGGCGTCCCCGCGATCGAGCATCGGCGCGTCGCCGTGCTCGACCATCCCCTCGCCCACATGCCCTGCGCGCGGTTGGTCGATGTCGCGCAGGAGATGCGCAGCGTCCTCACGGGCTGGGCGGGCGCTGACGCGAACCGTACGGGAAGCGTCCCGCCCAACGATCCTGAAAACGATGTCCCCTCTCGGCTAGGATCGCCCCTCGATGGGGAATGACGCCCTCCAGACCGGCCCGCTCGACCCCGTGGACGTGCTCGCGGAGCGGTTCCTGCGCGCCATCCGCGCCGCGTTCCCCGACCTCGGGCCCGACCCCGTCGACCCCGCGATCACCCCCAGCAAGCAGCCCAAGCTCGGGGACTTCCAGTGCAACGCCGCGATGGCCCTGGGCAAACGCCTCGGCAAGAACCCGCGCGAGGTCGCCCAGGCGATCGTGCAGCACGTCGAGCTGAGCGACCTGTGCGAGCCCCTCGGCGCCGACGCCATCGCCGGCCCGGGGTTCATCAACCTCCGCCTCCGCCCCGATGCGCTCTCGTCGCTCCTGACGCGGATGGACGCGCCCGGGCTGGGCGTGCCCGCGCCGGCGTCGCCCGAGACCGTCGTCGTCGACCTCTGCGGCATCAACCTCGCCAAGCAGATGCACGTCGGGCACCTCCGCGCGACGATCATCGGCGACGCGATCGCCCGCATCCTCGAGCGCCTCGGGAACCGCGTCGTTCGCCAGAACCATGTCGGCGACTGGGGCCTGCCCATCGCGATGGTCGTGCAGAAGCTCCGCGAGGAGTCCGGCGCGGGACGGATCGACCTCGATCGCCTCACGCTCGACGACCTCGACCGCCTGTACCGCGAGGCCCAGCGCGACTGTGCCGCGGACGCGCGCGGGCTGGCGTGCGTGACGCGGTTCGACCTGGGCCCCAAGGCGCGCGCGGAGCTGGAGGAGCAGGTCGCGAGCGCGAACGACGCGATGGCCCGGGCCAAGGCGACGCTCGTCGCGCTCCAGGCGCACGACGCGCAAACCGTCGCGCTCTGGACGCGGATCACCGACGTCACGATGCGCGAGTGCCTGCTGTCCTGCGAGCGTCTGCACGCGAACGTCAGTGCGCGTGACTCCGCGGGCGAGAGCAGCTACGCGACCGAGCTGGCCCCGCTGATCGAGGACCTCGCCTCCCGCGGCATCGCGGAGGTGAGCGAGGGCGCGCTCGTCGTGCGGAACGAGGGCATCGCCGAGCCCACGCTGGTGCGCAAGAGCGACGGCGGCTTCCTCTACGCCACGACCGACCTCGCCGCGATTCGCCGGCGGGTGCAGAAGATCGGCGCGTCGCGGGTCATCTACACCGTCGATGCCCGCCAGGCGCTGCACTTCAAGCAGGTCTTCGCCTCGGCGCACAAGGCCGGCTTCACCGCCCGCCCGGACGGGACGAACGCCCGCCTCGAGCACGCCGCGTTCGGCACGGTGCTGGGTGAGGATGGTCGCCCCTTCAAGACCCGCTCGGGCGAGAACGTCAAGCTCGCGTCGCTGATCGACGAGTCGATCGAGCGGGCCACCGCACGCATCGGCGAGAAGAACGCCGACCTCTCCCCCGAGGAGCGCCGCACCATCGGCGCGGCGGTGGGCGTCGCGGCGATCAAGTACGCCGACCTCTCGAACGATCGCGTGCGCGACTACCAGTTCTCGTTCGACCGGATGCTCGAGTTCGAGGGCAACACGGGCCCATACCTGCTCTACGCCGTGGTGCGCCTCCGCAGCATCTTCCGCAATGCGAAGCAGCGCGGGCTCGACGCGGGCTGGCAGGGCGCGCCGATCGCGATCGACCAGCCGGCGGAGAAGAACCTCGCCCTCGCGCTCCTTCGCTACCCGGGCGTGGTCCGCGGTGCGGGCGACGCGCTCGAGCCGCACCGCGTCTGCGTGTTCGCGTTCGAGCTCGCCACGGCGTTCAGCTCGTTCTTCGACGCGTGCCCCGTGCTCGCGGCCCCGGACGACGCGACGCGTCGCTCCCGCCTCCGCCTGTGCGACCTGACGCTCCGCGTGCTCGAGGACGCGCTCCACACCGTGGGCATCCCGACCATCGAGCGGATGTAAGGCGGGCGGGTTCCAACGCCCGATCGACCACAACCCGCGCAAAGAAACCGCCCCGGCATACGGGCCCGGGGCGGTGAAGATGGTCGCACAAATCGATCGGTCGCAAATCAGAAACGGCCCGCGATCACCCGCGCCGACGACGCGCCGCGAACAGGCCCGCGCCGACGAACAGCAGCGTGCCGCCCGGGGCCGGAACGATCATGCACATGCGATCCAGCCACGCGACGTGCGCCGCGGTCAGCGGAACGCCCGCGCCGTATGCGCCCAGCGGCGTGTTCCCGCCCGCGGTGCTGTTCGAATCGCCCAGCGTGTGCACGGCGATGATCGTGTCGGTAAAGAGCTCGAAGTTGTTGTTGCCCACGTTCCAATCGGTCGTGTCAGACACCATCGAAGACACGAGATAGGGCGAGCCCGAATCGCCGCCATACGAGATGCCCTCGTATCGCAGGAAGCCCGCCGCCGCGGGGGCCTGCATCGTGAACTGCACGGCGTTGTAGTCGTAGGTATCGGCGCCGGTGGTGCCGTTGGGATCGATGTCGCGCGTCGCGGCGAGCAGGGAGTTGTTCTGGAAGCGCTTGTTTCCGTCGAAGGTGGGGGTCGACGTGACCATCGCCGTGTTGGTGCCGTTCCATGAGCCGTTGAGCCCGTAGCCGACCTGCGTGATCTCGACGCCATCGGGATCGAGCATCCCGCCCGCGGTCGGGAACGCCATGTAGCTGAGCGGGTTGAGGTTGTTGAACAGCGTCTGCGCCGCGCCCGCGACGTTCGGGCCCAGGTTCACGGCGATGTATGACATGTCGATCCGGTTGTCGGGGTACTGGATCTGCCACGTCGACGAGCCCGCGACGCCCGAGTTGAAGCCGAAGGTGCCGGCGTACCCGCCCGTGGAATCGCCGAAGTTGATCTGGTTGTTGCGGCGACCGCCGTTCCGCGCGACGTGGTTCGCGGTCAGCACGCCCACCCACATGTCCCCGCCGACGATCTTCTTGCACACGACCGAGCCCGAACCGATCCGGAAGCCCCCCGGCGTGATCGCGTTGCGGATGTGGACCACCGAGTCGAGCGTGCTGTTGAGCCCCCCGGGGTTCCACGGGACGCGCTGGTTCGCCGGTCCGGTCGCGAGCGCGGCACTCCCCGCGAGCGCAACCACAGCCAGCCCGACACAAAGCCGGTGACGATTCATGTCTTGCTCCTCTCCGGCACCCCCGCGAGAGGGTGCGCTTCTGCGGACACCACCGGGACATGGCCCGGATAGGCGGGTATACCGCGCCGATCCGCCCCACGGAAGACGGTAGCGGAACCTTTATGGGACCTTCGCCCCGTTCGGGGGAATCGTCCGATCGCGTCCGCCCCCGCGGCGTGTGTCGCGCGCGGGCGGTGCGTGCCGATAACGGTGCCGATGGCACGCACATCGAAGACGTCCGTACGCGCCGATCGCACCACCCCCAAGGGGCGGGGCAAGGGCAGCTCAAAGAAGGGTGGGCAAGGCTCCGAGCCCTCCCTCCCGATCTGGCGCAAAGTCTTGTGGCTCGGCCTGTTGACGGCGTGGGCGTTCATTGCGCTCAGCCTGCTGGGCTTCGACGCCGCCGACCCGCCCAGCCACACGCACTGGCCCGCGAACGACCCGGTGCACAACTGGTGCGGGCCGGTCGGGGCGTACCTCGCGTACCACATGCTCCGCCTGATGGGCTGGGGCGTCTGGCTCCCGACGCTCATCCTCGGGTGGGGCATCCTCCGCCCGATCCTCGGGCACGAGGCGAGGCAGCCCATCCTCCGCACCCTCGGCGCAGTCATGCTCACCGCGGGCGTCTGCGGGTTCCTCACGCTCCTCTTTGACGAGGTCGGCCCGCTCCCCGAGCTCTCGGGCGGCACGCTCGGGCTCGTCGTCGAGGGCGAGCTCGCGACCCGCTTCGGCACCTTCGGCACGGGCCTCTGGCTCGCGCTGCTCACCTTCGTCGCCGCGATCGTCGTCTTCGACGACCTCATCCTCAGCGTGCCCCGCGCGATCCTCAGCCGGGCGGCGTCGCACGTCGGCTCCGCGGCCCAGACCGCGCGCGAGGCGGCAAAGGAAAAGGCGAACGAGGCGTCGCACGCCGCGGCACGCGCGGGCGGCAGCTTCTTTGGTCGCGTGACGGGCGGGATCGCGGGACGCCTCAAGCGGCGCAGCGCGGCGCGCGTGCGCATCGACGACATCGAGGACGACCAGGAGATCCCCGAGAAGCCCGTGCGCGACACCGCATCCCGCGAGGACGCCGCGCGCGTCGGGCACGCGGCGGGACGCGACGAGTCCGCCCGCGGTCGCCGCTCCAAGCCCGAGCGCCCCGCGAAGCAGGCGGAGATCGAGCGTGAGCCGATCGAGGACCTCGCGGACGAAGAGGAAGAGCTCGACACGCCCGAGGTGGATACGAACGAGGACGCCGATCTGCCCGGCGCGCCGCAGGTGTTCGACAAGGACGCGCTCCGCGCGAAGATCTCGAAGCTGCCCGTGCGGTTCGCCGCCGAGACGCGCCAGAGCGCCACCGAGGCCGACCTGCGCGACCTCCAAGGCGTGGGCGAGATGGAGGGCTACCGCTTCCCCGGGCTCGACCAGCTCGAGGCGCCCGAGGAGAACTTCAGCCAGAAGCTCGAGCAGCTCGTCCGCGGGCAGGCCGAGGCGCTCGAGGCGGCGCTCAAGCAGTACCGCATCGACGGCGAGGTCGTGGGCATCGAGTCGGGCCCGGTGATCACGCAGTACGACGTGCGCCTCGCGCCGGGGACGAAGGTCGCGGCGCTGACGGCGGTGTCGAGCGACGTGGCGCGACACCTCCGCGCGGTGAACATCCGCATCGTGCCGAACCAGGCCGGGCGCGACACGGTGGGCGTCGAGGTGCCCAACCCGACGAAGGAGAAGGTGCGCCTCAAGGAGCTCATGGGCAGCCGCGAGCGGTTCGCGAAGATGCGTCTGCCCATGTTCCTCGGGAAGGACGCGTCGGGCGAGCCGCTGATCGAGGACCTGACGAAGATGCCGCACATGCTCATCGCCGGCACGACCGGCTCGGGCAAGAGCGTGTGCATCAACACGATCATCATGGGCTTCCTGTACACGAAGAAGCCCAACGAGCTGAAGCTGGTGCTGGTCGACCCGAAGATGGTCGAGATGAGCCAGTTCCGCGACATCCCGCACCTGATGTGCCCGGTGGTGACGGAGATGGGCAAGGCCGCGGCGATCCTCGAGTGGGCGGTCCGCAAGATGGACGAGCGGTACGAGCTGCTCGCCGAGGCGGGATGCCGCGACATCACGACGTACAACGAGCTGGGCTGGGACGAGCTGAAGGAGCGTTTCCGCCCGGCGTCGCCCGAAGAGGAAGCCCGCATCCCGCGCCGCCTGCCCTACATGGTGTTCATCATCGACGAGCTCGCCGACCTGATGATGACCAACAAGGAGGTCGAGGGCTCGATCATCCGCATCGCGCAGAAGGCCCGCGCGGTGGGAATCCACCTCATCCTCGCGACGCAGCGCCCGCAGGCGAACGTCGTCACGGGCCTCATCAAGAGCAACATGCCCTGCCGCATCGCGTTCAAGGTCGCCAGCGGCATGGACTCGCGCATCGTGCTCGACCAGAAGGGCGGCGAGCTGCTGCTGGGCCAGGGCGACATGCTCGTGCTCAGCCCGACCTCGCACAAGCTCATGCGCGCGCAGGGCACGCTGGTGGACGACCACGAGATCCGCCGCGTCGTCAAGTTCATGCGCGAGGTCGCGACGCCCACGTTCGAGCGCCAGCTCGTGCAGCTCCGCTCCGGGCAGAATCCCGACGAGGAACGCCTCGTCGAGAGCCAGAACAACTCGAGCGCCTCGCTCGCCGCGGCACAGGAAGACGCGCTGTTCGATCGCGCGGTCGAGATCGTGCTCGAGACCCGCCGCGGGAGCGTGTCGCTGCTGCAGCGGCGCCTCGCAATCGGCTACACCCGCGCGAGCCGCCTGATCGACCTCATGGGCATCGCCGGCATCATCAGCGACCACAAGGGCAGCGTCGCCCGCGACGTGCTCATCACCCCCGAGGAATGGGAGGCGATGAAGGAGCTCGTCGCCGAGGAGGCCGAGGCCCAGAAGCGCGGCGGGCAGCGGGAGCTGTTCGATCCGAACGCGGCGGCGAACGGTGCAACGGCGGGCGGCGCGACGGTGGGCGTCACGACGCGCGAAGACGCCGAGGCGATCGTGCGGCGTGAGTATTCCCGCCCCGCCGAGCAGCGCGCGGGCATCGAGCTCGACGACATGGACGAGTTCGACGCGATGGTGCACGCCCGCACCGAGGAGCCGCCCTTCGAGACGGACGCGCCGCGTGCCCGCGCGATGAGTGAGGCCGGGCTTGAGGATGCGGAGGAGGCCGAAGCCGAGGACGTCCTCGAAGAGGAAGACACCCTGCAGGAAGAGGACGTCGAGGACGAGATCGACGAAGACGACACCGAGGAAGATGAGGGCGACGAAGAAGTGACCGAAGAGGACGAGCTCGCCGAGGAAGCCGTCGACGAAGAAGAGGAAGATGAAGGCGAGGAAGACGCCGAAGCCGAGGACTCGGAAGAAGGGGACGAAGACTCCGACGAGGAGTACGTCTACGTCGACGAGGACGGCAACGAGATCGATCCCTCCGAGCTCGAGGACTACGAGTTCGAGGACGCCGACGAAGAGGACAGCGAGGAAGAAGACGAGGAAGACGAGTCCGAGGACGACGCGGAAGAAGAGGACCCGGAAGAAGAAGATGCGGAAGAGGAGGACGCGGCGGAGAGCGAGGACGAAACGCCCCGCCGCTCACGCCGCTCCGCCTGATCTCGTCGCACGATCAGATCCCTCGGACCCGCCTCCACGCGGAGTCGTCAGGCCGCCGCGCCGGTGGTGGGGTCGATGATCGCCCTCACCTCCGTGATCTTCGACGCGGGGAATCCCGAGCGGGCCGCGTGCTCGCGGATGAGCGACTCGCTCTCGGCGCGATAGACGCAGTAGATGCGGTCCTGCGTGACGTAGCTGTGCACCCACTGGATGTCGGGCCCGAGGTCGCGCAGCACGGAACAGGACTTCCGCGACCCCTCGCCCAGGGCCTTCGCGTCCGCGCTGCCGATGCCCGGCATGTCACGCTCGATGACGAACTGACGCATGTCGATGCTCCTTTCGTGGGCGTGGCGCCCACCGGATCACCGGCGCGATCGCAGCCTCGCGCGTGCCACTCGGGCGAACAACGAGCCGATGACTCGTGCCCGTGGCCGCGGGCGCGGACCGCACTCTGCCTGAAACCGGGGTGTTCCGAATCCCAAGGCAACGGGTTGGCGCGGGCGACCCGCGTGGCAGGTCCGATATACTCACGCCCCGGGCCTGGGGCCCGGCGCTCGATTCCGCAAAAACCATGTTCTCACAAGAACTTACGGAAAGGAACACCATGATTCGCACCCGCGTCTCCGCCGCCGCCCTTCGAATGTGCGCCTGCGGGCTGGTCGCCGTCACGTCGGCCCTCGCCCTCGCCAAGCCCCCGGCGGTCCTGGACCGCATCCCGGGCGACGCGCTCATCGTCGTCACCGTGCCCGACATGGCCCGCCTGAACAAGGACGTCAAGGCCTTCGGCACCGCCTCCGGCGCGCCCATGGACAACATGGAGCCCCTCCAGATGGTGACGGCGCTGCTCGACACGCCCGGGCTCAACGCCTCGGGCGGCGCGGCGCTCGCGGTCATGAGCCTGCCCAACGGCGGCGAGGCCGAGCCGCAGATGGTGCTCGTCGCGCCCGTGAAGGACTTCGCTCAGATGGTGCGCGGGCTGGGCGGCGAGCCGGGCTCGGGCGTCGTCGAGGCCCAGGCGATGGGCGAGAACGTGTTCCTGAAGGACATCGGCGGCGGATACGCCGTGCTGGGCCCCTCGCGTGACGTCGTCGAGTCGTTCGATGGCGCGGGCGGGCGGATGGAGACGCACGTCGCCCGCCTGGGCAAGACGGGCGATCGCATCACCAGCGCGTCCGACATCACGATCGTCGCGAACGTCGAGGGCCTGCGCCCCATGATCCAGCAGGGCATGGAGCAGTTCAAGAACCAGATGGAGATGATGGCGATGATGATGGGCCCGCAGGCGGCCCAGATGGAGCAGTCCTTCGCCATGATGCAGGCCGTGGGCGACGCGTTCCAGCGCGACGCGACCGTGGGCCTGATCGGGTTCGACATGTCCGCCGAGGGCATCGCAATCGACATGGGCGCGAACTTCCGCGCGGGCAGCCCGTCGGCCAGCCTCATGCAGGGCTCGGGCGACAGCAGCAAGCTCACAAGCCGCCTGCCCGACATGCCCTTCCTCTTCGCCTTCGCGGCGGACATGAAGAACGCCGGGCTCCGCGGGCTGATGCGTGAGGTCATCGACCTCCAGAAGCAGGCCATGCCCGACGCCGCGCAGATGAGCTTCCTCAAGGCCGAGATGTTCGAGAAGGTCGACGGCATGACCGGCATGTGGGGCTCCCCGCAGTCGCTCATGGGCGCGGTGTTCGCGAACAGCGTGATCTTCCAGCAGTGCTCCGACCCCGCCAGCGTGATGGGCGCCGCCAAGGAGGCGATGGCCGCGATGGATGGCAAGACCATCCAGGGCGTGACGTACAAGACGTCCTACACCGCGGGCGGCGCGACGGTCGGGGATCGCAAGGTCGATACCTGGTCCATGCGCGCGAGCTTCGACATGAACAACCCCAACGCGATGCAGATGCAGCAGGCCGCGATGATGATGTGGGGCGCCGCGGGCGGTCCCAGCGGGTACATCGCCCCGACCAAGAACGGGTACGTGCAGACCTTCGCGCCCAACAGCGATCTGACGGGCAAGGCCATCGCCGCCGCCGAGGCGGGCAACGGGCTCGGCGCGGGCGAGCGCCTCAAGGCCGCCGCCGCGAACCTGCCCAAGGACCGCTCCTTCGAGGCCTACGTCGGCGTCAAGGACATCCTCGACACCGTCACCCTCTTCATGGGCATGATGGGCATGCAGATGGAGCAGCCCGTCCCCGACAAGATCACCCCCATCGCCATGGGCGGCGTCATGGGCGACGGCGGCGTGTTCGTCCGCACCTACGCCCCCGCTTCCACCATCAAGACCATCGCCGACATGATCCCCAAGCAGGGCGGCGGTGGCGCGGGCATGGACGACGACGACGCGGAGTTCTAACCCGCTCGCAGCGTCACCAGCATTCAAACCGAACCGGTTCGCCCACGCGGCGGGCCGGTTTTTTGTTGGAATTCCCGAGTGCGTGCCTGGCCATCCCGACGGTGCGTGACGCCCGCGCGAACAATGCCGCGATGGCCGCGGACGCCGCATCACAACCCGACCGCGCGTGCCCGGCCTGGCGCATGGGGCATGGGCGATCGCTCACGCTCGATAGCCCGCGGATCATGGCGATCCTCAACGCGACACCCGACTCGTTCTACGCGACGAGCCGCGCGATGGAGAACGACGCGATCGACGCGGCCCGACGGGCCGTGCTCGAGGGCGCGGACATCCTCGACATCGGCGGCGAGAGCACGCGCCCCGGCGCAACGCGGGTGGACGAGGACGAGCAGATCGCGCGCGTCGTGCCCGTGATCGCAAGCGTGCGGCGTGATCCCGATCCGCGGGTCGCCTCGATCCCGATCAGCGTGGACACGACTCGTGCCCGCGTCGCGCTCGCCGCGATCGACGCCGGCGCGGACGCGATCAACGACGTCTCCGCGGGCGCGGAGGATGGCGCGATGCTCGCCCTCGCCGCGGAGCGCGGCGTCGGGCTCGTGCTCATGCACCGGGCCCTGCCGCCCGAGCGCGACCAGTACAGCGACGCGTACGCGCACGCGCCCATGTCGGGCGACATCGCGGCGGAGGTCGCGCGATTCCTGCTCGCCCGCGCGCGGGCCGCGATCGACGCGGGCGTGCGCACGGACGCGATCGTGCTCGACCCCGGCCTGGGCTTCGGCAAGACGGTCGGACAGAACATGGAGCTGGTCGCACGCACGCGCGAGCTGGTCGGGCTCGGCTTCCCCGTCCTGAGCGCCCTGAGCCGCAAGAGCTTTATCGCCCGCGCGATCGACCCCGATCGCCCGCCCCCGCCGGAGGGGCGGCTCTGGGGCACGCTGGGGGCGAGCGTCACACACCTGCTGCTCGGGGCATCGATCTTTCGGGTGCATGACGTGAAGGCCCATCGCGAAGCCCTGGACGCGGCGCACCGTGTGCGGCGGGGGGCGGAGGGGGGCCCGAGCGGCGAGGAGCGGGTTGGCTCAGCGTCCGGAAACGCGGGAGCCTAACCTACCTCCCCCCGGCGCATCGTCGCCGGACGGGCCGCACGCACGAGGCACGAAGGAGTCAGCATGGCCAGCGAGCATGTGCACGAGTTCACGGATTCGAACTTCGAGTCCGAGGTCCTGAAGTCCTCCCAGCCGGTGCTGGTGGACTTCTGGGCGGAGTGGTGCATGCCGTGCCGGATGCTCTCGCCCACGATCGACCAGATCGCCGCGGAGTTCTCCGGGCGCGCGAAGGTCGGCAAGGTCGATACCGACAGCAACCGCGACATCAGCCTGAAGTACGGCATCAGCGCCATCCCGACGGTGCTGCTCTTCAAGGACGGGCAGCTCGTCAAGAAGTTCGTCGGGCTCACCGGCAAGGACGAGCTGGCGTCGGCCCTCGCCACCGCGGCGGGCTGAGCGAGCACGCTCCACCCGGGCTCTTTTCCCCGCGGCATGGCTCCGGCGGAGGTCCTTCCCCGAGATGGCGTCAAGCACGACAGATCGCAACGCAGCGGCCCAGCGCGGGCGCGAGGGCGTGCTGCGCTGCGCCGCGATCGGCGTCGGACGCATGGGGCGCCACCACGCCCGCGTCTACGCGCAGCTCCCCGACACGCAGCTCGTCGCGGTCGTCGATCGCGACATCGAGCGGGCGAGGGACATCGCCGAGCAGCACGGGTGCGAGGCGGTCGCCTCGGAGCGTGAGCTGCTCGACATGGGCGTCGACGCGGTGAGCATCGCCGTCCCGACGGTCGCGCACGAATCCTCGGCAACGCCGCTGCTCGAGAGGGGCGTCGCGTGCCTGATCGAGAAGCCCCTGGCGCAGGACGCCGTGGCGGCGGGGCGGATGCGCGACGCGGCGGAGAAGTCCGGCGCCGTGCTCATGGTCGGGCACATCGAGCGGTTCAACCCGATCATGCGCGCGATGCAGCGGGCCACGAGCATCACGGGCGGCAGCGAGCCGATCGTGCCGCGGTTCATGGAGGTGCACCGCGTCAGCCCGATGACGTTCCGCTCGGTGGACGTGGGCGTGGTGCTCGACATGATGATCCACGACCTCGACGTGGTGCTCATGCTCATGGGCGGGCAGGAGCCCGACGAGATCCACGCCTCGGGCGTCGCGGTCATCACCGAGCACGAGGACATCTGCAACGCCCGCCTGACCTGGCGCCGCGCGGGCCCGAACCGCGATAAGACCTGCGTCGCGAACGTGACCGCGAGCCGCCTCGCGCTCAAGACCGAGCGCGTCACGCGCATCACGGGCGAGAACGCGTACATCAAGATCGACTACGGGGCCAAGAAGGGCACCATCATCCGCCGGACCGCCAACGAGCTGCAGATGGAAGAGGTCCGCGAGCAGCTCCGCTCCGGCGCGGACCTCACGAGCCTGAAGTGGCAGGAGCTCGTCAACGTCGAGCCGCTCGAGATCGACGACGAGGAGCCCATCGTCAGCGAGATCCGCTCGTTCGTCGACGCGGTCCGCAACGGCACCCCCCCGCCCGTGGACGCCGGCGCCGGGCTGGCGAACGTCCGCACGGCGGAGCGGATCGTCCGGGCCATCCGCGAGAGCATGTGAGCCCGCGCCTCCCGTCCCCCCCGATTCATGGGCTAAATCATTGAGCGTCCCAAAGCCGGCCTCGAACGAGACCCGGGGCGATTGAGGGCTCGATCTGGGGTGATTTCGGGGGGAGTTCCGGGGAAGTTCCGGGGAAGTTCCGGGGAAGTTCCGGGGGGAACTCCCGGGGCGGTTCCCGGGCGTCGGGCAGGATCGGGGCGAGGGCGGGCCCGGACGCATCCCGCGCAGACCGCACACGATTGCGCGAAGACATGAGGAAGTCCTCGCCACCGCGCACCGATCAGGTACACTCGCCTTCCCCAAGAACTCCTTCCGCGCTCCGCCCGGCGATGTTCGCCCCGCGAGGCCCGGACCACCCCGTCGAGCGTTCCACAACCCATGTCGCCCGAACACAACATCCCCACGTCGTCCGTCGAACTGAGCCCCGAGATCCAGGCCGAGATCAGCGCGGCGATGGAGCAACTCGACGAGGAAGCCAAGTCCGCGGCCTCGCACCGCGCCCCCGCGAAGGTGCGCGGTCCGCGCGTGGTCGAGGCCGGTCGTGAGCGCCGCGTGGGCAAGGTCGTCAGCGTCGGACCGACCGACATCTTCCTCGAGTTCGGGCCCAAGCAGCTCGGCGTGATTGAGCGTCAGCAGTTTAAGGAAGGCGACACGCTCCCCGAAGCCGGGCAGGAGCTCGAGGTCGTCATCCAGAAGTACGAGCGCGATGAGAACCTGTACGTCTGCGCCCTCCCCGGCGCGGTGCAGAAGGCCGCGTGGGAGATGCTCCAGCCCGGGCAGGGCGTGGAGGCCCGCGTCACGGGCGTCGTGAACAACAAGGAAGGCAAGCCCGCGGGCCTCGAACTCGAGATCGACGGGCACCGCGCGTTCATGCCCGCCGGGCAGGTCTCGCTCGATCGCATCGCGGACCTCTCCGTCTTCATCGGCGAGAAGATGCCCTGCGTCGTGCAGCGGATCGACCGGCGCGGCTCGGGCAACATCGTGCTGTCCCGGCGCGAGCTGCTCGCCGCCGAGCGCAAGCAGCAGGCCGAGAAGATCAAGTCTCAGCTTGTTGAGGGCGCGGTGCTCGAGGGCGTCGTCCGCAAGGTCATGCCCTTCGGCTGCTTCGTGGACCTGGGCGGCGTCGACGGGCTCGTGCACGTCTCCGACCTCACGCACGAGCGCGCGGGGCACGGCGAGAAGTTCGTCGAGAAGTTCGTCAAGGAGGGCCAGCGCGTCCGCGTGCAGATCCTCAAGGTCGATCTTGAGGCCGATCGCATCTCGCTGGGCATGAAGCAGCTCCAGGACGACCCGTTCCAGCAGGCCGCGGGCGACATCACCGAGGGCGCCGACGTCACGGGCCGCGTGGTGCGGATCGCGGAGTTCGGCGCGTTCATCGAGCTGGCGCCGGGCGTCGAGGGCCTCGCGCACATCTCCGAGCTCGAGTACCGGCGCGTCGCGAAGGTCGAGGAGGTCCTGCAGGTCGATCAGGTCGTGACGGCCCGCGTGCTGAAGGTCGACAAGGACAACCGGCGCATCAGCCTCTCGCTCAAGGCGCTCAAGGACGCGCCGCAGCGTCAGGAAGATCCGCGGCGCAAGGCCAAGAACGAGGCCCAGCAGCGCGCGATCGAAGAGATCACCAAGGAAACGCCCGCGTTCCGGCGACTGCGTGAAGAAGCCGCGAAGCGCGGCGTGCCCGCCGGGAAGCCCGCGGCCCCCGATCGCAGCCACGCCCCCGCGGCGAAGGCCGCACCCGCGAAGAGCGCGCCCGGGAAGGGCCTCGCGGGCGGCATCGCCGGCGGACGCGTCGACCTCGGCGGCGGGCTGGGCGAACTGCGCCTGGGGTAACACGCCGGATGGGACCATCCCATGCGGGTCGATCGAAGCGAAGCCACTCCTGCCGCGCACGCAAGGCCGGACCTCGACGCCGAACTGACGTTCCAGTCGCTGTTCCGGGCAGTCGATCGTTATGTGTTCGGCGCGGGGGTGGGATTCGCACTCTCGTTCATTTCGATCTGGGTGTTGATGGCTTTCGCAATCGTGTCCACCTGGTGGACATTGGTTGCAGCCTGGCTCGTGATGCTGGGTATCGCGCTCGTTGTCGGGACAGGGCTGTCGATCCTCTACGTCCGCACAGACAAGTCGACGCTCAGCGAGTCGGGCGGCCGTGCGAGGGATAAGGATCTGTGCAGCCGCGCGATGCTCGCGAGGAGCGCACGCAGGCGATGGATCTATTCCATGACCGTTGCCGCATGCGCCATCGTGCTCATCCCGCTCTCGCTCGCGCAACACTGGACGGCATTTCGCTGGTTCGTGCTTGCTCCCCTGTTGTTCGCCCACGCCGGAGGAATCCTGCTGCGACGTCTCGGCGCATCGCGCGACCCGGAGATCCGGTGTGAACGGTGCGGCTACCCGGTCAGCATCACCCCCGAAGTCGCGGAACGCTGCCCGGAATGCGGCTTGCAACTGACCAGGCTTGGCGTGCTGAGGCGTGGCGTCCCCACAATCGCCGCCGAGTCCGTTGTTGCGGGCCTCGCCTACATCCTGCTCGGAACCGCAACATTGCTCGCGCCGATCGAGGCTTTGTAGTGCTCACTGCCAGTAGCTGTGCCACGTCCACTTCGCGTGCACGCACTCGCCCGGCTTGATCTCCGCGTCCCACGACAGCTTCTGCACCGCGTTCATCCGCACGTACCACCAGGGCCAGCCGTACCACCCCCACCACCACGCGTGGCGCGGGCCGCGGAAGCCCTCGTCGCTGAACGGGCTGACGCCCTGGGAGGTCACGCCGTCGCTCGTCTCGTCGAGGTGCCCGATGACGTACCGCGTCACCTCGACCTTCACGGGCTCTTTCTTGTGGTTCGTCAGGTCGATGAATCCCTCGAGATTCGCCCGGTGGAACGTGCTGCCGTTGAACTTCGTGTCGTTCATCGCGCGGCTCGTCTCGCGCTCGCCGTGCTCGACCTGGATATCGACCGCGTCGGTCAGCTCGAGCTTCGCCTTCGCGCCCACGCTCGCATACTTCATCATGCCCTGCGCCACCACGCGACCGTTCGACATGATGAGCGCCGGCGCCGTCGTGAACGGGTGCGGCCCGTCGTTCTTCATCCTCACGGCATGTCGCGCCGTGGGCTTCTCCAGGCTCGCGCCCACCTGCTGCTGCTGCTGCCAGTTCCAGTATTGCCACACGAACTCGGGCGGCGACAGCGGGATATCGAGCAGGTACACGTCCTCGTACGACACGCTCGTCGTCGTGACGGGCAGCGTCATCCGCTCGCCCTTCTTGAGCGTGACGTGGCTCACGGAAAAAACGTACAGGTCCTCGGCACGGTCCGTGCCGCCCATCTCGGGACTGGGCGCACCGCCGTCGCCGCCGACCGGGTCGTAGCCCATGTCGCGCCGCTCGCTCATGCGCGACATCGTCTGCGTCATGATCGAGTTGCTGAACGCGCCCGCGCTCCGTGCGTCGGCCTCAAAATACTGCCCGAGCTGCGCGATCTGGTCCTGCATCGCCATCGGGTCCATCGTCTCGGCGAACGCGAACGTCGGCACGCCCACGACGAGGTTCATGCTGACATCATCAAGGTCGACCAGCTCGTTGACGAGCGTCGCCTGCAGCTCGACCTTCGCGCGCCCCTCGCCGTCGAGCGTGACGCGGTACGACGGGATCCAGCGGATGCCCTTCTCGACGCACATGATGCCGACGCTCGCGTCCTTGCCCGGCTCGCGCCGCCCCCAGTCGAGGTCCATGAGCAGCCGATCGTCCTGCCGCTCGATCGTGCGGGTCCACGCGATCCGCGACGACTCGCGGTCCAGCACGCGCACGTCCGTGATGCCCTGCGTCGGAATGAGCAGCGTGCCCCCGTCGGCATCGAACACCGCGCGATCGCCCGTAAAGCGCCGGAACACGCCGCGGTGCTCGCGCCCGTCGTTCATACGCACCACCACGCCCGAGCCCGCGCACGCGCCCAGCACATCCGCCAGCGACGAGAGCTCGGCCGTGCCATTGACGGTGCGCGTGCCCGCCGTGACGGCGCGCAGCGTTGCGCCCTCCTCATCGCTGAAGGGCCAGAACGTGCCGAGGATGGCGTGGGGCAGGTCGTCGATCTCGACGTCCCCCCGCGCATCGGTCGGCATCGCGCCCTTGCGGAGCGTGAGCGCGTGCCCGTCCTTGAACACCGTGACCTCGCGCACGGGCAGCCGCTCGTCGCCCAGCGCCCCCGCGCACATGCCGCCGAGGATCGAGAGCGCCATCGCGGCGTGCGCCGACGCGCGACGCGGTCGTGCGGGGCGCTGCGTGGTGATCGTGCGCGTGGTCGTCGTGCTCATGGCGAGGCTCCTTCCGTGATCGGGCCGGACCGCGAGATCGCGATCCGACGCCCGCACAGAGGGAGTGTCGCACGAAATGCGTTCGCGTTCCGTCACGCCCGTGCAACGGGTGCGCGTCACGCGCATGTCACGGTGATCGAGAGGTGCCGGACCGCCTACACGCCCGTGGAACCGAAGCCGCCCGAGCCCCGCGAGGTCTCGTCCAATTCGTCCGCCTCCACCACCGCCGCCCGCGCGACCGGCGCGATCACGAGCTGCGCGATCCGCATGCCGTGCTCGACCGTGAACGCCTCGCGCCCGAGGTTCACCAGCGCGACCTTCATCTCGCCGCGGTAATCACTATCCACCGTGCCCGGCGCGTTCGGCACGCTGATCCCGGACTTCGTCGCAAGCCCCGAACGCGGGCGGACCTGCCCCTCGAACCCGTGCGGGATCGCCGCGGCGAACCCCAGCGGCACGACGCGGATCTCCCCCGCCCCGAGCGAGACGGGCGCGTCGAGGCACGCGTGCAGGTCCAGCCCCGCGGCGTGCTCGGTCTGGTACGCGGGGATCGTCGCCCCCGCGTGCAGCCGCTTGAACCGGACGATGGGGCCATGCGTCGCGCCGGGCGTGTCCTTGGCCTCGATGGCGCTCGCGGAAGCGTGGAAGGTGTGCATGGGCGACGGTAGGCCGCGTCGCGCAGAAGCCGCGCGAGAAGCGGCGTCCCCTCGCGACAAGAACCACGGACCCTCGCCACGAACTTCGGCCCATCGCTCGCGTCCGCCGATAGGAAGGGAATGCCTCCGCGCGATCCAGATTCGCCGCATGGTCTCGCCGCGCCCGCGACGCCCGGGGAAGCGCGCGGCGCGGGTGAGCCCGCCCAGGTCGTGCTCGTGGGCTCGGCGGACGAGGTCGTTCGCGCCCGAACGCTCCTCGAGACGCAGGCCAGCGGGACGACGGCGTGCCGCGTGGTCGCGGAAGTCCGCCTGCCCGATCGGCCCGACTGCCTCGCGTGCATCGAGCGGATCGCTGCGATCGCGCAGATGGTGCGCGTGGATCGCGTGATCGTCTGCGGGCCCGAGGCGCTCGGTGCATCCCACCGCGCCGCGCTCGAATCGCTCACGCTCCCGCGCGGCTCACTCCCGGCATTCGCGCCGCTCATCCGCGCGGCGCTCGAGGGCACGCGCCCGACCGAGCCGTCCCGCCCGACCGCCGGTCGCGACGCCCAGAAGTCGCGCCCCGCGTCCCGCGACGCCGCCCCGTGGAAGCCAGGCCCGACGCCCGCCCGCTCGGCGATCGCGCTGGGCCCGGGCCTGCCGCGGATCGACCCCGTCGAGCTCATCGGGCGGCGCGCCCATCCCATCGACCGGGCCCGCGTCGAGCCCATGCTCCGCGGCAAGCGCGTCCTGATCACCGGCGCGGGCGGCTCCATCGGTAGCGAGCTCGCCCGCATCGCCTGCGACTTCCAGCCCGAGGCCATCGCCCTCATGGAGCGCGGCGAGAACGCGCTCTTCGAGATCGACCGCACCCTCGCCGCCCGGTTCCCGGGCGTCCGGCGCGAGGCGATGCTGCACGACGTGGTGGACGAGCCCGGCACGCTCGCACTCGTCTCGCGCTTCCGCCCGCACGTGGTCCTGCACTCCGCGGC
The DNA here is from genome assembly GCA_034004365.1 of Phycisphaerales bacterium. GTDB lineage: Bacteria > Planctomycetota > Phycisphaerae > Phycisphaerales > UBA1924 > JAVEWV01. The sequence goes on from JAVEWV010000002.1 coordinate 152,160, forward strand.
GCACAAGCACGTCCCCCTGATGGAGGACCACCCGGCCCACGCTGTCACGAACAACCTCTTCGGCACGCGCTCGATCGCCGACGCCTCGGTTGCCTCGGGCGTTGAGCGCTTCGTCATGATCTCGTCCGACAAGGCGGTCAATCCGACGAGCGTCATGGGCGCGACCAAACGCCTCGCCGAGCTGTACGTGCAGGGCCTGCACGCGCGGCTGCACGCCCACGCGGGCGGACACGCGACGAGCGCGCTGGGCATGGTCCGGTTCGGGAACGTGCTGGGCTCGGCGAGCAGCGTGCTGCAGATCTGGGCCGGGCAGCTCGACGCGGGCGAGCCCATCGGCGTCACCGACCCGCGCATGACGCGCTACTTCATGACCATCCCCGAGGCCGCGGCGCTGGTCATGCAGGCCGCCGCGCTCGCGGGAACCGACCCCAGGGAAGGCCAGGCCCGCGCCGCGGCGGTGTACGTGCTCGACATGGGCGAGCCGGTCCGCATCATGGACCTCGCGCAGCGGTTCATCCGCGCGTGGGGCATGCAGCCGCGCCTGCTCATCCCGGGCAGCGCCCCGACCGCCGAGCTCGACCCCGAAACGCCGATCGCGGACATCGTCGTGACCGGCGCCCGCCCGGGCGAGAAGCTGCACGAGGAGCTCGCCTACGCCGCGGAGCACCTGACCCCCGCCGGCGCGCCGGGCGTGAACGCCTGGGTCGGCGCGGGGAGCCGCGCGGGCGAAGGGCTCGACGTCGACGCCATGATCCGCGAGCTCGACGACGCCCGCTCCCGCGGCACGCGCGAGGACGTCCTCGCCGCGATCCGACGCTGGGTGCCCGAGATGCGCCGCGGCGTGCCCGCCGACCCGAAGGAGTCGATCAGCCGCCTCTCCGCGGCACGGATCCCGGGCAGTGGCGGGGACGCCGATCGACGATCCACAGACCGTCCACATGCGGCGTGATCGTCCGAAAACCGCCCCCGACCCACGTGAATCTGTCACGAAGACGCGGCGGGTCCGAGAAAATGGGCTCTCGGAGCGTCTCTGGGTGGGCGATTGTTAGTAAACACTCACTTGTCCGACTTGACGCCCGCCCGGGGTTCGGAACAATACGGCTTGGTCCGTCGCGCCCGGCCCCGTCAAAGAGGGGATCGGGGCGTCGGTTGGGGGGTGTTCCCGATCCGCCCACGGGTTTCCTGTGGCATCAGGGGTGGGGAATGCCGAAGGACTGAGGAGCGCGGGGTCTGTCCCGTCGCGAATCGGAGGGGCGGGCGGTCGTGGGGATGCACGGTCTCGCTTGGGGACAGATCCTCGATCGCCGGCCCGAACGCATGAGCCAGCTCACCGAACGTCAGCGCATCCTGCTCCAGACCACCGCCGTGCGGGACCGGGCCGAGGCCCTGCTCCGCGGGCTGATGGACGCGAGGGAGCGGTCGGAGAAGCACCTTGCGGAGGTGGGCCTGCGGGACCACGTCAAGCAGGTCACGGGCAAGAGCTCGATCGACAACGCGATCGAGAGCACACGCCGGTACATCGATTCGCTCAACCGGGCGATCGTCGACGTGCGGCGTGAGCTGAGCGACGAGGACATGGCGGCCCTCAGCGAGGAACGCCTGACCGGGATCGCGTAAAGAGGTTTGCTGACGACCACGCGGGTCGGAACACCTATCAGTCGATTTGGGGAGGCGGCCTGAAGCATGCCTTCATGCTGGCAGTTGCCGCATGTTGCTGCCTCATGCCGTGATTTTGTTACCCAATCGAATGACCGCCGGTTAGGCTTCTGCGGCGGGATGGGGATGACGATGGTGGCGGGCGGCCGCATGTGTTCTGAACCCTGACCGCCGCGTGGGGTTCACATCATGGATTTCGAACGAGGATTGGTCGTCGTCGCATGCAGCGCCCTTGTCGGGGTCGCGTCGGCACAGCAGGTGACGTTCCGGACCGTCGCGTTGTCGGGACAGCAGTCTGCGGGCCTCACGTCGGGAGTGACGTACGCAAACTTTCAGTTTGGTGTTGGCCTTGAGATGAGCAACACCGGGCGAGTGCAGTTCCTGGCCGAGTTGGCGGGTCCGGGCGTCACGCTGGGGATGAACGAGTTCGCATACTTTCGAGAGGATGGCAGCCAGTCGCTCGAGCTCCTGGCTCGTCGAGGCGGCCCCGCGGGCGGGGTGACCGCGGGCATCGCCTACGCCCACCTGGGCGGTTCATCGATCATCGCCTCCGGCAAGTCATCCCTCGCGGCGGTTCTATCTGGCGCGGGCGTGACGTCTTCGAACGATGTCGCACTGATCAACGACGCGGGAGGGGGCGGATGGGATCTTGTCGCTCGGAAGGGCGATCCAGCTCCGGGACTTCCGGTCGGCACCACGCTGTCCAGCTTTAGCAATGCGAGGATGAACGATTCCGGTGAGCACGCATTCTTCTCGTTCCTCTCGGGCCCTGGCGTGAACGCTGGGAACAACGTTGCGATGTACTTCGGCCCCATCGGGGGGCTCACACCGATCGCGCGCCTGGGCGACCCGGCGCCGGGGCTCGGGGTGGGAGTCACATTCTCATTCCTCGGACCACCCGTACTCGCGGACCTCGGACGCGCCCTGTTCACGGGCGGGCTCGCTGGACCGGGAGTCACGCCCGGCAACAGCCGCGCGCTCTTCGCCGTTGAGGGCGCCGCCGCGAACATGATTGTTCGTAATGGTGATCCGGCCTTCGATCTTCCGACCGGCGTCGTGATCTCGAGCTTCTTGGACTCCCACATCAACCGCTCGGGTACGGTCACGTTCGTTGCACTCCTCGCGGGAACCGGTGTATCGTCAACGAACGACCAGGCGAGCTTCCGTGAGGGTGAGAGTGGATTTACGCTGGTCGCGCGCACGGGAAGGCAGGCAGCGGGGCTCCCGGCCGGCGTGAATTACTCGGGGATAAGCAGGACCTATGCGAACGCCGAGGATCGCGTGGTGTTCTACACGTTTCTCGACGGAGTCGGAGTTGACACGACCAACGATCGCGCCATCTTCTCCGACCAGGCGGGGGGCGGGCTCGTCGCTCTTGCGCGAAAGGGTGATCAGGCGCCCGGGCACGCGACGGGAGTGGTGTACGCCGATCCGTCGGACTTTCGTATCAACGACGCCGACCAGGTGGTCTTCTCGACCGCTCTCTCTGACGGCGTGAACACCTTCAACGGGTTCTTCGCGGTCGACGCGTCGGGCGCGGTCCGGCCGATCGTGTTTGAGGGACAGATGTTCGACGTCAACGACGATCCGCTCATCGAAGATCTTCGCGAGATCGCCTCGCTGCGTGTTGCCTGCATCCTCAATGATCGAGGCGAACACCTGTTCACGGCGGATTTTGCGGACGGGACCAGCGGCGTGTTCATCGCCACCATCCCCACGGCATGCCCCGGAGACTGGGACGGCTCGGGTGGGCAGCCTAATTCGAGCGATTTTCTCGCATACCTGAACGATTTCTCCGCCCAGGATCCACGGGCGGATCTCGCGCCTCCTGGCGGAAACGGCTCGTGGGATTCGACCGACTTTCTGGCGTATCTCAATGACTTTGCCGCCGGCTGCTGATCGCAACATGTGCACGTGCGCCTTGAGGCGTCCCGTGTCTCTCGCGCGTGCTACCCGTTCGCGTAGCGCATCTTCCGCATGCCCAGGTACGCCAGCGTCTCGAAGTGCAGCATGCCGATCGCAAACGCGATCAGCGGCAGCAGCCCGGGCGACAGCATCATGAACCCGCGCACGACGCCCACGTTGTGCGACGACGCGTAGGCATTGAGCCATTGGCCCGCGATCGAGCCGATGATCGCGAGCACGCCGCCCGTGATCCATCCCGCCGCGGCGTGCGCGCACACGGCGCTCGCGACCTCGGGCGTGATGCGGAACTTGTGGACACGACCGATGACGCGCAGGCCGCGGGACTCGATCCAGGTGAGCAGCACGAGCAGGGGAAAGAAGATCGTGAGCCCGAACGCGAGCCCGGTGATCGTCCAGCCGAGCCACTCGGACGCGAGGGGAGCTCTCCCGCGCGTGCTCGACCGGGACACCTCGAGCACGATCGCCGACGCGACGCCATAGAGAAGGGCCGCCGTCGCGAGCATGCTCGCGCGCAGCCGCCCCTCCGCGCCGACGCTCACCTTTCGCCAGATGCCGCGCGGGCGCATCCACACGAGCGCCAGCGTCCGCCAGAACGCGCGAAAGCCACCCTCACGCTGCCACGGCGTGCCCGTCCTCCGCTCCGGCAGTGACTCCACGCGAGGCGTGCCGCACTCGGGGCAGTGCGCGTCGTCGGGCAGCGCGTCGACGTCATAGCCGCATCGCTCGCAGAGCAGGGGGAGCGAGCAGCGTGCTTCTCCTTTCAGTTCAGGCATGTGTCGCGCCCCGATCGATGGCCGCGGGCTTGAATCGGCAGAGAAGACAGATGCCGAGGTACCACGCCGCTCCAGCCAGAACGAGCGTGCTCATGCCCCAGTCCGGGATTGGAGTGAACTGGCACGCGACGCACATGAGTGCGATGGGCGGCCAGATGCAGAGCGCGTGAATGGCGATCGTTCGGGAGGAATCCCACCGATTCCGAACGGGCGTCGCTCGCAACCAGACGATTGTTGCGCCAGCGAGCATGAGCATGACCAAGCAGAATGTCATCCCTGAGAGCAGAACCACCAACCACATGACCATAAAGATCCAAGAGAACGGGCCATCCATGCTCGATGGCTCCGGAGGCACAAACTGCACCCACACAATATGCGCCAGAAAGTAGACGCCTGGAACACAACTTGAGTTGAGGAAGAAGAGGTGCGTCGGCCGTGGGCAATCCCCTCGTATGACTGACATCATCCGCGATGGCCTCGCGATTGCGAGCCCGATTGTCGCAAGCCACGCTCGCCATCCAGGCCCTTGCTGCCACGGCGTGCCCGTCCTCCGCTCCGGCAGCGACTCCACGCGAGGCGTGCCGCACTCGGGGCAGTGCGCGTCGTCGGGCAGCGCGTCGACGTCGTAGCCGCAGCGCTCGCAGAGCAGGGGGAGCAAACGATTCCGCGCGCGGGGAAGATCGGTCGTTGGTCCATCGCTTGGCGGCGATGTGCGTGCCGCTTCGACCGCCGATCCGGCGCAAATCGCTCCGCGTGCGTCCATGCACTCTCCATTCGCGCCGAGGGGCGGACAGGTTCGCCCGGCGCACCGATCCGCGCTACCAGAACACGCGCTGCCGGAACGCGTGCCGCCGCAGCGAGCGACTGGCGTCCCGCACGCCCTCCACCCCATCAACCCTTCACCCCCGCCCGCTCACACGATCTTCACAGATCGGCGAACTCCCCGCCCGCGCAGGCCGATATCCTCCGCAGCCCCGCCGTGGATCGGACCGCACCGGCCCATCCCAGCGGGTTCCCGAGGACCGCCCGTGATCCGCATCCAGCGCATCACCCCCGCTCACCCGCTCTACCCGCAGGAGGTCGAGCTGCGCGAGGCGGTCCTGCTCCGCCCCATCGGGTACGACCTCGCGAAGTTCTCCGCGGCGTATCCCGTGGAGGACAAGGCCGAGCACTTCGTCGCGATCTTCGACCACCCCACGGGCCCCAAGGTCGTCGGGTGCGCCCTGCTGCTGCCGCCGGGAGTCATTCCGGGACCGGCGGGCGGCGCGTCGGGACAGGCCGCAGGGTCGTCCGGCGGCGCCCCGACGGGCGAAGGCCCACGCCGGGCCAAGCTCATGCAGATGGCCGTCCACCCCCAGCGCCAGGGCGAGGGGATCGGGCGGCGGCTCGTCATCGCGGTCGAGGCCCGCGCGCTGGGCGAGCTGGGCGTGGACGAGCTGTTCTGCCACGCGCAGGACCGGGCGATCGGGTTCTACGAGTCGCTGGGCTGGGAGTCCGAGGGCGACTGGTTTGTCGAGGCGGGCATCCAGCACAAGCGGATGGTGGCCCGCCCGGTGCCGACGATCGCGCCGTTCGAGACGGCGGAGATCGAGGAGTAGGCGAGGCCGCCCCTCCGCAAAAACGCCTCACCGCCAACGCTGGTTGTTCCGGGCAATGCCGCCCGCGCGCTCAGCACCCCGCGGCGAACACCGCCATGTACTGCATGAAGTCGGCGGAGTCCCACACGCCGTCGCCCGCGGGCTCGCCACCCTGCGCGGGCGGGTGCAGGTCGGCCGAAGGATGCGCCTGCGACCAGTCGTTGAGGTACGCGAGGAAGTCTGAGGAATTGGGCGCTTCGCCCGAGGCGTCCCAGTCCGCAACGCAGCGTGCTTCGCAGAGGCGGTACTCGGCAAGGTTGTTCGACAAGTAGCCCGGATTGCTGTGCACGAACCCGCCCGCAACAAACAGCGAGTCGTGCCCCGCCCCGTCCAGCAACGCGAGATCGCGCACGGCTCCGCTCGTGCTCCAGGAACCCGAAAGCGACGACCACTCCGACCCATTCCAGCGCAGCACGCGACCGGCGGTCGATCCGTTGAGAGTCTTGACCGAGCCCGCGGCGAAGAGCTCGTCGCCCTCCGGCCCGTGACGAGACGCCAGCGAATAGAGGATGTCGCCGCTGCCGACCGCGAAGCTCGGGGGAGCGTTCCACGCCGCTCCGTCCCAAACCGCGATACGACTCAGGCCGCTCGGGCCGGCGAAGCTCCCCGCCGCGGTGAGCCGGGGGCCCTGGCCCCAGTCATGCACACAGAGCGCGTTGACCGTGCCATTGAGCAGGCCCAGCGGCTCCCACGCCGCACCATCCCACCGCGCGACGCTCGAGGCCTGACCGCTGACGAGGGTGGCGCTCCCCGCGGCGTACAAGCGCGAGCCCGCTCCATCATCGAAGACGAGCATGGCATAGACCGACGCGTTGAGCGGCTGCGCGAGGGGCGACCATGCCTCTCCATCCCACTTCGCGATGAACTTCGCGGGCATCCCGCCCGCTTGCTGGAAGGCCCCGCCCGCGTACAGCGCGTCTCCCTCTCCGTCATCGAAGACCGCGAGCGCCCGAACCTCGCCGCTGACGCCCGCGCCGAGGCCGCTCCAGGCGTCCCCGTCCCAGCGAGCGATGTGCGACGCGGGAACGCCGCCCATGCTCGTGAACAGCCCGCCCGCGACGAGCTGCGTCACGCCCGCGTCATCGAAGTCGATGAGCCGATTCACGAGCGGGCTGGACGGTCCGGAGGCGTCCGCACCGATGGTTTGCCATGTCTCGCCATCCCACCTTGCGATGTCGTAGCTTCTGATTGGACCGTACGCAGTGAAGCCGCCCGCGGCGTAGAGGGCTGGCTCGCCGCTCACGCGTGATTCGTGCAGGTCATAGATCGTTCCCACGACTCCGGGCTGGAGGGGCGCCCACGCCTGCCCGTCCCATTGCGCGAGGTAGCGAGCGCCCGCGTCGCCGACCGACGTGAACATGCCGCCGACGATGACGCGCTCGTCGTCGCCGCTGCCAAAGCTCGTGATCAGTTCTCCCTGCCCGATCTGGATCCCGCCCAACGAAGCCCAGTTCTCACCATCCCACATCGCGATGTTCTGCACCTGCTGCCCGCCGATTGTCGAGATCGTCCCCGTGACATAGATGCGCGGCTTCCCGCCCACGTTCGCACCACAGATACCGAGGCCTTGCTCGTAGAATTCGCCCTCGCCGAGGCCCGACCATTCCTGCCCGTCCCACTTCGCGACGCCATTGACCGGAACCCCATCGATCTCCGTCAGGAATTCGTCCCCGATGACGTAGAGCGCGGGCCCGTCGCCCATGTCGAACACGGTCATCGTCCAGATCCCTGATGACGCCGCGCCAATCCGCGTGAGTTCCGACCCATCCCAGCGATAGATGACGGAACAATAATGCGAGTTGTCGCAAGTCGAGCCTCTGAAGTACAGTGCCGGACCGGAGCCATCGTCGTATTCCACCATGTAACCGATGCTGAGTTCACCAGTGTCGATCTGATGCCACGTCGCGCCGTCCCACCGTGCCAGGCTGTAACGAAAATCGCTGTACGAAATGACCCCGCTGATATAGAGCCCCTTCGCCGGCCCCGAAGCGACCGTACCAATCCAGTCGTAGCTTTGCCATCCAAGATATTCGCCGAGCGCCGACCACTGCGTCCCGTCCCAGCGCGCCACGTTCGAGATGGGCAACCCGCCGGCCGCACGGATGTCCCCGCACACGTACAGCGCGGGCCCCGAGCCGTCATCGAACACGCCAAAGTCGCCATTGCTCATCGCGAGGTCGCTCGCACCCGGACCGAACAGCGAATGGAAGCGTCGCCCGTCCCAACCAACGATGCTCAGGGCCGCGGCGTTGCCCGCTGATGTGTAACTGCCCAAGAAGTACACCTTCTCGCCCGTGCCATCGTCGAACTTGATAGAATCGAACGGGGCTCGCCGGGCCGAGACCCCGCCCGTGCCGAACGGTCCTTCGACCCACCCCTCCTCGCACTCCTGCCCGCTCGCGCGCGGCGTGCCCATCGCGCACACGCACGCAAGCAGCCCCACGCCCACGTGACGCACCCACGACGCCCGGTGGCCTCCACCGAGGCCACACCCCGACACACACACTCGCGACATGCGCCACGCTCCCCGATCTCAGCCTCACGGAAGGCACGCTCCCAGGAGGCTCGCTCTTCCGATCGATCCAACCCCGATCGCGACCCGGAACGCCACCACTCCGGAACCAAGCCTTCCCCGACCCTCGAAACCCCCAGCCACATCAGCCTGCATCGGCCCGGACAGACTACCGGACGCCGTGCCCCCGATCGAGGCCCTCGCCCATCTCTCGCCCCGCGCCTGAAAGCCTCCCGGCAACGCACGGGCTGAGAACGCCCCCACCGCACCGCCGACGCGGTCCAATTGCCTCGTCCACTCTCTGGAATGAGTCTAAAATGAGCTTGTGACGCATGATGGCCCATCCCGCACCCTCTCACCGGAGGCCTTCCGCGAGGCCTGCCGCACCCGCGGCATGCGCATCACCCGCCAGCGCGAGGTCATCTACGCCGCCCTCGCCGCGACGCGGGCCCACCCCACGGCGGAGGAACTGATGTCGCTGGTCCGGGCGAGCGAGCCGGGCGTGAGCCTGGCGACGATCTACAACACGCTCGACGCGTTCGTGCGCGCGGGGCTCTGCGTGCGCATCCCGCCGACCGGCACGGGTGACGCACCGCGTGAGGACGAGGGGCCCGGGGCGTCGCCCACGCCCGGCGCGAACCGGTACGACGCGGACACGACGCCGCACGCGCACGTGATCCGGCGCACGGGCGAGGTGCGCGACCTGCCCGAGTCGGTGCAGGCGACGCTGCGGGGCGTGGTCGACGATGACATGCTCCGCAAGGTCTCCCGCTCGATGGGCGTGGCGATCGACCGGGTCGAGATCCGCCTGCTCGAGGAGTAGGCCGGGGCCATCGCCCGCCGGGCGATCGCGTCACCCTCTCACGCCCTTACGTCCGTACACCAGCGTGCTCCCGCCCGAACGGGTGTGTTTCGCTCGGGCATGGCCTGCGCGATGCTCGCGCGCGTGGAAAGCGTCGGGGTCCCTCGAAAGCGGACCATCCGAAGTGCCGATAGCTCCCGCCAGCGCGGCCTTTCGCGCACACGGAGAGTCCGGCATGAACCAGCCGCATCCCACGAACCGCCGCCAGCACGAGCGCTTCGTCACGCCGCCGATGTACACGCCCATCTCGGTCCGCCTCCTCGATGAGGAGCGTTACGGACGCACCGGGCACGCGATCGACGTGTCCGAGGGCGGGATCCGCTTCGAGCTCGACGACCCCATCGACCCGGGCACGCCCATCGCGATCCGGATCGACCTGCCGCTGCCGCTGCTCGCGCAGGACGCGGGCCCGGGGCGGGCGGTGTTCGCGCTGGGCAACGTGATCTGGGCGGACGATGACGACGTCGCCGGCGGCCCGGTCACCCACGCGGTCGCGTTCACGCGGTTCGCTCGGGCGGGGGATCGGGAGCGCCTGGTGCGTGCCCTGACCCGGAGCCGGGCGCAGCGCGCGGCCTGAGACGATCGATCTAAGCGATTGAATTGCATGTATTTATGAACTCTGGCACGGACCGGCCCTTGGGCGGTCCGTGCTTTCGTTGGCCCCGAACTGGCCGCACCAAGCCGGGGCGAGCCGATACACCTATACTTTGCGTCCCTCGCGGTCGGGGTTTTCGACCCGCCCGTGTTGGGGGGATGCCGGCATGCGTTGGTCTTGGCCCGCCCGGCGGGCGGACCGATCGCGGGCGATGGGGAGCGTGCGGGCCTTGGCGACGCTTGCTGCGGTACCTCTGACGATCCTTCCGGACCCACCCGAGGCCCCGACCCCGGTCGGGCTCATCGCGGGCGGCGGACGCCTCCCGGTGCTGATCGCGCAGGGCCTCCGCTCGCGCGGGCACGAGGTGCATGGGCTGGGCCTCGCGGGGCAGTACGACCACGACCTGCCGGAACTGTGCGACTCGTTCCGCGAGGTGGGCGTCCTGCGCGTCGGGACCTGGGCGGGGGCGCTGCTCAAGTACGGCGTGCGGTACGCGATCATGGTCGGTCGGGTCGACAAGGCCCGGATGATGCACGACCCGCTGCGACTGGTCCGGAACATCCCCGACCTGCGCACCGTCCGGGCGTGGTACACGCACCTGCGCCACGACAAACGCTCGCACGCGGTGCTGGGCGCGATCGCGGCGGAATTGGACCGCTCGGGCGTGTCGCTCGTCGATTCGACGTTCCCGATCCCGGACCATCTCGCGCACGCGGGCGTCATGACACGCACGCAGCCCCGGACGGAGCACGACGCGGACATCGACTTTGCCTGGCCCCTGCTGGCCGAGACGCTGCGCCTGGACATCGGTCAGGCGATCGCGGTGCGCGAGCGGGACGTGATCTGCGTCGAGGCGGTCGAGGGCACGGACCGGATGATCGAGCGGGCGGGGCAGCTCTGCAAGCGCCCGGGCTGGACGCTGTGCAAGGGCGCGCGGGCCGGGCACGATCGGCGGAGTGACGTTCCCACCGTCGGCATGACCACTATCGAACACATGCACGCGTGCGGCGGGCGCTGCCTCGCGCTCGCCGCGGGCGACGTCATCATGATCGACAAGCCCGCGATGATCCGGCGGGCGGACGAGCTGGGCGTCGCGATCGTGGGCGTGCCCACGGCCCAGGCCTGAGTGGCGTTCGGGCAAGAAGTGGCGGGGCCGCGGCGGAAGGACCCGTCGCGCACGGGGCACGGAGGCGGGCGTGATCTCACGGATCTCCGGCGTGCTGGTGTCGGTGTCGGACGACGCGTGCGAGATCGCGCCGGGCGCTGAGCGTGCAAGCGATGGGCTCACCTACACCGTGATGCTGCCCGCGTACATGGCGGCGCGGCTCGAGGGCAAGAGCGGCACGCGCGTCACGCTCTTCACGCGATACGTGCTCGAGGGCGTGGGGCAAGGGACGAGCTTCGTGCCGCGCCTGATGGGCTTCGGGAGCGTGGACGATCGCGCCCTGTTCGAGCTGCTGACGACGGTCAAGGGCCTCGGCGGGCGGCGGGCGCTGCGAGCGATGGCGATCGAGCCGATGGAGCTCGCGCGAGCGATCGCCGAGGGGGACACCGGCGCACTGGTAAAGCTGCCCGAGATCGGGAAGAAGCTCGCCGAATCGATCGTGCACGAACTCGCGGGCAAGGTGCCGGGCGTGCTGCTGGGCGAGGCGATGGTCGAGGGCAAGGCGGGCGGCGGCGCTCGCAACGGCGTGCTCGGTGCGACGGCCTCGCTAGGCGTGAACGGCGTGCGCCTCAAGCGCGCGGGGCGGGACGCGGTCGCGGCGCTCATGGCGCTGGGCGAGACGAGCGCCGAGGCGGAGCGAAGGGTGTCGCTGGTCGTGCGCGAGAGCCCGGACCTGGACTCTGCCGACGGAGCGGGCGCCAACGCGATCGTGGCGCGGGCGCTGGGCGGCTGAGTCACACCGTCACTCTCACACACTCAGACGCACAGGGGTTCCCACGGGAAGCCCTCGGGCGTGAGTTCCGGGCGGTCGTTCAGCCAGCCCACGAGCCACTCGAACGCGTCGATCACCCTGGGCCCGGGGCGATTGAACATCTGATTGCCATCCACGAGCGCGACGCGGCTCTGATCGCCGCGGATCGCCGCACGCACGGCGGGCAGCTCGCGGAACCAGTCCTGGCGCATGAGCGCCTCCGCTTCCGTGCGCACGCGGGCGAGTGTCATGCCGCAGGGCGCGAGGACGACCCGCTCGGGGTTCAGCGCGGCGATGAGCGCGGGATCGACGGCGACGCTCTTGCCCGCGAGGCGCTCGCCCTGCTGCGGGCCCGCGGCGGCGCCGGCGAGGGGCTTGGGCTGGGTCGGATTCCACGGGTGCAGGCCGCCCGCGCGCTCGATCATCTGCACGGTCCAGTGCCCGGCGACGAAGGGCGGATCGGTCCACTCAAGGAAAGCGACGACGGGCCCGGTGACGTAGGGCGTGACGAACTCCTGCGCGCGGAACAGACGCTCGCGGAGGGCGTGGACGGCCCGCTCGCCCTGGGGCTCGGCGCCGATGGCCCGGGCGACGCGGAGCACGTCGTCGAGCACGTCCTCTAGTCCGGCGGGGCTGAGCGTCACGACCTCGGGGCAGTTCGGGAGCGACTGCGCCGCGGCCCGGACCGCGTCGGGATCGATCGCGCAGACGGGGCAGAGGCCCTGCGTGAGGATCACGTCGGGGCGGAGTTGCTCAAGCACGCCTGTCACGAGTTCGTTGAGGGGGCGGTTGGATCGGGCGGCTTCGCGTACCGTGGCGTCGATGGCCGCTGCGGGGGCGGCGTGGTCGATGAGGGAGCGGGTCGCGACGGGGAGCTGGGCGATCACCGGATCCGGGGACCAATCGCACTCGTGGGAGCGGGCGACGAGTTCCCGGGCCTTCCCCAGCAGCGCGACGATCTCGGTGGCCGATGGGAGAAGGCTGACGATGCGCACGCGGGACGGTAGACGGCGCGTCGCAAGATCGGCGTGGCTCTCCGGGCAGGGGGCGAGGCCGGGGGCGGAACTGGTATAACCCGCTCGGACCCGGGCTCCGGGGACCGGCGAGAAGTGGAGCGTGGACGGTGCACAGCAGGACGCGAGCGAGGACGACGGCACGGGCGCTTTCCCTCTTGGCGGGCGTGTGTGCCGCGGCGGGCGGGGCGCTGGCGCAGGACGCGACGCTGGTCACGGGCGCCGGGCAGGCCGAAGCGCCGCTGACGGCACGCCCCACGACGGTGCGCCAGCCCGCGACGACCCCGGGTGCGGCGGGCGGGCGGGCGATCGACTCGTCGCACGCCGAGATCCCGAACGGTGATGAGCTGGTGACGCTCAGCGCGTTCAGCGAGCCCTTGGAGATGTCGGCGCTGGTCGACTACGTGGTGCAGACGCTGAAGATCAACGTGCGCATCAGCGGGACGCTGACGGGCTCGGTGGTGTTCAACGCGCCGGTGCAGCTCCAGAAGCGGCAGTTGCTTGACCTGCTGCTCGTGCAGCTCGAGCAGAATGGCTTCACGATGACGCAGGACCGGCTGGGGTTCTACGCGATCGCGCCGGTGGGCAGCGCACCGATGACGGTGCGGGGCGAGTACGCGACGACGCGGATCATCCCGACGCCGAACGTGAGGCCCAGCTCGCTGCAGCTCGCGATCCAGGGGCTGGGCGTGGCGGGCGCGCCGACGATCAACTACGTGGACGAGCTGGGGCTGCTCGTGGTGACGGGCTCTCCCAACGGGATCCGCGCGGTGGAGGATCTCGTCAGCGAACTGCTGCAGATCTATCGCGATCAGACGTTCACGCGGATTGACCTGCACCACGTCGCGGCGCCCGCGGCGCGCGACCGCGTGCTGCAGCTCGTCGGACAGGCGCCGCAGACGCCAACGACCACGGGTCGCGGGGGACGCCTCGAGGGCGGGCAGCCCGCGGCGGCGGCGGGGCCGACGATCGCGGTCGATCGCCTCGGGGAGCGTCTGACGATTGATCCCGCGGGCAACGCGCTGATCTTCCGCGGGTTCGAGGACGAGCTCGTGCAGGTGCGATCGGTCATCGAGGTGATCGACGTGGCGAGCACGCTCCCGCCCAAGGGCTACTACGCGGGCGGGCGGGCGAAGGAGATCGCGGACATCGCGCGGCAGCGCGGGCTGGGCGAGGTGATCGAGATCGGGCAGGACGATCAGAGCTCCCGCTTCGGCTTCCCGCAGAGCCCCAACGCGTTCCTCTCGCAGAGCCAGACCGCGGGCGGGCCGCTGCTGGTGGTAGACGTCGAGAACGGGACGATCGTGTACTACGGCACGAACGATCAGCAGGCGGTGCTCGCGGCGCTCATCAGCGAGCTGGACACCGAGAGCGATCGGGTGGTGATCCAGGAGTACAAGATCCGCCATGCGGACGCGCAGGAAGTGGCGGACATCGTGCAGGGCCTGATCGAGAACCGCACGCTGGGGGGCGATTCGCCGCTGCTGCCCGGGGGGACGTCGTCTCGGAACCGGAACCGCACCACGACACCGCCCACCCAGCAGGGCGGGCCGGACTCCGAGGGCGCGCGCCCCGCTGACGAGTCGGGCGGTGACGAGGCGGGGTTCAACGTCGATGCGGAGAAGGTGTTCGTGATGGCGGACGTCGCGAACAACCAGGTGCTTGTGAAGGCGCCGATCAAGCAGCAGAAGGACTTCGCGAAGCTGATCGAGAAGCTCGACCTGCGCCGCCCGCAGGTGTACATCGACGTGCAGATCGTGACGGTGTCGAAGACGGACGGGTTCCGCCTCGCGGTCGAGACGCAGCTCATCAACGCGATGGGCAAGGGCGGGCTGGTGCAGACGGACTTCGGGCTGACCGAGCCGGGGGCGGGCGGCGTGACGTCGCCCCGCGAGGTGATCCCGAGCCTCGGCGGGCTGACGTCGGCGCTGATCCTGAGCGACTACGTGCCGTTCGTGATCAACGCGATCCAGCGGAACACGGACGCGCGGATCGTGGCGAACCCGCAGCTCCTCGTCAATGACAACGAGGAGGCGGAGATCACGAGCGTCGAGCAGCAGCCCACGACGGTCACGCAGACCGGACAGACGACGGACTCGACGGGCTTCGGCGGCTACGAGGACGCGGGCACGTCGCTGATCGTGACGCCCAGCATCTCCGAGGGCGGATACCTGCGACTGCAGTACGAGATCACGCAGTCGAACTTCATCGGCAGCGGAACGAACGGCATCCCGCCACCCAAGCAGGACCGGACCATCCGCTCGGAGGGCGCGACGATCCCCGCGGACACGACGATCGTCGTGGGTGGGATCACGATCACGGACACGCGGGACACGGTGGTGAAGGTGCCGCTCCTGGGCGACATCCCGCTGGCGGGGCTGCTGTTCCGCGACACGCAGAAGATGGACAACGAGAGCGTGCTGTACGTGTTCATCACGCCGCGAATCCTGCGTGATCCGAACTTCGCGGACCTGCGCCTGATCGCGATGGGCCCGCAGGCGGATGTGGATATGCCGGACGATGTGCCGGAGCTCACGCCGAGCGTGATCCCGGTCTTGGAGCTGCCTCGCCCACGCAACGGGAGCGCGGAGAGCGCGACGGACGCCGCGGCGGAGCCAACGGGGGCGGAGGAATCGCACGCGGACACGAGCGCATCGGCGTTGCGCACGAGCGAGCCGGCGCCCGGCGCGGGCCGGCCCGCGGTGGTGGACATACCGTCGGCATCGGGAACGTCGCACGCGGACGCGGCGGGCGACGATCGCGCGGGGAGCTGAGGACATGGCGCTGCTGAAGCTTCCGGGAAAGGTCGAGCCGAGCACCGAGGCGGCCAGCGGGCCGTCGCCCGGGGAGCTTGCGCGCGTGTCTCGCGTGATGGGCGCGCTGGGGCTGGGCCCGGAGCAGGTGCGACAGTTCCCGCTCGTGCCCGGTTCGGACGACGAGCCGTGGGACGTGATGCTGCAGATGCTCGCGCTGGACGAGCACGCGGCATTGACGCGTTACGCCGAGCGGACGGGGCTGGCGTTCATCGCCGAGCCGAAGCTCGAGGACTCGGCGTCGAAGTTCTACGAGATGATCGCGCCGGACCTTGCGCGCCGGCACCAGCTCGCGGGCGTGTCGAGCGACGGGCGGACGATGCGCGTCGCGACGTCGCAGCCCATGCAGCCCTCGATCTTCACGCAGCTCGAGGAACGCCTGGGGATGCCGGTGCGGCTGGTGCTCGCGCCGCGCGGCGCGGTGGCGAACCTCATCAACCGCGGGTACGAGCAGCGCCAGGACCTCGTCACCGAGATCATCGAGGAGATGCCGCTCGACGAGCGGGCGATCGCCTCGGCGACGGGCGCGCTCTCGGCGTCGAACGATCTTCTGCAGCTCGCGCGGCAGGGGCCGGTGATCCGCCTCGTGAACATGATCCTGTTCGAGGCGCTGCGCCGGCGCGCGAGCGACGTGCACGTGCACCCGATGGAGACGCGCCTCGCGATCCGCTTCCGCGTGGATGGGATGCTGGTCGACGCGTTCAGCCCGCCGCTCTCGCTCGCGCCCGCGATCAGCTCGCGACTGAAGGTCATGACCGAGCTCGACATCGCGAACCGGCACAGCCCGCAGGACGGGCACACGTCGGTGCGCGTGGGCTCGCGGAAGGTCGACGTGCGCATGTCGTGCATCCCGACGGTGTACGGCGAGCGCGTCGTGCTGCGACTGCTCGACCAGGCGTCGACGCAGCTCTCGCTCGACGAGATCGGCATGGGCAAGCCCATGCAGGCGCAGCTCATGGACCTCGTGGAGCGTCCGACGGGCATGATCCTCGTCACGGGCCCGACGGGCTCGGGCAAGACGACGACGCTGTACGCCGCGCTGCAGCGGATCGATCGCGGCAGCCGGAACGTCATGACGATCGAGGACCCGGTCGAGTACCACCTCGAGGGCATCAGCCAGATGCAGGTGAACGCCAAGCGGGGCGTCACGTTCGCGACGGGCCTGCGGGCGCTCCTGCGTCAGGACCCGGACGTGATCCTCGTGGGCGAGATCCGCGATCGCGAGACGGCGGAGCTCGCGGTGCAGGCGTCGCTGACGGGGCACTTAGTGCTCGCGACGCTGCACACCAACGACGCGCCCGGCGCGATCCCGCGACTGATCGACATCGGGCTCGAGCCCTACCTCGTCACCAGCTCGCTGCTGGCTGTGCTCGCGCAGCGCCTCGTGCGGCGGACGTGCATGGTGTGCAACGGCACGGGCGGGCACATGAACGGATCGGCGAACGGGCTTGGCGCGGGGTCGGGCGGGGACCGCTGCGAGGCGTGCTACGGGACCGGCTATCGCGGACGCCTCGCGGTCTATGAGATCATGCAGATGACCGATCGCCTGCGCCACCTCACGGCGGACCGGGCCGACGGCGTGACGCTGTACGAGGCCGCGGTTGAGGGTGGCTTCCTCCCGATGCGCGACGATGCGAACAAGAAGGTCGCGCAGGGTCTGACGGACCAGGCCGAGGTCTTCCGCGTGCTGCACTAGGCTGCCGGTCGTTCCGCTCGAATGGCGGTATTCCCGGGTTGCTTCTCCGCGGATTGGGCTCGCGCGGTAATCTTCCGGCATGTACATGGACGGTCGGATCGATCCGGTGACGCTCCACGGGCGGCACGTCAGGCTGGAGCCGCTGCGGGCCGAGCACGCGGGCGGGCTGCTCGTGGCGTGCGACGAGGACGCGCTGAAGTACATGATGGGCCAGCCGCGGTACTGGGACCTCGGCGGATTCATGCAGTACGTGGAGGAGCTCAACGGCGATCCGCACGCGGTGGCGTACGCGATCATCGAGCTGGCGAACGGGCGGGTCGCGGGCACAACGTCGTTCCTCGACATCCGCGTCGAGCACCGGGGGCTCGAGATCGGGCGGACGTGGCTCGGGGCGGAGTTCCGCGGCACGATGATCAACCCGGAGATGAAGCTGCTCATGCTCGGGCATGCGTTCGAGGGCGGGCCGTTCAAGGGCCAGGGGGCGGCGCGGGTGCAGCTCAAGACGGACCTTCGGAACCTGCGGAGCCAGCGTGCGATCGAGAAGCTGGGGGCGGCCCGTGAGGGCGTGCTGCGGAACCACGTCATCATGCCGGACGGCTATATCCGCAGCACGGTGATGTACTCGATCCTGCCCGAGGAATGGGCGGGCGTGCGGGCGCGGCTTGAGGAGCGACTGGGCGAGACGTTCTCGGGGAAGTCCGACGAGGCGAGCTGACGCGACGCTTCACGCCGGGCGTTCGGCGCGGAAACGGGCCCGGATCGAATCGAACGAGAACAGGAACAGCGCGATCCAGATGAGCACGAACGCCGCGAGGCGGTAGGGATGCAGCGGCTCGCCCGAAAAGACCGCGATCAGGAACTGGCCCGTCGGC
Source organism: Phycisphaerales bacterium (assembly GCA_034004365.1). GTDB lineage: Bacteria > Planctomycetota > Phycisphaerae > Phycisphaerales > UBA1924 > JAVEWV01. The sequence continues at coordinate 170,431 of JAVEWV010000002.1, forward strand.
GCGAGGTACTGCAGCAGGCCCATCGTGCTCAGGCGAAGCCGCCGCGCCGCGGCGGAGAACCAGACCAGCGGCGCGATGACCACCGCGCCGCCCAGCACCATCAGGGCGGCCGTGCCGAGGCTCGCGGCCTGATCGCCCGTCGAGACGAGCATCGCCTTGCCGCTGATGATGAGCCACGCGTAGAGCCCGATCGCGAAGGGGAGCATGGCGAGGAGCTCGATGGTGAGCCCGACGGTTGCGCCCGCGCGGACCGTCTTGCGCACGAGCCCGTACGTGCCGAACGTGAGCGCGACGGTGACGCTGATCCAGGGCAATTCGCCGCGCTGGATGGTCATGATCGTGACGGCGGCCGCGGCAAGGATGATCGCGACCCATTGCGTGGTGCGCTGGCGTTCGCCGAGGAAGATCATGCCGAGGGCGACGGAGACGAGCGGATTGATGTAGTAGCCCAGGCTGGAGTCCATCAGGCGTGCGTTCACGACGGAGTAGATGAACGCGAACCAGTTCGTCGCGAGCAGCACCGCGCTCGCGAGCAGGACCAGGCGGGCACGCTTGTCACGCAGCACACGCCGGAGCTCCGGCATCCCGTTGCGCGACGCGAGCAGGAGCAGCAGGACGGGGAGCCCGAACACGACGCGCTGGGCGAGCAATTCGAGCGCGGGCGCATCGCGGAGGAGCTTGAGGTACAGCGGCACGACGCTGCCCCACCATGTGTACGCGCCGAGCCCGTAGCAGAGCCCGACGACGCGCTCGTCCCTCGCCGCGCGCTGGTGTGTGGCGGCGATCGGATCGTTGGTGGTCATGCGTGGGCAACGATAGGACGCCGAAGGCACGCCTCGGAGTGCTCTGTAGCGTTCCGCGCGCGGAGCGCCGGCACATCCGGGCTTATCGGTCGACGCCCGAACGCAACCCGTGTGTCCCATCGCATGTATAGACGCCCGTGCCCGCCCTGCCGCCGCTCAACTCGGGAGACGGTTTCCATGCGAGGCTGCTGACGCATATGCACTGCGGCTCGGTGCTGGTGACGGTCAAGACGTATCGCAGCTCCTTCCAGCAGGGCTGGCACGAGCACGGCGTGGGCGATCTCACGATGGTGCTGGGCGGCGGGGGTGTCGGGGAATATCGCCAGGGGCGCGACCCAGCCAGCGCGGGCGGGCTGGGCGTGTGCGGGCCGGGCGTGCGGCATCGCTGGACCACGGGCGGCGAGGGCATCACGTCCCTGCACGCGGTGTTCCTTCCCGAACGGGTGCCGGGGCTCGCGGGGGTCGTGTGCGACGTGCGCGACACGGAAGTGCGTCGCGGCATGCTCCGGGTCCTGCGCGAGGTTCGCGCGCCCGACGCGAGCAGCCCGCTGCACATCGAATCGATCGTGCATCATGCGCTCGAGCGGGCGTCGACCGCTTCTTGCGCGACATCGGCGCGCGCGAGCGCCGTGCGTGGACGGGCCGCGCAGCGCTGGGCGGAGCGGGCCTTGGAGTTCCTCGAGGCCGCGACCGATCGGTCGGTCGGGCTGGACGAGCTCGCGTCCTCGCTCGGGGTGGATCGGGCCCACCTCGCCCGCTGCATCCGCTCGAGCTATGGGCGGACCGCGGGCGAGCTGCACCGTGATTGCCGGCTCGAACGCGCGGCGCAACTCCTTGCGGGCGGGAGCGAGAGCATCGCATCGGTCGCGCAGCGGACCGGGTTCTGCGATCAGTCGCACATGAGCCGGGCGTTCGCCTCCCGGTTCGGCATCGCGCCGTCGTCGTACCGTCGCCTCATGGGGCGCTGGGACGACGACGAGCCGAAGCGGCGCACCCGAGGCCGATGAGCGGCACCGCGCTCGCGGGTGCGGGGACGACGCCGTGGAGCTCGAACGCGCTGTCAGTATCGATAAGCTCGAGCCACTGCCCCGACGCGTAGGAATAGCTCACCGAATAGCCATCGACGAGCTCGGTATCACGCCACTTCCATCCGTCGCCGCGCGGAAGGATGGATCGGGCGCTGATCGCGATGAAGTACGTCTTGTCCGCGTCGAGCTGGACGGGCGTCGCCAGGGTCGCGTGGTGGCGATACTCGATGGCATTGTCGGGCGCGGGGGCGCGGCGTCCCGTGGGCGTGGGCGCGGTCTGGGCCATGCTGAAACGTTCCTGCGCGATCCTCGTGCCCGGGCGCGGGTTGCCGGTGTCCGCGGTGACGGACTCGAAGAGCTCGATGGTGAACTCGTCGAAGTTTGCGAGGTCGTCGCTCGCGACGCCTTCGCTGATGCCCCACCACGCCACGCTCTCGACGCGTGCGGACGTCGAGATCGAGAACTGGTCCGCGTGCTTGAAGTTCCGCGTCTGCCGCGGCTCGCTGTGGCTGAAATAGCCCTGTCCCACGAGCGCTGGATCGGCTCGGGCGGGGCGCGAGACGATCACCTCGCCCCGGGCGATCGACGCGCCCGCCGCGAGCACCACGCACGCCCACCGATCCCAACGCACCATCGCCATCCCGCCCGATCGACGGGCGTGTGACACTCGCTCCATGATCTGATCCTCCAAAGAGTGCGGCCCGGCGGGCCGATCCGCGGGCGTCCTCGCCCGACTTGGATAGAGCATGCACACAGAGCGGCGGAGCGTCTTGAACGAGAGTTGCGCGGCTCGGGGGTCCTACACTGGAGCATGAGCCTCATCGTTACCGGAACCATCGGGATCGACACGGTCGAGCTGCCCACGGGCGAGAAGCGGGCGGACGTGCTGGGCGGATCGTGCACGTACTTCGCCGCGGCGGCGTCGTTCTTCACGCCGGTGCGCGTGGTGGCGGTCGCGGGTGAGGACCTTCCCTCGGAGCACGAGCGGACGCTGCGTTCGTTCGAGAACGTGGACCTGCGCGGGCTGGAGAAGCGTGCGGGCTCCAAGACCTTCCGCTGGGGCGGGAAGTACCTGGCGAACATGGACTCGCGCGAGACGCTGTTCACGGACCTGAACGTGCTCGCGGAGGAGCCGCCCGCGGTGCCGCAGGCGTACCGCGATTCGGCGTACGTGTTCCTGGCGAACACGCACCCGATGGTGCAGCTCGGGATGCTCGAGCAATTGCCCAGCGCGCGTCTGAAGGTCGCCGACACGATGGACCTGTGGATCAACATCGCCAAGGCCGAGCTGCTGCAACTCCTCGGGCGGATCGACGGGCTGGTGCTGAACTTCGACGAGGCGGAGCTGCTCACGGGGCATCGGAACACGGTGTCCGCGGGGCGGCACATCCTCGACATGGGCCCGCGGTTCGTCGTCATCAAGAAGGGGGAGCACGGGTGCATCTTCGTGCATCGCGACGGGATCGCTGCGCTGCCCGCGTTCCCCGCGGAGGTGGTCATCGACCCCACGGGCGCGGGCGACACGTTCGCGGGCGGAATGATGGGCACGCTCGCGGCCGACGGTGCGACGGGGCATCAGAAGGACCCTGCGTCGTTCGGCGCGGTGCGGCGTGCTCTGGTAGCGGGCACGGTGATCGCATCGTTCAACATCGAGTCGTTCTCGCTCGAGCGTCTGTCGTCGCTGACGACCGACGAGCTGCACTCACGCATCGACGCGTTCACGCGGATGCTCCGCATCGAGTAGCCGCATGACGCGCTCCGGGAACACGCCGCGCTCGTACCTGCGTCCGTACCACGACGCGGCGGCGCAGCACGGGCCGACGTTCGGCGCGCTGCTGTGGCGCAATCGCGACTTCCAGACGCTGCGGTTCGACGTGCTCGCGCGCGAGGCACGCCTCGCGGGACGCGCCGTCGCGGACCTGGGCTGCGGCACGGGCGACATGCTGCGCCGCCTCGTCGAGGCCGGGCAGCCGCCGCGCTCGTACGTCGGTGTTGAGGGCATCGCCTCGCTCGCGCAGCGGGCACGGGCGCACACGGCGTCGGCGGGCGTTGCGAGCGTGGAGATCCTCGAGGCGGACTTCGTCGCCGATGAGCGGTTCTTCGAGAAGCTCGTACGCCAGCACGGCGTCGACGCGATGGTCTTCAGCGGCTCGCTCAACACGCTCAGCGAGAGGCTCGCGCGGCGCACGCTCGAAAGGGCGTGGCGGGGCGTCGAGCGCTCCCGTGACGGCGTGCTGGCGTTCAACTTCCTCGCCAGCGAGTTCCGCGGCGCGCCCACGGACGACCACGGGCCCGCGAAGCGGTTCTCGTGCGCGAGGCTGCTCGCGTGGGCGATGAAGAAGACCGACCGCGTCGTGCTCCGCACCGACTACCTCGATGGTCACGACGCGACGATCGTCATGTTCGTCCCTTCGGCGTGAGCCGCGTCCAGTTGATGCGCGCGTGCTCACGTCCCGGAGCCCCGTTGAGTACAAACAGACCCGCAGGTCAAGGGCTTGCGGGGCATTCTACGTTGAGAATTCGCACGGCCGCTGTGTGCTCGTGGCTCTTCGGCGTCGCAGCCTTGCCTCTTGATGAGCGCGTGCGCGGTGCAACCATCGTGTAGCATGGATCACATGAGCCCCAAGCACTCCTACGACGCGGTCGGCGCGATCCTGGATATCCATGCGATGGTCATCGGATTTCTCATCGCGGCCGTCGAAGACGTCCCGGAATCCCGCATGACCGAGCAGCCGGGCACGATCGTCAATCACCCCGCATGGACGCTGTCGCATCTCAACGCGTACGCCGGAGTGTTGCTGTCGATGCTCGACGATCCGAGCGTGCCGACGGCCGACGCCGAGATGGCGCGGTTCGGATATGGCACCACGCCCGTGCCCGACCGCGCTGCCTATGCGACGAAGCGCGAACTGCTTGACCGATTCAGAGACCGGAACGCTCGACTTGCCTCGGTCGTGGCTGACACGCATGCGGAATACTTCCCGAGACCCTCGCCGGAGAAGTTTCATCCCCACGCGCCGACCATTGGGCACGTCGCCATCACGCTGCTCGTGACGCACCCGCCGGATCACTTGGGCCAACTGAGGCATTGGCGCCGCGTCGCCGGAATCGCCGACATCACCTGACTACGGACGGTGATCGACGAGAGGTTCTCCCATTGAGCCCACGAGAACGGGCTGGATCCACCATGAAACCAGAACCCGAGATTCCAGGCTCCCGAAGCCGATCTGAGCCCGAATAGGTTCAACAGGAGTTCGGTCACCCCGCTGCGCACGTGGTCCATGCGCTCCGTTCGGTGGGCTCAGCCCGGCTTGCGCGCGGTGATGATCATGCTCTTCCACAGCCCGGGGTAACGTCCCGCGCCGCGGAACGTCAGATCCGTGAACCCGACTTCGCGCAGGAGCGCTTCGAGCTGGTGGCGATGGAAGAACTTGATGTGCCCACCGTCCCAGAGCGGGTTGAGGTGCGTGGCCCACTTGCCCGTCACGGCGAGCGCGAGGTTCTTGAGATACCCGTGGTACGGTGTAGAGCACACGAACACGCCACCGGGCTTGCACGCCTCGAAGCAGCAACGCGCCCACTCTCGGGGCGCGTAGACGTGCTCAACGACCTCGATGCTCGTCACGACGTCGAAGGGCTCTTCGTGCAGGCGGGAAAGGACGCCCGGCGACGCCTCGCCGACCTCCCAGTGCGCATCGGGGAACGCCTCACGCGCGAGTTCAACGCCACGCATCGCCGGATCGAAGCCCGTGACCGCAAATCCCCGATCGCACAGCCGCCCAGCGAACGCGCCGCTCCCCGAGCCGACGTCGAGCAGGCGCGGGTGCGCCGCAGGATCGGGAAGGGCGGCGTCCACGACGGGCCAGACATAGCGCGCGGAAGGATGCGCCTTGGCGGCGGTGTACCGGTACTGCGCGATCGTCATGGTCGACATCGGCGCCCTCCCGCCGGGTCGTCACGCCGGCCCTACGGAAGGTAACCCATGCGCGGCCGATCGCCACGCAAAGCGAGCGAGACGGGATCAAACCCGTCACTCTTTGCGCCATTCCCATCTGGGAAGCACCATTATCGGGGGGAAAGCAGGGGATCTAGGATTCGAACCTAGACTAACTGAGTCAGAGTCAGTCGTGCTACCATTACACCAATCCCCTGTGCACTGCGACCGCCGAAGGCGGGCCTCCGGGTCGGGTAGTCTATCCCTCGATCGACGCGGCGGACACCCTTCTTGACGCCCCCGTGGGCTCGGGCGGGCCCGCCCCCCACCACTGGCGGAGCGACCATGACCCGATCGCCGAAGCGTTCGTACACCCGCCGCTGGGCGGTTCTTGCTGGCGTGACGGCTTTTTCGCTGTGCCCCGCCTCCGGGAGGGCTCAGACGCGCGCCGAGCTGGAATTTCTTGATACGTCGATGCTCGCGCCCGTGCCCGAAGGGCGCGATCCGGCCCTATGGCGGTTGCTGGACGACTACCTGAATGCCGACGCCCAAGCCCAGCCCGAGGCCGCGAGCCTGCGGGGCGACTTCCGGTTCAACGACCTGCTCTCGGACCCCTCGGGCGAGGCGGCGGATTTCTGGACGGGTCAGATGGCGTCACTCCTCGCCCGCCTCGACAGGCTGGACCAGGGCGGGTTCGGCGAGGATGACAGGCTCGACGCCGCGCTGCTGCGATCCACGCTGGAGTCGGGGATCGAGTCGGCCCGTTTCCGCCCGGAGCAGACGCCCATCTCGAGCATCTCCGGGCCGCAGGTCTGGCTTCCGCAACTGGGCTCGCGGGTCCCGATGCTGTCGGTGCAGCACGAGGCGGACTACCTCGCGCGCCTGAGGCAGGTGTCCGGAGAGATCGACGCGACGATCGCAACGATGCGTGAGGGGATCGCCGCGGGCCGTGTACCACCGCGTGTGACGGTCCTCGCGGCTCCGGCGGCGGCGCGATCGCAGGCGACGGAGGCGATCGCGGACGACCCCACGCGGAGCCCGTTCTATGCGCCGTTCCTGTCGCGACCCGATTCGGTTCACGCCGCGCCCGCACGAGAGGTGATCGCGGGCGAGATCGTGCCGGCGTACGCCCGCCTGGCGGATTTCCTGGAGCGCGAGTACCTGCCCGCGTGCCGCGAGACGATCGGCGCATCGGCGAGCGTGGATGGGATGGCGTGGTACGAGCACGCGTTGCGGACGCACACGACGACGCGCCTGACCGCCGCGGAGATCCACGCGATCGGCGTCGCGGAGGTCGAGCGCATCCAGCGCGACATGATGGGCGTCATCCGGCGGACGGACTGGTACGAGCGTATCACGTCGGGCGATTCGTCAGTATCGCAGCTCCGCGAGGCGGACGACGACGCGCTCTTCCCCGCATTCTCCGAGCACCTGCGCACCGACCCGAGCTTCTACTTCACGAACGCCGAGGAACTGCTGACCGCGTACCGCGACTGCGCCAAACGCATCGATCCCGAGCTGATCCGCCTGTTCGGCGTGCTCCCGCGCCTGCCCTACGGCGTGCGCGAGATCCCGCGGTTCGCGGCGCGGAGCTCGCCCACGGCGTACTACTACCCGGGCTCGGCCGAAGGGGGCGTGCCGGGCTACTTCATGGCGAACACGGACCGTCTCGACCAGCGTCCGCGGTACGACATCGTCCCGCTCACGCTCCACGAGGCCGTCCCGGGGCACCACCTGCAGATCGCGCTCGCGCAGGAGATGGAGGGTGTGCATCCGTTCCGGCGCTCGATCTCGGTCACGGCGTTCGTGGAGGGCTGGGGGCTGTATGCGGAGAAGCTCGGGCTTGAGATGGGCGACGACGCGAAGCACGGGATGTTCGCGGACCCGTACGACGACTTCGGTCGCCTGAACTTCGAGATGTGGCGTGCGATGCGCCTCGTGGTGGACACGGGCATCCACGCCGAGGGATGGACGCGGGACAAGGCGATCGCGTACATGCTCGCGCACAGCGCGAAGACGCCGGTGGACATCGCGAATGAGGTCGATCGCTACATCGCGTGGCCCGGTCAGGCGTGCGCGTACAAGATCGGCGAGCTGCGGATGCTGGCGATCCGCGCCCGCGCCGAGGCCGCGCTGGGCGACGCGTTCGATGTGCGTGCGTTCCACGACGAGCTGCTGGGCGCGGGGCCGCTGCCGCTGGACGTGCTCGACGAGCGGATGGATCGCTGGATCGCGGCGCAGAAGGATTGATTGGCGGACGAAGGACTCACCCGCGGCGTTCGACCGCCTCGATGGCCTTCATGACGTCGGCACAGATCGGGAAGAGGCGGTCGAGGCGCGTGAGCTTGAACAGGCACTCGACGTTGTGGTTCGCGTTCGCGAGCGCGACGTGCCCGCCGCGCTTCTTGATCTCGGTGAGCAGCTCGACCATGGAGCCGATGCAGCCCGAGTCGAGGTACTCGACGTTCTGCAGGTCGAGCACGATGTGCCGGTAGCGGAAGCGTTTGTTCCCGCTCTCGTCGGTGTAGATCGCCTGGGCGGCGAGGTCGTGCACGAGGCGCTGCGCATTGGGCCCGGAGAGGGCGCTCTCGACGATCGTCGCGACGAGCGTCTGGCTCAGCGGCTCGAACTTGGCGATGGGCGACGCGCCGGTCGACCCGCCATTGGACGGCACGTTGCCGGTCGGGCGCGCCGACGGGCCCTCGAGGAGCCGGTCGAGCGAGGACGAGTCCTCACGATTGGAACGCTTGCCCCAGAGCTTGCCCAGCATCGCGGAACCTCCCCGGACGCGCCACCATGCGCGTCGCACTCCGATCCCTCGCTCACCGACCTTGCCCAGACTGTGCCTTACGAACGATCCGACTGCCCAGCCGTGCTCCCGGGAGCCTGCATCCGGCGATTGGGATCGAGCGGCTTGGCGCGACCGAAGGGGCTGGGCGGGCGGGCCGGCGTCGGCGCGGGCTCGGGCGCACGCGGCGGCTGGGCCTGGGCGCGATCGGGCGCCGCGGGCTCGTCGTCCACGCCGGTCCGCTTCTTGCGGGCCTCGTCGATCGAGCGATCGAGCTTGGAGAGGATCGCCTTGACCTGCTTGAATGCTTCGTTGCGGGACATCGCCTTCTCCAGCCTTCGGACCCGACCAGGCGGGCGCACGGAACGAACGCACGAGGGCCGAACGGCCGGCCTCGGCAAGCCCGCCTATCGGCCCATCTGGAGCATGGTTTTGGTGGGGACGGATCTCACGCCGATCGCGCGGGCTCGACCCTGCCGCCTGTGCGGGCTGGGCGGACGATCCCCGGGGGAATGTGCCCGCGGGCGGCCCCTCCGCGCCCCGCCCGATCCACAGGACCGGGTGGACGACAAAGAAACAACGGACCGGCGTGCACGGTCCGTCGTGGGAGATCGTGGCTGGGACGATGAACGAACTCAGTTGCCCGCGGAGATGAACAGGTCGTCGAACTGCTTGATCAGGTCGTCGGTCTCGCCCACCGCGGGGAAGTTCGAGCCGTAGTTGAGCTGGTTGCTCGAGATCAGCCCGCGGCCCTTCTTGTCCTTGAGCGAGAGGTAGACGCCGTCGGCTCCGGCCGCCTGGACCAGCATCTTGCCGCGCGCCGCGCTGGGATAGATGGTGTTGACGGCGGGAAGGGGGTCGGCGAGGTTGGCGGGGTAGCCGGGATTGCCGAGGATCGCGGTCAGCGTCCGCTCGCGCTTGGACTTCTGGGCCGAACCTCCGAGCAGGCTGTCCATGTACACATCGGTGAGCTTCTTGCCGATGCCGCCCGAGTTCAGGATCGAGGCGTTCTGGTTCCAGTAGAAGTGGGCCGGGTCGGCGTCGGAATCCTCCACGGCGAACTCGTCGAAGTCGGTGATCTTGGAGGGCCCCGCGGCGTCCTCGGTCCAGACGAGCAGGGGCTGCCCGAAGGCGTCGACGACGTCGGGGAGCGAGCGCGAGCCGTCGAACCCGGTCGCGGCGATCTGCCCGAGGTCACCGGCGTTTGAGGCCTGCTCTTCGTAGCGCAGGTTGCCCTGATCGATGGTGAGGTAGTTGCCCGTGCCCGAGCCGAGAAGGTCGGGATTCACGTAGATGGGGCTGCCGTTCGAGAGCGGATTGACCTCGATGCGATCGGTATCGTCCGAGGAGAAGACCGCTTCCGCGCCCGCGAGGTCGAGCAGCAGATTCTCCATGCCGGTCAGGCCCTGCGTCGCGTTGTCGCCCGAGCCCATCTCGGCGGGCGTGAAGTAGCCCGGCACGCGTCCGCCGTTATCGAGCGTGAACTTGCCCGATGCGGAGGCGATGTCGGAGAGCAGGGCCTTCGACTGCGTCTCGCGGGCGACGGTGCGCGCCCCGCCCAGCGACGGGATGATGATTGCCACGACGACGACGATGATCGCCACGACGACGAGCAGCTCGATCAGAGAGAACGCCCGAGAGGAAGACCGTGCCATCGCGCCGCTCCTGTTGCCATGCCGGGCCTCGTTCCGCCCGAGCCGATCCGCCGCGTCATTCCGACATTGCCCAAGTCGCCGCTCTCGCGGGCGCACCGCGAGACTGTTCGGGCGATGCCCGGACCGGTTCCCCCCGGCTGCCGATGGGTGGCCCGGGCCGGACGCCCGCGCGGACGCCCCGTGACGACCCACCCCCCGAGCGGCATCGTAGGAGAATGGGCTCCGCCACGGATATGGGCGGGGCGGGCCGCCTTGCGAAGGTGCGCCCACGGCGTGATACTCGGGGGCCAGCGTCCCGTCTGGAGTCTGTCCGGCGGGCGGCCCGACCGAGAGTGATGGAGAGCGTTCCGATCGCCCAGCCACAGTCCAACCCGCTCCATCCCGCACAGGGGGCCGCGCCGCTGCGGGTGCTGTTCGTGTGCACGGGCAACACGTGCCGGAGCCCGATGGCCGAGGCGATCGCGCGGGATCTGGCCGCCGGACGCGAGGCGGGGCGGGCCCGGGCCGAGTTTGCATCGGCGGGGGTCGCGGCGGGGCACGGGCAGGGCGCGACGCCCGAGGCGATCGACGCGATGCTGCACATGGGCATCGACCTGTCGGGGCATCGGGCCCAGCCGCTGACGCGTGAATTGCTCCGCGCGGCGGACGTGGTGTTCACGATGACGCTGGCGCACGCGCGGGTGGCGCGGGACCTCTCGCCGGACGACGCGGCGAAGGTGCATACGCTCGATCCCTCGGGACGGGACATCCCCGACCCGATCGGCATGGGGCTGGAGGAGTACACGGGCGCGGCGGAGCGCCTGCGCACGCTGATCACCCATCGCCTCCAGGAACTGCTCCCATGAGCGACACGCGTCCGCTGAGCATCGCGATCGGGGCGGACCACCGGGGCTCCGAGGCGGCGCGACGGCTCGCGACGATGCTGGGTGAGCAGGGGCACACATGCCGGCTGGTCGGCGCGTGCACGGGCGGGAACGGCACCGACGCGCCCTGCGACTATCCCGAGCCGGCGTACCACGTCGCGAAGCTCGTCGCGAGCGGCGCCGTGGATCGTGGCATCCTGATCTGCGGCACGGGCATCGGGATGAGCATCGCGGCGAACAAGGTCAAGGGCGTGCGGGCCGCGGTCGTGCATGACGAGCTGACGGCGAACCTGAGCCGGAGCCACAACGACGCGAACGTGCTGTGCGTTTCGGCGGACCTGCTGGGGCTCACGCTGATCGAGAAGATCGCGGAGGTGTGGCTCGGGACGGACTTCGCGGGCGGCAGGCACCAGCGCCGGGTGGACAAGATCAAGATGATCGAGGACGGGATCGACCCCGCGAGCGCGAACTGATCTGGACTTGGATTGATTTGGGCTTGGATTGATCTGTCGCGGACCGATCAGCGCGCATCGGGGGCGGGCGCTCCGGGCTCGCACCGGTAGACGACCGTTGCGTTGCCCGCGGTGACGAGCACGCGACCATCGAGCAGCATCAGGCGGCGCGGCGCGATGCCCAGCTCGAGCAGCGTGGGCTCGGCGATCAGTCGCCCGCTGTCGGTCTCAAACACGCGGAGCGCGTACTGGTTCGTCCCGGGATCGGGGCGGACCGAGAGCACGAAGAGCGAGCCCTCGGCGAGCTCGGGCTCCACGATCGCGCCAGGGCCCTCCACGACGTCGAGCGCATCGAGCGCGACGAGCTCGCCCGCGCGATCGAACACCGCAAATCCCATGCGGCTCATGACCGCGATGCGATCGCCCAGCGCGTGCACGTTCGTGCGCGCGGGCGCGTAGGCGCGAGAGCGGGTTTCGAGCGGCTGCTCGCGGAATCGCCCGTCGGCGATGCTCCCGAGCCACATCGTGTGCGAGGCGTCCTCGACGACGAGCTGGTCCCCCACCACCCACGCGCCAACGCTCATGCGCGCCGCGTCGCCCGTGGCGACCCAGCTCAGCGCCGCGCGGGCCGAATCGACGCACGCCACGGCTCCATCGAGCCCGGCGAGGACCTCGCCGCCCGAGCCCATGCGGATCCAGCGGAGCGAGCCGGGCAGCTCCATGCGGTGCAGCAGCCCGCCCGAGCTGAGATCGAGCACCGCGAGCGTGGGGATGGACTTCTCGCCCGGCGCTCCGCGATCGACCATGCCGCCCAGCGCGATCGCGCCCGCGCCCGCGGTGACGTCGTGCACCTGGCGCACGGGCGCAACGGTGGACCACAGCAATGCGCCGCTCGAGAGATCCCACGCGACCATGCGCCCGGAGCGCTCGACCTTGACGATCGATCGCTCGGCGAGCACGACGAGGATGTCGGTCATCGACACGGGGCCCTCGAGGGGCGTGGTGATCTCGCGTGGACGCCCCGCGGCATCGCGGAGCGAGGAGAGCACGACCGGATCGCGCGGCGCGGCGGCGTCGAAGGTGCCCGTGGTCCAGAGCGTTTCGCCCGTCCGTGCGTCGATGCGCTCGAGCGTGCCCCCACCCTCGCCGATCCAGTCGACGAGCAGCGAATCATCGGCGTGGCGGAGCAGCATGGGCGGGCTCTCGGGGCGATACGGACGCTTCCAGACCTGCGTCAGGCCCTCGTCGGACACGCGCCACAGCGCCATCTCGCTCGTCATGCCCGAGAGCATCAGCACGCTGCGCGTGGGCGAGCGTTCGCCCGCGAGCATGGGCGACACGCTCGACCAGCCCACGAGCGCCTGCGGGCTCGCACGCACCTCGATGCCCAGCACGGGGAGCCGCCCCGCGTCCTGCATTGCGACCGCGAGGCGGCTGCGCAGCTCGGCGCGATCGAGCGCGATGCCGTCGCGCGTGAGCGGTTCGCCCTCGAGCTCGTCGAGCAGTCGCGCGGCCCGCTCGGGCTCGGCGCGGTCGGCGAGCGTTGAGACCAATCGGCCGAGCACCTCGGCGCGCAACGCCGCGTCGGGCGCTGCACCGGCGCGATCCACAAGTTCCTGCGTCTCGCGGGCACGCTGCAACGAACGGAGCGCGAGGTGCCCGCGCCCCTGATCTTCGTAGATGGTTGCGGCGTCGAGCCAGGCGTGGGCCGCGGTGGGCGTTGCGGGATAGCGCGACGCGATCGCCTCGAACCGCTCGGGCGCGGACGTCGGATCGAGCCCGTCGAGCTGCTGGCGGGCTTCATCGTCGAAGGTGCGGACCGCCGCGATGCCGCGCTCGGCGACGACGCGCTCGATGCGGCGCGTGGCCTCAAGATCGGCCCGCACGGACAGCGTTCCACCCTGCCAGCTCGTTGACGCGAGCGCGGGCTCGGCGAGGATGCGCTGGTAGCTCTCCGCGGCGCGGAGGGGCGAGCCCGCCGCTTCGTGCAGGCGTCCGAGCGTGAGCAGGTGCGAGACGCGTTCCTCGGGCTCACGCGCGAGGCGCCCGACGCGATCGATGACTTCGCCCAAGAGCGCGAGGTCGCGGATCTCGGGCTCGCTCGCGGGGTTGGTGCGATCGGGCGCGGCGGGATCGGCGAACCAGCGCGCCTGGCTCGCCTCGACCATCGCGAGCAGCGCGGTGTAGAGCTGCAGGCGCGCCGACTGCGATGACGCGCGTGTCGGCGCACGCTCGATGATTGATAAGGCGTGGTCCACCGCGGGAAGGAGCGCGTCGTGACGCCCCGCGCGGTACGACAGCTCGGCGAGCGTGAGCGCGGGCTGAGGATCGTCGGGCGCGGCGCGCATGCGCTGCCCGAGGATGTCCGCGGCGACCTCCCACGCGACGTAGCTGTGCAGCTCCAGCGGGCCCGCGACGAGCACCTGGCTCTCGACCGGCAGGACGTTGCCCGAGTGGTCCATCGGGATGATGTTCGGCGCGCGCGGCGACGCGGGATCGCACAGCACCAGGCCTTCCAGCGTGGGGATGAGCAGCGTGCCCCCCGCGGGCGTTGCGCGTCCCGCGATGCTGCGGATCGGTGCGCTCAGGCGCAGCGCACTCGCATTGAGCGGCTCGCCCGCGTCGAGCGGCGCGAGCGACAGGAATGCGACGCGATCAACGCCCACGAGCGCGAGATCGTCGCCCATCACGAGCATGTAGGCCGGGTTGCCAAGGCGGGCCGCGTCGATGCGCTGCAGGATCGCGCCCGTCTCGCGATCGAGGCGCACGAGCTCGTCACGCGCGGGCGAGAGGACCATGAGGTCCCTGCCGCGCACGATCGGGGCCTGCGACGCGAAGGGGAGCGAGTTGCCCGGACGCGAAATCTGAGCCGACGGCGCCATGCGACGGATCCACACCGGTCGTCCCGAGGACGCCTCGATCGCGGCGATGATGCCGAGCTGATCGACGGCGTACACGACGCCCTCGTGCACCGCGGGCATGTCGCTCGTGCGCAGCGTGAGGCGGTGCGGGAGGCTGCCCGCGGTCCCGAGCAGGCGCGACCAGCGAAACGCGCCAGTCGCAAGATCGACACCGATGAGGTGTGCGCTCAGCAGCCTTCGGGACGAAACGAAGCGCCGCGTCGCGACGATCACGACATCGTCCGACACTGCGACAGCGCCGCGGATGCTCGCGCCCTCAAGGCTCGGATCGAGCGAGGCGACATCCGCGGACCAGAGGAGCGAGCCAGTGTCCGCGTCGAGCGCGTGCAGGCGGGGATCGCCGACACGCTGATTCTGGAAGGCGATGCCCGTCGTCGCGAGGAGCGTGCCGCGGGAGAGTGTGACGCTGGTCGCATCCTCGAACGAGGCGTTGACGCGCCGGCGCGAGCGGATCGCCTGGAAGTCGTCCTCGTCCGCGACGAGCCCGCGATCCCGCTCGCCATAGGTGGGCGAGACGCTCCAGATGGGCGCGAGCGTGAAGCGGTCCCACGCGCCGATGGTGAGCCCGTCGTTGGCATAGACCCGATCGCCCTCGACGCTGGGGATGGTGGGCGAGATCGCGTCGAGCATCGGCGCATCGTCCTCAACGAGCGACCAGGTGCCGTCGAGACGCGGCGTGATCTCGATCGACTTCATGGGCGCCGCGACGATCATCTTGGGATCCGTGGACGGACCCGGATCGAACGAGGTGCGCCCGTGGCTGAGCGCGGCCGCCGGCGGCGTGACGGGATCGGGCGGGGGAGCGACCTCGCCCGCGTCGGCGCACCATCGCTCGGCGCGGGCTCGCGCTGCGGGGCCCGCGTATCGCGCGAGCAACGTCGCGAGCGATGCGGCCTGGCTCGCGCCCTCGCCACGACGCGACGGGTGGCGATCGAGCTGCGCGAGCGTGATGCCCGCGGCGTCGAAGCTCGCGGACTCGACCTGCATCTGCGCGAGGCGCAGCGCCGCCTCGAAGCCCGCGTCGGTCAGCAGACGCGTGCGCTCGACACGCTGAAGCTCACCCTGCGCGAGCATCGCCGATGCGACGGGCCCCTCGGCGAGGCGGTAGCTCGCGAGCAGCTCCTCGTCCGCGAGCAGTTCGTCGTGCACGCGCCGGCGCACGGGCTGGAACAGGTCGGGGTCTTCCGAAGACTCGAGCACGCGGTCCGATTCCTCGTCGAGCAGACGCTGCAGTGCGCGGACCGCCTCGGGCAGGTTGTCGCCCGCGCGGAGCTCGAGCAGTCGGACGAGCGTGTCGCGGGCGAGGGGCGAGTCGTCGGTGAAGACCGGGCTCAGGCCCTGCGCTCGCACGCCGGGCGTGGCACCAAGCATGGTCAGGAGGGCGACCGCGAGTGGCGCGAGGGCCGGGCTCCGTGGCCGACGTTCAGAGGTCCGAGAGCCGCGCGTCCGTGCCATGCCGAGAGAGCTCCCGCGTTGGGCCCACCGAGCACCCCGAAGCGGGGATTCGCTGCCGGGTCGCGGCGTTCACGGCCCGATCGGGGTGCCGCTCCGAGAACCCGCCCTCGGGCAGTGTCTCCGCCGGGCTCGGTCTTGCCCAGGTGTTACCCACGGTGTGTTACGCAGCCTATCCGGTCGAGGTCCGGGCGGGAGAGCAAGACCCCCCTGTTTCGGTGTCGATAGGCCCGGGTATGTCGATGAGCGTGCAAGCCGCGCCGGGTCTTCCGTCGTGCCCCGAGGGCGGGTGGGAGCGGTCGCGTCCGCGACGGGTCCTGGTGCTGCTGCTGGGGGTGGTGCTGCTGAGCCTTGGAGACCTTGCGCTCACGCTGACGCACGCGGCGAGCGTCGGGATCGCGGAGATGAATCCGCTGGCCCGGACGATCATGGCGCACCACAGCCCGCTGGGGATCGTGCTTTGGAAGGTCGCGAGCGTGTCGCTGTGCGTGCTGCTGCTGCTTCGGGTGCGGCGCTCGTGGATCGGTGAGCTGGGGGCGTGGATCGGGCTGTCGATCATGGTGGCGCTCACGATCCACTGGGCCCGGTACAACGACGCGATGCTGTCGTATATGCCCGATCTTCAGCAGGTCACGCCGACGGACCCGCGGTGGGTGGTGCTGTCGAGCGCGTCCTGAATCGGACCGGCGGGCGTGTGCTACGCTCGCGGGATGGGCGAGACGCTGGACCTGCAATCTCGATGGCGCCCGGCCCGGGGGCGATCCGCGCTGCTGGCGATCGCGATGGTGTCGGCATGGCTCGGCGGGTGCGCGTCGCCGCGGCCCGAGGTCGGGCTTGCGGAGGTGCGCCTGCGTGAGCGGACCGACGCGGGCGCGGTGCTCGCACTGACGCTCGATCTGCGGAACGAGAACGACATCGCGCTCCCGCTGCGCAGCCTGTCGTACAGCGTGACGGTCGACGGGCGCGAGGTGTTCCGCGGGGAACGCTCGCCCGAGGCGACGCTCGCGCGGTTCAGCGCGCAGACGATCGAGATCCCGGCGGCGGTGCGGTTCGGGGAGGGCGGCGTCGAGCCCGATCTGATCTCGGGCGAGCGCGAGGTGCGGGTGGACGGAACGATCCGATACCTCGCGCCGGGCGCGCTGGCGGAGCTGCTGTTCGACACGGGGCTGCGCCGCCCGAAGGTGACGTTCACGCGCGAGGCCCGGGTGGAACTGTCGCCGACGGTGTCGAGCGCGAACTGATCGATTGGCAAAGGGCGTTCGCCCGATGGCAATCAGACGCGGGCGGGCTCGCGTGCTTCGGTCTGGATCGCGCTGGTGAGGTTCTCGACCATGCGCTGCAATCGGTCGTTCTCCTGACGCAGCAGCCCGACCTCGTCGTGCAGTCGCTTGTTGTCGAGGCGGACCTGCTCGGCCTGGGCGCGGATCGCGGCATCAACCACGACGGGCTTCTCGGGCGTGATGTCGACCTCGGCGGGCAGGTAGCCCAGCTCGCGTGACATCTCGAGCGTGGCGCGCCGGAGCATCGTCCACTCCATGGGCGGACGCCCCAGCTTGAGCTTACCGCGCATGTTCTGGGCGGGGTTGATCTCGTTGGTGACGTTGTCGGTCATGGATCGACGCTCGAGCCCGCAGAAGTCGAGCATCTCGTTCCAGACGCGCTCGGGCTCGGCGACGGCGTCCTCCTGCTTGATGCGGAGGTAGGGTGCGCCCTGGTCGCGGAGGCGGACCGCCTCGCGGTGGGACTGGAGCCACTCGGTCTCGGCGTGCTCGATCTCCTGCCAGACCGCGTTCTTGTGACCCATGAAGTCCATCATGGAGGGGATCGCGGTGACGGGGCTGCGCGTGATGTGGATGAAGCGTGCGCCGGGGAAGACCTCGCGCACGAACGCCCAGGGCTTGCCGCGCCAGATCATCTTCATGACCCACTGCTGCTGCGTGGTGGGGAACATCTCGCAGAGAACGGCGCGAGCAGCGCGGGCGGCGCGGGCGCGCCATTCCTTCTCGTCCTCACAGATCCAGTGCCACTGCTTGCACCACCAGTTCTCGAAGATCTCGAAGTGAAGCCCCTCGACGACGTGGTTCTCGATGATGTCGCGGCAGTCGGGGTGCTCATCGAGGGCGTGGAGCAGCCAGCTCGTGCCGCTGCGGCCCGGGCCGATCACGAGGATGGGGCTCTCGACGTTGCTGGGGTTGGGCATGCGATCCTCCAGAGGCCAGATCAGAAGTTTGATTATTGCGCGGGCGTGCGCCCCGAGAGCCGGCGGGTGAGCTTGCGGAGCGCCATCGCTGCGAGCGTGCGACCGCCCAGCGTGTCCGCCGCGGCGAGCTTGGATTCGAGCGTGACCTCGGGCGGGCGGGGCGAGGATTGGGGCGGCGGTGGCGCGAGCGGCCTGCGGGCGAGCTCGTCCGCGCGGGTGGCGTGGGCCTGCACGCGCCGCTGGAGCAGCGTGGTGTAGAGCGAGAGGCGATGGCGGAAGGGCCCGCCGCAACTGGCGACGAGGTAGTCGAGCATCGCGGGCGGGGCGGGGCGGGGCGCGTCGTGCGGCGCGAGTTCGAGCATGGGCTCGTGGAGGAGAGCGCCGCGCGAGGGACGATCGCTCTCGGGCCCGCGGATGGATCGCCAGAGCAGGCCGAGCTCGGCGAGCGGGCCAAGGTTGGGATCGAGCACGTCGGACAGCGGCGCACCGGGCGGCGTGCGCAGGAGCGCGCGCGTCGGGCGGGCGCCCCACTCGAAGGGATACGCCTCGGGCATGAGGTCGAGCGTGGAGTGGTGCGGCGCACCGACGCGGGTCGCCCACGTGCCAGCGAAGGCGAGCGCGTTGCGCGAGGCGAGGGCGCCTGCGCACACGCGGGCCCACTCGGGCGCGGGCACGTCGCCCGCGAGGAAAATGACGAGCGCATCGCGCGTGAGGAGCGCGTGCGGCGGGATCTCGGAACCGTCACTTGCGCTCGCGCGCCATGAGCGCCCGAGCAGCCAGTGCGCGTTGGGATCGTGCGGATCGCAGGGCGTGAGGCGGACGGCAGACACATTCGCGCCGCTCTGACGTGCGAGCGCGTCGAGCGTCGTGCGCGAGGCGGCATTGTCGGCGTCGTCATCGAGCACGAGCGCGAGCACGTGCGGGAGCGACGCACCTGGAGTAAATGCGCCGGCATCACGCACGGGGACCATCGCGCGGGGCGCGTCGTAGTACGTGCCGAGGGGATTCGTCGCGACGGCGTACGGACGCGACAGGCGTTCGCGCGTCGCCGGCTCGTCGATCATGCGGCGCATCGCGCCGAGCAGGCCCGCGGTGGTGCCGTCGTAGAGCAGGGCGTTCTTCTCGTGCTCGAAGAAGTCGCGCCAGCCGGACAGGTCGGTCATGACGAGCGGGAGGCCCGCGTCGTAGGCCTCGTGCGCGGCGTAGCAGAAGCTCTCGAAGCGGTTGGGGAACACGCCGAAGGTCGCGTTCGCGAGCCGCTCGGCGGTCTCGTCGTGCGAGAGGTGCCCGGGGAACTCGAACCGCTCGCGCAGGTCGGGCGGGACGAGCGAGCGGAGGTGCTCGATGTAGCTGTCGCCGAAGGGGCTCTCGCGGCTATCGGGTCCGATGAGATCGACGCGGATGTCGAGCTCGGGGCGTTCGCGCATGAGCGCGACGCTCGCGTGCACGAGCTGATCGATGCCCTTGAAGACCCAGAGGCGCCCGAAGTACGCGATGCGCACGCTCGGCATCGCGGGGCAGGCGCGCGAATGTGCGGGGAAGTCCATCTTGGGCGACTGGCTGACGACGAGGGCGCGGGGATCGACGTCGTAGTTGCCGCGGAAGTATGCGTTCGCGTACGCGGGCGTCGGGGTGAGGAGCGCCTCGGAGAGATGTGCCTGGGCGCGCTCGAGCCCGTACATGATGTACCGCTGCTGATCAAAGGTCGCGGTGGGCGAGTAGGCATCGATCAGCTCGAGCGTGTTGTGGAGGCGCGTGGCGATGGTCGCGCGGTGCGACGCGATCACGCCGCGCCCGAACGCGCGCTCGACGAGCACCGCGTAGCCCACGCCGCAGTAGTCGAAGATCTCGAGCATGTCCATCGAGGGCTCACGCTCAAGCATCCGGGCGATGGCGTGCGCAAAGCAGAGCGAGCGCCAATGGTGCGGGCCGGGAGACCGTTCGGGCGTGAGCGTCATGTCCGCGCAGAGTGTGCGGAGGTGGTAGGCGCGGAGGCGTTCGTGGTGCGGGAAGGTGGCCCGGTCATGCTCCTCGAACTGGCGGAAGTGCTTGGGCGGGATGTCGAGGAGGAACACGACCTCGTGCCCGCGCTCGAGCAGCTCGCACGCGGCGTGGTGCAGGAGCATGCCGCAGCCACCGCGCGTGGTTGGGTGGAGCTCGAAGGTGGCCAGGCCGATCACCGCCATGCGCGGGTTGCTCCTCGAAGGGTCGAACGTTCGGACAATGATTTACGCAAGGAACGCGCGGACGCTCTCGGCGGCGCGTTCGTTGTACGTCGCGGCGTACGCGCGGTACGCATCGATGATGCCCTCTCGCTCGTCAGCGGCGCGCCGGGCCATGCGTGCGATGACCTCGGCCCGGTCCGGGAAAGGCACGACGAGGCGCTCGAACAGGAACGGGGCGTCCTCGAACAGGTGGCTCGCGGGGCCTAGCAGGCACGGCACGCCGAGCTGCATGCTCTCGAGCGGGAGCATCGGGCAACACTCGGCGAACGTCACGTACATCGAAACGTGCGTGCGACGGATGTGCCCGAGCAGTTCGTCGTGAGGAACGGGCCTTGGCTCACGAACGGCGCAGCGGATGGCGAGCGCGTCGATCACCTCATTGCATCGCGCATCGAGCCCCGCGGCGTGCAGCACGGCGTCGGGCGTCATTGCGACGGCGGCGAGCATCGCGTGCGGGATCTTGCGATACCCGATGCTGCTGAGCCACATGCCCAGGTGTGTGCCCGCACCGAGCTCTTCGTCGGTTGGCGGCTGCATGACATCGCCCGGGACCATGTTCATGACGAGCTTCGAGGGGATGCCGAGGCTGCGGAAGAACTCGTCCATGCCCGCCTTGACGACGCCGATGGAGCTCACGAGCCCGGCGCGAGCCGCGTCCATCCACAGGCGCAGGATGCGCCAGTTGTAGTCCTCCTTGAACTGGAGGTAGCACGCGTGCCAGAGCATGTCGGCCCGCACCTGCGGGCGCAGCTCACGCAGACGCAGGAGCAGGTGGAAGTGCATCTCGTCGCCGCCCGAGAAGACGATGTGCTCGACCCCCGCCTCGGCGAGCACGTGTGCGTGGTAATCGACCTGCTGCGTGGTGTAGCGGAGCGGATCAACGCCCTCGTGCATGGGCACGGGATAGGTGACGGGGAAGAGCGCGCGGGTGGAGCTCGTGATGCCGAGCCAGCGCGGGCAGTGGATCGCGACGGCGCGCGAGGTTGACGAACGCATCTGCTCGATGAACGCGGCGTGCTCGGGCAGGAACTCGGCGGGGCGTGCGGGCGGGCCGACCACCTCGGGCGTGGGCGCGGCGGGGACGTCGAGCGTGATGCTGGAAGCAGCGTGATTGCGCGCCGGCGCACGACCAAGCCACGATTCGCGCGCGGGATAGATATGCGTCGCGTGCGCGGGCACGTCGATGCTCTCCGAACGGCCCGCGCGAGTCACACGCAGGCGCGCGGGGCCCGCGACGGACACGCACGGATCAGCGTCGAGCGCGAAGCGGATGGAGCCGCGGCTCGCGGTAAGCGCGACGCCGTGCGCGGCGCGATCGTCTCGAATCTCACGCCATTCGGCCCCATGCTCGGCGACGTCCCACGGCACGCCGGGCTCGCCCGAATTCGCACGGGCGGCGAGGATGCGTGCCTCGCCCGAGAGCACCTCGACGCGGACGATGCCGCGGTTGCGCGTCGCGGCCCAGCGAACGGCGTTCCATGCGCCGGTGCGCGACACGCGCGTCGCGGCGCGGTGCAGCGCATGACCCCGGATAGACCGCAGCGCAAATGACTGCTCGCTGATGCGGTCGAGCACACGGTCGAGATCATCGCCCAGCGTGCGCACGACGGGCAGGTCGTGCTCGATCGGCGGGACGTTCAGGCGACGCAGCAGGCGAGGATCTTCCTTGCCCAGGATGAGCGCGACGCGCGGCGCGGCGGCGGACTCATAAGCGATCTGGCGGAGCACGGGCAGCCCCGCGAGGAGCGTGGGCGTCCACGCATGGTGCAGCCCGTTCGCGCCATTGCTCGCGTGAGGAGTCGTGCCGTTCGTCTCGGCCGGACGCTCGGAGATGCCCCAGGGCGCGAGCGCGATGACATAACCCGACTTTGCGAGCGCGGCCCGGCACAGCGCGGCTCCCGCGGCGGGCGGGATCGCCTCGAGCGGGCCATCGATCAGCACGCAATCCCACGGGCCCGCGAGCGCTGCGAGCAGCGCGCTCGCGTCTCCGGTATGCACCGCGTCGTAGGCGCGGTGCGCGGGCACGCCCGGCCCCGGAGGCGCGATCAGTTCGACGTGCGGCTCGTGCTCGTGCGACACCGAGCGCAGCACCGCGGGCCACAGCCCGGCGCCGGGTCCGATCTCCAGCACGCGCGCGGGCTGCGCGCGACGCAGCGCCTCGCCGATCAACGGCGTGACCGCGAGGGCGGGTGCAGCGGTGTTGTCAATCACGTGCATCGCCGCCTCCCCTCATGATCTCGTGTGCTCGATCGACAAACGCGCGGTCGCGGGCTTCGACGAGCGTGACGTGCGCGTGGTCGCGGTGCCGCTCCTGCGACCTCTTCGCGGCGAGCGACGCGGCGAGCGCGAGCTGCGAGCGGAGCGCCGCGCGGACCCGATCCAGCTCGCCCGTCGCTTCGGCGGCACGCTGCGCGGCGGCGTGCGCGGCGCGTTCGGCGCTTGCCGCCCGACCACGGGCGAGCGCGAGCTGCGCGCCCGAGTCTCGCACGCTCTCACGCCACTTCTCGGCCTGCTCTCGCAGCCGCGCGAGTTCGGCCCGCAGGGCTTCCAGACGCTGCGTGATCTCCGAGTTGCGATCGGCCAGCTCGCGGGCACGCTGGGTCTTCTGCTCGATCAGCCCGCGTGCCTCGCGGACCTCCTCGCGCAGGTCCTCGACGCGCTTGCCGCGCTCTTCCAGCGACGCCTTCGCGGCGGCGAGCCGCTGCTGGAGATCGTCGAGGCGCTTCTCCATCTCATGAGAACGCTGCGCGGTCGCGCGGCGCGATTCGATGGATTCGCCCAGACGCGACTCCGCGTCGCGTGCGCGCGAACGCAGCCCCTCGCGCTCCTCGCTGACCTCCTCCAGACCGCACAGAAGGTCGCTCTCCATGCGTCGCATGATCGCCAGACGCAGCGGCGAGATCTCGCCCCAGGGATGTCCTTCCCCCACCACGATGCGGAAGGGCGTCTGCGAGAAGAAGCCGGACGGCATCACCTCGCACGCCAGGCCCATCGACGCGCACACGGACGGGATGTCATGGTTCCAGCATCCGTCGTGCGCGCCGGACACGATGCGGTAGTGTGGCGAGGGCTCCATCAGCAGCACCTGCCCGCGCGACACACGGACCATCTCCGCGATCCGTCCGGGCAGGTCCTCGGGACGCACGTGCACCATGACCTCGCATGAATACACGATGTCGATCGAGCCATCGTCCCACGGGAGCGAGCCGGTCGGCGGGCCGAGGCGGACGTGCTCTTCGATCCACGCCGCGTCGGTCCATCGCTGCATGCAGGAGACCATCGTCGGGCTCTGGTCGTAGCCGAACACGTCGGCGTTCGGGATGCGTGAGAGGTTGCGCAGGTGTCGCCCGACGCCGCAGCCGTACTCGAGCACGCGGAGCTTCCGTCCCAGCGATCGTGCGTGCTCGGCGTGGCGCTCGACGTACTCGGCGAGCATCAGTTCCTGGATGTGGTACCTCGGCTCGACGAGCTTGCGCTGGTCGTACTCGTCGGCCCACTCGCCGCCGTGCTGCTGCCAGTAGATGTAGTTCGACGCATCACCACCCGGCGCGAGCGGGCCGGTCGCGGGCTTGTGCTCGACGCGCGTCGCGTCGTGCGCAGAATCCGCGACCATACCACGCTCGGCGGGGGCGGCGTCGGGATCGTGTGTGGTCGTGCTGATCGGCGAATCAGGCATGGCTCTCCTTTGCCACGTCGATGTCCATCGGCTCGTAGTAGCGGTGCAGCACGGGCCACTCGCGGTTCGGCAGCACCTGGAAGGGCGCGCACCCGTTCACCTGGTCGAGAAGGATAACGTTCGAACGCTGCGGGTCAGCGATGCGCGATGCCGCGAGGCAGAAGCCGTACTTCCCGAAGCACACGTTCAGGCGGAAGCGAAACCGGAGCGTGATCGCCTCGCCCGGCGCGAGCGCGGGGAGCTCTCGCTTCTCGTCGAAGGTCGTCAGGCCCGTGATGTGCTGGCCCCGCATGTCGCGGAGCACGATCGACACGCTCAGGCGGTCCGCCGGCGCGTGCGCCCGGAACGTCGCGACGAGCTGCACTTCATCCCGCGAGGTGAACACCTTGCGAGGCTCGCCCGCTGCGTCGAGCAGTTCGACCTTCTCGAGCTGCACGTGCCCCGTGCCGTAGCGGAGCGTGCCGGGCACGTGGACCTTGGGCTCGATGGAGCCCTCGAAGACGCGGGCCTCGTCGAGCGCCTCGCGGTTGATCTCGTCGCGCACGTCCTTCTGGTACGCGTCGATCGCGCGACCCACGGGGCCGAAGAAGACCGACTGTCCCTGGCGGAGATACAGGCCCTTGGAGCAGACGGCCTTCACCGCGTCGGGCGCGTGGCTGACGAACAGGAGCGTGAGCCCGGCGTCGCGCAGCTCGCGTAAGCGCGTCGCGCACTTCTGCTGGAAGCCGATGTCCCCCACCGCGAGGATCTCATCGAGGATGAGCACGTCGGGGTCCATCGCGGTCGTGACGGCGAACGCGAGGCGCGCCCGCATACCGCTGCTGTACGTCTTGATCGGGCGGTCCATGAACGCGCCGATCTCGGCGAACGCCGCGATCTCGTCGAATCGCTCGCGCATGACGGGCGCGGGGATGCCTTGGATCGAGGCGTTGAGGAACGCGTTCTCTCGCCCGGTGAACTCCGGGTTGAAGCCCGTGCCCAGCTCGAGGAGCGCCCCGACGCGTCCGCGCACGCGCACCTCGCCCGTCGTGGGCGCGAGCGTTCCCGCGACCATCTGGAGGAGCGTGCTCTTGCCCGCGCCGTTGCGACCAATGACGCCCAGCGAGTCGCCGCGGTCGAGTGCGAAATTCACGCCCCGCACGGCCCAGAACTCGCTGTAGAACCGGCGTTTTCCGCGCGAGAGCGCCTGCCTGAGGCGGTCGATCGGCCTCTTGTAGATGTGGTAGCACTTGGTGACTTCGCGGACCTCGATCGCCGCGTCGCCGTCACTCTCCATCACACTTTCGCCCAGCATCGCCAGCCCGTCGGGGCCCACGCG
Source organism: Phycisphaerales bacterium (assembly GCA_034004365.1). GTDB lineage: Bacteria > Planctomycetota > Phycisphaerae > Phycisphaerales > UBA1924 > JAVEWV01. The sequence continues at coordinate 195,746 of JAVEWV010000002.1, forward strand.
CACGTCGGCGACGCGCTGCTCGCCCGCCCGCAACGCGGACGGCTCGAACGACGCGGGCTGGTCCTTCAATGCCGGCTCAGAGGACATCCGCGAACCCCCGCCTGGCCTTCATGAACAGAGCGTACGCGCCGCACGAGGCGATCGCGCCCGTCGCGATGATGATGCCCAGCGCGGTGAGATTCGGCATCTCGCCACGAAGCACCGCGTCGCGGGCCGAGCCCACGATCCACGCCATCGGATTGACGTCGATCAGGATCTGGAACCGCTCGGGGACCGCCTCGCGCGGATAGAAGATCGGCGTCGTGAAGATCAGGAACTTGCCCACGATCACGCCCACGATCTGCGGCATGTCGCGCAGGAACACGCCCAGCGCCGCGAGCACCCATGCGATCGGCAGGATGAGCATCCACAGCGCGACCAGCACGATCGGGAGCGTCCAGAGTGTGGGCGAGACGTGCCCCGCTGCGCCCGCGCCGAGGATCACGAGCACGATCGCCGCGAGCGCGTACACGCTCGATGCGATCACCGACGTCACGGGCAGGATCTGGATCGGGAACACCACGCGCTTGACGAGCTGCGGACGCGCCACGACCAGCGAGGGCGCGGCGATCACCACCTCCGCGAAGAGGTTGTACACCGTGATGCCCAGGAAGATGTTCAGCACGATCGTCGCGAGCGTCGCCTCACCCGTGCTCCCCAAGGCGTGCCAGCGCGCCGGCATCACCACGCCGAACAGGAACCCGTACGCGACCAGCGCGAGCAGCGGGTTCAGCACGCTCCACCACCTGCCCAGGGTGCTCCCGCGATGACGCATCGCCAGCTCGCGGGCGGCGAACTGGCGGATCAGGTCGCGATGCCCCCAGAGGTCGCGCAGGATCCGCGCGGGGGCGGCGTACGCCAGCGTGGACTCCGGCTCGGCGGACCGAACGGCGAGGGTCGACATCAACGAATCCTATTCCTGTGCGGGCCCCGGGAGGACGGCACGTCGCCCGGGTCGCGATCGCGTCTCGCGAGCCTAATTGCTTGTGGGACAATGACTCACGCGACACGGACGGGGTAACCCGCCCGGGCCATGGCCTGCCCGGCGATGTCCATGTACACCGCCTCAAGCTCGGGCGTGAAGTGGGCCCGCCAGTCGCCCGCGACGCCCTTGCGGTGGAAGCTGGTCGGGTCCGCCTCGCCCCGGCCGCGCCCGGTGATCGCCTCGAACGATTCGGCCCGCACGCACGCGTCGAGCTGTGTGTCGTTCGCTTCAACATCAAGCACGCCAAAGGCTTGCGCGATCTGACGCGGGTCGTTCAGCAGCGTCTCGTAGCACAGGCGGACATGCCGCCCGTCGAACAGGCGCCGGGCCCGCTCGCCCGCCTCGATCGCGAGTCGCCAGCGGGTCGCGCAGTCGCGGACGCCCTCGGGAGTGAGCAGTGGCGCGGGCTCGCCCTCGCCCCGGATGTGGAACGCCTCGGCGCGCCGGCCCATGTCGGGATCGCTCCAGAGCACATCGGTCAGCCCGTGGCGGAGCATGTGGAAGGCGTACGACACCGCGACGTCGCGCCCGTCACGCACGACCTCGACGATCGCCGCCTCGGGGAACAGCTCGTGGATGCGCTCGATCGCGAGGATGTGGAAGTGCGGCGTGCGTTCGCCCATCGCGAGGATGCCCGGGCGCATGTGCAGGCGGAGCATGGCCTCGACCATGCCGCGCCGGGCGGCGCGTTCGAGCGCGTGGATGCCATGCTCGTTCATGCGGCTTGAGTACGGACGGCACATCCACGCTTCCATGCGTGCGCGGTCGATCCACGCCCAGGGCTCGCCGGGGCTGGAATCAAGACCGAAGAGCACGCTCTCGCCAAAGCAGTGGACGCACGGATGTCGCGCGAGCGTGCGCGCGACCCAGGTCGTGCCCGACTTCTGCGCACCGGTGACGAAGAAGATCCGGGGCATGGGCTCGCCCGGCGCGGGCGCAAGCGGTGTCGGCGCCGGCGCGGGGCGACCCTCGCCGATGTCTACGCCGGGATCGTGCTCGGCGGCGGGATCGCGGAGTGTGCGAAGCGCGTCGCGTTCGTTCACTGGTCGAGCAGCTCCGCGAGCAGACGGGCGCCGAAGCCGGTCGGGCCCGCGATGAACGGGCCGGCGTCGCGCTCGGTCGCGTGCGTGCCGGCGATGTCGAGGTGGCACCACGGGATGCCGTTCTCGACGAAGTACGACAGGAACGCCGCGCCCTGGATCGGGTGCGCCTCGCGCACGGGCGCGGAGTTGACGATGTCGGCGATGGGCGACTTCATCATGTCGCGATACTTCTGGTGGTGCGGCAGGCGCCAGACGAGCTCGCCCGACGACTCCGCGGCCCGCTCGACGCGCTGGCGCAGGCGATCATCATCGCACCACATGCCCGCGTAGACCGAGCCCAGCGCGACGACCACGCCGCCCGTGAGCGTCGCGAGGTCGATGACCGCGGAGGGATTCTCCTTCTCGCAGGCCCAGCAGAGCGCGTCGGCGAGGACGAGGCGTCCCTCGGCGTCGGTGTTGGTGACCTCGACGCTCACGCCGTTGCGGAAGGTGATGACGTCGTCGGGGCGATAGGCCTCGTCGCTGATCGAGTTCTCGGCGCAGGCGAGGAGCGCGACGACGCGGTGCTTGGGCTTGATGACGGTCGCGATCGCGTGCATCGCGCCGAAGACGGCGCACCCGCCGTCCTTGTCGCGCTTCATGCCCTTCATGCCGTTGTTGATCTTGAGGGACAGGCCGCCCGAGTCGTAGGTCATGGTCTTGCCGACGAGGACGACGGGCTTCTCGCGCGCCGCGCCGCGCGGGGCGTACTCGAGGCGGATCATGCACGGCGCGTTCTCGGAGGCCTTGCCGACGTTGATGAGGCCCGTGAAGCGTTCCTTCTCGAGGCGATCGCCCTGCATGACCTCGCAGGAGAGCCCGACCTTGCGGGCCATCTTGCGGGCCTCGCTCGCCATCCACGCGGGGGTCGCGATGTTCGGGGGCGTCTGGCTAAGCGTGCGCGTCACGTTCGCGCTCTCGGCGAGCGCGAGCCCGCGCGCGAGGCCATCGGCGAACGGCGCGTGCGTCGTCGAGACCTTGAGCCTGGTGCGGTCCTTCTTGGGCGTCGCGGAACCGCGGAAATGGTCGCACGTCCACGCGAGCAGCCCGAGGCCCTCGCCGAACGCACTCCCGCACGCGCCCGCATCGAGCTTCGCCGCGGCGATCGGCCCGGCGAACTCCACACGCACGCTCGCGTCCTTCGTGACCGCCAGGCGGCGCCCCACGCCCGCGGCGATCGCCCGGAACGATCCGGCGCTCAGCGACGATTTCTCGCCGAGCCCGACGATGATGATGCGACTCGGCGCGCCCCTCCCGCTCGGGAACGCCTCGGCGATCGCGCCGAGCTCGCCCGTCGCTTCACCACGCTTGATCGCGCCGGCGCCCGCGTCGCCCGCGAGCGGCTTCGACTTGTCGTCGAGCGACGCTCCCTTGAACACCCCGAGAACGAGCACGTCGGCCGCGGATCGAGCGGAGCCGCGGGACGCGGCGAGGGAGACGGAATCGAACATGCAAACCTCCAGCACGCGGCGCGCGAGCGCGCCCGAAACAACCACAGCGGGCGCAGCACGCGCTCCTTACTCCCCCGCGAGGCGCGGGGTGGCTGGGATTGTAACGCCAGTGGGTCGTGCGGAAAGCCGCCTACGCCGCGTCCTTGCCACGCTTCGGGAGCGTGGGGACGTCGGTGGGCAGGTCCGCCGCGATGAAATCGCTCATCCAGCGGAGCAGGTCGCGCCAAGTGACGATGCCCACGGGGCGCTGGTCGTCGTCCAGCACGGGCAGGCAGGACACGCGGTGCTCGACCATCAGCTTCGCCGCGTCCCGGACGAGCGTCGCGGGCGAGACGGCGATGAGCGCGCGGGACATGACCTGGTGCGCCTTGCGATCGAGCGTCGCGAGGTCGGCGGTGCGCTCGGCCATCTTCCCGATGAACGGGCTGACGTTCTTGAGCACGTCGCGATCGCTGATGACGCCCACCACCTTGCCCTGGTCCGTCACGATCAGGTGGTGGAAGCGGTGCTCGTGGAAGACCTGCTGGATCCAGCGGAGCGACTCGTCCATCGTCACGGTCACCACGTCACGCGTCATGATCGAAGAGATGTTCATCCGTCCGCCCTCCGCTCGGCCATGCACGATCGCATGTCTAGAGAAGAAGATCGGCCCGCGACGCGATCCCCGCCCGCACCGAACACATCCCATGGAACGCCGGCCCGGGACGGGTGGGAACGATCCGGTCGGGCAATCGCTTAGACTCGTGGGATGTCCGAGAACCCCGCACGCGCCGAGCCGCCCGCTTGTTCACCCCAGGCCCTCTGGGCGCCGTGGCGGCTCGAATATCTCGAGTCGCTCGCCGACGCACCCGCCGCAAGGTCGCCCGGGCGTGATGCGCCGGGCAGCTTCCTTGCTCGCTACTGGGCGTCGCCCCAGGACGACGCGGCGAACCACGTCATCCTGCGCGATGCGCACGGCATGGTCCTGCTCAACGCGTTCCCCTACGCGAACGGGCACCTGCTCGTTGCGCTCGGCGAGGCACGTCCGACGCTGCTCGACTATGCGCCGGAGCAGCGCGCCCACCTGTGGAAGCTGTGCGAGATCGGGATGGAGCTGATGCGCGTCGCGCTCGAGCCGCAGGGCGTCAACCTCGGGATCAACCAGGGGCGTGCGGCGGGCGCGGGCGTGCCGGACCATCTGCACGCACACCTCGTGCCGCGCTGGTCGGGCGACGTGAACTTCATGCAGACGGTCGGGAGCGTGCGTGTGATCCCGTCGTCGCTGGCGCAGATGGCCGAGCGGTACCGCGTCGCGACAAAGCGGCTCGGGCTCGCGTAAGGGTGTACTGAGCCGCGCGGATCAGCGACGGTCGATGTTGCCGTAGCCCGAGACCCATACCGGCCGCACGCCGCGGAGCTGCCACGCCTCGCCCGCCCGGGGGCGGTACCAGTCCATGTGCATCCAGACGATCACGGGGCTGCGGGACCTCTCGGGCTGGACGCGGACGCGGGCCTGCGTGCGCGCGACCTGCGGGCTGTCCACCCCGGATCGCAGCTCGAGCACCTTCCATTCCGTGACGCGAAAATCTCCCCTCATCTGGGTATCGAGCCAGTCGGCCAGCTCGTCGCGACCGCGCAGCATGAAGCCCGGCCCCTCGGCCTGGACGTCGAGCGCGAACATAGGGCGTAATTTTTGCGCGTCTGGCTCGACGACCGCGTCCACAAGCCGGAGGGTCGCGCTCGCCAGGTGCTCGCGCTCGGTGTGCACCGACGCCGCGAGCGCCGTGAACGCCGCTCCGAGGATCACGCCCGTCCCCGCGGCGAGCATGGCCCTGCGCGGGTGGGTTCTCCGGAAGGCCCAAGCCACCACCAGCCCGAGCCCGACGCACGCGACTACGAGCGGGAGCGGCTTCTCAAACAGCAGCGACTGCCACGCGGGGGCCTCGGGCAACGGGTCCAGACGCGGCGCATCGAGCGGGCCGCCCTGCGCGAGGGCCCCGCGAGCGAGCCATGCCGTCATGGCGACGGCGAAGGATCGATGAAGAACGCTCCGCATCCTTATCTGTACTCCTTCCGCGTGCGCCCCCTCGCGCATTGTTCGCACGCGCGGCGCGCACGACCGGCGTGCCGCGTGGTTGTGACGCGGAACGCCCGCACTGGCCGATAACCCGCGAGTGAACGCTGATACTCCCCGAGACGGGTCCGGTGATCGTGCGCCCGCGGGGCGGGACGGTGTCGCACGCGATGCAGCCGCACCGAGCGCCGAGGTGTTCGAGGCGAACCTCGCCGCGCTGTCGCGGACGAACCCGCAGTTGGTCGAACGCCTGCGTGACGTGCCGTCAGACCCCGGCGCGGCGTTCTCGCTCGCGGATGACGGCGCGCTGACGGGCGTCAAGGACGGGCGCGCGATGGCAAGCCGGCGGCGTCCCTTGGACGAGGCGGCATCGCTGGCCCACACCGTGGACGTGCGCGAGGCGGGCGGGCTGTGCGTGCTGGGCTTCGGGCTCGGGCACCACGTCCGTGCGGTGGGCGAGAAGCTGCGTCACTCGGGCGTGCTGATCGTCTTCGAGCCCGACCTGGGCCTGCTCCGCGCGGTGCTCGAACGCGTCGACCACTCCGCGTGGATCACCGGCACGAACGTCGTCATCGTGAGCGATGAGAGCGACACGGCATCGCTCACCACGTCGATCTCGGGCGTCGAGGCGCTGCTCGCGCTGGGCGTGGAGATCATCGAGCACCCACCCAGCAAGGCGCGGCTGGGCTCCCGCGCAGCGGTGTTCGGAGAGACGCTGTCGCGGGTCGTGCGAGGCGTGCGCACGCAGATCGCGACGACGCTCGTGCAGAGCGAGGTCACGCTCACGAACCTGCTCGGCAACATCGAGGACTACGCGATCCGCGAGGGCGTCGCGGCGCTGGCGGGCGTGCAGCGCGGGCGACCCGCGATCGTCGTGTCCGCCGGGCCAAGCCTCGCGCGGAACATCGACATGCTCGCGCTGCCCGGCGTGCGCGATCGCTTCGTCATCATCGCCACGCAGACGGTGCTCAAGCCGCTGCTCGCGCGGGGCATCCGCCCGCACTTCGTCACTGCGCTCGACTATCACGAGATCTCGGCCCGCTTCTACGAGGGCCTGACGCCCCGCGACGTCGAGGGCGTGACGCTCGTTGTCGAACCCAAGGCGAGCCCCGCGATCCCGCGCGCGTTCCCCGGGCGTGTGCGCATGGCGCAGGACCAGTGGCTCGACGAGGTGCTCGGCACGGAGCTCGCACGACCGCTCGGACGCATCGCGCCGGGCGCGACCGTCGCGCATCTCGCGTACTACCTCGCGCGGCACATGGGCTGCGACCCCGTCGTGCTTGTCGGGCAGGACCTTGGTTTCACCGATGGGCAGTACTACGCCGCGGGCGCCGCGATCCACGATGTGTGGTCGGGCGAGCTCGGCCCGTTCCAGACGCTCGAAACGCTCGAGTGGCAGCGCATCGCGCGCATGCGCCACACGCTGATCCGCGCCACCGACGTGCTCGGACGCCCCATCTACACCGACGAGCAGATGAGTTCCTATCTGCTCCAATTCGAGCGAGACTTCGCCGACGATGAGCGGCGTGGGCTGCGTGTGATCGACGCGACCGAGGGCGGCGTGCACAAACGCCACACGACGACGCAGAACCTCGCGGACGTGATCGTCGAGCTCGCGGGCGAGCCCGTAGCGCCCGAGCCCGGCCCCGGGGCCTCACCGCCCAAGGCCGGAACGGGGCGCGTTCGTGAACGCCTCGGCGAGTTGCGCCGTAACACGTCCCGACTTGTTGCGGCGTGCGAGCGGAGCGTGGAGCTCTTGCGCGAGATGTCGTCGGGCACGCTGGATCGGCGCGAGCTGAATGATCGCATCGCGCTCCTGCACCGCGAGCGGGATCGTGCCGAGTCTCTCGGCGACGCGTACACGCTGATGCACCACCTTGCGCAGGCCGAGGCGCTCAACCGCTTCCAGGCCGATCGGCGTGCGGCGCTCGAGAGCGCCCTCACGCCCGAGCAGCGACAGTTGCGTGACATCGAGCGTGACCTCCGGAACGTCGAGGGCCTCACACGCTCGGCACGCACGCTGCTCACGCTCCTGGATGCGACGATCGCGCGAACCAATGACAAGCCCGACGAGCACGCCGGACTCACGATCGGTCGACGGCACACCGCCGAGCAAGAGCAATCACGCGTCCACGCCACGTCGCCCGATCGACCGCGTGTGGTCGCGATCATTCGCGTCGATCCGGATCGATCATCGCTCGGAGCGCCGCGTGACCTTTCTGCCGAGGTCTTTGACGGAAAGAACGCGCTGGAACTGACGCTCGCACGCCTGTCGCGATGCGCGCTCCTCGATGGCGTCGTGCTGCTCTGCGATGATCCGGAGCATGTCCGAGGGCTCGTCCGAACGTCTCCGAGCACCCTCGATGTCCGCTTCGAGCGCACCAAGGATGATCGCACATATCGCGACGCGGTTGCTCGCGCACGCCGGTTCATGGCGCACGCGTGGCGCGGGGGCGTGGGGCAGCTCAGCGTGTACGACGAGCTGGGCGAGCCCGGAGCCTTCGCTCATGCCACTCGGTCCGCCGGCGCACGGGCGGCACTCCTCGTGGGCGACGACTGGTCCTGCGTGGATCCCGCGCTGTGCGATCGCGTCATCGAACGATTCCTGAGCGATGATCGCTCGCGCTTCGTGTTCACCCAGGCCGCGCCGGGACTTTGCGGTGCGGTTGCGAGCCCGGACACTCTTGCGGAACTCGCATCCCAGCGTCCTCGCGCCGGTGTCTTCTCGACGCTCGGCGGGTTGCTCGGGTATATCCCGGTCGCGCCGATCGCCGATCCCATTGCGCGCGATGCATGCGTGCGCGTCGATCCGATCCTGCGCGACGCGCACGCGCGTGTCATGTGTGATACATCGGAGCATGCACGCTCCATACGCTCGGTGCTTGAAACAGAGGGCATCGACGCCGACACCGCAACGCTCCTCCACGCACTCGATCCGCTCATGCTGGGCTCGACTCCGAGCGGCCCGGGACACCTGACGCTCGAGGTCTGCGCGGGACGCCTGACGAGCGGGCTACGCCTCGGATGGCTCACGGGCACGGCGCGCGAGCCGGTCGAGCGGCCGCGCATGAGCCTTCGCGTCGCGACGCGAATCTTCGCACAGCTCGGCACACTGCGGTCCGACGCATGCGTCACGCTCGCCGGCGCGGGCGATCCGCTGCTGCACCCTGAGCTCCACGAGATCATCGCCGCGGCACGCGAGTCAGGCGTGCTGGGCGTGCACGTCCGGACGGACCTCGTCCGCGACGATCTTGTGCATGACCACGGAGCGCTCGAGCGACTGCTTGCGCTGGACGCCGATGTCATCAGCGTCGATGTCGCTGCCGACAACGCGCATATCTATCGCCAGCTCATGGGCATCGACACGTTCGATCGCGTGCGATCCGGGGTCGAGTCGCTTGCGAGCGTGCTGCGCGAGCGCGACGCCTCTGGATTCGGTCCGCCATGGATTGTCCCGCGCCTTACGCGATGCGACGAGACCTATGAGCAGATCGAGGGGGCGTACGCTCGCTGGCTCATGGTCTGCGGCTCGTGCGTCATCGACTCGATGCACGCCCCGGGCGCGCTGGCTCGTACGGAGGAACGGAATCGTCGTATCACGCCGCTCCCGCTGCCGCGTCGCGCGAGCCGACGTGCGCGGCGGCAGGAGATGCTCATCCTTTCCGACGGACTGGCGCCTGTGCACGCGTGGGATCTGCGCGGCGAGATGGTCGTGGGCGATGCGTCCCGTGAGCCGCTCGGCGATCTCTGGCGACGCGTTGTCACGCGCCGCTCGGGCGGCCGCATCGCGATCCCCTCACGCTCCGCAGCTTAAGCCAAGAACCTCGAGATATCTCATGGCAAAGAAGCAACCGACACGGGCTCGTTCGAGGACGACAAACAAGACGTTGGCCGCGCCATCAACACGAGCGCGAACCACGCGAACGACAACCACGTCTCGCGCCGGTGCGGCACCCAATGCACTATCGCCCGCACTCGCGATCGTGCTCGGGCGCGCCGGCAGTCGCGGCGTTCCTGGCAAGAACACGATGCCGATCGCCGGGCGCCCGTGCGTCGCGTGGACGATTGAGCACGCGATGCGCAACTCACGCATCGGCATGGTTGTGGTATCGAGCGACTGCCCCACCACCCTCGACATCGCCCGCGGCATGGGCGCATGGGCGATCGCTCGCCCGGCGACTCTTGCACGCGATGACGCCCGCGTCGATGACGCTGCTCGCCACGCGCTGAGCGAGGTCGATCACGCTCTCACCCGCCTCGGCGCATCGCACACGTTACCGCGTTTCGAGCGCGTCGTGATCCTGTACGCGAACGTGCCCGTGCGTCCACAAGACCTGACTGATCGAGCGATCGAGCTCCTCGCACGCACGGGCTGCGACTCGGTGCAGTCCTACGAACACGCGGGCAAGCACCATCCGTGGTGGACCGCCCGGATTGACGCAGACAGCGGCGATGTCCGCCCGTGGGAAGGGCGAGTGCTGAACCACGGCGTGTTCCGCCGGCAGGACCTGCCGCCCGCGTTCGTGCCCGATGGCGGCGTGATCGCGCTCACGCGCGAGGCGCTGGAGGGACGCACGCGCGGGGCGGGCGACGGACCGCACGCGTTCTTCGGACGCGATCGGCGCGGCATCATCAGCGGTACGGGCCCCGACGGCGTGGGCGTTGTCGATATCGACGCCCCGATCGACGCGATCGTCGCTGATGCCGTGCTGCGTATGCGTCATGCAACGTCGCATGGAAACGGGTGGGCCCGCGCATGCTGATCGGAACGCGTGAGATCGGGCCGAATCAGCCGGTGTACGTGATCGCCGAGCTCGGCGTGAATCATGATGGGCGGGTCGATCGCGCGCTGGAACTCACTCAGGCCGCCGCGCGGGCGGGCGCAGATGCGGTGAAACTCCAGTACTTCGAGGCGGATCGCCTGATGTCGCGTGGGTCTCGCCTCGCTGCATACCAGGCTCGCGCGGGCGAGCGTGATCCGATCGAGATGCTGCGTCGCCTTGAGCTCTCGCTCGAAGACATGTCACGCGTCATCGATCGCGCGCACACGCTCGGACTCCACGCGATCGTCACGGTGTTCAGCGTAGAGCTCGTCGCTCCGGCCGCAGAACTCGCGTGGGATGCGTTCAAGAGCGCGAGCCCCGACCTTGTACATCGCCCACTTCTCCAGGCGATGACTAGTGCCCCCGGCGCTCGCCCGCTGATCGTCAGCACCGGCGCTGCGACGCGCGAAGAAGTCGTGCGATCCGTGGGTTGGCTGCACGCACACGCCGATCGACTCGCGATGCTGCAATGTGTGAGCTGCTATCCGACCCTCGACGAGGACGCCGCGATCGACGCGATGCACGACCTGCGCGGCGTATTCGCGGGTCCTGTGGGGTACAGCGACCACACGCCGGGCGTGCGCACGGGGGCTGTCGCACGAGCTCGCGGCGCGACAATCCTCGAAAAGCACCTGACATGGGATCGTTCCGCGCGTGGGCCGGACCACGCCGCCTCGCTCGATGAGCCCATGCTCCGAGCCTATATCACCGCGGCGCGTGCGTGCGCCGTGGGCGGCGACGTTCCCGACGAAGATCTCTGCATGCTCGGCGACGGCGTGAAGCGCGTGCTCGCGTGCGAGCGCGACGTGCGCGAGGCATCGCGCCAAAGCATCCGCGCGGCACGCGACCTCCGCGCCGGAGAAGTCATTCAGTTGAGCGACCTCGCCTTCGCGCGACCAGGCAACGGACTCGAGCCGTGGCGAGCGGACGAGCTGGTCGGACGCACGCTCGCCCGTGACGTATCCGCTCACGCGGCGCTGCGTGAGGACCACGCCACTGGCATGCGCCCGTCGGGACGCGCGGCATGATCGGCGATGGATGGTCTGAGGATCGCCCGCGCCCTTCACAGGCCCGCCCAGCACAGGAGCGCGTCCGTGTCGCGATCGTCACGGGCTCGCGCGCGGACTATGGCCTGCTGCGCCCGATCATGCGCGCCGTTGCCGCGCGCGAAGAGCTCGAGCTCCTCGTCGTTGCCGCGGGATCGCACATGATCCAGCCCGCACTGACGTTCCGTGATGTGAAGCATGACTTTGACGTCGCCGACAGCGTGCCCATGCAGGTTGCAGGACGAACCGGCCGCTGGGAGGACGTCGCGGCGCTCGGCGCAGGGATCGCACGATTCGGACGTTCGTTCGATCGGCTCGGCGCACGATGGTGCGTCGTGCTGGGCGATCGCATCGAGGCGCTCGCCGCCGCGTCCGCCGCGAGTGTCGGGGGCATCGCGCTGGCGCACGTCCACGGCGGGGATCGCGCGGAGGGCGTTGCGGACGAGGCGATGCGGCACGCGATCACGAAGCTCGCGCACGTCCATTTCCCCGCGACGCCGACGAGCGCGGAGCGGATTGTCCGCATGGGCGAGCCGGCGGCGCATGTGCACACCGTGGGCTCTTCGTCGATCGACGAACTCCGCGGCGTCGTCGCGATGGACGACGAGAACGCCCGTGAGTTGGGCGATCCCGCGTGCGTGGTGCTCATGCACCCGATCGGTCGGCACGCCGAGGCGGAAGAACTCGCCGCGAGCGAGGTCATCAGCGCCGCTCGTGTCCGGTTCGGCACGCGCGTGCTGCTGATGCACCCCAATCACGACCCGGGGCGCCAGGGCATCGTGCGTGCGATCGAGCACGCGTCGTCGCGCGACGGGCTCAGAGCGATCGAGCACCTTCCGCGCAGCCGATTCATTGCACTGCTGAAAAGGCTCGCCGAACGCGGTGGTTTGCTCATCGGAAATTCGTCCGCGGCGCTCATCGAGGCCGCGGCGCTCCGCCTGCCCGTCGTGGACATCGGCGCACGCCAGGGCGGGCGCGAGAGGCCGGCCAGCGTCGTGCACATCGAGCACGAGCGGAGCGAGGACGTCGCTCGCGCGATCGACGCCGCCCTCGCCATCGATCGTGCGACGATCGCACACCCCTACGGCGATGGCCGCACGGGCGAACGTATCGCCGCGATCCTCTCGCGGACCGATCCTGGCGACACGCGGCTCCTTCGCAAACGCTGTACTTACTGAGGGAACGCGGCAGTTGAGCGAACGTGACGAGGGCGTGCCGACCAGGTTCGCCGGGCATGTCTCATGCTTGTGAGCGTGCGTTATCGGAACTCATGCCGCCGCACATGTGCAGATCGCACGCGGCTCCATCGCCATCGAATCCGCCGCACGGGGTCCGATTCTTGGACTCGCGTCGAAGTCACCCCTGCGAGCGGTCGATGACGAGACCATTCGGGACGCTGAGAGCGCGCCAGGGCGGCGGGCGTCCCACAGAATGCGTAGGGAGCACAGGCCATGAGCGTCTCCGTCGAGCAGCGCGAGCAGACCGTTTCGGCGGCGATCCGCGAGATCAGCCACATCGCCACGCTCCCCGAGATCACTCTCAAGATCATCGAGCTCGTCGAGAGCCCCAAGAGCACCGCTCAGGACCTGCACCAGGTGATCTCAAATGATCCGGCCCTGTGCAGCCGCATCCTGAAGGTCGTGAACAGCTCGTTCTACGGGCTGCCGGGGCAGATCGGCTCGATCAATCGCGCGATCGTGTTGCTCGGGCTCAACGCGGTCAAGAACATCGCGATCGCCGCGTCGCTCGCCAAGCTCTTCCGCGGCGGCGACCTGACTCCGAACTTCAGCGCCCGCCACCTGTGGGCGCACTCCAACGTTGTTGCCGCCGCGAGCAAGATGATCTGCGACAAGCTCAAGCTGGGCTTTGGCGACGAGGCCTTCCTCGGCGGGCTGATGCACGACATCGGCATCATGGTCGAGATGCAGTACGACCGCAACAAGCTCATCGAGGTCATCGAGCAGCTCGGGGCCGACTCCGCGGGCGTGCCCGTCCAGAACATGCTCGAGGTCGAGGAGAGCGTCTTCGGCGCCAACCACCAGCACTTCGGCGCGGGCCTGTGCGACAAGTGGAAGTTCCCCAAGACCTTCTCCCGCGTCTGCGGCTTCCACCACCACCCGCTCGACCTCAACGCGGAGCACCGCACGCTCGCGTGCATCATCAACCTCGCCGACCGGCTCGCCGGTCGCGTGGGTGAGAAGTTCCGTCTCGACCTCGTGTCCCTCGACGTGGACTCGGGCGTGAAGGACGTGCTCAAGCTCAACGACGAGGCGATCCGCGGGCTCACCGAGCAGCTCGAGCAGCACCTGAAAACTGCGGGCGATCTGCTCGGCTGACCGATCCTCCCACTGACGGGGCAGTCGTTCAATGCAACGTCAGCCGACGATGCGGCTGACGCGGCGTTCCGATATGTCGATGCGTTGCATGCTTTCGCGCACACACCGCGGGGCGTCCGAAGGGGCGTTCCCGCGTTCCGATTCTCTTTCTCCCTCCAGGCGGCCACGCGGAAACGCGTGGCCGTCTTTGTGGCCAGGGCAGCGTAAGGCTTGAATCCATCTACCCTTATGCGAGCATAACTACAGTGACGCCCTTCTCGGCAAATGCCCCAAAGCACTCAACAAGGCATTCACCCTTTGCCTGCTGCTCAACAGCCGCATGCACCGCCGGACCATTCAGCGACCCACGCATTCAGAAACGCGAACCAATCTGATGAATTGATCGCCCCGCTGAGATCTATATCACCATGATACATCGTCTCAATCGTTGACGACGGATCCTCCGGATCCGGGATCGGATCAGGGCGGTTCGCAGTGGAAAAGATCCAGTCGTAGGCCAAGCAATAATCGTCACAATCTACAGTGCCATCATTATCAAAATCCGCGATCTCCGCGTCAGTGAACGTTCCGATCGAGTACATCTTTCTGAACATGACGCGCTCTGCCGTGTCACCAAACGCGACCGGCACAAAGCCTCGCACCGCGTAGTCGTGTATTTTCTCGATGTTCTCATATCGCGGATCCGCCGGATCTGTTTCCCCGGGGTCCCAGTCGAAACCAGCATAGAGCTCGGTCGTCTCAGGATCGGGCGACCAGTTCTTGCCGGCATCGATGTTATTGTTTGTTTCCATGTAGTCCGTCGTGAACACAAATGGCATCAAATCAACGTAATCCAAGTCCAGCTCACCGGGATCAGGACTCTCGATATCACGCCAGGGAATCCCCTCCGCCACGAAGTGGATCGTCCCGGAATAGTTCGTGCTGTACTGCAACTCGACCATGTGCTCGACACGCTCGATAACGGCAGTTTGATCGACGCCGTCCAACTCGGTCTTGCCACCAACCGCGTCGATCCACACCTCCCGGATACCCACGTCTTCGATCCACGGCCAGATGTTGTTGTACATGTCGCACACATCGCACGGCTCGTCAAGATCAAATACGACCGAGTCATGCTCAATCGTGGTGTTGTCGCCCATGCGGTAGCCAATATATATGCCAATCGAGAGATCGGGATCGTTCTTCTCATCGATCCACCACCGCAAGCCGCCATACTGCGAATCTTCAACGAGCCAATCGCGGCGTGTCTGTTCGAGCGACAGCCACTGTGCATTCGCGTACTGACTCAGGCCGCTCTTCTTGCCCGCAGGAACATAGAGTACGATCCGCCGAAAGCCCGCGTTGTATTAACGTTCAAGCGCCCGCAGCAACACATCCATCGCGTCGGGCACGCCGTTCCCCGTGCCCGGATTCAGGCCGGTCACCGACATTCCAAATGTGTCGTCGAGAATATTGGAGCTTCCGGCACAACTCGTGCGCTGCTTGTCGTCATCTCCGAGGTCCTGCCACCACCACGTCAGCCCCCAAGGGTTCACAGGGTTGCCCATGCCATCCAGGCATGAACCGTTGTAGCTCCCATTGAACGTGTTGATCATGATCACCGGACGCCGATCCATTGCCCACGATCCGGTGAACGGTGGATAGTCCACGTCCATCGAACTGCATCCAAGCGGTCGATCGGCCGGCGGCGGTGAGGACACAAGGCACGTTTGTCCGCACGCGATTGCGGAGAACATTGTTAGAACTACAGTAACAATAGCGCAACTTCTGCTGCCAGCGGCCATATCACTTCCCCTTGAATGTCCTCCGCATCTGCCTGACTACTCACGCTTGGTCGATGGCGATACGGTAGTGATTCGTGCCGTTGTACTACCTTTTTACATCTCATGCGACACAAAACCGTGTATTCATGAGGTAAGATTGAGTTTGCCCGCCCCGATTCGGGTAGATCCGTAGCAAACGACACGCCCGCTGTTTCCAGCGGGCGTGCCAGGAGAGCCGTCCTCGGCGTTCTTGGGTTGATGCCGAGAACGGGAGACAAGACAACCGTTGCGCGACCTCAAGCCGCGCCGCCAAACCCATGTGCGAATCGTCCACGCCGCCCCTCGGTGTTCCTCCCGTCGGACGTGGGGCCGTGTTGTACGCGATCCCACGCCGCGCGGTTGGCGTTCTTCGCCAAGATCGCGCGAAGATTCGCACAAGCACGCGCGAGATCGCCTCGCCCACGCCTCGTGACGCGCGCCAATCCCCGAATCGGGTGTCTCGGGATACCCCTAGTGCAACGCTCCGACCTCGCCTCGCGCTCAGCCCATCGCGCCCCGCAGCCGCTCGAGCGTCGCCCGGTCGGTCAGGTCGTACCGCAGCGGCGTCACCGTGACGCACCCCCGCGCCACCAGCGCGTCCACGTCCGTGTCGGGGTCGGTCGCGTGGAAGTCCAGCCCGTGCCCCGAGGCCCAGTAGTACACCTCGCCGCCCGGGCTCATGCGGCGTTCATACTGATCCACCAGCCCGTGCGTGTTCATCGCGCACACGACCACCGGCGGGCACGCCATCGACGCGACCAAGTCGGGCCTCGGGTCCGCCGCCTCTCGCCGATCGGGCACGGGCTGGGCGGCCCCGCGCGCTCCGCCCCCCTCCGCCGGCTCCTCGACGCGCGGGATGTTGATGTTGATGCACGCGTGCGCCTCGAGCACGCCCGACGCCACGACCCGCTCGATCACCTCCCGAGCCCAGCGGGCCGCGACGTCGTACATCGCACGCCCCGGGCCCAGGTGCAGGCTCACCGCGATCGACGGCACGCCCAGGAACGCCGCCTCGATCGCCGCCCCCACCGTGCCCGAGTAGATGACGTTGATGCCGCAGTTCGCGCCCATGTTCATGCCGCTGACGACGAGGTCGGGGCGCGAGCCCGGCCCGAACCGCTCGGGCCAGAGCTGCGACACCGCGAGCTTCACGCAGTCCGCCGGGCGACCGTCCACCGCGAGCCCCGTCAGTCGCGGCGTGACCCGCTGCGGGCGGACCATCAGCGGCTCGTGGAACGTGACGCCGTGCGAGGTGGCGCTCTGCACCGTCGCGGGTGCAACGGTCATGACCTCGACGCGCCGGGCGTCGTGCACGCCGCCCGGGCCGGAGGAACGATCGGACGCGCCGCCCGCCCGCGCTCCGCCGGGCGCACCCATCCGCCCGCCCGGCGCTCCGAGCGGGCCCGCGGGGTCCGCCGCCGCGAGCGCGTCGTGCAGCGCGATGATGCCGGGAGCGCGGATGCCGTCGTCGTTGGTCAAAAGGATGCGCATGGGGCGGAGGGTAGGGACTCTTTCCTGTCTGCATCCCAACTCAAGAGAATCGGCTTCGTCGATATGCTCTGCACCAATGGACTCGCACGATCCGCACGGAGCAGAAGCTCCAAATCAGATCGCCCAACTCGAACGCCTTGCCGAGGCGAAGTTCGGCTTCGCCTTCGCCACCGCCGCGTACGCGTTCATGGGAATCGCCGTCGGATTCAAACTTGCGCATGACTGGTGGTTCTCTTTCATCACGGTCGCCGTTGCGATCCTTGCGGGCGGCTTTGCGTTGGGCGCCTCCATACCCAACGCCTTCGTGCGCGCCGCGTATGAGAAGGGCCGCCCGCTCTGCATCCGCTGCCGGCGCGAGCTCGACGCGAGCGTTTCGCCCGTGCAATGCCCCGAGTGCGGGCTCCGCCAGCCGGGCGCCACACTCGACCCGATGGTCGCCTCGCTCGCGTTCGGGTCGCGCCCGCTCCGACAACTGCTCGAGCAGCACGGCGAGCCCGCCTCGCACGCCATCGCTCAAGCGGTCGCGGAGGTGAAGATGCCGAGCACTCGTGCGCACATCTGGACGCTCATCGGCGTGACGCTCTTCGTCGCCTTCGCGTTCATCGTCTTCCAGCTCACCACCGAGATTGGAGTTGACGACGAGAGCGCCATGCCTCGAACCATCGCCACGATGATTGTCTTTGGCCTGCTCCCATTCCTCGGAGTGGGCTGGATCATCTGGCGCACGCCCCGCGCTTTCGCGTCGCGGGCCGCTCGCCACGCCCGCGCCGCACTCACCGCCCCGGGCTCGGCGTGACGTTGTCCCGCCCGAGCACCAGCCAGTCCGCGATCTCGATCGCCTCCCGAAAGCTCTCCTGCGCACGCTCGCGGTCCGCGCACCACGGCAGCACCTTCCCCTGCTCCAGGTGCTCGATCGTCGGGATCGCATCGCCGCAGACGAGCGTTGTGCGCGTCGCTTCATTCAAGAGCAGCCCGCACAGGCCCGGCGTCACGCCCGGCAGTGGGAAGAGATCAACGCCGCGCGCGAGCCGATCGGGCGCGGGCGTGCATCGCTGCAGGATCGCGACATCGCGCTGGAGCGCGCGCACGAGCATGAGCTCGCCCCCGTCCTCGTCGGGCTCGAAGCCCGCGCCGGACTCGTTCCCGGCCTCCAGCGCGCGCAGCGCCTCATCGCCCATCGACTCCCGCACGCGCTCGATCGCGTCGCGCAGCGCCATCGCCAGCGGCACGCCCACCGCCTCGCGCTCCGCCTCGCTGATGAGCCACGCCGCGTTGGGGAACGCCGCGATCCCGCGCCGGCAGTCGGGCTGGAACGAGGTGAGGAACACGTGCGTGATCTCGCGGGGCGAGACGCCCACCCGCTCGTCGAGGCGCGCCGCGACCGCCGCGCCGGGCAGCCCGGGATCGACCAGGATGCGGAGCGTCCCGCCCCCGGACGTTCTGCCGGTCGTGCCCCGCCCCTTTCCATCGGGCGCGGCCTCGATGTACGTCGTCGTCGCGTGCCCCGTGCGCACCGGGCGCGACTCGTCCCGCAGCGGGTGGTTCGACAGGGCGCCAAGCGATACGACGCGGTAGAGCATGGCAGAGCATAGAACGTGGACCAACAACTCTTGGGGCACGGCCTTCGCTGCCGCTCGTCACCCGCTGACCCCGATCAGGTGAAGAGGTTTATCAATCTGATGATTGGACAGCCCCTGAAGAGTGCTCGAAGAGCGATCGACGACGTGTCCGACCCTATCGCGATCTGCCGCTGCGCCTCGGCCGCGACCTGCGGATGCTTGTCCTTCGCGAGCTGTTCCCAGACGTACAAACCCGCTCGTGGATGGCGCGCGACGGCGAGCCGCACCCGCGAGTCCGGGTCACGCCGCATCCGCGCGAGCGCCAGCCCGTCTGCCTCCGCCTGGCGAGCGATCCGCAGCCGCACCTCCGAATCGCCCCGCTCGATCAGCCGGTAGCGCGCCCACCTGGGCATCTTGCGGCTCTCGCACGCGAGGCGCTGCGTCTCCGCGTCCGCCGCGATCACTTCCTGCCACACCTGCTTTGGCAGCTCCGCGAACCGCGCGCGGGCGCGATCCCTCGGAACCTCGCTCCGCATCGCCTCAACGAATTCCGTCAACGACATCGGCATATCGAGGGCTTCGTCACATTCATCCGCGCGTCACACCACCAGCCCCGGTGCCTCCGGCACCGCGCCCAGCAGCTTCTTCGTGTACGCGTGCTCGGGCGCGAACAGCACCCGCTCCCGCTCCCCCACCTCCACGATCTGCCCCGCGTACATCACCGCGATCCGGTCGCACAGGTGCGACACCACGCCCATGTCGTGCGAGATGAACAGGTAACTCAGCCCGAGGTCCCGCTGCAGGTCCTTCAGCAGGTTCAGGATCTGCGCCTGCACGCTCACGTCCAGCGCGCTCGTCGGCTCGTCGCACACGATGAACTTCGGATCGAGCGCCAGCGCGCGCGCGATCCCGATCCGCTGCCGTTGACCACCCGAGAACTCATGCGGATATCGCTCCGCCGCGGAGCGCGGCATGCCCGCCTTCTCCAGGAGGTCCTCCGCCCGCGAGCGCAGGTAGTCCGTACCGCCCGTGCCCCCGGGCCCGCGCGACAGCCCATGCACCCGCAGCGGCTCGCTCACGATCTTCCACACGACCATCCGCGGATTGAGCGACCCCGCGGGATCCTGGAACACGATCTGCATGTTCCGCCGGATCGTGCGGAGCGCCTCGCCCGACGCCGCGAGCACGTCCTCCCCCGCGAACCGCACGCTCCCCGAGACCCGCGCGCCCCCCTGCGGGATCAGGCGGAGGATCGTCCGCCCCACCGTCGTCTTGCCACACCCGCTCTCGCCCACCAGCCCGAGCGTCTCGCCCGGGGCGACGTCGAACGACACGCCGTCCACGGCCTTCACATGCCCCGTCACCCGCTGGAGGACGCCCGACCGCACGGGGAACTGCGTCCGCAGGTCGCGGACGGAGAGCAGGGCACTCGACGCGCCGCTGGGCAGGAAATTTGGAGCGGCGTCGCCGTGGACCATCGCGGCAGTTTATGGGATTGGGACACTCCCTGGCCCCGCTTGACCCCTCCCCCCGCCCGGTTATCGTTGGTCCGCGGGGTCCATCCGACCGATGACCCCCGCGACGGGCACGTAGCTCAGTTGGTAGAGCACCGCATTGAAAATGCGGGTGTCGCTGGTTCAAGTCCGGCCGTGCCCATTGCACCAGAGCGTCCGCGTTTCGCGGCGCCCGGTGCCCCCCTCAAACGACTCATTCAGCCCACCCGGGACCGCCGGCGGGCGTCGCGCCGTGGAACCAGATCGAGCCTGGCCCGGGTCTGTCCCTTTGCCGCCACGACGCCTCCTCCGATGACTTTCCGACCGACCCGCCCTAGTTTTACCCCTCCGCCGCCGGGCCTCCGGAAGCCCTAACCTTCCCCTCGGCGGCGGGGACCAACCCGCGCCGGGGCACTCCCGACGCCGCGATTCTCGGCGGACGCAACCGTTGCCCACGGGCTGCGTTCAATGGGAGGGCCCGGCGAGCCGATGGGGCGTGACGATCGGTCGGGGTGTTTGAGCGTCGAGCCCGGGCTCGGCGGGGAGAGGACGAAGGGTGCCCGAGAAGAAGCGCGGGGACATGGTGGAGGGGTACAAGGTCCTGGCCGAGCTCGGCCGCGGGGCCGCGTCCATCATCTATCTCGTGCACGATCCCAAGACCAAGCAGGTCTGGGCGCTCAAGCAGGTCGAGAAGAACGATCCGAAGGACCAGCGCTTCCTCGATCAGGCCGAGTCGGAGTACAAGGTCAGCCAGGAGCTGGACCACACCGCCATCCGCCACATCGAGAAGCTCATCCGCGTCAAGGGCTCGATCCTCTCCGTTCGCGAGCTCTTCCTCGTGATGGAGCTGGTCGATGGCGACAGCGCCGAGGTCTCGCCGCCCGACACGTTCGAGAAGGCGGTCAGCGTCTTCATCAAGACCGCCGAGGGCCTGGCGCACATGCACGAGCGTGGGTACGTCCACGCCGACATGAAGCCCAACAACATCATCGTGTCCGATGACGGGCGCGTGAAGATCATCGACCTGGGCCAGTCCTGCAAGGTCGGGACCGTCAAGCCCCGCATCCAGGGCACGCCCGACTACATCGCGCCCGAGCAGGTGCACCGTCGCCCCATCACGCCGCGGACCGACATCTACAACCTCGGCGCCACGATGTACTGGATCCTCACGCGCAAGTACATCCCCACCGCGCTCGCCAAGGGCGACTCGCTCGTGGGCTCGATCGACGACAAGCTCCTCGAGAAGCCCACCCCCGTCATCGACCTGAATCCGAAGGTCCATCCCAAGCTCAGCGAGCTCGTGATGCAGTGCGTCGAGCCGCTCGAGGACAATCGTCCCGAGAACATGCAGGCCGTGATCGACCGCCTGCAACTCGTCGCGGGCATCCTCCAGGCCCAGGGCAGCGGCGCCTTTCCCATCCCCGCCGCCGCGCAGCAGAAGTAATCGCTCCGACCACTGGCTCATGCGTCCGCGCCGGAGCACGAAGCGGAGCACGCCCATCGACCTGTCCGCGATCAATCTGCGAGACGCCCACGCCGTCGCGGCGATCTTTCAGCGCGGCGCCGAGGCCAACCGCGCCGCGAAGTGCCGCGTCCATTCCATCGATCGCATCGAGCCCCCAGGCACGCTCATCGCGACCGGCGACGTCCACGACAACCCCGCCCACCTCCAGAAGCTCATCACCGCCGCGAAGATGGATTCCGCCGAGGGCGACCCGGGCGTGAACGGCCCGCACCTCGTCCTGCACGAGCTCATTCACGGTGACAACCTGCTCAACGGGATGGACTTCAGCCATCGCGCCCTGGCCCGCGTCGCGGCGCTCAAGGCCGCGTTCCCCGAGCGCGTCCACGTCCTGCTCGCCAACCACGAGCTGTCGCAGATCGCGGGCATGGGCATCGTCAAGGACGGCGTGCGCGTCGTCGAGGTCTTCAACGACGCCGTCGATTATGCGTTCGGCGAGGACGCCCCGATCGTGCACGACGCGATCAAGGACTTCGTCCGTTCCATGCCGATCGCGCTCCGCGCCGTCACCCCGCGCGGCGACATCCTCTGCGCACATTCCGTGCCCGCCGCCGCGATGATGCAGCGCTTCGATGCGTCGATCCTCTCGCGCGACCTGACCGAGAGCGACTACGAGCCCCGCAAGGGCAGCGCGCACCTCATGGTGTGGGGCCGCCAGTACGACGCCGAACTGCTCGAGGACCTCGTCGAACGCTGGGGCGTCAACGTCTTCATCCTCGGGCACGAGCACGTCAAGGACGGCTGGCAGATTGTCGAGCCCTGCGCCCTCGTGCTCAACAGCGACCACGAGCGCGGCGTGTACCTCCCCATCAACCTCGCCGACCCGCCCAAGCTGCACGACATGCCGAACCACGTCGTGTGGTTCAGCGAGATTGCGTAAGCCCGTCCAAGCATTACACTGCACATATGGCGTCCGGGGAACATCACGCCGCGAGCGATGCGCCGTTCGATGATGGGGTGGTCGCGCGCTGCGGCCGCTGCGGCTACGACCGTTCCGGCGAGATCGCCACCTGGACCGACCGCTGCCCGCTCGAGGGCACCTGCCCCGAGTGCGGGCTGACGCTCCCGTGGGTCGACGTGCTCCGCGCCGAACGCAACCTCTGCCGCGGATTCATCGAGCACGTGCCCCGGCGCGTGCCCGGGTGCTCGCGCGTGCGCCATGTGCTGCGCTGGTTCGCCGCGGCGTGGCGGACGTGGTTCTGGGCATTGCTGCCGTGGAGGCTCTGGTCGCGCGTGAAGGTGTGGCAGCCCGTGAGCGTCTTCCGTGCCGCGCTGGGCTTCGTCATCATCATGGGAACGCTGCACGCGCTCAATGCCCTGCTCATGCTCGCTCAGCACGCAGTGAGTCCCTATAGCGGCATGTTCTCCGCTGGGTTTCCGTGGGGACCCGCTCTGCGCGAGTGCGCGCTCGGGCCGTTCTCGCAACTCCAAGAACTATTTTGGAACGGATTCACGCTCGGTGGTGGAGCTGGCTACTACGACCAGATCTCGATCGAGATGTTCCTCCTCCTGATCTTCTGCGTTCCTGTTGCCTTGGCGTGTGGTGTGCCAGCCCTCTTCGCCGTTCTTCCCCACACGCGGTGGAGCGTTCCCATCCGTGCCGCGCATCTGACACGTACTGCGGCGCACGCACTGCTACCCATCACTCTCGCGTGGATGGTCTGCGTCATTGATTCCGCGCGCATGGTCTATTTATATATCTGGTATAGCGGTAACTCACCACCGCAATACTCGAGCGGAGGATGGATCCTTTTCAATTCCTGGCCCACCGAGTTGTTCTGGCAGATATTTGACTACTACCCACAGATCTTCCTCGCGCTCCTCGTCTGGCATGCGATCTACTGGACCGCCGTGCTCCGCTCCTGGGGCATCCGCCGCCCCGCCCTCCACGCGGTCCTCCTGCTCGTCCCCATCGCGCTCACGCTCGTCATCCTCGCGCTGATGTTTTGGCGGCACTGGTGGCTCATCGAAGTCCTAGCCTGATCGGCACGCCAACTCCTCACGCACGCTCCAACCCCGCCCGCCACCGCATCCGCGTGAGCATCAGCCGGTATCGCACTCCGCAGTCAGCCGCGCGGAAGCAACGCCGAGGAACATCACATGTCGCCGTCCCACACCCTTCGATCTCGCCATACTCGCGGCACGCCACGCCATCACGCCCTGGCTTGCGCGGCCGCGCTCGTCCTGGCCGTCGCGCCGCTCGCGTGGGCGCAGCAGGACGCGCCCTCCGGCACGCCCGCGAGCATCGATCCCGCGCTCGAATCGCTCCGCACCGAGGCCGTCGCGCTCGCGCCGATCGTCAAGTCGCCCGCCGTGCGCGAGCTGCTCGATGCTGTCCCCTCGCTCCCGGGCGTCGAGGCAACCACCATCTACTACCGCCGGGGTGTGACACCACGCGAGGTCTATTCGCAGGAGGCCTACGACGCGCTCCCCGAAGAGACGCGTGCCGAGCTCTCGCCCATCCAGATCAGCACGGCCCGATACTACGTCACGTTCTATGGCTCGCCGCTCGCCTCGATGCGCCTCTTCGATCTCGCGGCCCAGGCGTCGCACCTGCAAACGTTCAACGGCCTCCGCGTGCTCGACTACGGGTTTGGCTCCATCGGGCAGCTCGAGCTGCTCGCCATGTGCGGCGCCAACGTCGTCGGCATCGAGGTCGAGCCCATCCTCCAGAAGTTCTACGAGCCCCGCGGGCTCAATCGCGACGTCACCGGTCCGAACCATACAGGCCACCTCCGCATGCTCTTCGCACAGTGGCCCGGCCCGCACGGCGAAGTCTCGCTCGACGCGGGGCACGACCTCGACCTCTTCGTGAGCAAGAACACGCTCAAGCGGGGCTACGTGCGCCCGCGAGAAGAAGCCCCCGCGGGTTCGACGATCGATCTTGGAGTCTCTCCCGAAGCGTTCCTCGCCGCCGTGCACGACGCGCTCAAGCCCGGCGGGATGCTCGTGATCTACAACATCGGTGGCGCTCCGCCCGCCGAGGGCGAGCCGTACAGCCCGATGACCGACATCGCCTCACCCTGGACGAGGGCTGAGTACGAATCCGCCGGGTTCGAGGTCCTCACGTTCGACGCGGACGATTCCGCCGCCATCCGCGACTGCGCCCGCGCCCTCGGCTGGGAACAGCCGCCCTACAGCATGGACCTCGAGCACGACCTCTTCGCACGGTGCACGATCGCCCGTCGCTCGGCGGGGTAACGCACACCCGGATGCACCGCGAACGAAGCGGGCCGACACACTCCGCCTACCATCGCGACGATGTCCTCCCGCAACGCGCCCAATCCCAACTCGCCGCGCCCCGATTCGCCCGACCATTCGCGCTCGGAGCACGATCAGGACCACGCACCCCAAGGCGACGCCCACGCCGCGCCCGGGCACGCGACGAGCATCGCGCCCCACCGCGGCTCCGTCGCTACCACCCGCGGCATTTGCATCACCTGCGCCCCGCGCTACGAGCGCGAGATGTCCGACCCCGCCAAGCCGCAGCACGTCTTCACCTACAGCATCCGCATCGAGAACACCTCGCGCGAGACGGTGCAGCTCCGCACCCGCCACTGGGTCATCGTCGACGCGCACGGCAAGCGCGAGGAAGTGCACGGCGAGGGGGTCGTCGGCACCACCCCCACCCTCGAACCGGGACGACACTTCCAGTATGAGTCCTGGTGCCCGCTCGCCAGCCGATGGGGCACGATGGAAGGCCACTACGGCTTCGTCACCTCCGAAGGCGATCCCTTCGACGCCGAGATCGCGCGTTTCTACCTCGTCGCCGAGGATTGAAGCTCGCACCAACACGATCCACGCGCGTTCCCATTACGCACGTTTTCATCAACTGTCTTCGCTATCGCACCGCGCGATCCCCGACGAGCGCGAGGAGCGCGTCCCGCGACACCGGGTGCGCGCGCACGTCGTCGATCTTCACGCGATACAGCTTCCCACGCGCCTCGTCCGCGATCAGTAGCGTCGCGTCGCTCTCGAAGCACACCGCCTCGCCGTTGCTCCATCCGTTCGCGATCTCGTACTCCCGGCAATACGCCCGTCCGTCGAACCACGCCGTGTCCAGCGAGTCGCGCTCGAACAGCCAGATCCGGCCGTACGTCAGCACGACCAGGCTCAGCCCATCCGGCGTGCAGTCCGCCGCCGTCACACGCCCCCGCGCCTCAAACGACCCAACGAGCGTCAGCATGTTCAGCCGGTGCGTGGCACGCGTCGTCAGTTGGTACAGCTTCGTCCGCGTGTCCGAGCGGTGCTTGGTGAAG
This sequence comes from Phycisphaerales bacterium, assembly GCA_034004365.1. GTDB lineage: Bacteria > Planctomycetota > Phycisphaerae > Phycisphaerales > UBA1924 > JAVEWV01. The sequence goes on from JAVEWV010000002.1 coordinate 221,687, forward strand.
ACGAACACGCCGTCCCCCACCGTGAAGAGCGCCTCCGCGTCGTAGTTGAAATCGTCCTTTGGCGCGGGCCGCATCGGCTGATCGGGATAGATGTACGACACCTTCTCCGACGCGACGGCTCGGTCCGCCGCAGCATCGGGCTCCTCGACGAAGTACAGCGTGAGGTCCGCCCGCGCGTTCGTGTTGTTGCCGATATCCGCAACGATGATCCGCCCCGACCCGTCGATCGCGATGTCCTCCCAGTCCACATTGATCGCGCCGTCGATGAGCACGCCCCGTGTGCCGGAACCGTGCTCCGAGCGTATCAGCGTTCCGTCCGCCCGAATCGGATAGATCCGCGCCTCGTTGCCCGAATCGTTCTGCGTCCAGAACACCGAGGGGTCTCGCCGCGAACGCACGATCCCCGAGATCTCATTCCGCGCGCCGGGGCCGAGTCGACCGATGACCTCAAGCTTGATCGGCGCGGGCGGCGGGTTCCAGAACTCTTCGTCGTAGGCCGACCAGAACGCCTCGCCGAGCACGCACGCCGTCCCGTGCGTCCGCTCAAGCCACGCGTTCGTGAGACCCTCTCGCGAATAGACCAACTCGCCCGATTCCGCCGCAGGAGCCGCAGGGTCCGAGATGAGTACGTCTCCCTCCGCGTCAAACCCGCGGATCACGATCGGACGCTTGTCCGCTGCGCCGGGTGGCGCGTTGCGGAGCTCACCATCCCGGGTGTCGATGCTCGCGATGATCGGCACGCCCTGCGCGATCAGCGTCTCGACCTCGTCCCACGACGAGATCCGCACCACCCGCCCACGCATGCCCAGCTCCCGCGCTGCCTGCACATTGCGCGACCAGTTGTCGTACACATCGTTCGCGCCGTCGTGCGCCCGCTCTGCGACCTCTCGCGTGGACACATCGTTCCCGAATGAGCTCAGCACCATCGCCACACACGCCGGGACGCACAGGCATTCCGCCCGCTCGAGCCCGACGTTCTGCCCACTGCGGAACGGCACGTCCAGCACGTGCAAACCCGCGCGCGGGACGGACCGACTATCACGCCATACTTGATAGCCGACCGGTGCGCCGAACTCCGAGTACGAGGCGACGGCCACACCCTCGGGCACGAAGAAGGACGGGTGCTGCGACTCCAGCGGATCGCGAACGACATGCAGTGCGATGTAGTTCTCGAACGAACCATCCTCGCGGTGCGTCGTCTTCACGACGCTCAGGCTCTCCGGTGGGTCGCCGCCCGCCTGCAGCGTGCGAAACATGATGCCCGACAGATCGCGCTCGGAACGGATCACGCCCGCATCGACCTTCACGCCCTGCCACTCCGTCACCCGCGGCATGTCGAGATCGCCATTCCCGAACGAACCCAGGTAGAGCCAGGGTGATGCGTCGACGTACACCAGCTCGGGTGATTCCATCTCCGGCTCGGGTGCGATGAAGACGACCGCCTCGACCCGCCCTCGCAATTCACCCTCGGAGGGCGGAATGTTCCACGACGCCATCGCCTCCTGGAATCGCTTTGGACGCTGGGCGTGGAGCCCCGTCCAGTCATCCTGGAACCATGCTTCGACAGGGCGGGACGGATTCGCTTCCCTCGGATCGACCACGCGCTTCTCACTCGAGCAGCCCGCGCCCGACATCACCGCGCACGCGGTGAACGCGATCAGAACCATCTGATGAATGTGCTGTCGCTGCATTGCCCGCCTCCACCCTGTGGCACGAGTGCCGCCGCGTCGGCATCCTAACCTGCCATCATGAGCACCCCTCCCACCACGACTGCGCAATCCTCCGATTCCCGCGAAGAAGCGCACCACGAACCCCGCGCGATCGCCCGCAACGCGCCCGGCACGCTCCGCTCTGATGTCAGCGTGCGCACGCACACGATCGTCCTCGACGAACCCGTCGGCACCCCCGCGGTGCCGGGCGTCCCCAGCGGCACAGACCTCGGGCCGACCCCGGTCGAGTTGCTCGCCGCGTCGCTCGCCGGGTGCGTGGCAATGACCGTGCGCATGTACGCCGATCGCAAGCAATGGAAGGTCAATGCATTGCGCGTGGAGACACGGGCGATCCGCAACCAGCCCGGCCCTGGGCCGCTCGACGCGATGGAGGTCGGAGTAGCCCTCTCGGGCGACCTCTCACCCGATCAGGTGGACCGTCTGCACGACATTGCCACCAAGTGCCCCGTCAGCCGCACGCTGGCCAAGGGGATCGAGATCCGCCACGCCAGACTGGATCCGGCCTGATCACGCGCTCTGCGAATACTGTGATACGAATCATTGTTGCAACGACTGTTTATGTCTTGCACTGACCATCGGTGCAGGCGGCCCTGCCTCCCCCGAACAGGTGTCGATAGCGGGCAAACAGGATGTATCCCGCGTCGGCAAGCCAGCGGAGGCCAGGCCACGCGGTCCACGCGAGCAGCCAACCCCAGCCGACCGCGCGGTAGGCCCGACGAAACACCTCGACGCCCGTGATCATGCTGCCGTCCTGCGCTGCCGCGTGGATCCGGCCCATGAGTTCGTCGATCGAGCGCCCGGCGGTCTCCGGATCGAACCCGAGATCGGCGATATCCACCATGCGGAGGCGACCCCGTCCCCTGTCAAGCCGCTCAAGAAAGCGGGCCTCGCGCCGGCAGAGCGGGCAGGAGCCGTCGATGTAGATGGTCAGGGGAGAATCCATACCGTCGAGTTCGCCGTGCGGGCGGGCTGGATTCCGTACCCTCGAGGCCGACCCGGAGCCCGATTGTCGCTCCGCCTCATCCAGACTCGGGGACGGAACGAAACGCTCTCTATGCGGGCCGTACCGCGAAGAACCGTGGAGTGGGCGTATTGGACTCGGCTTCGGCACAAGCGTCGGAGGTTCTCGGCCTGAGCGCCCGAGCGATCGCTCAATGGACGGTCGGCGCGTACATCGAGCGTTCGCCGATGGTGGCGGCACGGCTTGGGAGCACGTCGCGCCTGGCGATCGTCGCGGAAGTCGAGGCCCGGCTCGCACACCTCGCCGCGGCGCTGGTCCTTGGAAAGCCCGCGCGGTATGCGTCGCACGTCGAGTGGTCGCTTCGTGCGCACCTGGCTCGGGGTGCGTCGCGCGAAGAGTTCGCGCTCAGCCTCGCGTGCATGCGCGAGGTGCTCGCGCAAGAGCTCTCTGATCGGGCATTCGCTTCACTTGAGACGTACCTCGCCGCGGGAGAAGCGGTGGTCGACGCGCTGCCTTCCGCAGATTCCTCCGGCGCGGATCGCGACGCGGAGGAAGGTCCGTTCGCGGACCTGGCGGCGCGATATATGCTGGCTCTCCTTGAGGGTGATCGACGCGGCGCATCGCGCCTCGTCTCGGAAGCGCACCGGAACGGCACGACGATCGAGGACCTGTACGAGCACGTGTTCATGCGATCACAGGCGCGGATCGGTTCGATGTGGCACGCCGGCGAGGTGAGCATTCCGGAGGAGCATTTCTGCACCGCATCGACGTTGCTCATTATGTCTCAATTCTACGAGCGGATTGCGGCGGCCCCGCCGACCGGGCGCAGCGTGCTGGTCGCGACGGTGCAGGGTGAGATGCACGAGATGGGCGCGCGGATGGTCGCGGACTTCTTTGAGATGAGCGGATGGCGTTCGGTCTTCCTCGGACAGAGCACCCCTGCCTCCGACATTCGAGGCGCGGCGATCGATTTCGGAGTCGACCTGATCGCGCTGAGCGCGTCAACCCTGGTGCGCATGCCCGACCTGAAGACGACGATCGCGACGATCAGAGAAGACGCACGAACGCGTGATATCCCGATCCTGGTGGGAGGCCGTGCGTTCGCATCGGAAGATGAGTGCACGAGGGTCGGCGCCGACGCGATGGCGAGCTCAGGGCGCGAGGCCGTGAGTGTGGGCGAGCGGCTGGTCGCGTCGAGAGGATGTTCATGAGCGTGCGCAACCCCACGCTCGAAGGGAAGGGCATTGCGCAGCCGATCGTGCTTGGTCGAGTGGGGCGCGTGCGGGTGCTGAAGGCATCGGTGTGGCTTCCGGCGTCGGTCGATCGGGTGTTCGAATTCTTCGCCGACGCGCACAACCTTCAGTCGATCACGCCGGAGTGGCTGAGCTTTCGCGTCCTGACGCCCGGCCCGATCGAGATGGGCGAGGGGACGCTGATCGACTACCGCATCTCGCTGCGCGGTCTGCCCATGCGCTGGCGGACACGGATCAGCGTGTGGGAGCCGGGCGTGCGGTTCGTGGATGAGCAGGTCCGAGGGCCATATCGACTCTGGCGGCACGAGCACACGTTCCGTGCGCACGAGGGTGGAACGATGTGCGGAGATCGCGTGGAATACGCGCACCTGGGCGGAGCGATCGGCGAGCGTCTGATCGTCCGGCGCGATCTCGCGCGGATCTTCGAGCACCGCCAGCGCCGGATGCTCGAGCTGTTTCCACCCATGTGATCCCGCAGAATCGCCGGGCTTGCCGCGGGAGCAGACCGCGGCGATTTCTGGGATACTCCGTTCATGACGCACCTTCCACGCAGGCGGTTCCTGACGCACTCCCTCGGCTCCGCGCTCGCGGTGTCGCTCGGCGCTCCCCTCGCGCACGCCAGCACGGCACGCCCGCTGCTCCGCCCGCTCGAGCCGTTCGACCCGCAAGAGGGAGACGCACATCGCGGCGCGTGCGCGATCGCGAGCGGGAACGGGCTCCGGACCGTCGAGCGTGCAATGACGCTCATGGGCGATGGCGCCGACCCCGCGGACGCCGCGGTCGCGGGCGTCGCGATCGTCGAGGACGATCCGAACGACATGAGCGTCGGATACGGCGGGCTGCCCAACGAGCGGTGCGTCGTGCAGCTCGATGCTTCGGTGATGCACGGGCCGCTGCACCGCGCGGGGAGCGTGGCGTGCATCGAGGACATCAAGAACCCGGCGGCGGTCGCGCTGACGGTGCTCAAGCGAACCGACCATGTGATGCTCGTGGGGCCCGGGGCCAGAGAGTTTGCGCTGGTGCATGGCTTCAAGGAGGAGAACCTGCTGACGGATCGGGCGCGCGAGGCGTGGCTCCGCTGGAAGGAGCACATGAGCAAGGACGACGACTGGCTCGGCGCCGACGAGCGCGACCTCTCGAACGCGCGCGAGGACTGGCTGAAACGCGAAGCTTTCGAGAAGCACGGCATCCCATTCACCTACGGCACGATCAACTGCTGCACACGCAACGAGAAGGGCGAGATGGCGAGCTGCACGACCACGAGCGGCCTGTCGTGGAAGATCCCGGGGCGGGTGGGTGATTCGCCGATCGTGGGCGCGGGCATGTACTGCGACAACGACGCGGGCGCCGCGGGGGCCACGGGGCGCGGTGAGGCGGTGATCCAGAGCTGCGGGAGCTTCTTCATCACCGAGCTTCTCCGCGCGGGGGCGGCGCCGACGGAGGCGTGCCTCGAATCGCTGCGCCGGATCGCGCAGCACACACGCGAGAAGCGGCTGCTCGACGCGGAGGGCAGACCAAACTACCAGGTCGTGTTCTACGCGCTGCGGAAGGACGGCGCGTGGGGGAGCGCCTCGATGCGCAAGGGCGGCACGTTCGCGGTGTGCGACGCGAAGGGCCCGCGGGTGATGGAGAGTGTGCCGCTGTTCGAGTGAGGCGCCGGTCGCGCTAGCGCACAGCGGGCTCGCGCGGCCAGATATCGTGATCGATGAGTTCGACCGAGTTGTCCGCGGGGTCTCGGACGTAGATCGATCGCCCGCCCGCATCCCACGCGTGCACGTGCTCGAACGCAACCCCGCGCGAGCGCATGCGCTCGATCCACGCTTCAAAGTCCGCGGCGTTGATCCGCAGCGCGAGGTGCCCCGGGCCACGAGCGCCGTGCGAGGGCACGGACCGCCCCGGCTCTTCGGAGATCTCGGGGTTGAAGATGAGCAGCACCGTGTGCGCGTCGATGCGGAACACGAGCGACAGATCGTCGAGATCGCGCACGCACGCAAGCCCGAGCACGCCCTCGTAGAACGCGCGGGCCGCGGGAAGATCACTCGCGTAGAGCACACATTCGAGAAGCCCGCGAACGCTCGGCATGCAAGGTTGGATGCGTGCGGGGCGGCTCCGGTGCTGATCGCGGAGGCACGAAGCGGCTGTTCGCGGCGTGAGCGGGCCCTCTCCCCCAAGCGGGCGGTGGATCGGGAGATTTCTTCATGCCCGGCGCTCCGCGCCTTGCGAGAGGGGCGAGGGTCCGATAGACTGTGAGCTGATCTGGGTGCCCCGGGCTGTGCTCGGGGTGAAAAGGGAAAGCGGTGAAAGACCGCTGCGGACGCGCCGCCGTGACGGGTGCTCGCAGAAAGCGAGCATGCGGGTTCAAGGAAAAGCCACTGTCCGAAGAGCCTGATCGAGCCTGACGCTCGGTGAGGGGAGGACGGGAAGGCCGAACCCGCAACGCCCGAAGCCGGAAGACCTGCCCCGATCGTTTGTCGGACGGCCCTCGCGGATGGGGCGGTCGGCGGTCGGGTTCTGCGCACGCTCGCGCACGGCCCGTTCCCCTGCCATTCCATCTCGCGCGTTCCGTTCCGACATGTTGTTGTCGTTCGTCCGCGCGCGTGTCGCGGGCGTACGCCGCCGAGTTGTTTTCGGCGGACGCATGGGGAGGTGAGAGACCCCGTGCGGTGTGAGAGATAGGGGTGGAGAGAGAGGAGCTGGAGGAGTGAGGAGCACGGTGTGTTCGGCAGGCCGCGTCGCGGCCGGGATGGTTATGGCTTTCACGTTTGCCAGTTCGTGTGCTGGTTCACGGGCGCTCGCGTCGACCTCGCCGGGCTATTCGCTCGTCGGGATCTACGTCGCGCCGAGCGGCACGATCGACGTGCTGCCCGATGGGAGGCTGGTCGCGCTCTCGGGCGACAGCGTCCTCGTGCAGGACGCGCTGCACGCGTCGACCTACACGAGCGTCGGCTCGATCCAGGCGGGCTTCGTCGGATCGTTCGGTGCGTCGTTCTTCCGCGTGAGCCCCGACGGCACGCGCTTCGTCGTGGGCAACGGCGAATTCGGAACGGGCGCCGCGATCGGGCTCGGAACCTTCGGCGATCTCGGCGGATCGCCCGCGACGCTCGAATCGCTCGCGGTGGACAACTTCGACGCGCACTGGGCCCCGAGCGGACTGCTCTATGTCGCGGGCGCGGGGGCCTTGGGCGCTGGCGTCGTCGAGGTCACGCCCGGTGCGACCTTTGGCTCGAGCACCTCGCGCAGCATCATCACCAACATCGGTGGCCCGGGCGGCGCCGCATCGGGCGGGATCACCGTCGATGGCACGCACCTCTACACCGCCAACGGCTTCGACTTCTCCCCCAGCGATGGCTCGCTGACGGGTGATGTCCATGCGTTCGCGCTCAGCGACATCGCGTCCGCGATCTCGCCGCTGGACTTCGAGGCGGATGGCACGCACGTGGCCCGCGTGCTGTCGGGCAACGATCTCGCGTTCGATGTGCTGGGCAACCTCGTCGTCGCGGGCGGTGATTTCTTTGGCGAGCAGGGATTCGTTTCGGTGCTCGACGCCTCTGCCGTCGCATCGACGCTCGGGGGCGGGCCCTTCGCAACCAGCGCGGACGGGCAGCAGCTCAACCCGAATCCGGGCGAGACGTTCTACAACTCGCGATACAACGCGTCCACGCAGGAGATCCTCATCTTCTCGCAGGGCACGGTGTATCGCTACGCGATCCCCTCTCCCGCGGGGAGCTTTGCGCTCGTGCTCGGCCTGATCGCGTCGCGAAGGAGGAGACGCGACCCGATCGGCGTCGAGACGGGAGCGGAGTGAGAGTCCCCCCGGCCCCCCGGCGCTGAAAGGCGCCGTGGGGGCTCTTCCGCCGGCCCGTCACTCGTGGATCTTCACGGGCCCGGCGATTGAACCTTGATCGTGCACCCACCGCGCGGCTCGTTGCGCGCCCTTTGGAAGGACTGCTCGTCGCATGAATGTCGGTCTGGCATCGATCACCTGCGTGCTCGCATCATGCTCCTCCGCAATGGCCTCCGGGCCATTCGCGACACGCGTGATGGAGTATCGCCCCGCGCCGGGCCAGTTCGTGCAGCACCCCGATTTCAACGATCCGAGCAACGCCCTGGGCCCGCCCGTCGGCGCGGGGCCGTTCGCGCCGGACAACTCCAAGGTCGTCACCCTCGGCGGATTCGGCGGCTCGATCACGCTCGGATTCGATCATCCCGTCGTCGACGATCCACGCAACCCGTTCGGGATGGACGCGATCGTGTTCGGCAACTCGTTCTGGGTCGGCAACAACCCCAACCGGCGCTGGGCCGAGCCCGCGACGATCGAGATCTCGCGCGACGTGAACGCCAACGGACTCGCGGACGATCCGTGGTACGTGATCCCCGGCACGTACATCGCAAACCCGCCGGACGCGCAGCGTGTGAGCGTTGTGTGGGATGACCTCATCGCCGACGCCACCTACCCGCCCGCGTCGGCCGCGTGGATCCCCGCGGGATTCAGCGGCATGTGGACAACGTGCGCGTTCGAGTTGCCGCTCGAGATCTTCGGGAGCATCATCGGCGTGACGGAGAATCCGGCGGGCCTGTTCGCCGAGGAAGAGGGCTACCTCGGCTACGCGGATTGTTCGCCCACGCTGCCGCTGGGCGATCTCGATGGCGATGGTTTCGTTGACGATCCGTTCATCGCGCCCGAGGTGTTCTACACGACGCCCGACGATCCCTTCGTGGTTGGCATCACGCCGGGCAGCGGCGGCGGCGACGCTTTCGACATCCAATGGGCCGTGGACCCCGCGACCGGCACCCCCGCACGCCTGCGATCGTTCGACTTCATCCGCATCACGACCGCGATCGATTTCGTGAGCCCGCTCTTCGGCGAGCGCTCGGCCGAGGTCGCGGGCGTGGCGGACGTCGCACCCGCGATGCTGCAGCCACCCGCGACGGGCGGCCCGCCGCAGCACGCGAGCGATGGAGTGGACGCATTCTTCCGGCGGCATTTCGCGCCACATGCTGGGGATGACGTCGAGGAAGCGCGCCGGGCGATCGAGCGGGCCAGGGGGTGGCATGACTAGATGCCACTCATCGAAGCGCGCATTCACGCTCATCGAGCTGCTCGTGGTCATGGCGATCATCGCGCTCCTGATCGGGCTGCTGCTCCCGACGCTCGCGGGCGCGCGGGAGCGTGGACGCGAGGCGGTGTGCCTTGCGAACGCGCGCTCGCTCCAGCTCGCCAACACGCTGTACGCCGAGGACCACACTGGATCGTTCGCGCCCGGCGCGGCGGACTTCCTGCGCAACCTCAGCCGCTGGCACGGAACCCGTGAACGCGCGAGCGAGGCGTTCACGCCCGCCGGCGCGCCGCTCACGCCGTACCTGTCCGGAGCGGGCGCGAGCGAGGCCGTCCGCGCATGCCCGACGTTCGCACGCACGCTCACCATCCTGCGCGACGCACGCCAGGGCTTCGAGGCCTCGAGCGGTGGGTACGGGTACAACAACGCGTACGTGGGCGAGGTGCGTGTACGCCGAGCCTCGGCGCAGATGGTGCTCAAGAGCGATCGCGCCGGAGCGTCGGTCCACCGCTTCGTCTCGCCGCGGGAGACGCTCGCGTTCTCGGACGCGGCGTTCGCGTCGCAGAACCGCACGGGGAACGTGATCGAGTACAGCTTTGCCGAGCCGCCGTACCGACCGGACGATGATCGGTTCGACATGGACCCGTCGATCCATTTCCGCCACGGCGGACGTGCGGGCGGCACGGCGACAATCGCGTGGCTCGACGGGCACGCCGACGCCCAGCGGCTCTCCCGCTCGTGGAGCAGCGGGATCTACACGCCCGAGCCGGTGAGCGTGGGCATCGGATGGTTCGACGAGCTGCGGTCGAACCGGTTCTTCGACGAGCGCTAGCATCAACGGACAGATCGGACGATGTGTTCTGGATGGGAGCCGCCATGTGCGTATCGCGGTGTGTGTGCCACGAGGTCAGCTTCGCGGAGCTGATCGAGCTTGCGGAGCGTGAGGGCCTGTCGATCGAGCAGCTCGCCGAGCGCACGGGCGCGACGACGGGCTGCGGCTCGTGCAAGCCCTACCTGCAGATCGCGCTGGCAACCGGGCGGAGCGAGCTGCCGCCCATGAGCGCGGCGGAGTTGGCCCGGACCATCGAGGTGGTCGAGTCCGAGTCTCGCGTCGCACAGGGCGAATGATCGCGCCTTCATGCAATCAGCCCCGCGCGAGACCTGTGAAGATCAGGTCGCTGAAATGAAAGACCCGCGCGAGCAGAGTCGCGCGGGCCGGATATTCACTGGCAAGAGATGTCGATCGCGATCAACGGGACGCCTCGGCGGACTCGCCGATGATGTGCACGGACGGCACGCCCAGCTTCGTCTCGCGGACGGCGCCGCGAGCCTCGGCGGCGTGGATGGCATCGGACATCATCGCTTCCTGCTCGTCGAGGTCGAACTCCTCGATCTGCACGAGCGGGCGAACGCGGATCGACTGGTGCACACGGTGCCCCGTGCCGGCGGGGATCAGGTGGCCCAGCAGCACGTTCTCCTTGAGGCCCACGAGGTTGTCCATCGCGCCGCGGAGCGCCGCCTCGGTGAGCACCTTGGTGCTCTCCTGGAACGACGCACCGGAGAGGAACGACTCGCTCGAGAGCGCGGCCTTGGTGATGCCGAGCAGAAGCGTGCGGGCCGTGGCCGGCTTGGCGCGCTTCGCCTTCGCGGGCTCCTTGCCCTGGGCCTCGGCGCGAGCGTTGGCCTCCTTGATCTCGTTCTTGTGAACGAGCGCGCCCACGGGCAGCTCGGTGCCGCCCGACTCGGCGATGCGGACAAACTCGCCGATCTCGTCATTCGCGCGGCGGAACACGACCTTGTCGACGATCTCCTGCGGGAGGAAGCCCGTGTCGCCCGCCGTCTCGATCTTCACCTTGCGGAGCATCTGCGCGAGCATGAGCTCGATGTGCTTGTCGTTGATGTCCACGCCCTGCGCGCGGTAGACGTTCTGCACCTCGTCGAGCATGTAGGTCCAGAGCGATTCCTCGCCCTTGATCCGCAGGATGTCGTGCGGCACGAGCGGACCGCTCGTGAGCGGATCGCCCGCCTGCACGTAGTCGCCCGCGTGGACCATGAGCTCCTTGTCGCTGGGAACGTGGTGGTCCTTCTCCAGGCCCGAGTCGCTGATGACGCGGATGGTCATCTTGCCCTTCCGCTTATCGGAGTGGATCTCGACGCGCCCCGAGATCTCCGCCATCGCGGCGGGGTCCTTCGGCTTGCGGGCCTCGAAGATCTCCGTCACGCGGGGCAGACCACCCACGATGTCCTGCGAGGACTGCGACTGACGCGGCTGGCGGGCGAGCATCTGGCCCGCACGGATCTCCTCGCCGTCACGCACCTCGATACGCGCCTTCGCGGGAAGATGGTGGAAGTCGAGGATGTTGCCGTCGGGATCGACGATGTTGATCTGCGGACGAAGGTCGCCCTTGTGCTCGATGACAACGAGCGCCTTGCGGCCCTGGCCGGCGTCTTCCTCACGCGCGGTCTCGCCGATCTCGATGTCGACGTAGCGCACCACGCCGCCCTTCTCGGCAAGGATGGGCGTACGGAAGGGGTCCCACTTCACCAGCGGCTGGCCCTTCTTCACCTTGTCGCCGTTCTTGGCGTAGATGAACGCGCCGTAGGGAACCTTGAAGCGCTCGAGCTCGCGACCCTTGTCGTCGAGAACCGCAACCTCGCTGTTGCGCTTCAGCGCGACCATCGCCTCGATGCCGTCCTCGTCGGTGACAGGCATCTCGTTGCAGTCACGCAGCTCGACCGTACCCGGGTTCAGCGCGGCGTAGTCACGCTGCGACACGCCCGTCTGCCCGATGCCGCCGGTGTGGAACGTACGCATCGTGAGCTGCGTGCCCGGCTCGCCGATCGACTCGGCGGCGATGATGCCGACGGCCATGCCGATCTCGACCAGCTTGCCGGTCGACATGTCCATGCCGTAATCGAGCACCGAGCACCCGGTCGTCGACTCGCTCGTGAGCGGCGAGCGGACCTCGACGCTGTCGATGCCGAGGTCCTCGACCTTGCGGGCGGTCGCCATGTCGAACATCTCGTTCGCGCGGATGATGACCTCGTCGGTGACGGGGTTGATGATCGTCCGGACGCTGATGCGTCCGAAGATCTGATCGCGGAGCGCGACGTCGACCTGCTCACCCTTGTAGATCGCGCGCTTCATCACGCCGCGCTTCGACGGGCTGTCGATGTCGCCGATGATGACCGACTGCGCGACGTCGCACAGCTTGCGCGTGAGGTAGCCCGAGTCCGCGGTCTTGAGCGCGGTGTCCGCCAGGCCCTTGCGGGCACCGTGCGTCGAGGTGAAGTACTCGAGGATGTTGAGGCCCTCGCGGAAGTTCGCGCGGATGGGCGTCTCGATGATCTCGCCCGAGGGCTTCGCCATCAGCCCGCGCATGCCCGCGAGCTGGAGCATCTGGCTCACGTTGCCTCGGGCGCCCGAGTCGCTCATGAGGTACACGGGGTTGAGGTAGTGCAGCCCCTCGCCCTTGGTGATGTCGGTGTAGTCGCCGTTGCCGTCGCGACGATCGTTCTTGAGCGTCTCGATGAGCGACTTGGTCACCTGCTCGCGGCAGTGGGCCCAGACCTCGATGAGCTGGTTGTACCGCTCGCGACCGGTGATGACGCCGTTCTCAAAGTTGCGCTCGATGCGATCGGCCTTCTTCTGGGCCGCCGCGAGCTCGGCGGGCTTGCTCTCGGGGATGCGCATGTCCATCACGCCGAACGACAGGCCCGCGAGCGTGGACTGCTTGAACCCGATCTCCTTCATGCGATCGAGCAGATCAATCGTCTCGGGCTTGCCGCAGTAGCGGAACGTGTCGTCGATGACGCGGGCGCAGCCCTTCTTGCCCAGGGCGCAGTTGTAGAACGGCATCCCGGGCCCGAGGATCTCGCTGAACAGCACGCGACCAATCGTCGTGATGAGGCGATTGTTCTCGGGCATCTTCTTCGGCGCGGCGGTCTGCGCGTCGACGTACTCCCCGAACTCCTCGAGGCGGACGATGATCGGCTCCTGGAGCTGGATCTTGCCCTGCTCGTACGCGAGGATCGCCTCCATGCGGCTGCGGAAGCGCCGAAGCACGCGGTGCGCCTCGTTCGATGCGTCCGGGATCGAAGCCTTCAGATCAGGCTCCGCGACCGTGATGAAGTACACACCCATCACGATGTCCTGCGACGCGCTGATGATCGGCTTGCCGTTCGCCGGCGAGAACACGTTGTTCGTCGACAGCATCAGGATGTGCGCTTCCGCCTGCGCCTCAACGGACAGCGGCAGGTGCACGGCCATCTGGTCGCCGTCGAAGTCCGCGTTGAACCCGCCGCAGACCAGCGGGTGGATGCGAATGGCGTTGCCCTCAACGAGCACGGGCTCGAAGGCCTGGATGCCCATTCGGTGGAGCGTCGGCGCGCGGTTGAGCAGCACGGGGTGCTGGTAGATCACCTCTTCGAGGATGTCCCACACCTCGGCGTCACGCCGCTCGAGCATGCGCTTGGCGCTCTTGATGGTGTCCGCGAGCCCGTGCTCCTTGAGCTTGCGGATGATGAAGGGCTGGTACAGCTCGAGCGCGATCTTCTTGGGCAGGCCGCACTGATTGAGCTTCAGCTCGGGACCCACGACGATCACGGAACGCGCGGAGTAATCGACGCGCTTGCCCAGCAGGTTCTCGCGGAAGCGCCCCTGCTTGCCCTTGATCATGTCCGTCAGGCTCTTGAGCGGACGGTTGCTCGACCCGAGCACCGGACGCCGGCACCGCCCGTTGTCGAACAGCGCGTCCACGGCCTGCTGGAGCATGCGCTTCTCGTTGCGGATGATGACGTCCGGCGCGTTGAGGTCCATCAGCTTCTTGAGGCGGTTGTTGCGGTTGATGATGCGCCGGTAGAGGTCGTTGAGGTCGCTGGTCGCGAAGTTGCCGCTCTCGAGCAGGACGAGCGGGCGCAGGTCGGGCGGGATGACGGGCACGACGTCCATCACGAGCCAGGACGGATCATTCTCGCTGCCCCGGATGCTCTCGATCATCTTGAGGCGCTTCGCGTAGTCCTTGATCTTCTGCTTGCTGCGGGTCTCGCGCAGGCCCGTGCGGAGGATCTCGGCCTCCGCATCCAGATCGAGGCGCGAGATGAGCTCGCGCGCCGCGTCGGCGCCCATGTACGCGCGGAACGCGTTGCCGTACTTGTTCTGCGCCTCGCGGTGCTCGTCCTCGGTGAGGACCTGCTTGAACTTCAGCTCGGTGTCGCCCGGATCGACGACGACGTAGTCCTGGTAGTAGATGACCTTCTCGAGGTCGCTGACCTTCATGTCCAGCAGCGTGCCCAGGCGGCTGGGAATCGCCTTGAAGAACCAGATGTGCACCACGGGCGCGGCGAGGTTGATGTGCCCCATGCGCTTGCGACGAACGCGCGAGTGCGTCACCTTCACGCCGCAGCGATCGCAGATGATGCCCTTGTACTTCGTGCCGCGGTACTTGCCGCAGGCGCACTCGTAGTCGCGCTCGGGCCCGAAGATGCGCTCGCAGAAGAGCCCGTCCTTCTCGGGACGGTAGGTGCGGTAGTTGATCGTCTCGGGCTTCTTCACCTCGCCATAGGACCACGAGCGGATGTCGTTGGGCGACGCCAGCGTGATCTTGATGCTGGTGAAGTCATTGACGCGATCGAACACCATCTCAGCCATGGATCGCTACTCCCGAAGAGTGCGTTGAATCGATGCCACCGGGAACCGCCGCAGGACCGCGTGACGCGATCAGAGCAGGCTCCCGCCCTCCAGCTGCTTCTTCTCCATCGCGATGTTGAGCCCGAGCCCGCGCAGCTCGTTGCACAGCACGTCGAACGCCACGGGCATGCCCGCCTCGAGCTTGTTCTGGCCCTTGACCATGCTCTCGTAGATCTTCGTGCGCCCCTCGACGTCGTCGCTCTTGACCGTCAGGAGCTCCTGAAGGATGTACGCGGCGCCGTACGCCTCGAGCGCCCACACCTCCATCTCGCCGAAGCGCTGACCACCCGTCCGCGCCTTGCCGCCCAGCGGCTGCTGGGTGATGAGCGAGTACGGGCCCGTCGCACGAGCGTGGATCTTGTCGTCCACGAGGTGGTGCAGCTTCAGCAGGTACATGAAGCCCACCGTCGTCCGCTGCTTGAACGGCTCGCCCGTGCGACCGTCGAAGAGCTGGATCTTGCCGCCCTTGGGCATCCTCGCCGCGAACTCCCGCGCCGCGAGCAGCTCCTCGCCCGACTCGTGCTGACGCATGCGCCGTGCGACGTGATCGTTCGCCTCGCCGATCGCGGCGTGGATCTCGTCCTCCGTCGCACCGTCGAACACCGGGGTCACCGCCTGGAAGCCCAGCACCTTTGCCGCCCAGCCGAGGTGCGTCTCGAGGATCTGACCGACGTTCATTCGGCTCGGCACGCCGAGCGGATTGAGCATGACGTCGACCGGCGTGCCGTCCTCCATGAACGGCATCTCTTCCTCGGGCACGATGCGGGCGATCACGCCCTTGTTGCCGTGCCGACCCGCCATCTTGTCGCCCACCGAGAGGTGGCGCTTCGTTGCGATGTACACCTTCACCATCTCGAGCACGCCCGTGGGCAGCTCGTCGCCGCGCTTCATGTGCGCGACCTTGCGCTGCTTCTCAGCCTCGACCGCGATGATGCGGGGCCAGAACGCGGCGTGCACCTTGATCGCCTCGTCGCGCGCTTCCTTCGAGCCCTTGATCCACTTCTGGTCGAAGGTCTTGATCTGCTCGAGGATGACCTCGCGGATGTCGCTGGCGCCGACCTTCTGACGCGTCATCGGGTCGACCATCTCAGTCCCGACGACGTCGTTGACCATGCCCACCATCTCGCGGAAGAGCTTGATCGCCTCGTCGTCCTGCGCCTTCTCGTACTCGTCGATCTGGCGCTTCAGCTCCTTCTTCTGCGACTCGTTCATGTGCATGCGGCGGCTGAACTTCTTCGCGCCGATCACCACACCCTCGACGCCCGCGGGGACCTCGAGCGAATCGTTCTTCACGTCCTCGCCCGCGCGTCCGAAGATCGCGTGCAGGAGCTTCTCTTCGGGCGTCAGCTCGGTCTTGCTCTTGGGACTGACCTTGCCGACGAGGATGTCGCCCGGGCCCACCCGCGCGCCGATCCGGATGATGCCGTTCTCGTCGAGGTTCCGGAGCATCTTCTCGGAGACGTTCGGGATGTCTCGCGTGAACTCCTCGCGACCCAGCTTGGTCTCGCGGATCTCAACATCGAACGCGTCGATGTGGATCGACGTGAACACGTCGTCCTTCACCAGACGCTCGTTGATGACGATCGCGTCCTCGAAGTTGTACCCGTCGAAGGTGTTGAACGCGACCAGCGCGTTCTTGCCCAGCGCGAGCTCGCCCATGCGCGTGCTCGCACCGTCGGCGATCACGTCGCCCTTCTTCACCTTCTGGCCCTTGCGCACCACCGGACGCTGGTTCAGGCACGTCCGCTCGTTCAGGCCCGCGAACTTCCGCAGAACGTACTCGTCGGAGTTGTCGATGATGATCCGCTGCGCGTCGCAGGACGTGATCGTCCCGCCGTTCTTCGCGCGGATCACCATGCCCGAGTTCATCCCGACGTGCTTCTCCATGCCCGTCGCGACGCGGGGCGGATCCACCTTGATCAGCGGCACCGCCTGGCGCTGCATGTTCGAGCCCATGAGCGCGCGGTTCGCGTCGTCGTGCTCGAGGAACGGGATGAGCGCCGCCGAGATGCCCACGATCTGGCGCGGCGAGATGTCGATGTAATCGATCATCGTCGACCCGACCTCGGCCAGCTCGCCCGAGACGCGGGCCAGCACGGCCCCATCCTTGAGCGTGCCGTCGTGGTTGATCGCGTCCGCTGGCGCGAGCACCGAGCGCATCTCCTCATCGGCGCGCAGGTTCAGCACCTTGCCCGTGAGCTTGCCGCCCTTGACCTCGCGGTACGGCGTACGGATAAAACCGTACTCATCGATCGTCGCGAAGATGCCCAGCGACGCGATGAGACCGATGTTCGTGCCTTCGGGCGTCTCGATCGGGCAGATACGTCCGTAGTGCGAGATGTGCACGTCGCGGACCTCGAAGCCCGCACGCTTGCGATTCAGGCCGCCCGGGCCCAGCGCCGACAGCCGCCGCTCGTGCACGAGCGACGACAGCGGGTTCGTCTGGTCCACGACCTGCGACAGCTCGCTGCGACCGAAGAAGAAGTCGATCGCGCTCGAGATGCTCTTGCTGTTCACCAGGTCGGCGATCTTCGTGACCTCGTCGGGTTCCTTGACGCTCATGCGCTCCTGCACCGTGCGCTTCAGCTTCAGGAAGCCCTTGCGGAGCTCCTCGACCGCCAGCTCATCGAGCGTGCGCAGACGCCGGTTGCCCAGATGGTCGATGTCGTCCACTTCGGCCACGGGCATCCCCGTCTCGGGGTCCGAGCGGTTCGAGCGCAGGTCCAGCACGTACTGAATCACGCGGAGGAAGTCCTCCGACGTGATGAACATCAGGTCCTCGGGCGTGCTCAGCCCGAACTTGCGGTTGATGCGGAACCGACCCACGCGCCCCAGGCGGTAACGCGTGTCGTCGTAGAACTTCTCGTAGAAGAGCTGCCGAGCCTTCTCCACCTGCGGCGGGTTGCCCGGGCGGAGCTTGGTGTACAGCTTCACGAGCGCCCGCTCGTGGTCGCTCGGGGCGTTCTCGAACTGCTCGAGCTTCTCCTCGGCGACCGTGTTGAGGATGAGCGTGTCCGACGGGTTCTGCACGACGCGCACCTTCTTCAGGCTGCTCGCCGCGATCGCCGCCGCGCCCTCCTCGCCGATCTGTCGACCGACGTGCACGAGTTCCTCGCCCGTGTCCGTGTCGATGATGCTCTCCGCGGCCCAGTGCTCAGGGCGGATGTCGGTCGCCTTGATGTCGCTGACCTCGTAGAACAGCGAGATGATCGCCTCGGTCGAGGCGACGCTCTCATCGAGGCAGCGCAGGAACGTGGTGGCGGCGAGCTTGGTCGACTGGTCGATCCGCATCGCCAGCACGTCCTTCTTCGTCACCTCCAGCTCGATCCACGAGCCGCGCTCGGGGATGATGCGGGCCGAGTGCAGCGGGCGGTCGCCCTCGCTCGTCAGGATCGAGAAGTCCACGCCGGGCGAGCGGTGGAGCTGGCTCACGATGACGCGCTCGGCGCCATTCACGATGAACTCGCCGCCGCCCATCATCACCGGGAACTCGCCGAGGTAGATGTCCTCCTCGGGCAGGTCGCCGTGCGTCTCGCGACGCAGACGCACCGTCACGCGGAACGGCAGCCCATAGGTC
Organism: Phycisphaerales bacterium; assembly: GCA_034004365.1. Taxonomy (GTDB): domain Bacteria; phylum Planctomycetota; class Phycisphaerae; order Phycisphaerales; family UBA1924; genus JAVEWV01. The sequence goes on from JAVEWV010000002.1 coordinate 239,954, forward strand.
AGGCGCAGCTCGCGGCATTCGTCCGGGGTATAGCGAGGCTGCTCGAGGTCGTACTTGATGTACTCGAGCTTCATCGTCCCGTCGTAGCTCTCGATCGGGAGGACCTCGCGCATGAGCGCCTCGAGCCCGAAGTTCGGGTCGCGCGTCTCTGAGGTCTTGTCAAGCTGCAGGAAGCGCTCGTATCCGGCGCTCTGCACCTCCGTGAGATTGGGAACCGAGCCCGCATCACCACGCTTCGCAAACTCGCGCACGCTGATCGCCGACATCAAGTACCTCTCGTCCCTTGACGCGATGGGCACGCCGCCGATCGAAACCGTTCGCGGCCTGCCCCGACGCTGAAATCAACTGTCAACGATGCCGCCCCGCGCGCCACGCCTCGCAGCGTTCGCGCGCTCCGACTCTCCGCCGCCCAAACGTGCATTCCGTGCCGATCGGTCGCCGCCCCGTCGCAAAGATGCCCCGCATACGCCCTGTGCCGAACCCCTTAGTGTAGACCGCGCAGACTTCGCGGACCATCGGGGATGAGCCAAACACAAAGATTCTGTTCGATTTACCCTGTTTTGGGGATAAGTCAGCACGAAGGTGCAAAAAGGGCCCGCCCTCGTCGGACGGGCCCCTTGTCTGCCTGCGGGGCGGTCCCACCCGTCTCCATGCCGGAAGGCACGAAACGGGATATCGACGCCCGGATTACTTGAGCTCGGCCTCGGCGCCGGCCTCCTTGAGGGCCGCGACGAGCTTCTCGGCGTCTTCCTTGCCCAGCGCGGTCTTGACCGCCTTGGGAGCGCCGTCGACCAGGTCCTTCGCCTCCTTGAGGCCCAGGCCCGTCGCCTCGCGGACGACCTTGATGACCGGGATCTTGTTCCCGCCGGGGTTCTTCAGGATGACGTCGAACTCGGTCTGCTCGACCGGAGCCGCAGCGCCGCCCCCGCCCGCCGCCGGACCCGCCATCACCACCGCGCCACCAGCCGCGGCCTCGATGCCGTAGGTTTCCTTCATGTACTCGCCGAGGTCGACCGCCTCCTTCAGGGTCAGGCCGGCCAGCTCGTCGCCGAGTTTCGTGATCTTCGCGTCAAAGGTCTTGGTCTCGGACATGTGCATCCACCCTTCCACACCACCGCGGCGTCGTTGAATCCGCCGCGTCACACCCACCCGAGAGGGGCCGGGACAATCCCGGCGCTTTCACCCGCCCGCGCGAGGCGGGCCTTGGGCCAGTCGGATTGAAGTTGTTTTCCATCCCACACGCGGCACGGGCCCGCGCGTCGTTCGTCTTAGCCCACCTTGGCGATCGCCTCGCCCTTCTCCAGCTTGTCCTCGATCGTCTTGATGATGCCGGCGATCGTCGAGCCGGGGCCCTTGACCGCCGCCATGAGCTTGCGGGCGGGACCCAGGATGAGGGCCACGTCCTGCGCGATCGCCTCGTCGCGGGTCGGGAACTTGCTGAGGCGCTTGACGCCCTCCTCGCCCGAGAAGAGCTCGCCGTCGAGCACCGCGCCCTTGAGCTCGATGCCCGGATACTTCTGGACGAGCTCGACGATCTCACGCGCGACGTTCACGACAGACTCACCGCCGAAGGCGATGGCGTTCTGCCCGACCATCAGCTCATGGAGCTTCTCGAGCTTGGTGCCCTCGAAGGCGGGGCGGAAGAGGGCGTTGCGCACCACGGAGATGCGGATCCCCTTCTTCGCCAGCCCCGTGCGGAGGGCGGTGGTGTCGATGCCGCTGACACCACGGATGCTGATCAGCATCGCGTCCTCGTGCTCGCCGAGGCGGGCGCGATACTCGTTGATGATCATGCCCTTCATGACCTTGGACATGCTGCGCCTCCCGCGATCTTCAGACCACGACCGCCTGGGCGTACTTGATCTGCACGCCGGGCGTCATGCTCCCGCTGATGGTGATCTTCTTGATGTACTGGCCCTTGACCGACGAGGGCTTCACACGCTCGATCGTCTCGATGAAGTGCTGCAGGTTCGCCGCGAGGTCCGCGTCGGGGAAGCTCATCTTCCCGATGACCGCATGCACGTTGCCCGACTTGTCCGCGCGGTACTCGACCTTGCCCGCGGCGTACTCCTTGACCGCCTCGGCGATCTTGGGCGTCACGGTGCCCGCCTTGGGCGCGGGCATCAGACCCTTGGGGCCCAGCACGCGGCCCAGCTTGGCGATCACGCGCATCATGTCGGGCGTCGAGATCGCGACGTCGAAGTCCATCCAGCCGCCCTCGATCTTGGCGACCAGGTCCTCACCGCCCGCCTCGATCGCGCCCGCCTCCTTCGCCGCGCCGACAAAGTCGGCCGGGCAGAACGCGATCACGCGCTTGGTCTTGCCGATGCCCTTGGGCAGGGACACGCTCCCGCGCAGCGCCTGGTCGGCCTGCGCCGTGTCGATCCCCAGCCAGAAGCACACGTCCACCGACTGATCAAACTTCGGCGCCTTGAACTGCTTGATCGCCGCGACGGCCTGGGGGATCTCCATCGCCTCCTTCGGCGTCAGCCCCTCGTTGGCCCGCACGCGCTTGCTCAGCTTCGCCATGTCAGGCCTCCACCGTCACGCCCATCGAACGGGCGGTTCCCTCGATGATCCGGCACGCCGCATCCAGAGAGCCCGCGTTCATATCCGCGAGCTTCTCCTTCGCGATCGCCTCGACCTGCGCACGCGTGAGCTTCCCGACCTTGTTCTTGTTCGGCTCGCCCGAGCCCTTCTCCAGCTTCAGCGCGTCCTTGATGAGCACGCTCGCGGGAGAGCTCTTGACCTCGAACGTGAACGAGCGGTCCGAGTACGCCGTCACGATGCAGCCCACGACGCGGCCCTTGAACTGGGCCGTCGCCGCATTGAACTGCTGGATGAACTGGCCCGGGTTGACACCCTTGGAGCCGAGCACGGGGCCGAGGGGCGGGGCGGGCGTTGCCGAACCGCCCGGCGCCATCAGCTTGAAGACGTGAGTGACTTCTTTTTTGGCCATCGGGTCTCCACCTCCCACACGCCCGGGGGCCGAAGCCCCGTCCGCCCCGGCCAAGGAAGCGGCCGAGCGTGTGGTTCCAACGGTTCACCTGGATGTCGTTCCGCGGACACCCGCGGGACGTCCCCCGCCCCGCCGGAAAGGCGAAGCGCAGGGCAGAGATGCTAGCCCCGCAACCGGGCGGGACAAGGCCCGATGCTGCCGGGCAGCCCTCCCCCACCGATGCTCCGCGAGCGAATCCGGAGCACGTACTCGTAAATATCTGTCAAATCAGATATTACGTCCTGAATCAAGCCGCTTCCGCATCGCCCCCACCCCCCCCGCGACGCCCATCCACCCTAGGCACAGCCCACCCGCGACCATGCCCAGGGCCCCGCCCGCGAGCCCGAGCACGCCCGGCAGCCACGCCCCCATCATGTCACCCGCCCGATACACGAACGTGTCGATCGCCGTCTTGGCCTTGTACCGCGCGTCCGGGCTCACCCCCGTAAAGAGCAGCTCCCGCGTCGGGCGCGCCACGGCGTACTGCGATGAACGCCGCACGACCTGGAACACGAACAGCGTCAGGAACACCGTGCGTGTGACCTCGCCGCTCCCTGCGCCCTCGCCCCGCGAACCGACGAGCCAGAGCGCGACGAACCCCAGCAGCGTGACCGCGGGCATGATGCACAACGTGCCCCCGATGCCCAGCCAGCGGATGAGGCGCCCGGTCAGGAAGAGCTGCACGAGCAGCGTGAGCGTGTTGGTCCAGAAGTCGAGCGATGCGAACGCGGCGGTGCGTGCGGCGCGATCGGGGTACGCCGCCTCGACGATGCGTCCCTGCTCGAGGTACACGAACGTCTGCGTCGTGGTGAACACGAGCATGTACAAACAGATGAGCGCGAAATAACGCGACGTCACGACGAGGCGCAATCCCGCGAGCATGCCCGGCCCGGGCTCGCGCTCGGAACGTGCACTGCTTGTAATGATCGATCCACGGGCACGCGCGACCCATCGCATCGCCCACACGCCGCACTCGAGCAGCACCGCGCTCGCGAGCATGAGCACACCCGTATGCAGGTCCCGCGCGAGGTGCTGCGTGAACGCGGCCCCCGCCATCGCGCCGAGCGTGCCGCCCACGCCGATCGCACCGAACAGGCGTCCGCCCGCCTCGCGTCCCCACGCGTCGGTCATGAACGCCCAGAACAGGCTGATGACGAACAGGTTGAACACGCTGAGCCAGACGTAGAACACATAGCCCAGCCACACGCGGGCATGATCGTCGAGCAGCAGGAACATGCCGCCCATCAGCACGACGTTCGTCGCGAAAAACCGGTGCGTCGCGGGGATGAACACCCGGCGCGGCACGCGCGACACCAGCCACGCGAACAGCGGATTCACCAGCAGCATCGCGCCGAGCGTCGCGGTCATGAGCCAGGGCAGGTTGTCGTACCCGCGCTCGATGCCCACCGCCTCGCGCACCGGACGCAGCGTGTAGTAACTCCCCAGCACGAGGAAGAAGTACAGCCCGCTCGCGATCAGCGAGACGCCCTCGCCCGGACGCAGGTCCACGAACGATCGCCAACCGTGCGCCGTGCGCGCGGTTGATTGCTCCACTCCTTCGGATCCCCGCGCGTGCTGAGACACCCCACGCCCTCCGCTCGGGATCAACATACCCGCCGCACGCAGAGAAGATGCACCATCCGCACCCTGACATCATCACGGAGCCCTCCGCACCTTCGCAACCTTTTCCATCTCGGACCGGTATGTGTGTGCCGAGCGCTTGACGGCGCACTCGGAGGGGCCGATATGCACACGCGTCGCCAGTTCCTGCACGCCTCGCTCGCCGCCGGTTCGCTCGCGGCGCTTTCCGGGACCGCTTCACTCGCGGGAACGCGTGCGCGACGCGCGCCGATGCGCGTGCTCATCCTCGGCGGCACGGGATTCCTCGGGCCGCACTGCATTAGCGCCGCCCTCGCACGCGGGCACTCCGTCACCATCTTCAATCGCGGACGCACCGAAGAACGCCGCAAGGACGCTGGCTTCGACTCCGTCGTGCCCGAGGGCGTCGAGGTCCTCTACGGCAATCGCGATCCGAGCCTCTCCGCCGACGCGGGCAAGCCCGATCCCGATCCGGATGCGCCCGTTGGCCTGACGCAGCTCGAAGGACGCAAGTGGGACGGCGTGATCGATACCTCGGGCTACTGGCCCCGCATCGTCGCGGCGTCCGCGAAGCTGCTCGCGCCAAACGTCGAGCGATACCTCTTCGTGTCGTCGATCTCGGCCTTCGCGCAGAACGACATCATCGGCATGGACGAATCCGCACCCGTCGGCACGCTCGACGAGCCCGAACGCGAAGAGTTCGGCGATGACTTCTCGCGCTACGGGCCCGCCAAGGCCGCGTGCGAATCCGCCGCGGAAGCAGCGCTGCCCGGGCGCGCGATCAACGTCCGCCCCGGATACATCGTGGGCCCGCGCGACACCTCACGCCGATGGATCTACTGGCCCGCCCGCGTCGCCCGCGGCGGCGCGATGGTCGTGCCCGGAACGCCCAACGATCCCGTGCAGATCATCGACGTGCGCGACCTCGCCGAGTTCCTCGTCAAGCTGCTCGAAGACCGCGCCCGCGGCGTGTTCAACGCGACGGGCCCGGCGGGCGGGATGACCATGATCGACATGATCGCGGGCTGCAACGAGGGCCTTGGCGCGAACGCCTCGCCCGCGTGGATTCCTGCGGAATTCCTGGGCGAGCAGGGGCTCGACCCGTCGCGCTTCCCGATCTGGATCCCGCCCGAGGGCGAGACCGCAGGGTTCCATCGCATCAACGTCAAGAAGGCGATCGCCGCGGGGCTTACGTTCCGCCCGGTGTCCGACACGGCCCGCGCAACGATGGACTGGCTCAAGAACTACCCGGCGGACATGCAGGAGCGCCTCGTGCCCCCGCTGCCCACGCAGGACCAGGAGGACGCGATCATCAAGGCGTGGAAGGAGAACGGCGGGTGAGCGCTGCGCACGCAAACGATCGCACTTCGCAGGCCACCTCGAAATGTCAAAAGTACTTGGATCGAACTGAGCGGGCGACACGCACGGGCGATCCGAAGTAGAACCACGGGTACTCAACGACCCGATCACCCATGAGCGCGAGTGCTTTGGACGCGAGTTCGCGCACTCCCGCCAGGTCGCCACCTAGGGCGAAGTACCCGTGGATGAAGGTCTGGTCGTAGATCGACCCCTTCGGCACGCCGGAGTAGAAACGCTCGCCCGCTTGGACCACGGCGCTCCGAACACCGTCCTGCTTCATGAAGTCGCGCAGGTCCGGCACCTTGCGCTGCCGCTCGGCCGTCGCGCCAAGCTCGAGCATCGCCTCGACCACCGAGGCGCATGAGAGAGCGCCCTCGGGCGCCCGCTTCATCGACGCTTTCACAAAGTCCCACATCCGCTCGTCGCGACCGCCCCACTTCGAAGCGAGCCCCTGCACCGCATTCGAATGGGCGAGCCGATTGTGCGGGTCGCGTGCAAGCGCCTCGCGGGCGTGCGCTTCGACCGCGTCCGCACCCTGTGACAGGCCATACGCGGTTCGGGCAAGCCACGCGTGCGGCGTCGGGTCGCTCGGTGCGAGGCGCGCAGCCTGCCGCAGCGATGCCTCCGCGAGGCGAAGGAGTCGCTGAAACTCACCGTGGTTCTTCGGAACCCACTCGAATCCACGCGCCTCCCACGCAAGATGGATATGGTTGATCCCCGAGACGAGGTGGGCCGCCGCGGATTGTGGGCTGTGCCCGCTCCACCCATCGAGCCAGGCCGGACGCCCCGGACGCGCACGCGCGGCGAGCTCCGCGTAGAACGCTCGATAGCTCCACTCTGTTGTGCCGTCGATGTTCGACTCAAGGATCGGCGTGTCGCCACGCCGGGCCGCCGATCTCACCTCACGCGCATCTGCGTCGCCCAGTGTTGCATCAAGCTTTCCAAGGAGTGAGTCAAGCATGCCCATGTCGGGATGCTAGCCGCACGTTGTGCGGATTCACAACGTATGAAACCGCTCGCCACACTCGGGGCACACGTCGCCGGACAGTCCTGCCAGTGGGTAACCGCAGGCGACGCAACGACGCAAGCGCAGTCGTCGACGCTGCCGAAGTTGGTCAACCCCGAGAGAGATCCCCGCGGCGACGAGCATGACGCCCGAAACCCAGCCGTGGTACCAGGACAGCCCGCGGAATCGATCGAGCGGCGTCCTCCAGCCGAAACTCCCCCTGCAGTCATCACACCTGCACCCATTCCAGCCGATAGGGAACACATAGCGCTCTATAAACATGCCCGTTTGCGGCCTTGAACTCGGGTTTGAGGTCAATTCGGCATAGATCCAGATCGAGGCAGACGCGAGCAGAACGCTCACGATGCCGAAGAGGAATAGTGGCCGCACTCGCGTCCTTCGGCGTCGCGTTCCGATGCCACCTCGCGCCATGCCCTAATTTACGCGATCGTCGCGATCGGCGGTTCCAGCGGCAGGCTCCGAGCCAGATCCATGAACCGCTCGTAGTTCTCCTTCATCTCCCGCAGCGAGTCGCCCCCGAACTTCTCCCGCAGCACCCGCGCCACCTCGAACGCCGCGACGTTCTCCAGCACCACGCTCGCCGCCGACACCGCGCACACGTCCGACCGTTCGTACGCGCTGTGCTCCGCTTGCTTGGAGTTCAGGTCCACGCTCGGCATGCCGCGCAGCAGCGTCGCGATCGGCTTCATCGCCGCACGCACGACCACGGGCATGCCGTTGGTCATGCCGCCCTCGGTCCCGCCCGCGTTGTTGCTCGGGCGCGTGAAGCCCAGGTTGGGCGTGTTCCACTTGTTCACGTCGTACGCGATCGGATCGTGCACCTTCGACCCGGGCAGGCCCGCCACGCCCTTGCCCAGCCCGATCTCCACGCTCTTCATCGCCTGCACGCCCATCACCGCGTACGCGAGGCGCGCGTCGAGCTTCAGCGACCAGTCCATGCACGAGCCCAGCCCGGGCGGGCACCCGAACACGTGCGTCTCGACGAGCCCGCCCACGGTGTCCTTGTCGATCTTCGCCTGGCGGATGATTTCGCACTGACGCTCGGTCACCCTTGCGTCGGGGCAGTAGGTCTCGCTCGCGTCGCGGAGCGTGCGCATCTCGCGCCAGTTCGCCTCGGTCACGTCCGCGGGCGTCTCCGCGTCAAGGATCGAGCGCACAAAGCCGAACGCCTCGATCCCGAACTCCTTCAGCAGACACCGCGACAGCGCCCCCGCCGCGACGCGCGACGCCGTCTCCCGCGCGCTCGCGCGCTCCAGCGTCTCGCGGCAGTCCGTCGTCAGCCACTTGATGCTGCCCGCGAGGTCCGCGTGCCCGGGGCGCGGGCGATACACCGGCGGCGTCCTCTGCAGGTCGTCGAGGCGCGAGTCGCGGTTGGGGATGCGCATCGCGATCGGCGCGCCGATCGTCTTCCCCAGACGCACGCCCGTCAAGAACTCGACCTCGTCCCGCTCGATCTTCTGCCTGCCCCCGCGCCCGTACCCGCCCTGGCGCCGGCGCAGCTCGCTGTTGATGAACTCGTGATCGATCGGCACGCCCGCGGGCATGCCGGTCACCATGATGACAAGCGCGGGGCCGTGGCTCTCGCCGGCGGTCTGGTACAGCAGTTCGGGCATGCCCGAGTTTAGTGCGCCCCCGCGGTGCGAACCCCCGCACGGGCTTCGGGCTACGCTCGCCGCGATGCCCACCACGCCCCACCACCGCTTCGACGCGATCGTCTGCGACGTGGACGGCTGCCTCTCCCCCGAGCTGCCCCGCCCCACCGATATGCCCCGCCTCGCGCACGTCGCGGTGTGGAACGAGCGCGCCAAGGCGGGCGAAGTCCCGCCCCTGACCCTCTGCACGGGGCGCCCGCTCCCGTTCGCCGAGGCGGTCGGGCGCGCGGTGGGCGCGTTCCACCTGCCGATCGTGTGCGAGGGCGGCGTGTGGCTCCTCGACCTCGCACACTACACCTTCGAGAGGGACCCTCGCATCACCCGCGAGCACCTCCGACTCATCGCGCAGGTGCAGGAATGGATCGCGGAGCGCTGGGGCGGCGAGGGCGTGTTCTTCGAGGTGGGCAAGGCCGCGGCGGTCACGGTGTTCCACCCGCGCGGCCCGGACGTGCTCCGCGCGTCGATCCTGCCCGAGATCCGGGATCGCATCGCGCGCGAGGGCTGGCCCCTCCGCGTGGGCATGACCTGGACGTGCATCAACGTCGAGCTGGACTTCGTCTCCAAGGCGACCGGGCTCGATCGCCTCATGGCGCGCACGGGCCTGACGCGCGATCGCCTCGCGGGCGTCGGCGACACCATGAGCGACCTCGCCATCCGCGAGCGCGTCGCGTTCTTCGCCTGCCCCGCCAACGCCGACGAGAACCTCAAGCCCCACGCCGACTACGTGGCGGCCCACGAGGAGACCGCGGGCGTGCTCGAGATCCTCGACCACCTGAACGCCTGAACCCCAGCCTCGCGCGCCACGCACTCATCCGCCCGACCCCCGGAACGAATCGAGCGGGAACGCCGGGAACGCCAGCGGGCGGATCGCGAGCCTGAGCAGCGATCGCTCGTCGTCGTCGCCCGCGATGCGGTTCGTGCGCAACTGACCGCACTGCGTGCACCGATGGATGATGCACCACTCGCCGTCATCGCGCGCGGCCATCGCGATCGGCTCCATCGGGCCCGCGCAAGGCGAACGCCGATCGCCGATGCGATCGTCAACGTGCCGCGACCACAGGCACGCGGGGCAGTGGTTGCGGTGGTTCGTCCCCGGCGCCTGCGCGGGGACGGGCGTGCGGCAGCGCACGCAGGAGAAGCCGCCCGAATCGGGGCGGGAGGACCACTTGGGCATGTGAAGATTCCTGTCCGGGACTCCGGCCGTGCGCTTTGAGCGGCACGCCGGATCACCGCTCGACGCGAAGTCGACGCGGTCCTGAGCCAAGGAGCGACATCGCAACCGAGCCGCGCGAGCGGATGGCTCGAATGGGCCGGTTGCACGTTCGCCCGGCGCAACAAGCGTGCCGGGGATCGTGAGAAGGGCTTCCGAAATGGCTCAGGCCGAGGCGGTCATCAGCCCGGATATTAGCAACGCGGACTTCGTCGCACAAGAGAATGGACCGTGAACGGCGCGATCCCGCCATGCTTACGACCCCGGCAGGATCTCCAACAAATACAGCACAAGGAATCCGATCCCGATCGGGAACATTGGGAACAACGTGCGATAGGTCCGCACCCCGCGTTCGCCCTGGAACCACGCGAGCCCACCCAGCACGAAGCCCAGCGCCGAGAGCCCGAATCCCACCCAGAACATCCACCAGCTCGCCCGCCGCGCGGGCGTTTCCTCGACCGACCATGTCACGACGAGGCCCGCGCCCCCGCTCGAACTGGAGGTGGCTTCGTTCGACGCGCTATCCCGAACCGAACGGGCGATCTCCGCAACGGCCTCTTCGGCGTTCTCGACCCGCCGACCATTGATCGTTATCGTCGGCTCGGTCCGATCCCGCTGTCGCGAACCGACATTGCCGAGGATGACCGCGACGCAGAACACCAGGGTCGCGACCCTCGAGACCTGCGCGCCGATCTTCGCCAGACGCTGCGCGGATGGTCGCCCCGCATGAGCCGCGGGCGATGCGGCGGCTTGCACGCTCTCGCTCGATGCGGGGTCATGCTCGGGCATGCAACGAGTGTAATGATCGTCGCGCGACGATCCAGCCCATACGGCACTACGATCCGCCGTGGACCCCGACGACCAGGTGTGCCTGTGCTTCCACGTCTCGCTGCGGAAGATCCGCGCGTACCTCGCGCGTGAGGACCCGCCCGTGGCGTCGCTCATCTCCGAGTGCTTGGGCGCGGGCACGGGGTGCCAGTGGTGCGTGCCGTTCCTCAAGCACCTGCACGCGCAGCACCAACAAGGCGTCATGCCCGACCTGCGCGTCAGCCCCGAGGCATACACCAAGGCCCGCGCGGGCTTCCGCACCAGCGGCGAGCGCGACGCGGGCGTCGTGGACGAGGCGACCGCCCCCACCCCAAGCCCCGACGATCCGAACGACGCGCACGAAAACGCGGACGAGCCCGACACGAGGTAAGCACCGCCCGCGTTCGTTTGAACCTGAAAGCCGTTCCGATCTGAGTGCCGCCCCGACCCTGAAAGTCGGAAGCCCCGGAACTAGTTGTCCAGCGTGCGCAGCCCGAGCCCGTGCTCGGCAAGCTTCAGCTTGACCTCATCGAGCGAGGTCTGACCGAAGTTCTTGACGCCCATGAGCTCCGCCTCGGTCCGCGCCGCCAGATCGCCCAGCGTGTTGATGTTGAGCATCTGGAGCGCCTTGCGCGCCCGCACCGAGAGCTGCAGGTCCGAGACGGGCTTGCCCAGCATCGCCTCGCGCCCGCTGCCCTTGAGCTGCTCGAGCATCTGGCGACGGGCCGCGCGATGCGCGTCCTCGAGCCCCTGCCCGAGGCGCAGGCTCTTCGCCGCGAGCATCTTCTTAATCTCGATCAGGCTGCTCTCGCCGAAGTTCTTGTAGCTCATGAGCTCCGCCTCGGTGATGCGGAGCAGGTCGCCCAGCGTGCGGATGTTCATCTTCTTGAGGCACGTGCGCGCACGCACCGACAGCTCGAAGTCCGTCACCGGCGTGTCGAGCAGCGCCTTCCGCTTCAGCACATCGCGGTCGGCCTCCTCCTCGATCACCATCTCCCGGCTCGCCTGCACGTCCTTCATGTAGAGCCGTGCGCGGGGATGGTTCGGCTGCGTCTCGAGCACCTGGCGCAGGCAGCGCTCGGCGCGCCCGAACTCGCCTCGGTCTTCATAGATCACCGCGAGGTTGATCAGCGCATTGATAGGCGCGGGCGGATGCTCCACCGCACGCTCGTACAGCGCCAACGCCTCGTCCTCCTCGCCCACGAGATCGAGCTCGTACGCCAGGTGGAACATCGCCTCGGCGTTCATGGGATCCGCTGCGACCGCCGCGCGGAACTCCTCGATCGCCTCCCAGCGGTGCCCGCCGCTCGAAAGGTTCCGCCCGGCGTTCAGACGCGTCTGCGCCGCCGCCGTATCACGAGCCATCGAACGGTCCAGCCCGATCACCATGTCCAGCGGGTTGCTCGACATCCACGCCTCCTGCGCGACGCCCCGGGCCTTGCCCCGCGCCGCGTGCACCCTGTGTTCAGAACGCCCTGTATTCAGAACGATTGAAACTCTAGGTCGCAACCAAGGCGCCGGCGAGCCCACAAAACCCTTACATCGACCTATCAGGCCCCGCCCGGTGTGCCGCCCGCGCTCGCCTGCAATCCCGCCGCGACCTCCTGCCCCTCGCGCACCGGGCCCGTGCGCGGATCGTCGAGCCCGTCCGCCAGCGGTTCCTCGCGCACCAGGCTCATCGAGCGCCACTTCCCGCCGAAGAACCGCGCGAGCATCGCAAGCCCCAGCGCGATGATGTACACCGTCGCGGCGATCCACGGGCCGATCGATCCGAGCGTGGGCGCGAGCTCGATCATCGCGTAGCCCATCCCGACGATGATCGACCACGAGAGCACGAACGTGACTACCCCGGGCCAGACCGTGTCGCCCGCGCCGCGGAGCGCGCCGCTCAGCACGACGCCGAACGCGTCGAACACCTGGAACACCGCCGCGGCGATCATGACCGCGGCGCCAACCTCGATCATCCGCTCCCGCACCTCCGGGGGCGTCTCGCCCGAGATGAACTGATCGACGAGCCACGGGCCGAACAGCGCGAACGCGAGCGCACACGCGCCCATGTACGCCATCGTCACGCCCAGCCCCACCCACGCGCGACGCGCCGCCAGGTCGGGACGCCCCATCCCGATGCACTTCCCGACCATCGCCGTCACGGCGATCGAGATCCCCACCGCCGGCATGAACGACGTGTGCATGTAGCGCAGGCCGATCCATCCGACGTTGTTCTGCAGCACGCCCTCGGCCTCGATCGCGGCGTCATCGAGCCCCGCGGCCCGCGCCGCGGCGCGACCTCCCGCGCTCAGGAGGAACGCCATCAGCAGGCCCCAGCACACGACCTCGTTGCCCATCATGAGCCCGCCGGGCCAGCCCACGCGCAGGATGTCCTTGACGTGCGTGCGCGAGGGCCGCCATGCCGATCGCGTCGCGTACCTCGCGTGCATCCGACGCGACAGGAACACCGCCATCGGGATCGCCGCCTCGATCAGCGATGCGAACACCGTTCCGATCGCCGCACCGCGCACGCCCAGCGCCGGAACATCGAACGCAGCCGCGATCCCGCGGAACACGCCCGCCAGCGGCGTGCCCTCGGGCGGGCCCGACTCGCCGAAGATCAGCACCGCGTTCGCGACCACGTTCACCACGTTCGCGACCAGCGCCGCGATCATGGGCACCACGGGCTTGTGGATGCCGTAGAAGTAGTGCCCCAGCGTGCGTGCCGCGAGCGTGAACCACGCGCCCGCCCCGAGCACGCGGGCATACTCGAGCTCCATCCGCAGGAGATCGCCCGAGTGCCCCATCTCGCGGAAGATCGTGGGGAGCACGAGCAGATAGGGCAGCATCAGCACCGCCGCCGCCAGCGCGAGCCACAGCCCGTTCCACGCGTACGCGCTCCCGCGCTCCGGGCGCCCCGCGCCGAGGTTCTGCGAGACGAACGTGTTGACGATGGTCAGCACGCCGAAGCACGCCGCCATCACCACCCAGATCGCCAGGCCCCCGTTGCCCTGCGCCGCGACGTACACCGGCTCGGGCCCGATCCGCGACGCCATAAGCCCGTCGATGAATCCCATCACCGTGTAGCTCGTCATCGTGACGACCACCGGCGCGGCGATCGCCAGCATCTCGACGAGCGGGCCCCGCTCCCGAGCCCCGCTCCCCGCCGCCGGCGTCACGTTCGACACGAAATCGCTCCCCGCCCCGGGTGGGCGTGCTCCCGAATCGACTCGGAATCCTCTGGAATCCGGGCGAAGTCTACGCGCGCACGCGTCGTCCCCGGCGTGCGCCAAGCCCTAGGCGTTGGCCTCGCCGAGCCGGCGCACGCCCTCGCACATCCGAACCGCGAGCCGGATCGCAGATGCCGTGCTCTGCTCGCTCGCGATGTTCTTACCGGCGATGTCGAACGCGGTTCCGTGATCGGGGCTCGTGCGCACGCTGGGCAGCCCGACCGTCACGTTCACGCTCTCGTCCCGGAACAGCAGCTTCACCGGGATCAGGCCCTGGTCGTGGTACATCGCGACCACGAGGTCGTATTTCCCCGCGAGCGCCGCACCGAACACCGTGTCCCCCGGGTGCGGCCCGCTCACCTCAATGCCATGACGCTGCGCGAGCTCGATCGCCGGAGCGATCAACCGCTCTTCCTCATCGCCCAGCAGCCCGCCCTCACCCGCGTGCGGATTGAGCCCGCACACCGCGATCCGCGGGCGCGCCAGCCCCAGATGCCGGCACGCGTCGTGCCCAAGGTCGATCGCGTCGTACACCTGCCCGATCGTGAGCGCATTGCGGATGTCCATGAGCGGCACGTGCGCCGTCACGAGGATCACGCGCAGCTTCGGGCCCACGAACATCATCCCGACCCGCTCCACGCCGAACCGCACGGCCAACAGCTCCGTGTGCCCCGGATACTTCCCCCGCCCCGCGAGCGCCCACGCGGCCTTGCTGATCGGGCCCGTCACGATCCCGTGCGCGTGCAGCGGATCGTGCGCAGGACGCTTCGCCAGCGCGATCGCGTCCTCCACGAACTGGAACGACAGCGACCCGCCCAGCTTGCTCGCCTCCGCCGGATAGATCGGGTCGCGCAGGTTCAGCAGCGGCTCGTAATCCACCAGCACAACATCGTGCACCAGCGCCGCCTCGTCCAGCCCCGCGCTCGCCCGGATCGTCCACCAGAACGGCTCGATCCCCGCGCGCTCCGCCGCGGCGTGCATCACGCTCGCGCACCCCAGCACACGGAACTTCGCCGAGCGGCGCAGCGCAGGGTCCGCGAGCGCCTTGACCAGCACCTCGGGCCCGATCCCGCCCGGATCGCCCATCGACACCGCCAGCACCGGACGCGCCGCCCCGCCCGACATCGGTGCGCCCGCCAGGTCCGAACTGTCCGCACGCTCGACCGCCATCTCGCTCCCATCGCGCGCCGTCTCGCGACCCGGCGCGCCGCTACACCCGGAAGATCGCCCCGAGCTTTTTGCCAAGCAGCACCGACGACCCCACCAGCGTCACCGCGAGCAGCAGCATGCCCCACACGCCCAGCGCGCTCGCGACGTACATCCCGTCGCCAAGCCGCTCCGAGAACGCGAAGATCGCCTTCGTGATCGGGTAGTGCTCCGGCTTCTGCGCCAGGATCAGGCTGTCCGAAACCTCCAGCATGCTGAAGCTGAAGACCAGCAGGCTCCCCGCGATCAGGTTCGCCATGATCAAGGGCACGATCACCTTCCGCACCGCCGTCACGCGCGACGCGCCCAGGTTCACCGCCGCCTCTTCAAGCTCGCCCGACGTCTGCTCCAGCCCCGCCACCGTCGATCGCACGATGTACGGCAGCCTCCGCACCGCATACGCGATCACCAGCAGCGGGAACGGGTTCGGGTTCGTCCCGAGCACCTGAAGATCGAAGATCGTGCCATCGAGGAACGCGGGGATGCTCACCCACACCGTCCCGCCCCACCCGATCTCCAGCGCGCGATTGAACGGCCAGCCCAGCGTCACCGCGACATACCCGAACGCCATCACGAGCCCGGGCACCGCCAGCGGCAGCATGCACAGCGCGTCGAGCAGCGCCCGCCCCTTCGCCCGCGTCCGCACGATCAGGTACGCGATCACCAGCCCGAGCACGAGGTTCACCATCACCGCGCCCAGCGCCAGCACCGTGCTGTTGCGGATCGCACCCAGGCTGTCCCGCTCACCCAGCGCCACGTGGAAGTGCTCGAGCGTGAGCCACTCCGGAACCACGCTGCGATACCACGCCCCCGTCCCGCTCAGCGACACCAGCACCACCCCGATGTGCGGCACCAGCGCCAGCAGTGTCACCACCCCGAACGCGCCCGCCGCGAGCGTGCCGCCCAGCGGGCCCAGCGTCCGCTCGTCCGCGGCCCGCGACGCCTTGGAGTACATCGCGTACCCCCGCCCACCGAAGACGAACTTCCCCAGCACGTACAGCACCACGCTCGACGCAAGCAGCACCACCGTCAGCGCGTACGGCCTCGCCGAATTCTCGACCTCCTTCAAGCCGAACACGATCTGCACCGGCGTGACCTGGTAGAAGTCGAACATCAGCGGCGTGCCGAGCTCCGTAAAGCTCCAGATGAACACGATCGTCCCGCCCGCGAACAGCCCGGGGCGGATCAGCGGCAGCGTGATCCGGAAGAACCGCCGCACCGGCCCCGCACCCAGGTTCTCCGCGCTCTCGCCCAGCGCGGGGTCGAGGTTCGCCAGCGCCGCGACCGCGTTCAGATAGATGATCGGATAGAGGTGCAGCGCCTGGACCAGCGCGATCGCGATCAGGCGCACGTCGATCCCCAGCACCTCCGCACGACCGCCCAGGATGTCCCACTCCGTGCCCAGGATCGCGTTGAGCGCACCCTGACGCCCCAGGATCGCGCGCATCCCGATCGCGCCCACGAACGGCGGCAGGATCAGCGGCACTAGGATCCCCGCCGCGAACAGCTTCTTGCCCGGGAACCGGCACCCAGCCGCGAGCAGCGCCAGCGGCAGCGCGATCACGATCGAGAGCAGCGTCGTGATGCACGCGATCTTCAGTGCATTGAGCAGCCCGCCCCAGAACGAAGGGTCCGTCGAAAGCAGGCGCAGGTGCTCAAGCGTCCAGCCCTCGCCCGTCGCGGGGTCCTTCGCGAAGCCGCCGCGGACCGTCAGCAGGATGGGATAGATGAGCGCGAGCCCGAGCGCGAGGACGATCGCCACCAGCAGCGCCTGATCCCCGAATCGACGAAACAGCCGCTGCATCGCTCCGCCACCCTCCGCAAGGCCCGACCGCGCATCCATCCGCCCGCCACGGGAAGTCTACATCTCCGCCGCTCGCCCCTACACCCCCGCGGGCGCCCTCAGCTCCTTCGGCCCGAGTGTCTGGATGGTCACGCGTCCCATCCGTCGCCGCCCGAGGTACTCGTTCACGCGCTCCAGAGTCACCTCGTCGAGCTCCCGGGTCCAGTCCTCTAGGGAGCGGGCCCGCCCGAGCTTGTGGTAGTCGCTCGCCAGCGCCGCCGCACGACCCGCCGTCGACTCGCCCGCGAACACCACGCGGCTCTTGAGCCCCACCACCGCGCGCTCGAACTCTTCCTGCGTCACGCGCCCCGCGGGCGTCCCGATCCGCTCGAGCTCCGACCACAGCACGTCGAGCGACTCCTGCGCCCGCTCGGGCGTCGTGCCGACGTACCCCGTCACGCTCCCCTGCTCCTTGCCCGCCTGATAGCTCGACGACACCGAATAGCACAGCCCCCGCTTCTCGCGCACCTCGGTGAACAGCCGCCCCGACATCCCGCCCGACAGCACGCTCGAAACGATCCGCTCGAGCATCGCGTCGGGGTGCGCATCGACCGGCGCGTCGTGCATCACCACGATCTGCACCTGGCTCGAGTCGTCCGCCTCGTGCGCATACCCGCGCGGCGCCTCGGTCCCGATGTCCGCCTCGGACGCGCCGCCCGACCAGCCGCCGAGCAGCTCGTTGAGCCGTCCCACCACCCCGGTCGGGTCCACATCACCCGCCAGCGCGAGGATGCTCCCCCGCGGGCGCGCCCGCCCCGACCAGTGCGACGCGAGCCCATCGCGCGAGCACGCGTGGATGCCCTCCTCTGTCCCATACCCCGAGCGGTCCAGCGGCGGCGCGAAGTGCCGCGCGCGGGCGCCGAGCATCGCGCGCTCCGTCGGCTCGTCGGCGAGCGACGCGAGCGATTGCTGCGCGAGGTCCTTCGCCGGCTCGATCGCGCTCTCGTCCAGTCGCGGGCGGAGCACGACGTCCACGAAGAGCGGCAGGGCCTCACCCAAACACTCTCCGACCATCGATGCCGACAGGCGCATATAGAAGGTTGCGTGCTCGATCGAATCGCTCACGCCGAGGCGATCGACCGCGTCCGCCCAGGCCCGAGAGTCTCGATCACCCGCCCCGCGCCCCAGCAATTCGCCCAGCAGCGCGCTCGCGCCGAGGCGATCGATCGGATCGTGCGCCGATCCGACGGGGACGAGCCAGGTCATCGCCGCCGAACGCACGCCCTCGATCCGCTCGATGAGCACGGGCATCCCGCACGCGAGCGTCGTCGTCTCGATCCGCGCCATCGACCCTCCATTCCGCACGACGATCGCCGCGCGAGGCACGCATGGTACGGACCCGACGAGTCGGATTCTCGGACGCGCGTTCGCGTGCGTTCCTCCCGCTCGCGCACGAACACGCCACGATCGTGCGCCATTGCGCGGCGATCCACGGGGCATCTTGCGTGGACCGTGCCTTGCGTCGCGCTCCGCCCCACCACTGATTCCGGACGAAGATCGAGCGCGCGAACGCTCTCGATCCTCGCCGCCTCACAATCGTGCGAGAGGTGCGTGAGGGAAGCGAGTCGATCACGCGTGAGATGGTTCTCGATCCCATCGGTGAACGCGTCACGAGCACCGCGTCATGTTCTCGGTCATCAACGCTCCTGCGCACGTGAACGCGCGCGAAAGGACCCCGCGACGAGTTTTCCACAAAATTTTTTCGAGTCGCGCCTCACGCGTTCGTCCCCCTGACGACCTCGCCTCGCGAACGCTCGCGTGAAGCCGATCGACGGCCCATCCGCGCGACGCCAACGGCACGCCATCCGCAGAGCATGCCCATACGTCGCGCACGATTCGTACTGGAATTCCAGCACTTCCTGATCGAAGCCTTCTTCAAGCACCGCGACGCAGCGATCGCGAGCCGACGCCGGATCATCGCGCGATCAACACGCTCCAACGTCGTCATTCCGAGCTCGCGCCGGGCGTGAAGCACCCCATGCGCGGCGCGATCCGACCCCTTGTGGAGAGAATCGCGCTTGCATCTAGGTGTAGTGAAGCTCAAGATCTACCCGTTTTGATTCCGATAGACGCTGCGTCTTCGGACATCGCGTTGTGTCGAGTCCCGCGCCGCGGGCAATTCACCCGAAGCGGCGCACCAGTCAAAGGAGACCATGGAAATGGCCAAGAAGAAAGCTCGCAAGAAGGCCTCGAAGAAGGCCGCCAAGAAGACCACCAAGAAGCGTTCGAAGAAGAAGGCTGGCAAGAAGAAGGCCGCCAAGAAGGCTGGCAAGAAGAAGGCCACCAAGAAGGCCGGCAAGAAGCGGGGCAAGAAGCGCGCCAAGCGCCGCGCCAAGAAGGCCGCCCCCGCCGCGATGTGATCGCGATCAATCGCTGCTTCGTCGAGTGATCCACGCGGGCCTGCCGCCCAATGGGCCGGGCCTCTGCGTCGACACAACGCAACACTCGCACCGCGGGGCTCCTACCGGGCCCCGCGGTGGTGTTTTTGCCCCCCACACACCTCGCACACCCTCAAAAAGCAAAGGGGCGACCCACTCCGGGATCGCCCCCACATGCATCACA
This sequence comes from Phycisphaerales bacterium, assembly GCA_034004365.1. Lineage (GTDB taxonomy): Bacteria > Planctomycetota > Phycisphaerae > Phycisphaerales > UBA1924 > JAVEWV01. Next base: position 259,435 of record JAVEWV010000002.1, read on the forward strand.
TCCACCCTTCGGGGCGGTCGGCGGGCTCAGCTCCCCACCGCGGTCGCGGCCGGGGCCAGCTTCTCGCTCAGGCTGCGGAAGTCCTTCGACAGCCGCGTCAGCGACGCCTTCACCTTCCCGCCCTCGCTCGTCGCACGCTTGATCACCGACGACAGCGACTTCACCCCGTCCGCCGTCAGGTCCGCCTTCAGCGCCGTCTCAATGTCGCGCAGCGTCGCCATGAAGGGCTTGAACTCCCCCGCAACCTCCTGATACCGCTTCGCGATCGCGTCGAACTCCTGCTGGACCTCGTTCCGACGGTGCTCGCTCCGCGAACGCACGCCCTCGTCGCTGATCGCGGCCAGGTCCTTATCCCAATCCGCGAAGTACGCCTGTCCGTCACGCTGCATCGCCTCGGCCTTGCCCGAGACGTCCTTCGCAGTCGAGGCGAGCTGGTTCAGCGCGCCCTGGAACACCTTGAACTGCGAGCTCAGGTCCGCTCCCTTCGCGGTGCTGAGGCCGCCGAGCGCCGCCAACGCCGCATCGATCTGCCCCTGCCCGCTGTCGATCGCCGCCGCCGCCTTGCCCAGCGACGTGCCCGTCGCCTCGCCCTTCCCACCGCTCGACGCGCACGCGGGCAGCAGGGCGAGCGTCGCCGCAAGCATTCCGACCTTCATCAGACGCAGCATGTTCCACCTCCCACTGGGGCGACGCCGGGCCGCCCCGCCAGTCACTCGATCCGAACCGGACACCCGCGCGCGGGCACACGCCCACGCGCCAGTCCCCCACGAAACGCTCTGACCCTATGCGGCCCCGGACCGCCCCGCTCGATGAACCCGCCGGGCCCGCATCCGATATAGCCTGTCACAGCCCGCCGGCGATCCCGCCCGCGGATGATGACACCCATCAAGGGGGGAAACGCAATGATCTCGATGTCCAATCCCGTCCTCGACCGCGGCTTCCAGAAGCCCCAGCGCTGGGACGAGATCGCGATGGGCGGCGCCCGCGGCGGCGTAGGCCTCGACACGCCCCACGCGCGCGCTCTTCCCGGGACCATGACCCTCCAAGGCACCATCCTCGCCAGCTTCGTCCTGCTCGGGCTCTGTGCCGCGAGCGCGTACTTCGTCTACTTTGGCCTCCGCGCAGGCACGCTCGCCCCGAGCATCATGATCCCGCTCCTGCTGGGCAGCTCCATCGGCTCGATCATCCTCGGGTTCGTCATCACGATGAACCCGCGCTCCGCCGTGTTCCTCTCGCCGGTCGGCGCGCTCGCCCAGGGCGTGCTCGTCGGCGCGATCTCGTACGTCGTGCCCCAGTATTACAAGGGCGTCGGCGAGGGCGTCGTCCTCCAGGCCCTCGGCCTGACCTTCGGCATCTTCGCGATGCTGCTCGTCGGGTACGCCTCGGGCCTCGTCCGCCTCGGCGGCGTCGCGGCCAGGGTGGTCATCACCGCGACCGCCGGCGTCTGCTTCTTCTACCTCGCCAGCTTCGTCGCCTCGCTGTTCGGCTTCCACGGCATGCGTTCGGTCATCTGGGACAACTCGCCCATCGGCATCGGCTTCAGCGCCGTCGTCGTCGTGCTCGCCTCGCTCAACCTCGTCCTGAACTTCCAGATGATCGACGAGGGCCAGCGCCAGGGCATGCCCCGGTACATGGAGTGGTACGGCGCCTACGGGCTGCTCGTCACCGTCGTCTGGCTCTACCTCGAGATCCTCCGCCTGCTCGCGAAGCTCCAGAGCCGCGACTGAGCAGAATCCCCGCGTCCATCCCGCGATTCATATCGAATCACGGGGCATGCACCACAGCATCACTCGCCTCCGCCTGCGTTCGTGGCGGTTCCTCCCCGCCTTCGCGTGGCACGCCATCCGTTCGCAGCGTCAGGCCCTCTCGTCGCCGGGCTGTCGGCGTTCGCTCGTCCGCGCAACGGGCCGCATGACCTACTGGACCCTGACGTCCTGGGATGACGAAGCGTCCATGCGGGCCTTCATCACCTCGGGCGCGCACCGCAAGGCCATGCCCCATCTGCAGAAGTGGTGCGACGAGGCGTCGTCCACGCACTGGCCCGATGACGCCGGCACATCACTCCCGGATTGGAACGACGCCGAGGCCCGCCTCGCGTCCAGCGGCAAGGTCTACACGCTCCGCCACGCGTCGCCGGCGCAAGCGAAGGGGCAACCCCTCGGCGAGCCCACCTGACCCGCGACCCGCGACCCGATGCCTTCTCGCCTTAATGCCTGGTGCCTGGTGCCTGGTGCCTTCTCACACATTGAACAGGAAGTGGCACACGTCCGCGTCCCGCATGACGTATTCCTTGCCCTCGGTCCGCATCTTCCCCGCCTCGCGGATCGCCTTCTCGTTCTTGAACTGCTCGAGGTCCGCCACGGAATAGACCTCCGCCCGGATGAACCCGCGCTCGAAGTCCGTGTGGATCACGCCAGCCGCCTGCGGCGCCTTCGCTCCGATCCGCACCGTCCACGCGCGGACCTCCTTCGGCCCCGCCGTGTAGAAGCTCTGCAGCCCCAGCAGGCGGTACGCCGCCCGGGCCAGCTTCGCGAGCGCGGGCTCGTCCATGCCCATCGACGCGAGCATCTCCTGCTTGTCCTCGGGCCCCAGCTCCGCGAGCTCGCTCTCGATCTTCGCGCACACGGGCACCGCCTCGGTCCCCTCGCCCTTGGCGTGCTCGCGCACCCGCTGGCACAGCGGGCCCTCGCCGTTCGGATCGTCCTCGTCGACGTTCATCACGTACAGCATGGGCTTCGCGGTGATGAACCCCAGCCCGCGCAGCACCGCCTGCTCCTCGGGATCGCTGATCCCCAGCGCGCGGACCGGGCGTCCCTCCTCCAGCACGGGCTTGACCTTCTGCAGCGCCGCGAGGCGCGCCATCGCCTCCGGGTCCTTGCCCTTCGCCGCACGCTCCGCCTTCGAGAACGTCGACTCGAGCGTCTGCAGGTCGGCCAGGCACAGCTCGGTGCCGATGGTCTCGATGTCGCGGATCGGATCGACGCTGCCCTCGACGTGCGTGATGTCCTCGCCGCCGATCGCCTTGGTGAAGCAGCGCACCACCTGCACGATCGCATCGACCTCGCGGATGTGGCTCAGGAACTTGTTCCCCAGCCCCTCGCCCTCGCTCGCCCCGCGCACGATCCCCGCAATGTCCACCAGGCGCAGCGACGCCGGGATGATCTTCTGCGACGAGATGTACTTCAGGATCGTGTCCAGCCGCGGGTCCGGGATCGGCACCACGCCCACGTTCGGCTCGATCGTCGCGAACGGGTAGTTCGCCGCGAGCGCTCCCGCCGCGGTCAGCGCGTTGAAGAGCGTCGACTTGCCAACGTTGGGCAGCCCGACGATGCCGGCCTCCATGCGGAACCCCTCCTGCCGGGCGACCCCCGGACCGTGATGCGCGTGATATCCCCCGCGCACAGCCCGCGAGGGGGCAAGTCTAGGTGCCTCTCCGGGCTTCGCCGAAAGACCGGCGACCAAACTCCGTGCCACGACGCGAACCCCTGCGCCCCAAGCCCTTGCGCGTGTCGAGGCCGATTTTATCGGAGCTGATGTTGGTATCGGACTTGCGGCATGCCATACTTTCCGGGACCATGTCGCACCCCCACGGACGGGGGGTGACTGTCGCCAGAAACAACCCGTTCTGCCCGTTGGGAGCCTTGCATGGACGCCGTACCGCCCGTTGTGGGGGGAGTTCGTATGCCCGTTCTCGATCGGACCCGCCGGTTCGACCAGTCGTTCGTTCGCCCCCTCGCCGGGCTGCTCACCGCATGCGCGATGCTGACGGCTCCTGCGTTCGCTCAGCCCGAGGCGCCCGCCGCTCCCGGCCTGCCCAGCGAGTCCGTCGCGCTCGACATCGACTCGGGCTGGGTCGAGCCCGGCGAGGTGTTCGACACGCTCGTCGACGTGCCCAACGCCGCGTGGCTCCGCCTGGCGTTCGACGACGCGGTGCTCCCCACGCTCGAGGGCGGGCAGGGATGCAGCATCGTCACGATCGAGTCCATGCGCGATGGCGCCGTGCAGACGCTCAGCGCGGTCTCGCTCCGCCACTGGCAGGACACCTCAGCCTACTTCAACGGTGACCAACTGATCGTCCGCGTGTACGCCGAGGGCGCGCCCGCGCGCGTCCGCATCGTCGGCGCCACCGCGGGCTTCGACCTGCCCGAAGCGCGCTCGATCTGCGGCACGGCCGACAACCGCACGCAGTCGAACGACCCGCGCAGCGCACGCTTCCTGCCCGCGGTCTGCACCGCGTGGATCATCGGCGACGTCGACCTCCTCTCCGCCGGACATTGCGTGGAGGACAACGCCGTCGTCGAGTTCAACGTCCCGCCCTCGACCTCCTCGGGCGTGATCGTGCATCCGCATCCCGACGATCAGTACCCCATCGACCCCGCGTCGATGCAGTCGCCCGTCCCCTACTCCTATGGCAACGACTGGGCCTACTTCGGCGCGTTCCCCAACTCCAACACCGGGCTCACCCCGTTGCAGGCCCAGGGCGAGGCGTACACGCTCGCGCCCCCCGGCGCGTGGCAGGCGGGCGACACGATCCGCGTCGCCGGCTACGGCACCACCTACGCCCCCACGCCCCGCGAGTGGAACTACACGCAGACCACGCACACCGGCAGGCTCGTCGAGGACCGCGACGCCGTGCTCCTCTACGACGTGGACACCACCGGCGGAAACTCGGGCTCGGCGATCTTCGATCAGACCCGGGGCGTCGTGATCGGCATCCACACCAACGCCGGGTGCAACTCCGCCGGGGGCAACGCGGGCACCAGCATGCGCAACATCGCCCTGTGGAACGCGCTCGCCAACCCGCTGGGCGTCAGCAACACCTGCCCCGCCGACTGGGACCGCTCCGGAGGAGCGCCCAATTCGTCCGACTTCCTCGCCTTCCTCAACGACTTCACCGCGCGCAAGCCCGGCGCCGACATCGCCCCCGAGGGCGGCGACAGCGACTGGGACTCCGACGACCTCCTGCACTTCCTCAACACGTGGGCCGCGGGCTGCTGAGCCCCCACGCGTCTAGACTCACGCCTGAGCGCCCGTAGCTCAGCTGGATAGAGCGGCGGTTTCCTTCGGACGCGGCGCGGCGTGCCGCGCGCACAAGAGGGGCGCGGGGTCGAGAGGCCCCGATGCGAACCGGGTGAACTCGGGGAAACCCACACGCCACTCGCGTGGCACGGGCAATCCCGAGCCGAGCCGTCGGCGGGGCGCGTGCCCGGAATGCTCCGGACACGCGGCCGACGGAAGGTGTAGAGACCAGCGGGTGAGCCGCCCCGGCAATACCCCCGCACCCGCGCGAGCGATCTCGCGCGGGAAGCGCCCGGCGCCCGATCGGCTTTCTCGCATTCTGCGTGATCGCCGGGCGGGCGAAGAGATGGTCCGGTCCGGCGCGAAAGCGTCGGGGCAGCCGAAACCGCAGGTCACAGGTTCGAGTCCTGTCGGGCGCGCTTCGTCGAGATCACCCCGGGCCCCCGCGGCACGCCCTCATTGGCGTCCGAGAACCCGGGCGAGCCGCCCGACTTCCGGCGGGTTTTCCTTGGCCCACGCCCCGCCTCCGCGCACACTTTGGGCATGGGCCCCAAGATCCGAACCTCCGCACGGCGCGGCGTGATGCTGCTCTCGCTGGCCTCGCTCGCCCTGCTTACGACCGCGTGCGCCGGCCCCGTCCCCGCCCGCTACCTCGGTGAGGCCCCGCCCGCCGACGGCGCGAGCGTCGTCGAACGCAACGACTGGTCGCTCGTGATGCACGGCCCGTCCTCGGCGGGGTTCATGGATCGCAACGCCGACCCCGCATGGTCCGCGCGTCGCGACGAGGGCCTGAACGTCCGCGACGGATGCGATCCGCTCGCCGCGAGCGCGTGGCCCGCGCCGCGCCGCCCGCACCTGTCCGATGAACGATTCCGCTCGTACCGCAGCAGCCAGGGCTACACGTACTACGACCGGCGCGGCGTGACGGACGGATACTCCTCGCGCTCGCGCGGCTCGTACCGGCGCTATCGCTGATCGCCCGCTTCGTGAGCCATTCGCACGATCTCATGCGCAAATGAAACGCCCGGACGTTCGCCCGGGCGCTTCGTGCTGGCAGTGGATGGGACGCGTGCCAGGGGGGATCAGTCGGCGAGCCCGGCGGTCGCGGGCATCGCGATGTTCTTGAGGAACATCGTGGTCTCGATGCGGAAGTTGGACTGGGTGGTGTGGCGCTCCGCGAAGAAGAACTTCAGGGAGTACTGCTGCCCGTCCTGGAGCCAGCTCAGGCGGTCGAGGTCGATGGTCTGCGTGACCTTCGAGTGGACGCCGCCGATGTCGATGACGAGCTTGTCGTCGATGAACACCCAGACGTCGTCGTCGCCGATGAAGGTGAAGAGCTGGCCCGCGCCGTGCTGGTAGACGAACTCCGTCGAGAGCTCATACGTGAAGTGGAAGTTCTTGTTGGTGCTCGCGTAGTTCCCGTACAGGGCGCCATTGACGGGGAAGAACCCGCCCTTGGTCTTGTACGTGTCGTCGGTGGTGTCGTCGAAGACGTAGAGGTTCGAGTTGTCCTCGCGCCGCAGCGTGATGGCGAGGGGCTGCGACGCGTTCACGCCGGGAACATCGCGGAACCACTGCGAGAAGTTCGCCGCGGTCGTGAGCGCTCCGCCCTGCGAGCTGCTCTTCGAGCCGTTGATGTCGCCCTGCATCGCGCTGACATAGTTCTGCGGGGGCATGATGTTCCGGCTGCCGGAATCGCGCCAGTTCGAGCTCACCTTGTAGCCCGTCGAGGCGAACACGGGCTTGCCGTCGGAATCGAGCTCGCTCTGCACCATGCCGACGTAGTGCCCGAACCCGCTCGTGGGCTGGCGCTGGAAGTCGGGGTGCCCGCCGGCGAGCTCCTTCGCCTGGAAGTCACGGACGGTGCCCGTGAGCACGATCGCCTGGGGCAGGTCGTCGTACGGGCCCGACGCCGCCAGCGACGTGGCGCACAGGCCGGCCGCGAGGGTCGCATACGACGCAACGAGAGCAGCACGCTTGAAAGCCATGGAATCCCTCCCTTGCACACGCACATGAGCCCGCTCGGCGCGTCGCGCCGCGGGCTCGTCTTGACTTCATCACACGTCCCTGAAACCACCCGGCACGCTTCCGAGCGCCCGGGCCTCGTGGCGTGAATCCCACGCCGGAAGGCTCGATCACTCAGTCGAACAGCGCCGCGGTCGCGGGCGTCGGCAGGCTGCGGAGCATGAGGCTCGTCTCGATCCGGAAGTTCGACTGGTTCGTCTTCCGCTCCGCGTGGAAGACCCGCAGCGTGTAGGCCCGACCGTCCTCGAGCCAGTCGAGGCGCGAGAGGTCGAGGTACTGCTCGCGCTTCCCGTGCACCGAACCGAGGTCGATCACGAGCTTGTCGTCGATGTACACCCACACGTCGTCGTCGCCCGCGAACTTGAACACGCTCCCCGCGTCCGCGTCGTACACGAACTGCGTCGCGAGCTCCGTCGTGAAGTGGAAGTTGTGACCCGTCGACGAGTAGTTGCCATACCCCTGACCATCGATCGGGAAGAACCCGCCGCGGGTCTTGTAAGGCTCGGCGACCGCGGAGTCGAACACGTAGATGTTGCTGTTGTGCTGACGCTGCATGACGATCGGCACGCGGATCGAGGTGTTCACCCCGGGCGTGTCGCGGTACCACGACGCGAAGCTCTCCTCGCTCGTGATCCTCGCGTCGTCCCGCTCGACGAGGATGCCCGCCTGGTCGCCTCGGTCCGGGTCGTAGAGCGCCGGATTGATCGGGTGCCCCGCCGCGTCGCGATAGTCCGCCGAGACCTCCCAGCCCGCCGCGCTCGCGAGCACGGGCTTGCCGTCCTCATCGAGCTGGTTCGCGACGTGCCCGACGCGGAGCGTGCCGCTGAACACCTCGAAGTCCGGGTGCCCGTTGGGCGCCTGCGCCTCGCGGAAGTCGCGGATCACCGCCTGAACGCTGATCGACGAGGGCAGATAGGCATACGGATCGTCGCCCCCGCCCTGGCCGGAATCGAGCGAGCCGCTCGACTGGGCGCTCGCGCCCGTCGCACACGACGCGATCACCAGCCCCGCAAACCCCGCGAGAAGGTGCCCGACCCGATCGTTCCTCGTGCTCGTGGTGCCCATCGCCGCCTCCCTTGCCCCAACAACGTCCCACCCCCGGAATGACGGGCCCGCACACGGCCCGTGCCCACACATCCCACATTCCATTTCACATGCCCGCCCGGCCAACCCCCCACCGCCTGCTCACACGCTCCGAGTTCGCTCTGCGCCGGTACGGCAAGCCTGAACGCCTGCAACGCCCCGCTCGGGGCGCCTCGCCCGCGCAGCCGATACAACCCTCCCCGCGGTACCATGCCGCGGCACGGACGACCACGCGGCGCCGCGAGCGCCCCACGGAGCAGCACATGGACGCGCTGGTGATCGAGGGCGGGCGTCGGCTCGAGGGAACGCTCCGCGTGCTGGGCTCGAAGAACGCCGCCCTGCCCATCATGGCCGCGGCCCTGCTGACCGACGAGCCCGTCTCGATCCGCGAGATGCCCGACCTTGCCGACACGCGGAACATGCTCCGCCTGCTCGCCGAGCTGGGGTGCCACCGCGTCAACGAGGCCGCGGGCCCCGCCGCCCGCGAGTACGTCCTGCACACCACCGACCCGGGCCTCTCGCACGCCCGCTACGACATCGTCAAGACCATGCGGGCCTCGATCTGCGTGCTGGGCCCCATGCTCGCACGCCGCGGGCACGCGCGGATCTCCATGCCCGGCGGGTGCGCCTTCGGGCACCGCCCCGTCGACCTGCACCTCAAGGGCCTCGCCGCGCTCGGCGCGAGCATCTCCCTCGAGAACGGCGACATCATCGCCAAGGCCCCGGGCGGACGCCTCCGCGGCACGCGCGTCTTCCTGGGCGGGCCGTTCGGCTCGACCGTCCTGGGCACCGCGAACGTCATGTCCGCCGCGTGCCTCGCGGAGGGCGTCACGATCATCGAGTCCGCGGCGTGCGAGCCCGAGGTCGTCGACCTCGCGCGCATGCTCACCACGATGGGCGCGCGGATCCACGGCGCGGGCTCGCCCCGCATCACCATCGAGGGCGTCACGAGCCTCCGCGGGTGCACGCACAACCTCATCCCCGACCGCATCGAGGCCGGCACGCTCATGTGCGCCGCCGCCATGACCAACGGCACGCTCGTGCTCGAGAACTGCCCGCTCGACGCTTTGATGGCCGCGACAGCGGTGCTCGAGCAGGTGGGCGTGCACGTCCGCGTGCTGGGCGCGAGCGACGCGATGCGCGCGACCGTCCGCGTCACGAGCGAGCGCGTGCTCCGCCCGTCGGAGATCACGACCCAGCCCCACCCCGGGTTCCCGACCGATCTTCAGGCCCAGTTCATGGCGCTGTTCGCGCTCGCGGAGGGCAACTCGGTCATCACCGAGAAGATCTACCCCGAGCGGTTCATGCACGTCGCCGAGCTCGCCCGCATGGGCGCGCAGATGGTCCGCCAGGGGCCGACGGTGATCGTCGCGGGTGTCAAGCGGCTCATCGGTGCGCCCGTCATGGCGAGCGATCTCCGGGCCAGCGCCTCGCTCGTGCTCGCCGGGCTCGCGGCCGAGGGCACGACGACCGTCAGCCGCGTGTACCACCTCGACCGCGGGTACGAGAAGCTCGACGAGCGCCTGCGGTCCGTGGGCGCGTCGATCACGCGGATCGACGAGAAGGCCGGCCCCGCGTCGGATTGATCAAGGCACGACGCCTCGCGCCGCTTACTCCTCGTCGAACCCGCGCCCGATCAGTTCCTTCGCTGCGTCGCAGAACGCCTGCGCGTCGTCGCCCTCGGCCCGGATGACCAGCTCCGTGCCCTGCGTCGCCGCGAGCAGCATGACGTGCATGATGCTCTTGCCGTCGACCGCGGGCGCCCCGCCGTCGGCCCGCTCGATCTTGACACTACTCGCGTGCTTTGCCGCGAGGTCGACGAGCGCCATCGCCGGGCGCGCGTGCAGCCCGAGCCTGTTGACGATCCGGCAGCGGATTTCACAGGCCTTGCTCATGCGAGGTTTCCGTCCACGCCCACCGCCGGGCGCTCCTCCCACCACACCCCCCAAACGCAGGGAACTCACGTTGCACGCGATCCGAGGCCCGCACGATCCGATGCCGCGTCACGCGGGCAGGTTCTGCCCGTCCGCGTCATCGAGCAGCGAGACCACGTCCTCGACGCTCGTCGCCTGCCGCAGGAAACGCCGGAACACGTCGTTCGACAGGCTCTTGAAGATGACCTCCATCGCCTGGAGGTGATCGTCGGGCTTGTCCGCGGGCGAGAGCAACAGGAACACCGAGTACACCGGCTGGCGATCGAGCGCCGAGAAATCGATCCCCCGCGGGCTCAGCCCCACCGCCGCGGAGAGCTTCGTCACGCTCGCGTGCCTGACGTGCGGCACCGCGACGCCCTTCCCGAAGCCCGTCGAGCTCTTCTGCTCACGGTCGAGGATCGCCTTGAGCAGCGCGTCGCGGCTCGCGCGGTCCGCGACCCCCGCCGCCAGCAGGGCGTCGAGCAGCTCCGCGATCACGCCGTCCCGCTCGCTCGAGGCCAGCTCGGGCACGATCGCGCCCCGCACCACGATGTCGCTGAGATTCATTGCTGGTTGATCTCCGAGTCGGAGCCCGCCCCCGGGGCGCCCGGGCTCACGCGCGATGGGGCCCGGGCTTCAGCCGCTCCTTGAAGTCCGTGATCTGGCGCGACGCCTTCTGCACCGCCATGTCGATGGTCCCGTACAGGTCGCTGCCCTCCGCGACCGCGACGAAGTTCTCGTGCTTGACCACGTCCACGACCAGTTCCACGTGATGCTCCCGCTCGGGGTGCTTGGGGTCGTGCGTGATCGTGCAGGTGATCTGCTGCACGCCGTCGAAGAACCGCGTGAGCTTCTCCGTCTTCTGCTCCGCGTAGGTCCGGATGGGCTCGGTGATCTCGATGTGACGCCCCACCACGTCGGTCCGCATGCCTGCCTCCCACACTCCCCCGGGTCCGTCCGGGGCCCGCATTCTAATCCGCCAAGGGCCCACGGGCCCCCCGCCCTCAGCCCGCCCGCTTCTCCGCACGCTCGGCCTCGTTCGACGCCAGACGCGCGCGAGCCTCCTCCGCCAGGCGAGCGGCCTCGCCCTCCGCCGGACGGTCCCGGTCGGGCACGAGCACGCCGCCCGTGATCACGAACCGCAGCGCCTCGTCCATCGTCAGCGGGAGGTCGATCACCTCCGACTCGTACACGTTGATCGTGAAGCCCGTGAACGGCGTGGGCGACGTCGGGATGAAGACCGCGAGCACCTGCCCGCCCGCGGCCTCGGTGATCGAACGCATCGAGCGGCTCGTCACGAAGCCCATCGTCCAGATCCCGTTCCGCGGGTACTGCACCAGCACCACCCGCGAGAACGCCATGGGCTTGTCGCCAATGACCAGTTCCACCACCTGCTTCACGTACGGGTACACCTGCTTGAACCCGGGCATCCGCGAGATCAGCGCCTCGACCCGCGTGTAGATCTTCCGCCCCAGGAAATTTCCGAGCAGCAGGCCCGCGAAGTAGATGAGCGCGATCGCGACGAAGAGGCCCGTCGCCTCGAGGTACCAGTGGTCGTCCCAGAAGTCCCGGAACTGCTCACGCCGGATCTGCTGCGTGAGCTGCGCATCGCTCGGCACACGCCGCCCGAGCCGCTGCATCTCCTGCTTGCGGTTCTCGATCTGCTCGGGCCCCACCTGATACCACGCCGGCATCTCGCCCGGGCTCAGCACGCGGGGGGCGAAGTCGATGACCGCGATGCGAATGCCGCGGTTGATCGGCGCCGCGACGTTGTTGAACACGAACACGAACGCCTGCCACAGGAGCCACAGCGTCACCACCGAGGGCAGCAGGATCGCTAACCCTTTCCCGAAGAACAGCTTGAAGTCGCCCCAGAACGTCCGCCTGGGCTTGGCCTTCATCGCCGATGACCCCCAATCCCGGGCGCCGCCGCACGCGCCCGCCGCCGTCCAGACGCCACTGTAGGGAAACCCGTGGCGAGAGCGCCGCGTTCCCGCGCCATCGACACTCGTGCGATGACACGGCCCCAGCCTCGCTCCAAAACGCAGCACGCCCGCGGAAGACCGCGGGCGGCGCAATGGGCCTGGGCAGACTCGAACTGCCGACCTCACCGTTATCAGCGGTGCGCTCTAGCCAGCTGAGCTACAGGCCCCTGAGCGTTCCGTCGGGCTCTCGCCCGGCGGGGAGCAAGGATAGGGCTCCCCGGGGCCGGAGTCACTGCCCCGCTCAACCCGACGCCTGGGCCGTCGGCGTCCAGAGCTCGAACGCCGCACCGGGGGCGTCCCGCCCCACCGCGTGCTCGCTCGCACCGACGTACCGCAGGCTCCCGCCCATCGATTCGGCCAGCCCCCGCGCCAGCGCCAGCCCGAGCCCCAGGCCGGGGTTCGCCCGGTCCTCCTCGCCCTTGGCCCGCGTGAAGGGGCGGAAGATCCGCCCGAGGTCGGACGCCGACACGCCCGGCCCGTGGTCGCGGACCACGAACGCCACGCCCCGCCGCCCGCCCCGATCCGCGAGCGACACCGCGAGATCGACCCGCGCCACCTCGCCGCCCGACGCGTACTTGCACGCGTTGTCAACGAGGTTGGTCAGGATCCGCTCGATCGACTCCGCCTCGGCGCGCACCATCGCGCCCGCCGCGGCGGGCTCAGCGCTCAGCGCCAGCGTCATGCCCGACTCGTGCGCCCTCGCCTCGAGCCCCGGACGGACGCGTTCGAGCACCTCGCCCACACGCGTCGTCACGCCCCGCGCGCGTCGTCGCGCGTCCTGACGCCCGAGACGTGCGTACGCCAGCACATTCTCGACGATGCCGGTCAGGCGTTGCGCCTCGCCGCGCAGCGTCGAGAGGTACTGCTTCTTCTTGTCCTCGCCCGTGACCATCCCGTCGGCGAGCATCTGCGCGTACATGACGAAGGTGGTCAGGGGCGTGCGGAGCTCGTGCGTGACCGCGGACACGAACCGCGCCCGCCGCTCCGAGAGCGCCATCGCCGCGCGGAGCACGAAGAAGATCGCACCGATCGCGCCGAGCACCGCGAGCCATGTCACGACCAGCGTCGTGCGCGTGGCGCTCCACGCGGGCCCCGCGTCGACGCGCAGCACGCCGGGCTCGAGCAGCACGGGCAGGCTCGCCATCATCCGCCCGACGCTCGGCGCATCGTCGGGCCCCCGCGCGTCGAGGGGCACCAGGTCCGCCTCGGGCAGCAGGTCCGTCACGCGCGAGCGGAGCCGCTCGCGCAGCGCGGGCCAGTCGAACCAGATGCCCTGCACCTGCTCGTCGTCCTCCACGCGGATGCGCCGGATCACGAACAGCTCCAGGCCTGCCGCACGGTCGCGCGAACCCTCGTCCGCGAGCGTCTCCGCTGGCGCATCGAGCCTCGCGCCGAGCAGCGTCGACGCCTCGCCCGCGCCGCGCCCACTCTCCGCGCGCCGCCACACGGGCAGGAACTGCCCGTGCGCGATGTTGCGCTCCTCGGTCCGGATCGGGGGCCCGGCGACCTCCGCCGCGATCCGCGCGATCGCGCGGTCTGCGTCATCGGGCGACGGGCTCGACTTGTCGAGCGCCCGCGTGCCCGCGTCCCGATTGAGCTCCGCCGCCGCGGGCGTTGCGACATTCTCCAGCGGACCCTGTCGCGCCATGTACTCACGCGACGACTGATCGATACGTTCCGCGTCCCGCGCGATCGGCTCCGAACGCTCACGCCGCTGGCCCAGCGGCTCGCTCATCACGAGCGAGAGGAAGCGACGATCGAAGTACCGCGGCACCTGCGCCACCAGCCCCAGCGCGCGATCGATCGACTCGGGCGTCACGAACGAGCCGATCGCCACCGTGCGCATCACGCCGGTGGGCGCCTCGGGCGACGTGACGCGCCCGTCGCGCGAGAGCTCGAAGTACAGCCGCACGAACTCACCACCACCGCCCAGCAGCGGCGAGGGATGCAGCATCTCGCCCGGCTCGACGCTCTCCCACATCCGCGTGTACGCCCGGTCCGCCGGGTAGAACGCGCGATACTGGAAGTACGGGCGCGCCGCCTCGCGCGCGAGGATCGGCGTCACCTCCGCGTCGAGTCTCCACAGCGCGAGGCGGATCGCTTCCTGCTGACGCGCTTCGGCCCGCGCCTCACGCTCCTCACGCTCCAGACGCAGCATCTGCCACGTCACCCACCCGAGCCCCTCGAGCACGGCGAACACGCACACGCCGAAGATGATCCACGTGATGCGCCGCGAGCCATTCACGCGCGATCACCATCGCCACGATCGCCCGCGGCGTCCTCGCCCCCGTCGCTCGCGAGCATGTACCCCTTCGATCGCACCGTCACGACCACACGTGGATCGTTCGGATCGTCGCGCAACTGCTCGCGCAGCCGCGCCACCGCCATGTCGACGGTGCGCGTCGCAACGCCGCGCGGATCGACGCCCCACACACGATGGAGCAGCTCGTCGCGCGTCACGGCGCGTCCGGGATTCGCCGCGAGGAACTCGAGCACCTCCGCCTCGCGCTGCGACAGGATCACGCGTTCACCATCCGGGAGTGTCGCCTCACGCCGCTGGAAGTCAACGCTGCGCCCGGCGATCTCCAGCTTCTTGATGCCTCGCGGACGCTCGGCGGAGCGGCGCAGCACCGCCTCGACGCGCGCCAGGAGCTCCGCCGCGCCGAACGGCTTGACGACATAATCGTCCGCACCGAGCTTGAGCCCGCGCACCTTGTCCGCCTCTTCGCCCCGCGCGGTCAGGAAGATGACCGGGAGCTGCGGCTTCGACGCGCGGAGCGCACGCATCACCTCGAACCCGCCCATCTTCGGCATGAGGATGTCGAGCAGCACGAGGTCGAGCTCGAGCGTCGTCGCCGCGTCGAACCCCGCCTCGCCATCGCCCGCCTCGTACACGCGGTAGCCCGCGTACTCGAGCGCATCGACCAGCCCGCGCCGGATCGCCGCGTCGTCTTCAACCACAAGCACGCTCGCCAGCGACACGCTCCACCCCCCATCAACACGGGCGCGTCACTCGCGCGCCACCGAGAGGAGATATACGCCCGCACCGGGCGTCGGCCCGTCACGCCAGCGTAACGCGCACGCGGCGCCCCGCGTGCGTCCCAGAATCCGCCGACCCGCGTCGGTCAGTGCGTGTTGACGTGCGCGAGCAGCTTCCCGGGCAGCAGCATCGACACCAGCGACGACGCCACCAGCATCCCCGCGACCAGCGTGAAGCCCCCGCCCAGCCCGTGGTCGCGGTGCACGAACTCCGCCAGCATCGGGCCCACGAACGCCAGGCACCACGCCCCGCCCAGGAGCATCCCGCTCACCAGGCTCGTCCGGTGCGGCAGCAGGTGCTGCCCGAGCGACATCGTCAGCGGCACTAGCGACCCAAAGCCCACGCCCGCCATCACCGACCCCGCCAGCGCGAGCGTGACCGCGAGCGAGATCGTCGCCGCGTCCTCCCCGAGCAGGATCGGCGGGATCAATGACGCCGCACCGATCAGCGGCATGACCACCAGCGACGCCTTGGTCCATCGCGCCGGGAGCGTCCACGCCAAGAGCAGCGCGACGCCACCCATCCCGACCTGCATCGCGCCCTGCAATGGGCCGTTGATGGCGCTGGCGTGCAGCGCGATCGCGGCCTCGCCCGCGGTGGATGCGGCGCGGTTCCGCGCGATCGACTCCGCCAGCTCCGTGAACAGGTAGACGAGCGCCATGTTGACCGTGAATCGCAGCACGTTGCCCGCGTAGAGCAGCCACACCGCCCGCCATCGCGCGCGGCGTTCCTCCTGCGGGAGCCCGTGATGCGCGTCGTGCGCGCCCGCGTGGCGATGCGGCGCACGCCGGATCGCGCGTTCGAGCATCACCACCGCGAGCAGCCCCGGCGCGATGAGCCACGCCAGCGCACGCAGCCCCGACCCCGCGTCGCCACCTCGCGAGAAGAACCCCACGTACCCGGGCGTCAGCACGTTGCCCGTGATCCCCCCCACCATCCCCGCGAGGAAGAACACCGCCATGAACACCCGTCGGCGTGTGCCCGCGAGCTGCCCCGTCGCCGCCGCCGCGGGCGGATGGAAGGCCCCCACGCCCGCCGCGGTGATCGCCTGGAGCGCGAGCAGCGCCCCGAAGCCCTGCACATAGCCCATCATCCCCACACCGACCACCGCGACCGCGAGCCCGAGGACGGCGATCAGCCGCGAATCGAGCTTGTCGCTGACCCACGCCGCGGCGGGCTGGATGACGCCGGACGCGATCGAGCCCACCCCCAGAACAAGGGCCTTCTGCTGGTCGCTCAGGGCGAGGTGCTGTTGCAAGAGGGGTGCGAGCGCCACGAGCACGAATGAATAGAAATCGGTGACCGAGTGCACCCCGATGATGGTCCAGAGACGGGCTTTAGAATGCGGATCAACACCCGCCACAACAGGGGGTTCAATGCCCTCCAAGGCCGTCGGGGTAGGTACGCTCGTCATCGGGAGTCTGCCGTCCGTGCCCGTCTCGGGATGGCCTTTGTCGGCGTCGCGACGAGGCCGGGGGACGCGAGGGCACCGGAACTGTAGGCGTTCTCCCCCCTAGGTCCGGGAAGCGCAAAGCAAGTCTTCATACGAGTTTTCTTGCTTTGCCGGATCGGGATCCGGACCTCGTGCCGTATGCTGATATCGGGAATCCAGGGAGAGAGACATCGCGTACGTGTTATGGGACACACGGGGACATGCCCGACGTGTGACGGGTGTGCTCTGTCCCAAGAGGAGATTGCGATGAAGAAGATCATCAGCGCGTTTGGTCTCGCCCTGTTCGCCGGTTCTGCCCTTGCTCAGGCGCCCGGCGACATCGTCTTCACGAACACCATGGCGGTCGGTGACCAGCGCGTCGACTGGTACAGCGTGAGCGGGAACATCAACACCACCCTGTTCACTTTCAACGACAACCTCACGCAGCTCAGCGACCTTGAGCTCGTCGGCAACACCTGGTACGCCGTCGATCGCAACCAGCCTCCGGTCTCATCTCCGACGTCGGCGCGCGTCGTCCAGATTAACGACCTCTTCGGCACGCCCGTTGCATCGACGCTCGCCACCAGCGATCCGATCCAGCGCGGCGACGGCCTTCGCTACGACCCCAACTCGGGCCAGCTCCTTTTCGTGAACAATCCTGGCTCGGCCGACGCTGTGAGCCCCCGCTTCGAAGGCATCCTCGGCATCAATCCCTCGAACGGCAACGTCACCGAGATCTATCAGCAGCCCTCGCTCGCCTCCCCGCTCCCCCGTTGGACCGACGGCATCTACATGGACCGTGACGTCAACAGCAACGATTTCTTCGTCGTCACCGGCAACGGCGGCGCCTTCGGCGGCAGCGGGGAACTCAACGGCTCGACCCTTCAGCGCCTGAGTGTCGATCCCAACACGCTGCAGGGCACTGCGGAACTGATTGTCGATCTGAGCGACACCTCTGTCACCGGGCTGTCCGTTCCGCTCCAGCGGAGCCGCGGCGTCGTCGCCATCCCCGGCACCAACGACGTCTACATCAATGACATCGAGCGGGCCGCCATCTACAAGATCACGCTCGACAGCAACGGCGATTTCCAGTCGATCATCGAGGTCAACCAAGGGATCTGGGACTCCGCGACCGACATGACCTACGACCCCTTCACCAACACCCTCGTCATCGGCAACGCCGGAACCAACTCCCCCGGGCTATACCGCATGACCCTCGACGGCTCGACCGTGACCACCCTGGTCTCCGGCGTCTTCCCCCGCGGCATCATCATCATCCCCGCCCCCGGCGCTGTCGGGCTGCTGGGCGCGGCGGGCCTCGTCGCCATGCGTCGTCGCCGCTGATCGCGTCGAAGTTCTTTGATTGACAAAGCTTTGCATTCGCGGCCCGCCCTCATCGGCGGGCCGTTTTCATTTCCGAACCTGGGCCGCTTGTCCCAATCGAGGCACCTCGCCCGACGACGGCTTCGCCATCTGGCCCGGTTTTCCGGATAGCCCCGATCCCCGTTTGCCGATCCGCGTATCGGGATTCCTCTTGTGCCGGGCGGTTCATGCCCGTTAGCCTCGCGTCCTCGCATCCTGGCCGGTCCAAAGCCTGAGGAGAGATCGATGCCCCGTACGCTCCGCCCCCTGTCCGCCGCCCTGCTCGTCGCATTCTCGGGCCTGTCCGCCCTCGCGCAGGAGGCCGATCTCTCCGGGCACTCGGCCGTGACGGTCATGGTCCAGAACCGCGACCAGCTCGATATGGTGCTCTCGCTGGCGGAGGGGATCTGGTCGGAGCGTGTGGGTGTGGGCCCGATCGACATCCAGGTCTCGCCCGAGGCCCGTGCCAAGCTCGACGCGCTGGGCATCACCTACCGCGTGATGGTCGACGACCTCGGCACGTTCACCCGCCAGCGCTTCGACGAGATCGAGCTGCTCAACCGCCGGCGTGACACCGCGTGGTTCCAGAACTACCGCACGCTCGCCGAGATCCGGAGCTATCTGGGCCAGCTCGAGGCCGATCACCCCGACTTCGTTGACCACGGGTCGGTCGGCGACTCCCTCCAGGGCGAGGACATCAACCTCTACACCATCACCGCGCCGGGCGATCGCACCGGACGCGTCGGCGTCCTGCTCATGGGGTGCCAGCACGCCCGCGAGTGGCTCAGCCCCATGACCGTCACGTACATCGCCGACCAACTCGTCACGCAGTACGGCACCGACACCCGCATCACCGACCTCATGGACGCCGCGGTGTTCTACATCATCCCCGTCTCGAACCCCGACGGGTACCTCTACACCTGGTCCAACACCAACAACCGCTACTGGCGCAAGAACCGTCGCCCGAACTTCGACGGCACCTTCGGCGTCGACCTCAATCGCAACTGGAGCGTCGCGTGGGGCGGCACGGGCTCGAGCGGCACGCCTAACAGCGAGACGTACCGCGGGACCGCCGCGTTCAGCGAGCCCGAGACGCAGCGCATCCGCGACTTCGCGCTCGCCCACCCCGACATCGCTGCGCACATCGACTTCCACACCTACAGCCAGCTCGTGCTCTGGCCCTGGGGCTACACCGTCACCAACCTGCCCGAGCCCGACAACAGCCGGTACACCGCGCTGGGCATCGCGATGGCGAACGAGATCCTCGCCGCACCGGGCGTCGCGTACACCCCCGAGCAGAGCTCCGACCTGTACGAGGCCGCCGGGGACTCGTCCGACTGGTTCCACGGCGTGCACGGGAGCACGAGCTTCACGATCGAGATGCGTCCCGCCAGCGGCGGGCTCGACGGGTTCTCGCCCGCGGCGACGCAGATCCTGCCGACTGCTCGCGAGAATCTGCCCGCGGCGCTCCGCCTCGCGGAGCACGTCGCGTTCCCGCTCTCGTGGGAGTTCCCCAACGGGGTCCCCGACAGCGCGGACGCCGATGCGGCTGCGACGATCGACGTGCGCATCGTCGCCGGCTCGGGCCAGCTCAACCCCGCCAGCGCGACCGTTTCGTATCGCACGGGCCCCGGCTCGTTCACCACGACGCCCATGACCAGCCTCGGCAGCGGGCTGTACCGAGCCACGCTCCCGGCGCAGGCCTGCGGCGAAACCACGGAGTACTACTTCACCGCCGAGACGACGGACCTGCGTGTTGTGCACTCGCCCGCGCAGGGCGAGGGGAACCCGCGGAGCCTTGGTTTCACGCAGTCGATCGTCTCCGCGATCGACGACGTCGAGACGCCCACGGGATGGATCATCGGCGCACCGGGCGACAACGCCGTCCGCGGCGTCTGGGAGCGTGCGAACCCCGAAGCGACCGCGGCCCAGCCCGAGGACGACCACTCCAACCCCGGCACCCTCTGCTACGTGACCGGCCCGCTCGCGGGCACGGCGCTGGGCGCCAACGACGTCGACGGTGGTGTGACGACCCTCGTCAGCCCCCCGTTCGACGCGCTCGCGCAGGCGGGCGATGCGGTACTCGAGTACTGGTACTGGTTCTCCAACGACAAGGGCGCCTCGCCTGGCACCGACGCGTGGCAGGTCGCAATCTCGGGCGACAACGGCTCGACCTGGACCGTCGTCGAGCAGACCCTGGCGAGCACCAACGCGTGGGTGCACCGCGAGGTGCGGATCGCTGACCACATCACGCCGACGAGCCAGGTCCGCCTGCGCTTCGTTGCGCGGGACGACGAGCCGGGCGGCATCGTCGAGGCCGCGGTCGATGACCTCGCCATGCTCTTCCTGGGCTGCACCGACACGGGTTGCGATGCGGACTGGGACGGCTCGGGCGGGCAGCCCGACTCGGGCGACTTCCTCGCGTACCTCAACGACTGGGCCGGGCAGAACCCGGTTGCGGACCTCGCGCCCGCGGGCGGAGACGGCAACTTCGATTCCGCCGACTTCCTCGCGTACCTGAACCTGTTCGCGCAGGGCTGCTGAGCGGCGCGGATCGTCGACTAACCGGCTGTACATGTCTCCGCGCTGTGCGCGGCGCGAGCGCGGTCACACCTCGTAGCGGTGGCGGGCGTCAATCCCCTCCGCCGCCATCCCCACCGCCGCAGTCTCCGCTCCCGTCCCATCCCCCGCTGTCCAACCAGAACCAGACGATGCCACCCTCGCCGGCTTCGGGCCGGCGGCGATTCGGATCGCGTAAGTAGTCGCGGTGGCGTCGCCGCGCGCGGTGGTATCCCACCACCAGTCCGATCGGGACGGCGATGAGCACGACGACGCCCATCAGGCTCCAGAAGATGAGATCCGCGACGTCCATCGCGCCCTCCAGGAGTCTCACCGAGTCCGCTTAGGCACTCCCGTGATCGCCTTCCCTCGCAACGGCGTGCAGTCTATCTGCCGTGGCCTGGGCGCAAAGCAACCGGCCGGACCCAGAGGGCCCGGCCGGTGTGATCTCATTCGAGATAGTTGATGAGGCTCCGTCCCGATCACGCCCCGAGGGGCGATCGATCAGAAGGTGAGCTGCATCTGGAAGCGGACGGCGAACTCGCTGTCCTCGGTGGTCTGGACGAAGCCGGTGTTCGAGTCGCTGCCGAGGGCGGCAACGAGGTCGTTGGGCTCGTCGATGAAGTACTGGATGTCGCCCGAGAGCTTGGCGGACTGGGACTCGGGGATGAAGTAGTAGTTGACGCCGGCGGTGATGGTGTTGAAGGCATCATCGACGGTGCGCTCATCGTCGGGGAGGACGCTGTCCCAGCGGGCGAACAGCTCGGCCTGGTCGGTCACGAACAGACCGCCCTGGACGACGAAGCCGAAGTCGTTGAAGGAGTCCTGGTTCTCGGGGTCGGTGGTCTGACCGACGAACTCGGCGAAGACGTTCCAGCCGTTGCCCTCGAAGGAGACGTCAGCGGTGTACTGGAAGACGTCGAGGTCCGAGGGGTTGCCCGGGCCGGTGCCGCCACCGGTCTGCCAGTGCACGGCGGCGCCGACCATGCCGGCGTAGCCGTCGCTGTTGCGCCACGACGTGAAGTCGTCGAAGCGCTCCCACTGGCCGGCCCACATCCACTCACCGCGAGCGGTGAGGGCGAAGTCGGCCTCGGCGGGGCTGGTGAAGGGGGTGTTGCCCGTGCGAGCACCGTCGTTGAACGAGACAACGCCGCGCCACTGCTCGGCCTGGTAGGAGAGGGCGATACCCTGGG
Source organism: Phycisphaerales bacterium (assembly GCA_034004365.1). GTDB lineage: Bacteria > Planctomycetota > Phycisphaerae > Phycisphaerales > UBA1924 > JAVEWV01. Next base: position 281,046 of record JAVEWV010000002.1, read on the forward strand.
TGTACCCGGGGTTGAACACCTCGTTGACCATCGAGCGATCGATCGCGAGCTGCGAGAAGTCGCTCACGAGCCACTCGCGGGTGGTCGGGGCCTTGAACTGGCCGAACCAGATCTTCATGCCGTTGTCGAGCTGGTAGGTGCCGTAGGCGTCGAGCAGGCCGAAGTTACCCTCGTTGGTGAAGGCGCCCTCGATCTTGAAGTTCAGGTTGGGGTTCAGGACGTGGCCCGAGAAGACCAGGCGGGTGTCGTGCTGCTCGAAGCCGTTGGTGAAATCCTCGTCGGTGGAGTTCGACGGGGTGTCACGGAAGTTCAGGTAGTAACGGAACTGCGTCATGCCGTTGATGCGGAGCTGGTTGTTGCCGTCCGCGGAGTTGATGACGAAGCCGTTGTCATAGCCCGCGTCGGCGAGGCCGCTGGCGCGGCTGTCCGCATCGGCGATCATCTCGTTGGCGTAGGCGCGATTGACGTCGGTCGACGTCTGGGCGTTCGCCAGGCCGGCGAGCGCCGCACCCGCGAAGCACGCGAGGCACATGGTCCGACTCATGCTCAAGACTCCCTTTGCAATGCGCTGCGGACCGGCTCGATCGAGCATCCAGCCCCAGCTTCCGAGCGACCGGCCCGCCTGTCGGACCGGGCCTCGCCCGGGGTCGTGTGGTCCGTCTTCCCGACGCGTCCACCCAAGAACTTCATCCCTTCGGCTCCGAGCCGGAGAGATGCGGGGTTACGCCCCCGTCGCCCCCTACCGGGTTCCACCGGAGGACGCCGCCACGAGGCGACGCTAGTGGGCACTTGCTTTCGGGGCGGGAGTATATCCCCCCATCCCCGCCCGGTTTCTACCGGACCCGGGGTGCATCGGACCTCCCCACCCCTGAGCACCACATTTCGAGGGGTCGCGCTCCCCCCACTCATGGGAGGACCTTCGCTCGACTCGGCCCCACGAGCCCCACGCACCCCCGCCACGGACCCCGACGCGAGGTTTTGCGCAATCCAAACACAGATCCCGTGCCGCAAGGACGCGGGCCCTCTCTACACTGGCATCCGCGGCGGGACGCCCGCACGCAGACCGGGTCATGTGTGCGGACGAACTCCGTAACCCTTTGAGGAACAAGGACATGCAGGAGCGTGCCCGGATCCTCGTTGTCGACGATGAGCGAGATCTCGTCGACCTGCTCAAGATCAACCTCTCCCGGGCGGGCTTCCGCGTCGACGCGGCGCACACCGGGCGCGAGGCGCTCGCCAAGGTCGCGTCGAGCACGCCGGACCTGGTCGTGCTCGATCTCATGCTCCCCGAACTTTCCGGGCTTGAGGTCGCAAGCCGCCTCCGCGCCGATCCGGCGACCGCGCGCCTCCCGATCGTCATGCTCACCGCCAAGGGCGAGGACGTCGACCAGATCGTGGGCCTCTCGGTGGGCGCCGACGACTACATCCCCAAGCCGTTCTCGCACAAGGTGCTGATCGCACGCATCGAGGCGGTGCTGCGGCGCTCGCAGACCCGGGCGCCCGTCGCCGAGACGAGCGCGGCCCGTCTCGCCATGGGCCCGCTCGAGCTCGACCTGCATACGCATCAGGCGAATCTCTCGGGCCAGCCGCTCAAGCTCACGCTCACCGAGTTCCGCCTGCTCTCGGCGCTCCTGCGGGCCGGGGGTACGGTGCTGAGCCGCCAGAAGCTCATGTCCAAGGCCATGGGCCCCGGCGTGATGGTGACCGAGCGGACCATCGACGTGCACGTCACCAGCGTTCGCAAGAAGCTGGGCGACGCCGCGCCGATGATCGAGACCGTCCGCGGCGTCGGGTACCGGGCGGCGTGGCCGATCCAGGTTTCCGTCGACGGCGTCGACGACATCGAGGTGTGATCCGACGGGATCGGACGCCCGTTCGTGCACGAGCCGCCGGAACACGCGACAATCCCCGCGATGGACCCCGTGGGCCGGAGCGTTCCAAGCCGTGATGAGTGCGCTCGCGTCCTGGTCGCGAGCGGCGCCCTCGCTGCGGGCGGGATGTGGGTGGGCGTCGCGTGGATCGGCGGGTGGGCGGGCGTGCTGGTGGGCATCGCCCTGACGCTGCTCGCGGGGACGTGGGTGTGGGTGCAGATCGTTCGACCACTCAGCGCCGTGCACGGAACGGTCCTCGAGATGGAGGCGCGGGCGCGTGAGCTGGGCGCGGGCCCGCGCGAGGACAGCGTGGACCTGGCGCGTCGTTCCACGCGCGAGGCCGCGGCGTCACGGCAGGAGGCCGACCGTTTACGCCGGGTCGTGGAAGCGATGGAAGAGCCCGTGCTCGCGATCGGCCCGTTCGAGACGGTGCTCGCGCACAACGAAGCGGCGCGGGCGCTGGTGGGCGCGCGGGCCTCGCTGATCGGACGCCCCATCCAGGACCTGTTCACCAGCGCCGACGTGCTCCGACTGCACGACCAGGCGCAGGGCGGCGAGGGCGCGGGCGCGCGACTGCGCATGTCGTCGGGCATCGGCGCACGCATGTATGAGGTGCGCGCGGTGCCGCTGCGACGCACCGGCGAGGTCGACGGCGTCGTCATGAGCTTCAGCGACGTCACCGAGCTCGCGGCGGCAGCGGCGCTCAAGACCGACTTCGTCGCCAACGCGTCGCACGAGCTGCGCACGCCCCTGTCGGCGATCCGCGGCGCGGTCGAGACCCTCTCGGAGGTGGGTGATGACGAGTCGATGCGCGATCGTCTCGTGCGCATGATCGCGGAGAACGTGCGCCGCCTCGAAGACATGGTGAACGACCTGCTCGATCTCTCGCGGCTGGAATCGAGCGAGTCGCCCGTGCGACTGGCCCGCTGCGAGGTCGAGCCGCTGCTGCGTGAGGTGGCGCAGATGTTCGAGGGCGTGTGCTCGGAACGCCGCCTCGCGATCGACGTGCGTGTGCTCCCCGGCGCCCACTTCGCCCGCACCGACCCGCGCCTGCTCGAGCTGATCGTGCGCAACCTCATCGAAAATGCGACCAAGTTCGCCTACGAGGGCACGACGATCCGCGTGTCGGCGGAGGCGGTCGCGAGCGGCGGCGCGCTGCGCGACCTCCGCGTGCGTGTCGCCGACCGGGGCGTGGGCATCCCGCTCGACCAGCAGCAGCGGATCTTCGAACGCTTCTACCAGGTCGACCCCGCACGCACCGGGCTGGGCAACGCCCGGCGCGGCACCGGGCTGGGCCTCGCGATCGTCAAGCACGCCGCCCGGCTGCTGGGCGGGGGCGTCATGGTCGAGAGCGTGTGGAAGCAGGGCACGACGATGACCGTCGACATCCCGGCGAGCGCCGAGCCCGATCCCGAGGGCGGGCGGAACGCGGTCTAAGCAGCCACAGCCCCCGATCGGCACGCGGATGCGGGTTGCCCACCTACCATCGATGTTCATGTACGAGATCAGCGTCCATGGAGAGTTCTGCGCGGCGCACGCGCTGTCGATCGCGGGCGTGCGTGAAGCGGTGCACGGACACAACTGGCGCGTGACGCTCGTCGTGTCGGGCGAGGAGCTCGACCCCGACGGCCTGCTGTGCGATTTCCACACGATCGAGCGCACGCTCCGCGAGGTGCTCCGCCCCATGAACAACCAGGACCTCAACAGTCTCGCCCCCTTCGACAAGGTGAATCCCAGCGCCGAGCATGTGGCGCGTTATATCTACGACGAGATGCACGTACGCCTGGACGAGGCGCTCGCGCCGCACGCGAGCGTGTCGCGCGTCAGCATCACCGAGGCGCCGGGGTGCGTCGCGACGTTCCGACCCAAGGGGAGCGCGAAGTGATGACCCGCATCGATCAGGGCGCACCCTCACGCAACGCGCAGGAGGTCGAACAGGCCCCGCGCAACCACACGCAGGCCGCGCCCATCGGCGGCGCGGAGCGGTACTTCAATCGCGACCTGTCGTGGCTCGAGTTCAACCGGCGCGTGCTGGCGCAGGCGCAGGACGCGCGGAACCCGCTGCTCGAGCGCGTGAAGTTCCTCGCGATCTTCGCGAGCAACCTCGACGAGTTCTTCATGAAGCGCGTGGGCCTGATGCGCCGCGAGCTCGCCCTCGGCGAGGGCACATCCGGATATGACGGCTGGACGACGCGCACGCTCCTCGCACGCATCCGCGAGGTCGTGCAGCCCGTGCTCGGGCAGCAGGCGTCGTGCTGGCACGACGATCTCCTGCCCGGGCTGGAGCGCGTGGGCGTGAGCGTCGTGACGTACGCCTCGCTGGGCGACGAGGAACGCCGCGCGATCGACGCGTGGTTCGTCGCGAACGTGTTCCCCGTGCTCACGCCGCTCGCTGTCGATCCCGGGCACCGCTTCCCGTTCATCAGCAACCTGTCGGAGAACATCGGCGTCATCCTGACGAGCCCGGGCGATCCGGACGCGCGGTTCGCGCGGGTGAAGATCCCCGACACGCTGCCGCGCTGGGTGCGTGTGGACGACGTCGTGCGCGCGGGCCCATCGGGCGATGACGGCGTCCGCCTGCTCCCGCTCGACGCGCTGATCCAGGCGAACCTGCACGAGCTGTTCCCGGGCATGACGATCCGCGAGACGCTGCTGTTCCGCGTGACGCGGAACGCCGCGGTCGAGCGGGCGGAGGAAGAGGTCGAGGACCTGCTCGAGCACGTGGAGGCGGAGCTGCGGATGCGTCGCTTTGCGAGCCCCGTGCGCCTCGAGATCCGCGAGGGCGGGTCCGGGCAGGCGCTCGACTTCGTCATGGAAGAGCTCGGCCTCGCGGCGGACGACGTGTACGAGCGGCGCGGGCCACTGGAATACGGCGATCTGTTCCAACTGCTCGATCTCGCGCCGCCCCGCGCGGGCTCGGAGAAGCTGCGATTCCCGACGTGGCGTCCGGCCCCGCCGCCCGCGCTGGCGGACGAGGACGCGAGCATCTTCGCGCGGATCCGCGAGCGCGACATCCTGCTGCACCATCCGTACGAGTCGTTCGAGGACTCGGTCGAGCGGTTCATCGCGCAGGCGGCGCGCGATCCTGAAGTGCTCGCGATCAAGCAGACCATCTATCGCACGAGCCCGGACTCGCCGTTCGTCGCGTCGCTCGTGCGTGCGGCGGAATCGGGCAAGCAGGTCGCGTGCCTCGTCGAGCTGCGGGCGCGGTTCGACGAGCAGCGGAACGTGCACTTCGCACGCCGGCTCGAGGAAGCGGGCGTGCATGTCGCGTACGGCGTCATGGGCCTCAAGACGCACTGCAAGTGCTCGCTGGTCGTGCGTCGCGAGGGGCAGGGCCTGCGCTCGTACGCGCACCTCGGCACGGGAAACTACCACCCGCGCACCGCGCAGCTCTACACCGATCTGGGCCTGCTGACCTGCGACCCCGCGATCACGGGCGACGTCGCGGACCTCTTCAACGTGCTCACCGGGCACTCGCGCCACGACACCTATCGCGAGCTTGTCGTCGCGCCGCACTCGATGCGAGACCGCTTCGAGGCGCTGATCCGCGAGGAGATCGACGCCGCCAAGGCCGGGCGGCCCGCCCGGATCATCGCGAAGATGAACGCGATGGAGGACCAGCGCATCACCGACCTGCTCTACGAGGCGTCGAACGCGGGCGTGCCGATCACGCTGTTCGTCCGCGGGTTCTGCTGCCTGCGTCCGGGCATGCGCGGGATGAGCGAGAACATCCGCGTCGTGAGCATCCTGGGTCGCTTCCTCGAGCACTCGCGGTTCTTCCACTTCGCGCGCGGCGAATCGGACCCGGCGCGCGGGCTCTGGCTCGTCGGGAGCGCCGACTGGATGTACCGCAACCTCAACACGCGCGTGGAGGCCGCGTTCCCCATCCGGGACGAGCACGCGCGTCGTCGCCTCGTGCGCATCGTCGAGATCATGGAGGAGGACCAGCTCCGCGCGTGGGACATGCGCCCCGACGGGACCTACGTCCGGCGCGAGCCCCCCGAGGACGCGGACCCGATGAGCCCCGCGGCGATCGGGACCTTCGCGACGCTCATGCGCGAGGCGAACCCAGCGTTCACGCCGGTGTGAGAACGGGGCGGGAAGTCAAAGAGTCAGAAAGCCAACAAGCCAGGAGGCTTGAGGTGATCCGACTTGGTGTGCCGATGGGCGCGCACCGCCAAAGCAACCGCGGCAGGCGCGACGCCTCCCCGCGGGAAGACGCCGCACCCGCCGCGGGGTGCGAACTGTTTGAGCGAAGCGACGCCCGCTTCGAAGACGATTAGCGACGGCGGCGACGCCCGACCATCACGCCACCCATCGACAGGGCCGCGAGCGCGCCCGGCGCCGGAGCCTGCACGAGCACGTTGTCGATGCCCCAGCTCTCGTCGCCGAGGGCGGTCTGCAGGCCCATCGCGAGGAAGTCGAGCGTCGCGGTGTCGCCGCTGTGGGGGATGATGATGTCGAGGTGGAACACGCTGTCACGGTTGAAGCCGTTCCAGGTGTAGCCCAGCGTGTCGTCCTCCATCGAGCCCTGGCGGTTCTGGAAGAGCCCGCCCGAGCCGTCGATCACCGGGTACGACTGGCGACGCCACGAGGTCTCATCGCCCACGGCGAAGGTGGTGTCGACGACGGTGTTGCCATCGACGCGGAGCTGCCAGACGTCCGGGCCGGGGAGCTCGTTGCCGTCCCAGGTGCCGATGATGTAGAGGTCGAAGGTGATGCGGAGCTCGGTGTGCTCGGCGGGGAGCGAGTCGAGCGAGAGGGTGACGGTGTCGTTGACGAACTGCCCGAGGAAGTTGCGGGCGCCGATCGGGGTGGTGTCGACGAGGGTGTGCGACCACTCGCTCAGGCCCGACTCGAGCTCGAAGTTGTTCTGGTACACGACGGTGGCGCTGGCCGGCACCGCCGCCGCGGCGAGCGCGAGCAGACCGATGGCGCGGCGCACCTCGGGGGTGCGCGAACGGATGAACATATCTGGACCCCTCTGTCAGGTGTGCTGCGGACCCTCCGGGATCCGCCCACCGACAAAGGTGCGCCCAACGGAATAAACGGCCAGCGAATTCACAAAGGAAATTGCGTGTCGCCACCCACCCTTCACGGGGCTTGGGCGGCGACGCGCAAGAATTGCTTATTTGGATCCGCTCAGGCCCGCCGGCGGCGACGCTGCACCACCGGGACCCCCGCGAGAAGGGCCAGGGCGCCCGGCGCGGGCACCGTGACGGCCTGCACGATCACGCTCCCGAGGCCCCAGGACTCGTCGTTGATGGGCTGGAGGCCCGACGCGCGGAAGCCCAGGACCATCTCGGAGCCGGTGTGGGGGATCTCGAAGGTGAGGTTGTACACGGAGTCGCGGGGCTGCTCGCGGAAGAAGTAGCCGAGCGTGTTGTTCTCGTTGGCGCCGGTGCGTCCGGCGGCGGGCCCGCGGGCCTCGGTGTTCGAGCCAGCGAAGGACTGCGTGCCCGGCTTCGTCTCGTCACCGTTGGCGAAGGTCGTGGAGTAGAAGACCTCGCCGTCCACGAGGACCTCCCAGACGTCGGGCCCGGGCCACTCGTCGCCGTCCCAGGAGCGGATGACGAAGAGCTCGACCGAGACGTTCACAACGGAGTGCTGGGGCATCTCCTCGATGGTGAGGAAGGCGCTCTCATTGCCGAACTCGCCGAGAAAATGGCGGTCGCCCAGCGGCGTGGTGGACATGCGATCAGTCGACCAGCCGTCGGTGGCGTCCATCGTGTTGAACAGCGACTCATGAACGGTCACGGTCGCGGCGCTCGCGAGGCAGGTGGTTCCGGCAAGGGCGAGCAGGGTGCAAAGCGAAAGCCTGGGCGACATGGGGCGCCTCCTTCGAGTCTGCGGTTGTGTGTGGGGGAGCCCGCCGTGCTGGGCATCTCCCCCTCCTCCGCGTCGAAGGTGCGCCACGTGGCTTCGGACGCCAGCTCCATCCAGTCCGGGGCGTGTGAAATGCAACGGGACCGCCGGCCTGTGCCGACGGTCCCGATCATGCCGAGCCCGAGAACGCGGGAAGGGTGGGTCCCGCGTCAGTATCGATCAGCGGCGGCGCCGGCGGGCGACCAGCCCAAGGCCCGCGATCGCGCCGAGCGTGCCCGGGGCGGGGACCGCGGTGGTGCGGACCACGAGGTTCCCGCCGATGCCCCACGACTCGTCGGCGAGCTTCTGGAGGCCCGCGGCCGAGAAGCTGAACACGACGGAGTCCGCGGTGTGCGGGACGGTGAACGTGAGGCGGTAGACCGCGTCACGGGTCTGGTCGTGGTTGGGCCCGTACCAGCTATAGCCGAGGGTGTTGGTCTGGAGCGCACCGGACTGCCCGATGTTGAACCCGCTGCCCTCGACGCCCGGGTAGGCCTGCGTGCCCATGTGCTCGGGGCTGCCGTTGGCGAAGGTGGTGCGGAGGACCTGGTCGTCATCGACGCCGAACATCCACGAGTCGGGTCCGGGGGCGTCGTTGCCGTCCCAGGTGCCGATCACGAAGAGGTCGAAGGAGATCGACACGCTGTCGTGCGGGGCGAGCCCCGCGAGGGAGAGCGTGACCTCCGTGTTCCCGAACTGCCCGAGGAACGAATGCCCCCCGAGAGGGGTCGTTTCCGTCGAGTTATGGGACCATTCGGACCCGATGGATCCGGAGAAGTCCTGCGTGTACACGATGTCCGCGTGAGCGGACGTCGCGATGATCGCCGTGGCCGCGAGCGCAATGCTCCCGGCGCGGGCGAAGCCCTGGTGAACGAACATATCTGCACCCTCCGCTTCGGATGAAGCCCTCCGGTTGAGATCAGCCACTCTGCCGGAGTCCAAGGTGCAACGGATTTTCCGATTAGCACGGCATGTAGCGCAAAAATGTGCACATCACCCCTCGTGAGGGCTTGACAGGGCCGCGTGGGCCCGCAGCGGGCCGCGTTCTTGGACGTTGCGCCGCGCTCGGGTGGGGTTGTGCGGGTTGTGCCGGGGATCCGACCCGATGCGGGGGCCGGAATCGCTCAGATGGGGCCGAAGGAACCCGGTTTGGGGACGTCGGGGCCCCTACTGCTCCCCGGCGTCGGACCCCTGCACCCAGACCTCGCCCGGAGCCAGCGGAGCCACCCGCTCAACAGCCTCACCCGCGGCCTGGAGCAGGCGGCGCAGGGGGGCCTCGGGCGGCTCGTCGCTCAGGGGGAACGAGCCGTAGTGCACGGGCAGCAGGCTCCGCCCGCCCGAGCGCCGGAACATGCGCCAGACCTGCTCGGGCGTCGCGTGGGCGTGGGCCCAGGGCTCGTACGCCCCGATGCCGAAGACGGCGAGGTCGGGCTGGGTGGCGTCGAACGCGCGGGTGAGCGCGGTGTCGCCCGCGAGCAGGACGCGCGGGCCCGGCGCGGAGTGCGATTCCGGCTCGAGCAGATAGGCGTTGACGCCCAGGCCTCGCCGGAGCGGCGTGCGCGATCCCCAGTGGCGCGGAGAGACGGCCCGCGCGGCGATGCCGTGGGTGGCGAGCGTCGCGCCCGGGGCGAGCTCGATGATGTCGCCAAACCCGCGGGGGATGAGGCGGGCGGCGCGGAGCGGCGCGACGACGCGAGTGCGCGAGTCGGCGAGGCGCTCGAGCGTCGGGCGGTCGAGGTGATCGAAGTGCGCGTGGGTGATGAGCACGAGGTCGATCGGCGGGAGGCGGACGCCCGCGAGGTCGTCGTGGCGGTGCAGCCCGAACGTGCGCCCCGCGATGCGCGGGCCGATGCGGTGCGAGAACACGGGATCGACCAGCACGCGCACGCCGGCGAGCTGGACGATCACGCTCGCGTGCCCGAGCCACGACGCGGCGAGGGGATGGGCGTCGGGGAAGGTGGGCTCGAGGACGCGCGCGGGCGCGACGGCATGGAGCGGGGAGCGGAGCGAGGCCTTCAGGTGCGTGGGATAGCGGCGTGCGCCCGATCGGATGGCCTGCGCCAGGAAGCGCGTGCCGCGCGGGCGGCGGGGCGGGATGGGCGGGCCGGAATCGGGCATGACTGATCGGTACGCGGGTGGACGGTGGACGGATCGGCTGGACGCGCGGACGTCACAGCAGCGGCGAGAACACGTACGCGGCAGACTCGGCGAGCCTGCGGGTGAAGGTGCGGGCTCGGCGTGCGGTCGGATCGAGGCGGGTGGAGCGTGCGATGTAGGTGTCCTGCAGCGTGCGGATGTCGTGCGTGAGTCGGTCGTCGTACACGGCGAGGGTGTGCTCGAAGTTGAGCCAGAAGCTGCGGTTGTCGAGGTTGCTGGTGCCAAAGAGGGCGAACTCGCGATCGATGGTGATGCTCTTGGTGTGCAGGAGCCCGTCTCGGAACGCGTAGACCTCGGCGCCGGCGTGGAGCGCCTCGCGGACCATCGCGCCCGAGGCGAGGTTGACCAGCACGCTGTCGCTCTTCTCGGGCAGGATGATGGCGACGCGCACACCTCGCCGGGCGGCGGCGATGATCGCGCTGAGGATCGCGTGGTCGGGCACGAAGTAGGGCGAGGTGAGCACGACCTCGTGCTCCGCGGCGTAGATCGCGGCGGTCATGACGCGGAGCTGTGATGCGGCGCTCAGGCCCGGGCCGGAGGGGATGAGTTGGTACGCGCCTTCGCCGGCGCGGGGGGGCTCGTCGATCGCGAGGCGGTCGATCTCTTCGCTGAGGTCCTCGCCGGTCTCGAGCTCCCAGTCGAAGAGGTATCCGGTCTGGAGCACGCGGACGATGGGCCCCTCAAGCACGCAGGAAGCATCGACCCACTGGCCCACGCCCGCGTCCTGCTTGAAGGCGCGGGGGTCGACGAGATTCTGGCTTCCCATGACGGCGCGGCGCGAATCGATCACGACGAGCTTGCGGTGGGAGCGGAGGTCGATGCGCGAGAAGAGCATGCGCACGAGCCCGATGGGGAGCTGCGTGACCAGCCTGATGCCCGAGTTGCGCAGGCGGGTCGCCGCGGGGGACTCGAGGAGCTGCTTGCTGCCCACGGCGTCGAGCATGACGCGCACGCGGACACCGCGCTGGGCGGCGCGTTCGAGGGCGAGCAAAACGTCGCGCGCGGCGCCGGCGTCCTGCGCGATGTAGAACTGCACGAGGACCTCGTGCTGTGCCGCGTCGATCTCGCGCGCGAGGCGCTCGAGGAAGACGATGGGATCATCAACGAGCTCGGCGTGGCTGCCGCCCTGCACGGGCACGCTGGTGAGCGCGCGGGCGTGGGCGGCGAGGCGACGCTCGGTCGGACGCAGACGCGTGACCTCGGCGTGGGCGTTGGAGCTGAGCGCGTCGAGCAGGGCGCGATAGGGCGGGCCCTGGATGACCTCGCGCTCGGCGCGCCGGCGCGCGAGGCGGTTCTCGCCCACGAGCAGGTACGCGCCGACGCCCAGGAGTGGAACGAACAGGATGAGCGCGAGCCAGGCGAAGGTGACGCCGGGATCGCGCCGCCGCATGAGCACGCGGAGGGCGAGCCCCACGCGGATGGAGAACTCGAGGACGAGCAGCGCAACGGTGGTCCAGGCGGGCCATGCCATGGGGGAAATGTAACAGGGTGGAGGCTCGCACCGGCGGACGCGGACGGCGGATGTATTCTGGCGCGATGGGAAGCCGAACACTCGCGCGACTGGGCTGGATCGTGCTCGCGATTTTCGTGCCCGCCTCGCACGGGCAGGACGCCACGCCCACGAGGCAGCAGGCCCGCGAGATGGACGACCTGACGCTCGCGCGGATGGCTCCCGTCGATGGGACGGGCTGGCGGGCCTCGGAATATTCGCCTCGCGCGCGGGCCGAGTCGCTTGAGCCGATCCACGTGCTGACGCGACAGCTCGAGCAACGGCTGGAATCGGCCGCGTTCGATCCGGACGCGGCGATCGTGCTTCTTGGGCGGTTCTTCGAGGCGAATCCAAACCAGCTCGCGCACATGGTGCTGACGCGCCCGCGCTGGCCCCGGGGGGAGGCGGTGCGCGCCCAGCTCTGGTGGCACCCGTTCATGTGGCGCGACTGGGACGGGATGGTCCGCGCCCGGCTCGCGGGCTCGGACGATCCGTGGACGACGTTCGCGTACGCGGATTCGACGCCGCGGCGCACGATGGAGGAGCGATATCCGATCGTCGGCACGCTCTCCCCGGACGCCGCGCACGGGGCGTTCGAGATCGAGGTGTGGACGGGCGTTGCGTGGCGGGCCGAGCTGGGCACCAATCGATCGCACATCGACATGTCGAACGCGCGGGTGCTCTGGCGGGGCGTGGGCGTCGATTTCGACGTCGTGGAAACGATCGAGGAGGCGCTCCCGGCATCGCCCGAAGCGGAGAGCGAATCGATCAGCAAGCAGCTCAAGCCGCGGCTCGCGGTGGACGAGCACGGCGCGGTCACGCTCGAGTTGCGCAGCATCGGGTGGCACATCGGTCGCGAGGGCGGCGAGGACTGGGCGCTCGGCGCACGATGCGAGGTGGTGCACGACGGCGCCGTCGTCGGACGCGGGAACGTGGTCTACCCCATGGTCCAGCAGGGCGTCATGGCCAGCGGCCTGGTGAGCCGGGTCGACTTCGACATCGCGTGGGATGGTGCGCCGCCGGATGAGAGCACGATCTCGCAGGGGTTCTGGAGCATCCGCCTGATCGGCGATCGTGAAGTCGCGCTGGTGGACGTCGCGCGCGACTCGTGCTGGATCGGCGACTTCGAGACGCCAGTGCATGGACTGTTCCCCAGAGAAGACACCCTGAGGATCAGGGAGCTTCCGCCGAACGAGGCCGATCTCTTGAGTGTGTGGATGGGCCCGCCGTGGCTGAGGGACGCGGGAGAGTAAGAAGGGTTCGCAACGGCTGGTGAGGCTTACACATGGTGTAAGACGCTCGGCTCGTACAATGGCGGCATGGACACGACGCGCGACCCGCCCGAGTTGTCGCAGATCGACCCGTCGCTGCCGCCCATCGGGGCGTACCGGCTCCTGCGCCAGATCGGTGAGGGCGGGTTCGGTGTGGTGTACGAGGCGGAGCAGACGTCGCCCGTGCGCCGGCGCGTCGCGCTCAAGCTCATCAAGCCGGGGATGGATTCGGCGGCGGTCGTGGCGCGGTTCGAGGCGGAGCGGCAGGCGCTCGCCGTCATGGACCACCCGTGCATCGCGAAGGTGTTCGATGGCGGCGTGACGGATGCGGCGTCGGGCTCGCGTCCGTACTTCGTGATGGAGTTCGTGCGGGGTGAGGAGATCACGGAGTTCTGCGATCGGCACACGATGTCGATCGAGGAACGCCTCGAGCTCTTCGCGCGGGTGTGCGATGCGGTGCAGCACGCGCACGCCAAGGGCGTCGTGCACCGCGACCTCAAGCCGAGCAACGTGCTGGTGTCGTACGACGGCGACGGCAAAGCGCAGCCCAAGGTGATCGACTTCGGCGTGGCGAAGGCGCTCAACCAGCGACTGAGCGAGCACTCGATCTTCACCGAGCGCGGGCAGCTCATCGGCACGCCCGAGTACATGAGCCCCGAGCAGGCGGAGATGTCCGGGCTGGACATCGACACGCGGAGCGATCTGTACTCACTCGGCGTGATCCTGTATGAACTGCTCACCGGCGTGCGCCCGTTCGAGAGCGAGACGCTCCGGCGCGCGGGCGTCGCGGAGATCCAGCGGATCATCCGAGAGGTGGACCCCGAGCGCCCCAGCACGAAGCTCGCGTCCCTCGCGGCATCGGAAGACGACCCGCGGACCGCGACGCGCGTGGCGCAGGCGCGCAAGACGGAGCTGGGCTCGCTCGCGGGCGTGCTGCGACGCGATCTTGACTGGGTCGTGATGCGCTGCCTCGAGAAGGACCGCGAGCGACGCTACCCGACCGCGAGCGATCTGGCGCTCGACGTGCGGCGTTTCCTGAGGCACGAGCCCGTGCAGGCAGGGCCGCCCTCGGCGAGGTACCGCGTTGCGAAGTTCGTGCGGCGTCATCGGACGGGCGTCGCGTTCGGCTCGCTCGCGATCGTGTCGCTCGTCGTGGGCGTCGCGGTGCTCGCGGTGCTTCTGAGCAGGGTCCGAACGGAGCGGGATCGCGGGGAGCGGTTGATCGCGTTCCTCGAAGGGGCCGCGCTCGCGCCGCCGCTGCTTGAGGATGCGGGGCGGAACGCGTCGCTGTGGGACGTGCTCGCGTCGGCGACGGACGCGGCGACACGCGAGTTCGAGCGCGATCGCACGACGCGTGCGCGCCTGCTGGGCGCGATTGGCGGAAGCCGCCTGCACCTGGGCGACGAGTCGGGATCGGTGGGCCCGCTCGCCGAGGCGGTGGAGTTGTGCGACGATCTCGGGCTGGACCGGGCGGGTTGGTCTGCACGCGCACGGGTGCGTCTCGCCGAAGCGCTCGGGCGGAGCGGACGATTCGACGAGGCGCTCGCGGCGCTCGATCGGCTCCAGTCCGTTCCCGACGCGCGGGTGCGCTGCGAGGCGTCGACCGTGCGCGCGGGCGTGCTCAAGTGGCGCGGACGGTTCGATGAGGCCGACGACGAGTACGTGCTGGCGGTGCGCGGGTGGCGCGGCGTCGCGGGCGAATCCGCTCCGGAAACGCTCGGCGCGCGGTACGACCAGGCGCTGGTGGACCTCGAGCGAGGGAAGCAGGAAGCCGCCGCGCAGGAGGACGATGCGGCGAAGAAGTGGTATCGCAGCTCGCTCGACGCCATGCTCCGCGTGCTCACGGACCAGGAGCGGGCGCTGGGCGCGGACGATCCGGGCACGCTGATGACGACGCTCGAAGCGGCGAGCCTGCACTCGCGCCTGGGCGAGTTCGATCGCGCGGAAGCGCTCTTCGAGCGGGCGATCACGGGGCTGACGCGCCGCCTCGGCGCGGTGCACTGGCGGACGCTCCAGGCGCGTGCCAACCTGGGCTCGATGCGTTACCGCAAGGGCGATTATGCGGGCGCGATCGAGCTGTATGAGCCCGTGTTCGAGGGCTATGAGGCGACGGGGCGCCTCGCGACAAACGACGCATTCATCGTGGCGAAGGCGTGTGCGCGGGCGCACGCAGAGTTGGAGCACCCCGACGCCGGCATCCCTTCACTCGCGCGGGTGTACGACGCCGCGGCCACGCTGGGCTCGGCATCGGGCGTGGAGCCCGGAACGATCGCGCACGAGATCGCGGCGCTCTACGAGCGAGCGGGGAACGCGGGCGAGGCAAGCAACTGGCGCGCACGAGAGTAAGGCGTCGCGCGATCGCCGCGTTCAGCACATAGCGGCCTGACTGCCTGGATCAGCGGCGGCGACGCCCCACAAGCCCGAGCCCGGCGAGCCCGAGCGCGGCGCTGCCCGGCGCGGGCACGATGCGGAGCGACCATGTGCTCGCATCCGCGACGCTCAGGCTGATCAGCACGCTGTAGACGCCGGGCGAGAGCGTGCCATCGCCGAAGATCGTGCCCGAGACCGCGGTCAGTGGGCCGAAGGCGATGCCGGTCTGCGCGATCTCATAGGGCAGCGGATCGGTGGAATCGGAGAAGATCTCGAACTGCACGAGCGACACGAGCGTGCCGGTGCCGTTGTTCACGAGCCGAAGGTCGGCAGCGAGATCGATGCTCAACGTCGCCGCCTCACCGATGGTGCCGGCGGTGTTGGACGAGCTCCCGCGGGTCGGATCATCGACGCCGCCGCTCGTGGTGCCGCCGAGGCGGAATCCGGAGGCGTTCGCGATCTCGACGAGCTCGCCGGTCGCGAAGAAGATGCCTCCGGCGTTGCTGAACGTGTCCGCGCCCTGGACGATCCCGTTGTTGTCGCCCAGGTCCACATCGATGGTGCTGCCTGCGAGGTCGAACGCGGCGGTGATGTCGGCCCACGCCGGGGTGGCGAGGGCGAGCGTTGCGAGAGAGAACGCCGCGAGGATCGGTCGGTCGAGACGGTTCATGTTCGGTTCCTCCACGTGAGTGCGCATGGCCCGCGCACCTCGAACATGCACCGAGATTCTCGGACGGACCACCCAATCGGCGATCGCACACACACTCTTTACGCAACCATCGCAGCGCGCCGATGGGGCGAGCACGCCGCGCGTCGCAGCAACCTCTTGCGCGACCTTCGCTTACATCAGATGTGCCGTCTCAAGGCCGCTGCTCACGCGACGGTGATCGACTTGTCCAGGTACACGTCCTGGATCGCGTGCAGGAGCCCCGCGCCCTCCTTCATCGGGCGCTGGAACGCCTTGCGGCCCGAGATCAGGCCCGCGCCGCCCGCACGCTTGTTGATCACCGCGGTCGCGACCGCTTCGGCCAGGTCGCTCGCGCCCTTGCTCTCGCCGCCCGAGTTGATCAGCGGCGAACGACCCATGAAGCAGTTGATGACCTGGTAGCGGCACAGGTCGATCGGGTGCCCGCCCTCGCCCTTCTCGTTCGAGCCGGAGAGCTTGGTGTACACCTCCGTGCGGAACTTGCCGTAGGAGCTGTCGCCCGAGTTGAGCGCGGCGTACCCGCCGTTGAGCGTGGGGAGCTTCTGCTTGATGATGTCGGCCTGGATCGTCACGCCGAGGTGGTTCGCCTGGCCCGTCAGATCGGCGGAGGTGTGGTAGTCCTTGCCGCCCGTCTTGAAGGCGTTGTTGCGGATGTAGCACCACAGCACGGTGACCATGCCATAGGAGTGCGCCTCGGCGAACATGTCCGCGACGTACTGGATCTCTTCCGTGCTGCCCTCGCTGCCAAAGTAGATCGTCGCGCCGACGGCGACCGCGCCCATCTCGTAGCACTGACGGATCGAGCCGAAGGGGATCTGGCTGGCCTTGTTGGGGTAGGTCAGCAGCTCGTTGTGATTGACCTTCACGAGGAAGGGGATCTTGTGGGCGTACTTGCGGGCGACCGCGCCGAGCACGCCGAAGGTCGACGCGACGGCGTTGCAGCCGCCCTCGATCGCGAGCTTCACGATGTTCTCGGGGTCGAAGTACTCGGGATTCGGCGCGAACGAGGCGCCCGCGGAGTGCTCGATGCCCTGGTCCACGGGCAGGATCGAGAGATAGCCCGTGCCGGCGAGACGCCCCGTATTCAGCATGAGCTGGTAGTTGCGGAGCGTCGCGGGAGTGCGGTCCGTCGAAGCGACGACGCGATCGACGAAGTCGGGCCCGGGCAGGTGCAGCACGTTCTTGCTGACGGTCTTGGACTCGTAGTTCAGGAGCGAATCGGCCTGGGAGCCGAGGATCTCGCGGATGTTCGTCGCCATGGGTTCCCTCTCGTGGATCGTCGTGTGCGCCAAAGCCTGCGCGGGCGGGCGGCCCGCGGGCGATGATAGAGGGGCGAGGGGGCACCATCCCGGGAACCGGGCCCCAGGCCCGGGGGAACATCTCTCAGGTCAGCGCATCGGAGAGAGGCATGGACGGGTACCGGATCCTCGGCTGGTGCGTCGGACTCGTCGGGCTCTGGCTCCTGGCGTGGCGGGTTGGAGGGCTTGGCCTGCCCCGATTGCGTCGCGGGCGGCGCGACGTGCCCCACTGCCCGAGGTGCCGATACGACTTGTCCGTTCAGGTGCGTGCGGCCGGACTGGACTCTTCGCCCGGTGATCGGCGTCCTCGCGCCAACCCGGTGATCTGCCCCGAGTGCGGACGCGGGACCTCGGGGCGGTACCCCTATCGAACTCGCGTGCGGACACGCTGGGCAATGCTCGGGCTCGTGATGCTCGTGGCCGCGCCGTCGGTGGGACGGATCCCGCTCGTGCGGCAGGCGAGCTACGTCTACAACCAGACGTCTTGGCAGCGCGGGCCGCGCGGCTGGGCGGCATTGGTGCCAACCGCTCCATTGATCCTGATGCACTGGTTCCAGCCCACGGAGCTCTATCGCGCGTGGACGTGCGAGGGCACGACCACCCCGCTGCTTAACGATCTGCGATTTCGACTGGGTTGGGGGAGCGCGGAGCTTCGCGTCTGGCACACGGACCTGTTCAGGATCGCGGTCGATGGGCGCGCGAGGCCCGTCTCCGGGGCGAACGCGGGAGCCGCGAGCGTGCGATTCGTCCCTGTTTCTGAGATCACCAGGGCAGACGGTTGGGAGACCGATGATCCGCCGATGGGGTTCGATTTGCGTGCCTTGGTTGGGAGATTCCCAGAGCACCCCTATCTCGACCACCCGGTCGCGAACGATCGGTGCGAAGAGATCACGATGCTTGCGTGCTGTGCGTGGGACGACTTCGGCCGGCGCCCGATCGAAGGCCGCGCTAGGGTTCGCCCGTTCTTTGGAGACTACCTCGCGTGCGAAGGGCCGAACGGGCTGCTCGACGAGATCCAGCGGTTCGTCATGGCGATCGAACGCGCCGAACGCACGCCGGTTCGGGTGCCCGGGTGCGATGATCTTCGCATGGTGTGCGTTCGCTCTTCTCACGAAGAGCTGAACGAAACCCAGAACAGTGTCATCGACACTGCCAATCTGCTTTGGAGAGACGAACGCGTCGAGCGGGGCGACTGGAATCTCTACGGCTTGGGCTCTCGCACCATGGTGGTCTGCGATCGGGACGACGAGGACGAAATGATGAAACTCATCCGTCGCGCGCGGCCCGGGAACGAGGGCGGCATCACCCTGAGCCTTCCCGAGTGAGCCGAATGCTCGTTCGGTTATCTTCTTCGCAATGGCCTCACTGCAGGCAACGGACGGAACTCGTGCAGCCGTGGCGCGTCGGAGTGTGGGATGGGCACGCTTGCAGGCATGAACATGCTCGACGGGTTCCGCCTGCTCGGCTGGTGCGTGGGGCTCGTCGGGCTGGGGCTGGTCGTGCTGCGCCTCGTCGGTCCTCGGGTTCCACGCGTTCGCCTCAGGAGGAAGACGCCGCGGGTGCCGCGCTGCCCGAGGTGCTCGTACGACCTGAGCGGGCAGATGGACGCGACGGTCCTGACCTGCCCCGAATGCGGGTGCGACGCGAGCGGGCGTCGCGCGTTCCGGCGGCGCGTCCGCACACGCTGGGCGATGCTCGGGCTGGTGATGCTGATGGTCGCGCCATCGGTGGGCAGGGTGCCGTTGGCGTGGCGGGCGAAGGGTTTCTACAACCCGCAGCGGAGGGGCCTGGCCGCGCTCGTGCCGACCACACCGCTTGTGTTCATGCAATGGATGCAGCCGGACGAGCTTTATTCGGCCTGGGCGACCGACGCCCCGTCCGACCCATTGACATCGGACCTGATCTATCGAATGAAGGCGCGGACGATCGAACTCGATCGTTGGCACGCGACCGCGATTGCCGCTGTGATGCAGGGCTGTCGCGGACCGAGCAGGCCGAATGCCGCCGCTCGCCAGCATGTGCGGGTCATCGATGTCTCCGAGTTGTCGCGCGATGAGTGGGCGAATCAGATGTTTGTCTGCGGCAATGCTCTCCTTGGCAGGGAACCGCAGAACGACTATCTGGACTCCTCCGATGCCTGGTTTATTTGCAGTAACGCGACGTGGTTCTTGCAGAAGGTCGTGGACCCGCAGGAATGGGAGGACAACGGAGGAATCGCACGCGGCGATCGCCTCTTTCGCGATCACGTCGTGATCGAGGGGAGTCCTGAGCTCGCGGATCGATGCGAGCGGGTCCTCGACGGCGTCATCGCGGCGACCGGCCTGCCCGTCGAGATTCCGGGGTCGGATGGATCATGTCTCGTCAGCGTGAAGATTGCGAACGCCGACTCGCACCTCGCAAGATTCATCCTGCACCTTACGTCACGATCCATCCGGGACGCTATTGATCACGAACACGTACGAGCGGAGGTCCATTCGGTCGGTTCTCGCATCGTCGTGACCTGCCATCGCGATGATGCCGATTCCGTCATGCGGCTTGTCGCGACGAACCGTCACTCTGCCGAAAGCGTGGCGCTTGCGGAGGGCGTCCCGCCCCCCGGCGTTCCGTGGCCCTGAGCACACATCGCCCCGTTACCCTCCCTCCATGCGTCCCGCCGTGTTCCTCGATCGTGATGACACGTTGATCGCGAACCGCGTGCTCCCGCGGGCGGCGTTCGCGCGGCCGCTCGTGCCCGGGCCGCAAGGCGCGGCGGGAGCGGCGGAGCGTGGGTTGGGGTCAAACGACGAACCATCGGAGCGAGGCGGGGATCGACGGGGCGAGCCGCTGGTGGGCGACCTGTGCGACCCGGCGTGGGTGCGTCTGCTGCCCGGCGTGGCGGAGGGGTGCCGGGCGCTCGAGTCGGTGGGCTTTGTTCTCGTGGTCGTGACCAACCAGGGCCTGGTCGCGCGGGGCGGCGGGACGCTGGGGGACGTCGAGCGGACCAACGCGCGGATGCTGGAACTGCTCGGGAACTCCGAGCAGGTGGGCACGACGTGGCCGCCTGACCTGCCGGACGGGCTGCTGGAGGGGCTGCCCGACGGGCTGCGCTCCGGGCATGTCATGGCGCACGAGCTGACCCAGCGGCGTGAGCGTGGACCGGGGCCGCGCGCTGAGGACCGCTCGCTCGCGACGCCGATCGCGGGGGTGTATGCCTGCCCGTTCCACCCAAAGGGTGTGGTCGAGGGGCTCAATCGCGAGCACCAGTGGCGCAAGCCGTTGCCCGGCATGATTTTGGCTGCGGCGGCGGATCTCGGGCTGGACCTGTCGCGCTCGTGGCTGGTGGGTGACATGGCGCGGGACGCCGAGGCCGGGCGGGCGGCGGGCATCAACCCGGCCCGGATCGTGCTGGTGGACCCGGACACGACGCGGCCCGAGCACGCAATTCTTGATGAGACAACGGCTTCCGGCGTGCGGATCGTCGAGGACTTCGCGGCGGTGACTCGCCTCATCCTTGGGGATCGCACAGTGCGGGCGGAGGCGCGAGCATGACCGCGAGCGTCGTTACATTGACCACCCTGTATGAGGGAGGGCTCGCCGAGCCCGCGGTGCGTCGGAACGTGATCGCCGCGGCGCGGGCGCTGGGCGAGCGGACGGGCGTGGAGGTCGCGGACGTGTCGGCGACGGACTCGGCGCTGAGCGTGACGATCGCGGGGGATCGCCTCGTGGCGATGGGCTTCGCGGCGGAATTGCGCCGGGCGACGAACGCATGGCACCACGCGCGGTTCGGCGCGGACCTGTGGCCCAGCGGGTGAGGCGATCGCGGGGTCGCCCCGGACGGCGGCTCCCGCTGGGCGGGGCGCGCCTTGGATTGTGCATGGACGAGGCTCGCGCGATCGCGGCGCAGGAT
Source organism: Phycisphaerales bacterium (assembly GCA_034004365.1). Taxonomy (GTDB): domain Bacteria; phylum Planctomycetota; class Phycisphaerae; order Phycisphaerales; family UBA1924; genus JAVEWV01. The sequence continues at coordinate 301,962 of JAVEWV010000002.1, forward strand.
GGTGCGGCAGAGGGCGCGACGGGCCCGGCGCGGACCGGGACGCGCGTGCTGGTAGTCATGCCGTCGTGGATCGGTGACGCGATCATGGCGACGCCCACGCTCCGCCTGATCCGGCGCTCGATGCCCGACGCGCACGTGGGGCTTTTGGTGCGTCCCGGCGTGGATGAGGTGCTCCGCGGGCTGGACTCGTTCGACGAGATGCACGTCGATCGCCCTTCCGGAATGATGGGCCCGAAGCGGGTGGGACAGAAGCTGCGCGGGTTCCGGTACGACGTCGCGCTCCTGCTCACGAACTCATTCTCGACGGCGCTCACGGCGATGATGGCGCAGATCCCGCGGCGGGTGGGCTACGACCGCGACGCGCGGGGGCTGCTGCTCACGCGGCGCGTGCGGGCGGAGACGCGGGCGCACGTGCCGGGCGTGCAGGGGCGATGGAAGCCCGTGCCCGCGGCGCAGTACTACTGGTCGCTCACGCGGGAGATGCTGCGCGAGGAATCGGCGGGCGGGGCGGGCGACGTGCCCGAGGACATGCCGGGCGATGCGTACCTGGAACTGCGGACGACGCCCGGGGACGAGCGGCTCGCGGACGAGATGCTGTCGAGCGCGGGGCTGGAGCCGCGCGGGGCGTTCGCGCTGATCAATCCGGGCGGGAACAACCCGGCGAAGCGCTGGCCCGCGGACCGGTTCGCGGCGGTGGCGGACCACCTGGCGACGGAGCACGGGCTGGTCGCGCTGGTGAACGGGTCGCCGGGCGAGGCGGAGGTGGTCGAGGAGGTCGTGCGGCTGGCGGACGTGCGGACGGTGGCGCTGCACCGCCTCGGGGGCACGCTGGGCTCGCTCAAGGCGCTGGTGCGACGCTCGCGGATCATGGTGACGAACGACACGGGCCCGCGGCACGTCGCGGCGGCGATGGGCGTGCCGGTGGTGACGCTCTTCGGCCCGACGGACCACCGCTGGACGACGATCCCGACGCGGCCCGGGGCGGGGGAGCGGGTGCTGCTCGCGGACCCGAGCCTGCCCGAGGACATGGTGGCGGACGATCACCCCGAGCGGTGCCGGGTGGACCGGATCCGGCTCACGGACGTCGTGGCGGCGTGCGACGAGCTTCTCGGGCCGCGGGGGTAGGGCTCGCGCGATCGTTCGGGTGGCGCGGGCGGCGATCATCGGGATGCGTTGGCATCGGGCGGGGGATGGCGTAGCATTGTCTCCTGCCCGGGCCCCGGCCCGAGCACGACAAGTGGATGGGGGCGTAGCTCAGTTTTGGTAGAGCGCTTCCATGGCATGGAAGAGGTCGTGAGTTCGAGTCTCATCGCCTCCACTTGAGGGAACGCCGCGGTCAGAAGCCGCGGCGTTTTCGCTTGGGGCGGGGGACGGGGCCCCTTCAGACGTTGCGGGCTCAGCCCGGGGGCGACGGCGGCTCCCCCGCCGGGTCTTCGAGCGCGGCCTCGTAGGTGTGCAGGTGCTCATTCAGTTCCCCGAGGCCCGGATCGTTCTTCGGGGTGAGCTCGATGGCGCGCTTCTGCGTCTCGATGGCGGCGGCGTGCTCGCCCTGCCTGTGCATCACCATCGCGAGCGTGTCGAGATAGCCGTAGAGGAAGGAATCTCCCGCGGCTTCGGCATCGGCGCAGGCGATCTCGGCCATGCGTCGGGCGAGCGGAAGGTCGGCGGGCGGGATGTCGGCGAGGGCGTTGGCGAGGTCGTTGCGGCTCGATCGCGTGAGCGGGAGCTCGGCGGCCTCGTGGATGAGCGCGAGGAGCTCGTCCCGCGTGTCGGTGGGGATCGCGCTCCAGCCGAGCTCGTCGGCGATGAAAAGGAAGTTCGTGACGAGCGCGATGGAGACGACGTGGTTCGCGGGCAGCGTGGCGCGGTCGCGGCGGAGGGTCTCGACCTGCAGGTCGCGCCCTTCCTCGAGCGCCCCGGTATCGAGGAGGTTCGCGCCGAGGTTGTACATCGCCATGATGGTCTGCGGATGGTTGGGGCCGAAGACGCGCTCGCGGGCCTCGATGATGCGTCGCGCGAGGGGGATCGCCTCGGCCTGACGCCCGGTGCGATGGAGGAAGTTGGAGACGCCCTCGAGCGCGAGGATGGCCTCGTGCGTGTCGGGAGGCAGGGTGCGCTCGGCGGTCGCGAGCGCGGTGCGGTAGAGCGTTTCGGCCTCGGCGACCTCGCCGATCGCGAACAGCGAGTTGGCGAGGTTGATGCGTGCGCCGAGGGTGCGACGGTGGTCCTCGCCGTTGAGTTCGAGGCGGGCCGCGAGCACGCGGCGTTCGATCGCGGCGGACTGGTCGGGCTGTCCCGCGGCGCGGAGCATGAGGGCGTAATTGCCGAGCATGCCGAGGGATTCTTCGTTTTTCTCGCCGTACTTCGAGGTGTGGAGCTCGACGGCGTCCTTCATCATGAGGAGGGCGGGCCCGACGTCGCCTCGTTCGTAGAGGAGCGAGGCGAGGTTGGAGCGTGTGCGGAGGAGGCTGGGGTCGTCGGGCGGGGCGAAGCGTTCGCGGAACGAGATCGCGGCGCGGTACTGGCGCTCGCCCTTGGCGTACTCGCCCAAGTGCCAGTAGGCGTTGGCGAGGACCTGGTGGATGCGCGCACGGGCGGAGTCGCGGCCCTGGTAGGAAGTCTCCATCTCGGACGCTGCGGCGTCGAGGATGTCGGCGACCTTGACGCCCACGCCGCGCTCGTCGGGCGCGATCGAGGAGATGGCGCGGGCCAGGAAGTCGGTGATGCTGTTGGCCTCTTCGAGGGCGAGCTGGGCGGCGTCGCGCTGGCGCGAGGCGCGATCGAACGCATAGATCGCAACGCCCAGTCCCGCGACGAGCGCGAGCACGGTGAGCGTCGCGGCGGTGACGCCCGCGCGATGGCGACGCGCGAACTTGCGCGCGAGATACACACGGCTCGGCGGGCGGGCCTCGACGGGCTGGCCCGCGAGGTAACGCTCAAGATCTCGCGCGAGGGCAAAGGCGGTGGGATAACGCCGCGCGGGGTCGGGCTCGACGGCGCGCATGACGATCCAGTCGAGATCGTTGCGGAGGGTCTCGCGGAGGCGTTCGATCGTCTCGCCACGCCGGCGCGCGACGGCCTGCGCGAGGGGCTCGTCGAAGGAGGTCAGGCGTGTGGAGGGCTTGTGGAACTCGCCGCGGGAGAGGGCATCGTGCAGCGAGGTGACGCCCATGTCGCGGATGCGTTCGTCGCTGAGGGGCGTCGAGCCGGTGAGGAGCTCGTAGAGCACGACGCCGAGCGAGTAGATGTCGGAGCGCGCGTCGACGGCGGCGGGGTCGAGCGAGGCCTGCTCGGGGGACATGTATCGCGGGGTGCCGACGAGTTGTCGCGCGAGGGTGATGACAGAGTTGTCGGTGAGGGGCTCGTCGGTCGCCTTGGCGATGCCGAAGTCGATGACCTTGGGCTCGGGCTCGCCCGCGTCCTGGGTGACGAGGATGTTGGAGGGCTTGAGGTCGCGGTGGATGATGCCCTTCTGGTGGGCGTGCTGGACGGCGTGGCAGACGCGGGTGAAGAGCTCGATGCGCTCGCGGACGTCGAGCGAGCGGGCGTCGCAGAAGTCGGTGAGGGGGTACCCCTCGACGAGCTCCATCGCGAAGTAGGGACGCCCGGAGGGCGCGACGCCCGCGTCATAGATCCGCGCGATCGCGGGGTGCGCGAGGCGGGCGAGCGCCTGACGCTCGGCGTCGAAGCGGGCGAGCACGGCGCGGCTGTCCATCCCCGGGCGGAGCACCTTGACGGCGAGCTCGCGGCGGACGGGCTCGTCCTGCCTCGCGCGGAAGACGATGCCGAAGCCGCCCTCGCCCAGCACCTCGAGCAGCGTGTACGCGCCGATACGATCGCCCGGCTTCTCGGCGCGAATGTCGGACGAGAGGCCCACGATGAGCGATCCGGGCTCGGCGAGCGGGCCCGTCGCGCGGGCCCATGCGCGCGCGAGCTCGCGGACGCGGGCCTCGAGGGGCGCGTCTCCCGCGCAGGCCTCGGTGATGTAGGCGTCGCGCTCGTGCGCGGGGCGTTCGAGGGCGTCGGAGAGGATGTCCTTGACGCGTTCGCTCGTCATGGCGGGTTCATCAGCTCGCTCAGGCGGGCCCGGGCGAAGTTCCAGTCGCGGATCGCCGTGCGGCGCGAGACCTCGAGCAGGTCGGCGGCCTGCTCCAGGGTGAGCCCGCCGAAGAAGCGGAGGCGGACGATCTCGGCGGCGCGCGGGTCCTCCGAAGAGAAGCGTTCGAGGGCCTCGTCGAGTGCCACGAGGGTCTCGGGTTCGAGGGCATCGTGGGCGGGCTCGTCGCTCAGGGCGACGCGGCGTGCGGCGCCGCCTCGCTTGTCGGCGAGGCGGGCGCGGGCGTGGTCGATCAGGATGCGGCGCATCGCCTCGGAGGCGACGCGGAAGAAGTGCCGACGGTCCGCGAAGTCGATGGGCGTGCCGCCCACGAGGCGGACGAAGGCCTCGCTCACGAGGGCGGTGGGCTGGAGCGTGTGCGCTTCACGCTCGTTGCGCATGTGGGCGGAGGCGATCGCGCGGAGGTCGGTGTAGACCAACTCGAAGAGGCGGGCGGAGGCGCGGGCGTCGCCGGCGGCCTGGGACAGGAGTTGGGTGACGTCGCTCTGCACGACAGGATTCTGAGCCCGGGCCCGCGCGGGGGCAAATCCCGGGCGGGGGGACGGGCGGGTGCGGGGAATGTTCCCACCCAGGCGGGGATCGGTCAGGGCGTCAGCACCCCCGCGGCCCCGGTGTGCCCGCAGCCCTTGCAGGCGGCGTCGGCCATGGCCTCGGCGGGCGGGACCATGCTGAAACCGCCGAACTGCTCGTGCTCCCAGTACAGGGGCTTGCGGGCGCGGGGGTGGTTGGCGAGCTCGTCGAGGGTGCGGGCGTCGTAGACGCGGCCGTTCAGGATGGTGTAGGAGATGAGCTCGGTCTGGCGGATGTCCCGGGTGGGATCGGCGGTGTGGTCGAAGATGAGCACGTCGGCGAGCTTGCCGGGCTCGATGGTGCCGATGTCGTTGTCGAGCGCGAGGTAGCGCGCGGCGAGGATGGTGCCGCAGCGGAGCGACTCGAGCGGGGTCATGCCGCCCTGGACGAAGCCCCACATCTCCCAGTGGGTGTCGATGCCGTTCATCTGCCCGTGCCCGCCGGGGTGGATGGTGACGCCGGCGTCGTAGAGCTGCTTGGCGACCTGGGCCTCGCGGATGTGGTTCCAGTCCTGCTCGGGCGCGACCTCGCGCCGGCGGGCGCGGGGATTGAGGATGTTGGGCGGGACGTAGGACGCGAGGCGGGTGTCCTTCCAGACGTCGTCGGTCGCGTACCAGTAGTTCTCACCCGAGAGCCCGCCGTACGCGACGACGAGCGTGGGCGTGTTTCCGGCGCCGGTGCCCTTGAGGGTCTGGAGGACGTCGTCGTAGACGCGTTCGACGGGGAGGGTGTGCTCGACGCCGGTGTGTCCGTCGATCCACTCGGTCATGTTGTGTGCGAAGCAGCTCCCGCCCTCGGGGACGACCATGAGTCCCTGCTCGCGGCTGGCCTGCATGATCTGCTGGCGCTGGTCGCGGCGGGGCTGGTTGTAGCTCTTGACGCTGATGGCGCCGATCGCCTTCATGCGCCGGAGGTGGAAGCGGGCGTCCTCGAGCGAGTTGACCTCGGCCTTGAAGGAGCCCGAGGCGCCGTAGAGGATCGTGCCGGTGGAGTACGTGCGCGGCGAGAGGATGATGCCCGCGCGGGCCATCTCGGCGGAGGAGTGGATGCTGTTGGAGTCGTTGGAGGGGTCGTGGATGGTGGTGGTGCCAAAGGCGAGGCGGGCGTAATTCACCCAGTTCTGCTGGGGGATGCCGGTGGCGGCGGACATGCCGCCGTGGGCGTGGGTGTCGATGAAGCCGGGGGTGATGACGCGTCCGGTGCAATCGATGACGTGCGCGCCGTCGGGGATGGTGGCGCTGGCGCGCGGGCCGACGCTCTCGATGCGATTGCCGCGGATGATCACGACCGCGTCGTCGATCTGCTCGACGCCATCTTCGGCGTCGGGATCGTCGCGCATGGTGACGACCCGTCCGCCGACGAGGGCGACGACGCCCGTGGGAACGTCGGTCTTCGCGCGGAAGCCGATGGCGATCTCGACGGGCTTGGACGCGTCGTCCTCGGCGCTTGCGAGCTCGGCGTCGGATTCGTCCGCGTCATCCTCGTCCGCCGCGTCTTCCTTTGCGTCGTCCTTCTTTGCGTCGTCCTTCTTCTTGATCTCGATCGCCTTGGCGACGTCCTGCACGTAGAGCGTGGGGCCGAGGGACCAGTAGACGGTGCGTCCATCGGCGGAGAAGTGCACGTTCTCGCCCGCGTCGCTGGTGAGCTTGCGGGTGGGCACGCTGGAGCCGCCCGGGCCCACGCTGATGGTCTTGCCCGCGCGGATCATGGGCAGGAGGTGGACGTTGAAGCGCTCGACGAGGGCGACCCAGCTCCCCTCGGGCGAGACGGCGTACTGCGTGCCCCAGGTGCTGGAGTAGAGCTCGCGCTCGAGCCCGCGGTCTTCGCCCTCGAGATCGATCGAGACGAGCGTGCGGTTGTCGGCTTCTTTCTCGTACTTGCTACGCTGGACGTACAGCACGCCCGGGTCATTGGCGAACTGGGGCTCGCTGCCCGAGCGGGTGATGAGCTCGGGCGCGCCGCCCGAGGCGGAGACGCGGTAGATCCCGCCCTCGCGGGACCACTCGGGGGTGGTGAGGTATCCGCCGCCGGTGCGCCGATAGACGACGCTCTTCGCGTCCGGAGAGAACACGGGCTCGACGTAGTGCCCGGGCTCCTTGATGAGCACGCGTTCGCGGCCCGAGGCGAGCTCGCGCGCGACCACAGTGCCGAGCGTGTCGTCGTTCCAGGTGCAGAACACGAGCCAGCGCCCGTCGCGCGACCAGGACGGATTGAGCTCGAAGCGATCGTCGTCCTTCGCGACGCGGGTGGGCGTGCCATCGGGAAGATCGCGCACGTACACGTGCCCCATCGCGCGATACGCGACGCGCGAGCCGTCGGGCGAGACGGCGACGTCCTGCAGCACCTTCACGTCGAACTCGTCGGGCGCGACGTCGACGGGGCACTTCAGGGCCTTGACCACGCGGCGATCGTCCTTGACGCGGAACGGGATCTCACGGGCCTGCCCGGACTGCGCGTCGATGCGATGGATCGTGCCGCGGGCCCAGAGCACGATCGACTTTCCGTCGGGCGTCCAGGCGAAGGCGGGGTACACGCCGTGGATGGCCCAGGCTTCCTGCATGTCGCGTTCGAGGTCGTCATAGATGCGCCGGACCTTGCCCGAGGTGGTGTCGAAGAGGTGCAGGGCGCTGTGCCCATCGAAGCGCCGGACGAAGGCGATGGTCGCGCCGTCGGGCGAGGGGGTGGGTCGGCACGCGCCGCCCGCGCCGGTGATGTATCTCTCGGTGCGACCGGTCTGCGTGTCGAGTCGCTGGACGACGTAGATCTGCCCGTTGGAATCCTTGTTGTACTGGAACTCGTCGCCCGGGCTGACATCCTCGCTGTAGTAGAGGTATCGCCCGTCGGGGCTGAAGATGGGCTCGTTGACGTCCTTCTGGTCGGTGGGCTTGCTGGTCATCTGCACGCCGCCCGAGCCGCCGGCGTCGACGCCCTCGGCGGAGTAGAGCCACATCTCGCCCGCGCCAGCGCTGCGCCGGCTGGTGAAGTGCTTGCGGGCGACGATGTAGTTGCCGTCGGGCGTCCAGTTGGGCCCGTTGAGCAGGCGGTAGGTCTCGTCGGTGATCTGGACGACCTCGCGCTCGCCGTCGGCGCCGGGCTCGACGGCGATCTTCCAGATGTTCTCGCCGCCCTTGCCGCTCTTGCCGGTGCGATCGCTGGTGAAGGCGATCCACTCTCCGTCGGGGCTGAAGCGGGGCTGCATGTCCCACGCGAGCCCGTCGGTGAGCTTGACGACGCGGGAGCCGTCGGCGGAGCCCTCGATGGGCATCATGTAGAGATCGCCGAGGCAGTCGAAGGCGATCCATCTGCCGTCGCGGGAGACGTCGAGGGTGAGCCACGTCACGGTGGAGGTGTCGATGTGCTGGGTGAGCCACTCGCTATTGGTGACGAGGGGCTCGTCGACGGACCACTTCTTGTCGTCGCTCTTGGGCTCCGGGGCGTCGGCGGGCTCATTCGTCGCGGCGGACTCCTTGATCGGGGCGTCCTGGGCGATGGCGGCGCAGGCCCCGCTCGCGCCCAGAACAAAGGCCGCGAACCGGAGGCCGGTCATCCCGAAGCAAACTGCACGCAGATCGATCATCGCCCTGGCTCCTGCACTCCGGCGCGGAGCGCGCCGGGAACATAGCCTACAGGCGAAGCGCGTCCGCGTTGCTGCGGGAGCGTCCGGAGGGGGCGATGCCCACATCGGAGCGTGAGGGCGGCGGTGCGGAGGGCGCGGCGATCGGCGCGCCCGCGACGCGGATCGAGTTCCTTGGCTGGGAACACCCCGCGCTCGCGTCCGCGGTCGAGCGGCTGGGCGCGATGTCGTCGCGTCCCGACGAGATGGACCTTTCGCGCGTCCTGGTCGTCACGCCCAACGCGCGCACAGGGCGCCTCCTGCTCGCGGCGCTCATCGAGCACGCCGAGGCGCGGGGCGTCGCGCTCTCGCCCCCTCGCACGATCACACCGGGCGAGGTCGCGCCGATGCTGCTGCGGGATGCGCTCCCTCGCCATCGTCGCCCCGCGGGCTCGCTCACGCGGCGCCTCGTGTGGACCCGCGCGCTCTGCGAAACGACGCCCGCGCTCCGGCACGCCATCGCTCCCGGGCTGGCGAACGCGGAGGACGGAGCGCCCGACCCTCGCGCGTGGGGCGGCGTGGCCGCGATGCTGCTCCGCGCATCGGACGAACTCGCTGGCGCGCTGCACGATTTTCGCTCCGCGACGCGGGTGCTCGCGACGCGTCCTGACTTCCCCGATCGTGAACGCTTCGAGGCGTGCGACTTCGTGGCGCGGGACGCGAGCCTGCGGCTCGCGCGGGCGGGGATGTATGACGAGACGACCACGCTCGCGGCTTTGCTGCGAGAACCTGCGCGAGAGGACGCGTCGTCGCGCGGGACGGGCGTGTCGCGCACCGAAGCCGTCCTGCTGGGCGTGACGGAGCTGCCTCTGCTTGCGAGGCGGGCGCTGCACGCGCACGCGAATGTGCACGCGTTCGTCTTCGCGCCCGGCGAGCACCGCACGGGCTTTGACGAGTTCGGCCTGATCAATCAGGAATACTGGTCCGCCTTTGATCCCGACGCGCCCGCCGAGTGCCTGCGGGTGTGCGCGACGCCGGGGGATGCGTGCGATTGTGCGCTCGAGCTGCTCGCCGAGCTTCCGGCGGGGACGAGCACAGAGAACATCGTCATCGCGGCGCCCGACGCCGAGCTTGGCGACATGCTCGTTTCGCACGCGGCATTGACGGGCGCTGTCGAGCTGCGTCCGGCGAGCGGAACACGCGTCGCGAGCACGCCACCCGGCGCGTTGCTCCCGCTCCTGGCGGACGCGGCGCGGCACGACACGCTCGGTTCGTACGGCGCGCTGGCGCGGCATCCGGACGTGGGACGGTCGCTCGGTACCGCATCGCTTGTCCCACAGATCGACAGGCTCGGCGCGCGTTCGATGCCGAGTTCGCTCGCGGCGCTGCGTTCGATCGCAATCGAAGATGGGCTGGCGCGCGGACTGTCGCGACTGGACGATCTCGTCACGCCGCTTCGCGCAGCGTTGCGCCCCGCGTGCGAATGGACGGACGAGCTGCGGCGCGTGCTCGAGCGCGTGTACGCGGGGCAGCACGCCGACGCGCGCATCCCCGAGGAGGCTCGCTCGCTCGGAGCGCTGGGCGCGATCGCCGAATCGCTCGACGAGCTCGGCGCGCTGTCGCCCGAACTCGCACCGATCGTCAGCGGCGCGGATGCGGCGGTGCTCGTCGCGGAGGCCGCGGGAGAGCGTTCGCTCCCCGAGGAAGCAATGCCCGAGGCGGTCGAGGTGCTCGGTTGGCTCGAAGTGCTGCTCGATCCCGCGCCGCACGCGATCGTGCTGGGATTGCACGAGGGATCGGTTCCCGGGCCGCGTGCGCTCGACCCGCTCCTGCCCGAGAGCGTTCGGCGATCGCTCGGCATCTCCACGCGCGACGAACGTTTCGCCCGCGATGCGTACCTGCTGCACGCGCTGGTGCGATCGCGACACGCTATGGGTGGGACGCTGCGCATCATCAGCAACTCGCGCGGGGTAGGCGGAGACTCGTGCGTACCCTCGCGGCTCCTGCTGCGCGGCGACGATGCGTGCGCCTCAGAACGCCTTGTCCAGCTCGTGCATCACCTCGCCCACCCGCACCATCCGCGGCATGTGCGCGGGCGCCGCGAGCCCGGCGTTGCTGACGGCTTTCCGGATGTGCGCGTGCGTCCCGCTGGGCTCGCATGCCCCGCGCTTGAGCGCGTGATCGATGCGATGCGCGTCACGTGGTTCGGCGTGTACCTGCGCTCGCCGTACGAGTTTTACACCTCGCATGTGCTCGGGCTTGATGAGGCGGAGGTCGCATCGGACGAGCTCCAACCGCGCCGGTTCGGCACACTGTTGCACGACGTGCTGAGCACACTTACCGACCCGGACGTCGCGGCGTGCGCCGATGCGCAGCGCGTACGAGATTTTCTGCTCGATCATCTCTCTCTCATCGCTTCGAGACAGTTCGGCTCCTTCCCGGCGCCGGCGGTGTCGTTGCAGCTCGATGCGGCGAGGGCACGTCTCTCTAAGTTTGCAGAGATGCACGCCGAGCGCGCACGCAGTGGCTGGCGCGTCCTGCTCACCGAGTGGAGCCCGACCGACACGCCGGACGTGCGGCCCGCGATCGTCGTCGATGGCGAGTCGATGGGGCTGATCGGCACGATCGATCGAATCGATGTGAACGATGCGTCGGGGCGGTTGGGTGTGTTCGACTACAAGACCGCGAACGACGCGACCACGCCGGAGCAGGCGCATCGCAGGGATTCGGCGTGGCGTGACCTGCAGCTCCCGCTCTACCGCGAGCTGGTACGTGCGTCGGAGCACGCACTGCTCGATACCGGCGCGCCGCGGCTGGATCTCGACGATCCGGAGACGATCACGCTTGGTTACGCCGTGCTTCCGCGGGATGTTGCACAAACTCAGTTCCTTGCCGCTTCGTGGCACGGCGATGACCTTGCCGCGGCGATCGAGTGTGCGCAGAGTGTTGTGCGGCGTGTGCGACAGCGCGAGTTCTTCGCTCCGGGCGAACATCCGCCCGAGGTCGGCCCGATCGCGTCGATGCTGCGTACCGGGCCCGTCGCGATCCCGGAGGGCGAGCGATGAGCGCCGCGCCCTCGCACGAGATCGTGATCGCGTCGGCCGGCACGGGCAAGACGCACGCGCTGTCGTCTCGCCTGCTCATGCTGCTCGATCGTGGCTTTCCGGCGGATTCGATCCTCGCCGCGACGTTCACGCGCAAGGCCGCGGGAGAGATACTCGAGCGACTCCTCGCCCGCGCAGCGAACAGCGTGAGTAGCGTGACGGCACGGGCTGGGCTGTCACATGAATTGCGCCATGATGGTGCGAGCATCGATGAGGATGACGCGCGGCGCCTCGCGGCGACCGTCGCACGCTCGATCGATGCTCTCAGCGTGGGCACGCTGGACTCGGTGCTCATGCGCCTCGCCGGCGGCGTGTCGCTCGACCTGGGGCTGCCGCCAGGATGGACGCTGCTCGACGAGTCACAGGCCCTGGAGGTGCGGCGTGAGGCGGTCTCACGCGTGCTCGATGGCGCTGCGGGGGAAGTTGATTCATCGATGGTCCTTGAGGTTGCGCGCGCGGTCGTCCGAGGCCCGGGCGATCGAGGGATCTTGCGGGCGCTGCGCGGCGCGATCCGCCCCGAGGCCGCGCGCGAAGCGCCCGAACGCGCGGCGTGGTGCGGGCTCGTCTCGGATGATGCGCCGACGGCGTTTGACGCGAGCGTGCTCGATGGGTTTCAGGTCCCGCTCACGAAGGCGGGCGAACCGAACAAGAACTGGCTGAATCGCCTCGAATTCCTGCGCGAGAGCGTGCAACAGGACGATGCGGATGGCGTGCTTGAGAACGGGCTCATCACAGCGCTGCAGAAGGGCGAGTATTCCAAAGTGTTGCTGACCGATGCGCACCAACGCGCATTGCGTGCGGTCGCGGAGCCCGCCCGGGCGCGCGTGCTCGCACGGATCGAGTCTCACAATCTCGCTGCGCGTGCGTTGTCGCTCGCGTGCGCGGCTGAGGAAGACCGCCTGATCCGCGAGCGAGGCGGCGTGCGGTTCGAAGACCTGCCGCGGCTCGTTCGTGGCGCAGGGTCGCAAAGCGAAGAGGTGTACTACCGGCTCGACGCACGCTCACGCCATGTGCTGCTCGACGAGTTCCAGGACACGTCGCGGGAACAGCTCGCCGCGCTCGGGTCAACGCTCGATGAGGTCGCTTCGCAGGGTGCGGACCATTCGATCCTTGTGGTCGGCGATCCGAAGCAGTCGCTCTACATGTGGCGTGGTGCGGAGCCTGGGCTGCTGGAATCGTTGTCGACACGATGGTCCCATGTTGCGACGCGCACGCTCGCCACAAGCTGGCGTTCGCCAAGGGGTGTGCTGCACGCCGTCAATCGCGTGTTTGAAGGACTTCTCGACAATCCGTGGATGTCACCAGCATCGGACGTTGCGCGGGAATGGGCGGGCGCGTACACAACGCACGAGAGCTCGCCGCGTGTGCAAGGCAAGCACGGCGTTGCGCGCCTGGTCGTGGGCCCGTCATGCTCGTCCGGCGCGCGGTCGACCGATTCGGACGAAGATGAGAACGGCGGCGACGACCATCCATGGGCCGCGTTCGTCGCGGGTCGCGTCGCGGAAGCGCTCACGCACGCACACGACGCGGAGGTCGGCGTGCTGGCGCGGACAAACTCGGGCGTCGGCCCGATCGTGCGCGCGCTGCGCGAGTTGCACGGCATCCACGCGAGCGAGGAGGGCGCCGCGACGCTCACGAGCAGTCCGCCCGTCGCGGCGGCGATCTCCATGCTGTGGTTCGCCGAGCATCCGGGCGACACGCGGGCGATGTTCCACGCGGCGTGCGGGCCGCTGGGCGACGCCGCAGGGATGCGTCGCGTGCTGGAGGAACCTCGACTCACCTCAATGGATCGCGACGCGCTCGCCGCGACACTCCGGAAGGACATGGCCCGCGAGGGATTCTCTGGTTTCTTCGTGCGGCTCGGGTCGCGTGCGCTGACAGCGATGGACCGTGAGGGCGCGGCGTGTTATGCCCGATTCCTCGATCTCGTGCGTGCGTTCGAGGCTCGCGGTGGTCCGGCGATGGCGGGCGCACTCTGGGAGTATGTCGTTCGTGCGCGGGTCGAATCGCCGACGGGGTCGCGGGTGCGTGTGATGACGGTGCACCAGGCGAAGGGCCTCGATTTCGACGTCGTGATCCTCGCGGAGCTGACCAAGCGGTGGTCGCCGCGGCAGGGCGAGGTGGTCCTCGTCCGCGATGAGGCGACCGGCCCGGTCAAGATCGCGGGGCTGCTGCCTTCGAAGGAGGCGCGGACGCTGCATGAACGATTGGAGGAGCTGCACTCTTTCGCGGCGCGGCGTGCGGTGCGTGAAGAACTGTGCGTGCTGTATGTGGGCATGACGCGGGCCCGATGGCTGCTTGAGATGCTCGTGCCGTGCGATGCGGTGCCGAGGGGCGCGAGCGATTCCATCACCGCGGCTCGCGTGCTGGTGGGCGGGCTGGCGCCCGAGCGCGGGGACGATCTCAGGCACGCGGAGCCGAACACGGTGATCTGGGAGACACCACCCGAGGAGGCCGATGGCATCGAGTGGTGGCGCGAGGTGCACAAGACGGAAGAGGTCGCGCCCGCGCGGGCAGAGAAGGTTGAGCTGCGCATCACACTCGCGCGCGGCGAGGAGCGCTCGCTCAAACGCCGCGCGATGGCCTCACCCTCCGGCGAGAAGGCGTCTCGCGTTGCGCTCCGCGACGTGCTGCGCCCGCGAGCGACGGGAGCGCTCGATCGGGGCACGCTGGTGCACGCCGTCATGGAGCTGGTTGAGTGGCTTGGGGATGATGAGGCGAGCGACGCGTGGATCGCGGATCGCGTGCGTGCGGAGCGTGCCCGACTCGGAACCGCGAGCCGTGATGCGCAGGGGGAGGACGCGGTGGTCGAGACGCTCGCCCGTGCGCTCCGCGGGGAGGCGGGAGGGGCGCTGTCGCGCGAGCGGTACGCGAACGATCTCGCGCGCAGTGGTCCGAACGCGTCGCTCGACTTGCGGACGGAGTGGGCGTTCGCGTGCCGCGACGAGGGCGAGCAGGGCCCGCGTCTGCTGAGCGGGCAGATCGATCGTCTCGTGCTGATCCGCGGGGCGGACGGTCGGGCGTTGGGCGCGGAGGTCCTGGACTTCAAGACCGACGTTGCGCGCGGGGAGGCCGACGCCTTCGCCGCCGAACTTGGCGAGCGATACGCGCCGCAGATGGCGGCGTACCGACGCGCGGTGGCGCGGTCGTTCGGGCTCGGGGCCGATCGCGTGCGTGCGGTGTTGGTCTGGATCGAGGGTGATCGCGTGATCGATCTCCCTTAATCTGTGGAGAGTGCGTCTTGTTTGGTGTATGGACGGCATCCGTTACTCAAGCCCTCCACGACGCATCACAGTCCGCCGGAAGGAGCACCGCATGCTGTGCTGCATGGAACGTCCACGAAGCTCGTTCGGCCCCGGGGGGCTCGGCGCGAGGCCGAGCGCCACACCGCGATACGCCGTGGGCCCGGGCTGGCATCTCGCGGGTGGTGGAACGGGCGTGG
>JAVEWV010000028.1:0-31757 GCA_034004365.1 Phycisphaerales bacterium
CACCCAACCACCGACGTTCCCACCAGGCTCCCCAACCCTCTGACGCCCAAACGCCATCACTCTTTGCTCCACGCCTTTTCTCTCCCTCCCCCGCGCCCCGCGGGGGAGGGCCGGGGTGGGGGGGCGCGATCGGCACGCCGCACCGTTGCATTGCTTCCCGGGAATTCAACTCCCTGCCCGAGCATCTTCGCACTTGATGCCCAATCCCTGCTGCCTAATCCCTGATGCCTGGTGGCTGATCCCTGATGGCTGATGGCTTTTCCCTACCCCCACCACCGTTTCATCCACATCACCACGTTCGCCACGGGCCACGCGAGATTCCACAGGTCCGTCCGCGCCGCGACGAACGCCAGCGATTCCGCGCGGAACACCGACGCCGCCGGGCCGGGCGAGAGCAGGACGTCCGCCGCGCCGCCCGACCACCACGACATGGGCATCGGAAAGCTCGCCTTCGCGCGCGACACGACCTCCGCGGGCAACTCATCGCGGAACGCCTCGCGCAGCGCGACCTTCGTGCGCGCGGGCGAGGACGCCGCGTCGTCGCCATCCACCACGAACCGCTCGCGCATGGGCAGCGACTCACCCCACGCGCACACCCACGCGTCCGCCAGCGGCACGCGACCCTCAACCCCCTCGAGCATCGTCGCCGAGTCCAGCCGCGCGAGCAGGCCCGTCAGGTTCACACGCCTGTGGAACATCACGTGCCGCGCCAGCGCACGCCCCGCCGCATCGTCCGTCGGGCACCCCGCGCCGCGTTCCTCCTCGCGCACGCCGTCGTAGAGCGCGCGGTACCCCTCGACGAGCGCGTGGTCCTCCTCAAGCGAACGCCACGCATCCTCGCCGAGCAGTTGCTCCTTGACGCCCCGCGCGACCCACGCGTTCGCGTCCAGCTCGTACGCGCCCGGATCGTCGTCCCCCGCGTGCACGTGCGCCATCGCCCCCCGCAGCGGCAGCTCGTACCCCGCGAACACCTCGTCCGCCCCCTCGCCCGACAGCGCCACCACGTGCCCCCGCGAGCGCAGCACGCGCGACACCTCGTGGATCGCAACCTCATTGGGCGTGCTCAGCGGCGTCCCCTGCCGCGCGACGAGCTCCCTCCATCGCTCGCCGAACAACTCGCGCGTCACGCGCACCTCCGTGTGCGCCGTCCGCCCGCCATGCGCCCGCGCGAGGTGCGCCGCCATCACCCGCGCCGCGGCGAAATCGGGCGATTCCTCGCCGCCCTCGCCGCCGCCGACGCAGTACGTGTCGAGCGTCACGCCGAGGCGCGCGATGCACGACGCGATGATCGAGCTGTCCAGCCCGCCCGAGAGGAGCTGGCACACCGGGCGATCCGAGCGCAGGTGCGCCGCGACCGAATCCTCAACGACCGCGCGCGTCGCATTACGCATGTCCGACGACACCGCGCCGACACGCTCGCGAGTGCTTTCGCGCGACCCGTTCCCGCAGCCGCGCTCCCACGCCTCGCACGCCGTAACCCGCCCCCGCGTGATCCGCAGCGCATCGCCCGAAGCGTCGATCCGCACCCACCCGCCCGGCTCGACCGCGCGCACGCCCTCGAACATCGTCCGCTCGCCGAGGCTCGTCCGCAGCGTGGTCAGGTATGCGCTCACCCCCGCGAGGTCGGGGCGCGCACCGATCCCCGGATGCGCCACGACCGCCGCCGCCTCGCTCGCGAACACCACCCGCTCGCCGTCCCGCGCCCAGTACAGCGGCTTCACACCCAGCGGGTCCCGCGCGAGCAGGAGCGTGCGTTCCCGCGCGTCCCACAGCGCGAGCGCGTACATCCCGCGCAGGCGCGCGAGCCCATCAGCCCCCCACACCGCGAGCGCACGCAGCAGCGTTTCCGTGTCACTCGCCGTCTCGAACCGCGCAAGCGAGGCGTCCGCGCCCTCGCGCATCGCCCCACTGCGCATCACGCTCTCGCGCAGCTCCGCCCGCACCGCGGCGTCGTTGTACAGCTCGCCGTTGTACGTGACCACCCACCGCCCGCCGAGCGCCATGGGCTGCTGCCCCGCCTCGCCCGGCTCGACGATCGCCAGGCGTCGATGCCCGAGCACGCACGCGCTCCGCCCCCACGCCCCCGCAACGCCCCCACCGTCCGCCCACACGCCCGCGCCGTCCGGCCCGCGGTGCGCAAGGCGATCGCGCAGCGCGACGAAGCCCTCCGGCGTCACGCCCGGGCCACGCCCACCCGCCGACACGATGCCCGCGATCCCGCACACCCCGCGTCTATCGGCCCGATCCCGCGCGACCCATCACGCCCGCGCCCAGTGCGCGTACATCGGGCGCGCGGACATCCGGTGCGCGGCCCTTCCCATCGCTTCCGCTCACACCCACACCTGCACGATCAGGTTCGGCTCGCGCGACGTCTTCGTCTGCCACTCGCCGATCGAGCTGTGCACCAGCTTCACCTCGTACTGCGGATGCGCATCGAGCCATTCATTGATCTGCGCGTCGAGGTGCAGCAGCCCCTCCTCGTTCAGCTTGCAATGAAAGCTCTTGCAGTGGATCGCGCCCGTGCCCGTCGTGTTGGGCGTCCGGCTCCACTCGTCCTCGTGCCGCTTGCCCAGCAGCCCCTGATCGAACGAGCGGATCTTGCTCCCCGGCGCCACGGGCGTTCCCACCGGCGAGAGCGGCGCGCCCGCCTCGACGCCCGCATCCTCGGACGCGCCACCGGCAACCCCAATCGACGTCCCGAGCGGCGCCACGCTCGTCGGACGGATCACGCGCCGCGGCCCCTCGTCCCCCTCGATCGGGATCGGTGCATCATCGAAGTTCGCACCGCTCGCGGGAGCACCCCCGGGCCTGCCTCCCGAAGCAGTCCCGCCGCTCCCATACCCGCCATCCGAGCCCAACGGAAAACGCACTGCCCGCGCCTCGCGCATGCCGCACCTCCGTGCCCGCGTCCGGCTCCTCCACGCCGCGCGCGACGCCCCAGCGTACCCGAATCCGAACGGACACACAACCCCGTATGCGGCGTGCTCGGCGCGCATGAAAACGGGCCCCGCTCGCGCAGGGCCCGCCTCGTCGTCAGATCGATTCACTTCGCGCGGCGATGCTCATCATCCGCGCGAGCGCGAAGCATCAATAGCGGTAGTGGTCGGGCTTGTACGGCCCATCCACCGGCACGCCGATGTACTTCGCCTGCGAGTCGCTCAGCTTGGTGAGCTTGACGCCCAGCTTCTCGAGGTGCAGACGTGCCACCATCTCGTCGAGCTTCTTGGGCAGCGTGTACACCTTGCCGCTCTCGTACTTCGTGCCGCTGAGGGTCTCCTTGCCCTGCGCACCGAGCCACAGGTCCAACTGCGCCACGACCTGGTTGGTGAACGACGCGCTCATCACGAACGACGGATGCCCCGTCGCGCAGCCCAGGTTCAGCAGACGACCCTCGGCCAGGATCAGGATGCTCTTGCCCGCGGGCAGCACGTACTCGTCGAACTGCGGCTTGATGTTGACCCGCTTCACGCCCTTGATCTTCATCAGCCCGGCCATATCGATCTCATTGTCGAAGTGCCCGATGTTGCCGACGATCGCCTTGTCCTTCATCCGCTCCATGTGCTTCGCGGTGATGATGTCCTTGTTGCCCGTCGTGGTGATGAAGATGTCCGCCGTCTCGAGCACATCATCCAGCGTCGCGACCTGGTAGCCCTCCATCGCCGCCTGCAGCGCGCAGATCGGATCGATCTCCGTCACCACCACCCGGCATCCCTGCCCCTTGAGCGCCTGGCAGCAGCCCTTGCCCACGTCGCCATACCCGCATACCACCGCGACCTTGCCCGACAGCATCACGTCCGTCGCGCGGTTCAGCCCGTCCACCAGCGAGTGCCGGCAGCCGTACAGATTGTCGAACTTGCTCTTGGTCGCGCTGTCGTTGACGTTGATCGCCGCGAACGGGAGCACGCCGTCGCGCATCATCTCATAGAGGCGATGCACGCCCGTCGTGGTCTCCTCGCTCACGCCCTTGATGCCCGTCGCGATCGCCTTCCAGCCGCCCGGGCGCGTCTTCTCCTCCTCGCGGAGCTGCTGCAGGAACACGCCGAACTCCTCGCTGTGCTCGTGCGGCGCGAACTCCGGGATCTTCCCGGCCTGCTCGAACTCCACGCCCTTGACGACCATCATCGTCGCGTCGCCGCCGTCGTCCAGAATCAGATTCGGGCCCTTCCCGTCGGGCCAGTTCAGGATCTGGCTCGTGCACCACCAGTAGTCCTCGAGCGTCTCGCCCTTCCACGCGAACACGGGCGTGCCCTTGGGATTGTCGGGCGTTCCGTCCTTGCCGACGACCACCGCCGCCGCCGCCGAATCCTGCGTGCTGAAGATGTTGCACGACGCCCAGCGCACGTCCGCGCCGAGCTCGACGAGCGTCTCGATCAGCACCGCTGTCTGCACCGTCATGTGCAGCGAGCCCGCGATCCGCGCGCCCTTCAGCGGCTTGCTCCCGCGGTACTTCTCGCGCAGCGCCATCAGCCCGGGCATCTCGTGCTCCGCGAGGCGGATCTCGTGACGCCCCAGCTCCGCGAGCTTGAGATCGCGCACGCGGAACTCCAGCCCGCCCGACTTCACGACCTCACGCATGTCCGCCGCCTTCGTCATCGTCGCCGTCATGACTGCTCCTTCTTTCACAGGTCCATCCGTTGTGCGGACCGTTCCCGGCCCGCCGATGATCTTCCGATGTCACGCTCGTGCATCGAACCCCAATGCCTCGCTGCCTTCTTGCCTCGGTGCCTGCTTCTCACACCCTCCCCACCGCCACGAACAGCCCCGGCCCGCGCGCCTCAGGCTCCGCCGGCAAACGCCGATACGTCCGCGTCTTGAACCCCGCGCGACGCATCGCGTCGTCCATCGCGTCCGCCGTGAACCCGAGCCGCTTGTGCCCCATCGTGCGACGGAACTCCTCGCGCTCGTGCTCGACCATGTCCACGATCAGCGCCGCGCCGCCGCCAAGATCGCGACGCAGGCACCGGCGAAGCTCCGCCAGCGCCGCGACGACATCATCAACGTGGTGCAGCACGAGCACGCACACCGCCGCGTCCACGCTCGCATCGCCCAGCGGCAGCGACTGCACGCTCCCCGTCGCGAACGTCACGTTCGCCGCGTGCTCCATCCGCTTCTTCGCCGCTTCGAGCATCGGGCCCGACTGATCGATCGCGACCACCTCGCGCACGCAGGGCGACAGCAGTTCCGCCGCGTTGCCCGTGCCGCACCCGACGTCCGCGACGACCCACCGCGGATCGAGCAGCGACATGAGCGAGAGCGCCGTGAACCGCGAGCCGAACAATTCCGCGCGAACATCATCCCACGCGCCCGCGACGCGCCCGAAGTAGCTCACGCTGTCGGCGCGGCGTTCATCGAGCACCGCGCGCAAACGCGTGACGTCCTCCGCAGCCTCCGAGCCCGCCGCGCCATCGCGCACCGAAGCCCAGATCCCCCGCGCCGCCGGCGCGAGATCGTCCATGACCAGGCGATACAGCGTCGCGGTGCCCTCGCTCCGGCGCGTCACCCATCCCGCCTCGAGCAGGATCTTGAGGTGCCGGCTCACCGTCGACTGCGGGAGCTGCACCACCTGCGCGACCTCGCCGACCGAGAGCTCCTCAAGCTCGAGCACCCGAAGCATCCGCAGGCGCACCGGCTCGGCCGCCGCCGAGAGCCGTGCCGCCATCGAGATGCCCGCGTCCGTCCGTTTCACTCGCGCTCCATGCCTTGGTGCCTCGATGCCTTGGTGCCTCGTTGCCTTGATGCCTTAGCCCTTTTCTCCCTCCCCCCCGCCCCGTGGGGGAGGGCCGGGGTGGGGGCAAAGGCCTCTCACCGCGGCCTTACCCAAACCTTCATCCATCCATCTGGATGATTCATTCATCCGTTCATCCGGATAAAAGGTAGAAACATCCTCCCACGCCGTCAACCCGGCCCGCGGTCGCACGTCCGAAAACCTGCCATCAAAGCAAACCGCCCGGCGTGGCACCGGGCGGCGAAACGAGCACAACATATTGAATAGAAGCGATTTACTGCGCTTCGGTCGGCGTCAGCGCCAGCGACGGGCCCGGCACCTCGCCCAGCCCCCGCAGCCGCGCCTGGACGTCCTCGTTCTGGGGCTCGAGGGCCAGCGCCATGCGGAGGCGGAGCTTCTCGTTCTGGACGTCGCCGATGGAGCGGTAGAAGTTCGCCAGCGCGAGCTGCGGCGCAACCGTCTTTCCACCATCGAGTTGCGCTGCGGTCAGGAAGGCCGTCTCGGCCTCGTCCGGATTGCCCACGCTCGCCAGGTACCGCCCGAGGCGGTCGTAGTCCGAAGCGATCCCCCGCTCCTCGATCATCCGGCGGAGGAAGCGGAACAGGTCGTCGGTGTTGCCGGTCGCGCGGATCGCCGAGGCGAGCGCCTCGATCGTGTCCTCGTGGTCCGGGCGCATGTCGTTCGCGATCACGAGCTGCTCGCGGGCCGGGGCCGGCTTGCCGTTCGCCAGGAGGGCGAGCCCGTAGTAATAGTGCCCGTCGGCGTCCTGCGGGCGGCGGTCGACGTACTCGGCCCAGTCGGCCTCGGCGGTCTCGTACCGACCGAACTCGTACGCGTGCTCGGCGTCCGAACGCACCTTCCAGATGTTCCGCTGCGAGGTCGAGCAGCCCACCATGCCGGCGGTGCCGACGGCGAGGGCCAGAAGGGCGAGTGAACGATTGCGCATGGTCCCCATCCAAGACTCCTCTTTCGCGTGCGGCGCGGTGGGCCCGCGGCCGCGAGGGGCGATGATACGGCCTCCGCGCAGGGCTTGCGCCACCCCGGGAGCCCCGCCCCGATGACGCGGCCCACGGACGGGCCGACGACGTGGGCGATATCGGCTCGACCGGGCCCGGCGGGCGCACACAATCGCGGTTGGGCGGCGTGCGAAGGGCATGCTCATGGGAGGCGGATCGCGTGGAACGCTCGATGGTGCTCTTGCGACACACGCTCCCGGACGGGGCGTGGCACTACGACTGGCTGGTGCGGTGGCGCGCGGGCGACGTGCGCGACGCGGCGCGCCCGCTCCTGGCGGTGCGGGTGATGGCGCCGCCGGACGGGCTGGACGTGGGCGCGTCGATGGCGGGCGAGGTGATTCGCGACCACCGCGAGATCTACCTCGATTTCGAGGGCGAGCTCGCGCCCGCGATCGGCCCGGACGGACTCCCGATCGCGCGCGGCGTCGTCGAGCGGATCGCGCGGGGGTCCGGCGAGGCATGGCGGGTCGCGGGAGAGACTGGCGGCAACGCCGGGAGCGAGCGGGGCCTCATCGAGATCCGGGGTCGGTTCGAGGGGTCCCAAGAGATGCTCTGGACGGTCGACGCGGCGGGGCGAGTCGATCGGCGGGGGTAGGAACCGAACGCCGGGCGTAGAACGGGCGGCGGCTTGGAAAGGGCGTTCGGGGCCCCTATTGTGTGCCCGCTACGGGGTGTAGCGCAGCTTGGTTAGCGCGTCTGACTGGGGGTCAGAAGGTCGCTGGTTCGAATCCAGTCACCCCGATTCAGTAGACTAGATGGCCCCGGCAAGTGCCGGGGCCATCGGCGTTTACACGATAGTTCAACTGTGTCCTGCCACCCTGGTGGTTTCGGGCTGAGTTTGAACTTTCAGCGAGAGTCCGCGAGTTCGCGCAATCGTTCAACATCGCGCGCAGGTAGTTCACCAAAGTGCCCTTTGTACGCGCGGCTGATATGAAATGGGATGGGTCGTCGTAGTCGACGCGGTAGCCGGCTTGTGCAGCGTCCAGATTCTCCCTGAGCATGAGGCGCCTTGCCTCTTGAAATCGAAGCTGCTTTTGGAACTGAAGCGGGCTCATCGCCGTGACCGTCTTGAAGTGGGCGTGGAATCCCGACGGGCTCATGCCCAGTTCCTTGGCCAATCTCCCAATACGCAGCGGCTGATCAAAGTGCTCGCAACTTATCCACAGCGCGGGACATTCGATGTGCCTGCCCGTCCCCGATGCGCCTGGCGAAATTGAGGCAGATGGCGTCCACGCGACGATCACCGCTGGGCCGCTGAATGCAGAATCTTCCGTCGGCGTGGTACTCACGCTGCGAAATGATCGTGGTGCGCCGATCACGCTCGAACCGTACATGGGTGAACTTGGCCATCCAATGCCACAACGAGCGGGCGATTGCAGCCTGACTTATCGACACCCCGGCGGGGAACCGTCGAGGTGTCATTCTGCTGGCGCGGCAAGGACCTGGCGTGCCAACTACCTGTTTGTCTCGCACGGGAGGGCCAGAATGGGCCCGGGCGATTCTCCATGGATGACCGTCACCCAACGAATCCAGGCGCAAGCCTGGGCACGAGAGCCTTCACATGGCTCGCGATGGCTGTGAGTGGTTGCTAGAATGTCCGAGTTGATCCTTGTGGCTCTACAATATCGGTGAGGTTCGGGTGCGACCCACAGTCGATGCAGGATGCGCGGGCCTCCCTTTTTGTGAGCATCCTGCGGAAGCGACACTATGAAACTGCTCATCGCGTATGACGGATCGGATGGTGCCAAATCCGCAATTGACGACCTTTCGCTCGCTGGCCTGCCAGAAGCTGCTATTGCCACTGTCCTTGCCGTGATTGACGGCCGGACCCTCGCAAAGTCAGCAGCCAAGGATGCGGTGTCTAGAGCAGGGAGTCATCCCGCCAGCTACGACACCATGGAGGTGTGCAATGCCGTCGCGGAGGAGGGCGCCGAGAGAGTTCGAGGACATTTCCCGGCCTGGAGCGTGTCGCCGGAAGTTTGCGTTGGAGCCCCAGCCTGGAAGATCATCGAGCGTGCAGAGACCGATGGTGGAGTTGACCTGATTGTCGTGGGATCGCGGGGCTTCGGGGAGCTCAAACGGTTGCTGTTCGGTAGCGTCGCACATCATGTCGTCACCCAGGCAAAATGTCCGGTGCGTGTTGGTCGACCGCCGCGGCGTCCCGGTCGGGGCGGGGATCATCCACTTCGGATCGTGCTCGGTGACGACGGGTCGCCGGATGCCCGGGCGGCCCTCCGATCGGTTGCCAGCCGGCGATGGCCCTCTGGGACGCGGATTCTCGTCGCAACCTTTGAGACGGGCGTGCAAACGCAGCTCTCTAACTGGACGCCGAACACTGTTTGGGGCGGGGATCCAATCTTGGACCTCGATGCCGTGGCTGAGCGTCCGGCCCTCCTCGTGGCGGCACGGGGGGCGGAACTTCTCAAGGAGATGTGCCCAGGAGCGTCGGTAACGACGCTCGTCCGCCCCCATGACCCGAAGTACGGATTGCTCGACATGGCGGAGACTTGGGATGGCTCCGGTGCCGACTGCGTCTTTGTTGGCGCGACAGGTGTTCGCGGAATCCAGCGGTTCTTAGTGGGAAGTGTCTCCACGACCGTGGCGCTGAATGCTCCGTGCTCGGTCGAGATCGTCCATCGGAGAGGAGCCGAGGCACAACCGCGGGGCTGAGGGAACGTGTATGAAGTCACCTGCCTCGCAATCCGACCGATCGCAGCAGGAGCGCACGGCCGTCGCCGCGCTTGCTGAGCGAGTCAAGGAACTCACGTGCCTGTACGAGGTCGCCGCGGTCTTTGCAGAACGGCGTGGGACCCTTCGTGAGCGACTGGCGCGAGTCGTTGCGGTGCTCCCGGATGCTTGCCGCTTTCCAGAACGCGCTGTGGCGCGGCTGCGGCTGGACGACATCGAGGTCGCTTCGCAGGGGACGCCGCTCGAAGCTTCGACTCAGCACCTGCACGTTGCACTGCGTGTCGCAGGGATTGAACGGGGCGAAGTGGTGGTCGGCTACATGGAGAACCGGGGCACCGCGATGCAAGAGCCGGGTGGGCTGTTCCTCGCCGAAGAACGGGCGCTGCTGGACACCGTGGCCAGTCAGATAGGCGTGTTTGTCGCAAGCGTGGAGTCCGAACAGCACCGCGCTGAAATGGAGGCAAGTTTGCGGCATGCAGACCGGCTCGCGACCATCGGCCAGCTCGCCTCAGGTGTAGCTCACGAGCTCAACGAGCCGCTTGGGAACGTCCTGGGATTCGCGCAGCTCGCGCTCAAGGCCCAGGATGTGCCCGCCCAAGTCCGAGCGGATTTGAGCCGCATTGCAGAAGCGGCTCTGCGCGGTCGTGAGATCATCCGCAAGATGCTCGTCTTTGCCCGCCAAGCTCCCGCTTCAAAGCAGCCGACAAATCTCAACGGAGTTGTCGAGGAAGCCATGTTCCTGCTTGAGGCCGGTTGCGAGAACCCCGGCGTGCGCTTTGTCCGCGAGCTGCGGGCCGGACTCCCTGATCTAGAGGCAGACCCCGTGCAGGTCCGCCAGGTGGTCACCAACCTGGTGATCAACGCCATGCAAGCGATCCAGGCCCAGGGCACCGTGACCGTCCGGACCGAAGCGGGCCAAGACGCTGTCGTCCTTTCGGTACGGGATACCGGTTCGGGCATGACGCCCGATGTGCTCCGCCGCGTTTTCGACCCGTTCTTCACGACCAAGGATGTGGGACAGGGCACCGGGCTCGGTCTCGCGGTGGTGCAAGGCATCGTCGCCGGGCACGGCGGCACGATCGACGTGGAGTCCCAGCCTGCGCGTGGGAGCGTGTTCAGCGTCCGGCTGCCGGTGCGTGCCGCATCACCAACTTGAATAGGCTCACACGACGTGACGACCGACACGGCCACCATCCTGATCGTTGACGATTCACCCACGACCCGCGAGGTGCTGGAGCGTAACCTGCGCGCCGAGGGGCACGAGGTCCATTCAGCGGCGAATGTGGCCGCGGCCGTCATGGTGCTGGATCGGGCTTCGATTGATCTTGTCGTCACCGATCTGAGGATGCCAGGCGGCGACGGCATGGAGCTTGTCCGTCATGTTCGAGATCATTGCCGCGGCGTTGGCGTCATTATGGTCACAGGGTTCGCCACCGTCGGCGGCGCGGTCTCGGCCATGCGCGATGGGGTGGACGACTACCTCCCCAAGCCGTTCTCCGACGAGGAACTGCGCCATGCCGTTCGCTCGGCCCTCGACAAGGTGCGGACGAGACGGGACGTGGAGAGTTCCGCTCCGGTCGAGACCCCCCACGGGCTGATCGGGGTGTCTCCGGTGATGCAGCGTGTCTACCGCCTCATCGATCGGGCGGCGGGTGCGAGCGTTCCCGTGCTCATCACCGGCGAGAGCGGGACCGGCAAGGAGCTCGTGGCTCGGGCGATCCACTACCGCGGCCCGCGGGCGTCATCCGCGTTTCTGGCGGTCAACTGCGCTGCCATCCCCGAGTCGCTCATCGAGAGTGAGCTTTTCGGGCACGCCAAGGGGTCGTTCACCGGCGCGACCGCCGCTCGTCAGGGTTTCTTTGTCGCGGCGGACGGCGGGACGCTTTTCCTGGACGAGGTCGGGGAACTTTCGCCCATCGCGCAGGCGAAGCTGCTGCGAGTACTACAGGAAAAAACGGTGCAGGCGGTGGGCACGGACAAGTCCCGCACGGTGGACGTCCGCGTGGTCGCCGCGACCAACAAAGACCTCGAGAGCCTGGCACGCGTAGGAAAGTTCCGCGAAGACCTCTTCTTCCGGTTGCATGTGCTCCCTATTGAGCTTCCCGCGCTCCGTGAACGTGAGGGCGACGTTGTGCCGCTGTTCCGGCACTTTCTGGCGGCCGCCGCGGCACAGGATTCAGTTCCGGCCCCGCGGATCACCGACGCCGCGCTCGACGCCCTCAAGCGTTACCCGTGGCCGGGGAACGTTCGCGAACTCCAGAACCTGGCGCAGCGGCTGGTGATCTTCGCGGAGGCAGGCGTCATCGACACCGTGGACTTGCCGACGGTCATGCGCTACGTCACCTCGACCCCATCCGGGGCACCCACGACTGCGCACCGGACGCTCCGGGAGGTGGAGGTGGAGCACATCCGCGCGGTGCTCGAAAGCGTGAGCGGGAACAAGACAAAGGCGTCCGCGATCCTCGGCATCGACCGCAAGTCGCTGCGCGAGAAGCTGGCCAGGGGAACTCAATCGGAGACGGTCCGGGACCACGCGGGTGGAGAGGATCTCCCCGGTGGGGAGATCCTCCCCGCGCACTGAGTCGGCACGGCCTCGTTCCTGGATCAGAAACCGCGATTGCGGCGTGCACGATCCCTTCTCGCACTGGCACAGCGGTTGCACTCCACATCCGTACACCTCAAACGGAGCAGCATCGCTATGACCACCGCCACCGTACCGGCCACTTCCTCTCCAACTACTCCCCGCGCGACGCTCGCTGCGAAAGGCATCGGTGCGGCCGGCCAGCACCCACGGCTGTTCCAGCGCGTGCGTGATCAGATGGATCGTGCGGCCGAATCAGTCGGCCTCGCGCCCGAGGTCCGAAAGATCCTCTCCTCGCCCGCGTGCGAGGTGAGTGTCAACTTCCCCGTTCGCATGGACGACGGACGGATTGAGATGTTCTCCGGCTACCGCGTCCAGCACAACAACGTTCTCGGCCCGTTCAAGGGCGGCATCCGTTACCACCCGGACGTAAGCCTCGACGAAGTTCGCGCCCTCGCGGCGTGGATGACGATCAAGTGCGCGCTGGTGGACATCCCGTTCGGCGGGGGGAAGGGCGGGGTCCAGGTTGACCCCGCCACCCTCAGCCGACGGGAGGTGGAACGCATGACGCGCCGGTTCGTGTATGCCCTCGGCGCGAACATCGGACCGGGCTACGACGTACCAGCGCCGGATGTGAACACCGACGCGCGCACTATGGCGTGGATTGTGGACACGTACGCGGCCACGCTGCCGCCGCAGGAACGCTACCGCGCGTTGTCGGTCGTCACCGGAAAGCCGGTGAGCGCTGGCGGCTCTGTGGGACGCGAGAAGGCCACCGGGCAGGGCGTGGTCGATCTCATCGAGATGTGGGCGGCGGACCAGCGCTGCAAGGTCGGAGACCTGTCCTACACCGTGCAGGGGTTCGGCAAGGTCGGTTCATGGGCGGCCCGCATCCTCAAGGACAAGGGCGCGAAGCTCCTCGCAGTGCAGGATGCGACCGGGGCGATCAAGGCGTATACGAGCGCCGGGCTCGACGCTGATGCAATCGCCGAGCATGTCAAGACGACCGGCGGTGTCGCCGGCTTCGCGGGCGCGCAGGCCATCTCACGCGAGGTGTTCTTCGCCATACAGGCCGACGTGTTCATCCCCGCGGCGCTTGAGAATCAGGTGACCGAGGAGACCGCGCGGCTGCTCCAGGTGCGGCTCGTTGCCGAGGGCGCCAACGGCCCGACGACGACCGAGGGCGACGCGGTGCTCCGCGAGCGCAGCATCGCCGTCCTGCCGGATGTGCTCTGCAACGCCGGCGGGGTGATCGTCAGTTACTTCGAATGGCTGCAGAACCGGAGCGGCGCTGCGTGGAACGCGGCGGAGGTGGATCAGCGGCTGCGAGAGATCCTCGAACGGGCCTACGCCCGTGTGAAGCAGATGGCGACCGATAAGTCGCTCGACTGGCGCGATGCCGCGTACGCCGTAGCGCTGCGGCGGATCGAGCAGGTGTATGCCGAGCGCGGCATCTTCCCGTGATCGAGCTCAAACAAACGGAAGCATAAAACGCCAACGGCAGGAGACCACCATGAACAATCGCACCATTCACGTCACGCAGCACGACATGGAGCGTCTGCGCGCCCTGATAGCGTCGACCAACGGCGGCCGCGGCGATCACCGTGACCGGCCCTACCTGGCCACACTCGCGAGAGAGCTCGATCAGGCGGTCGTCGTGGGGCCCGACGAGGTCCCTCCCGACGTAGTCACGATGAACTCGCGTGCCCGGCTGAGGGACGGCCGACGCACCTGGACCATGACGTTGGTGTTCCCCGAGGACGCCAACCCCGAGGAGGGCGCCATCTCCGTGCTTGCGCCCTTGGGCGCGGCGCTGCTGGGGTGCCGTGTTGGCCAAGCGGTCAGGTTCCGGGTTCCGGGAGGGGCAGAGCGCGAGTGCGACATCCTGAGCGTGCTCTACCAGCCCGAAGCGGCCGGCGACCTCCACTTGTGACACGGATTCGTTGTTCCACATTTCAGATTCCACCGTTGTCCCGTCGCGTGTCTCGCACGCAAGGAGTGTGACATGACCACCCAACCCATCATCAGCACTCTGGACAGCGAGCGACTTGAGCCGCTGGTCTCCGGCAGTTGGACCGACGCACCCGTACTACGGCTTCGGGCACTCCTAGGCCGGGCGAGCAAAGTCGCGCCGCCCCAAGTGCCGTCCGACGTGGTCACGATGAACTCGCGTGTCCGCGTTCGGTACCCCGGCGAGAACGAATCGGAGGCGCTCGAACTGACTTTTCCTGATGCCGGGGGGCTATCGGTGCTGTCCCCGCTGGGTGCGGCGCTCTTCGGCGCCCGCGAAGGCGAGAGCGTGGAGTGCACGGGGGCACGCGTATCCAGACGCGTGACTGTTGAGCGGATCGAGTACCAGCCGGAGCGTGAACGTCACTTCGATCGATAGAACCAAGAACATCTCAGGAGGTGTGACATGTCCGCGACTTCAACGATTCTGCCCATCTACATAAGGCCCGGCAACCTGCAGACGAGTTCCGCCATTGAGGCATGGGTCCATCGCAAGCTCGCCGGTGCTTTCCGGCGATACGGCTCCACAATGACGGCCGTCGAGGTTCACTTCGAGGACGTGAACGGTCCCAAGCACGGTGCCGCAGATGCCCGATGCGTGATGGAGGCCCGGGTCAACGGGCGGCTGCCGATTGCGGTGCAGGCCCGTGCGCGCGATCTCTACGCCGCGATCGACGCGGCGTCCCGCAAGCTCGATGCGGCCATCGCCCGAGTTGTTGAACGGACCGACACCCGCGCGCGGCGAAAGTTCCGGCAGGAGCGAGAGGAAAATGGAACGGTCGCACCGATTAATGGGATCGGAGCAGGCGGACCGAAAGCCGGTGCATCGGGATATGAGGAGGGAGCTGCGCCCGATAATGCACATCGCCGGGGCGTGATCATCGCCGGCTTCGGTCCGGTCGGACGAGCACTTGCTGATGAGTTGAAGAAACACGGGGTGCCGATCACCGTTGTGGATACCAACGCCGAGACGATCCGCAGGCAAGACGGCCTGGGCGTCGCTGTGCTCTGCGGCGACATTACCGATCCTGCGGTGCTGCATCGCGCAGGCATCGAGACGGCCGCGGCCCTTGCGGTTACGATTCCGGACGGCACCGAAGCCGTGAGAGCGTGTGCCGCCGCACGTGCGCTGTCACCGGACGTGTATATCGCGGCCCGCACCACGTTCCTCAGCCAGGGGCTAGAGGCCATGCGTGCAGGCGCCGACTCCATCACCGTGGAAGAGATCGCCACCGCGAGCGCGCTGGCACATGTCGTTACCCAGCAACTCACCGGCAAGCGCCATCGCCCCGCGCCCGAGGCCCTGATGACGCCACAGGGTCCAGTTTAGTAGCATGAGTGGATCGCTCCATCGCAACGCAGCAACATCCCCTGTACAGCCGTGAACGGTGGAGAACATCAAATGGGCAGCCTCAACTCCAATTTCGTCGCCGTGGACCTTTCCCCTTGCTCGGCTGCGGCACTCAAGGCGGCCAGGCGCATCGCGGACTGCCACCGCGCATCGCTGCGAGCCGTGCACGTGGTGGCGATCCCGTCGTTCGAACCGGCGCCTCACCCGCTCTTCCCGTTCCCTCAGCCGACCCAGGCCGATCTTGTTTCGGATGCGAGGGAGTCGTGGACGCGGTTTCTGGCGGACTCGGGCGTGCCGACCGATGTGATGTGCGACATCGAGGTTGGCCGTCCCCGCGATGCCATCCTGGAATTGGTGGCTCGCGCTCGTGCGGAACTCCTCGACCTCGGAGCCCACAGTGTTCACGATGCGTACAAGGGCGTCGGTCCCACGGCTGCCGCCTGCATGCAGCGTGCCAAGACTCGGGTCCTGCTGGTCAGAGAGGACCACGACGCGGGGCCGTTCCGCAATATCGTCGCTTGCGTGGACTTCACGGAGACTTCCAAGCTTGGCCTGCAGGAAGCAATCCGAACTGCCGCGGAGGACGGCGCCGCGCTCAGCGTCCTCCACGTGTACGACGACCCGTGGCACGGCCTCCGCCCCCCTCTGGGAATCCAGGTGAACATGCCCGATTTCACGGCTCAGTTTCGGCGCCGTGTCGAGGACCGTCTCCGCGAGTTCTGCACGCCATTCGCGCACGAGCTGAGCGCTCTGAAAGCCGCCTACCAGTGCGTTGAGTCGCAGTGGCGCGGCGGTGGGTACGGCCACGCCATCGTGCGAGTCGTCAAGGAGCAACGCTGGGACCTGGTGCTACTTGGCACTCGCGACCGTTGGAACATCAGGGACATGGTATTCGGATCAACGGCCGAACGGGTCGTGCGCGAGGCGCGTTGCTCGATTCTCGCCGTCAAGCCCGAGCTCGCCTCGTGACCCGGCCGGCAGCGTCGCTCAACGGAGTAAGGTATGACTTGGGACATCATCTTCGGGTGCGTGATCATCATCATCGCCCGCGTCGGCGACGTATCCCTGGGTACGATGCGCACTGTGGCAGTTGTCAGCGGACACCGGGGCGTGGCGTGGCTGCTTGGTCTGCTCGAGATGACCATCTGGGTATTTGTCGTGTCGGCAGTCATCGAGCACATCCGGTCGGAGCCCGCCTATGGCATCGCGTTCGCCTTCGGCGCTGCGACCGGGAACTACATCGGGGTCACCCTCCAGGGGTGGCTTCCATTCGGCAGCCAGGTTGTGCGTGTGTTTACCCGAGACGGGGCGACGATGTTCGAGCGACTTCGCCAGGAAGGCTACGGTGTCACGAAGTTCCAAGGGGAGGGAAGGGACGGGGCGGTGGCCATGCTCTTTGTGCAAGTAGGCCGTGCCCGTACCAGGCACGTCATTCGTGCAGTGCGTGAAGTGGATCCACGGTGCTACTACACCATCGACGACATTCGCACTGCGAGCGCAGCGAGTCAAGGCCTTCCCTCCACCAACCCCAACCGCTGACCCTGGAAAAACATGCCAATCCACCGATGGGAGAATGAAGGAGGACGAACTCGCTCCAAGAGAGAAGGACACCGTCCTGAAAGCGCGGTTAAGGAGATTGACATGAGTATCAGCGGTAAGATCGCACTCGTCACGGGCGCCGGTCAAGGTATCGGCCGCGCCATCGCTCTCCGTCTCGCCGCTGACGGCGCGAACGTAGCCATCGTGGACGTCAAGAGCGACAAGATGGAACAGGTCGCCGACGAGGTGCGGAAGGCGGGCCGCAAGGCGACGACCTTCAAGGCCGACGTGACCAAACGCGAGGATGTCTTTGCCGCCGTTGACCACGCCGAGAAAGAACTCGGGGGTTTTGACATCATGGTCAACAACGCCGGCATTGCCTCGATCCAGCCGATCTCTGAGGTGACGCCGGAGGAACTCGACAAGACCCTGAAGGTAAACATCGCCGGTGTGCTGTGGGGCATCCAGGCCGCCGCGAACAAATTCAAGGACCGCAAGCAAGGAGGCAAGATCATCAATGCTTCGTCCATCGCTGGGCACGAGGGCTTCCCGCTCCTTGGGTTGTACTCGGCGACCAAGTTCGCCGTCCGCGCCCTGACGCAGACGGCGGCGAAGGAGTTCGCTTCCAGCGGGATCACAGTCAATGCCTATTGCCCGGGCGTGGTCGGAACCGACATGTGGGTCGAGATCGACCGCCGGATGGCCGAGATCACAGGTGCCAAAGTTGGCGAGAACTACAAAAAGTTCGTCGGTGGGATCGCCTTGGGCCGGGCGCAGACGCCGGAGGATGTGGCGGCGTTCGTCTCCTATCTGTCCGGGCCCGATTCCGATTACATGACCGGACAAGCCCCGATGATCGACGACGGGCTCGTCTACCGCTAAACACCGATCCCGTGACGTGGGACCGCTGGTTCCTTCATCGCTTCCGGGTGCGGACAGTCACATATCCACTCGGTCTTCACAATGCACACTGATGAACTCCCCGAACATGCAGATCGCCACGCCAACCCGGCTTGATCCTCCTGTCGATCCCATCCGCGATCACATCCTGGGCTCTCCCGATGCGGAGATGACGCTCGTCCAGTATGGCAGTTACGCGGACTTCCGCTGCCGTGCGGTTCACGCAGTGGTCGAGGGGCTGCGGAACCGGTTCGGCGATCGGATGCGGTACGTCTTCCGGCATCTACCAATCGAGGGCAAGGCGGCTGCCATGCGGGCGGCCGAGATCACGGAGCGTGTGGCGGCATCGACCGGCAAGTTCTGGGAACTCCATGAGGCGTTCATGGAGCGTGGGCCGACCCTGACCACATCCGACATAGATCAGATCGCGCGGAGCCACGGTGACTGGGTTGAAGATGACGAGGCCGACCCGGCTGGAGCGGAGGCAGCGCGGGCCTGGGTGCGAGAGGACATTGAGAGCGCGCAGCGCAGCGGTGCCCCCGCGGCGCCCGCGTTCTTCATCAACGGCCGCCGCTACACCGGTACGTGGGACGAAAGTTCGCTGGCCGACGCGATGCTCGCGCCGCTGGGCCATCGCATCCAGGCTGCGGCGTTTAGGTTCGTCCGCTGGGGACCTTCGTCCGGGTTGCTCCTCGGTCTGGCGACCCTTCTGGCGTTGGTGCTGAGCAACTCGCCTCTGGGAGCACAGTTCGCCGCGTTCTGGGAGAAGCCTCTGGGCTTCCTGTGGGGCTCCGCCACGTTCTCGCACTCCCTGCTCCACTGGGTCAACCACGGGCTCCTGTCGGTGTTCTTCTTCGTCGTCGGGCTCGAGATCAAGCGAGAGTTCACCGTGGGTCATCTGGCGACCTTCCGATCGGGGGCGCTCCCCGTCATCGCCGCCCTCGGCGGGATCATCCTCCCCGCGGTTATCTACGCGTCGATCGCGCCCCCGCATCTCCGCCACGGCTGGGGCATCCCGATCGGCACGGATACAGCCTTCGCCGTCGCCCTGATCGTGTTGCTCGGCGCCCGCGTCCCCATCGAACTGCGCGTCTTCCTGACCGCCGCGGTCATCATCGATGACATCGTGGCGATCCTGATCATCGCCCTGTTCTACACCGGGGAGATACATACCGGCTATCTCGTCGCCGGTGGCGTGATGACGGCCCTGGTGTTCGCGCTCAACCGGATCGGCGTGTACAACACGCTGCCATACGCGGCCTGCGCGGTAGCGGTCTGGTTCTGCCTCCACGAGGCGGGGCTGCACGCCACGCTGGCCGCCGTCATCATGGCCGTGCTGATCCCCGCGCGGCCCCCGGCGAACCTCAAGGCTCTCCTGACTCAGGCCTCCTCGGTCATCAACCGCGAGGACAGCCACACCGGCGAGGCGATGCGGCACGGCCCCTCCGAGCCGGTCCTCCGCGCGCTCGACGCCATCCACGCGCGCATCGAGTCCCCCGCCGACCGGCTGCTGCGCACCGTCGAGCCGTGGTCGAGCTACGTCGCCTTGCCGATCTTCGCGCTGGCGAACGCGGGCGTCGCTTGGTCCTCAGGCGTGCTCGACGGGCAGCACCGGCTCGTTTTGGCGGTCGCGCTCGGGCTGGTCGTGGGCAAGCCGGTGGGTATCATCGCGGCCTCGTGGCTCGCGGTGCGGAGCGGCATCGCCGCCAAGCCAGATGCGTACTCATGGCGGCAGTTGTGCGGCGCGGGCGCGCTGGGCGGCATCGGCTTCACCATGTCCCTGTTCATCGCAGGCATCGCGTTTACGGACCCAGCGCACTACGCGGCGGCCAAGATCGCGATCTTCGTCGCCTCGCTGATCGCGGGCGGCGCGGGCGTGCTGATCCTGTGGCGGCGGCCCCCGGCAACCGAATGAGGTCGCCCGGGGACGCTCGTTGCGGCCCGTCGCGGTAATGCGATCGAGCCGCAAACACGATCGCGATTGTGTCAGCGGATCCTCTTGCTCACATGAATCGCACGGACTATCCCGCCCGCTGCTGGGGTCCCACGCGGCCTGCCGCGTACAAGATCGGAATGGCTAATCCTTGCCCGAGGATCTCCGTCGCTTATGCGTCACGCCGGAAGCCTCAGGTCTCCTTGGTCCGCTCGCCGAAGGCGTCCATCACTCGCGCCGAATACACGCCGCGCACAAGGCGCATCGGTCGTGTTCGTGGCCCTGGACGGCCGTACCGCGGGCTAGGTTGCCGCAGCGGACCCGATCAAGGACTCGACGCCCGAGGCGATCCGCCAGCTCCATGACGCGGGCATCCGGATCGTTGTGGCCACGGGTGACGGTCTGACCACCGCGCAGGCAGTCGCCAAGCAGCTTGGGATCGACGAGGTCCACGGCGAGGTCCGCCCTCAAGACAAGGTGGAATTCGTCGCCTCCCTCCAAGCTCAGGGACGGCGTGTCGCGATGGCCGGCGACGGGATCAACGACGCCCCTGCACTCGCCCGCGCCAACGTCGGCATCGCCATGGGGACCGGCACCGATGTGGCGATGAAAAGTGGGCACCTCACCCTCGTTAAAGGCGACCTGCGCGGCATCGCCCGGGCACGCCAGCTTTCGCAGGCGACCGTCGCCAATATGAAGCAGAACCTCGTGTTCGCCCTGGTCTACAACGCGCTCGGGGTGCCCATCGCGGCGGGCAAGCGTCATGGCTAGGGCGTATGACGCGAGCGCAAGAGCAAAGATCAGCGTGCCACGTCCGTCGAATCGTGTCCACTCAGTCTTCAGTCCAGGGCGGTCAGGCGGAAGGTGGCGACAGGCGAGAATCAGGTTGAGCGCGCCAATCGGCACGTTGACGAGGAAAATCGTCCGCCAGCCGAATCCGGCGATCAGGATGCCACCGAGCGATGGACCGAGCGTGGTGCCAATCGCGGACATCGTTCCGAGTAGCCCCATAGCGCTGCCTGTCTTCGACTTTGGGACCGTCTCGCCGATGAGGGCCACGGTGAGCGCCATCATGATCGCCGCTCCGATGCCCTGCCCCGCTCGCGCGGCAATGAGGAGCCAAAGCGTGGGTGCGATTCCGCAGAGGGCAGAGGCGATCGTGAACAGTGAAATCCCAATCAGGAGTAACCGGCGGCGCCCGACGATGTCGCCGAGGCGCCCGACGCTGACGATGAGGGTGGTGATGGCAAGGAGATACGCCAAGATGATCCATTGCACGTCCTGGAACGTGGCGGTAAACGCGTGCGCCAGCGTCGGCATTCCGGCATTTGCAATGCTGGTGTCCAGCGAGGACATCAACATCGATAGGGAGAGGCTGGCCAGCACCCAGCGAACCGACGCGGCCCTCTGCGTGTCTTGAACTGCTGGCGCTGGTCGTATTGCGGTGATCGATTCCATCTTGGCTCCATTTCCTTTGCACTCCAGAAGCGGAGTTGTCAAGAACGTAGTCTTTGGAGCACATGGCGACAAATGCACTAGTTGCACGGCATTCGTGCGTTTGACGCTATGCCACGATCGAGCGGTGCTACGGTGGGTGTATGTCCAACCCCGATTTCAACCTTCTCGTCACCCTCGATGTGCTCCTCGCCGAAGGCAGCGTTGCGCGAGCCGCCAAGAGGTTGAGACTCAGCCCTTCGGCGATGAGCCGGGCGCTCGCGCGACTGCGCGACGCAACGGGCGACCCACTCCTGGTCAGGGCCGGACGAGGCCTTGTTCCCACCCCCCGAGCGATCGAACTTCGCGAGCGGGTCGGTCAACTCGTACAGGACGGGCGCGAAGTTCTACGCCCTGCCGAGAGTCTCGATCTGAAGCGGCTCGTCCGGGCGTTCACGCTGAGAACCGGCGAGGGCTTTGTGGAGAACTTTGGGCCGGATCTTCTCGCTCGGGTTGGAGAGGCAGCACCGGGCGTACTGCTTCGCTTTGTGCAGAAGCCGGACAGGGACAGCACTCCGCTGCGCGATGGGACGGTGGATCTTGAGACCGGAGTTGTCGTGAAGACGACTGGTTCGGAACTGCGAATGCAGGCGTTGTTCCAAGACCGGTTCGTCGGCGTGGTACGAAAGGGCCATCCGCTCAGTAAAGGCGAGATGACCCGTTCCCGCTATGCCGCGTGCAGGCACATCGGTATTTCACGTGACGGTCTCGACAAAGGGCCGATCGATGTTGCGTTGGAGCCGCTCGGGATCAAGCGGAAAATCGCGACCATCGTCAGTAGCTTCTCGACGGCGCTGGCTCTCGCTCGGGCCTCCGACCTCATCGCAAGTGTTCCCGAGCACCACACCGGGATCCTGCGCAATGGAATGCACAGCTTTCTGCTCCCGGTCTCCATTCCAGAAGTCAGGGTCTCATTGCTCTGGCACCCCAGGCTGGACGCTGATTTGGCTCATCGCTGGCTGCGTGGATGTGTACGTGAATCCTGCGCAGGTCGTTAGCCGCCAGCACGAGACGGATAAACCCCTTTCACAGTTTCACGGCGAGCAAAAACCGCGTTTCTGGCTCCCAGAGGCGGATTCCATGGACAAAAAGTTCTATTGGTGTTCTGTCACCCCGATTGAGCAGATGGATGGCCTCGGCAAGTGCCGGGGCCATTTGTGTTTATGACGACATCCAACCATGTCCCGCAACCCCACCATTTCCGGCTGGGTTGGACCGCTGTCAGAAAGTGGAGCAATGTGGGGATAAACCTTCCCCGAACTATCGACGCCATTCACTGATCCCCGCTAGATACTCCCAAACTATTATTCTGTTGGTTAGGAGCGATTTCCGTGCCCACTCTCGATGATTTTCTCGCGCGGGGTTTCTTTGCTCGTGAGCTTCCGCCTCCATTTTCAACGGCGACATTTGCAGCAGCGATCGCCGCGCACGGACCACCGCCGAGTGCCGCACCCAAGACCGCCAAGCTATGCATCCACAATCTAGCGCGAGCCGGTTCGTTGCGGCGGAAGCTCGCAATACCCAATCCTGTTCAATACTACCGCCTAGCCGACGCAATCATCGCGAATTGGCCCGCGATCACAACACACATCAACGCCTCTGCAATTTCGGTGAGCAAGCCGACCAATCCGAACTCGAATCGGGCCGTCGTGCCTGTCACAATGTTCGATGACATGGAGGCACGCCGCCATGCGGTTCGGGCGCTAGCTCCGTACGTAGTACGGACGGATATCAGTCAATTTTATGGTTCGCTCTATACGCACAGCCTGCCCTGGGCTCTTCATACCAAGCCTATCGCCAAGGCGACTCGAGGCCGCCGCCTATTCGGCAATGTCCTAGATGAGTGCACCAGAAACATGCAGGATGGACAGACTATCGGAGTACCGATCGGACCCGACACCTCACTGGTGCTCGCAGAGATCATCCTCTCCGCGTTTGATCAGGAAGTGGCTCGGCGTGCCCCTGGAGTCCAAGCATGCCGACAAATTGATGACATTGAGATGGGCGCCGCGGATCGATCGGCAGCCGAATCATTGCTTGGCGTTCTGCAGCAATCACTGAACACATATGAATTGTCACTGAATCCAAGAAAGACGCGAATCATCGAACAACCTAGTCCTTTCACTGATGCTTGGGTCCACTCGCTTCGTCGGTTTCGATTCCGAAAACATTCCCGTTCTCAGAAGTTTGATCTGTTGGCGTTTTATGATCTCGTATTCCGCACTGCTAATGAGTACGCTGATGGAGCTGTCATTAAGTACTCTATGTCGCGCTTGCGTCCAATTCGTATTCATAAAAGCAATTGGAATACGCACGAGCGATTTCTTCATCAAGCCATGTTGGCAGAACCGGGAGTAGCACCTGAAGCCCTCAGCCAGT
Source organism: Phycisphaerales bacterium (assembly GCA_034004365.1). GTDB lineage: Bacteria > Planctomycetota > Phycisphaerae > Phycisphaerales > UBA1924 > JAVEWV01. Next base: position 23,617 of record JAVEWV010000028.1, read on the forward strand.
TGCTGAGGTTCCACAAGTTAGGCATGACCATCGATACAGTGTCCCTGGCTACTGTTATCGAGCGGCAGATTACACACCATGCACCGCAAGGACACGGCAATGACGTCGCGTGGGCGGTATGGGCCGCTTTAGCATTTGGCCTGCCACTGTCGACATCCGCGACTTCCGCTGCAATTAGCATGGACGACTCGGTGGTTGCATTACTCGTACTTGACGCAGAAGCCCAACAGCTGCTGCCTTACCCGATAGCTGCGACAGTGTGGGAGGACTTCATGACGTTGCCAGAGTTGTATGGGGAGCAATGGTTGCTCAGCTACGAAGGCCGATTGAAAGGGTGGCGACCCACAAAGGGTGGCGGCGACCACATCGCCTCGGACTCAAACTGGGCCTGGATGCGTACCCACAACGTCAGCTTCTACACACCCGTAGTTCGTCCTGTTGCGCCGCCAGTTACTGCCGTCGCAGAGCTGATGGCTCGGGATGGGCTCGGATTCTCTCCGGCATAGATGCACACTGGCATTCAGATTGCCGCACCCACGTCAAGAGAAGTCGAGACATCGCTGTGCAGGGGCTGCCGCCCCTGCAACCCCGCCCGAAGCAGAGGTCGAAGGTTGCGGCGGTGGTTGGCGGCTTCGTCTTCCGGGGTGGATGTGCGAGAAGAGGCGTGCTCCCTAGTGAGCGTTAGTGAGCACTCTGGCATCGGCGGGCTTGTGGGCGCGACCACGAAGGGAGCCACGCCTTCGCGTGCGCACCGGGCTGCCCGAGCGCTCCGGCCGCCTGGGTGGGCGCGGGACAACCCGAGCCGGCGGCGTGACAGCGCGGTGCACGCCGCACCAATGCAAGAACGGGCTCGCGTGCGCGAGCCCGCTCCCACAGGCACGTCGGCTCGGATGGGCCCTTACGAATCACCGGCCGCGAGCGGTGCGACGACGCCGGGATCCGAGGAGCCCTGCGGCGGAGAGGAGGCCAGCCGCGCCGGGCGCCGGAACCGTCATGGTGGAGAAGCTGTGGCCGATCACCACGTCCGCCGCGACGAGCTGCAGCGGGCTGTCGATGGTGATGCGGATCGCGTTGACCTCGAGCGATGCGGTGGTTCCGTCGTTGAATGCGATCTGCTCGTTGAGCACGATGCGGATGCCGAGGGCGTCGAGCAGGACTGGCGTGTGGACGGGGTCGATCGCTCAGGATTCGTCGCCTCCGAGATCACCGGGCGAACGTGGTGCTGCTCAGGCTGGGAACGAGCGCGCCACTGCTGTGATATTCTATGTTGTTGCATCGGTGTGTGCGTTACGTCTGGCGTCATGTACTCTAAGCCACGCCATATCAAGAACATGCGAGTCGTGATGGCACGTTGATGAACAACTGCTTGCGGCGCGCCGCCCGACTCGGCATACTACTTTTCTCATGCGGCTCTCCGGAACCGCATGACCGGCACGGGGGGCCAGCACATGTCGCTTTCTCCGATTGCGCACCTCGCCAGCGATGGAACGAGGATGCACGCGTTGGTGTCCATCGATGCGCTTCGCACGCTGACGCCGGCGGGCCGAGCCGCGCTCGCGGGCCTGGGTGTGCGAACGGTCGGCGAGCTGCTGCATTGGTGGCCGGTGCTGCGTGCTCGCCTGATCCTGGCCTATGCACGGGGCGAGATCGCGCACGACGTTTCGCTGGATCGATTGCTGGTGTCCGCCGCGAGGGCGAAGCCCGCCGCGGATCTCGGCAGGGAGCCCGTGACGTCCATCGTTGACGTCGATACCACGATCAAGGACGCGCTTGCCACGCACTTCAGCGTCACAACAATCGAAGAGCTGGCCGAATTCAAGCCGTACCTCGAGGCGACACGATTCCTGCGGCCTGCATCGCTGGTCTTTGATGAGCCCGCAAGCTGCCCCGACGAGCTCATGCCGAAGCCGATCGGAGCGGTCGCCTCGACGAGGGTGTTTGCCTCGTTCGTTCGCGAGAAGCACGTCGAGCTCGACGGGTTTCGACTGCGCCTGGATCAATCACGCCAGCACACCGTCGATGTCGCACTGGCGAGCCTCTTCCTCCACGACGCAAATCTGGAGTTTCGGCTGGGATATACCGCGCGGCACAAGCAGCGATGGATCAACGTGGGCACCGTGCTCGGCGAGGTTCGAAAGACGCTGGAGCTCGCGCCGAATCAGCCGAAGACGGTTGCGGTCGTGGACTGGTATCGGCGTGTCGCGGGATCGCGGAATGAGGACACGACGGTCGATGAGCGGCTCTCCGCGAGCCTGGTCCATACCCGCGCGCTCGACGAGGTGACCACCGCGACCGCGATCGAACATCAATCCGGTGGCACGCAGATCGATGCTTCGTCACTCCTGATGGGGGCGGGCGTCGTGGCGGGAAGCGCGGTCGTCGGGGGTGTCGCCGGCGCGATCGGCGTGGGGATAGCCGGAGCGCTGACCGGCGCGGTCGTCGGATCGGCGGCCGCCGGCGTTGGCGCGATCCCCGGGGCCGTCATTGGCGCTGGGATCGGCATCGCGGCCGGCGCCGCGGTGGGCGTCGCGGGTGGTGCCGCGGCGGGAAGCGCCATGTCGGGAAGCTTCGGCACGCAGAAGGGCGTGATCGAGACCGACTCGTCCGGTGATCGATCGCTCGTCGGCGAGACCCACCAGCGGATCACGGACAGCACCGTTCAGAACGCCTCGTCCGTGCGTTCGCTCCGATCAACGATCGTGTTCGAGGAGACCCAGCAGGAATCCCAGCAGGCAACCGTCTACAAGATCAAGAACTACAACCACGCGCACACGCTTAACATCATGTACTACGAGATCCTGCAGCGGTATCGTGTCGAGATCGGGCTCGATGCGGTGGAGCCGTTCGTTCTCGTTCCGTTCAATCCTCTCACGTTCTCGATCGATCTCGTGGTCCGCTACTGGGATATCCTGAAGCGGGGGATACCGGATCAGAGCCTCGTTCGTGCATTCGAGGACACGCTCCAGGCTATCTCGGCCGCGATAACCAGCGACCAGCAGCGTACATCCGCGAGACTCCGCCGAATGGAAGTCACGCTATCGGCCTCGGCGCAGCCGTTCACGCTGGGCGGTTTCAGCCTTCGGCTCGCGGCGAATGGCAGTCCCGCCCACCGACGCTTCTTTTCCGGGCAGGGATCCCTGCACTACATCGACCTTTCCGATGTCACGCCAGCACCCGATGCGGTGCGGGGCTTCACCGTCGAGGGAATGTCCCTCGGCTTTGATCCCCTGTCTCCGCATGGCAGTATCGGCGGCACGCTACAGTACAACAGCTCCGCATCGGTCGTCGCCGAGTTCGTCTCTTCGGATGGCATGGTCTTCCGAGCACGCGATTCCTTCAACATCGTCATGGGCAGCTGCGCCGTCGATCTTGAGCGCATGCTCGATGCCCTCGCCGCCGCGCCGCCCAGCGAGGCTTCTATTGAGCGAGTCTTGCGCTACATGAACGAGCGGCGCTTCTCGTTTACCCGGCTGCTGCTGCAATCGATCGAGCACGAGCAACTCGTGAGCCTCGTCGAGGCCCTGCTGATCGATGCCGGCGGCTCCGGCTCGCCCGTGTTCCCCACGCGCGGTTCAACGAGCACGACGTCACGACGTACATCGACCCGCCCGCTGGAGTTGATGAGCAACGTTGCTTATGTTCTCGACGGGCTCACGCTCGTCGGGCCTAACGCCTTCCTCGCGATCAACGCGTCACGACACCGCCGGCTGGTCGAGTTCATCGAGCCGGAGCCCGTGGCCTTCGTCGGCAACACGGTCATGTTCAAGCTTCTAAGGAATGTTCCGAGCAATCGCACGACCGGAACGTTCCAGCCGCTGGCCGAGATCGCACAGTACTCGGGAGCGCTGCGTGACTGGTTCGTCAAGCACCATCGCGGGGTCGTCACCCGCGGTGATCTGATCGACCTGCCGACGCCGGGCCTGTTCGCGGAGGGGGTGCTCGGCCGATCGAACTGCGCCGAGAAGCTCGACATCACGCGATACATCAAGTACGACGACCTCGGAATCACCGATGACGGGCCACGGATCGCGGACGTCTCGATGGAGAGCCGAAAGGATCCCACAACCCAGCTTGCACCCACGGTGACCGGCGCGGTGCTGAATGTGTCGCCTACTACCTCCATGCCTGATCCGGACCGCTCATTGCTGAGCGGCGTCACGGCACCCTTCCGCGACATGTCGGGGAGGGACACGCTTGCATCCGTGCTCGCGAACCTGTCCGGAGCAACCGAGCGGATCGCAGCACACGCGGGTGGGTTGGCCGGCGCCGCCGCAGACAAGGCGTTCGACAACGTCACCGCGCTTGCGACCACGCTGGCGGGCGTTGCCGGAACGGTCGCGAACACCGCGGGCGGGATGGCCCAGAGTTCCCTTTCGTCAGTCGGAGCCTCCCTCAATCAACTCCTCGCGACGCCATCGGCGAGTCCTTCGACCTCGGCCCCCCCATCGGGCCCCGCTCCCGGCCCTGGCGGGACTGCGCCGCCGGGGTCCTCCGGCGGTCCATCAACCGACTCCTCACCACCAGGGACCATCTTCGCGAGCACCGCTTCCGGGCGCGATCCTGACGTGCTGCGAACGCTGGGGCTGCCCGCGGGAGACGGATCCACGCTGTTCGCTTCAGCGGCCGGCGGGGGTTCTGGCGCGGCCGCCGCGCTGGAGAAGATTCCCTGGATTCTCGAGCACTCGTGGACTGACACGGTCCCGGACCAGACGTACGACTTCCGGGAGGCGTTCCATCGCTGGGTCGCAGCAAGCTATTCAGGCTACGACGGCGCCGCGTGCCTGTGCAACTGGTATCCGATCACGCTGCTGATCGAGTTCGCCAGTGCGCACAGCCTGCGCGTCCGGCTGAAGTACTGGCCGGGCAGGTCCTCAACGACTGATGGTCCTCGAGAGTGGGACACGAGCAAGGTGCTCACGCTCGATTCGCACGATGGGCGGTACGCGTCCAAGGACGAGTTCCTCCATCGCGCGAGGTCGACCGTCACGGCACGGATGATCGGCACATTGAACTCCGCCAAGATCACGCTGAGCAGCGCGCAGCCGGGCGACATGCTTCTGTATGATTCCAGCGATCGATACTGGCACGTGGCGGTGATCATCAAGAAGACCGCGACGGACTTCACGTTTCAGTCGGGACATACTCCCCCTGCCATTCCAAGGTCGCGCGAGTATACGAAGTCGGCGGTTCCGTCGGGCGTGTTTGAGGGGGCACCGAGGGTGTGGAACTTTGGACAGATGGACTGAGATCGCGCAAACAGGCGGTGGCCTGCCTTTACGCGGGGTGGCTCCGCCTGGACTCGAGCATCCCGTCAATGGCAAGCCCGATGCACACCCGCCGGGGAGTGCTCCGGCGTTCAAATCCGGCCGTACCAATTCCTATGCCGCTGGTACGTCTTGGCGGAGAGTCGTTGAGAACGGACTATTCGGCGATTGAGACCGCGTACAGGGTGTCGCGCGCCGTGACGTAAAGGGTCCGGCGATTAGGCCCGCCGAACACCAGTCCCGTCGGGCGTCGGGGTGTGTCAATGACGCCGATGCGTTCACCGTTTGAGTTATAGATGAGTATCCGTCCCGCGGCGATGTAGACATTGCCGTGTTCGTCCGTCGTGACGCCCTCGCCACCCTCCTCGGCGAAGAGCCTCGGATTCGCCAGCGTGCCGTCGGGACGGACGTCGAACGCGTGCGTGCGCAGGTCGAGCTCGTTGGTGACATAGAAGGGGCGTCCGGGAACGGCGGGTGCGACGCCGAACGTGCGCAGCAAGGGGGTGCCTTTGACGCCCCACGAGGTTGCGCCGGTGGTGAAGCCCTCGTCGGCGGGGATGAACACCGTCCCGTCGGGTGAGAGGTAGTGCGCCACCGGCGCTGCGGTCGCGCTCTGCGGGAACGACGGGGCGCCGCCCCAGTGGCTCACCGCGAGGATCGGTGTGACGCCGGGTCGCGGCTCGGATGGGCTCGGTTCCAGCCTTCGGGGAGCCTCCGGATTCGCCGGGTCGAACGCGAGCACGGTGCCCTCGCCCTCGTACGCGATGACGAGCAGATGGCCTGCGCGGTCGAAGGCGAGCTGCTCGGGCCGCTCGGGAACGTCGAGCACATGCTCGACCCGCTGCTGCTCGTGCGACCAGCGGTAGATGCGGTGTTCCCTGGCGTCGGCGAAGTAGACGTCGCCGTTGGGCGCGGCCGCGGCGCCGGCGATGTTCTGGAACCCGTCGGCGAGTTTGGTGACGCGGTCGGAGGGCACGGTCGCGGGCGGCACTGGCGCCGTCGCGGGGGGCAGGTCGAGCACGGCGAACTCCGGGTCTCGAACCTCCGTGTCGGTATGTGCGTCGTACACCGAGCTGTCGAACGAAACCTTGCTGTTGCTGTAGACATGGACGTTGCGGAAGCGGACGTTGGCCGAATCGACGACGGTGATCGCGTGCGGCGCCGGGACGAAGCAACTGATGACCCGATAGAAGAAGGTGTTCGCGAAGAGCAGGTCGGTGCATCGATCGATCTTGAGGGGCAACGCTTTGGGGCCCTCCTCGCGTTCCTCCTCGAACTGCAGGGCGAAGAACCGCCAGTCCGACGCATTCTCGACGACGACCTCGTGATCGACGTGGTGCTCGGCGGACATCACGTACAGGCGTCCGGGCGTGGTGGTGTTGGTGATGAGCAGGCCCGAGCGTGCGTGGGGATTGGGTGTCCAGATGTTCTTGAGGACGCCGCCGCCGCCGTCGGTGACCCACAGGCTGGCGGGCTGGGTGTTCCAGTGGTCGCGGTCGCCGGAGCGGGAGAGGCGTCGGTCGGGGATGTGTGTGCCGTGCCCGCCGTGGAACCGGACGTCGTCGAGCAGGGATTCGGCACCGGCGCGCCATTTCACGCCGACGGCACGCGGGTTGCGTTCGCCCGCGTAGACGCCGATCCCACTGACGATGTTGGCCCCCCCGGGCGGCGTCTCGATGAGCGCCTTCGGGTCGCCCTCGGCGGCGAACGCGGGCGTGTCGTTCGGCAGGTTGATGACGGTGAGCCCGGGGTGCAGCCCGATCAGGACCGTATCCTCGCGGAGCGTCAGTGTGTCGGCGACGTTGTACCAACCCATAGGGAAGTAGAGCGTCCGGTGCGCGGTAATCGCGGCGCGGATCGCTGCGGTGTCGTCGGTCGTGCCGTCGCCGACGACGCCCAGATCACGGACGTTCACCCACGAGCCCGGGTGGGGCAACGCGGCGACGTCCGACACGACCGGCGCGGGCAGGTCGTCGATGGGCCTGGCCGCGAGCTTCGTGGTGATTTCGCGCGACGAGCCCTCTGCACCCAGGTGCAGCCCGTGCGTCAGGTGATCGATGACGTACCGCGGAGCGGGGCCGGCGATCCTGGCCCCGGTGTCGCGCAGGAGCGCGAGGTCGGGCACGTTCCGGCACGCAACGTTCTCCATCGCGACCTGCGTTCGGGCGTTGCGAGAGCGGCTGACCACGATCGCGGGACCCGAGATGTCCTCGAACCGCCCGTCGCTGATCCACAGCTCGTCGGGCACGTCGGGGTACATCACGACGGCCGCGGGCGTGTTGCGGATGGTCGGGCGGACGATGGCGAGCCCGCCCTCACGCGATCGGATCGCGGCGACGCGTTGATTCTCGAGCGTGCAGTCGAGGACGGCGATCGGCCAACCGGGGGCGGACCTCGCGGTGTCGATACCGATCTGTCCGCCCGTGATGTGCAGGCGTTCGACGAGATTGCCAATATCCACGAGCCCCGCGCGAGCGTCTCCCAGGTCCAGGTTCATGTGCGACAAGAAGCAATGCTGCGCGACGTGGAACCGCACCGCGACGGCGGCTTCGTTTCCCGCCCCGATCTTGATGTCGACGTTGCAGAGTGCGCTGTAGAAGGTGCCGGGCGTGCCGTCGCGGGGAGGGTCGCCCGGCTCGCGCCCGCGCCCCCCGGAGAAGTAGAGCATGTATCGGTCGTCGCCCGTCTGGAATCCGGGGGTGCCCGGCGCGAGCCAGAGCACGGGGCGCTCGGGCCCATACCCGAGGATCCGGACGCCGGGCCAGACGTAGACGGTGTCGCGCAGGAGATACGTGCCCGAGGGGATGAACAGCACCCCGCCGCCGTTGGCCCCGACCTGATCGATCGCCGCCTGGAGGCCTGGTGTGTCGTCGTGGG
>JAVEWV010000037.1:0-6172 GCA_034004365.1 Phycisphaerales bacterium
ATGACGAGCTCCGCGACGCCGGGATCGTCCACGAGCAGGTTCGCGCCGTCGCCCAGGACGCGGAGCGAGGGGTCGAGATCAAGGCACCCGCGGAGATCGTCGAGCGAGCGCGGGCGCACGAGCCGATCCGCGCCGCCGCCGATGCGGAACCACGTGTCGATCGGCGCGTGCTCGACGACGTCGAGCGATGCGGGTCGCGCACCGCGCGGAGCGCCACCATGCTGGACGGCGGACGCCTTCACGCGTACTTCCGCTCCCGCGAGGTGTGCGCCTCGCTCGCACGCTTCAGGAAGCCGCGCCCGACCTGCCACACCGGGCCCGCGCCCATGACGACGAGCGTGTCGCCCGGTCGGCACGCGACCTCGAGCTGCTCGACGATCGCGTCGAAAGGATACAGGTGCATCGCCTGCACGCCCCGCTTGCGGAGGCGGTCGACGAGGTCGGACGCGCTCACCTTGTGCTTCTCCTGCTCGGAGTCGCGGACGAAGTAGATGTGCGGCACAATCACGACGTCGGCCTGCGAGAACGCGGTCGCGAACTCTTCGAGCAGGAACCGCGTGCGTGAGTGCTGGTGCGGCTGGAACACGACGACGAGCCGCCCGCCGCGCTCCTCGGGGCGCTCGAAGTCACGGAGCGCGCGGAGCGTGGCGTCGATCTCGGTGGGATGGTGCCCGTAGTCGTCGTACACACGGACGACGTGACGCGGGTCGGGCTGAGAATCTCCGGACGCCGCGTTCGCCAGCGGACCGACCGCACGCTCGCCCAAGAATTGGCAGCGACGATCCACGCCGCGGAACGCCGCGAGGGACTGCGCGAGCAGCTCGGGGTCGGCCCCGAGCATGACGCCCAGCGCGCAGGCGGTCGCCGCGTTGGTCGCGTTGTGGTGCCCGGGCAGGCGGGCGAGCCATGAGGCGACGATCGCGCCCTCGTGCTCGAGCGTGACGCGGCGCGAGGTGGGGTCGTAGGTGACGACCCAGTCGGCCTCGGGGCTCGTGCCGATCGTCTCCACAGCGCACTCAAGCCCGCGCGTGACCTCGCGCCGGTGCGCGCCGTCGTGCGCGATGAGCAGGCGGCCGCCCTCCTTCGCCGGGGGCAGCAGACGCGCGAACTCGTGGAACGCCTCGACGACCGCGTCGAGCGAGCCGTAGATGTCGAGGTGGTCCGCCTCGACGCTGGAGATGCTCGCGATGCGCGGGCGGAAGTTGTGGAACGAGCGGTTGAACTCGCACGCCTCGGCGACCAGCAGCCCGGGCTGGCCCGCGAGCGAACCGGTGGGGATGCGATCGGCGCCGACGCGATGCCCGCCCGGGCGCGCGTCGATCGGCGTCGCGAGCGAACCGCGCGCGAGCTGCGCGCACGTTGCGCCAACGACGACGGAGGGATCGAGCCCCGCGTCGGTGAGCGCGGCGCCGAGCATCGCGGTCGTCGTGCTCTTGCCGTGCGTGCCGGCGATCGCGACGCCCGTGTGCCCGAGCATGCACTTGCCCAGCGCCTCGGCGTAGGTGAGCGTGGGGATGTCGCGCCGCGCGGCCTCGAGCGCTTCGGGATGGTCGGGACGGATCGCCGCGGACATGATGACCATCGCCGCGTCCTGCGGGATGACGCCGGACTGCTGGTCGAACGAGACGGCGACGCCCTCCGCGGCGAGGTCGTCGGTGGTCTCGGAGGCCTGCATGTCCGAGCCCGACACGATCGCGCCGCGGGCACAGAGCACGCGGGCGAGGCCCGACATGCCGCACCCGCCGATCCCGACCATGTGAACGTGCGTCCCGCTGAGTTCGAGCGGGGCCTCCGCGGCGTGCGCGGCGAAGCGGAGGGCGGCGTCGTGGAACGCGGCGCCTCCCGCGGGGGGTGTGCTGAACCTCTTCATGGTGCCTCCGTGCGCCCGGCGGCGTCGCGGGTGGATGCCGCGCGGCCGCGTCGCGCAGAGGGTATCGGTCCGCGCTCTCGGCGGGCTGCACCCGCCGGAAACGCCGCGAAATCGTGGAAGAAATGTGCAGAAACCGCGCGTGCGAAGGCCCGTTCCCGCGAGGGGCGCGGCGTCAGGCGTTGGTCGTGACGGCCTGCGGCTGGGCGTGCGGGCGGCGGAGCCAGCGGGCGAGGGCGGGATCGGCGAACAGGGCCTCGACCTCGCGACCCTCGTTCTCCGTGCGACGGCGGATCGCCGCGGCGACGAGGCCCATGAACAGCGGCTGCGGGCGGAGCGGACGCCCGGTCAGCTCCGGATGGAACTGCCCCCCGATGAAGAACGGGTGGCGGGCCGCGGCGTCGCCCGGAGCCTGCGGGTCGGGCGGGAGGAGCTCCATGATCTGCATGATGGGCTGGGTCGGGTGGCGTCCCGAGAACATGAGCCCCGCGGCCTCGAGCCTGGGCACGATGGTGGGCTCGACCTCGTAGCGATGGCGGAACCGCTCGCGGATCGTGGACTTCCCGCCGTAGAGGAACGACGCGAGCGTGCCGGGGGTGACGAGGACGTCCTGTGCGCCGAGGCGCATGGTGCCGCCGAGCCCTTCGATCTTCTTCTGCTCGGGGAGCTCGCTGATGACGGCGCTGGTGCAGGTGGGATCGAACTCGGTGCTGTTGGCGTCGGCGAGGCCCAGCACGTTGCGCGCGAACTCGATCACCGCGACCTGGAAGCCCAGGCAGATGCCGAGATAGGGGATCTGCCCCTCGCGGCACGCGCGCACGCAGGCGATCTTTCCCGCGACGCCGCGGGTGCCGAACCCGCCCGGAACGATCACGCCGTCGAGGCCCGAGAGGGCGCGATTGGCGCTGGCCTCGTCGATATCGCCCGACTCGATCCATCGGAGATCGACGTGCGCCGAGAGATGGGCGGAGCAATGCTCGATCGCCTTGTCGATCGAGGCGTACGCGTCGCGGAGCGCGGCGTACTTACCCGTGATGCCGATGGTGATGTTGCGCTGTCGCGGGCCGGTGAGCTTGCGGACGAAGATGTTCCAGTGCTCGCGGTTGCGGTCCTCGAGGGCGAGGTTCCCGCGATCGTGGATGTCGAGCACGCTCATGACCTCGCGGTCGAGGCCTTCCTGTCGCATGTCGTCGGGGATGGTGTAGATGCTCTCGCGGTCGTGCATCGAGAACACGCGGCGCAGCGGGACATTCGAGAACATCGCGATCTTCTCGATCACGCTCGAGTTGACGGGCGAGGTCGCGCGGCAGGCGATGATGTGCGGCTGCACGCCCGCTTCCATCAGACGCTTGATGCCGAGCTGCGCGGCCTTGGACTTCTGCTCTCCCAGCGCCTTGGGCTCGATGACGTACGTGAGCGCGACGAAGCAGCACGAGCCCGGGCCTTCCTCGAAGGCGAGCTCGCGCAGGGCCTCGATGTAGAACCCGTTCTCGTAGTCGCCCACGGTGCCGCCGACCTCGACGAACACGATGTCGGCGGGGCGTTTGCCGTCGCCGCGCACCGCGAGCTCGCGGATCTTGCGCTTTACCTCGCCCGTGACGTGCGGGATCATCTGGACGTCACGCCCGAGGTACGCGCCCTGACGCTCGCGCTCGAGGATCTCGGAGAAGATCTGCCCCGAGGTCGTGAAGTTGTGCCGCCCGAGGTCCTGATCGAGCAGACGCTCGTAGGTGCCCAGGTCCATATCGCACTCGGTGCCATCGTCGAGCACGAAGACCTCGCCGTGGCGATAGGGGTTGAGCGTGCCGGAGTCGATGTTGAGGTAGCCCTCGCACTTGATGGGCGCGACGGTGAGGCCCTTGTCCTTGAGCAGCTTGGCGAGCGAGGACGCGAAGATGCCCTTGCCCAGCCCGCTCATGACGGTGCCCAGGACGATGACGTACTTGTGGTGCCCGCGCCGGTACCCGTCGGGGATGGGGCTGTAGAACTCGGTGTAGGTGCTCGACGTCGCGAGCGAGGCGAGCAGGCCCGAGGAACGATCCTCCGCGGGGTCGCTCGGCGCGACGGGGTGCTGCCCGTGGCGACGCGAGGCCGCGACCGGGGACGCCGCGCCGGAGGGGTTCACCCCGGGCGGGAGGTCGGGGCTCAAAATGGGCGCGAGGCGACGGCTCCCGAGGGCCCGTTGCCCGGTCTCGGGTGCGTGGCGGAAATCCTGGAGGGGCATGGCACAGTGTAACAGGATGTGCCCGTCCGGCAAGCCGGGACGCGCGATCGAAACCGCTCCCACGCCGCGCACGCGTTCCCCAACCGGTATCCTGCGCACATGAACCAACGCGAGCGCGGACGGGCGGCGATCGGCCGCGGTTGCATGGCGATGATCGCGGGGATGGCGTGCGTGTGCGTGGCGTTCGGCGCGCCCCGGGCGGGGCCTCCGGCGTGGGACGAGGCGAGCGGACGCTCGCTCCTGAACTGGCCGACCGACCGCGACTTTGACCACGAGCGGATGCGCCTTGTCATCGATATCCCTGACATGGGCACGCGTCGCTTCCTGGGCGACATGACCCTGCGGGCGAGCGCTCTCGGACGCACGCGCACGACGATGCGCCTCGACGCGGTCGGGCTGACCATCGGGAACATCGAGGTGAACGGACGCCGGGCCGCGTTCCGCCACGAGGGCGGCGTGCTCACGATCGAGCTGCCCGAGCCCGTGCCCGCGGGGGGCGAGGTGGGCGTGCGCGTGCGCTACGAGGCGACCTTCGGCGAGCCCACGGGCAACGGCGTGATCTGGACCGAGCGAGCCGACGTCCCCGAGGACGACGCGACCCCGACCGACGCCTCGCCGCAGATCCACACGCAGGGGCAGGCGGAGTGGAGCCGGACGTGGTTCCCTTGCCACGACTTCCCGAACGAGCGGCTGTCGGTTGAACTCGCCGTGACGGTCGCGGAGGGGTTCGAGGTGGTGTCGAATGGTGCGCTGGTCTCGCGCGAGTCGCGCGGGGGCGGGCGGGTGCGATGGGTCTGGTCGCAGGCGAACCCGCACCCGGCGTACCTCACCTCGCTCGTGATAGGCGACCTGCAGCGGGTGGAGCTCGAGCGGGTCGGGCTCGACGGCGAGCCGGTCCGGACGAGCGTCCCGATGGCGGCGCACGGGCCCGTGGGGCGCGGGGAGGACATGCAGCGCGTGCTCGCGCACACGCCGGCGATGGTGGACTTCTTCGAGGGGCTGTTCGGCGCGTACCCGTGGGAGAAGTACGACCAGACGTTCGTGCGCGAGTTCGCGTGGGGCGGGATGGAGAACACGAGCGCGACGACGCTGCCCGAGAGCGTGCTCGACGCGGACGAGGGCGACGAGGACGACCTCATCGCCCACGAGCTGATGCACCAGTGGTTCGGCGACATGGTCACGTGCCGATCGTGGGCGCACCTGTGGCTCAACGAGGGCTGGGCGACCTACGCCGAGGCGCTGTGGACGGAGCACACGGAGGGGCGCGAGGCGTACGACAGCGCCGTGCTGATCTGGATGAACGCGGTGCGCGCTCCGAACGCGCGCCTGCCCGACGAGCCGGCGGTGGTGAGCAATCGGTACTCCGAGCCCGACTCAGTATTTGAGAAGCAGGCCGACCCCTACCTGCGCGGCGGGCTGCTGCTGCACCACCTGCGCATGAAGATGGGCGATGAGGCGTTCTTCGCGGGCGCGCGGGCCTACCTCGACGCGTTCCGCCTCCGCGAGGCCGAGACGGCGGACTTCCGCCGATGCATGGAGGACGCGAGCGGGCTGTCGCTGGAGCGTACGTTCGCGCAGATGCTCGACCGCCCGGCGCTCCCGAGCGTCGAGGTCAACGCGGCGTGGGACGAGGGCGAGAAGCTGCTCACGTTCTCGCTCAAGCAGACCCAGCAGATCGACGCCCGCAACCCGGCGTGCCTCGTCGAGATCCCCGTCGACATCCACGAGGCGGGCGGAAAGGTGCGCACCGAGGTGCTGCGCATCGACGGGCGCGAGGCGAGCACGAGCGTGCGTCTGCGCGAGGAGCCCGAGCGGGTCGAGGTCGATCCGCGGATCGAGGCGTGCGGGAATGTGAAGGTCGAGATGCCCGAGGCGTGGCTCGAGGCCTCCGTCGCGACGGGCTCGACGCCCGCGGCACGCATCCGCGCGGCGGAGGCGATCGTGCGATCGAACGAAGCAAGTGCGGACACGCTTGCGCGAGCGATGGGCGTGCTCGCGACGATGGACACGCGATGGGGCTGCGAGACGTGCGCGTGCCGATCGCGCACGATGGCACGGGAGGCATGGGCATGGCGCGGAGA
>JAVEWV010000011.1:0-110791 GCA_034004365.1 Phycisphaerales bacterium
GAATTCTCCACAATGCGGTAAGTGGTTGTCATTGCGGAAGATATGACACTGTATCTTATGTTGAATTGAATCGAGCGGGGCCATTCACGGCTCTCTTCCAGCACCCCCCGGCACACCGAGGCCCGGCTCGGTCGACCACCCCCGAGCCCGGCGGATAGCCTCGCACGATGCCTGACGCTCCATCCACGTCGCGCCGTCCGGGGGGCGTGTCCGCCCACGAGATCGCCGCCCGCCTCGACCACGCCCGCCGCATCGCACGCGAGGCCGGCGAGGGCACGCTCCGTTACTTCCAGACCAGCGACCTCGGCACCGAGCACAAGGGCGACGGCTCGCCCGTCACCCGTGCCGACCGCGAGGCCGAGCTCTTCCTACGCGAAGCGTGCCGATCCGCGTTCCCCGACGACGCCTTCATCGGCGAGGAGTTCGGCGAGCTGCCCGGCGCCTCGGGCTGGACCTGGATCGTTGATCCGATCGATGGCACGCAGTCCTTCGTGAGCGGCGTTCCGCTCTTCGGCACGATGATCGCCTGCGTCTGGCAGGGGCGCGCCCGGGCCGGGGTCGTCTACCTCCCGGGGCTCGGCGAGTGCGTCTCGGCGGGCGAGGGGCTGGGATGCCTCTGGGAACGCACGGGACGCGAGCCCGTCCCGGCGCGAGTCCGCGCGTGCGAACGCCTGTCCGACGCGATGTTCCTCACCACCTCGCCCGAGTACTTCCACCAGACCGGCACGCGCCCCGTGTTCGACCGCCTCGAGCGCGCCGCCGGGCGCACCCGCGGCTGGAGCGATTGCTACGCGTACGTGCTGCTCGCGACCGGGCGGGCCGACGCCATCGCCGAGCCGCTGATGAAGGTGTGGGACAAGGCCGCGCTGCAGGTGATCGTCGAGGAGGCGGGCGGCGTGTTCACGAACTGGTCGGGCGAGCGCACGCTCGAGGGCGCGGGCGCGATCGCGTGCTCGCCCGCGCTGCTCGCCGAGACGCTGCGCGTGATCTCGCACGGCGCATAGCACGTCTTTCAGGCCCGCGATGTTGCAGGGTCGAAGAGCGTCAGCTCCTGCGGGCCCAGCATCATGCGCACGCCATCGATGCCGCCCGAGTAGTAGTTGGGCAGCGTGGCCTTGCGCACGAACCCGAGACGCTCGTACAACCGGATCGCCGGCTCGTTGCCCGCGCGAACCTCGAGGTACACCCGCTTGGCGCCCATGTCGCGGAGGGCGCCGATGGTGCGTTCCACCAGTGCGCGTCCCACGCCGCGCCCGCGCGCGTCGGGATGCACCCCCACCGAGTAGATACGCCCCGACCTCGATTCGCGGTGCTGGCGCAGCAGCCCCACGCTCCATCCCGCGGCTCGCCCCTCCGACTCGGCGAGCATCACCCGCGAGCGCGGGTTCAGGATCAGGTCGCGGATCTGCCGCTTGTTGAACGCGTCGGGCGAGCCGCCGAAGCACGCCTGCTCGAGCGCGTTCAGAGCGGGCGTGTCGCTCACGCTCGCCTCGCGGAAGGACATCGCCATCGCCGGAACGAGCGACACCGCTGGCTCGGGGATCGTGATCGTGTGCGGTGTGTTGGCGAGCGGCGCGTCGATCGGCGTGATCGAACGCAACGATTCCGCCGGCACACGCGCCAGCACATGCTTGTCACGCATCAGGATCGGGCGGTAGCTCTGCTTCGTGAACCGCAGGCTCGGGATGCCCCAGTCGTCCCCGACGTTGCACTCGGGCGAATCCGCCCAGAACTGCCTGCAGAACTCGCTGAAGATGAACTGCGGCGATCCGTCGAACGTCGGGTCGGTCTTCTCCGCGACGACCACGCACTGGCTGGGCGACAGCCTTTCGCCGAGCGTAAAGCCGGCGAGCCGCTCGCGTCCCTCGTGCCGGACCATCAGGACCATGCCCTTGAAGCCCGCCTCGCGGAAGTCTCGTAGCGCCCGCCCGGTCGCCAGCTCGTCGCGCTTGCGCAGCACGTCGGTGCCGATGTGCACGTCCGACGTCTCGCCCATGTGCGAGGCGTCGCCGTGCCGGGCCCAGCCCTCGAGCAGCTCGATGCACGCCGGGACGCGCTCGGGCGACATCGGCTCGGTCCAGTGCTCGGGGCACTCGCGGACGAACTTCGAGCGGGCGTGCCGCTTGCTCTTGAGCGCCTTGCCCGCCAGATCGATGATCGACCCGGTCTCGTAGACGTAGTCGCTCCACATCGGGCTCGGGGTGAGCGCAAGCCCGCCCTCCCCCGCCAGGGCCGACTGGATCCGCGCGAGCAGCTCGTCCGAGACGTACTCGATGCGCGAGTGGCTCTCGCCCTCCCGCTGCGCGTTGTACGCGTCCATGATCGCGAACGACTCGCGCACCGCCCGCCGCGTCTGCTCAAGCCCCGCCCCCGGCAGCGGGATCGGCGGCAGCAGCATCGACAGGTCGCCCGTCGAGTTCGCGAACACGCACACGTGATCGTGCAGGCGCGACCACGACAACGCCAGCGCGCCGCCCCACATCCACGTGCCGGCGAACGTGTAGTCCGACACCGGCTGCTTTAGCGCGGCGAACGCGTCATCGAAGATGGGTTTCTGGGACAGCTCGATCTCGTGGAGACCGAGCACGGCGTGTCGGCCGGCGTCAGGATTCGGTTCCATGGAGTGGCGCGGGGCCACCCTCCGAGCGCCCCGATTTCGCCGGGGCCGCGCCGCCTGGGATGCCCCACCCCCCACGACACGCGGGGGATGGACGCGGACTGGATGCAAAGACTATTCGGTTCATTGGCCAACGCAAGCACAGGTTCCGAGATACCCAGTCCTGTGGACAAACTTCACGGACCTTCCCCCCGTTATTCCCCCCGTACTCCCGCCTGCCGTTCCGTCCCTACGCTCGCGCCGCCAGCACGCTCCGCTCGGCGAACTTCGTCCGCGCCTCGGACGGGCAGGCCGAAGCCTCGCGCTCCAGCCGCTCCCGCTCCCCCGCCGCCAGGCGATCGAGCAGCCCCAGCTCCGCATATGCGTGCAGCATCGAGTCCGCCTGCAGCCCGCGGTACACCCCGTCCGCGTCCACGATCGCCTTGCCCATGATCGCCTCGAGCTGGGCCTTGGTGTACGTGGGCTTCGTCGCCGCGGTCGACTTCGTCCCGTACTGGCTCAGGTTCGACGCGAAGATCCCCGCCGCGCTCACCGGCAGGAAGTCCTCGTACCGCAGCCCCTCGTACGAGACCAGCCCCCGCCGCGCAAGCTCCATCAGGTCCGTCGTGTCGATGGTTCCCGCCGCACCCCGCCCGGCGTTCGTCGCCTCGAACCGCCCATACACCAGCCCCGCCGCCAGCAGTTCGGGCAGCGTCTTGGGGAACGGAGCGAAGTGCTTCGCGTATGCCGCCTCGTACGCCGCGGGGTCCTTCTTCGCCGCCGCGGGCGTGCAGCCCGGGTCGCCCTCGGTCGCCGCGAGGCACCGGTCGTACATCTCGCGTCCCTTGGGCGTCGTCGCGTAGAACCGCTGCTCGATCTCGCCGAAGCGGGCCGTGTGCACCGTGTCCAGCGTGCTGCCGTCCGGGTTGGTGAACCGCACCGCTTCGGTCAGCGCCTTGTACGCGTCCTGGCGCAGCAGCACGGGCGTGTCCGCCGCGGGCCCCTCCGTCGAGTCCTTGAAGCCCGAGTGGTTCAGCTTTGAGAGTGCGAGGTCCTCCCGCGAGAGCCGCTCCCGCAGCCCCCCCACCAGCCGCGTGACGAACTCCGCCGCCGGCTTCTGCACGCGGTACGACGCGATCTCCGCCCGCGTCAGGTGCTTGAAGTGCAGCCGCACCCAGTCCGCATCGCACGTCCGCTCCACCCGGCGCAGCGCCCGCTCGGCCCGCGACTCGAACCCTGCCGCGTCGATCTCACCCAGGCAGAACTTCATCGCGCTCGTGTACAGGTCCATGCAGAACGTGTTCGGCGTGAGGTGGTTCAGGTGGTGCGCCCGGAAGCACGCGATATCCGCCGCGATCTTGAACCCCGCGTCGCACAGGTGCGTGTACAGCGCATGGTCCCGCGCCTCGCCCGTCCACTTGAAGATCCGCTCCGTCCCCTCGCGCACGAGCGCGTCGGCGTCCGCCCTGGACAGCCCGCCCTCGCGCTCACTCTTCTCGATGAGCTCTTTCGCCCGCTCGCTGAACACCTGCCGCGTCGCGAGCAGCGCCTCGATCCGCGACTTCGTCTCGGGGTCGAAGTAGTCCGTCTGCAAGAGCGACGTGAACACCCGGTGTTCCGGATGCACCATCGAGCGGAAAGCCGTCGCGATCACCGGCTGGCTCTTGGCCCCCACGCTCGTCATGTCGTAGAAGTTGTGCGGGTGCATGTCGAACGACGCGAAGAACCGCGCGACCCAGCGGTACTCGTCGGGCCGCCCGATGCGGATCGCGCCGTGCCGCTCGCCGCTGGTCTTCTCGATCTGCGCATCGCTGATCGAGAACCCCCGGTGCACCTCACTCACGAGGTTGCACACCGCGCGGTTGCACACGCTATTGACGAGGAGCGACTTGTCGTACAGCGGCACCTCGCGCCCGAACATCCGGGACAGCTCCGCGAACAGCGAGTTCTGCATCTCGATCTTGTCGACCAGCGACGCACGCATGGGCGATGCCTCCGTGCCGCAAGGGAACCCGGGCCCGCCCCGTGGCGGGGAAGAATCACGCCACTTCCATCGCCACATTCTAAGCGTTCGCCCCTCGAAACCGCCGCCGCCCGACGCGGACGCGAGCGTTCCCGGGGTCTATGCCGCCGCGCACCGCCCCCGCCGCACGCAACTGGATGGATATCGGAACGGTTGAATCGGCATGAGCCGAATCGCCCTAGCCGCGGCCCTCGCCCTGGCCCTCGTCGTCCGCCACCCCGCCCAGGCCGCAGGCGCCCAACAAGCCACCGACACGTGGTCCGCCGCGCCGTCCATGGCCTTCGAGCGTTCCGCCCACGCGGTCGCCTCCGACGACCATGCCATCTACGTCGTCGCCGGCACCGGCGGCACCCCCCCACGCCCGATCGAGGCGGTCGAGCGATTCGACGGGCGCGAGTGGACCACCCTCGCGACCCTGCCGGGCCCGGGCCTCAACGCGCCCAGCCTGAGCATTGTCGACGGACGCCTCTACGTGGTCGGCGGCTTCTCGGGCACCACCAACCTGCCAACGAGCACCGTCCATGTGTACGACCCCGAGTCTCGCCAGTGGTCCACCGCCGCGCCGCTCCCCGATGCGCGGGGCGGGCACGCCGCGGTGGTGCTCGAGGGCAAGATCCACGTCATCGGCGGCGGCAACGACCGCTCGACTCTCGCGACCCACTCCGTCTACGACCCCGAGGCCGACGCGTGGAGCGATCTCGCCCCGCTCCCAAGGTCCGAGGGCAGCCCCGCCGCGGTGGTCTACGACGGACGGATCTGGGCCATCGGCGGCCGCAGCGGGGGCGACGATTTCGGCGAGGTCTACATCTTCGATCCCGGCACGGGCGCGTGGTCGCAAGGCCCCCCGCTCCCGCCCCGCGGCACGCACGGCGCGGTCGTCTTCCACGGCGCGATCCACGTCTTCGGGGGTGAGTCCCAGGCCGAGCATCGCGTCATGGGCGAGGCCCTCCGCCTCGATCCCGAGACGCACGCATGGCGCGCGATCGACCCGCTCACGACGCCGCGCAACTACGCGCGTGCGGCGGTCATCGACGGCGCGGTGTTCGTCATCGGCGGCAGCACCGAGCCGGGCGGCAGCCACGCCTCACGCGGGAGCGCCGCGGTCGAACGCATGGGCGACTGACGGGGCGTCACGCCTCAGTCCAGCTTCCGAAGCACCCACTGCGCCGCGCTGTTCTCCGGATCGAGCTCCATCGCACGCTCCGCCTTCGCCCGGACCGCGTCCTCATCCCGATCGAGCATGTACATCGCGATCGCGAGAAAGCCCAGGTGGTCCGCGTTCTCGCCGAACCGCTCGATGCCCTCCAGGCACGCCCGCTCGAGCTCCTCGCCCCTCTGTGCGCGCGCGAGCCAGTAGCAATACATCGCGTGGTCCTCGGCGTCCGCCTCGTCGGACCGCGCGAACAGCTCCCACGCCCTGTACGTCTCCGCCTCTCGCCCGGCCGCTTCGAGCGCAATGCGAAGTTCTCCGCGAATCCGCGGTTTTCGGGCTGCAGCTCGCACGCCCGGCGCATCGGGGCCAGCGCTTCCTCGGGCCGATCGTCGAACATCCGCGCAAGGCCCAGCATCGCCTGCGCGTCGGCGTACTCCTCATCGAAGAACACCGCCCGCCCGAACGCGGTCTCTGCCTCCGCCGGTTGGTCCGACGTGAGGTATACCAGCCCGAGGCTGTACCACGACTCCGACCAGCCCGGCTCCGCTTCCACGGACTTGCGCAGCGCCGCGATCGCGGCCTCCTTCTCGCCCGCCGTGTCCAGCGCGACGCCCAGCTCGTACCACGCGGCCCAGTTGCCCGGCGCAAGGCGCACCGCCTCGCGCAGCTCATCGGTCGATGCAGGGTCCCGCCGCCCGAGCTCCGAGCCCGCGCGAAGCCCGAGCAGCGCCGAACGCTGCTCGTCCGTCGTCGCGTGATCGAGCAACTCATCCATGCCGAACGCCGCGAGGTCCTCGAAAGGCCGATTCGCCTCGATGAACGCCACGAGCGGCACCGCCCACGCGCGATCGTTCCCCGCCCACGAAACCGTCATCGCCATCGGACGTTCCTGCCCATCGACGACGAGCGTCCCCGCACCGAGCGTGTGATACGAGTCGTCGATGCGGAAGCGCGGGCTGCCGAATCCGCGTGTGAGCGAGCAGAGCACGCGACGGGTGTCCGAGCCCGTCATCACGGCGTCCTCGAAGCGCAGCGGCGGCCGGAACCGCGTCTCGACCTCCTCGGGCAGCGGGTCGGGCAGCGCTGCGCACCCCGCCGCCAGCGGCGTCGCCTCCATCCCCGGCACGCGCAGCAGCACGAGCCCCGACAACGCGTCGAACGCGAGCACGCCCGCCGCCGGGCGTTCGTCGCAGCACGCCGACTCCACCCCGACCTTGACGCCCCGGCACAACTGCTGCAGCGGCGCCACGACGACCTCGGGCGCGATCGCGAGCCCGACGCATCGGTCGAGCGGATCGCCGTCGCGGTCGTACGCCACGCACCGCACCATCGCCGCGCTGAGGCCCTGAACTTCCGCCTCGACGACGCTGATCTCCTTGTCCGGCATGAGGCGATGCAACGCCTCGGCGGTCTCATGGACCTGCGCCACGGCGGGCACGCAGAACATCGCGACGATCGACGCGGCCAGCCTCATGCACATGCTCCTTGCGCGCGGGCGTTCGCCGCGGGTGATTGACAAAGTTCTCTAGAGGGGAGTTGCTGATTCGTTCGGTTCATTCACGCTCCGCTCATTGCGCTTCGAAGCCCAGCGATACATCTGGATAGTTCGCAATAAGGGGAATCGCTCTGGAATGGATTTTTTCATGTAGTCGTGGTCGACCCATTGTTCGATTTCACGGACAAACTCTTGAAGCGAGACCACCTCAAAAGGTGGAGGTCCGCCGAACTGACGCCGCTTCGCCTCCTCGAAGACGGCGAAACGTCGTATATCTGTCGGAGTATGCACTCCGGGAAACATCCGACCGTAGTGCTGGAGAGCCTTAGTGAACTTCGTAATGTAGTCGCGCTCGCATGACGACTCCCATGACCCGCTGCTTGCCTCGTAATGCCATAGTGTTCGGGTCTCCATGTCGAGAGCGACCACGTCAAACTCGTCTTTGCTCTTCGTGTCACCGCCATGCTGCGAAGGCCGCCAGTTCAACTGAACCCAGTATCCCCGCTCCGTAAGGTATTCTGAGATCAATTGTTCGAGATAGGTTGCCACGCGCGTGAGACTCCCGCCACGACGCTATCCGTTTCCGTGCCGTTCCCGCCGGTCCAAACTTGAACACCGTCATCAGTAGCTTCTGGAAATCGTTCGGCTCACAGATTCCCCCTTCGATCCTGCTCCAGCTCCAGCGCCTCGAACAGCGCCTTGAAGTTCCCCTTCCCGAAGCTCTGGCTCCCGCGCCGGCAGATGATCTCGAAGAACAGCGTGGGCCTGTCCTGCAGCGGCTTGGTAAAGAGCTGCAGCAGGTAGCCCTCGTCGTCCGCGTCCACCAGGATGCCCAGCTTCTTCACCCGCTCGTGGTCCTCGCGCACTGCCTCGTGCCCGTTGTCCGTCAGCGTCTTGTTCACCCGGTTCCAAACCAGCTCGTAGTACGCGTCGGGCAGCGTCAGGAAGTCCACGCCCCGCGCACGTAGCGCCGCGATCGAGTGCAGCTCGTCGTCCGTCCGCAGCGCCAGGTGCTGCACGCCCGGCGTGTTGCAGTGCCAGTCCAGATACTCCTGGATCTGGCTCTTCTTCTTGCCCTCCGCCGGCTCGTTGATCGGCATCTTGATGAGGTGGTTCCCCGACGCCATGACCTTGCTCATGAGCGCCGAATACTCCGTCGAGATGTCCGCGTCGTCGAAGTGCTTGAACATCTTGAACTCGAGCACGTTCTCGTACCACGCCACCCAGTGGTTCATCTTGCCCAGCTCGACGTTGCCCACCAGGTGATCGACGTACTTGAGCCCGCACGGGTTCTTCTTGTTGTACTCGTTGATCGCCAGCAGCGAAGAGCCCCCGCCGTCCATCTTCTGGAACCGCGGCATGAACAGCCCGCCCTGCTTCACATTCGTCAGGTCGTACGCGCCCGAGCGGCTCACGAACGTGTGCACCGCGCGCCCGTACGTCTTGATGCCCGCCATCGTCACCGTGCCGTGATCGTCGCGATACACCCGGGGCTCATACGCCGATTCCGCGCCGTTCTTGATCGCGCGTTCGTACGCCTTCTCGGCGTCGAACACCGTGAACGCGACGTCCTTCACCCCGTCGCCATACATCGCGATCTCCATCGCCGCGGGGTGCGTCGCGCTGAGCGGGCTGCTGAGGATGAACCGGATGTTGCCCTGCGTGAGGAGGTAGTGCGCCGCGTCGCGGGCGCCGGTGGTCAGGTCGCACACCTGCTCGATCTGGAACCCGAAGCAGTGCGCGTAGAAAAACGCGGCCTGCTTCGCGTTGCCCACGTAGAACTGCACGTGGTCCACGTCGATCAGCGTCAGCGGATCGGTCGCGGGCGAGGGCTTGGTCGAGGTCTGCGGCGTCAGGGTGGTCATCGGTCCTTTCTCCAAAGCTTGGGCGGCATGCCGCACCGGGCGGCGGGAGCCCAGGTCCCTGTGCTCGGATCGTACCGCGCCCACCCCTCCCAACCCGCGCCGAGTTGTCGATCGTCGGCCCCAGCGAGTGGCAAAACCCGCCCCGGAGTGGAACCGGAAGCCCGCGGCGCGACTTTTGATGGGTGTGAGCGTCTTCCCGTTCGCCAGCACGATCGAGCGCACGCGCCGGGCCGAGCCGGTCTCGCACGCTCCCATCGCCCGCCACGACGCGTCGGGCCACGAGCGAGCCCTGATCGACCACGCCCGCTCGGACCCCGCGGCGTTCGAAGCCCTCTACCTCCGCCACTACCGGCGTGTGCTGGCCTATCTCGTCCGCCGGACCGGCGACCCGCACGCCGCGGAGGACCTTGCCGCCCTGACCTTCATCGCCGCGTGGCGGGCGCTCGGACGCTACCGGCACACTGGCGCCCCATTCGAGGCGTGGCTGCTCCGCATCGCGACGAACGAGACCCACCGCTGGCTCAGGCGAGCGGCCAGGAGGGACCGGCACGAGCGGGACGCGCCATCGCGAGAGGACGTGTCCGGGCGGCGAGCGACCGCGAGGAGCTTCGCCGGGCGATGCGGACGCTCCCCGCCGCGCAGCAGGACGCCATCGCGCTCGTCTACTTCGAGTCCATGTCCATCGAACAGGCCGCGGGCGTGCTTGGCGTACGCCCCGGCACCGTCAAGTCGCGGCTCGCGCGGGCGAGGGAAGCGCTGGCGCACGAGCTCCGCCGCAGAGGGGTGAACCAATGAGCGCACGAAACACGAGCGGCGAGTGGGATCGCCTCGAACAACTGCTTCGGGGTCCGGCGTCGGATGCGCAGGACCTCCCGGACCGGAATCCAAGGGTCGAACAGTTCCTCAAGGAGATCGCGATGAATGCACGCCAGAAGAGTCCCGTCCTGAGCCGCCCCGCCATCGGCATCTTGATCGCCGGCTGCCTGGGCGCCAGCGCGCTCGCCGCGGCCGTCACCCATCAGGTGATGTCCCGCCGGGCGGTGCTTGTCATGCAGGACGGGCAGGAGCTCCGCGGCGAGTTCACCCAGCCGGCGGACGGCTCGCCGGGGCAGTTTGTGGCCGAGGACGGCTCGGTCTACAGCGTCGACGCCGCGACATGGGGGCCGGCCGAGCCCGCCGCGCACGAGGCCCTCGAGATCGAGTGACCCGCGGGCAACCGTGAAATCTGCAAACCCCGCGCGTGATTCGACCCTCGCGCGGGGCGGTCCGGCCCGGTGGGTGTTCGCCCGCCGGGCCGGGCGGCGTGGCGGCCGAGGCATGCCATCGGGGTTGGCGTGCGAAATGTTCGTGTTATGATCGGACCTGTGGCCGAAAGTACGCGCTGCCCAGCCGAGGGGCCGATGGTCAATTGGCGTCGTCTATAGTTGTCGTCAGGTCCCCGGGGCTCTCCCGTGGGCGGCCGCCGGAGGAACCGGCGCAAGCGATGTTCGGTCAGGCCATGCACCGCAGGACGCGGGCGTGCCGGAGTGTGGAAGCCCGCATGGGTGCGATGTCCGACGTTTCCCGTCTTGGGCCCTACCGCCTGCTCAAGCCGCTCCGTCCGAGCGACCTGTGCGAGCGTTGGCGTGCCGTGCACGAGGTCGAGCGGACGAGCCACGTGGTGCATCGGTTCCAGCTCTCGAAGTTGGGAATCACGCCGCGCGCATTCCTCGAAGCCGTCGAGCGGGCCGCGGGCGTCCGCGAGGCGCACGTGCTCGAGATCGAAAAGTTCTGCCTCGCCGAGCCGGGCTGGGCATGCGCCGTCACGCCCTACACGGGCAGCGCCGACGGCCTGCTCCCCCTGAGCACGCTGCTCGAGGCCAAGGGCGGGCAGGCGTCACCCATCGAGGGCGAACGCACCGCGCTCCAGCTCCTCGCGGCGAGCATCGCCGGCGCCGAGGCGGGCGTCGCCCACGGGCCCATCGCGATGGACGATGTTCTGGTCGATCGCCACGGTCGGCTCCTGATCGAGTTCTACGGCCTTCGTGCCATGCTGCTTGCGCAGCGCACCGGCCCGGAATTCGTTCGCGACGAGGTTCGATCGATCGCCGAGATCACGTATCGCGTCGTGACGGGCGTCGCGCCCAGCGAGCCCCGCATCCGCGCGGGGCGCCTCGTGCGCAAGCTCGAGAAGCGATTCGACAACTGGCTCGAGTCGGGCCTCTCGCCCACGCTCGGGTTCGCCTCCGCCGCAGAAGCGCTCGACTCGCTCCGCCCGGAGCGCGAGGCCGTGATCACGCTCCGCTCTGCCCCCGCGCGGGCGTAAGCGCCAGCATCAACCAGGCCCGCTCGGCGTCTCTCCCGGATCTTCGATCGGGTCGGGCGTGATCGGTGCCGCCGCGCTCTCCGCGGGCTGCTCCTGGTCGTTCGATGCGAGGGCGAGGCTCGACTTCGGCGCAATCACGCGTAAACGCGCCCGCAAAGTCTCCGGCAGTTCCTGCCCGAACCGCGTGATCGCCCGCCCGGCGATCGCCTCGGCCCATCCGCCCTGCCCGCACAGTTCCGCCGCCTCGACCCACACCTCCGCGGGCACGTCCTCCGGATCTTCTCCATCCGCGATCGCGATCGCCTGCACGAGGCGTTCCAGGCGTGGCTCGGGCTCGCCCGGCGCACGGGCGACGTCGCGCCGATGGAACGCATCGAGCGCGATGCGTGCGTCGCCGGGGCGTCCGGTGCGCAGGCGCGTCATCGCGAGGACCTCCATCGCCCGCGCGTCGCGCTCCCGCGTGACGTTCGTCGCCTCCAGCGTCTCGATCGAGCCGAGGAGCATCTCGACCGCGCCCGGATCGTCCGCGCGTTCCAGCGCCAGCGCGATGCGGTCCGCGGGCGTCAGTCGCTCACTGATGCGGCGGAGCGCGAGCGTGCGTGCGCCGTCGTCCGTCGTCGCGAGCCGCTCAACCGCCCGGTATCCCTTCGGCGTCGCGTCGAGCGTGATGATGCCTCGGACCGCGATCTCGAACAGCTCCGCGTCCGATTCGCCCACGTTGACCACCGCGTGCAGCGTGTCGCCCCGCTCCGCGAGCACCTGGGCCACGAGCAGCCGCGTCCGCCCGCTCGACGAGCGCAGCAGGCCCACGAGCGATGCCGCGTCGCTCTCGTCACCGATCGCGAGCGTGCAGCGCATCTCGGCGCCGGTCATGTCCGCCGGCGGCGTCGCCCGCAGCACCGCGAGCGCCGGAGCGACCTCGCCCATCCTCCCGTCGAGCAGCCCCGCCCGCGACAAGGACAAGATCAGTTCCGCCGACGCGCTCCGCGCCTCGGCACCGCGCGAGATCCAGCTCACGGCCGGCCCGATCGCCGAGGCGTCCGGCGCGCGCGACGCGGCCCGCAGCATCGCCGCCGCCGCCGTGGGCGCGTCCTCGACGCGGAGCCGATCGAGCACCGCGTCCACCGACTCGCGCGTCCCGATCTGCCCGAGGATCGTCGCGGTGCGGGCCCGAACCGCGGGGTCGGGGTCCTGGAGTTCGAGCGTGATCGCCCGCTCGACGTCGGGTCCGGGCTGGGTCGCTTCCGACAGCTCACGCGCAACGAGTTCAAGCCCGAGCTTGCGCAGGCTCGGGAGGCCATCGCCGAGCAGTTCGACGAGCAGCGACGAACGCTGCTCCCGCGGCACGGCGACGTGCAGGCGGCGCATCGCGTCCACGGTGCGCGTCCGGAGTTGCTGGGTGCTCTGCCTCTCGCGCTCGAGCGCGCCCGCGAGGCCCTCGATCACCGCCCGCTCGAAGCCCGAGGGCCCCTGCGCGAGCGCACCCTCGAGCCACGCGTTCCATGCCTGCGCCTGCGCCGGGATGTCGCGCCGCCCGCTCAGCTCGACGAGCGCGCTCCAGCACGCGGGCGTGCCCCCGCCCGCCGCGTCGGCGTCCAGCATCGCGATCAGCGCGCGCGCGCTCTCGGGCGTACGGATCTGGCCCAGCGCCCGGGCCGCCTGGGCGTGCAGTTCGGCGCGCTGCGCCGCGCGGGCGAGCACCGGCACCATGTCCCCGCCCCATCCGCCCGCGGGCGGATGATCCGAAATCGCTGCCACGAGCATGCGTGCGACCCGCGCGTCGGCGTCCTCGGTCCCGCCCGACCCGAGCAGCGACTCGCCCAGGAGCGCGCCCGCGCGACCCTCCGCGATCGCCCGCTGCACGCCCTGTGCCAGTTCTGCGTCCGTCATGCCTCGGAACTGGGCGAGCAACTCCCTCGCCTCGACGACCCCGGGTTGGGTCGCGGCCTGCG
Organism: Phycisphaerales bacterium; assembly: GCA_034004365.1. Taxonomy (GTDB): domain Bacteria; phylum Planctomycetota; class Phycisphaerae; order Phycisphaerales; family UBA1924; genus JAVEWV01. Next base: position 13,390 of record JAVEWV010000011.1, read on the forward strand.
CCCCATCCTGTGCCCGGACGGGTGCCGCCGCGGCGCACGCGGCGACGATCGTCGCGAGGGCGAGGCGTCGGGATGCGGCGATCGGACACATCGAGCGTGCTTCCGGTGCGTGGGTCGGATGGTGCGTAGACGACAACCGAGGCTTTGGAGGGGCCTCCCGTGTGAGTTGTATTCGGTGCGTGGCGCGCAAGTTCTGGAATGCGCGTGCTTCCGGGCCGATATCTCCTGTGTGCCAACCCATTCGCGGGCGGGTGAATACACTTACCTGCGGGAATGGGCGGGTCGTCGGACGCGGATCGCGCGGTCTCTCGGGAAGGGCCGGACGCCCGGAGGGCAGGCATGAGCGACTGGTTCGAGGCCGAGCGTCACGTCGAGCGTGCCCACGAGCACTTCGACGCCGGGCGTTGGGAGCAGGCCGAGAGCGAGCTCCGCGAGGCCCTGTCCTTCAACCCCGAGCAGGCGGAGTGGCAGTTCAACCTCGGGCTGACGCTCGACGCCGCGGGACGCTTCGGCGACGCCGCCGACGCCTTCCGCCGGGCCCACGAGCTGGACCCTTCCGACGAGCAGGCCGCGATCATGGCCGCCGCGGCGCTCATCGACGCGGGCCATTCCGCCGACGCGCTGACCTTCCTCGACCGTGCGGCCCGGATCGATCGCGACTCCGTCGAGGTGCAGGTGCACCGCGTCGTCGCGCACGCCCGCCTCGGCGAACTGGAGAAGGCCGAGCTCGCGTTCTTCCTCGGGCAGCAGCTCGCCCCCGACCATGCGGAGCTGTACCTCGTCTTCGGCGAGGCCCTCCTCGACGCGGGCCAGCACGAGCGTGCGATCGGCTGCCTGCGCGAGGCGGCGCGTCTCGACGAGCGCCTCCCGCGCGTCAAGGCGCGCCTCGCCGAGGCCTTCGGCGCAACCGGGCGCTTCGAGCGGGCCCGCCAGCTCTATCTGGAAGAACTCCGCATCGATCCGGGCGACATCGACACCATCCTCGACCTGGGCTGCCTGCTCATCGATATGAACCGCCCCATCGAGGCGGGCGAGAAGTTCCGGCGTGTGCTCGAGCTCGAGCCCGACAACGCCGAGGCGAGCTTCCATCTTGCCGAGCTTGCCGCGCGCACGGGCGACGTGCAGGAGGCGATCCGCCTGCTCGACCTCGTGACGCGCCTCGATCCGGAGCACCGCGAGGCGGCGCGTCAGCTCGCCGGGCTGCTCGCGCGGCGTGGGACGGATCGCGAGCTGGTGCGCGCCCGCCGCCTGATCGAGTCCGACGTTGCACGCCTGGGTGAAGACCCGTGCCCGCTGGGAGACGACGAGCTCGGGCGCCTCGTCGACCTGCTGCTCGACGCGCGCCTGCCCGCGGACGCCGTCCGGGCTTCACGCCTGCTCGCCGCGCGCCGTCCCGAGGACGCCCGCGTGCAGCACGCCCTGGGCCTGACGCTGCTGGAATTCGGCGACGCCGAGGGGGGCATCGAGGCCTCGCGCCGCGCGCACGAGCTCGATCCGGGCATGGTCGAGCCCATGCACAACCTCGCGATCGCGCACCTGCGACAGGGGCAGTGGACGCGGGCGCGGTACTGGGTGCGCAAGGCGATCAAGGCCGATCCCGACGACCCGTGGCTCCGGCGGCTGCGTCTCCGCCTCGCGGTGCTGGCGCTGTTCGAGGTCGTCGCGTGGGCGTCCGCCCCGCTGCGGCGCGGGCTGGGCGCGATCGCGTCGTCGCCCGCGCGGCGCACGGGCGCTTGAGCAACAGAATTTTCAGAGCAACACGAACGCTCAGGCGTGCTCGGAGCGCAGCGCCATCAGGCGGGCCGCCTCGTCCACGTCCTTGTCGCCGCGCCCGGACAGGTTGATCACGACGTGCTGGTCCTCGCCCAGGCGTTCGGCGACCCGCACGCCCTCCGCGATCGCGTGCGCCGTCTCGAGCGCGGGGATGATGCCCTCGGTCTGCGCGAGCAGGCGGAACGCGTCGAGCGCCGCCTCATCGCCCACGCTCGTGTACCGCACGCGCCCCGCGTCCTTCCAGTACGAGTGCTCCGGGCCCACGCCGGGATAGTCCAGCCCCGCGCTGCACGAATGCACGGGCGACGTCTGCCCCTGCTCGTCCTGCAGGACATAACTCAGCGAGCCGTGCAGCACGCCGGGCGACCCGTACGACAACGGTGCCGCGTGCTCGCCCGGCTTGTTCGAGTGCCCCCCCGCCTCAACGCCCACCAGCTCGACCTTCGCCTCGTCCACGAACGGATAGAAGATCCCCGCGGCGTTGGACCCGCCGCCCACGCACGCGACGACCGCGTCGGGCATGCGTCCGAACAGGCGGAGGGACTGGGCCTTCGCCTCGCGCCCGATCACGCACTGGAAATCGCGGACGATCATCGGAAACGGGTGCGGCCCGACGACCGACCCGAGGATGTAGTGCGTGTGCGCGACCGAGCCCATCCAGTCGCGCATCGCCTCGTTGGTCGCGTCCTTGAGCGTGCGCGAGCCCGAGTCCACCTCGATGACGTTCGCCCCCATGATCCGCATGCGGATCACATTGAGCCGCTGGCGACGCACGTCCTCCGAGCCCATGTACACGTCGCACTCGAGCCCGAAGTGCGCCGCGGCGGTCGCGCTCGCGACGCCGTGCTGCCCCGCGCCCGTCTCGGCGATGATCCGGCGCTTGCCCATGCGCTTGGTCATGAGCGCCTGCCCGAGGGTGTTGTTGATCTTGTGCGCCCCGGTGTGCGCGAGGTCCTCGCGCTTGAGCCACAGGTTCGCCCCGCGACCATTGCTCGCCCGCGAGCGTGCGAACTTCGTGAGCCGCTCGGCGTGGTACAGGGGGGTGGGGCGCCCGACGTACGTCCGCTGGAGCGACTCGAGCTCCTCCCAGAACGATTCATCGCGCAGCACCCGCTCGTACAGATTGCTCAGCTCGTCGAGCGCGTGCACCAGCGTCTCGGGCACGTACGCCCCGCCGAACGCGCCGAAGCGCCCGTGCTCATCGGGCACGGCGGAGATCGCGCGGCGCGGCGCGTCGGGCCCGCCCATCACGCCCGTCGCACCGCCCGGGAGCGGACCGTTCTCCGACGCCTGGCTGCCGTTGTGTCCCATGGGTGAGCGTAGATCGCGCGGGCCGCGCGGGCGTGCTCAGGCGTCGCGCGCGGGCATGGGGTCGCTCGCCCCGGCTTCCCCCGCCGCGCGGACGCCCTCCTTCTCGTCCACGCGCCACAGGAGCACGAGCCCGCCCGTGAAGAACATCGCCACGACGCCCATCGCCCCCGCCGTTCCCAGCAGGGCGCTCGCCTGCCCGAACGCCAGCACCCCCACCATCCCCGCGAGCTTGTAGACCATCCCCCAGATGCCGAAGAACTCGCCCGCGCGCGCCTCGGGCGTGAACGCGCCGACGACCGCACGGCTCGCCGTCCCGATCCCCCCGAGCGCCACCCCCACCACCAGCCCGATGACCCAGAACGACCACGCCGGCGCGTGCAGCGCCTCACTCCCCCCGATCGCGAGGCACGACCCGATCCACAGCACGAGGAAGAACGACACGGTGCGCACGTGCCCGGCCTTGTCCTGCACCCGGGCCGTCGCGGCGCTCGACGCACCCGCCCCGATCGCGACCACCCCCGCCATGAGGATCAGCTGGGGCAGCTCGAAGCCCAGGCCATCTCCGATGAGGCCCAGGAAGTAGATCACGGTCATGGTGCCCATCGAATACACCGCGAACGCGAGGAAGAACCGCGCGAGCTGGCGATACTTACGCGTCTGCTTCGCCGACTCGACGAGGCGCGCGAACGCGCGCGACACGATCGTCCCCGTCGCGACGCCCGCGTTCTGTGGAGACGCCCGTTCGCGCAGCGTGACCGCGGCGGGCAGCATCCCCAGCAGGAACCACACCCCCGCGAACGCGAGCAGCGGGCGCATCTGCGCGGGCTCGGTGCGATCGAGCAGGAACGCGTACGCCGCCGTCAGCCCAAGGAGAATGAGCGCGCCGACATACGACATCGTCCAGCCCAGGGCCGAGACGTAGCCCACGTTCTTGGGCGTCGAGATCTCGGGCAGGAACGAGCCCAGGAAGTTCTCGCCCAGCCCGCACGCGACCGCGGCGATGACGTAGATGACGAACGCCAGCGGGAGCTGCCCGGGCTGGAGGAACGACAGGCAGCTCGTCAGGACCGCGCACACCACGCCCGAGGCGAGCAGCAGCTCACGCTTCCACGCCCGCTGGTCCGCGATCGCCCCGGTGATCGGGCTGAGCACGACGACCACGAGCAGCGACGCCGCGGTCATCCACCCCCACGCCTTCTTTCCCTCCGCCGGGTCCCCCACCACCACGTCCTGCACGAACAGGCTGAACAGCAGCGTGTTGATGAGCAATTGGAACGACTGGTTCGCCAGGTCGTACATGCCCCACGCGAACACGGCCTTGCCGTTGGGCAGCCTCGCGAACGGGTTGAGCCTGCGGAGTCCCACGCGCCGAGAGCGTACCGTGGGTCCGGCGGGTTGAATGCAGGGGGCGATCTGGGACGCGTCACGCGCCCAGCAGGTGCCGCGCGAGGAACGCGGTCTGCGCGTTCTTGGAGTCGTTCGAGAAGCGTCCGAAGCCGAGGTGCTCCTGCGGTGCGCCCGTCTCGGGCCAGGTCAGTTGCTCGACCAGCGCCGGGTCCGCGCCCAGCTCGCCGTACCGCGCACGCAGGCGATCGAGGAACCCACGCTGCGCCCGCCACGGCACCAGCGCGTCCGCCTCGCTATGGACGGCGAGCAGCGGGATGGGCCGCCAAGCGTCAAGGTTCGACATCGGGTCGAGCGGGGCGAGGTTCTCCCGCTCGTGCGGGTGCGGCGGATCGACGCGGTCCAAGCCCGCCCACTCTCCGGCGCCGCGTTCCGAGGCGTCGCCTTCGCCGCCTTGATTTGGCCCTTTGCCCATTTGGCGATCTGGGCCATTTCCCCCCGGGTGATACATCTCCATCAGCCAGCCCGTGGTCGCCTCGACCGCGGCGCAGCGGAAGGGGTGCGGATCGCACAGACGCCGCAGCGCGATCATGCCGCCCAGGGACATGCCGCCGATCGCGAGGCGCTCCGCGTCGAACACGGGGCCATCCGTCGCGCCGTCGATCGCGTGCGCTCGCGCAAAGCCGTCGCGCGTGAGTTCGCGCACGACGCCGTCGATCTCGCCAATCGATCGGGCGATGACCTCGAGCGTGCGTGCGGGCTTCTGCATCTCGGGCGAGGCGTCGTCGCGCTCGCCGTGCCCGGGCAGGTCGATCGCGCACAGCCCGAGCCCGGCGCGGAGCCAGCGGAGGTACCGCCCGGGGTCGAGCTCCTTGTACGCGGTGCGCCCGTGGAGCCACAGGACCATCGGCACGGGACGTGACCAGTCGGGGCTCGCGACGAGCGCGGGGATATCGCCCGAGAGTCGGACCATCTTCGCCGCGTCGCGCAGTCCGCTTGGAAGCGAGGCGAATCGTGCGGCGTCCGCGCCGCCTACCCCTTCGCTCACAGCGCCACCCGCGCGCCGCGCTCGATCTTCGGACGCAGGCCCTGGCGCAGCACGTCCTCGGCGGAGCTCGCCGTGCGCGGAGAGAGCTCGATCACGCAGTCGGGCACGCGCCGGGTCGTGCCGTTCGGCCCGGGCTCGTCACGGCGCGGGATCTCGACGCCCGCCGCCTCGAGCCATCCCGCGGCCCGCTCGGTCTGGATCGCCGCGCTGCTCGCCGGGCTGTCGACGCCCTCGGCGTTCTTGATCGGCGCGAACTCCTCGAGCCGGCTGGTCTCGAGCACGATCGACGCGCGGCACATCGCCAGCGCATCAAACACGAAGCGTTCGAGCTTCACGCCGTTGGGCGCGCTTGGATTCACGGGCTCGCCGCTCTCGGGGTCGATGCACGGGACCTTCTTGTCGGCCCGGTGGAACGGGAGCTGGGCGTTCGGATCGCGCTCGAGGCGCTCGACGAAATCGACGCCCAGCGTGTGCACCGCGATCGAGCCCGCGCGGAACCGCAGCGTGCCGTCGGGCAGCGTCTCGCGCTGGCGCTCCATGGGCAGGTCGGAATACTCGATGACGACGGTGCGCCCGCCGACCGAGCAGAACAGCCCGAGCTTCTCCTCAGCGTAGGCCTTGGGGATCATCTTGCTCGACATCTCGGCGGACGAATCGCTCGCGCCCGCGTGCAGCCCGAGGAACAGGGGATCGAGCACGCGGACGATCGGGTTGTCGACCTGGAAGTACGAGATGTGCTCGACGCCGCGCTTGCGCATGTCCGCGGTGGCGCCGCTCCTGACGAGCGCGCGGATCGCGCCGCCATGCCCGTCGGGGTTGGTCGCGATCTCGTGCTTCGCCACCATGAGCATGCGTCCGCTGCCCATGTCGATCGACGCCATGACGCCCTGGGGGAAGAACGTCACGCCGTCCTTGGGGAGCCCGAAGTATCGGTGCTGCTCGAAGAACGCGAGCGTCGCGTCGTGGTTCTGCGGGCTGGTCATGACGTACCAGGGCGGGAGCGTGCCGTACAGGTCCTTCGCGGCGAGGATGCCCTCGGCGAAGAACTGGAACAGGCTCTTTCCCGTGACCGCGCCCGCGGGGTAGCAGCCCTTGGGGCCTTCATAGCCCAGGCGTGAGCCCTGCCCGCCCGCGACCGTGAAGCACGCGACGCGCCCCGCGCTCAACAGCGCCTCGCCCCGGGCCTGCGCGGCGCGCGAGTCCCACGGTCCGCGCGATCGCTTCTCGCCCGGGTTGCTGGGGTAGTACGGCGCGGGGTCGACGCGCTCGGGTAGCTTCGTCTCGGGCCTGCGCTTGACGTACTGATCGATCAGCGTCGGGAGCTCGCCCAGGTTCAGCGACGCGACCTGCGCGAGGAGCGACTTCCGCTCCGCCCCGCCCAGCCCATCCCAGAACCGCAGCACGTGCTCCTGACCGATCGAGCCCAGCGCCGCCCGCGCCTCGTCCAGCGTCAGCATCCCCGTCCTCCTGCTCCGCGGCCCGTCCGGGCACGCCGATCCATATCCTGTGTTATACGGCGGCGGGGCGCGGCGTGCGGCGTGCGCCGTTGCCGCAATTGTTCCACCGGGAGGAACGATGGACCGGCTCGACGAGCAGGGACTGACGCGGGTGATCGACGACGCGTTCGCGAACCGTCCGCAGGGCGACGCGCGGTTCGACGCCGTCTACGAGCGCCTCCGCGCCATGGCGGTGCGCATGGTCGAGCACGACCGGGCCGGGCGCGATCTGGGGGCGACCGACCTCGTGCACGAGGCGTACATGCGTCTGCACACGTCCGGGCAGGCGGGGTGGCGCGACCGGCGACAGTTCTTCGCCGCCGCGAGCGAGGCGATGCGCCGCGTGCTGGTCGATCATGCCCGCCACACCCTCGCGCTCAAGCGGGGCGGCGGGCGGGCCCGCGTGCCGATCGACGCGCTGCTGGGCGTCCTCGACGATGATTCCGATGCGGCGGGGTCGGGAACGAGCGGGCTCGAACGCACGATGCTGATGGACGAGGTCGTCGCGCACGCCGAGGGCATCAGCCCGGAGCACGCCGAGGCGCTGCGACTGCGCTTCTTCGGCGGGCTGGGCTTCGACGCGATCGGCGAGTTGCAGGGCGTCAGCGAGCGACAGGCGCGCCGGCGCTGCGAGGCCGCAGTGCTCGCCCTCCGCGACGGGCTCGAAGGCGAGGGCGCCGGGGGATGACCGCGGGCGAGGGCAGGGACACGTCGATGGCGCGCCGGGCGGCGATGCTGTACGAGCGGCTCGCGGACCTGCCGGGCGCGGAGCGTGCGGTCGAGCTGGAGCGCATCGGGGGTGAAGACCCCGCGCTCCGCGCGCGTCTTGAGCGCATGCTCCGCGATGCTGACGCGCTCGAGCGATCTCGCGCGTTCGACCCCGCACCAATCCCCAGCGATGCGGAAGATCATCCGCCCGCATCGGACGATCAAGAGGACCCCGCGCTCGGCGCCCGCTTCGACGGCTTCGAGATCATCGCACGCCTCGCCAGCGGCGGCATGGGCGACGTGTATCGCGCACGCCAGTCGAGCCCGTCGCGACAGGTCGCGCTCAAGGTGTTCCGCCTCGACCCCGCGGACCGGGCGTACGAGCACCTGGTCGGGCGGATCGAGCGTGAGGCCGAGCTGCTCGCCCGCCTCGATCATCCGAACATCGCGCCCGTCTACGTCGCGGGTTTCACACCCACGAATCTCGGCGGGCGCGCGTACCTCGCGATGAAGCTCATCGATGGCGAAACGATCGACGCCGCTGCGTTGCGCGCCGCGCCCGAGCAGCGCGTGCGATGGATCGTCGCGGTCGCGCGGGCGCTCCACTCGGCGCACCAGCGCGGCGTTGTGCACCGCGATGTCAAGCCCGGCAACATCATGGTCGATCGCGCGGGGCACGCGTACCTGCTCGACTTCAGCCTGGGCAAGTCCAGCGGGCTGGCGGGCGGGCACACGCGCATCGGCGTGGTGATGGGCACGCAGGAATGGATGAGCCCCGAGCAGCTCGCCGGGCACGCCACGCCCGCGAGCGACGTCTACGCGCTCGGGCTCGTGACGCGCGCCGTGCTGGGCGTGCGCGAGGGCGGCGCTCCGCGGACCATCCCGGGCGAGCTCGAACGCGCCATCCGCCACGCGACGCAGCGTGATCCCGCGCTGCGCCCGGGATCGGCGGAGGAGTGGGCGAACGAACTGGAGCGTGCGCTGGCGCGGCCGCACGCGCGACGCCGGGCACACTGGGCGATCGCGATCGCCGCGCTCGTTGTGCTCACGATGGTCGGGCTGTGGCTCTACCTCGGCGCATCGAGGGGCGGCGTGCAGCCCGATCGACGCTGGCGGGGCTTGGTCGCCGAGCTCGCACCCACGATCGACGCCGATGGCGCGGCCGGCCTCGCGAGCCTCGCCCGCGACCGATGGGCGCGTCCGCTCTCGCAGCTCGGTGAGGACGCGATCGAGCAGGAACGCGCCGCGCAGGCCGCGACCGAGCGTCAGGACTTCGACGACGCCGTCCGGGCCTGGGCCCACGCGCTCGTGCAGCGCGAACGCCTGTTCGGCGCGTCGGACCCCGCGACGCTCCGCACGGCGGCGGAGCTCGCTCGCGCCCTCGCGCTCGATCGGCGCCCCGCGGAGGCCTTCCGCGTGATCGCGGACACGACCGACCTGCTCCGCGGCGCCCCCGAGCCGGGCGACATCGAGGCGCGGGCGTCGTGGGCGCTGGGGCTGTCGCTGCTCGCCGAGGGACGCTGGACGACGGGCGTGGCAAACCTCGCCGCGGCGTACGAGGGCATGCGGGCGACGGGGCGTGACGGGGAGGCGATGGACATCGCGCGGGACGCGGCCCGGGCGTATGAGTCGGCGGAGTCGTTCGAAAGGGCGGCGGAATGGTGGGCGCGGGCGAACGGATCGCCCGAAATGGGGGGATGATGCCCCGGGGGTTGTGGAAAAATCGCCCGGGATGCAGACGTCCGAACAGCCTGCGAAACTCGCAGAGTGTTCCGGGGAGACGGGGGCCGGATTCCTCCGGGCTCTCCCCCGCGAAGATCGATCAATCGCCGGGCGTCGTCCGCGGCGAGGAAGGAGCGTGTCGGATGGGAAGTCTCCGAGGTGCGGCCCGCGCGGGGGCGATGGGCGTCGTGCTCGCGTCGTGCGGCGTGGTGATGTCGCCGCGGGCGCTGGCGATGCCCGCGCAGCCGGTCGAGCGTGAGGTCGAGACGCGTGAGAAGATCGTCACGATCCACGAGTACGAGCAGGTGATCCGCGAGGTGGAGAAGGAGCGCGGGCGCCGCCTGAACGCGGCGATCTTCATCAAGAACCGCGCGCCGAAGGTGGACGACCAGAAGACCCGCGTGCTCGAGGACATGCTGATCGGCGACGTCACCGACGCGGGCATTAGCGTCGTGAGTCCCGAGGACACCGTCACCGCGGTCCGGCGCTTCCTGCGCACGGAGGAGCAGCGCGAGCGGACCACGATCGACGATCGCGCGAAGACCGACGATGAGAACCGCCTGATGAGCCAGGCCGCGGATCGCATGCTCGAGGACAGCGCCAGCGCGCTGCGTCTCGCGCAGATGATGGGCGTGGACTACCTGCTCGTCGCGTCGATCACGAGCTACGGGCAGGAGACGCAGCGCATCAATCGCCCCGACCTGCACATCGATCGCAGCAAGACCACCCACCGCCTCCGCGCGTCGTACAAGGTGCTCGACGGCGTGCTGGGCGGCAGCGAGACCGCCGGCAATATCTCCGCCGAGAAGGACATCGCAACGGACCACAACGGGGGCGCGGCGAACGCGAGCGACCTGATCCTCGACGACCTGCTCGCCGACGCGAGCGTGCAGATGGGCGGTGCGCTGGGGCGGAAGATTGCGGAGGGACGCGTCCGCGAGGTGCAGGTCGCCGCGGCACGCCTGCCGTTCCAGGTCATGTGCTCGATGCAGGACATGAGCGTGCCCGAGATCGTCCGCGACGACAACGGGAAGTACGTCGTCACGGGCAACAACTACCGCCTCGAGCCCATGTCGGTCACGGTCGAGCTCGACGGCGTGGTCGTCGGCTCGACGCCCGGCATGTTCGAGGCGCTCCCCGGGCTTCACCGCATCCGCCTCACCCGAGAGGGCTTCGAGCCCTGGGAGCGGCACATCAACCTCGCGAAGCGCAGCGACGACCAGCCGATGCTGCTGCAGGTGGCGCTCCAGCTCGACGACAAGGGCTTCGACCGCTGGCTGCGGATGATGGACGAGCTCAACGCCCTCAAGCAGGGCCAGGCGCTCACCGACGCGCAGGTCGAGGTCGCGCAGGGCCTCGCGGAGTTCTTCAAGAAGTCCAGCGTCCAGATCAGCGGCCCGCTGCCGTCCGCGGGCGACAAGATCAGCATCTGGAACACGATCTTCCGGCGGTGAGTCGTGTCCGTGTTTCGGGGCGCGAGTTCTTCAGGTTCCGGGGTGTTTCGTTCCTTTCAGGCATTCATCCGGCCCCAGCGGGGGCCAGGAGGTCCGGTCCATGTTCATGACGTTCACGAAGCCGATCGCCTCACGCCGCGGGTCGCCGCGGGTGCGCGGGCTGTGGCGGGGCGCGATCGCGATGGTCGCAAGCCTCACCGCTCTCGCGCCGGCGCAGGATTCCACGCCGGCGTCGGGTGCGCAGCCCGCGGGGCGTCCGCGCCTGGGCATCCTCGAGATCCAGGCGACCCCTTCGCTCGCGGAGAAGGTCGCACGCCAGGGGGCCGACGCGGGGCTCTCGCTGCGCCGGGTGACCGAGTCGCTCGACGGGCAGCTCCTCGACAACCTCAACACGATCAAGATGTACGAGCTGGTCGCGCGGCGCGACCTCGAGGTCCTGCTCAAGGACCAGGACCTGCAGCAGGTGTTCTCGGCGAACCCCGTCGCGGCGTTCAAGATCGCGCGGTGCGACTACGGGCTCGTGCTGACGCTCGACGACTTCAACGACGAGCGTGAGGACCTCATGGGCGAGGGGCGTCAGGCGATCGCGACGAAGCGCACCGTGCGTCTGTCCGCCGTCGCGAAGATCTACGACATCGAGAAGGGCACGCTCGTTTCGACCGCGAGCTTCGTGGTCGGGCCCGAGTCGATGTCGAGCCGGATCATGCCCGGCGTCAAGGGCGCCGGCGACGACCAGTTCGGCGAGCTGCTCACCAAGGTGTCGCGCGACTTCGCCCAGCAGGCGTCGCGCATCGTGCTCGATTCCACCCGCCCCGCGAGCGTCGTCTCGGTCGTGGGCAAGCAGGTCGCGATCAACCGCGGGCGCGGCACGGGCATCGAGCCCGGGCAGGAGTGGGTCGTCTACGCCCGGGGCGAAGTCATCACCGACCCCGACACGGGCGAGGTGCTGGGCTCCGCGGAGGTGCAGGTCGGGCGGGTCCGCATCCAGCGCGTCGAAGAGCGCCTCGCGTGGGGCGAAGCGGTCGAGGACTACGGCATCGCGCGCGGCGCCATCGCACGCCTGCCTCGGGAGTGAAGCCATCGAGCGGCGCATGCCCTAAGCCGCTCTGTTACCATCGCGATGCGGCGGGGTGCTCAACCCCGTCGCGACTTGGGGGAATCCTCGCATGAATCGGTCCGGACTCGTCGTGTTCGCCGTCGGTGCGCTCGCGCTCCTCGGCGGCTGCCAGACGCGCATCATCGGCATCCAGGAGAAGTTCCGCGCGGGCGATCTCGAGGGCGCCGCCAAGAGCATCGACGAGTACGCCAAAAAGCACGACGAGGGCACGCCCCAGACCACCCTCGCGTACATCGAGCAGGGCTCCATGCTGCGGGTGGTCGAGCGGTACGCCGACAGCGACGCGGCGTTCGAGAAGGCCGAGGGGCAGTTCGATTTCTTCGACGGCAAGAACGGGAATGGTCTGGGCAACGAGACCCAGGCCCTGCTCACGACCCCGGACCGCATCCCCTACCAGGGCTTCGACTACGACCGCGTGCTCGTCGCGTGCTATCGCTCGCTCAACGCGATCGCGCTCGGCCATCCCGAGGACGCACGCCAGCACCTCTTCCGCGCCATGCAGCGTCAGCAGGAAGTGCTCGAGAACAACCGCAAGCGCATCGAAGAGGCGGAGAAGGTCCGCGAGAAGGCCCGCGAGGAGGGCGCCGACGTCGAGCGCTCGCTCCAGAGCGAGGAGCTGATGCAGGCCCAGCGCGAGCGGTACGGAAACCTCGACGCCTTCGAGGCGTACGAGGGCTTCGCGGTGCCCTACGCCGATATGATCGCGGCGGTGTACTTCATGGGCACCGCGTCGGACACGTCGGACTTCGATCGCGCCCGCAACCTGATGCGCCGCGTGTCGGGCATGCTGCCCGAGAACGAGTCCCTCCGGGCCGATCTCGATCTCGCCGACCGGCTCGCGGCGGGCGAGGCGCGCCTCCCCGACATGACCTACGTGTTCTTCGAGACCGGGGTGGGGCCGTACCGCAAGCAGTTCAAGATCACGCTCCCGATCTTCCTCGTGAACAACGCGGTGGACACCGTGTCGATCGCGGTGCCGTATCTTGAGTATGTCGATCAGTACACGCCCGCGATGCAGGCGACGTGGCCCGAGGGGCTGGTCACAACCTCGCTGCTCATGGACACCGATCGCGTCGTGTCCGCCGAGTTCAAGGAGCGCCTGCCGGGCCTCATCACGCGCATGATCGTCTCGGCGACGCTGAAGTCCGCGGCCCAGTACGGCGTGAACGAGGCGACCAAGAGCGACGACGTGGTGAACATCCTCGCCCGCGTCGGCACCTCCGTCTGGGCGATCGCGACCAATGAGGCCGACCTGCGCACGTGGGCGACATTGCCCAAGCAGGTGCAGTACGCCCGGTTCGAGACGCCCGCCTCGGGCAGCGCGACGCTCATCGTCGGCGCGCACACCGGGAGCGTGCAGCTCGAGCCCGACGCGACCAATCTCGTGATCGTCCGCTCCGTGCGGCCCGAAGTGCCGCCGATCATCTCCTCGTATACGCTGCGCCCCGAAGGGAGCCTCCGATGAACACGCCCGCGCTTCGTTCCATCACGCTCGCCGCGATCCTCGCCGCGGGCTCGGTGCTCGCGACCGGCTGCAACAGCCAGCCCCGCGTCAACACGACCGAGGCCGCCGAGAAGGGCGGAGAGCCCAAGATCGTCAAGGACAACCGCCTCGTCTTCGACTCGAACCTCAACAACAATGTCGCGCTCGTCGGCGTCGCCGAGGGCACCTCCGCATCGGGCCTCAAGAGCGTCGAGGCCGAGGTCTTCAACCGCTCCCGCTCGCGCCAGGCGATCCGCTACCGCTTCGAGTGGTTCGGGCCCGATGGGCTCGCGATCAGTTCGGGCACGTCCGTGTACCGTGATCGCGCGCTGCTCGGCGGCGAGCGGGCCCGCCTGACCGCCGTCGCTCCCAACGACCGGGCCGTCGACTGGCAGCTCGAGATCATCCGCGCCCGCTGAGCCCGCACTCCCCTCGCACACACATCCGAAAGGAAGTTGAATCATGCCCACGATTTGCCGCGTCTCCGCACTCGCCCTTGCCGCGCTCCCCCTGACGCTCGCCGCGTGCGACAGCGGGTACAAGCCCCGCGAGCAGGCCGCGGGCACCGAGATCACGACCCACGGCCTGAACGTGCAGGAGGTCGAGCGGGTCGCGGCGGACCTCGCCGAGAGCCTGCTGCAGTCGGGGCGGTTCGCCTCGACGGACGATCCGGCGATGGTCGCGGTGAGCAAGTTCGTGAACAACACGACGCAGACGAACATCGATCGCGACCGCGTGACCAACCGCATCTTCATGGTGCTGGTCAACAGCGGTCGGGCCGAGGCGTACACGCCCGACGACCTGAACACCGAGGCGTTCGCCGGGCGCACGAAGAATCGCCGCGTCTACACCCTCAACGCCAAGATCTCCGAGGACGAGGTCCGCCAGGACCGCGACAAGCAGGTCTCGTACATCTTCCAGATGCAGCTCACGGAGTGGCGGGGCGACGCCCGCCCGCAGGTGTGGATCGACGAACGCCGCATCACCACCGAGAGCCGTCGCTGAGCGTCGCAGCGGCCAATCATCTCCCGATGCCGCACCCCTTCCGATCGCCGCGCACGGCGCCGCTCGTCTCGGCCTCGATCCTGAGCGCCGATTTCATGCGCATGGGCGAGGACGCCCGCGCCGTGCTCGATGCTGGCGCGGACATGCTCCACGTCGACGTCATGGACGGGCACTTCGTGCCCAACCTGACGATGGGGCCCGACATGGTCCGCGGGCTGCGTCGGACGCTCCCCTCGGCGTTCCTCGACGTGCATGTCATGGTGGACGATCCCCTGCTGCTCGCGCGGGCCTTCGCCGACGCCGGGGCGAACCACCTGACGTTCCACGCCGAGGCCGCCGCGGCCCCCGCGCGGGCGCTGCGGATCGCTGAGGAGGTCCGCGCGACGGGGATGTCGGTGGGCTTGGCGATCAACCCCCCCACCGTGGTCGAGCCCTGGCTCGACTGCCTGGGGTCGTTCGACCTCGCGCTGGTCATGAGCATCCACCCCGGCTTCTCGGGGCAGCGGTTCATCCCGAGCGTCCTCGACAAGGCCCGGGCCATCCGGGCCCGATATCCCGCGCTCGCGATCGAGGTCGATGGCGGCGTTGGCCCCGCCCAATCCGGGGAGTGCATCCGGGCGGGCATCGACGTTCTCGCCGCCGCGACGGCCATTTTTTCCAGACCCGCGAGCGAACGTCCCGAGGTTATTCGGAGCATGCGTTCGGCCCGGTGATCGCGACGGAACGTGGATTCAAGTCGATAATTCTCAGATACTTAGAAGCGGCTTGGTCGTGTGGACCCCCGCTCCGGAGCCGAACGTCTCGCCGACCGCATCGCGGCTACACTCCCGCCCGACTCCCCGAGCGATGTTCCGCGGGAGGCCGAGGGGGATGAGGGAACGTCCGAATGCCCGACACGATTGAGGCCCTGCTTGTGGCCTGCGGCGAGACGGAGTGGGACGCCGGGGGGCGCCTGCTTGGCGCTGCCGATGTGCCTTTGACCTCCGCGGGGCGGGAGGGAGTCCTCGCGTCCTTGGAGCGTCTCGACGAGCTCGACCTGGGCCTCGTGCTCGCGGCGCCCGACGAGGCGTGCGGCGAGGCGGCGGGCCTGATCGCGGACCGGGCGGAATGCAAGGTCCGGACGCTGTCCGGGCTGGTCGAGCCGACCGCCGGGCTGTGGGAGGGCATGAGCCGCGAGGCGCTCGCCGCGAAGTGCACGCACGCGTTCTCGACGTGGCTGGAGGACCCGGGCCTGGTGGTCCCGCCGCAGGGCGAGGGGCTGGCGGAGGCGGAGCAGCGGGTGCTGGGCTCGCTCTCGGCGGCGCTGGACCGGGTCAAGACCTCGCGTCGCGCGGGCGGGGCCCGGGTGGCGATCGTGCTGCGTCCCATGGCCCTTGGTATCGTTCTGTGCTGGCAGCAGTCGGCCGGCTCGGACCGCCTGTGGTCGCTCTCGTCGGCGCACCGGGCGGCGGGCGGGATGTCGTGGGCGACGCTCGATCGCGAGCGTCTGCGGCGCACGCAGCAGGACGTCCGCGCGAGCGCGTGATCTCGTGAGGGACTCGTCAGAGGAGCAGCGAACTCAGATGGGTGACGCCGCGCTGGACGCCAAGGCCGGATCGAACGCGCCGCTCCCGGGCGCGTCCGCCAAGGGCGCGAGCCGCTCGTGGAGCGAGGTTCGCCCCGCGCGCCGCTCGGCGATCCCCGAGGGCCTCTGGCAGCGCTGCCCGAGCTGCGGACAGATGATCTACCGGCGCCAGATGGAGGCGAACCTCCACTGCTGCCCGGAGTGCTCGCACCACTTCCGCATCTCGGCGGAGGAGCGGGTGCGGCAGCTCGCCGACACGGGCTCGTTCGTGCGGATGTTCGCGGGGCTGGAGTCGGGCGATCCGCTGAAGTTCAAGGACCTCAAGACCTATCCGGAGCGGGTGAAGGCGGAGCAGATCCGCACGGGCCAGGCCGACGCGATCCTCGCGGGCAGCGCGTTCGTGAAGGGTCGCGCGGCGATGCTCGTGTGCCTCGACCTCACGTTCATGATGGGCTCGATGGGCAGCGTGGTGGGCGAGACGATCACGCGCGGGATCGAGCACGCGACGAGCGCCCACCTCCCGCTGGTGATCGTGAGCTGCTCGGGCGGCGCGCGGATGCAGGAGTCGGGCCTGTCGCTCATGCAGATGGCCAAGACCAGCGCCGCGCTCGCCCGGTTCGACGACGCCGACGGGCTGTTCATCAGCGTGCTGACCGACCCGACGACGGGCGGCGTGACCGCGAGCTTCGCGATGCTGGGCGACGTGATCCTCGCCGAGCCCAAGGCGCTCATCGGCTTCGCGGGCCCGCGCGTGATCCAGCAGACCATCCGCCAGGAACTGCCCGAGGGCTTCCAGCGGAGCGAGTTCCTGCTCAAGAGCGGGCTCGTCGATCGCGTGGTGCACCGGGCGGAGCTGCGCAACGAGATCGCGCGACTGATCGACTATGCCGGGTACTAAGCGACGCCAGGGCGTCCTCGCGCGGATCGCGCCGGCGTTCGCCCGCGGGCTGTGCGCCGGGCTTGTCCATTCTCTCCTGATGCTCGGAGCGTTCCCCACCCTCGGGCTCTGGGGCGCGGCGTTCGTGGCGATCACGCCGCTGGTGTGGATAAGTCGGGCACGGGTGGGCGTGTGGACGTTCCTGGGCCTGGCGCTCGGGAGCGCACCGTTCTGGGCGATCGTGCACCTCTGGCTCGCGGACGTCACGCTCCCGGGGCTGATCGGGATGGTGCCGATCCTCGCGGCGATGCCGGCGATCTACGCGTGGCTCCTCGCGCGCCTGCGTGAGCGTGCGCTGTCCCGGGTGGGCGAGCCGGGCGTGCGCGCGTTCGCGTGCGTGATCGTCGGCGCGGTGCTGTGGACGGGCATGGAGGTCTTCCGCGGCGAGGTCATGGCGTACGGCTATCCGTGGTACCTGATCGGGCAGCCGCTGATCGATGCGCCGAGCCTCACGCACCCCGCGAGCTTCGGGAGCGTGTACCTGGTCTCGCTGCTGGTGGCGATCGTGAACTGTGCGGGCGTGGAGTGCGTGCTCGTTGCACGCGCGTCGCGGCGCGCTAGTCCGCTCGGACGCCCGGTCTTTGCGCTTGGTCCGCTCTTCGGTCCGGTTCTGGCGATCATGCTCGTCGCGGGCGGGTGGTACAGGGCGTGGTCTGCCAGCCCACAATTGCCGGAAGATCCGGACGCCCCGCGCGTCCGCATCGGCATCGTGCAGACCAACCTCCCGCAGGACAACAAGCTCGGCTGGGAGCTCGACGATCGCGTGCAGCGTCTGGACGACTGGCTCGCGCTCAGCGAGCGTTGCGTGGAGCAGGGCGCGGAGCTGATCGTCTGGCCCGAGACGATGTACCCCGGCTTCGTGCTCGAGGAATCGGGGCGAAACGCCGTGTCGCGCGACGCCGAAGCGGCGCGAGCATCGAAGGGTGAGAACGCGGTTGAGGTGCGCTTTGAGCGCGTCGTCGACGCCTTTGCGGAGCGATTTCTGACGGCGCAGGCGGGCATGGGTGTGCCGATCGTCGTGGGCGCGCCCGGCTTCGACGGGCTGCGCATCGGCGAGCTGCCCGACGGCGGGCTCGACCTCGCGTTCGACGCGACCTTCAACAGCGGCATGCTCGTGCGCGACGGACGCGTCGAGCCCGTGCGCTACGACAAGCTCCATCTCACCCCATTCGGCGAGGTCATGCCGTACATCTCCGAGTGGCCCTGGCTCGAGAAGCAACTGCTCGCGATCGGTGCGCGGGGCATGAGCTTCGAGCTGAGCCGCGGCACGGGCGCGGTGCGATGGGACGCCGCGGGGCTGCGCCTCGGCGCGATCATCTGCTTTGAGGGCACGATGCCGGGCGTGTGCCGGACGCAGGCGTATGACGGCGGGCGTCCGGCGGTCGATGCGCTCGTGAGCCTGACGAACGATGGGTGGTTCGGGGCGAGCGACATGACCCGCCGGATGCACCTCATGGCGACCCGCTGGCGGTGCGTCGAGCTGGGCGTGCCGATCGTCCGCGCGGCGAACACGGGGATCTCGTGCCTCATCGGGGCGGACGGGCAACCGCAGGCCACCCCCAGCGATCTTGCGGCGGATGCCAGCAACGCGCGGCGCGAGGGGACGCTGATCGTGGACGTCTATACCAGCCCGCCCGGCGAACCGGGGACGTGGTTTGGGCGTCATGGGATGATCGTGCCGATGTGGACGATGGCCCTTGCGGGCGTGCTCACGCTCGCTGGATTGTTCACGCCGGCCCGGGATGCTCGGGCGGGCGACTCGGGAGACGCCAATGGCGAAGCGTCGGAATCCAACTGAGCGGTCGTTGCGGCTGGTCGCGGTGCTCGTGTGCGGGCTCGGCGCGCACGCGTCCTTCGCGCAGCTCGGCCCGGCCAACCCCGAGAAGCCCGCGAGCGAGGGCGAGGCGCTCGCGCCCCCCACCGCGATCGAACGCTCGCAGATCCGCGAGCGGGCCATCGCGAAGCTCGTCGAGATGACCGACGACGATTGGGCGCTCATCCGCGCGAACGCGATCGAGGGGCTCATCCCCACGCCCGGGCGCTTGCGGGACGTGCTGCCCGAGGCGCTCGTCGACCTCAACGAGGGCGTGCGGAGCGTCGCGGCGATGGCCGTCGGGCGGGCCCGCCTCGTCGAGTTCGCGGGGAGGGTGGAGCCGCTGCGGCACGATCCGTCCCCATACGTGCGGGTGTCGGCGATCTACGCGCTCGCCCGGTGCGGGCGCGAGGTCGATCCCTCGCCGCTCGCGGAGCTCCTGCTCGCGGGGGAATCGCCCCGCGTGCGGGCGCAGGCCGCGTTCGTTCTGGGCGAGCTGGGCAATGCCTCGGCGGTGCCCATGCTCAAGCAGGCGAGCGTTGCGGAGATGCCGCTGGCTTCCGCGGCGGAGATGCGTCTGCTTCGCCTGCAGATCGCCGAGGCGATGGTGAAACTCGGTGCGGCGGAGGAGCAGATCAACGTGGTGCGTGCGGCGTTGTTTCCTTCACGCCCCGACGAGCTCGAAGCGACGGCGCTCGCGGTGCAGATCATCGGCAACGTGCGCGATCAGCACTCCGCGGGGCTGCTCGCGCAGATGGTGGGCGGCGAGGGCGAGAAGGCCGCGCCCGCGCGCCCGATGCCCGCGGAGGTGAGGCTGGCCGCGGTCGGTGCGCTCGCGGAGATGGGGCGTCCGCAGGGACGCTTCGCGGTGGACCGATACCTGCGCGATCCCGCGCCCGCGATCCGGGCGCAGGCGGCGCACGTGCTCGGGCAGCTCGGGCGTGAGGAGGACCTCCGCCTGCTGGAAACCATGAGCGGGCGGGACGCGGATGCGACGGTGCGGGTCTCGGCGGCGGCGGCGATCGTCGCGATGGGCGACGAGGGCGGCAGGCTGGGCTCGGCGGAGTAGCGGCGCGGGATGGGCCGGGCAGAACGGATCGGGCGGGGCTGCAACCGCGGGGCTCGGTCCGACGGATCGCACCAAACTGGAATAGACTGACCCTCGGGCCGCGACGGTGCGCCCCACGGACCGGGAGTCGCTATCCTGCTGCCCCCCGGCCAGGTCCTCCCGATGGAGGCTGGTCGGAGGCGCCCGAGCCGCGACCGGGATTCCCTATGTATGGGCGACCGGAGGCAGGCCGCCCCGGATCGGGCGGAAGGTTGAGCGTCCCGGCTAGCGGGAAGGATCGCCCCGGGCTCGCGAGAGCGACGAGCCGGGCTTCAGACCACGAAAGAGGAGCGGATCGTGCACAGCGTGACGAAGGTACTTGTGGTGTTCGCGGCGGTGCTCAGCATCCTCCTTGCGGCGCTGACGACGGCATATGCGGTGAACACGGATCGGATCCGCGCGGGGTATGCGGATATCGAGGCCCGGGCCGCGTCGGCCGAGGCGGGGCGGCAGGCCGAGCAGGCGGCGTCGGCGCAGCTCGCGACGGCGCAGCAGCAGCAGATCAACCAACTCAGCAACGAGTTGACCCAGGCCCGCGCCGAGCAGAGCCAGCTCCAGGCCGCGAACGCCAACCTCCGCAAGGAGGCCGATTCGGCGAACGCGGGTCGTGAGAGCATCACGCAGCGCATCGCGCAGCTCAGCGAGACGGTCAAGACCCAGACCACGCTCATCGAGAGCTACCGCAACGAGGTCACGAGCCTCCGCGAGGGCGAGCTCCGCTTCCGCCAGGAGAAGCTCGACCTCGAGGACCGCATCAACGACCTCGAGAGCCAGAACGAGGTGCTCGTGCAGAACGGGCGTGCGCTCCGCGAGCAGGTCGCCGAGCTCCGCCTCGCCCTTGAGAACGCCCAGCAGGGCACGAGCGTCGCCGACGCGAACGAGCCCTTCGAGCACAACGGCTCGCTCATCCGCGGGCGCATCGACGAGATCACCCGCGATCCCTCGACGGGCCAGCTCCTCGCCCGCATCAACATCGGCAGCAACGATCGCGTCCGCAACAACCTCAAGCTCTACGCGGTCGATCGCGCGGGCTCGAAGTTCCTCGCGAACTTGGTCGTCGTGCAGACGGACCTCAACTACGCGATCGCCCGCGTGGACACGCTCGGGCAGAGCACGCAGGTCAGCCGCGGCGACGTCGTGCTGAGCCGCCTCCAGTAATCACGCCAGAAGACCAGCCGGGGGCCCGAGCGCCCCCGACGGAGGATCGACGATGTCCCAGTTCGGCATGCAGATGCCCGGCGGCAAGGCCCGCGGCGGAGCCAGCCCCGACGTGTACTCGGGCCTGCTCTTCGCCTCAGTCATCGCGCTCGCGGCGGCGTGCGCGGTGATGTGGATGTACGGCTCGCGCGTCGGCAAGGACGGCAGCCCGATCGGCCTGCAGGACCAGGCCCGGATCCAGATCCCGCAGCAGCAGTCGCGCTGACCACGCCCAGGCCCGCGGTCGAGCCCAGTTTCGGGTTTGGCCGCGGGTTCGGCACGCGCGGGTCCGCCCGCCGCGTCCGATTCGCGCGGCCCGTGCAATTCGCCCCGTGCGATTCACTTCGTTAGTTGAATCCGCTCGCGCCGAGCCAGCGCTCCGCGTCCAGCGCGGCCTGGCAGCCCATGCCCGCCGCGGTGACCGCCTGGCGGTAGTGCGCGTCGGCCACGTCGCCCGCCGCGAAGACGCCCTCGATGTTCGTCGCGCTCGACCGCCCGCGGAGGTGGATGTAGCCGCTCTCCTCGAGCTCGACGCCCGAGCCCTTGAGGAACCTCGTGGTGGGCGTGTGCCCGATCGCGACGAACAGCCCGCGGACCGCAAGCTCGGAGTGTTCGCCGGTCTGCGTGTCCTCGAGCAGGATGCCCCGGAGGCGCTCGCCGTGCTCGCCCGGCTCGGCGATGCAGTCCGCGACGACCTTGTTCCACAGCACCTTCGCGTTGGGCCTGGAGAGGAACCGCTCCTGCATGACCTTGCTCGCGCGGAGTGAGTCGCGCCGGTGAACGACGTAGACGGTGCGGGCGAACTTGGTGAGGTACGTTGCCTCTTCCATCGCGGTGTCGCCGCCGCCGATGACGGCGAGGTCCTGCCCGCGGAACATGGGCAGGGCTCCGTCGCACACGGCGCAGGCGCTCACGCCGCCGCCCGCGCGGGCGAGGCGCATCTCGCTCTCGAGCCCGAGCCAGTTCGCGGTCGCGCCGGTCGCGATGACCACCGCGTGGGCGCGGATGGAGCCCTTCTCGGTCTTGCCATCGCTGCTGACGAACAGCTCGAACGGGCGTTTGGAGAAGTCGCAGCGGAGGACGTCCTGCTGGACGACCTTCGTGCCGAAGCGTTCGGCCTGCTTCTGGAACAGCGCCATCATCTCGGGCCCCGCGACGCCCTGCGGGAAGCCGGGATAGTTCTCGACGTCGGTCGTCAGCATGAGCTGCCCGCCCGGGAGGATGGGCCCGGGGTCCTGCTTGGGCACGCCGACGAGCACGACGGGGTCGAGGTTGGCGCGGGCGGCGTAGATCGCGGCGGTCCATCCGGCGGGCCCGGAACCGATGATCACGAGCTTGTGGGCGTCGGTCGTCATGCGGGTGTGCTCGATCCTTCCGCGCGGGGACGCGCGTTGCATGTGATGCCCGGGCGTGGACGCCAATGACAACCCGCGATGGCGCGGGCCTGTTCCCGAGGGAACGTCAGGGCGTCTGCCCGGTCGCGATCAGGTGCTCGCGGAGCAGGCTCATGATGGGCGGCCAGACGAGGTAGTCCGCGCCGAGCACGACCTCGGTCGTGTTCTGCACGAGGCGGGCCTTGTCGTCGCTGTTGTTGCCGCCCCAGGAATAGAGCACGAACTGGTCCTCGGGCACGCTCTTGAAGAAGTTGCCCTCACTGGTCACGATGCTCATCTCGTGCGGGCGGGGCACCTCGTTCGCGGCGAACTGCGCCTTCGTATCGCGGACGGGCACGAAGAACTCGAACGGCGGGCGCGCGCCGGGCGTGCGGTCCGGGTTGAACGGATCGATCTCCATCCTCTGCACCCAGAACGGACGCACCGAGGGCAGCGACGCGG
Source organism: Phycisphaerales bacterium (assembly GCA_034004365.1). GTDB lineage: Bacteria > Planctomycetota > Phycisphaerae > Phycisphaerales > UBA1924 > JAVEWV01. Next base: position 36,305 of record JAVEWV010000011.1, read on the forward strand.
GGAGCGTGCGGAACTCGACCGTGTACCCCACCACCGCCATCGCCATGCGCGTGCCGGCGGACTCGACGCGCAGACGCTGGCGCAGGTCGAACAGCGGCGCGGGATCGGGCAGCGACGCGGCGAGCACCGCGAAACGCTGCGCGTCCAGCAGCGCTCGCGCCGAGGGCTGCTTCAGGCGGATGTCGAACGAGTTGAGCGTCCAGCGCTGGCGCGCGTCCTCGGCGACCGCGGTCAGGCGATCCGTCGTGTCGAACCAGTTGGCGTGCGCCGCGGCGACCGCCTGGTACCGCGCGGCCTCGGAGAAACGCTGCAACGGGCGCGAGCTCGACGCGATCTTCGCGAGCGTCTGCCCGAGCACGCCCTCGCGGACGCCGCCGCGCTCCTGCATCACCGCGGCGATGAGCTGCTCGGCGCCGATCACGTCCGCGCGCGGGAGCGAGAGGCGATCGATGCCGAGCGGGCCGTCTTCATTGAGGCGGTCCATCTGCGCACGGAGCGCGCTGGTATCGACCTTCCGCTCGCCGACGAAGTCGTTGTAGAGCACGTCGCGGATGCGCTCGAACCCGAGCGTCATCGCACGCATGCCCCACTCCATCTCCTGCACCGTCTCGCGCGACGCGATCTGGCGGGCGAAGAGCGCCCAGTCCACAAGCACCTTGACCGCCCCGCCCACGTCGCCCTCGTTCGCGAGGCGCGTCGCCTCGACGTGCACGAGGCACTGCAGGTCCAGCAGGCGGTTGAGGTACAGATGACGCGCGCCCGCGATGTACGGCGGGTCGCCCAGCTCGGTGTAGAGGCCCGCGGCGATCAGGTCGATCGTCTCGCCCTGCACGCCGTAGGGAAGGCCGAAGGCCATCGCGCGCCGCGCGTCGGTCGCGCTGGCGACGCGTGCGAGGGCATCGAGCGATGCGCGCTGCGTCGCGCCGTTCGCCCAGGTTTCCGCGGCGCTCCAGGCGGGGCCGTCGGTCGTCGCGAGGGCCGCGGCCTCGGGGCGGTCGACGCCTCGGGGCGCGGGCTCGAGGTTCGCGATGACGGGGAGCAGCACGCGATCGCTCCGCTGCGAGGCGGGGATCTGCGCGTAGAGCGCGTTGGCGCGTTCGACGAAGGTGTCACCAGCGGTGAGCGGGGCGAACAGCGCGATGCTCGCGACGATGGCGAGGGGTCGGATGATGGTCATGGGGCCGATGGTAGCCGATCGGCCCGGGGGCGCGACGACGTCCGCTCAGGCGGCGCCGGGCGAGCGGGCGCCCGCGGGCGAGGGGCTCTCCGAACGCGCGCGGCGCGGGCGGGCGGACGACTCCGCATCGAGCCCCGCGGGGCGCACGTTCCGGGACACCGCGTCCTCGCCGAGCTGCGAGTTCAGACGCGTCAGGGCCTCGTCCACGATCTGGCGGACGCGCTCGCGGCTGATCCCGACCTCGTCGGCGATCTGCTTGAGCGTCATGGGCTCACGCCCGTCGAGCCCGAAGCGGAGGCGGAGGATCCGGGCCTCACGCTCGTCGATCGCGTCGAGCAGGCGGCGGAGCGTGCGAAGCTCGTCGCCGCGGAGGGTCTTGTCCTCGGGCTGGCCCATGCGCGAGTCGGCCACGAGGTCGGCGAGCCCGGTCAGCTCCGAATCGCCCCCCTGCGGCTCCTGGGCGGGCGTGCGGAAGGCCCGCACGGCACGCCGGATGATCCGGACCTTCTTGACCGGCAGGTCCAGCGCCTCGGCGAGTTCCTGGATCGAGGGCGGATAGCCGAGCTGGGCCTCAAGCTTGCGGCTGGCTTCCTTCCACTTCGCGATGAGCTCGACCATGTAGGCCGGGACGTGGATGGGCTGGTTGGCGTTGATCAGGGCCCGCTTGATGGCCTGCTTGATCCACCAGGAGGCGTAGGTGCTGAAGCGGGCGCCCTGGGCGGGGTCGAAGCCCTCGACGGCCCGGAGCAGCCCGATATTGCCCTCCTCGATGAGGTCGGTCAGGGGCAGACCGCGGTTGTTGTACTTCTTGGCGATCGAGACGACCAGCCGGAGGTTGGAGCGGATCATCCGCTCGCGTGCCTGCGGGCAGTTGTCGTTGATGATGCGCCAACCGATCTCACGCTCTTCCTCAGGGGTGAGGAGGGGCGTGCGATTGATCTCACGCAGGTATAGCTGCAGGTCCGACTGGACCTGCGCCCGCGATGCGCGGGCATCGGAGGAACGAACGCTCACTTGTATACCCACCTTCCGCGGCCCCGACGGGCCTCACGAAATGTAACCCCAAGGCGACCCCCAAGGCTACCCCCAAATGGTTCGCCCACCGACACCGGGCGGTTCCATCGAATCCCCGGAGCGGGGGGCTTGAACGCGACAACTCCCTGTCAGGCAATCGGATGCAAGCGTTGCGCGGTCGCAACGGTCGGGGGAGGGCGTCCTACATATCGGACACGCCGCAACAAAATTTCTTACAAGACTGGCACGTCCGGCGGCCCGGCGCATACTTGACTATTTGGGGCCGATCGCGTTCCCACCCCGGCCCCGGATTGCGTGGGGGAGCCATGGGCCCGGACATCGGTCCGATATTGAGCGAGTGGCCCTTCGAACCGGGGCGGATCTCGGTCCGGATCGTTCAGACCGCCGACGGGGAGCCGCGGATCCAGGTCCGCCTCGACCTCGGCATCCTCCAGATGCACGTCGATGGGCGTCCGGACGGGCAGCGGCCCGACGGCTTTGAGTCCCTGCTCGAGATGCACACGAGCGAGATCGACGCCTCGCGCGAGGGCGACGTTCCCGGCGAGCCGGTCGAGAGCGACGTCCGCCTCTCGCCGGAGGACTGCCGTGCGCTGCGTGAAGAGGCGGTGCAGTACTACCACCGGTACGTGGCGCTGCTCGTGGTCAACGACTTCGAGCGCGTGGTGCGCGACACGACGCGGAACCTGCGCGTGCTCGATCTCTGCCGCGACTACGGGCGCGAGCCCTCGGATCGCGCGGCGATGGAGCAGTTCCGCCCGTACATCATGATCATGCGTTCGCGTGCGCTCGCGAGCCTGCTGGTGCAGCTCGACGAGCCCAAGGCCGCGATCCTCGCGCTCGACGAGGGGCTCGACACGCTGCGCGGGTTCTACCAGGAGCACGGGATCGCGAGCGGATTCGACGAGTCGGCGGAGGTGCAGATGCTCCGCGGCATGCGCGAAGCCCTGATGCCCAAGCTGCCGGTCAGCCAATCCGCGGAGCTGCGCTCACGCCTGCAGAAGGCGATCGAGCAGGAGAACTACGAGCTCGCGGCGATCCTGCGCGACGAGCTGCGCCAGGCCAAGGGCTGATCGCGGCTAGTCCTCACGCATTCTGTAGAGTTTGGGGCCCGTGTCCTTGCCCTCGCGGCGCTCGCGGACCTTCTGCGTCACCTCGCGGGCCATCGCGACGGCGGTCGCCATCTCCTCCACCACCGCGTGATCGGCGCCCACCTGCAGCGCCCGCATGCCCATGCTCAGCGAGTTCGTGCGCACCGCGATGAAGAGATCCGGCGCGAGCGCACGGGCCGCCTGGCACGCGCGGATCACCGACTGCTCGTCCGGAACCGCGAGCACGAGGGCGTCGGCGTGCTCGATGCCCGCGGACTCCAGCACGCTGTCGTTCGCGGCGTCGCCGAAGACGATCCGCCGCCCGAGTGTGGCCTGCTTCTGGACGGTGCGCGCGTTGAGCTCGATGACGGTGATCCGCGCGCCCTCGCGCTCGAGCGCGTCCGCCGCGGCGCGCCCGACCGGTCCGTAGCCCGCGATCACCACGTCGAACGACGGCGGCTGCTCCAGCTCGGGCGCGTCGCTCGGGGTGGTCGATGGTGATGGATGCGCAAGCGGCGTGGCGCTGCGGATCCAGGGCGGCATCGGCGCGTTGCACAGCGCTCGATCGGCCCAACGCCCCGCCTCGGCGAGCAGCGGCGTGAACACGAGGCTATTGATCGACGCCGCGACGAGCACCGTCATTGCCACGTCCGACACCAGCCCGGCCGTAGCGCCCGCGGCGAGCACGACCAGCGAGAATTCGCCCGCCTGCGCGAGCACGAGCCCGCTCGAGACGGCGGGCGCCGCGGGGATGCCCAGCGCCCACGCCGAGACGGAGATGCCCAGCGTCTTGACCACGATCAGCAGCACGCTCGCGAGGCCCACGACCCACCACAGTTGCAGCGAAGCACCCACGTCGAGTTTCATGCCCACGGCGGTGAAGAACGCGGCCATGAACAGGTCGCGGAGCGGCGCGAGCTTGCCCGAGAGCTGGTATCGGAACGGCGTGCCCGCGAGCAGGAACCCGGCGAGGAACGCGCCGAGCTCGGCGCTGACGCCCACGGCGGTCATCGCGCCCGCCGCACCCAGCGCGATCGCCGCGGAGAGCACGAGCAGGAGCTCGCCGCTGGACTCGCGGGCCGCCTCGCGGAGCAGGCGTGGGAGGAGCACGCGCCCGAGCACGATCATGAGCGCGAGCACGCCCAGCACGAGCGCGGCCTGCGCGAGCACGTTGATCGTCGGCTCCATCGCCGCCTGCCCGGGCTCCTGGGCGAGCATGCGAGCGCTCGAGGAGCCCCGCCACGCGGCGAGCACGGGGATGACCGCGAGGGCGACGATCGCGAGGACGTCCTGCACGATGAGCACGCCGAAGGCGATGCGTCCGCGGAGCTGGTTCATCTCGCGCCGCGCCTGGAGCAGTTTCAGCACGAGCGCGGTGGACGACATGGACAGTCCCATCGCGACGGTGAGCGACGAGGCGAGGTCGAGATGGAAGAGCATGCCGAGCGGGACGAAGATCGCGGTGGTGACGACGCTCGAGACCACGCCGATGAGCAGCGTGCGGACCATCCCGCCGCGCAGGCTCGAGAGGTCGAGGTGCAGCCCGATCAGGAACATGAGCAGGATCGTGGCGATGCTGCTGATGGACTCGACGCTGTCGGGATCGGAGACCAGCCCGGCGGCGTAGGGCCCGATGATCGCGCCAGCGATGAGGTACCCCGGCGCGACCGCGACCCGCAGGCGGTGCAGCATCATCGCGACGATCGACGCGGCGAGCAGGACGATCAGCAGGTCACGCGCGAGCGGGGACGTCGAGCCGGAGGCAAGCGTGAGCATCGTCAACGTTCGAGACCCCCTGCGATGGGCGTGCGAAGGTGCGGACTCTAGCCCGAGGGATCACGCGGATGCGGTCGGCATGGACTGCCCGCGACCACGCCGCACGAGCACCGAGAGCAGGGTGATGTCGGCGGGCGTGATGCCCTCGAGGCGGGCGGCCTGCCCGAACGTGTCCGGGCGGAAACGGGCGAGCGCCTGGCGGGCCTCGTTGCGCAGCTCGGGCATCGCGGCGTAGTCGGTGCCCTCGGGGATCCGGCGCGATTCCGACCCCCGCTGGCGGCGCACCTCCGCCTGCTGGCGCGTGATGAAGCCCTCGTAGCGCGACTCGGCGTAGGCGGTCGTCCACACGTCGGGCATGAACGCGAGCCCCGGCAGCATGTCGCGGAAATCGTGGAGCGTCGTCTCCGTGCGCTTGACGAGGCGAGAGAGCGGCACACCATCGATCGAGGCGGAGGCGAGGAGGTCACGCAGCTCGCGAAGCTCACGCTCGCGGCGCTGGAAGCGGAGCATGCGGGCGCGCCCGAGCGAGTTGCGTGAGAGCAGGCAAGCGTCGATCGCGCGGGGCGTCAAGCGGTCTGCCGCGTTGTCGGCGCGCAGCAGCAGGCGGTGCTCGGCGCGGCTCGTGAACATGCGGTAGGGCTCGACGGGCGTCTTGGTCACGAGGTCGTCCATCAGCACGCCGATGTACGCCTCTTCGCGCCCGAGCACGAAGCCCTCGTGCGACGTGCGTCCGTCCGCACGTGCCCGCAGCGCCGCGTTGATCCCCGCGATCACGCCCTGCGCCGCGGCCTCTTCGTAACCACTCGTGCCGTTGATCTGGCCCGCGAGGAACAGCCCCGCGACGAGCTTCGTTTCGCCCGTGGCGTGGATCTGGTGCGGGCGGACCATGTCGTACTCGACTGCGTAGCCGTAGCGCAGAATTTCGGCGTTCGCGCACCCCGGCATCGCGCGGACGAGCTGGTCCTGGAGGTCGGCGGGCAGGGAGGTCGCGATGCCGTTGCAGTAGATCCAGTCGGTGCGCAGGCTCTCGGGCTCGAGGTAGACGCCGTGGGAATCGCGATCGGCGAAGCGCACGACCTTGTCCTCGATGCTGGGGCAGTATCGCGGGCCGGCGGACTCGATCTGCCCCGTGAACATCGGCGCGCGGTGCAGGTTCGCGCGGATCAATGCGTGCGAGGACGCGTCGGTCCGCGTCTGGCGGCAATCCACCTGCGGCAGGATCGGGAAGCGATCGAGCGAGGGCGCCGCGAGCGGATCGCACTCGCTCGTATCGATCCCGACGCGCGACGCGTTGGTGAGATCGCTGAACGCGATCGGCGGGGCGTCCCCCCACTGCGCTTCGAGCGCGTCCCAATCGATCGTTGATCGTTTGAGCCTCGGGGGCGTGCCGGTCTTGAGGCGGCCCAGCTCGAAGCCCAGCTCGCGGAGGGTGTTCGAGATCGCCGTCGCGGGCGCTTCGCCGTGGCGTCCGCCGGGCGTGCGCACGTCGCCCGTGTGCATGAGCCCGCGCATGAACGTGCCGGTGGTGAGGACGACTCCGGGCGCGCGGAGCGAACGCTCATTGCCCTCGCGTGTCCGGATGTTCACGCCCGCGACGCGCCGCTCGCGGGTTCCCGTTCCAGCCGGCTCGAGAATGAACGACTCGACGCCCCCGGCGATCACGACGATCTCGGGGCGCGACGCGAGCATCGCCCGCACCGTTTCGGCGTACGCGTGCTTGTCGCACTGCGCCCGCGGCCCGTGCACCGCGGGCCCCTTGCTGGTGTTGAGGACCTTGGAGTGGATGCTCGTCGCGTCGGTCGCGAGGGCCATGAGCCCGCCGAGGGCGTCGAGCTCGCGGACGATCTGGCCCTTCGCGAGTCCCCCGATCGCGGGGTTGCAGGACATCTCGCCGATCCGGTCGGGATCGAGCGTGACGAGCGCGACGCACCCCGGCTCGCCCAGCAGGTTCGCCGCGGCCCACGCGGCTTCCACGCCCGCGTGCCCGCCGCCGATGACGATGACCTGGAAGGACGAGGAGCGCATGCGGGCAATTGAATGCCGGCGGAGTGGATGGCGTTGGGGGGCGGGCGATCAGTGCGCGTTGCGGTGCACGAACCCGCGGAAGACGGTGAGCATGAGGATCTTGACGTCCAGCCCGAGCGACCAGTTGCGGATGTAGTAGAGGTCGTGCTGCAGACGCTTCTTGAGCGAGGTGTCGCCGCGCAGGCCGCGGACCTGCGCCCAGCCGGTCATGCCGGCCTTGACGTGCTGGCGGAGCATGTACCCGCGCCAGTCGTCGCGGAAGCGTTCGATGAGCTCGGGGCGTTCGGGGCGTGGGCCGACGAGCGACATATCGCCGCGGAGCACGTTGAAGAGCTGCGGCAGCTCGTCGAGGCTCGTGCGACGGAGGAATCGCCCGACGCCCGTGATGCGCGGATCCTCGCGCGAGGTCCATGCGGGGTCGAGCTCGGGCTCTTCGACGTGGCGCATGGTGCGGAACTTGAGGATGCTGAACTCCTCGCCGCCCAGGCTGACGCGCTTCTGGGTGAAGATCACCGGGCCAGGCCCGCTCATGCGGACGAAGAGGGCGCACAGCGCCATGACCGGCCCGAAGATCGCGAGGGCGACGCTCGCACCGACCACGTCGAGCGCACGCTTGCTCATGCCGCCCAGGCCCTCCTGCGGTGATTCGCGGCAGGAGAGGATGGGCATGCCGTCGAGCTCGGTGACGCCGCGCGAGAGGGGCATGTAGCGTGGATCGACGTCGGGCACGAGGCGGACGTCGACGCTGAATCGATCGAGCGAGCGGATGACGCCGGGCACGCGGTGAGCGTGCTGCGCCTGGAGCGCGATGTACACGGCGTCGGGGCGGACCTGCTCGATGATGTCCTCGAGCTCGCCCAGCGTGCCGAGCACGGGCAGGCCGAGAATGCTCGATCGGCGCACGGCGTCGCGGTGCGTGACGAAGCCCGCGACGTTCAGGCCCGTCCAGCGGTTGCGTTCGAGCGTGCGGCACGTGACCTGCGCGAGGCGTCCGGTGCCCACGACCACGACGTGGCGCAGGTTCTTTCCCCTGCGCCGGAGCCAGCGCAGCGTGAGGCGGAGGGCGGTGCGCTCGATGCTGAGCATCACGGGCAAAAGGATCGCGAGGGAACCGAGCTGCACACGCCACGCGCCGAGCTCGATCCCGAGGAGGTGCGCGCGTCCGTACGTGCTCTCGCCCTTGCTCGCGGAGTGGTCGGCGAACCAGAGGAACATGATGAGCGCCGAGAACGCGACGGCGCTCGCGCGGATGATCGACCAGAGCTCGCCCGTGATGGACTTCTCACGCCGGGCGCGGTACAGCCCCACCGCCCGCAATGAGAGCAGCGAGAGCGGCACGACGAAGAGGACGAGCGGCTCCTTGAGGTAGGTCTCCCACTGCGGGGGCCACCACCGCTCGACCAGCAATTTGCGGAGCCCCCAGGCCGCGTAGCAGGCCGCGGCGACGACCGCGACGTCGCACGCGACGAGGAGCGAAACAAAGAGCTGGTGCCGCTGTTTCAGCATGGCCGCTCCGTCGGCATGGGGCGTGTACGTGCGGGCTCGGTGCGTGCGGCGCACGCCCGCTTAAGGGCCGTTCGGCCCCGCCCCCTTCGGCGCGCACTCGTGCGGCCGGTATGGACCAGTGTGCCCACGCGCGTGCTGGTTTGTCAAGCGGAGCGTCCGGGTTACTGCCCGGCGTCGCTCGCTTCGTCGCTGGCGACCTTCTGCACGTACATGCACTCGATGTCGAAGATCAGGTCGGAGTTCGCGGGGATTCGTGCGCCCGCGCCGCGATCGCCGTAGCCCAGCGCGGAGGGGATCAGGACGCGCCGGATGGTGCCGGGCGTCGAGCCCGCGGCGCCGTCGCGGAAGCCCTGGATCAGCGAGCCGGGGGCGACGTAGCTGAGCACCGCGCGCCCGGGCTCGCGGCTGGAGTCGAACATCTCGCCGCTCGCGGCGAGGTAGCCCGAGTAGTGGAAGGCCACGCGATCGCCATCGGCGAGCGTCTCACCCTCGGGATGCGCGAACTCGATGATCGTCACGCCGTCGTCGATCTTCGTGACCTTCGGGCCCTCGGTGGTGCGCTTGAAGGTGTACGACGAGCCCTCGGAAGCGCCCCACGCGATCGAGCCGTCGGCGGCGAAGCCGCGGTCGGCGGAGGTGAGCGTGTCCTTGGTGACGCTGAACGAGCTGGTCATCTCGACCGCGCCGCCGAGACGCGTGGGATAGGCATACGGCGTCGCGCCGGACCACCCGCCGCCCGCGGGCTTGAGCTCGATGTCGAGCGTCGCGATGAGGTTGTCGGGGTTGATCGCGGGCATGAACTCCGGCGCCGCGGCGAGCCCGACGAGCGCCTCGGCGAAGCCCTTGGGCGTGTTGTGGAACTCGAGCGTGCGGAGGCGGGCGCCGCCCTTGTACGTGTAGAGCTGGAAGATCGCCTGGCGATACGGCGCGTAGAGCGCGTCGGCCCGGGCGCCCTCGACGTAGAACGTGTTCTCCATGCCCTCGATCTTCACGGGGGCGATGCTCAGCACGACCTGCGTGCTACCCGCGCCGTCGGCCTGCTCGACGGACGAGGCCGTCCGCCAGGTGCCGACGATCATCTGGCCGATCGCGTCGAGGTCCGCGTAGGCCTCATTCGCGGCGGGCAGGGGAGCGGGCGCGCCCGCGATCGCGGCGGGCGTGAGCATCGAGAGGGCGACGAGCGAGAGCGTGGCGAGCTTCATCGGTGGTTTCTCCGGACGAATGCGTGGATGGACGAATTCCTGTGAGCGGTGTGTGTTCGGCGCGGACGCCGCGTTCACGACACCGCGGATCACTTCAGGTCGGGGAACAGCTTCTGCACGACCGACACCAGGTCGCGGACGTGGCTGGCGGACTCGTCGAACAGCTTCTGCTCGTCGGGCGTGAGCTTGAACTCGACGATCTTCTCGACGCCCTTGGAGCCGAGCAGGGCGGGCACGCCCACGAACAGGCCCTTGGCGCCGAACTGCCCGTCGCAGTACACCGCCGAGGGGATGATGCGCTTCTTGTCCTTGACGATCGCCTCGACCATCTGGATGGTGCCGCTGGCGGGCGCGTAGAAGGCGCTGGTGCCCATGAGCTTGACGATCTCGCCGCCGCCGACCTTCGCGCGGTCGACGCACGCGGTGATCTTCTCCATCGGGAGCAGGTCGGTGACGGGGATGCCGTGCACGCTGGTGAGGCGCGGGAGGGGGACCATGTCGTCGCCGTGCCCGCCGAGCAGGAGCGCGGAGATGTCCTCGATGGAGCACCCGATCTCCATCGCGAGGAACGCGCGGTAGCGGGCGACGTCGAGCGCGCCGGCCTGGCCCATCACGCGGTGGGTCGGGAAGCCGGTCGCCTTCCACGCGGTGTACACCATCGCGTCGAGCGGGTTCGACACGATGATGACGATCGACTCGGGCGCGAACTCACGGACCTTCTCGCTCACCGAGCGCACGATCTTGACGTTGGTCTCGATCAGGTCGTCGCGGCTCATGCCGGGCTTGCGCGGCAGGCCCGCGGTGATGACCACCACGTCCGAGCCCGCGATGTCCTTGTAGTCGAACGTGCCAGTCACGCGCGAGTCGAACCGCTCGATCGGGCCGCAGCACGCCAGGTCGAGCGCCTTGCCCTTGGGCATGTTCAGGTCGGGCTTCTCGGGGTGCGGGATGTCGAGCAGGACGATGTCGCCCAGCTCCTTCGCCGCGGCCCAGTGCGCGCAGGTCGCGCCGACGTTGCCCGCCCCGATGATGCTGATCTTCGCGCGCCTCATGTACGTTCCTCTCCCGTCCGCCTTCGAGGGATCCGCCTGGGCCCTGTCCGGGGCCCAGCCGCGTTCCACCTCGGGGTTGGGATGATACCCCTCGGCCCGAGAACCGTCGGCCCGGTCGCCTTTCGAAGCATGCCCCCGCGATCCCGCCGCGCCGGGCGGGTTTACAGTGCGCTCATGGAACTGGACCCCAGCCTCCTCGCGGTTCCCGAACGCTACAAGCTGCTGATCGGCGGCATCGTTCCCCGCCCCATCGCGCTGGTGAGCACGATCTCGCCCGACGGACGCGTGAACCTTGCGCCCTTCTCGTTCTTCGCGGGCGTCGGGTCCAACCCGCTCACCCTGCTCTTCTGCCCCGCGAACAAAGAAGACGGCACGGACAAGGACACCCTCCGCAACTGCCTCCCCCCGGACGAGGGAGGCACGGGCGAGTTCGTCGTCAACGTCGCGTGCGAACCGTACATCCGCAAGGTCGTCGCGTGCGCCGAGCCGCTGGCGTATGGCGAGAGCGAGTTCGAGCTCGCGTCGCTGGCCCAGGAGGCGTCCCGCGTGGTCCGTCCGCCCCGCGTGGGCGAGAGCCCGATCGTGTACGAGTGCCGCACGACGCGGATCGTGCGCACGAACCCGGGAGCGCCTGCGGGCGGGAACGTCGTGATGGGCGAGGTCGTGCACGTGTTCGTGCGCGACGACGTCGTCAACGAACGCCTGCACATCGATCCTGCGGCGACGCAGCACGTCGGGCGCATGGGCGGGATGGGCTACTGCACCGTGCGGGACCGGTTCGAGATCCCGCTCGGACGCAGGGCGCTCGACGAGGCCCCGCCGCGCCGGGCCTAGGCCTTGCCGCGGCGGGGCGAGGTCCTGCAACTCAGCGGTCGAACCCCGCAGGCGGCACGAACGCACGCGTGCGCGGACCGATATCCCGCGCGCTCCGCGGCAAGCTCCAGGCGCGGGCCGATGCTCCAATGGGGCGGCCCGATGCCCCGACGGAGCGAAAAGTGCACCAGACCCGAGAGACACGACGCTTTGCGCCGGGCTTCAGCATGCTGGAGCTGGTGATCGTCGTGGTCATTCTCGGCATCATCGCGGCGATCGCGGTGCCGCGCATGACGAGCGCCAGCACGAACGCGATGGAGGCACGTGCCATTGCCGACCTGCGCCTCCTGCGCGAGGCGATGGAGCTCTTCAAGGAAGAGCACGGGTTCTACCCCGGACAGATGGACGATGGGCAGGGCGGCGGCGCCGAGGAGTGGTTCGAGCGCCAGTTGACGCAATTCTCGATGGCCTGTGGGTACACGGCGCCGACGCCCGAGTCGGGATACATCTTCGGGCCGTACATTCGCACGATCCCGCAGAACCCGTTCAAAGTGGAGCCGGGCGATGAGCCGCGCGCCGTTGCGGTCGTCAACGGGCACGCTGCGGCCGCATCGAACGGCGGTGGTGAGGGCTGGGTCGTGAACATCGACACGGGGCAGATCGTGATCAATTCCGACGGGCACTCGCGCGCCGGCGCGCGGCTGGATGGCCTCTAGCGAGGGCGCCTGGCCTGGTCATCACTTCGCACGCGATCGATCGGCATCGATGTGCTGGCGCGTGACGCAAAGATCTTTGCGCAAAGAAACCCCCGGGCGGTGGTGGATCGCCCGGGGGTGGGAGGCTCGGAACTCACGCCTGAATGGGCCTCGCGAGGGGATGTTCGCGTCTGGCCCGCGCAAGCTCCGGCGGTGGGTCGCACGATCGCGGAAGGTTCCGCTGGATGTCATTGGGAGGGCCCCGATCCTCCGTGGCTTGCGCCGTCTGGTGGGGCCTTGTCCCTCGAACGAGGCGGGGGCGCGCTCCTCGCGTCATCCCGCCCGAGGCACGGTCCGTCGTCTGCCCGGTTCAATCCTCCACGCCCTTGCGGGGCGGATGTGTGGTGCGATCCCGCCACGCCGCGGGGCGTGCGTGCCCGCGCGGCGTCCTCAAATCCAAACAATCAGCTACACCCAAGGCTCGCGCCGCAGTTCAGGCACTTGTAGCACGTGCCGCTGCGCACGGTGATGGTGCCGCAGTAGTCACACGGCGGCGCATCGCCCGCGCTCTCGAGCGCGACCGAGAGGGTCGAGGCGCTGACGACGAGGGTGAGCTCGCGGTCCGTCGCGCCGCCCGAAGCGCCGGTCGGGCTCTTGGCGTCCGACGCGCCGCTCGCGCTGTCGTCGTGCGAACCTCCCTCCGCTGATTCCGATCGCAGCCATGCGACTCGCTCCTCTTTGGCCCGCGTCATCGTGTGGCGCTCCGCGCCCGCGATGCGCGGGGCTCCCTTCGCCTCGACGCGCTTGTCCCCCTTGGACCCGCGCTGCGGGGCGTTGGCCTCGCGATACCCCGGGATGAACTGCATGCCCATCCAGCGGAAGATGTAGTCCACCAGCGACTTCGCGAACGGGATGTCGCTGTTGGTCGTCATGCCCGCGGGCTCGAACCGCTGGTGCGTGAACTTCCGCACCAGGCTCTCGAGCGGCACGCCGTACTGCAGCGCCACGCTCGTGGACGTCCCGAGCGAGTCCATGAGCCCGCCGATGGTCGAGCCCTCCTTCGCCATGGTGATGAAGAGCTCGCCGGGCGAGCCGTCCTCGTAGCAGCCCACGGTGAGGTAGCCCTCGTGCCCCGCGATGTTGAACTTGTGCGTGACGCTGCGGCGCGTGTCGGGCAGACGACGACGCATCGGGCGGTGCGTGAGATCGCGCTGGGCCTCCGAGGCAGCGGGCGCATCAGATGCCGCAACAGCCGCGACAACCTTCTCCGCCGCCGCGGAGACCTCGGACTTTTCCAGCTCGGCCTCCATCGCGTCGTCGGACGTCTCGCCCTTTGCCGCGGCGTCCTCGACCTTCGTGCTCAGCGGCTGGCTGAGCTTGCACCCGTCGCGGTACAGCGCGTTCGCCTTGAGCCCCAGTTCCCACGACAGGCGGTAGCACGCCGTGATGTCCGAAACGCTCGCGCTGTTGGGCAGGTTGATGGTCTTGCTGATCGCGCCCGAGATGAAGGGCTGCGCGGCGGCCATCATGCGGATGTGCCCCTCGGGGCGGATGAACCGCGTGCCGATCGCGCCGCAGGTGTTCGCACAATCGAACACGGGCAGGTGCTCGGGCTTGAGGTGCGGCGCGCCCTCGACCGTCTGCGTGCCGCAGACCAGCGTATTGAGCGCCTCGACCTGCTTGTCCGAGAGCCCCAGGGCGCGGAGCAGGTTGAAGCCCATCTCCGTGCGGGCCTTCGCCGGATCGAGCCCGCAGCGCTTGAGCGTGTCATCGCTGAAGCCCCACGCGCCGAACGCGTACTTCAGCTCGAACACGCCCGGCAGCTGCGCCGTGATCGCGGCGAGCTCGGCATCGTTGAGGCCCTTGCCCGCAAGCCACTGCGCGAGCGTCTGGCCCTTCGCGTCCTTCACGCCGTCGGGCATGGGCACGCCCAGCGAGAGCGTGCCGAGCAGGTACGCCATGATGCCCGCGATCTGCGCGTCGGTGTATCCGAGCGTCCTGAGCGCGGGACGCACGCTCTCGTTGGCGATCTTGAAGTACCCGCCGCCGGCGAGCTTCTTGAACTTGACCAGCGCGAAGTCCGGCTCGACGCCCGTGGTGTCGCAGTCCATGAGCAGCCCGATCGTGCCCGTGGGCGCGATGACGGTCGTCTGCGCGTTGCGATACCCGAACTTCTCGCCCAGCTCCAGCGCCTCGTCCCACGCCAAGACCGCGTGGTCGAGCAGCGCCGCCGCGTTCGCGACCTTCACCTTCCCCGAGAGCATCAGCTCGTGGTCGACCGGCACGGGCGGGATGCGCAGCGACTCATACTTCCCGCTCTCGCGAGACACGCCGTGCGCCGCGCGCCGGTGGTTGCGGACCACGCGGAGCATGTTGTCCTTGTCGGCGTCGTAGCCCGGGAACGCGCCCAGCTCCCGCGCCATCTCCGCGCTCATGCGGTAGCTGCGCCCGGTCAGGATCGCCGTCAGCACGGCGCACACGCCCCGAGCCTCGTCCGAGTCATACGCCACGCCCGCCTGCATCAGCATCGCGCCCAGGTTCGCGTAGCCCAGCCCCAGCGTGCGATACCGATAGCTCAGCTCCGCGATCCGGCGGCTCGGGAACGACGCCATCAGCACGCTGATCTCGAGCACGATCGTCCACAGGTCGATCGCGTGTTCGAACCGCTCGACGTCGAACGCGCCCGTCTTCACATCAAAGAACTTCAGCACGTTCAGCGACGCGAGGTTGCACGCCGTGTCGTCGAGGAACATGTACTCCGAGCACGGGTTGCTCGCGTTGATCTGCCCCGCGCTCGGGCACGTGTGCCACGCGTTGATCGTCGAGTCGAACTGCACGCCCGGATCGGCGCACCGCCACGCGGCGTACCCGATCTCGTCCCACAGCTTCTTCGCGCTGTACGTCCGCGCGATCTCGCCCGTGGTCCGCCACGTCGTCTTCCACTCGCCGTCCTTGTCGAGCGCGTCGAAGAACGAGTCGGGGATGCGCACGGAGTTGTTCGAGTTCTGCCCCGCGACCGTCGCGTACGCCTCGCCGTTGAAGTCGTAATCGAGCTTCAGGCCCAGGCGCGCCGCGGTCTCCCCCACCGTCTCGGCGTCGTTGATGCTCGTGCGCTGCCCGGCGATCGCCCGCAGCCCCTCGACCAGCGCCGCGACCTTGATCTCCTCGCGCACCTTCCAGTTGATGAACGTCTCGATGTCGGGGTGGTCCATGTCGAGGCAGACCATCTTCGCCGCGCGGCGTGTGGTCCCCCCGCTCTTGATCGCGCTCGCCGCGCGATCGCCGATCCGGAGCCACGACATCAGCCCCGAGCTCTTCCCGCCGCCCGAGAGCGCCTCGCCCTCACCGCGCAGGTGCGAGAAGTTCGACCCCGTGCCCGAGCCATACTTGAACAGGCGCGCCTCGCGGACCCACAGGTCCATGATCCCGCCCTCGTTCACAAGATCGTCCGACACGCTCTGGATGAAGCACGCGTGCGGCTGCGGGTGCGTGTACGCGTCGTCCGCGAGCTTCGCCTCGCCCGTCTTCGGATCAACGATCCAGTGCCCCTGCGCCGGACCGCTGATGCCGTACGCCCAGTTCAGCCCCGTGTTGAACCACTGCGGCGAGTTGGGCGCGCACATCTGGTGCACGAGCATGTGCTTGAGCTCGTCCTCGAACGCCTGCGCGTCCTCGGCGGAGTCGAAGTAGCCGTGCGTCTCGCCCCAGTGGCGCCAGCAGCCCGCGAGGCGATGGATCACCTGCTTCGCCGAGCGCTCGGGGCCGGTCACGCCCGCGTCCTTCTTGCTGTTGAAGCCGGGCGACGCGATGCCGTTGGGCCCGCCGTCCTGCGGCACGCCCGCCTTGCGGAAGTACTTCGAGACCATGATGTCGGTCGCGAGCTGCGACCAGGCCTCGGGCACCTCGGCGTCTTTCATTTCAAAGACGACCGAGCCGTCGGGGTTGCTGATCTTTGAGCTGCGGCGCGTCCACTGCACCGTCTCGAAGGGATTCTCACCGGCCTTGGTGAACTTGCGAGCAATCTTCATCTTCACGTCCTGTTTTGGAATCGGATCAATCAGGAGAAGAAAGACTTCGTGCGGATCCACTCGAAATCGTTGCTGGATTCAGATCCAAGCCTGTGGACCAGTAGAAACGTACCAGTATGAACGAGGGTGTCGCCTTGACGACCCAGTGTGTGAACGAGCCATGCCTCTTGAGGCGAGATGCCTGTAAAGAAGCCCGCATCGCAAGAGACAAGATAGTCGTTTGCGACATCGGGAGGGCCATTTTTTCTGAACCAATCTAAGGCGTTCAAGTTCATACAGCTCCCCGTAAATTACGAATTGTGCTGACCGATACCTGCTCGCGTTCGGAAGTGCGACATCAGTCGACGCGAGGCAACGTCAGGCCTTCCTGGCTCTGGTACTTCCCGCCCTTATCCGCGTAGCTCTTCTCGCACACCACGTCCGCCTTCAGGAAGATCAGCTGCGCGACGCCCTCGTTCGCGTACACCCGCGCCGGCAGCGGCGTCGTGTTGCTGATCTCCAGCGTCACCTTTCCCTTCCACTCGGGCTCCAGCGGCGTCACGTTCACGATCAGCCCGCACCGCGCGTACGTGCTCTTGCCCACGCAGATCGCCAGCACGTCCCGCGGGATCTCGAGGTACTCCACCGTCTCGCACAGCGCAAACGAGTTGGGCGGGATGATCACGTACCGCTTGTCTTCCGGGCGGCTCGCGACGTCGACCTCCACCATCATCTCGTCGCTGAAACGCTTGGGGTCCACCACCGCGATGTCGCCGTGCGAGGGCGTCGCCGTGAACACCTTGAACCGCGTGCCCACCCGCACGTCGTACCCATAGCTCGACACGCCGTAGGAGATCCGCCCGGCCCGCTTCACGGCGGGCTCGAAGGGCTCGATCCTGACGAGCTCCCTGATCTGGCTGTCGGCGAGCACGGACATACCACAACCCCTCCGCCCGGAGCCGGGCGGTGCGAACGCACCCGACCGCCGATGGACCGGCGGCAAAGCGACACCTCGGCGCGCCGCGAGAGCGGCCCGCCCCTGCGATTGGATCTCGAACCTGTTGCACCCATCCGGCACTCAGCATGTCCCCGCCGGATGGGGCACGGGGGACGAGGATACCACTATCCATCGGGGCAGCAAGCGGGTGGGACCACAAAATGCGGTGTGAAGACCGTGCGGAAGCTGTCGATTGCGCCCAAGGGTCGGTCAATGCCAAACTTGCGCGCGAGCAAGAACTTCCCCCGCCTTTGCGCAAGCATGCCCCAACCGGGGGATTTTGACGCCCGATCGCGGGGGATATCTTCACGAGGGAGTGCGAAATCGCCGCGAACGCTCGCGCCGCAACGACACCGGATGGATGCGTCGGAATCTCGCCCGGGCCCGTATAGTGTGTCCGGAGGCCGCGGCAGGCGCCGGCGCACCCGTGCGGCGTGAACACCAAACACCCTGCGGCCCAACCACTTGAGGACGAAGCCCATGCCCGCGACCCCGCGACCGAGCGCGATGGTGTCCGCACTCCGAGGCGTCGCGATCGCGCTGGCGGGCGTGCTGGCGATCGCGGGCGGCTGTTCGAGCAAGCCCAAGCCTCGGGCCGAGCTGGTGCGGCCGACCGTGGTGCGGGACGTCCCGGCGGTGCTCCGCGGCACGGTGGGCTCGATGGGCGAGATCGTCGGCGCCGAGCCCACGCTGGTCTCGGGCTACGGGCTTGTTGTCGGGCTTCGCGGCACGGGCGGCGGGCTGCTCGACGAGCGGGTTGCCGCGACGATGGAACGCCAGATGGGCCTGGACGGCATCGGGCGGGGCAATGCGACGACCGATCCATTCCTGACCGACCCCGTGACCGGTTTTCCGCGCACCCCGCGGCAGATCCTGCGTGACTCTCGCGTCGCGGTCGTTGCGGTGCAGGCGGTGATTCCGCCCGGGGCGCCGGAGGGGTACACGTTCGACGTCTATGTCCGCGCCCTGAACGCGACGAGCCTCGAGGGCGGGATGCTCTGGACGACCGAGCTCCGCTTCGGCCCGCCCAGCGCCTTCGGGCGGGTGCAGGCGAAGCTCTTCGGCGAGGCCCGCGGCCCGATCTTCATCAACCCATTCGCCGGCATCGACGACGAGCAGAGGTCGCAGGACGACGGCGTGTCGCGGAGCGTCGGGCGTGTGCTGGCGGGCGGCGTGGTGACGGCGCCACTGGGGATGGCGCTGGTGCTCGACAACGAGAGCCACGCGCGGGCCCGCGCGATCGCGAGCGCGATCAACTCGCGGTTTCCGGAGTCGTCGATCGGTCGCACGGCCCGAGGTCGCGACGGGGCGTCGATCACGCTGCGTGTGCCCGACAGCTATGCCCAGCGTCCCAACGACTTCCTGAACACGGTCCGCGCGCTCACCGTCGATACCTCCGCGCCCGAGGCGTACGCGCAGCGATACACGGAGGGGCTGGTCGCCGAGCCGGGGCTCTCGCGCGAATTGATGTGGTGCCTGGTGGCGCTGGGCGAGCCGGCGCTGCCGTTCGTCCGCGAGCTGTACGAGCACCCCGAGATGGGCGTGCGCATGGCGGCGCTGGAGGCGGGCGGGCGGCTGGGCGATCCGCGGGTCGCGGCACCGCTGCTGGACGTCGCACGATCGGGGCTGGGCACGACGCGGACGCTCGCGCTGCGCTTGCTGGGACGCATCGACACCGGCCCGCGCATCGACGAGCAGATCAAGGAGTTCCTTGAGAGCACGGACATGACGATCCGCGTCGCGGCGTACGAGGCGCTCGCCGAGCGGGCCGAGCGTGCGAACCTCCGCCGCATGCTGGCGATCGAGGCGAGCAAGCCGCCCGAGGTGCGCCGGGAGGTCTCGCCCCGGCAGGTCATGTGGATGGCGAAGGCGACGCTCCCGGGCGGCACGCTCCAGGGCATCGAGCGCCGGCGTATCGAGTCTCCCGAGGGGCTGCTGAAGTTCTACGTGGACCGTGTGCCCTTCGGCTCGCCCATGATCTACGTCACGCAGCAGGGCGTGCCGCGGATCGTGCTGTTCGGGCGCTCGCTGGGGATCTCGGGCCCGATGCTGGTCTCGGCGTGGCACGACCGCCTGCTGCTGACGTCCGACGCGGCGGGCGAGCCGCCCCGCCTCTATTACCGCCCCGAGGGCGGGTCGGGCACGACGCACTCGGTGCCGGGCAACCTTGAGGACTTCATCTCGTTCCTGGCCCGGCGGTCCATCCCGGAGGATCCGCGTCCGGGGCTCGACTTCTCGTACTCCGACACGGTCGGCGCGCTCTACGCCATGAGCCGCCAGGGGGGTGTTGTGGCGCCGCTCGCGACGGAAGAGGACCGCCTCGTGGCGGAGCTGCTCTCGGCGCGTGAGGAGGTCGTCGTGCCCGATCGTCCGGAGCTGGCCGACGGGGACGAGGAGGACTGGATCCGCACGCTCACGAACCCGGGCATGGAGGTCGCGGCGGACGAGCCGGTCGGGCCCGCGCCGGATCGCCCGATGATCGTGCCGGTGGAGTCGAGCGCGGCGGACGACACGAAACCCGCGTCGTCCAGCGGCTCGTAAGAGGACGCTCGGGACCGTGCCGTGCGGGACCGGTCCAGGATCGAGCCTCCGATCTCTGCGCGGGCCGCGCGTTCGGCGTGATTGCCTGTTAGGATGTTTGGATCGTCGGCACGCGGGTCTGTACGGACGCGACCGGCGGGTGCGCTCTTGCCGCTTCGCGAGCGGAGCGCACCCTCCCGACCCGGGCGGCCCCGCAGGATGCGCGGCGCGGATCGGGCTGGATCGGAGATTGGGCGGCGGGGCACACGCCCCGCAACGGACGGGACCATCCGTCCGAGGACATGGAGGTTGCTCGCCCATGCGTCTGGCCAAGCTCACCCTCAGCGGGTTCAAGTCGTTCGCCGATCGCACGGAGTTCACGTTCGACGACGCCGTCACGGGCATCGTCGGGCCGAACGGGTGCGGCAAGAGCAACGTCGTCGATGCGGTCAAGTGGGTGCTCGGTGAGCGCTCGAGCAAGAGCCTGCGCGGCAAGGAGATGATCGACGTCATCTTCGCGGGCTCCTCATCCCGCCCGGCGAGCGGGATGGCGAGCGTCACGCTCTCGTTCGAGAACCCGTTGCAGGAGTCGGGCGCGAGCGAGGACGTCGCACAGGACGAGCCGTCCGAGGCGGCGCAGGCCGATCGCGCTCCCGACGCGGGCGAGGTGCAGGACGCCGACGAGGGCGAGTCCGTTATCGACGCGAGCGTGCGCGGCAAGCGCGGGCTGCCCATCGACGCGGACGTCGTCGAGGTCGAACGCCGCCTGTACCGCGACGGCGCGAGCCAGTACCTCATCAATGGTCGGCGTGCCCGCCTCAAGGACATCCGCGAGCTGTTCCTCGACACGGGCATCGGCGCCGACGCGTACTCGATCATCGAGCAGGGCAAGGTCGATGCGATGCTGCTCGCCTCGCCGCAGGAACGCCGGATCATCTTCGAGGAGGCCGCGGGGATCGCGCGGTACAAGCAGCGGCGGATCGAGGCGCAGCGGAAGCTCGAGAAGACGGAGCAGAACCTCGCGCTGACGCGCGAGCAGCTCGAATCGACGGAACGCCGCCTGCGTCTGGTGCGCGGGCAGGCGGGCAAGGCGCGGGTGTTCCAGCAGCTCGACGCGGAGTATCGCGCGCTCCGCACGGCGCTGGCGTTCGATCAGTACCACGACCTTCGCGAGCGCCTCGACGGGCTGACCTCCCGCATCGCGGGGCTCGGTGAGGAACGCGACGCCGCGAGCGAGGCGCTGCGTTCGGCGGAGCTCGGCGTGCAGGACGCCCGCCTGCGTGAGCAGGAGCTTGGGCAGGCGCACAGGCGCGTCGAGGGCGAGCTCACCCGCGTGCGTCACGAGCGTCAGCAGGCCGAGCAGCGGTGCGCGATGAACGAGCGCATGCGTCACGACGCGGAGCAGCAGGCGGCGCACGACGCGGAGCGGCTGCGCTCGTTCGAGCAGACAGTCGCGGACCTCGAGCGTGCGCTCGAGGACACGCGGAGCGAGGTGGGGGCGCTCACGGAGCGTCTCGCGGACGCGGAGCGGACGGAGCGGGCGATCTCCGACGAGCGTGGCGCGCTGGGCGAGCGGATCGCGGAGGCGGAGCGGGCCGCGCGCGAGGCAAGCGGCACGCTCGCGCGGATCGAGCGTGAGCGCTCGGACCTTGCGGCGCAGGCCGCGGGCGAGGCGCGCCGGCTCGAAGCGCTCCGCGAACAGGGCGAGGCGCACGCACGCCGCGCGAGCGACCTCGCGGACGAGGCGGGGACGGTGTCGGCCCGGATCGACCAGGCGCGCGAGGGCGTGGGCGCGTGGGGCGGATCGGCGACGCGGCTTGAGGCGGACGCCGCTTCGCTTGAGGCGCGTACCGCGGCGCTGTCGGAGGATCGGCGCGGGCGCGCGGAATCGGTCGACGCGCTCGAGCGCGAGCGTGTGCGACTGGAGAGCCGGCGGACGTCGCTCGTCGAGATGATCGAGTCGCGCGTGGGCATGGGCGAGGCGGTGCGCCACGCGCTCACGCAGCGCGACGCGGGCGAGGCGTTCACGCGGGTGATCTCGGCGCTGTCGGACCTCATCGAGCCCGTGGGCGAGCACGCGAGCGTGGTCGAAGCGGCGCTCGGCCCGCTGCTCCAGGCCCTGATCGTGCGGACCACGTCGGAGCTGCCCGCGGACGAGGAGCTGCGCGGCTTGACGGGGCGTGTGGCGTTCCTGCCGCTCCAGCCCCTGGGTGAGCAGGCGCCGGGCGAAGTTGGCGTTGGCGACGATCTCGACGGATCGATCACGCGCGTGCGCGACCTGGTCCGCGTCCGCTCCGGCGCGATGGAGGGCGAGGACGAGTCGCGTGTGTCGTCCATGCTCGACCGCCTGCTGGGCGACACGTTCGTCGCGCGGGATCTCGAGTCCGCGATGCTGCTCGCGGCGGGCCCACGCCTCGGTGCGCGGTTCGTGCTGCCGGGCGGCGTCGTGCTCGAGCGCGACGGTCGCGTGCTGGCGGGGCCGACGGGCACCGAGGGCGACGCGGGCGGCGTGCTGCAGCGTCGGGCCGAGCTTGCGGCGGTGGAGCGCGAGCTGGGCGGCGTTGAGTCGCGTCTGGCGAGCGAGCGTGGTCGACTCTCGGAGGTCGATGCAGAGGCTGCGGGCGTCAGCGCCGAACTGGCCCGCCTGCGTGACGAACTCTCCGCGGCGCAGCGCGAGCACGCGCGGGCCCAGGCGGAGCTCGAGCGGGCGGAGGGCGAGCATCGGCGTGTGCTCCGCGAGCGTGATGCGGCGGCGGAGCAGGCCCGGGACGCGGGCGAGCGTGCGGGCACGATCGAGGCGTCGTGCGCCGCGCTCGCGGAGCGGGTGGGTCGCCTTGCGGGCCTGGCCGACGAGCACCGCGCCGCAGTGGAGGCCTCGCAGGGCACGGTGCGCTCGCTGCGCGAGCAGCACGAATCGCTCGCGGAGCGTGCGAGCGGCGCACGCGCGGAGGCGTCGCGCCTCTCGGCGCAGTTGACCGCGGCGCGGCGGGAGGCGTCGCGCGTGCAGGTCGAGCTTGAGGGCACGGTGCGTCAGCGCGCGGAGGTGCAGCGGCAGCTCGATCTCCGCGCCCAGCGCGTCGCGGAGGCGGAGCAGGCAGAGCACGAGGCCCGGGCGCAGATCGAACGCTGCGACGGGCAGGACGCACGACTTGCGACAGAGCTCTCGACGCTCGATGAGCAGTGGAATGGTGCGCGGGAGGCCACGAGCACGCTCGCGGCGTCGCTCGAGGGCGTGCGCGAGCGTGCCACCCGTCTGGAGCGGGACTGGCACGCGGTCGAGGTCGCGCGGCGTGAGGTCGAGATCAAGCGCGAGACGCTCGAGGACCGGGCGCGTGAGGACCTGACGCTCGACGTCGCACGCGACTACTTCGAGTATCGCGCGCTGCTCGCGTCCGGCGGCATCGTCACCGAGGACCAGGGCGAGGCGCAGCAACGCATCGACGAGCTGAAGGGCGAGATCAAGCGCCTCGGCAACGTGAACCTCGACGCGATCACCGAGGAGCAGACCCTCGCCGGCCGCAACGAGGACCTCATCCGCCAGGTCGCCGACCTCGACGAGGCGCAGAAGACGCTGCGCGAGCTCATCGAGCGTCTCAACGTCGTGTGCAAGGAACGTTTCGCCGAGGCGTTCGCGCTCATCCAGCGGCACTTCGGCGGCGAGCACGGCATGTTCCGGCGCCTCTTCGGCGGCGGACACGCCGAGGTCCGCCTCATGCCCCTCGTGCGCGAGGTCGTGCGTCCCGACGGCTCGATCGAGAAGATCGAGACGGACGAGGTCGATCCGCTCGAGTCGGGCGTCGAGGTCGTCGCGCGTCCGCCCGGCAAGCAGCCCCGCACGATCAGCCAGCTCTCGGGCGGCGAGAAGTCGATGACGGCGGTGGCGCTCCTGATGTCGATCTTCCGCTCGAAGCCCTCGTGCTTCTGCGTGCTCGACGAGGTGGACGCCGCGCTGGACGAGGCGAACGTTGAGCGGTTCTGCCACGTCGTGCGACAGTTCACCGACTTCTCGCACTTCATCGTCATCACCCACCACAAGCGCACCATGCAGGCCGCGGACCGGCTCTACGGCGTGACGATGCAGGAGCGCGGCGTGTCGAAGCGCGTGAGCGTGCGGATGGACGAGGTCGGGCACGACGGGACGATCGCGCCGCGCGAGGAACAGCGCACCACGCGCCCGCCCGCGAAGCAGGCGCGCGGCGAGGATCACGAGCGCGAGCCGCTGCTCGTCGAGACCCGCCCGGTCGCCCCCGCATCGCCTCCGGAGGCGTCGGAAACCAAGGCCCGCGCCAGCGACAAGCTGCGCGAGGCGCTCGCCGACAACTGACCTGTTTGCGATCGAAATGAGTCGTAGACGATCGTGTCGTTGTGAACGCTTGCGTGCGGCGCGTCAGTCTTCCCGCATCGCTCCCACCAGCTCGCGCACGCTCGATGCGCCCTGCGAGCGCACCCACTTCTCGAGCCCGCGTGCGATCCTCAGCGCCGCTCGCGGGTCGGCGAAGTTCATGGTGCCCACTCCCACCGCCGACGCGCCCGCGAGGATGAACTCCGCCGCGCTCTCCCACGACGACACGCCGCCGAGCCCGATGATGGGCACGCCCGCGTCGCGCGCGACGCCCGTGTACACGTCGCGCACGATCTTGACCACGATCGGGTGCACCGCCGGACCGCTCAGCCCGCCGGAACCGTGCGCGAGCATCGGGCGGCGTGAGCGGACGTCGATCGCCATTGCGCGCATCGTGTTGCAGAGCGTGAGCGCGTCCGCCCCGGGGCGCTGGTTCGGACCGCCCGGCGCGCCCTTGCCCTCGATCGCGGCGCGGGCGAGCTGTGCCATGTCGACGAGGCCCATCGCGACGGGGCTGAGCTTGACGATCAGTCGCGTGCGTGGGAGGACGCGGCGGATCTCGCCGACCAGTTCGCGGAGGGACGCCGGATCGAGCCCGAACTCGACGCCTCCGTGCACGTTCGGGCACGACACGTTCACCTCGACCGCGGGCATGGCGTCGATCGCGCCCATGGCGCTCGTGACGCGGACGTAGTCGTCGATCGAGAAGCCCGCGATCGAGCCGATCACCGTCGTCGGCACGCTCGCGACCCGGGGCGCATAGTCGCGCACGAAGGCGTCCACGCCGACGTTCGCGAGCCCGACCGCGTTGAGCATGCCCACGCCGCGCGGGAGCAGTCGCCACGTCGCGTTGCCCTGTCGGGGCTCGGGCGTGATGCTCTTGGTGACGATCGCGCCGACGCGCGACAGGTCGAAGCAATCGCCCATCTCGTCGAGCGTGCCGCCCGTGCCCGCGGCGAGCACGAGGCAGTTCGCGAGCGGAACGCCCGCGAGGTCTGCGGCGAGGATGGGAGATGGTCGAACCGACATCGACGCTCAGCGTAGCATGGCTGGCCGGCGTGATCGGACGGGGGTGGGCGTTGCACGAGGGATATGACATGCCCATCTCCCTCGCTGCAAGGGGCATCCGCGAACCGAGCCAATCGCGACTCCGGGTTGTTGTCTTCCTCGCCGCAATGTTGCTGCTGGTGTCGCCCGCCCACGCGAACGTCGGGACACCCTTGATCTGGTCCGGCATCCTGCATCTGACTGTTGGGAACCTGTTCCTGGGGATCGCGGAAGGCGTCGCGCTCGCCCTGCTGGCCAGGGTGCGGATGGTGCGATCGTGCCTATGGATGATCCTCGCGAACTACGTGTCCGCGTGGCTTGGGTTGTTCATGCTCAGGCCGCTGCACGCGGCGATCGCCGAGGTGTTCGGCGGCGCCAGCATCAACACCGAGAAACAGGTGCTCCTGCTCATGCTCGTGGCGGCATGGCTCGGGAGCATCTTGGTAGAGATGCCATTCGCGTGGCTCGCCGCCCGCCGATCCGCCTGCGGGGCGATGCGTCTGGTGGTTTCGATGGTGGTCGTTCAGTCGGCGTCGTATCTTGCCTTATATGCGTACTATCGCACCGCATCATCGCTGACGCTGCTGACGGAAACCGCAATCGATCCGTCTCTCTCGTTCGTCCCCCGCCGAGACGACGCGTGGTATTACTACATGCGGGCGGATCGGAGCGCAATCGAGCGGGTGCGGCTCGATGGCTCCCATCGCGAGCATGTCGCACCGCTGCCCGCGACGGGCCACTACGCCAGGCTCGTGGGGCGTTCTCCGTCGGCGGGAGATCGCTCGGTGACGCTCCAGTTGCTCGTCATCGATCCTGACGAGCACGTCGTGGCAGAGTTTGCGACGGGCATCGAAGGACGCGCGGTTCCAGCACGATTGCCAGAAGAACTGAGCATGTGGCAGGACCTTTGGTCGGAGTGGCCCGCTTTCCATGAAGATCCATCGATCGACCACGGCGTCGACCGCGAACGTGACATTGAGATCCCGATTGAACTGGTGGTGCGGCACCCGGAGGGCCAGCTTGGACTGGCTCTCAGCACGCCATTTGCGTCCTGGTATATGGACAACACGATCATCACGCGCGACGGGCTCGTCATCTTTGATCTCGGGCAGGATCAGGTGGCGATCCTTGAGCCGCGAACGGCCCGCGTTGGCATGCTCGCCCGGGGCATGGGCGGCGTGCTCGTGATTGAGGATGGGGCCTCGCCAGCGAGCCCGGACGCGTCCCACGCGGTTGACCGCTCCGGCTCGGACGAGTGACGCGGCAGGAATGCGGCGATCTTCCCGCGTATGGTCCACATAACGCAGGAGTAACGATGGACCTCGACACCCGCATCGCCCAGTTTGAGAAGATGGCCCGGGAGGACCCGGACAACGACATGGCCCACTTCTCGCTCGCCGGGGCGTACAACCAGGCCGGGCGGTTCGCCGAGTCGGCCGCCGCCTACCAGCGCACGATCGACCTGAACCCCACGTTCAGCAAGGCCTACCAGCTCGCGGGCGCGGCGCTCATGGCCTGCCAGCGGACCGACGACGCCGCGCGGGTCCTCACGAAGGGCTACACCGTCGCGGCCCAGCGCGGCGACCTGATGCCCAAGAAGGCGATCGGCGACCTGCTCGAGAAGCTCGGCGCACCGCTGCCCGAGGTCGCGCCCGCCCGCGCTCCGGGCCCCGCGCCGGACGGCTCGTTCGTGTGCCGGCGCACGGGCAAGGCGGGCACGCAGCTCGCGCGTCCGCCGTTCCGCGGGAACCTCGGCGCGTGGATCCACGCGAACATCTCCGCCGAGACGTGGGACGACTGGATCCGCCAGGGCACGAAGGTCATCAACGAGCTGAGGCTCGATCTGTCGCGCGAGGGCGACGCCGAGACCTACGACCGGCACATGCGCGAGTACCTCGGCATCGACGAGGAGATGTATCGCGAGATCACCGCGGCCCGCGCGCACTGAGCGATCGCGCAGAGTCTCAGTCGCCCGAGACTTCGTTGGGGTGGATCTTCCGCGGTCCGTTGCCCGCCTCGAGCCCGCCCATGTCGAGCACGGCGAAGCGATCGAGGTTCGCATCGCGGATGCGTGTTCTGCGCGACGCGTCCAGCGGCAATCGCTCGCTGGTGTCGCCGTCGCGGTCGACATCCGCAAGGTCGGCGGGGAGCGAAGCGAGGGACGCGGCCTCCACGGCCGGCGAGTTCACGCTGAGCTGCGGATCGTCGTCGATGGTGCCCAGGATCCCATCGGGCCCCGCAACGCCGACGAACATCGGCGCGGATCCCATGTTCCCCACGCCGCCCTGCGCGAGCGTCCAACCCTCGACGCACGACGTGTTCACGCTCGGCACGCCCCCGACCGCGCGGACCTGCGCCGCGAACACGCCGCCCGCGTTGTCCGTGTTCGACCAGAGCACGCAGTTGTCGATCTTGGGGAGCCCGCCGAGAGTCGCGAATCCGCCCCCGTCGATGAGCGCGGCGTTGGCGTAGACCGTGTTGTTGGCGAACACGGTGTTGCCCTGCGCGTAGACCGCCCCGCCCCGCTGCAGCGCCACGTTGCGCACGAACACGCACGAGGCGATGTTCTGACGCCCGATCAGCCACATCGCGCCGCCGGACGTTCCCGTGTTCGAGATGAACCGGCACGCCGCGATGTACGTGTTGTTGCTCGTGCTGGAGAGGGCGCCGCCCTCGCTCGCGGCGTTGCTGAGGAAGTCGCACGAAGCGATCCGCGCGGTGCCGCTGGGGATCTGGACCGCGCCGCCGTTGCTCGCGACGTTGGAGACGAAGAGCGAGTCGCGGATGTCGTTGGTCCCGCAGCATGCGGAGATCGCGCCGCCGAACGATGCGGTGTTGCCGTGGAACTCGCTCGCGTCGACGCTCAGCCCGCCGTACGCGAGGATGCCCCCGCCCTCGAGCGACGCGGTGTTCTGGCGGAACTCGCTCTCGATGACATTGAGCGTTCCCTGCTCGAGGTACGCGCCCGCGCCGCGCGTCGCCCAGCAGCGCTCGATGACGACGTTCCGCAGTGTGAGGTCGGCGTCGATCACGCGCACGCCCGCGCCGCGATCGGTGGGCGTCGAACTGCCGTCGGCGCGACCGCCCCGCACGACCACGCCCTCGAGCGTCGGCGTGCTGCCCGCGGCCGGGGTCACGACGCTGTAGAGGTCATCGCTCGTGGGCCCGTCGCCCGTGCGATCGCCCGAGAGCACCGTGACGAATGTGTCCGGGTGCGCCTCGGACGCGGCCTGCTCCGTGCCAGCGAACCCGCCGCGGAGGACGACGCTCCCGCGGAGCGTGAACGAAGCGCTGCGGCTCGCTCCGTTTGGCACGTACACGCCCTGCGCGACCCACACCTCGAATCCCAGCGCGTCGGCCAGATCGATCGCGGGCTGCACGTCGCGGAGCGCCGTCGCCCATGTGAGCCCATCGCCGCCCGGCGGGGCGTCGGCGCGCACGAACACCACCTGCCCCCATGCGGGGGCGACCATGATGCCGAACGACAGCGCAACCGCTCTGCAGCGTCGATGGGTCAGCACGTGATCACGGGCCCGCGCCGCGGGCGCTCCTCCTGACCAAGAGCCTACGCGGGAGCGAGACGCTTCCCAAGGCGGTCCACGCGACATCACCCGTTCTCGGACGCCGTGCAGAAACTCGGACGCAACTCGCCTTCGCCTCCGCCCGAGAATGACTCCGAACGCCGTCTGTATCGACAACTCGAGCCCAGGAGCCGCCCGATTCGCTGGCCGGTCGCGGAGATGGGATCACAATCCCCACGCACAGGGGAGTTGTGTCACAGCGGCAGAGTCCGAATTCCAGAGGAGAGCCAGCCATGCGTTTCCGGTCCATCCATGCCCTGATCGGCGCAGCGTTCATTGCCGCGCCCGCCTTCGCGGACATCACCAGCGAGACCCAGAACTTCGCGTTCCCCCTCTCGCCCGGCGACACCACGCTCCAGTTCGCCCGCTTCGACGACATGGGCGGCACGCGTGAGCTGTGCAAGGTCACCATCTCGTTCGAGGGCCTGATCGGCGCGCAGATCACCGCGGAGAATGAGTCCACGCTCCCCGCGCCCAACTTCGCCATCAACCTCACCGGCTTCCTCACCATCGAGGCCGGCAACCCCGCCATCCTCAGCGACTTCGCGGCGATCAACCAGGTCGCGTCCCAGGCGCTCGCGCCCTCCGACGGCGTGGACGGCTCCGGGCCCGACTTCCACGACTTCGGCTTCATCAGCGACTCGATCGACGGCATGGACATGACCACCGACCCGGCCGATTTCGCTCAGTTCCTCGGCGCCGGCACCGTTCCGGTGGAGATCTTCGCGACCGCGGGCTTCTCCGCCAGCGGCACCACCGACTCCCGCCTCGTCGTCTCGGATCTCGGCGCCTCGGGGCGTGCGACCATCACGTACGAATACAAGGTCGTGCCCGCGCCCGCCTCCGTGGCGCTCATGGGCCTGGGCGGGCTCGTCGCGACCCGCCGCCGCCGCTGATCACGCCGGCGATCGACATCACACGCTCTCCGCGCGGCCCGGCTCATCCCGGGCCGTGCGTGTGCGCACCGCGTGGAGTTCTCGGACCATCGCGCGACCGATAGTTGTGCCCGCGGTTGGACGCCACGCGAGCGCGTCACGTCCCATACCTTGAAACTCGATCGGAACGATCGTTCGTGGATTGAAATGCACTCCTCGCGGCGCGTATTCTCGCGCCGTACGCACGCAGATTCGTGCCTCGTCCGTTCGAGAGGAGTGCTTCCATGTCGATCCGTCATGCCGCTGTTGCCGCGGTCGTCGCCGCCCTCGCGGGCCTCGCATCCGCCGATGTCACCTCCGAGACGCAGAACTTCAGCTTCCCCCTGTCGCCGGGCGGGACCACGCTGAACTTCGCGCAGTTCGACACGCAGGGTGGGACCCGCGAGCTGTGCAAGGTTTCGTTCTCGTTCGACGCGCTCATCGGCGCCAACGTCACCGCGGAGAACGACTCCACGCTGCCCGCGCCCAACTTCGCGATCAACCTCTCGGGCTTCATCACCATCGACGTGGGCAACCCCGCGGTCCTGTCCGGCTTCGCCGGGATCAACCAGGTCGCTGGCGCCGGCGTCGGCCCCTCCGACGGGGTCGCCGATTCGGGCCCGGACTTCCACGACTTCGGCTTCCTGAGCGATGATGCCAGCGGCATGGACATGACCACGCTGCTCGCCGACTTCGTCCAGTTCATCGGCGCCGGCACGGTCCCCGTGGACATCGACGCCTCCGCTGGCTTCTCCGTCAGCGGCTCGACCGACTCGACCATCAACGTGACCGACCTGGCCGCCTCGGGCAGCGTCACCATCACGTACGAGTACAAGGTCGTTCCCGCGCCCGCCTCCGTCGCCCTGCTGGGCCTCGGCGGTCTGGTCGCCGGGCGTCGTCGCCGGTAAGTCTTTGTTCTGCAAATAATTAGAATGGAACGACTGCCGGCCCGTCCCCGCGACGGGCCGGTTTCCATTTTGGTCGCGTGAAATCCCA
Source organism: Phycisphaerales bacterium (assembly GCA_034004365.1). Taxonomy (GTDB): domain Bacteria; phylum Planctomycetota; class Phycisphaerae; order Phycisphaerales; family UBA1924; genus JAVEWV01. The sequence goes on from JAVEWV010000011.1 coordinate 67,078, forward strand.
CATCGGGGGACGTCCAGAACCCGGCCAAGGCGCTTGCACGGGCGGTTCGGGGGCGATACTATCGGTCGTCCGTTCACTCATAGGGAGGAGTGCCAGATGAAGATCAATCGCCTGAGCGGCGTCGCCGCACTTGCTGCTGCGAGCACTTTCGCCGCGGCGGATATCACGTCCGAGACGCAGAATTTCAGCTTCCCGTTGTCGCCCGGCGGCACGACGCTGAACTTCGCGCAGTTCGACACGCTGGGCGGGACCCGCGAGCTCTGCAAGGTCACGTTCGAGTTCGACGCCACCGTTCAGGGCCAGGTCACCGCGGAGAACGACTCCTCGCTGCCCGCGCCCAACTTCGGCGTTCAGCTCACCGGCTTCCTCACCCTCGACGTCGGCGCCCCCGCGGTGCTCTCCGGCTTCGGCGGCATCAATGAGGTCGCCAGCCAGGGCGTCGGCCCCTCGGACGGCAACACCGGCTCCGGCCCCGACTTCCACGACTTCGGCCTGCTGTCGGACAACATCAGCGGCATGGACATGACCACGCTGCTCGCCGACTTCGCCCAGTTCATCGGCGGCGGCACGGTCCCCGTGGCCATCGCGGGCTCCGCTGGCTTCTCCGTGTCCGGCACCACCGACTCCAGCCTCGACATCACGAATCTCGGCGCTTCCGGCAGCGTCACCATCACCTACGAGTACAAGATCGTGCCCGCCCCCGCCTCCGTCGCCCTGCTGGGCCTCGGTGGTCTGGTCGCCGGCCGTCGTCGCCGCTAAACCACGACGCACACATTTCCATGCTTCCGCAGCAGGCCCGGTTCCGACCGGGCCTGTTGCATTTGGCCATGCCATCGCGCGCTTGAGTGAGGGGCCAATGCGCACCCCACCGATCCCGCGTGCTGGCTTCATCACGCGACGATCGTGCGACGGCGCAGTTGCTCCAGCACGAGCGCGCCCACGTCATCACCCGGGTCCGCATCGACCCGCGCGAGGCCCGCCGCCGAGCACGCGCGTGCGATGCCCTGCTCTCGCTCGGCGAACCGCTCCCTGTACCGGCGCACCATCGCGGGGGTGATCGTGACCTCGCGCGCCGCCCCGGTCTCCGCGTCCGTCAGGCGCAGGTCCCCTACCAGCCCCAGGTCGGCCTCGAGCTGCGGGTCCCGCTCGCCCGGCGAGAGCACACGCACCACCGCCCCGGCGGGTCCCGGACCCGTGCCCGCGAGGCGTGACAGTCGTCGCAGCCCCATCGCGACGCCCGCCGCTCCGCCCGGCTCGATCAGGTCGCTGAGGAGCAGCACAAGCCCCCGCCCGGGCCAGGCCCGCTGCACGTCCCGCACGGCGTTCTCCAGCGACGTGTGCCCGCCCGCCAGCCGCCGGGCGTCGTCGAGCTGCTCGAGCAGGAACCGTCCGAGGCGCGGGAGGCTGGCGCGCCCGCGCATGGGCGTGAGGATTGCGGGGTGGGCTCGGTGTCCGAAGCACGCGACGTGCAGGCGGCTGCGATGCACGAGCGCGACCGACCCGAGCGCCATCGCCGCGCGGGCCGCGAAGGCCGCCTTGCTGGGCGAGCCCGCGAACATCGACGCGGACAGGTCGACCAGCATCATCACGCCCAGGTCTTCCTCCTCGAGGAAGAGCTTGACGAAGAACCGATCGAGGCGGGCGTAGAGGCCCCAGTTCACATGCCGCACGTCGTCGCCCGGCGCGTAGGGGCGATGGTCGTCGAACTCGACGCTGCGTCCGCGGCGTTTCGAGCGTCGCTCGCCCTGCATCTTGCCCGAGAGGTACCGGCGTGAAACGAGGTCCACACGCTCCAAGCGATCGAGCAGCGGCGCGGGCAGCAGCTCGTCCAGCGTCGTGGGCACCGAGGTATCGCGTCCGACGATCACGCCCGTCCTCCGCCCGCCCACTGGTCCGGTGTCATGGCATCCGCGCCGCGTCGGGGCATGGTAGAGTCTTGGCATGGAACGGAATCCATCTCGTCGCGTCCGCGTCCCGCTCGCGTTCTCGATCGCTGCAATGGCGTGGGCGCCCATCACGCTCGCGCAGAGCGGGCCGCCCGGGCAGCCCGAGGGCCTGGTCGAGGCCCAGCTCGCTTCGCTGCAGGAGCAGAACCGCGAGCTGCGCCGGCAGGTTGAAGCGCTCCAGCAGGAACTGAGCGACGCCTACGCGAAGCTCGCCGAGGCGCAGCGTCAGATCGCGGCGTTGCAGGCCCCGACGGACGATGGTTCGACGCCCGCCGCCGCGGCGCCCCACGATCCGTTCGCGTCGCCCGCGGGATTGCTCGCGGAATTGCGTCGGCGGTACGCGGCCGAGATCGCCGTGCTCCCCGAGCCCGAGGACGACCGCGGTCGGCAGTCGCGCGCCCGCGAGGTCGATCGCTGGTGCCGCGAGGTGTCGCGTGAGGTGCGTGCGCGGCGCGAGTGGATCGTGCGCTTCACCGAGGTCGGGGAGTCGCGTGCGGACGGCGCTCCCGCGACGGCGATCGTGCTCGATCGCGCGACGGGCGCGCCGATCGATGGTCCGGTCCAATCCATCGTGCCGCGCCGCTTCGCGGATCGGATGCGTTCGGGCGCACCCAACTCGATCTGGCGCGCACAGGTGGTCTTCGCCGCGGCCCCGCGCGTGAACGCCGCTCGCAAGGACAGCTCGGTCTTCGAGGGCGTGCCGCTCATCGGGCCCGGCGTGGAGTTCGCGTACGACCTGGAGTGGGAAGCCTTCGCGCCCGGCCCCGGCGGCATGAGCGTGCCGAGCCCGACGGTCGTTCCCGCACCCTCCGCGCCAAAGCCGGGCGAGCCCCGCTAGTGCGCCGATTCTTGCGTGATTGAGGTTCGACCTCGCTGCGCTTCGCGTCTTACCGCAGCGTCCGGGGCTTTAGCGGAGCGCCCGGGGATTATCCGCCGGCTTGCCGTCGGCGTATGCCCACACCGTCACCGGGATGGTCCGACGCCCCCACTTCAGCGCCGACTCGTGCGTGGGGAACATGAGGTCGAGGCGGTTGCCCTTGATCGCCCCGCCGCAGTCGAGCACGGGCACAATCTGTGCATCGTCGTAGCCGGGCACCGTGAGCATCGAGCCGTAGGGCAGGACGCGCGGATCGGCGGCGACGAGCTTCATGTCGTTGGTCGTGACGGAGTGGAGCGTCGCGGTGATGCCGTCGGCGAACTCGCCGCAGGACTGCGCGTCGGGCGAGTACGCGGTCACGGTCATCATGATCGTTCGTGCGGGGCGGACGGGACGACCGTTGAACCAGCGCACGTCCTGATCCTCAACGATGCGGGGCGACGCCTCGGCGGGCGCGGGCTCGGTGATGGCTTCAGGAGCGGGCTCGACATACGACGCGGGCTCGACGCGCATCGGCACGCTGGCGAGCACCAGTGCGCCGGGCTCGACGCGGGCCTCGTGGCTCGGGATCGCGACGCGCTCAACCTCGACCAGCGCGACGCCCGACGAGCCCATCTCCTTCGCCGCGATCGCCGAAGCGACCGTCACCGCCGCAGCGCCCAGGAAAAGGGCCGCGTGGGTCGCATCGCGCCGGATGTTGGAACGGGACCACGAGCGGGCCGGGGCTGCCGAAGAGCGGATCTGCGCGTCCATGCCGATCTCCCGATGTGATCCGTCTGCCGGCATGGCGATCAGGATAACCCGTTACGGACGCGGCGTCCGAGGTTTGCCAGATCTTCTGCCGACCGAGGGGAGGCCCCGGACACCCCGATATGGGGGCCGCGGCTTCGGCTCAAACATACCCCACCCCGGCGGAAAGGCCGGTGTCGTGCCCCGAGACGAGATCGTTTCGGGCCCCTCGCGTTCAGGCTGAAGCGCGCGTTCGGGATATGCGGGCAAGTTTCCGTCCGCCAGAGCCCCGCATCCGGGGGGCGATCCGCGGGGGAGGGGGCGAGGGCGACCATCGGATCGGACCTTGGCGTGACCCCGCCCCGGAGGGCTTGCTAGCCTGCGACCTTGAACCTCTCCTCTGCACAGGTTGGGAGCGTCGCGGGCATCGGGCTCGCGGCGGGCCTGCTCGGCGGGCTGGCGGGCATCGGCGGCTCGCTGGTCATGATCCCCGCCCTGGGCCTCACGCTCGGGTTCTCGGACGGGCGGCGCCAGGAGCAGCACCTCTACATGGCCGCGGCGATGGTGGTGAACGTTGTCGTCGCGGCGTCGGCGACCCGCCAGCACGCACGCCGCGGCGCGATCGATCGCACCCTCGTCGTGGGCATCCTGCCGTGGCTCGCGGGGTTCAACGTCATCGGCGTGCTGCTCTCGAACCTCTTCGACGGACGCAGCCTCAAGCTCGCGCTCGCGGGGTTCATCGCGTTCTACTGCGTGTACCAGCTCGTGCTCCTGTTCCGACGCATCCCCGACTTCTCGCGCGAGCAGGAGCGCGGCACGCCGAAGAACCTCGCGTTCATCGGCGCCGGCGCGGGGCTCGTCGCGGGGCTGCTCGGGCTGGGCGGCGGCGTGCTCATGGTGCCCATGCTGCAACTGCTCGCACGCCTCGGCATCCGACGCGCCGTGGCGTGCTCGGCGGCGGCGATGAGCATCTCCGCGGTGTTCGCGTCGATCGCGAAGCTGTCCTCGCTGCCCTCGCTCGGGCTCTCGGTGTGGGACGCGATCACGATCGCGGCGGTCATGACGCCCGGCGCGCTGATCGGTGCGCCGATCGGCGCGAGGCTCGCGCACGTGCTCCCGCTCCCCGCCGTGCGCGCGAGCGTGAGCGTGCTTCTGCTGATCGCGGCTGCCAGAGTGGCAGGGCTGCTCTAGCGGATCGCTGCGCCGCGAACGAACCGGAATGTTCGGGGCTGGTACTACGTTTGCTTCTGTTTCGTGGACGATCCGGAAGAATTCCGGGGGAATTCCGGACGGAGGAATCCATGACCGCATTCGTGAACAACCTGAAGACCGTGGTGCTGCTCGGGCTGATGACGGGCCTGCTCGTCGCCGTGGGCGGCATGATGGGCAAACAGTACATCGTGCCGTTCCTCATCATGGCGGGGCTGATGAACGTTGGCGCGTGGTTCTTTTCTGACAAGATCGCGATCGCCGCGATGCGCGGGAAGCAGCTCACGCCCGAGACCGGCGGCGACCTGTATCGCATGGTCGACGAGCTGCGCCAGCGCGCGGGCCTGCCCATGCCGAAGGTGTATCTGTGCCCGCACGCGGCGCCGAACGCGTTCGCGACGGGGCGTTCCCCGCGCAAGGCCGCGGTCGCGTTCACGCAGGGCTGCGTGGACATGATGAACCGCGACGAGCTCGCGGGCATCGCGGCGCACGAATTGACGCACGTCAAGAACCGCGACACGCTGACGTCGTGCGTCGCGGCGACGATCGCGGGTGTGCTCGCGGCGATCGCGCAGTGGGGATTCCTGCTCGGGCTGGGGCGAGATCGCAACAGCAATCCGCTCGTCGTATTGCTCGTCACGATCGTCGCGGCGGTGGGCGCGGCGATGGTCAAGGCCGCGATCAGCCGCAGCCGCGAGTTCGTCGCCGACGCGGGCGCCGCCCAGATCGTCGGCTCGCCCGACGGGCTGATCTCGGCGCTGCGCAAGCTCGACGCGACGTCCCGGCGCATCCCGCTCGTGCAGCCCAACCCCGCGCAGAACAACCTGTTCATCGTCGAGCCGCTCGCCAACGCGGCCTCGGGCGGCGGGCTGGTGGGTCTGTTCGCGACGCACCCACCGACCGAACGCCGGATCGCGGCGCTCATGCAGTTGCGCTGATTTCGGCCGGGATCACGCGGGGGAAGGCGCGGGCGGATCGCTCGGTTCGTGCGTCGTGCTTGCCTCGCCCTCCGGCGATCGGGGGTGATCTCCGGGGCCGGGGCGGGGCCACTTCCCGCGCGTCTTGGCGCGGATCTCGGCGCGGAGCTGCATCCGCAGGGCGTCGATCTCTCGCGCGAGGCGTTCCATCGCCGCGGGCACGCCGTCGCGCAGGAGTTCCTCGTGCGGGATCGGATCGCCGTAGCGCACGCGGATCGGGCACGTCCACCACCGGGGCTTCTTCGAGGTGCGGGGCCAGGCGTCGAACGGGCCCTCGATCGCGACGGGCACCACCGGGCAGCCCGATCGCTTCAGGAGCACCGCGAGCCCGGGCTTGAACTCCTGCATCGCGCCGTCGAACGAGCGTGAGCCTTCGGGGAACACCAGCACCGCCTGCCCCGCCTCGAGGCGCCGGAGCACCTCGCGCATCGCGGCGATGTCGCCCTGGTTGTCCTCCAACGGGATCGAGCCGTACGAGGTGAGCAGCCACGACATGAACCGGCCCTTGAAAAGGCTCTTGCGCGCGAGATAGCCCAGGGGGCGTCCGAGGCGTCCCCCGCCGATCAGGGGCGGGTCGAGGTAGCTCTGGTGGTTCGCGGCGAGCAGCAGCCCGCCCGAGCGGGGGACGCGCGTGTCGCGGTCCCATCGTGTGCGCAGGAGCGCGAGGAAGAACACGCGGACCATGAGATGGCTGAACCAGTAGGCGACGCCGCCCACCTGCCGCTCGCCGGTCTCGCTGGGGCGTGGCGGGGTCAAGACCGAGGCGCGATCCGCGCGTGCGACTCGGCGAGCAGACGCCCGACGACCTCCGCGAACGTGAGGTGCGACGTGTCGACGATCACCGCGTCGTCCGGGCAGATCAGCGGCCCATCGGCCCGCGCGGAGTCGGACCGGTCACGCTCGATGATCTCGTGCTCGAGGGCCTCGATCGCGGGCGCCGGAGCGCCCGCCTGCGCGAGCTGCGCCGCCCGGCGTCGCGCGCGGATCGCGGGCGACGCGTCGAGGTAGAACTTCAGCGCGGCGCTGGGGAACACCACCGAGCCCTGGTCGCGCCCCTCGGTCACGAGGCGCGGGTGCTGCTGGGCGATCAGGCGCTGCTTGCGGACCATGTGGGCCCGGAGCTCGGCGATCGCGGCGACGCCCGAGACGATCGACGTCACGTCCAGGTCGCGGATGCGCCCGTTCAGGGGCGTGTCCCACGCGAGGATCGCGGGCGGGTCGGTGCGCCAGTCGAAGTGCAGGTCGGCGCTCTCGACCTTTGCCACCAGCGCCGCCCGGTCGGCCACGTCGATCCCGTGGTCGAGCGCGATCGCCGCGGCGGCGCGGTACATCGCGCCGGTGTCGAGGAAGTCGAGCCCGAGGTGCTTCGCGAGGGCGCGCGCGACGCTGCTCTTGCCCGTGCCCGCCGGGCCGTCGATGGTGATGATGATGGGCTGGTCGGCGGGAACCACGTCGATGAGCAGGGGGTGGGCGATCTCGGGCAGGTCGAGCAGGGGAACCGTCGCATCCGCTCGCGCCGTCATGCCGCAAACCTCCGCTCGCCCGCGCGGGCGTGCCGGAGCGGCACGCGTGGCAGGCTACTCGGGACCGCCGGGGAGTGCCGAATCGAGCGCTGCCTCCAGCGCCGCGACGCTCCGCATCGTGCCCAGTGTACCGTCACCCACCCCCCGGTAGTCAACGGCAAGGGTGCCATCAAATCCGACCGCGAGCACCGCGGCGACCAGCGGCTCGAGCGCGTAGCCCTCGTGCTCGGGCGGATCGAGGTCGACCAGGTCGTCCTCGTCCTCCTTCGCGACGAAGCCCAGCGTCGCGGCGCACACGGCCGAGGCGTACGGCGTGAGCCGCTTGATGTACGACACCGGGTCGTCCTGCTTGCTGGCGACCTCGAAATCCGGGAACGTCCCGAGGCGGAAGCCCCCCACCTTCTTGATGAGGTCCGTCACGCGGTCCGGATCGCTCGTCAGCCCCGCGTGCGGGACGAGCAGCAGGTTCATTTCCTTCCGCTCGGCGTGCTCGACCACGTGACGCAGACGCTCGATCGTCAGGTCGATCGACATCTCGTCCGTGCCCGCCGCCACGGGCAGGGCCGCGGCGTTGCACCCCAGCACGCTCGCGGCGTCGATGATCCGCTGCGTGCGTTCGATCGCGGCGAAGCCCACCTCGTCGGCATCATCGCCGAAGCGCTGCGCCTCTTGCTCGACGAGCAGGAGGCAGGCGCACCCGGCCTTGTCCGCACGATCGCGGAGCGCGGCGAGCTGCTCCCGCGACTGGCCCTTGAGCACGTCGGTGGTGATGCTCAGGCCGTGCAGCCCGAGCTGTTGCCGCGTGAACTTCGGCAGTTCGAGCAGCGTGAGGCCGCCTCCCTTGCCCTTCTTGGCGAGGGCCTTGACACGGGCCGCGGTCAGGTGGTTGATGAGCATCATGCGCGCCGGACTGTACCCCGCGCCCGCCCGGCGTGCCACGCGCCCTTTGTGCGGGTCCGCCGACGCCGGTCCGCGGGCTGCTAGCATGGTCTCCCGCCCGGGAGCCGGACCCGGCGGGCACGCCCCGCAGAAACCGAGGATCCCTCATGACGAGCCCGAACGATCGCCGCTACACCGCCTCGCACGAGTGGCTCAAGCCCGAGGGCGACCTGGTCGTCATCGGCATCACGCGATTCGCCGTCGACCAGCTCACCGACGTGACGTACGCGGAGCTCAAGCCCGCGGGCACGAAGCTCCAGGCGGGGGACATCGTCGCCGAGGTCGAGAGCGTCAAGACCACCAGCGACGTGTACACCTCCGTGCCGGGCGAGATCGTCGAGGTCAATGGCGCGCTCGCGGACGATCCGGGCGTGCTCAACAGCGACCCGTACGGCGCGGGGTGGCTCGTCAAGATCCGGGCTTCCGACACCGCACCGCTGGCAGCGCTCATGGACGCGGGCGCGTACGACGCCGCGAACCCGACGTGAGTCCCGTGGGGCCCTTCGTCATGCGTTGGGCTGCATCCGCCCCGCGCGCACTCCGAAGAATGCTCGCATGATCCGTTGCGAAGCCGTGCAGAAGACGTACGCCCTCGCGGGACGGCGCGTGCACGCGCTGCGCGGCGTGGACCTGGCGATCGAGCGCCCCGGCTTCTTCGCGATCATGGGGAGGTCCGGCTCGGGCAAGAGCACGCTGCTCCACCTGCTCGGCGCGCTCGATGCGCCCGACTCCGGCGCGATCACCATCGGCGGCACGCGGATCGACCAGATGAACGATCGCGAGGCGACGCAGTTCCGCCGGCGCGGCGTCGGGATCGTCTTCCAGCAGTTCAATCTCATCCCGACGCTCACCGCCGTCGAGAACGTCGAGCTGCCCGGGCTGCTCGCGGGCGACGAGCCTCGGCCGCTGCGCGATCGGGCGATCGCACTGCTCGACGAGCTCGGCGTGGGCGATCGCGCGTCGCACCGCCCCGAGGCGCTCTCGGGCGGCGAGCAGCAGCGCGTCGCGATCGCGCGGGCGCTGCTCTTTGAGCCCCCCGTCGTGCTCGCCGACGAGCCCACCGGCAATCTCGACACCGCCAGCAGCGAGAAGCTCTGGACGCTGCTGGGCGAGGTCGCAAAGCGGAAGAGCATGACCGTTGTGATGGTCACGCACGAGCCCGCCGCCGCGGCGCACTGCGAATCCATCTTCGTCCTTCGCGACGGCGTCGTCGCGGGCACCATCGATACGGAGTCACTCGATGCGGGCGGCGTGGCGGCTCGCTACCAACTCGCTGTCGGCGCGGGCCGGTAGGTCGGCGCTGCTCGCGCTCGCCATCGCGCTCAGCACTGCGCTGATCGCGGTCGTCGCGTGCGCGATGGCCTCGATCAACCACGCGCTCGAAGCGCAGGTGACGGCGCAGATCGGGACCGCCGACCTCCGCCTCGAGCCCATCAGCCGTACTGCGTGGCTCACCGACGACGACGAGGCGCTCGTCCGCGCCTGGCCCGAGGTCGCGAGCGTCACGCCCCGACTCGTCGAGAGCGTGCTCGTGCGCGCGCGGCGGACGATCTGGGTGCCCGAGTCCTCCGATCCCGATGCGCCGCCCGATGGCCCGCACGTGCGTGCGTCGCGCGAGATCGCTTCCACGGCGCTGTGCGTCGCGTTCCGCGCCGCGGATTTCGCCGGCCCGAGCGCCCCACAACTGGCCGAGGGACGCTGGCCCGAAGCGCCGAACGAGATCGTGCTCGACCAGAAGCTCGCGCTCCGTTTCACCCGCCCCGACGCGACGACCGCGTGGGCGGGTGCGCAGAGCATCTTCTCCCCCGCGACCTCGCTGCCCGTCGATGCCGTGGAGGGCGCGAGCGAAGCGATCTCCGCTCGCGATGCTCGCGCGCGCAACCTCGCGAGCCCGATCCGCATCGGCGAGCGCGTCGAGCTCGTCCGCCTGCTGCGCGCGCCCACGCCGCTGACCATCGTCGGTATCGCGGCCCGCCCGCCGCTGGAAGGTCGCCCGCAGTGCTACATGACGATCGAGGGCCTGAGCGCGTTCGTGGGTCGCACGGGACGCCTGAGCGACGTGGGCATCACGCTCGTCGAAGGGACCGACGCGGAGGCAGTCGCCCAGACGCGGCGCTCCGACCTCGCGCCCGGGCGCATGCTCGCGACGACCGCGAAGGTGACGAGCGGGCTCGAGCGCAACATGCGTTCCAGCCAGCTCGGCTTCATCCTCGCGACGCTGCTCACCGTGCTCTCCGCGTCGTTCATCATCATGACCGGTCTCAACACCGACCTCGCACAGCGCCAGCGTCAGCTCGCGACGCTGCGGTGCATCGGCGCATCGCGCCCGCAGCTCGCGTGGGCGCAGCTGATCCACGGGGGCCTGCTCGGCGTCTTCGGCGCACTCGTCGGCGTGCCGCTCGGAATCCTCATGGCGCTCGGGCTCACGCGCGCGTTCCACGAGCAGCTCTCGACCGGGCTGGTCCTGCCGACGCGGGCGCTGCTCATCGCGGGGGTCGCCGCGGTCGCGGCGGGGCTGCTCGGCGCGGCGTGGCCCGCGTGGCGCGCGACGCGCACCAGCCCGCTCCTCGCGCTCACGCAGCGTGCGGCGCCGCCCTCGGTGCGCGGGGTCGTCGCGCTGCTCGTCGCGGGGCTCGTGCTGCTCGCGCTGCACATGGCGATCGTCACGATCCCGCGTGATGGTCAGGTCGTGTTCTGGGGCTACGCGACGATCGGCCTGCCCGCGATGTTCGTGGGCTACTTCCTGCTGAGCGTCCCGCTCTGCGTTCTCATCGCCCGCCCGATCGCGCCCGTCCTGACACGCGTCCTCGCCCTCCCGCCGCGACTGCTCGCACGCACGCTGGGCGTGACGCCCTATCGCCACGGCTTCACCGCGGGCGCGCTGATGACGGGCATGGCGATGCTGGTCTCGATCTGGGTCAATGGCGGCGCGCTTTTGCGCGACTACGTGCACCGCTTCGACTTCCCCGACGCGTTCGTCACCGGGCTCAACCTCACCGACCAGTCGCAACGCGACCTCGAGTCCATGACCGGCGTCGTCACGCGAACCTGCGCGATCACGCTCTACCCCGTCGAGACCGAGGCGTTCGGCGTCCGCGCCCTGCAGAAGTACAAGACCACCTTCATCGCCTTCGAGCCCGATCGCTTCTTCGAGATGGCGAACCTCACGTGGGTGCAGGGCACGCTCGAGGAGGCGTTGCCCAGGCTCCGCGCGGGCGGCGCGGTCATCGTCGCACGCGAGTTCTTGATCGCCAAGGGCCTCGGCGTCGGCGACACGCTCGACCTCACCGCCAACGGACGGACGCACTCATTCGACATCGTGGGCGTCGTCACCAGCCCCGGGCTCGACGTCCTCAGCAAGTTCTTCAACGTCGGCGAGGACTACCTCCAGCAGGCGATCCACGCCGTCTTCGGCTCGCGCGACGACCTCCGCAACCGCTTCGGTATCGACGCGATCAACATGATCCAGATCGACCTCGCCGAGGGCGTTGACGATGAGGTCGCACTGGAAGGGATCCGCCAGAAACTGCTCCCCGCGGGCGTTCTCGACGCGGGCAGCGGACGCCTCGTGAAGCAGCAGCTCACGAGCGTGATCGGGGGCACGCTGCTCGTGTTCTCCGCCGTCGCGGTCGTCGCGATGCTCGTCGCGTGCCTGGGCGTGGCGAACCTCGTGATCGCGTCGATCCACGAGCGCCGGTTCGAGATGGGCGTGCTCCGGGCCGTTGGCGCGAGCCGCTCGCTGCTGGCGCGACTCGTCCTCGCGGAGGTCGTCATCATCGCGCTGACCGCGTGCGTGCTCGGCACCATGCTCGGCATGCAGGGCGGCTACAGCGGCTGGCGGCTGAATCGCATGCTGCTCGGGCTCGCGACGAGCCTGACCTTCCCGGCGATCCCCGTCGCGCTCGGCTGCCTCACGATGGTCACGCTCACGCTCGCCGCCGCCGCGCCCGCCGTGATGGCCCTGGCGCGCCGGCGGACGCGTGAACTCCTCGCCGCGGGCAGGTGAGTTGTGTTCGAGGGGCGATCCTTCCGGTCACGCCTTCATCAGCGACTCGGCCTCGCCCAGGATCGCCGGCGCGTCGTCGAGCACTTCCAGCGGTTCGTCGTCCTCGGCAGGGCGGTAGGTCATGCACAGCGCCATCGCGGGCTGACCCTTCTCCTGCACCTCTATGAGCACCGCGTCGATCTCCTGGCCTTCCTCGTTCTCGACGAACCCGTCGAAGGCCATGAGCACGATGTCCGCGACCGGCTCGAGGGTTCGGAGCGCGTCGCGCCCGTTCTCGACCGCCTGCTCGTAGTCCTCGGCCTCGAACTCGTGGACCTCGACCTCCTCGCCGCGTGCGACGAGCGCGAACGGCACGATGACGCTCTCCTCTTCGAGGCTGTCGAACGCACGCTCGAAGCCCATCTCGAGGAGCTCGATGAGCGCCTCGGACGGCTCGAAGTGCGCGTGGTCCCCGCATCCGCCGCCGCAGCAGTCATGCCCGTTGTGGTCGTGTCCCATGCCGAAGCGTACGCCGGGGATCGTTGCGTGGCCCGCCCAAGGGCGACCCGAGCGGACGCCGTACCCTGCCGGTGTGCGCCCGGGCTTAGCGCGAGCCCGACCCGCGCGGCGCGGCCCGCGACTCCAGCTCCGCCCATCGCGCGTAGAGCGTGTCCACCTCGGCCTGCGCCGCGTCCAGCTCCGCGCACGCCTCGGCCATTTTGCGATGGTCGCCCGCCACGCTCGGCTCCGCGACCCGCGCCGACGCCGAGGCCAGGCGGGCCTCCGCCTCCATGATGCGAGCCTCCATCGCGTCGTACTCGCGCTGCTCCTTGTACGAGAGCTTCTTCGGGGCGACGGGCTCCGGCGCGGCGGTCGGCTTCGCATCCTCCGCCGGCTCGCGGGCCCGGCCCGCGTTCGCCTCGCTCGTCCACTCCTCAGCACCCTGCGCGTCGAGCCACGCGAGGGCCTGGTCGAGCGACGCGACGGTCCGCGCGTTGCCCATGCCGTCCAGCGCGAGCACGCTCGTTGCGAGGCGGTCCATCATCGCGCGATCGTGCGTGACGAGCAGCAGCGATCCCGGGAACTCCTCGAGCGATTCCTCCAGCACCTCGAGCGTCGCGATGTCGAGGTCGTTCGTCGGCTCGTCGAGCACCAGCACATCCGCCGGCTCGAGCATGATCCGCGCGATGTGGATGCGCGCCAGCTCCCCGCCGCTCAGGGTCGAGACCGGCTGCGCGAGCTGCTCGTCGCGGAACAGGAACCGGCGCGACCACGCCGTGATGTGCATCGCCTGCCCGCGGAATCGCACCTGATCACTGATGGGGCAGAGCGCAGCCTGGAGCGTCGTCGTGGGCTCAAAGTCCGTGCGGTGCTGGCTGAAGATCACGACCTTGGGCGCCGGGTCCGACAGGCGGATCGTTCCCGCGTCCGCCGGGGTTTCGCCCGTGAGCACGCGGATGAACGTGGTCTTGCCGCTGCCGTTGGGCCCGAGCAGCGCGAGGCATTCGCCCGCGCCCAGCTCCGCGTCGGTGTTCTGGAACAGCGTGCGCCCGCCGATCGATTTCGCGAGCCCGACCCCGCGGATGAACCGCTTCGTCTTCCGCCCGCCCGAGTCGAAGTCCAGACGCGCGCCGCTCGCGTCCGCCGCGGCGTTGCGGGCGCGCAGGTCCGCCAGCTCGTCGATCCGCTCGTAGCTCGCCTCGATGCGGCTCTTGCTCTTGGTCCGGCGCGCCTTCGCGCGACGCCCGAGCCACGCGAGGTCCTTCCGCACCTGCCCCGCGAGCGACTGCTCCATCTTCGCCTGCCCCGCGAGGAACTCCTCCTTCCGCCGGAGGAACTCCGTGTAGTCGCCGTCCACGCTCAGCGTGCCCTGCGGGTACGCGCGGCTCAGCTCGACCACCCGCGTCGCGATGTTCTCGATGAACTGGCGATCGTGCGTCACGAAGATCGACGTGAGCGCGCCCCGCCCCGCGATCGGCCGCTTGAGGAATCCCTCCAGCCAGCGGATGCCCTCGACGTCCAGATGGTTCGTCGGCTCGTCGAGCAGCAGCAGGTCCGGCTCGCCCGCGCACTGCGCGAGCCCGCGCGCGATCGCGAGCCGCTTCCGCCACCCGCCCGAGAGCGCATCGGCTTGCATGTCGCACGCCTCGGGCGCGAACCCGACCTTGCCCAGCACGATGTCCGCGACCACGTCGCACTCGTGCTCGTCCTCGAGCAGCCCGCCCGCGTGCGCCCCCGCCGACACGACCTCGCGCACCGTCCGCCCCGCCTCGAAGACGTCCGACTGCGCGACGTACGCCGCCCGCGTCCCGCGCGTCAGGATCGCCTCGCCCTCGTCGGCGTTCGCGAGCCCCGCGATGATCTTGAGCAGCGTGCTCTTGCCCGCGCCGTTGGGGCCGATCAGCGCCACCCGCTCGCCCGGCGCGAGCGTCAATCGAACGCCGCGGAACAGCGTCCGCAGCGAGACGGTCTTCGTGATTCCCTGCGCGTTGAGCAGCACGCCGGACGGTATGCACCGGCACCCCGCACGCCCCGTCAAACCCGCCCGTGCGCTCGAACCGGCTCGCGATCAGATGGGCAGGTCGTGGGTCTCGGACTGGTCGTCGTCGGTGCCGGGCTCGCCGTCGGGACCGTCGCTGTAGATCGTGACGCTCGCCTTGCCGCGCTCGCTGAGGCACTCGAAACGCATCGCCTGCCCCCAGGGGTCCAGCATGGGCGCGATGCCGAGGTCCTCCCACGAGTGCGGGAGCGAGCCGTTCTGCACCTGGTACGCCACGATGGTGTCCGTGATCGCACGGCTGTTGATCGAGAGCTTCGCCTGGCGTGCCGTGTTGCGGCTGCTCCGCGCCGCCCCCAGCACCCCGCCCACACCGCTCCCGCCGCCGGACGCCGACCCGCCCGAGCCCCCGGACCCGCTCGACGACCCGCCGCCCGGCAGCCCCACCATCAGCACGAGGATGATGACCACGACCACCAGCAGCCCGACCAGCGCGGCATATCCGCGTCGATGCTGTACACTCATCCCCCGAGCGTACCACGCGCGGGAGGTTTCCGGGAGGGTTCCCTCCCAGCGCGCGTGCCCACTCGCTCGGGCGGTTCGGAGGGGGAAACCATGACCAGGATCTCGCCATCGTCGTCGGGCTCGCGCTCGCGGGCGTCGTGCTGTACTTCGTCAACGAGCAGATGGTCGAGGCGGAGACCGAGCTCCCCCCCGCCGCTCCCGTCGTCATGCCCGCGGACGCTTTCGTGCTGGCCGACGGCACGACCCCGGGCGACGCGCTCCGCATGAAGCCCGACGGCTCGGGAGGCATCGCCGGGGCCCTGCCCGGTGGAAACTCGGGCGGCGACGTCGCGGGTTTCTGGACGCCCCAGAACGGCTGGCGCGGGGGCGTCGTGAAGGTCTGGCGCCAAGGCGACCAGACCTGCTACAGCATCGAGGTCTTCGAATCGATCACCATCGGCCAGATGTTCGTGACCTGCGTCGTCGACGGCAGCGTGCCGGGCCTGAAGGAAAACATCGAGGTCAAGTTCACCGGGCGCATCCGAGCCGTTGAGCGCAGCAGCGACCCGATGATGAAGCCGCACCGCATCGTGCTCGACAGCGTCAATACGTGGGTGCTCTAGCCTCCGCGGAATCGCCCCGCCGGGCCGCCCGAACAAGGCGCTGGTTTCGCCGGTCAACCGCCGGTAATCTCATTCCTGTAAGCGGCGGCCGAACCGCTGCTCGTGGGAGGGAGATATGGCACGCGTTCGCACCGCGCATCGCGCGATCGGGATCACCGTAGCCTCGGCCTTTCTCTTCGTCGCAAGCACCATCGATCTCGCGATGGCCCAGGGCGTCCTCACGCTCTCCGACCAGCGCGCCCAGGCCGACGCGTACTTCGTCCAGGGCGGACCGCCGGTCGGAAACTTCGGGCTCCAGCAGGACCCCACCGGCGCGGACTTCTACCAGATCGAATCACAATCGTTCACGGGCGGTGGCTTCAGCGGACGCGGCTATGCCGAGCATGGCGCAACGTTCACCCCTTCCAGCCCGCTCGTCGGGGGAGCCTTCTCCACCCTGATCATGGATGCGTGCAGTTCCGCCGAGGTCACCCGATCCGCCATCGGCCCAAACGCCTACGAGCAGGCCTACGGGCTCGCCTCCGGCGTGGTCGAGTTCCAGGTCGCCGTGCCGACCTTCTGGACCCTCAACGGCGCCTCGCAGGGCGCGAGCGCACCCGGTGCGGGCCTCCACATCGTCTCGGGTGTCGTGGAGCTCATCGACATCAATTCGGGCCTGCCCGTCTTCAGCCAGGTTGATTCGTCGATGAACGGCGTCGGCAACTGGGCCGTCAGCATCGCCGCTGGAGGCGTCCTGTCGCCGGGCAGCTATCGCATGGCCTGGAGCCACGAATCGCTCGCGGCGGGAGGAAACACGAGCTTCGGGTTCTTCCCCACGGCCCTGGGCGGCCTGCCGCTCGCATCATGCATCAACTGCACACTCAATCTCACGCCCGTGCCCGCACCGCCGACCTGCGCGATCCTCGGCGCACTCGCGTGCGGGCTCGCCTCGCGTCGCAGGCGCTGATCCGAATACATCGAATTCGTCCGCACGTTCACGTACACGCGACACGTGCATAAACATGCGTTACGTGCGAGTTGATCCAGCGCCAGACAACGCGGTCGCCCGCGCGCTGCGGGCGTCCTGCGTACTCGCCCTTGGATCACTCACCACTCCGGCCCGCCCGCGTAAACGCCGTAGATGTCCGCCATCGCCGCGGTCATCTCGCCCATCGTGCACCCGCAGAGCGCGCCGTCGATGAGCGCGGGCATCACGTTCGTCGCGTGCAGCCCGCCCGCGTGCCCGGGCGACATCTCGCGTGGGAGCCCGGGGAGGTCGTGCGTGAGCGTGTACGCCCGCCCCTGGCACGCGGCGCGGATGTTGTCGAGCCCGCGCTTGACCGCGCCCGCGCCGCGCTTCTTCTTGAAAGCCGCGAGCCGGTCGCACTGCTCCGTCTCGACCGCGTCGGGAATGACGAGCACGTCGATCGGACGCTTCTCGTCCCGCTCGACGTACTCGTTCACGCCCACGATGATGCGGTCCTTGTTCTCGCACTCCTCGGCGAATCGGTACGACGCCTCGGCGATCTTCCGCCGGAAGTAGCCGCGGTTGATCCCGCCGACCACACCCCGCCCGAAGCCGGTCCGGCGCGCGTACGCCCCGGCCTGCTTCGCGTTCGCATCGGACGGCGCGGACACGTTGTCGCCCATCTCGTCGATCTCGACGATGTACGCGAGCGCGTCCTCTTCCATCTTGTCGGTGAGCGCCTCGACGAACCAGCTCCCGCCCAGCGGGTCGGTCACGCGGGTGACGCCCGTCTCGTGCGCGAGGATCTGCTGCGTGCGGAGCGCGACGGTCACCGCCTGCTCCGTCGGCAGGCCCAGCGTCTCGTCCATCGAGTCCGTGTGCAACGACTGGCACCCGCCCATCACCGCCGCCATCGCCTGGTACGCGACGCGCACGATGTTGTTGAGCGGCTGCTGCTCGGTGAGCGAGCAGCCCGCGGTCTGCACGTGCGTCTTCATGTACCACGACTTCTCGCTCGTGGCGCCGTAGCGGTGCTTCATCGCGCGGGCCCAGATGCGTCGGGCGGCGCGGAGCTTGCAGACCTCCTCGAAGAACTCGTTGTGGCTGTTGAAGAAGAACGACAGGCGGGGGCCGAACTGGTCGACGTCGAGCCCGCGCTCGATGCACGCCTCGACGTACTCCATGCCGTCGCGGAGGGTGAAGGCGAGCTCCTGCGTCGCGGTCGAGCCCGCCTCGCGGATGTGGTAGCCCGAGATCGACACGGAATGCCACTTCGGCACGAACTTGCTCTGGAACTCGATCGTGTCGACCACGAGCTTCACCGACGCCTCGGGCGGGTAGATGAACTCGTTCTGGGCGTGGAATTCCTTCAAGATGTCGTTCTGGAGCGTGCCGCCCAGCGTGTCCCAGCCGATGCCGCGCTGGAGGGCCATCGCGAGGTAGAGGGCCCAGATCACGGCGGCGGGCCCGTTGATGGTCTGCGAGACCGTGACCTGATCGACGGGGATGTCGGCGTACAGGCGGTGCATGTCCTCGATGGTGTCGATCGCGACGCCGCACTTGCCGACCTCACCGATCGAGAGGGCGTCGTCGGAATCACGCCCCATGAGGGTGGGCAGGTCGAAGGCGGTCGAGAGGCCCGTGTTCGCGCTGGTCGAGGTCTTCGCCGCACCGAGCAGGTACTTGAAGCGCTTGTTCGTATCGTCGGCGCTCCCGAAGCCGGCGAACTGGCGCATGGTCCAGAGGCGGGAGCGGTAGCCGTTGGGGAACAGGCCGCGGGTGTAGGGGAACGCGCCGGGCGCGGGGATGTCCCGCTCGATGTTCCTGAGCGATTCGCTCGGCGCTCCGGGCCCGTAGCTCGGGTCGAGCACGATGCCCGAGATCGTCACGGCGTGCGGATCGATGCGTCCCGGGACCCGCGCTCCCTTGCCCGCGTGCGTCGTCATCACGAACCTCCGTCAAGTGCAGCACCGGGCGAAGCATCCCCGCATGGCCCAGCGTTCGACAAGTGTACGGCATGTCGGCCCCAACGCCTAGCATTGGCATCCGCCCGTCCGGCACGCCGGGACAGACGCCGTGATGACCGATCCCCCCAACGATTTCCTGATCCTCGGCGTTGCGACGGCGCTCGGGCTGCTGGTGGGTGTGCAGCGGGAGCGAACGGAGCGGACGCTCGCGGGCGTGCGCACGTTCGCGCTCATCTGCCTGCTCGGGGCGGCTTCGGCGCTCCTCGCCCGAGAGGCCGGCGCATGGATCCTCGGGGCGGCGCTGCTGGGCGTCGTCGCGGCGAGCGCGCTTGGGAACGTCTCGATGCTCCGGAAGGGCGAGCTCGAGCCCGGGATCACCACAGAGATCGCTGTGCTCGTCACGTTCCTTGCCGGTGCGATGCTCGTGTACCTGCCCATGGAGGTTGGCGTCGCGATCGGCGTGACGCTCACGGTGATCCTGCAGGCGAAGGAGGCGCTGCACAGGCTCGTTGCACGCCTTGGTGATACGGACGTGCGCGCCATCCTGCGCTTCGCGCTGATCACGTTCGTCGTGCTGCCCGTGCTCCCCAGCGAGGGGTACGGACCGGGCGGGGTGCTGAGCCCGCGAAACGTCTGGCTCATGGTGGTGCTCGTGGTGGGCATCCAGATGGGCGGGTACTTCCTTCGCCGGGCGATGGGCGAGCGGGCCAGCACGCTCGTCGCGGGCGTGCTGGGCGGGCTCATCTCCAGCACCGCGACCACCGGCGCCGTTGCGCGACAGAGCCGCGAGGTTGACGGCACGGGCACCACCGCCGCGGCGGTCCTGCTGATCGCGACGGGCGTGATGTACGTGCGGGTCCTGATCGAGATCGGGGCCGTTGCGGGCGAGCAGTTCATGGCGATCGGGTGGCCCGTCGGCATCATGCTGCTCGCGACGCTCGGTGTTGCCGGATGGGTGTACTGGCGGGCCGTCCGCGGGGAAGCACCCGAACTCCCGCAGAGCGGGAATCCCGCGGAGCTGCGCCCCGCGCTGATCTTCGCGGGCATCTATGCGGCGGTGCTGCTGGTCGCCGCGGTGGTGCGCGAGGAGGTCGGGACGGCGGGGCTGTATGCGGTGGCGCTGGTCAGCGGATTGACGGACATGGACGCGATCACGCTGTCGTCGGCGCGTCTGGCCGGGTCGGGACAGATCGAGTCGGGCGAGGCGTGGCGCTCGATCGTGCTCGCGTCGATCTCAAACATGGGCGTGAAGCTCGGGCTGGTGGGGATGCTGGGCTCGAGGCGCCTGCTGCGCGAGATGGGCGTCGCGTTCGGGGTGCTGGCGGCGATCGGGATCACGCTCGTGATCGTGGGGTGAGGGCGGAACGAAGGGATCAGCCACGAGGCATCAGGGGGAGAGAAGGCATCAGGAATCGGGCACTTGGCATCAGGGAAGACGGGTGGAGAAAGAGAAGGAGAGGAAGCCACCCCACACCCCTCCCACTTCCTTCGAATGATGCGAGAGATTCAAGGCACGCGACCGGGCCGAGGTGGTTGGAGTCGATATGCAGCGCCAATCGCTTGGGACCGACTGTCGGTGCGAGGCTCTTCGTTCGCTTTGACGATCGTTCGAGCACCAGACATGCTGAACAGATCACTGCTCGTGGGTGACAACAATGCCATCGATGGTGACGGTGTCCGTGCCGTAGAACTGGTGCGCTGCGCCGGGTGGCATGGTTATGAAGGTATTGGGACCGCTCGGGATGGCGAGGGTCGCCTGGCCCGTGTTGTGGACCGAGATCTTGCCCTCGGCAAAGTCGATCACGGCCTCGTGGCGAATGGGCCCGGCGGGCGACTCGGCGAGACGGCTGAGCGTGATCGAGCCGGGCAGATCGAACGTGCCGCTCGACCTCACACCAAGCGTGCCCGCGGAGCCGGTCGGCCCCGTGGAGTAATGCACGGCGTAGGGCGTGGTGTTCGCGATCCGGATCGTGCGCGTCGGCCCGGGCAGGTGACTCGCGATGAGCACGACATAGATCGCGGCGAGGACCACGGCGACCATCGCTCTGCGTTTCTTGCGTGACTCCACGGTTCGAGTCTACCAGGCCACCGGGGAATGGCGGACGCGATTCTGACGCCACCTCGCGAGAGGCGGCCGGGCGTGCTGCCCGGCATCGGGGGTGATTGACCGAAGGAGAAGGGAAGAGCCACTCCATACCCCTCCCACTTCCCTTGGAAGATGTGGGGTTCAAGGCGAGCCGCTGCGCGGGAGATTGAGGGAGAGGAGGCGTTACTCCTCGCTGGACGAGCCGCGAAGCGGATCCACATCGAAGTTCTGGTCGAGCGGCCTCGGCCACGCCCAATCATCGCCGGGCGCCATGTTCAGGTAGTTCGGATTGGTCTCGACGAGCGTGTCGAAGGCGCCACCGTTGTCCACGTGGTCCGGCCCGGTGCAGTAGAGGACGAAGCCACGCGGCGTGCTCGGATCCTTCCTGTAGATAAATGGCTTGTCCGTCCACGGGTCGCGCGGAAGCGTGATCGCGAATCGCTGCTCCGCTTGCGTGAGAGAATCGGGGAAGTCGCCCGTTGCGGCCCGATACTCATCGATCGCGAGCCAGATCTCGATCGCGCGGCGCTTGGCCTCGTGCTCCTCGGCATTCAGGCGAATGATCTCGAAGACCTGGTCGGGCGATCCCCACTCGGCGGCTTCGCTGTACAACTCCATTCGCATGAGCACGGGCAGGCGGCCCGGATGGGGCCCGCGAGTGTGGATCGGTTGGCTCACGACGGCGATGTGCGCGTCATAGAACGCGTTCACAACGTCGCGATTCTGGGTGTAGGTCCCCTTGAACCTCTGGCCGGCGACCCTCTTGATCCAGTCGCCAAGCAGATCGATCGGGCCATCGATGCGGCACGCGCCCTCCGTCGTGTACACGGAGAGCATGTCGAGCATCATGATCCGATCGGCCTCGAGGTAGTACGCGAGGTCGTAGGCCGGCGGGCGTGAGCGGAGCGCGCTTCGGATCGCGGTGTGCCAGCTTTGCGTAGGGCGGGAGGCGAGCACCTTGCGGATCTCGTCGTTCGCGAGTTCCTCCAAGCTTGAGGCGCGCCAGTAATCCGTCATGCGGGGGCTCGCCGCGATGGTTCGGGCGATCGCGAGGCACGCGCCCGCAGACTGCTCGAACCAGAGGGGCTCGTGCCACTCACGCCCTACGCGCGCACGCGTCGCGGAGATCCGGGCGAGTGCGCCGCTCTGGGCCAGTCCTTCCGTGAGCACGTCCCCGAGCGTGCCGTTCGCGGGGCGGATCGGGGCGTAGGGCACTCCGACGCAGTCGCGCAGGTCGTTGAGGACGAGGAACAGCCCCGCCGCATCGAACCCCTCGAATGCACGATTCGCGCGGAGGATCTCGTCCGAGTCATACTTGTTCGCACGCAGGTCTTCGTACGCCAGCATGATGTCAAAGTACTGCTTGTCACGCGGGCTTCCGGTTGCGCTCGCGTCGCCCCGGACTGTCGATTCGACTTCGTCGCGGATGCCATACGCCTTCTCGATCAGCTTCCAGGGATCACAGGAAGACGTGGCGGCGCCCTGCGGGGAATGCGCGAGGGCGTGCAGCGCCCACGCGTCGCGTGCGGGACGCTCGCGTTCGGCGAGAGCGACCTGACGACCGAGCGATGACCCCGCGACGATCCACGCGACAGCCGTGAGCACGACGATCGCGACAGCAGCGATGGCCAGGCGGCGGATGAGTTGTCCAGGCGTGCGTACGTACGTCAAGGATTATCCCCCGTGTCGGGCGATCGTATGCGTGGATGCGATCGCCGCAAACGTCCCGAAACGAGGGTCACTCGCCGGAATCGTCTTCGGAGGCGTCACCACCCGAGGGCATCTTCAATGGGAAGAGACTGTCCGATGGCGTATAAGGCAGCCTTGCCTTGCTCACAACGAAGTCGAAACCCTCATCGTCCGGCGTGGGCATGTCCCACGCATCGCCGCGCTTCTCCTTGCCCCCGTTGTCGATGCCGTCGCTGCCCACCGAGTAGAGGATGAATGGAGCCTCCGCATCGGGCGTGCGGCGATAGACGAACGGTCGATTCGCGATCGGATCCTCAGGGATGGCGAGGCCCTCGATCGTCTGCGGCCATTCGCCGGTCTGTGCGCGATGCAGAGCGATCAGCAGCATGGCGCGGGTTGCGGCGCGATCGAATCGAATCGTGCGGTCCATGTCCAGCACTTGATTCACGCTTCCAACGAGCGACTCGCGCGCCTGCCGCTGGTTCTTGGTGCCGGCGAGGCCTCGCATCGCGAACTGCATCATGGACTCGCTGGCCGCGCGCCCACGGCGCGGGTTGCGGGCGAGCTCAATGCTGGTGGCGAAAACCTCGTCGATGAACTTGGCCTCTTTCTTGGGTCGGGCTTTCCAGCCGTTCTCCTTCGCGAACTCCACGAATGTCGCCATGCAGAAGTCCCGCTCGGACTCGAGCACCATCTCAAAGGGAATGACCGGCGGTGTCTGGTCGATCGCGTTGATTACGCCTCGCAGCGTGACCTCGTCGAGCAGGATTTCCACAACAAGTGTGCGCAATTCCTGATTCAGCCGCATCTCTTGCGACGTGACGAGCAAGCAGTCGATCATAAGTCCGCGGCTGGACATCGCTCGCGCCAGGAGCAAGCAGCGGCGGACATGCTCGGGAATCTCCTCGCTCCGTTTGTTGGCCGCGGCAAGACGAATCTGCGCCGTGCTTGCGGCCACTGTTTGTCGCGATCGTCCAATGAGGGCGTGCGACGCGTTGCTCCACGAATCGTAGACGGTCACGGAGGCGTCCCAAGGTCGAAAGACGGTCGGCGATCGCAAGGCCTCGTCGATTTGCTTGAGGTGCAGGGTTGTTTCGTCGCTTCGAAGGAATGCCTCCGCGCGCTCAAGCCCGGGCCGTGGATACTCCCCGAAGCGAAGCGCATCGAGCTGGATGCTGAGCCACTGCTCGAAGTCCTCATTCTCTCGCGTGGGCTCGTCGATCCGCTCTTGATACTCGGCATAATCCACGATCGCGGCCTCGAACGCGGCCCAGCCGTTGTCGTCCTTGCCGAAGATCGACTCGGCGCGCGCAGCCGCCCGCTCATAGAACCCCGCAGAGGGCATCTGCTGCGCGTGCGCTGAATCGCGTGCGATCGCAATGCACAAGACAGAGAGAATCATGATGTGAGCGTGCTTGAGTGTGCGCATGGCATTGGCTACCTCGAATGCTCGTACACCCCCCGCCCGGCCTTGTCGCCCAGCCGTCCCGCGACGACGAGCTGCTTGAGCAGCGGGCAGGCGCGGTAGCGGTCGTTGTTCAGGCCGTCGGCGAGGACGTTCATGATGTGCACGCAGGTGTCGAGCCCGATGAAGTCGGCGAGGCGGAGGGGGCCCATGGGGTGGTTGCAGCCGAGCTTCATGATCTCGTCGATGTGCTCGGGATCGGCGACGCCCTCCATCCACGCGTAGAAGGCCTCATTAATAAGGGGCATCAGGACGCGATTCGAGACGAAGCCCGGGCGGTCGTTCGCGGGGACGGCGGTCTTGCCCATCGCCTCGGCCAGCGCGATGGTGCGGGCGGTGGTCTCGGGGCTGGTCGCGAGGCCCTTGATGACCTCGACGAGTTTCATGACGGGGACGGGGTTGAAGAAGTGCATGCCGATGAAGGAGGGGGCACGCTCGCCCACCGCCGCGGCGAGCTCGGTGATGCTGATGCTGCTGGTGTTCGACGCGAGGATGCTGCCGGCGGGGAGCATGGCGGCGAGCTTCTTGAAGATGTCTCGCTTGGCGGCGGCGTCCTCGACGATCGCCTCGATGGCGATGTCGGCCTGGGCCGCGGCGTCGAGCGAGGGGGCGTAGGTGATGCGGGACCTGGCGGCGTCGGCGTCGGCCTGGGTGAGCTTCTGCTTCTCCACGGCGCGGGCGAGGAGCTTGTCGTGCAGGGCGCGGCACTTGTCGATGGCGCCGGGGAAGGAATCGGTCACGATGGTGCGGAAACCGGAGGTGGCGGCGACTTGGGCGATGCCGCCGCCCATCTGGCCTGCTCCGACGACGGCGACGGTGGTGATGTTGTGGCTCATGGCGGAATATAGCCGGGGGGGCGTTCGGGGCGGGAATGGTGTGTCCGGACGGGCTCATGGGCACCAGATTCGTGCGTGGCGGTGGCGGGTGAGCGGAGAAAAGGGCATATCACGATGAGAATGTCGATGGCAAGAACGCGCAAAGACCTGGCATGATGCAGCGGGATGTCGTGACACGGGGATGGTGTGCCGATACCTTGTGGCGATGCCCTCGATCGAGCAGCTCGAACGCTTGTTGAAGGTCGAGCCGAACGATGCGTTCGTGCTGTACGGGCTTGCGCAGGAGCACGCGAAGGCGGGGAATCTGGATCGGGCGATCGAGTATTACGATCGGTGCATCGCGGTCGATGCGGCGTACTGCTACGCGTACTACCACAAGGCGCGCGTGCAGGAGCGAATGGGCGACGCGGCGGGGACGGCGACGACGCTGCGTGCGGGGCTCGATGCGGCGAAGCACGCGCGCGATCAGAAGGCTGTGTCGGAGATCCGTCAGTACCTTTCAACGCTTGATGAGCGGACGCGGGCGTAAGTCGCTGCGGGCTGGCGCGAGGGCGTGCGGAGCGCGATAGGCTGCGTGGGTGGACGCTTCTGAAAATGAAGACGGCTTGTTCGGCGCGGGCGCGGAGTTCGGTCGCGTGGAGGGCGTGCGCGCAAGGGGGGCACGGGTCGCGATCGTGGTCGGCGGGAAGGTCGTCGCGCGGGCGAGCGCGGGGGCGGCGGCCCGGGCGGGGGTGCGTGAGGGCGTCGAGTGGTCGGGGGGACTCGCGCGGGAGGTCGAGATCGAGGAGCAGGCCGAGCGGGCGCGGGGGCGGGCGATGACGCTGCTCTCGCGCTCGATGCGGAGCGAGGCGGACCTGCGCGAGCGGCTGGAGCGTGCGCTCGAGCGGGGGAGCGATGCGGACCTCGTGCGTGAGGCGGTCGAGCGGACGATCGCGCGTTTGCGCGAGGCGGGGCTCGTGGACGACGACGCGGCGGCGCGGTCGGTGGCGCGGCGGCTGGCGCGCGGCGGGCCGGTGGGCGAGGAACTGCTCGAACGCGGGCTCGATCGGGCGGGGCTCTCGGGGCGGGGCGACGCGGCGCGGGACGAGCTCGATGGTGAGGGCGCGGGCGGCGAGGATGCGTTGTACGCGTTCGCGCTGTCGAGGGCCCGGCGGGACGTTCGACAGGATGGTCGGGGTGACGCAGCGGCGAGCGTGCGGCGCGTGGCGGCGGCCCTGGGAAGGCGGGGCATCGAGGCGGACGAGTGCGTCCGGATCGCCCGGCGCGCGGTGGCTCAGGCCCGGGGCGTCTCTGAGCATGCGATCGGGTCTGAGCACGCGATTGGGCCCGAGCACGAGAGCGGGGATACGCTGGAGGCATGAGCGAGCACGGTTCGGCGTCGAGGTTCGTCCGTGGGGCAAGGCTGGGTGTGGTCGCGGCGATCGTCGCGGGCGCGCTGGCGTCGGGCGGGTGCCAGACGAAGCAGAACGATCGCGTGTCGATCGGGCCCGTGCTGGACGATGAGGCGATGACGCCCGGCGCGTACACGATCGTGCCCCGGGTGGCGTCGACGCTCGAGCCGCCTCCGCTCGTGCAGGACGAGCCGACGCTGTTCTCGCTCGATCGCACCGAGTGGGAGGTTGACGAGTTCATGGTGCCGGTCGATGGCGTGGCGCACCGTCCGCGGGGCGTGTCGCCGTACCGGTATGGAAAGACGTGGCGCGCGAGCGGGGCATACCCCACGCTGGACAGCGTGCTCGAGGCGGGCAACACGGACGGGCAGGCGGTCGAGGGGCTGTACGCGCCGCTCCGCGCGATCGGGGATTTCTTCCTGCTGCCGGTGCGGGCATTCGTGACGCCTCAGTGGGACGTGGCGTGGAGCCCGGCGGACGCGTACGAGCGCTGGCACAACCTCCCGAAGCGGACGGCTCGTGAGGTGGTGGACGACGCGGAGGCGAGGCTGAATTGAGCGGGCCCGCGCTCGATCTCGACGATCGGGGGATGCCGCCCGGCATGCCGCTGCATGAGGACTGGGAGGTCACGCCGCGGGAAGCGGCGCGGCTGCTGCGCGAGGGCGCGGTGCTGATCGACGTGCGCGAAGAGTCGGAGTGGAAGACGGCGCGGGTGGAGGGGGCGATCCTCGCGCCGCTCGGTTCGCTGCGCGAGCGTGCGGACGACATCGAGGCGCTCGACGACGCGGATCACGTGCTGGTGATCTGCCACCACGGGCGGCGGTCGCTGCAGGGGGCGGCGATCCTGCGCGAGAAGGGCATCGCGGGGGCGATGAGCGTGGCGGGCGGGATTGACCTTTGGAGCGTGGCGGTGGACGCGGGCGTGCCGCGGTACTGATCGCGTGATGTGGCATGGGCGACGAGCGGGAGTCGGCGATGGAGCGAGCGGTGTCATCGGGTGCGAGGCTTCGTTCGCTGATGGACGCGGGGTGCGTCGCGATGCCCGGCGCGTTCAACGCGCTCGCGGGGATCGCGATCCGCGACGCGGGGTTCGACGCGTGCTATGTCAGCGGCGCGGCGACGACGGCGGGCGCGGGCGTGCCGGACGTCGGCGTGCTGACGCTCAATGAGTTCGCGAAGGTGATCGGCGAGGTGGCGCGGGCGAGCGGGCTGCCCGTGCTGGCGGACGCGGACACGGGGTTCGGCGAGGCGGAGATGGTGCGCCGGACGGTCGTCGAATACGCACGCGCGGGGGCCGCGGGGCTGCACATCGAGGACCAGCAGTTCCCGAAGCGGTGCGGGCACCTCGACGGCAAGGCGCTGGTCGCGACGGACCACATGGTCGAGAAAGTAGAGTGGGCGCGGAAGGCGAGCGATGACGCGACGGGCGGCGATTTCGTCGTGTGCGCACGAACGGACGCGGCGGGCGTCGAGGGCGTGGACGCGGCGATCGCGCGGGCGCGGGCGTTCATCGAGGCCGGGGCGGACATGATCTTTCCGGAGGGATTGCGGACGCGCGAGGAGTTCGCGGAGGTTGCCAAAGCCCTCAAGGGCGGGGCTCTGAAGGGCGGCGCGCGGGGCGGGAAGCGATCGCTCTACCTGCTCGCGAACATGACCGAGTTCGGCAAGACGCCCATGATCCCGCTCAGCGAGTTCGCGGCGATGGGGTACGACTGCGTGATTTATCCGGTGACGCTGCTGCGGATCGCGATGGGCGCGGTGACGCGGGCGCTGGCGACGCTCAAGGAGCAGGGGACGGCCGAGCCGCTGCTGGGCGAGATGCTGACGCGTCAGGAGTTGTACCGCCTGCTGGGGTACACGCCGGGGACGGCGTGGGAGTGGCGGTGAATGTAGACTCCCATCATGGCATCCGCCGCATGGCCAGATGGGTCCGCCGCACGCTCGAGTGCTCCCCCACTTGAGTTGTACAGAGATTCCCTGAACAGTTATGCCTGTTGGCTTGACCACCAATCGCCTCGGGCATGCAAAGAGTGGGCAACAAGACTCAATTCCACTGACAATGGATCTCGTGAAGGTGCGGTGGTGGAGGCGGTCTGCTGGGATTGGCTCGCGAGCAGGCATGAAGTCGAACTGAACGAGATCCCTGGGCAAGGGGGGGTCGATTTTCTTTGGAAGACTCCTTCCGGTCCGGTGCTCGTTGAAGTGAGCGCGCTTACTACAGCGAAGCTTGACACAAAGACGGGCTTGGTGGGTGGGCGTCCGAGTGGCCCAATCTTTTACTCGCTCATAACGCGTTCGGTTCGAGAGAAAATCGGAGACAAAGCCCCTCAGCTAAAGGGGCACAAGCTTCCTTGTATGTTGATGATTGGCACGCTCCACTTTGAAGTTACGCATATCTGCCTCGGTTCATTGGAACTGGAAGAGCTGCTTCTCGGCCAGAGAGTGATTCGGGGGAGCTTCGATCCCGAAACCGGCGAGGCCTCGGAGCCGCACTCCGCTTGGTCTCTGAAGAGCAGCGTGTTCTTCGATGAGAAAGGACAGTCGTCGATAGGTCATCTCTCGGGAGTCGTCCTTGCCGGATTCGGGACGATAGATGACAGTCGCAATTTTCCACTCGCCAAGACCTGCTGCGTTCTCAATCCGTGTGCCGACTATCCGCTGAACACCATCGACCACCCGGACTTGTGCTTCGGCCAGTTGCGATCGGGAAGCCTAGGTGAGCCGGCTCGAATTGAATGGGTTCGCGGCGATGGCACGCCTTGTGATGACGCATCGCTTTGTGCTGCAAGAAGATGGCAGAGTTTAAAGAATCTATACCAAGCTGGAGAATTGGAATTATTGCGCGAGATTCTGCGCAGTGATGGAGTCTGCGATGAACCTGATTAAGTATCCGATGCGTGCGTGCGGCTCTGTTGCTCGCTTCGCAAAGTTCCTGGCAATCGGCTCGTCTTGTTTGTCTGGTGTCACCCTCGCCGACGTTCGCATGCCGACGGTGTTCGGCGACGGCATGGTGCTGCAGCGCGGCGGGGCGCACGTATGGGGCTGGGCGCGCCCGGGCGAGAAGGTCCGCGTCGCGGGCTCGTGGGCGGGCGAGGGCAACGCGGCGGAGGGCGTCGCGAACGAGGGCGGCGTGTGGAGCGTGATGCTCGCGACGCCCGAGGCGGGCGGGCCGTTCACGCTGACGATCGCGGGCGATACGAGCGTCGTGCTGCGCGACGTTCTGGTGGGCGAGGTGTGGATCGCGTCGGGGCAGTCGAACATGGAGTGGCCCATCGCGTGGTCGGCGGACCCGGCGGAGACCGCGGCGGGCGCGACGGATGGTCAGATCCGGTTCTTCCAGGTGGAGAACGAGATCTCGCTGCACGAGCGGATCGATCTGAACGGCGCGTGGGTCGCGTGCTCGCCCGAGGCGGCGCCGAAGATGAGCGCGGTGGCGTACCACTTCGCGCGCGAGCTGCGGCGTGAGCTGGGCGTGCCGGTGGGGATCGTGCAGAGCGACTGGGGCGGCACGCGGATCGAGGCGTGGATGAGCGAGCGGGCGCTCAGGCCGTTCGCGCACGTGTCGGGCGAGATGGAATCGATCGCGGCGATGCGCGATCCCAACACGCGGGGCGATGCGGCGAAGTCTCCTCAGGACAGATGGTGGGACGGGCTGGACGCGCGCGACCGCGTGGACGGCTGGACGGGCGATGCGTACGACGCGTCGGTGTGGAAGGAGATGGAGCTGCCTCAGACGCTCGGTGCGGACGGGATGGGCTCGTTCGACGGCGTGGTGCGATTCCGGCGGGAGGTCGAGCTCGGCGCGGCGTGGGCGGGGAAGGCGGCGGTGCTGGAGCTCGGGCCGATCGATGATCGCGACGACGCGTGGGTGAATGGGGTGCACGTCGGTTCGACGCGCGAGGACGGGCGCTGGGGGATGGCGCGTCGGTACGACGTGCCGGCGGGCGTGCTGCGCGCGGGGAAGAACGTCGTGTGCGTGCGGATGCTCGATACGGCGGGGCCGGGCGGGATCAACGGGAAGAAGGAGCAGATGCGGCTCGCGCCGGCGGATGCGTCGGTGGGCGGGGCGGTCTCGCTTGCGGGGGAATGGCGGTACCGCGCGGGGAGCGCGATGGGGAGCCTGCCGGCGATACCGACGGGCGTGGACGTGGGCGCGAACACGGTGACGGCGCTGTGGAACGCGATGATGGCGCCGCTGACGCCGATGCGCGTCGCGGGGGTGATCTGGTACCAGGGCGAGAGCAATCGCGGGAACTGGCACCAGTACGCCGACCTGTTCGGGGCGATGATCGCTGACTGGCGGGCGCGGTTCGGCGATGACAGGATGGTGTTCGCGTTCGCGCAGATCGCGCCGTTCCGGTACATCCAGGACCGCGGCGAGACGGCGATGCTGCGCGAGGCGCAGTCGCGCGTGGGC
The DNA here is from genome assembly GCA_034004365.1 of Phycisphaerales bacterium. Lineage (GTDB taxonomy): Bacteria > Planctomycetota > Phycisphaerae > Phycisphaerales > UBA1924 > JAVEWV01. Next base: position 97,684 of record JAVEWV010000011.1, read on the forward strand.
AGCGGCGTCAAGGGCGTCGGCATGGCGACGACGCTCGACGTGGGCAACCCGCAGGACATCCATCCCAAGGACAAGCGCACGGTGGGCGAGCGGCTCGCGCGGATCGCGCTGCTCGAGAAGTATGAGCGGAGGATCGAGGATCGCGGGCCGGTGTTCGCGCAGATGGAGGCGATCGATGGCGGGCGAGTGCGCGTCATCATGTCGCACGCGTCGGGCATGACGACGAGCGACGGCTCGAAGGACGTTCGCGGGTTCGAAGTGGCGGGGAAGGACAGGCGGTTCTATCCGGCGACGGCACGGGTCGAAACGAACGACGGAATCAGCGGCGGAGGCTCGCTCATCGTCGAGTGCGATGCGGTGCGCTCGCCGGAGGCGGTGCGGTACGCGTTCTCGATGACGCCCGACGCGAACCTCGTCAATGGCGAGGGGCTCCCGGCGGAGGCGTTCCGCACGGACGACTGGCGCTTCGGCAGGTGGAGCAATGACCAGGAGGCGGAGCTGGCGGCGTACCGCTCGCGCGAGGAAGGGGCGATCGAGCTGTTCAACGGTCGCGATCTCTCGGGCTGGTTCAATATGAACACGGCCGAGAGCACGTGGCGCGTGAAAGAGGACGAGACGGGCACGCCGGTGATCGTGTGCACGGGCAAGCCGGTGGGGCTGCTGCGCACGGAGGAGATGTACGGGAACTACGTGCTCGAGCTCGAGTGGCGGCACATGGTGCAGGGCGGGAACGCGGGGCTGTTCGTGCATGCCGATCCGGTGCCGGCGAGGGGCTCGCCCTTCACGCGGGCGGTCGAGGTGCAGGTCATGGACGGCGCGGAGGGCGATGGGTACACGAGCGATGGCGACGTGTTCCCGATCTTCGGCACGACCATGACGGCGGAGAACGGCCGCAAGGGGAGCAATCGCGCGTTCCCGACCGAGAAGCGGATGAACCCGTCGCCCATGTGGAACCACTACCGCGTGGAGTGCGTGGACGGCGTGATCACGCTGTCGGTGAACGGGAAGGCCGTGACGCGCGGGCGGGACACGTCACCATGCAGGGGGTACATCGCGCTCGAGAGCGAGGGGACGGAGGTGCAGTTCCGCAACATCCGTTTGTGGGAGCGTCCCGGGAGCGATGCGATCCCGAAGGAGCGGACGTGCGACGTCGCGGAGGGGTTCAGGCCGCTCTACAACGGGATGGACTTCACGGGGTGGAAGTTCGGTCCGGAGCACGAGGGGCACTGGCAGGCGGCGGACAACGCGATCGTGTTCGATGGTCAGGGCGCGGACCTGTGGACGAGCGATTCGTTCAAGGACTTCGAGCTGATCGTGGACTGGCGCTGGACGGGTCCGGCGAGCGAGGTGGCGCGCCCGGTGATCCTGCGCGACGGCACGGTCAAGAAGAACGCGGACGGGAGCGACGCGACGGAACTGGTGCAGGAGGCGGGCGACAGCGGCGTGTACCTGCGCGGGAGCAGCAAGAGCCAGGTGAATATGTGGTGCTGGGGGATCGGGAGCGGCGAGGTGTACGGGTATCGCACGGACCTGGAGATGCCGGCGGACGTGCGGGCGGGCGTGACGCCCCGGAAGAAGGCGGACGCGCCGCTGGGGCAGTGGAACCGATTCCGGATCCGGATGGTCGGAGATCGCCTGACGGTGGACCTCAATGGCGAGCGGGTGATCGAGGAGGCCCGGCTGCCCGGCGTGGCGGCGGAGGGGCCGATCGCGCTGCAGATGCACGGGAACCCGGTGCAGTTCGCGAACGTGCTGATCCGCGAGATCGGCTCGGAGTGAGGCGTCGCGCGTAGAATGCCTTTCCGCGACGGACGCGACGAATACCGGCGTCCGCGGGCGGGCACGCATCGCAAGCAGCAGGGAGGACGCGAAGATGTCGACGGCGACGGCGGCGAAGGGCGGGACCAAGGTGGCGGGCGCTGGGCTCGAGGGCATCTCCGCGGGCGAGACCGCGATCGCGAGCGTGCTTCAGGACAAGCTGATCTACCGCGGGTACGAGATCCACGACCTCGCGGAGAACGCGACGTTCGAGGAGGTCGCGTTCGTGCTGCTCGTGGGGCACAAGCCCGACGCCAAGGAGCTGCAGTTCTTCAGGGACGAGCTGGTGGCGAACCGCGCCCTGCCCGGGCCGGTGGTCGAGTACATCCGCTCGATGAAGCCCGCGCTCGCGACGGGGAGCGCGGTGCCGATGGACGTGGTGCGCACCGCGGTGTCGCTCCTGGGCAACCTCGACGCGGACAGCCAGGACAACTCGCCCGAGGCGAACCTGCGGAAGAGCAAGCGGCTCCTGGCGAAGGTCCCGACGATCATCGGGCACATGCAGAACGTGATCGACGGGCGCGAGATCGTCGGCGTGCAGACCGGGGGCGACGCGAAGCTCTCGCACGCGGCGAACCTGCTGTACCTGCTCTCGGGCGAGAAGCCTAGCGCGGAGTTCACGCGGGTGATGGACGTGTCGCTGATCCTGTACGCCGAGCACGACTTCAACGCCAGCACGTTCACGGGGCGCGTGATCGCGGCGACGCTCAGCGACATGCACGGCGCGGTGACGGGCGCGATCGCGGCGCTCAAGGGCCCGCTGCACGGCGGCGCGAACGAGGCGGCGATGGACATGCTCCGCGAGATCATGCGCGACGTGGGCGAGGCGAACCGCCAGAGCGCGATGGTCGACGAGTGGATGGAGCGGGCGTTCGTCGAGAAGCGCAAGCTCATGGGCTTCGGGCACCGGGTGTACAAGAACGGGGACCATCGGGCCCCGATCCTGCACGCGCTGGGACGCAAGCTCGCGGAGAAGGAGCGGACGCAGTTCGTCAAGTGGTTCGAGCTGGGCGAGCGGGTGCAGAAGATCATGCTCGACAAGAAGCAGATCCACCCGAACGTCGACTTCCCGTGCGGGCTGACGTACTTCACGATGGGCATCCCCGTGCCGCAGTACACGCCGATCTTCGTGGCGTCGCGCATGAGCGGGTGGTGCGCCCACATCATGGAGCAGCACGCGAACAACCGCCTGATCCGTCCGGTCGCGGCGTACACGGGGCCCGGCATCCGCCCCTGGAAGGGCTGAGTCCCTCGGTCGGCTTCCTCGGTGTGACGGAAACTTGGCGGGCGAGCCGCTCGGGCTGAAGTTGCGCCCTCGCGGCGTCGATACGTCCCTCCACACGGTCCGGGAATGTCCTCGGCACGAGGCCGCGGGGTGTTCCCGATCGCGCGGAGGCACGCCATGGAAGCGATTCGGGCCGAGGGCATCCTGCGTTCGTTCGAGCGGATCTCGCAGGACGGGCACAACATCGCGTGCCGGTTCATCGATCGCCTGCGCTGGACCGGGACGGTGCTGCCCGCGGGCGTGGACCTCGACAAGAAGGTGCCGGCGATCTGCGCGGCGCTGCGGCTCGTGGTGCGGAACGCGGGGATGGTCGAGTCGGTGCGGAACGTGCTGACGGGCCCGGAGCTGGGCGGCATTCGGGCGACCTCGGCCCTGACGATCGTGGCGCGGCGCGAGATGCTGGCGACGATCGAGGAGCTCTGCCTCCAGAACGGGATCGTCTGGACGAACGAGCACGCGGAGGACTGGGCGTCGGTCGCGGACCTGGTCGTCGAGGCGGTGTTCGGCTATGTGCCCGACTTCGGGCTGCGCGCGGCCTGAGTCCGGGGCTGAGTTCTGGCCTGTGATCTGGCCTGAGATCGGGGGCGGAGCGGACGGGCCCGCCGCCTACCATCGCACCCGCTTGCGCGAGGCGGCGCGTTCGGACGCGTGTTGCGGACGATCACGCCGGGGCGCGGGCGGGGCGGGAATGGTCAGCCATGCTGAAGCGGACGCATCGGTGCGGTGAGCTGCGCGCGTCGGACGCGGGCAAGGAAGTCGTGCTGTCGGGTTGGGTGAACGCCTACCGGCACTTCGGTGAGGGGCTGGTGTTCCTCGACGTGCGCGACCGCGAGGGCGTCACGCAGCTCGTTCTGGAGAGCGATTCCGCGCCCGCGGAGGTGATCGAGGCGGCGCGCAAGGCCCGCAACGAGGACGTCATCTCGGCGAAGGGCGTCGTGCGCGTGCGCGCGGGCACGCCCAACAAGAAGATCGCGACGGGCGAGGTCGAGGTCGTGGTCTCGTCGTTCGAGCTGCTCTCGAAGACGGACAAGCCGCCCTTCCTGCCCGAGGACCCCGAGGGGCTTCCGGCGGAGGAGGTTCGCCTCAAGCACCGCTACGTGGACCTTCGCCGGGTCGAGATGCAGCAGATCCTGCGGACGCGGCACCGGGTGGCGAAGTGCGCGCGCGACTACTTCGACGCGAACGGGTTCCTCGAGATCGAGACGCCGATCCTGTGCCGCTCGACGCCCGAGGGCGCGCGTGACTTCCTCGTGCCGTCGCGCTTGCAGGGAGGCATGTGGTATGCGTTGCCTCAGAGCCCGCAGCTCTTCAAGCAGATCCTGATGATCTCGGGGTGCGATCGGTACCTGCAGATCTGCCGATGCTTCCGCGACGAGGACCCGCGTGCGGACCGCCAGGCGGAGTTCACGCAGATCGATCTTGAGATGTCCTTCGTCGAGCGTGAGGACGTCATGCAGACGATGGAGGGGTTCGCGCGGGTGCTCTGGAAGGAGATCAAAGGCGTCGACATCGGCGCGTTCCCGCGGATCAGCTACCAGGAGGCGATGGACCGGTACGGGATCGATCGCCCCGATACGCGCTTCGGGCTGGAACTGGTCGACGTCTCGGACCTCGCGAAGGGCACCGAGTTCAAGGTGTTCCATGACGCGCTCGCGAAGCGGCGCGGCGTCGTCAAGGCGATCCGCGTGCCGGGCGCGGGCGAGAAGATGACGCGCAAGGTCACCGATGCGTACGGCGAGTTCGTCAAGGGATTCGGCGCGGGCGGGCTCCCCTTCGCGAAGGTCACCGCTGCGGGATTTGAGGGCGGCGCGACGAAGTTCCTCGAGCCGATCCGCGCGGCGCTGGTCGAGCGCCTCGGGCTCGAGGTGGGCGACGTGGTGCTGTTCGGGGCGGACTCGTACGGCGTGTGCACGAAGGCGCTGGGCGAGCTGCGTCTGAAGGTTGCGCGCGACCTCGGGCTGATCGACCAGAACAAGCTGAACTTCCTGTGGGTCGTCGACTTCCCGATGTTCGAGTTCGACGAAGCGTCGGGGCGGTACTACGCCCTGCACCACCCGTTCACGGCGCCGCGCCCGGACCAGATCGAGCGGTTCATGAACGCGAAGAGCGAGGGCCGCGACGAGGTCGAGGCGATCGTCTCCGCGGGCTACGACATGGTCTGCAACGGGAGCGAGGTCGGCGGCGGCTCGATCCGTATCCACCGCCAGGACGTGCAGTCGAAGGTCTTCGACCTGCTCGGGCTGACGCGCGAGGAGGCGCAGGTCAAGTTCAGCTTCCTGCTCGACGCGCTGCGCTTCGGCGCGCCGCCGCACGGCGGGATCGCGTTCGGGCTCGACCGCCTGGTGATGCACCTGTGCGGGACGGACAACATCCGCGACGTGATCGCGTTCCCCAAGACGCAGAACGGCGCGGACCTGATGTCGCAGGCTCCGAACGTGGTGGATGCGGCGCAGCTCCAGGAGCTGCACGTGCGATCGACGCTCTGAGTGATGTGCTCAGCGTGAGGTCGGCGTGGGGCCATACTCGCCGTTGGCCCCGCATCCCTGCCAGAGCTTGTGGATGAAGTGGTGGACGTCGTCGGGGGTGAGTGCGCCGTCTGCGTCCTGATCCGCGGACTGCGCTCCCGAGGCGTAGCCGTTGAGGAAATCCATGAAGTCGTTGGAGTCGACCGAGCCGTCGAGGTTGTAGTCGGCGCAGTCGAAGACGGGCGTCGCGGCGTCGCCCTCGGCGGGCGTGGGCGGATCGGGATCGTCGCCGCCCAGCACGCGTGCGACGGCGGCGTTGGCGCAGACGCGCCCGTAGCCCGCGGCTTCGTCGAAGCCCGGCGCGCCGATGTCACGCGCGGTGTCGCGGATGATCTGGCGGACCTCGGCGGGCGTGAGGTTCGGCTCGATCTGGAACAGGAGCGTGGCGATGCCGGCGACGAGGGGCGCGGCCATCGAGGTTCCGGAGCGGGACTCGTACGTGTTGGGATCCCAGAAGTAGTCGGCGGTGGAAAGGATCAGCCAGCCCGGTGCGACGACGTCGATCTCGGGCCCGACCGACGAGAATCCCGCGACGAGGTCGCGGTTGTTGGTCCCGCCGATCGCCATGACGGAGGGGTATTTCGCGGGATAGAGCACGGGCCCGGCGTTCTCGTTGCCCGCGCTCGCGACGATGAGGCAGCCGTGCGCGTCGGCGTAGGCGATCGCGGACTCAAGGAACGCATCGCCCGAGGTCAGGCCCAGGCTGATGCTGAGCACGCGGGCGCCGTGATCGACCGCCCAGATGATGCCATTGCCGAGCCACGTGCCGCTCGTCGAGCCGACGGGGGTTGCGACCTTGACGGGCAGGATGCTGGGCGTCCAGGCGATGCCGCTCACGCCCGAAGCGTCGTTGCCGCTCGCGGCGAGGATGCCAGCGCAGTGCGTGCCATGCCCGTTCATGTAGTCGGACGCGTCGTTGGGTGAGCCGTTGATGGTGGTGTTGTGCCCGGGGAGGATGCGGCCGGCGAACTCGGTGTGCATGAGGCTCATGCCGGCGTCGAGGATGGCGACCGTGATGGGCGCGAGATCGGAGGGGAGCTCGGCCCACGCCTCGGGCGCATTGACATCGGCATCGACGGCGCCCGGCACGCCGTTGATCTCCTGGCCCACGTTGTGCATGCCGTACTGCTGCGAGAAGAGTGGATCATTGGGAAGTGGCGCTTCGGTCTGCCCCCCCACCGCGACGCGTTCCGCGAGCACGACGCCGGGAAGGTCGGATTCGATGCCAGCGGCGAGCGTCCATGCGGGCGTGCTCGTGGTGGACGTGAGGATGTAGTAGCGCCGCAGGGCCAGGGCGTTCGTGAGGATCGCGTCCGCGGGCTCGAACTGCAGGGATGGGCGTGCGGAAAGGCCGCGCGCCTGCGCCCACGCATGCAGTTGGCTGGTGGTGGTGGCGCCGCTTCGTGAAAGACGGACGAGCACGCCCGCGTCGAAGTTGGCGAACTGATCGACGCTCGGCGCGCAGCACCCGTCGTCGGCCTGCTGGGCATGGGCGGGCGCGACGAGAGTCGCGAGCCCGAAGAGGAACACACCCGCCCTTGTGGCGATGGCATATCGGCCCTGGTGTCGCCGGGGCGCACCCGAAGCCGCTCGCCCTCGCGGGGTGCCGCGTGTCAGCACGAGATCTCTCCCTCCGTCGGCGGGCTTGTTTCCGCACGCGGATCGTCGATCCCACAGATTATTGGGCGGAGGGGCGTTCGGCAATGCCTGAGCACGATCCTCGCCAAAGCTATGCGCGTTCTTTGCGTTTGGTGTATGTTTGGTTTTGTTCGGATGCGACCCGGCCTGAGGTGTGCATAACCGGATCTTTATCGGCCTCTCGGTACTTTTCGGCAGGTAGGGGCTTGACACGGCCTCCGGGCATGTCCGATACTGTTTGCAGTAAAAACGATCGAAGGGAGAGATCCCCTCGGATCGGCTTCATAGGAGAGTTCCTCGCTGCCTCGTGGGGTGAGGGAATGGACGTGCGCGGCGCGAGAGCGTCGGGCCTTGAAGAGAGGGACGACGAATGAACCAGCACTATCGCTTCGCGCTCGTTGGCGCCGCCGTCGCGGCGTTCGCCGGCCTGGCTCAGGCCGGGATTTCGCAGAACGTGCTCTCGATCGATGTGAGCTGGGAGGGTGGCAGCACCACCTGGTCGCTCGATCGCGAGCAGTTGCAGCAGGATCCGAACGATCCCGCGCACTTCTGGTGGGAGCCCTCGAGCGACATCCAGATCGCGAGCGGCATCGAGCTCCGCCGCGGAACGGGCAGTGACCGCACGCGCATCGAGATCTTCGAGGATCCCGAGGTCATCGTGAACTTCAACGTGTTCTCCGCGCAGCAGAACAGCGTCTTCACGGTGAACTCGGCGCTCGTCAGCTTCGCGCAGCTCAACAATCCCGTCGGCGTCGCGAGCGCGGCGGTCTCCGTCACCGACCTCTCGGGCAATGGCGCGACCTACACCCCGAACGGTCTGGGTGGTCAGGCGTACACCGCGTTCTACAACACCTCGACCAGCGAGTTTGCTCAGCTCCTGAGCAGCCCGCTGACGACGCTGCCCTTCTCGACCAATTCCTACTCCCAGGACTTCCCCATCGCGGGCACGCAGGGCATCGCCGGCTCCGTGGATGACATCTCGGCCCGCTGGACGTTCACGCTCAGCCAGAACGCACTCGCCACGGGCACGAGCGTCTTCACCGTCGTCGTTCCGACCCCCGCGAGCGGCCTCCTGCTCGGCGCGGGCGTGCTCGTCGCCGGTCGTCGTCGTCGCTGAATCGTTCCACGTCCTCCCGGGCCCGACTGTGGAGATTCGGGCCCGGCAGGTACGCATCGCACTGGTACGAGGGAGAGAGACCCCATGGATGGCATCATGAATGCCCAGGTCCTTCGCAACGGCTTCATCGCGCTCGCGGCGATGGCTGGCGCGGCGTCGGCTGGGATCACTGGTCCGACCGCGCTCTGGATCGAAGCCACGAACGCCAACGGCACGGGCATGCTGGCGATCGACCTGACCGATGGCTTCTTCCAGCCCGACGGCACCTTCATCTGGTTCAACTTCGTGCCGCAGAACATCATCGACACCAACAACAATCAGGTGATCGGGCAGCTCCGTCAGGGCTCGCTCAGCGCGTCCAACACATCGCCGCTCGGCCTGAGCTTCGTCGTGCAGGCGGGCGCGGTGGACACCGTCTTCACCTTCACGACCGCGACCGTCCAGATCCCGGGCGGGTACCTGAACCCCGATGCCCGCGCATCGGCCGGCCTGACGCTGACCGACTCCAACGGCAATGGCGCGACGCTCACCGGCCTGCAGACCGGCGGCAACTACCACACCGCGTTCTACAACAACGCTTCCAGCGAGTTCAGCAACCTTGTGCAGGGCCCGCTGGTCGTCGTGAACCCCAACGGCTCGACGAACGCGAACGAGGACTTCCCCGGCCCCGTGGGCTACGCCACGATCCCGGGCCTCGTGAACGACATCAGCGCCCAGTTCAGCTTCCGCCTGACCGCGAACGATCAGGCCTCGGGCACGAGCGTGTTCGTCGTCGTCCCGACGCCGGCCTCGATCGCCCTCCTGGGCATCTCGGGCCTCGCGCTCACGACCCGTCGTCGCTGATCGGGCTCCGTCGCTCGTCCTCTGTTCTTCGTCCTGTTTGTCCCTCCACGCCCGCTCCCATCCCGGGGGCGGGCGTTCTCCTTGGAGGTGTAGAGATTCCGGGCGGGCACGCCCTTCCCGCCATGCTCTAGAATCTCCGCGTCGTCCCCGTAGCTCAGCAGGATAGAGCAACGGATTTCTAATCCGTCGGTCAGTGGTTCGAGTCCACTCGGGGACGCCTTTCTCATCCCTCAAAGCGTCGGGAGTCTCGAGTGCGCGTTCCACTGCTTCGTTCGCTCGTGCTGTGCGTGTGCGGCTTCCAGACCCTCGCGGTCGCGCAGCCGGTCGAGATCCGCGTCGCGACGTTCAATCTCGAGGACGTGCGCACAAGCGACCTGCGTGATCCCGCGCAGCCGCGACTGAAAGCGCTCGCGGAGATCATCCAGCGCATCGCGCCCAACGTGCTCTTCCTCAATGAGATCGCGTACGACGGGCCCGGCTCGCCCGGCTATGTCGAGGGTTCCGAGCCCGGGCAGAACGCGCGGCTGTTCGCCGAGAACTTCCTGAGCGTGGCGCAGGCTCCGGGGCTCACGCCGCTGCACATGAAGGCGTTCATGGCGCCGAGCAACACGGGCATGCCGAGCGGGATCGACCTCGATCGTTCCGGCGCGGTGGCGAGCGCGTTCCCCCCACCCGCGACCGCGGGCCCGGACGGGAGCGTGGGGCGGCTGTCACGCCGGGAGGACCGGGACGTGGCCCGGGCGTACGGCGGCGACTGCTGGGGCTACGGCGAGTTCCCGGGGCACTACGCGATGGCGCTGCTGGTGAGCGAGCCGCTCGAGATCCAGCGCGAGGGCGTGCGGACGTTCCGCCTGCTGCCGTGGGACTTCATGCCCGGCGCGACGTGGCCTCCCGCGGATGGTTCCGGCGAGGGGACGTGGTATCCCGAGGAGGCCCGCGAGAAGGTGCGCCTCAGCAGCAAGAGCCACTGGGACGTGCCCGTGAAGTTGCCCAACGGATCGGTGGTGCACGTGCTGTGCAGCCATCCGACGCCCCCGGCCTTTGATGGCGAGGAGAAGCGGAACGCACGGCGGAACCATGACGAGATCCGCTTCTGGGCGGACTACCTCGACGGGGACGGCTGGATCGTGGACGACGCGAACCACCCGGGCGGGCTGGACGAGTACGCGCACTTCGTGATCGTGGGCGACATGAACGCCGACCCGGACGAGGGCTCGGCGTGGAAGAATCCGATGGGCGAGCTGATCCTCCGGCACAAGCGGGTGCGGGCGACCTCGCCCGTGTCGGACGTCGAGGTCGAGCGGCTCGATCCGGACGACACGGCGCACTTCGGGCTGCGGGTGGACTACGTGCTGCCCTCCAAGACGATGGAGGTGATCGGGACGGGCGTCTGGCGGGAGGGGCCGAGCGGGGGCTCGTGGGCGGGACGCTTCCCGAGCGACCACTTCCCGGTCTGGGCGGACCTGAGCGTTCCGGAGCCCTGACGGGAGGTTGCCGGGCGTGGCGGCGGGCGCGAGTCGATCGCGGTTGTCGTTGGGCACCGTGCGGCTGAGGGGGGTAATATTCTTGCCTTGCAGCAATTCGTAGTGCTTTGCGGGAACAGTATCGGCGTGTAGCGGACGGGTTCGACGGAGGACGGCGCGTGAGTCGATCGGGGCTTGCTTCGGCGTCGGTGCTCTCGGGTGAGGCGAGCGCGGCGGTCGCGCGGGCGCTCATCGAGACCACCAAGCCCGGCATCACGAAGCTCGTCACGATCACGAGCGCCGTGGGCTTTGCGCTCGCGCTCCTGCGCGACCTCGGCGGCTCGGTCGCGGCGCTCGGCGGCGCGTGGGGCACGAGCGTCGTGCTCGCGGCGGCGATCGTGGGCACCGCGTGCGCTGCGGCGGGTGCGAACGCGCTCAATCAATGGTGGGAACGCGGGCTCGATGCGCGGATGGAGCGCACACGCCGACGCCCCATCCCCAGCGGACGCATCGAGGCGGGGCCCGTTCTCGCGTTCGGCGCGGGGCTGACGCTCTTGGGCACGCTCGTGCTTGCGCTCGCGTGCGGCATCGTCGCGGCGGGCGTGTCGCTCGCGTGCACGTTGACGTACCTGGCGTGGTACACGCCGAGCAAGCCGCGGACGCCGATGTCGACGCTGGTGGGCGCGATCCCCGGTGCGCTCCCGGTGATGATCGGGTGGAGCGCGGCGACGCGCGCGGACGACTGGCACGTCGTGCTGGAGCCGGGCGCGATGGCGCTGTTCGCGCTGATGTTCGTGTGGCAGCTCCCCCATTTCCTCGCGATCGCGTGGATGTATCGCGATGACTACGCGCGGGGCGGGTTCCGCGTGCTGCCCACGGTCGAGGCGGACGGGCGCGTCACCTCGGTAGCGATCCTCCTGACCAGCGTGCTGTTCGTGCCCGCGGCGATGCTGCCCGCGGTGCTGATGTGGGGCGTGCTCGGGGCGGTGTCGCTGATCGCGGGCGCTGTGTCGGGCGTGCTCATGCTCGTGCTGGCGGTGCGGCTGGTGCGTTCACGCGAGCGTGGCGACGCGCGGCGGGTGTTCTTCGCGTCGATCATCGTGCTGCCCGTGATGCTCGCGGTGATCGTGGGCGATGCGCTGGTCCGCTCGCTGGTGCTGTCATGACGATCGCGGCGATCCGCGTGCAGAATGTCGTCCGGCGCTTCGGCGAGCGGGCGGCGCTCGCGGGCGTTTCGCTCGATGTTCCCAGGGGCGACTGGATCGCGCTGCTTGGCCCCAACGGCTCGGGCAAGAGCACGCTGCTGCGACTGATCGCGATGGGCGACGCGCCCACCTCGGGCGCGATCGAGGTGCTGGGGAGTGATGTTGCTTCGGTGCGCGGGCGTGAACGCTCGCGGGTGCTGGGGCGGATCGGGATCGTGTTCCAGGGGCCGAGCCTCGATGCGCTGCTGACCATCCGCGAGAACCTCGCGCTGCACGCGGCCCTGTGCGGGCTGGACCGCGCGACGACGCGGGATCGGATCGCGCGACTCGCGGACGAGCTGGAGATCGTTGACCGCCTCGACAGCCGCGTGGGCTCGCTGTCGGGCGGGCTGGCGCGGCGTGCGGACCTCGCGCGAGCGCTGCTCGGCGAGCCAGAACTTCTCCTGCTCGATGAGGCGACGGGAGCGCTCGATCCGCTGGCGCGAAGGCGATGGATGGACGTGCTCGACGCGTGGAACCGTGAGCGCGGCACCACGATCGTGATGAGCACGCATCTGACCGAGGAGGCCGAGCGCGCGCCGCGGGTGGTCATGCTCAGCGAGGGGAAGGTCGTCGCGGATGCGCCGCCTCGGGAGATACGCGAGGCGTGCGGGCCGCGCGTGGTGACGGCGTGGCCCGAGGCGTCGCAGATGGAGTTCATGCAGAGCCGCTGGGGTGTGCACGAGGATGGCACGATGCCCGGCGATGGTCGCGGGGTGTATCGCCTCGGCGCTGCGGACGAGGCGGCGGCGGTGGCGATCTCGGGCGAGCTCGCGCGCGCGGGCGTGCGGTTTGAGATGGGCCCTCCGAGCCTGGAGGACGCGTTCGTGCGCGCAACGGGACGAACGCTTGCGCGTGAGGACGCAGGGGAAGACGCGGAGCGTCCGCACGGGCGTCGCAAGAAGCGGAGGGCGGCACGATGAACGCGGCGCTGGTGCTGCTACGGAGAGAGATCGTGCGCTTCGTGCGGCAGCCGAGCCGCGTGATCGCGACGCTGGGCACGGCGGCGCTGTTGTGGCTGCTGCTCGCGGGCGGGCTGGGTCGCGCGATGGCGCCGGGGATGGGTGGAGAGGGCGCGGGGTACGCGGGGGTGCTGCTGCCCGGGATGATCTCGCTGGTGGCGCTGTTCGGGAGCGTGTTCGCGTCGATCTCGCTCATCACGGATCGGCACGAGG
>JAVEWV010000038.1:0-5957 GCA_034004365.1 Phycisphaerales bacterium
GGAATGACACGGGTTAGGGAACCGATCGAGCCCGAACTCTTCCACGTCGCTACTTGCCGGGCAGATCGGTTGGCCCCGGAGTCATCGCTCGATTCGAACGCGCCCTGTTGGCCTCTCCCCGTATGGACTACCTGATCCGTCTCGCCAACTGTCCCATCGCGTCCGCGGGGTCGAGCTTGCACGCCCGGCACCAGCGGACGAGTTCGACCGGGTCGATCCGCCGCTCGCCGGTCTCGCACTTGTGCACGAACGTGTGCGGTCGCCCGAACGCCGCGCCCAGTTCGACCTGCGTGAGGCCAGCGGCCGCGCGCCACTCGCGCAGCAGCTGGCAGAGCTTGCCGTACGCCGGATCGTGCTGGGGGCGGGCCCGCCGCGCCTTTCCCATATTGGGAACGAGGCTAAAGTCGTTCCAGCGTTGTCCCAAGATAGAACATTTTGCGGAGGACCCACATGCGAACCGTCATCCTCACTGCCATCCTCGTCCTGCTCACAGGGTGCGCCGCCCTGGCGACTTCCGTCGACCCGAAGTACTACACGCTCCGCGAGGAGGAACTCCAGGCCGCCCTCGCCGCGCAGGACGAGCACACCGCGACCCAGATCTACGTCGAGCGGCTCGACGCAGCGCTCCCCGCCGCGGTGCTCAAGCACTCGGCGCTCTTCAACCGCGTCACGATCCGCGTCGAGGATTACTCGTTCTACTCCATCCATGTCTACGGCACGTACCAGCTCGGCGACGAGCCCCGCGGCGTGAAGGCCCAGATCGTCGAGGCCGTCGCGGGCATCGTCGGCAACGAGATGATCAACTCTGGCGCGATCCGCCGCGTGAGCGATGGGCGGGGCGGCTCCCGTCCGGTGGAGTTCATGGTCACCGTGTACGCGGGACGCGACGCGATCAACGGTCGCTCGATCGGCTCGTTCAAGTTCCCGGAGATGAGGACGATCACGAACTGAGCCGACACGCCGACCCAGTGGGCATGTTGTGGGCAACTCGGGGCATTGTTCTCGATCTGCGGATTCCTGGGCGAACGCCTTGCACTCGGGCGCGACACTCGCCCTGATGGGCTCCGCCGCGCGGTGCGGCACCAACCAAGGAGCCCGACATGCCCAAGCGTCCCACCCCCGCCCCCGGAAGCCCCACCCTTGCCCTCGCGAGCTCAACCCACGGAGCCCCCGCCAAGAACCCCGCCCGTAAGTCGAACTCTCGATCGTCAAGCGCCGCAGACGCTGACCCCGCGCCCTCAGCCAATCTGCCCGCAGCGAAGAACGCTCGTCGAGCACCGAACGCACCTCAAGTGAGCCGAGGCAAGCCACGCGCAGACAAGCCATCTGCTCCGCCCAAGACCGGCAAAGCTCCCAAGCGAGGATCGAGCGGCAAGGCACAGCGCCCCAAAGCACCAGGTGCGCCCGGAGGCGCGAACAGCGGACCCAAAGCGCCGCCTCCGAATGACATCTCGCCCCCGCGTGCGAGCAAAAAGGCTACCGCAGCGAGCACGTCACGCGTCAGGGCGGCGAACAACAGCGTGGATCCCTCACAGGCGAACTCAACTTCGAACGTGAAGCCCCCGCGCCAAGCCCGCGGCCTGAGCGCGCTCAACGCCGCGGCGCAGGTCCTCGCGGCCAGCGACGGACCGCTCTCGGCACGCGAGCTCGTCGAGCGCATGGCCGACACCGGCCTCTGGACGAGCCCGCGCGGCAAGACGCCGGAGGCCACGCTCTACGCGGGCATGCTCCGCGAGATCAACAGCCAGGGCGACTCCGCCCGCTTCCAGCGCGTCGGTCGCGGCCGGTTCGCCGCGCGCAAGGCGTAGCCCATGCCGCGCAGGAACACCCCGCCCGGTCCCATGCCGCTCGAACTCGCCACACTCGATCGCGCGACTATGGACGAACTCCGCACGCTCTGGCGAGAGCACATGGGCCGCGCACATCCTCCAGCGCAGAAGTCGCTGCTCGTGCGCGATCTGGCCTGGCACACGCAAGCACGCGCATTCAGCGGCCTCGACGCGCACACGCGACGACTGCTCCAACGCGCCATCCGCTCCCCCGGAACCCCCGGAACATTCGAACCCCCCGGAACCCCCGGAACATCCGCCCCGGACACGACCCCGGAACTCCATCCTCCCAAGCTCGCGGCGTCGGCCATGCAAGCGGAGCCAGCCCATCGCACGCGCCAACCGCGCGGCTCCGCTTCGACACCGCGCACTGCCGCGACATCGCTCCCGCCCGGCACGCGGCTCTCCCGCACTTGGCGCGGTGTGCGTCACGACGTCGAGGTCGTGCGTGCGGAAGGAACAGCCCTCGCCTGTTCGAAGGTCGACGGTTCTTCCGGGGTCGGTCGTGGGGGCGGGGGTTCCGGAGGTCTCGGGGGTGGGTGTGTGTTTCGGTATCAGGGTCGGGTGTACGCGAGCCTGAGCGAGATCGCGCGCGAGATCACCGGCACGCGCTGGTCCGGCCCCCGGTTCTTCGGCCTCACCACGCGTGAGTCGGTGTCGAGCACGGTCGCGCGTGCGAGCACCCGCATGTCCCGAGGTCGCTCCGGGGGCGGGGCATGACCCCGCGCACGATCCGCTGCGCGATCTACACACGCAAGTCGAGCGAGGAAGGGCTCGACCAGACGTTCAACTCGCTCGACGCGCAGCGCGAGGCCGGGCGTGACTACATCAAGAGCCAGAAGCACCAGGGCTGGTCGGCGATCGCGACCGCCTACGACGACGGCGGTTACTCCGGTGGCTCGATCGATCGCCCGGGCTTGCAGCGCCTCCTCGCCGACATCCGCCTTGGCCGCGTCGACGTCGTCGTGGTCTACAAGGTGGATCGCCTGTCACGCTCGCTCGCGGACTTCGCCCGGCTCATGCAGCTGTTCGACGAGCACGAGGTGTCGTTCGTCTCGGTGACGCAGCAATTCAACACCACGACGTCGATGGGCCGGCTCACGCTCAACATGCTCCTCTCGTTCGCGCAGTTCGAGCGCGAGGTCGCGGGCGAACGCATCCGAGACAAGATCGCCGCCACCAAGCGCCGTGGTGTCTGGGTCTGCGGCCAGCCGCCGCTGGGGTACAGACTCCCGCGCGAGGACGATCCCGGGTACACCCCCGGCGACCGCGCGCTGCGGGTGATCCCGCCCGAGGCCGAACTCGTTCGTGCGATCTTCGAGGGCTACCTCGAACTCGGCTCGCCGGTCGAGCTCGCGCGGCGGCTCAACGCGAGGGGGCACACGACCAAGCGATGGACCAGCAGCCGGGGCCGCGAGCACGGTGGTCGGCCCCTCACTACCGCATTCCTCAACGGCATCCTCACCAACCCGGTCTACATCGGCAAGATCGCAGGCCGCCGGAGCCGATCCGGCGAGAACGGCGAACTCCACGACGGCACGCACGAGCCGATCGTCGACCGGGCGCTGTGGGATCGTGTGCATGAACGGATGGGCGGCGTGGCCAGAGCGCCGCGCATGCGCAGCGCATCGACGCACCTGCTCGTCGGCAAGCTCCGCACGTCCGAGGGACACGCGATGAGCCCGAGCACCGTCCAGCGCCCGGCCTCGAAGCGCGCGGGATCCGCTGCGGCTCGGCGCGTCGTCCGCTACTACGTCAGCCAGAAGGCCCTCAAGCACGGGTTCCGCTCGTGCCCGATCCGCTCGATCAACGCCGGGCATCTTGACGACCTCGTGCGCGGGCTGGTGCTCGACCACCTCGCCCATCAGCACCATGTTGATCTCACGCGCCTCGACGCGACCCAGCGCGAGGAGTGCATCAAGGGGACGATCCATCGCGTAGTGATCGCGCCCGCGAGCCTGACGATCGAGCTCGACCGAGAACAAATCGCCGCAAGCGTCCGGCTCGCACGACAGGCCCCATCGACGACCCGATCGCGTGCCGGCGCGGTTCGAGATGCCGAAGCTCGGGACTGCCCGTTCGCGCCCGAGGTCGATGACCACGGCGCGCACGCCTCGCTCTCGCTCACCATCCAGATCAAGCAGCACGACGGCCGCCGCATGATCCTCGGTCCCGACGGCCAGGAACTGCTCGGTCGCTGCGGGGTGAGCACGCCGAGGACCGCCTCCCCGCACATCGCCCGCGCGATCGGCCAGGCCTATGCCTGGCGCGACGAACTCCTGCGCACCGGTAAGACGATCGAATCGCTCGCCACGACCTTGGGCATCACCGCCGGCCGCGTGCACGCGATGCTGTCGCTGACGCGCCTCGGCCCTTCGGTCCTTCGCGCGGCGCTCACTGGCAACCTGCCGCCGAGCACCTCGCTCGCCGACCTGCTCCGCGCTGCAAAGGATCTCGACTGGGAGGTGCAGCAGCGGGCGTTGGGACTCAAGGCATAAGCCGGCCCGGCACCACGCTCGCACGCATCACGTACGGATCGCTCAGAACCATGCAGCCCGACGGCCATCAGCACCGATCCGTCGCGATGCTCCGCGCGGCCCGACATGCGAGGCAGTCCACGATTCGATGGTTTGGTGATTCGATCAGGCGGAGTTGATCGGACCGAACCCGATCAACGCGCCCAATCAATCACGGCCCGTCCCGGCTTGGCATCAGCGCCCAAGGGCCCGCGCTGGTTCCGGGCATGCCCAGATTCCACACCGCCGGAATCCGCCCCGAGAGACTCCGGGCCGAATCCGCGAATACAGCGTGTTCTCCCCGCGTCGGGCTCTGATGCCCAGCCGCGGCACGGTCCAAAACGCCGCGGAATCCGCGACGAAACGCCCGCACTCGAACCACGCTCTCTACCGAGCGAAACCTATCGAACCGGACAAGCGGAGAGGGGGGGATTCGAACCCCCGGTACGGTTACCCGTACACAGCATTTCCAGTGCTGCACCTTCAGCCGCTCGGTCACCTCTCCGGCTGAGCCGCCAGTGTAGCCGTCCGACCCGCGCCCTTCCCCGTCCACCGCGATCCCCACATCCCATCGATCGCCGCCCGAGACACCACCAGCCCGACCGTCGCCCCCAGCACGACATCGCTCGGCCAGTGCGCGTCCCGCAGCACCCGGGCGCACGCCACCACGCCCACCAGCCCCCACGCCAGCCCCGAGATCCGCGGGTACATCCGCGCCAGGAACACCCCCAGCGCCACCGCGCCCGACGTGTGGCTGCTCGGCATCGACCACAAGTCCGACGAGATCCCCGCCCAGAACTCCCACGCGTGATGGATCCCGCGCCCCGAGCCGTCCACCCCGAGCGGGTACGACCCGAACGGCCCGAGCACGATGCCCGGATCGTCGAACTTGGGCCGGGGCCTCCCGATCAGCATCTTGAGCGCGAGGATCACCAGCGACGTGCCCACCGCGGCGACCGCGAGGTCCAGCAGCCGAGCCACCCGCGCCCCATCCAGCCGCCACACCAGCACCGCGACGACGAGCACCGAGACCAGCCCCCCGAACTGCTGCCATGCCTCGAGCTCGCGCCGCACATCGCCGCCGAGCTTGATGCTCGTCGCCCACGCGTGGATCCGCGCGTCGAACGGGAACACCGCCGCCGTCAGCCCGACGCCGACGAGCAGGATGAGCCAGCCCGGCACGCGCCGCCGCGCGTGCTGTCGTCCCGCCCTCGCATTCGATTCTGATTCAGTCAACGGGCCGCCACCCCTCGCGCCCGGCGTGCCAGACACGCCGCCGTACCATGCATCAGGGCTTTCTCAATGGATCGGGCCCGTTCGAAGCCGCAGCCCTCTTGAGCCCAGAGCCCCCTTGAAGGTGAAAGCCCTCCTGAAGGCGAAAGCATAGAGGCCGCCCCGCCGCGTGAGCACCCGATCCCCACAGCACGCCCGCCTCCGCGCCCTCGCCGCGGGCCCGCTCGCGATGCCCGCGCTCGTCGCGCTCTGCCTCCACGCCTTCCTGCCCGGCTTCTTCTCCCTCCCGCCCATCGACCGCGACGAGTCCCGCTTCGCGCAGGCCAGCCGCCAGATGTACGAGTCCGTCGCCTGGCAGGGCACCGACCACTACAACCCC
>JAVEWV010000029.1:0-1326 GCA_034004365.1 Phycisphaerales bacterium
CGCTGATCGATGCCCTCGCCCGGCAGGGGATCATCTACACGGATCGTCATCCCCGTTTCGACAAGTCGGTGCTGTACCGCATCCTGAACAACCGGCACTACATCGGCGAGGTCAAGTTCAAGGGGCAGTGGCATCCCGGTTCGTTCGAGCCCCTCATCGACCGGGCGACCTTCCAGGCGGCGCAGGACCGGTTCAGCGGCCGCGTGATCCGCAAGCCCGAAATCACTTTCGCAGGCGGCTTGATGCGGTGCTCCGTCTGCGGGCATGTGGTCACCGCCGAGAAGAAGCGGAAGACCTCCCCGGACGGCACGGTCCGCGAGTACAGCTACTACCGATGCTCGCAGTACAACCGGCCCGGACATCCCCGGGTACGGCTGCCCGAGCGGGCCATCAACGACCAGTTCCTCGAACTCTTCGACAGGCTGCATATCGCCAGCCCGGAGGTCCGTGAGTGGATCAAGGAGGTCATCCGGGCCCGGGCCGGGGCCGACCGCGATCAGAACGCCCAGCACCGGGCCGAACTCGAACGCCAGAAGCGGCAGGTCGAGGCCAAGCTCAAGACCCTGCTCGATCTGCGGATGGACGGGGAAATCTCCGCCGACGACTACAGCGACAAGCGGGCCGAGCTTCACGAGCGGGAGTCGGCCATCCGCCTCCAGCTGGAGACGACCGACCTCGACGACCGCCAGGTGGCTGACCTGGCCATCGCGGCTTTTGAACTCTCGCAAAGCCTGAAAAACCGCTGGAAAAACGCGGATTACACAGCAAAACGCACCATCCTGGAGATCCTCTGCCAGGAGGTGCGTTTGAACTGCGAAAAACTCGAGATTTCCCTGAGAAAACCGTTCGATTCGCTGATCGACGGTGATCTCGTGTCAAAAAGTGGAGCCGGGGGGAATCGAACCCCCGTCCCGTGACGGTTGGCACGGCGCCTCTACGCGCGTGTTCGGCGATTTGATCTCAACCTTGGAGCGGGCGCCGACGCCCTCCCCTTCGGTCCAGCACCCGGCAGTTTCTCATCCGCGACGCCGTGTGCGCCCATCGCGGACCAGCCCGATGTCTTCTTCGCACGCCCCATCGGGCGTCGGGCATGCGAAGCGCGACCACTTAGGCCGCGAGAGCGTAACCGCTGTTGGCAGTTATGGTTGTTGCGTGGTATTAACGAGGCGTCCACGCCCCTCGGCGCGCCACGCCGTACCTGAACTCGCCCGGTCGATACCGATCGGCCCCATGTGGTTGGCAAAGAACGTCGCGCCGCAGAGCCCGGCGTCAGTCCGGAGTCGTCGGCACGCGCGCCGCAGCGACGCAGCGACGCAGCGCCGCAGC
>JAVEWV010000029.1:1426-27386 GCA_034004365.1 Phycisphaerales bacterium
CGCAGCGCCGCAGCATGATACGCCGCCGGTTGGGGCGAAGTTCGGTCCGATCATGTGAGTCCGGGAAGGTTGATGGGGTCAAGGTGTGGGTGGGTCAGGGAGTGACGCGTTCCGCGCGTGCCCGCCGGCGGGACGCGGACAGGCCCAACCCGAGCGCGACGAGCACCCACGCTCCGGGCGACGGGATGGGGCGGAGGAGGATGGTTATGGTTTGGCTGCCGTTCTCGCCGAACGAAATCTGAGAGCTGACCAAAAGAAAGCCACTGTCCGTAATGGCTGCGACATCATGCAACGGATACTGGGCGGGCAGGCCCACGACGTGCTGAGCGACCATCAGGACATCGCCACCGCTCCAGACAACTGCTCCGGTATGCGATGGATCGCCCGGTATGTAGATCGAACCGGCGACATCACCGACATCGTTGATGCGGCTGGCGAATCCCCATCCCGGTCCGGGCAGCGGGAGGACTTCGGCATCGCCAGCAGTCCATCGAACCGCCTGGGGATCGAGATTCCCGTTGGCGTCGTGCACCGTGCCGACCATGTCCCCCGATTCGTTGATGCCCGTCGCGTATGCGTCCTCATAGCCCGGTGGTAAGGAGAGCAGTTCGAATCGATCGTCGCGGAGGGAGTATGAGTGCGTCCGGTCGTTCACACGCGTGAAGCCTGCGATCTGCCCCGTACGGTTGAAACTGGTTGCCTGGAATGAACCATCGACCGGCGAGGCAACGGCCTCAACGACCGCGCCCCCGAAGCCCACCGACGGGGAGTACACCCCCGCGCGGATCTCATTGACGATGAAGCCCGAGTCGGGATGGACGAAGACCACCGCGGAGCCATCGGGCGCCCCGCCCGTGAAGGAGAGCCCCGTGAAGCCGCCGCTCGAGAGGACACCCGCGTGGGGTTGTCCATTGAGGTCGAGCAGGTTGGCGTAGATGGTCCCGTCGTTGGTGATCCCGGCGGGTACGAGCGAGCCATTGGCTGGGTTCTCGAAGTCGATCCGCTGCGAACCGTCCCAGAGGAAGGGTTGGCTGCGGTAGGTGCCGAGAGACTTGGCTCCCCACTCCCGAATGCCGACCGCGTGCCCTTGCTCATTGACTCCGCGCAGGAGTATCCCGTCCGCGTCGCCCCGCGGGATCTCGACGTACTCCCATCGTGCAGATTGCGCGAAGACGGGCGCGGCAAGGGCCAGCGGCACGACGGCGAGCTTCGATGGCATGGTGCGTCTCCGGAATGATGGACGGAGGAAAGGCTTCCCCACACAGGTCGGATTCCGGGGAGCCTCGGCTTGCAAATGAGCGACTACACTCCGCCCGCGCAGTTCCCGCGCTCGTCATGCTCCCTGAACTCGCTCTCGCGGAGGACGCCGAGACATGCCCGGCGAATCAGCGTCGCACTCCCTCGCCTCACGCGTCGCGTGGATCGGGCTCGTGCTCGGGCCGGTGCTGGCGCTCGTCGTCTATCTGATGCTCCCGCAGCTCCCGCCCGCGGACGCAGCGACCGCGGGTGACGCGGTTGCGCAGGGCGTCGGCGGTGCGTCACGCGTTGCGCTCTCGCCCGAGGGGCGTGCCGTCGCGGCGGTCGCGGTGCTGATGGCCGTGTGGTGGATCACCGAGGCGTTGGACATCAGCGTGACGGCATTGGTGCCCGTCGTCGCATTTCCCTTGCTGGGCGTGCTGAAGCTCGACGAGGCGGCATCGCGCTACGCCGATCCGCTCCTGTTCCTGTTCGCGGGCGGGTTCGTGCTCGGGCTCGCTATGGAGCGATGGGGCCTGCACAAGCGGATCGCGTTGTGGACGGTCTCGCTCGTCGGCGCGGGGCCGGCCCGCCTCATCGGTGGGTTCATGCTCGCGTCGTGGCTCATGAGCATGTGGGTGAGCAACACGGCGACGACGCTCATGATGCTGCCGATCGCGTCGAGCGTGATCGCGCTGTTCGCCTCCGTGCGTGCGACGCCCCCCGAGGGCTCGCCTGCGCATCCCGCGATCGTTGGTCCGGGGCTCGATCGAGGCGCGCAGCATCGCGACGCCAACTTCGCGCCGTGCGCGATGCTCAGCATCGCGTACGCATCGTCGATCGGCGGCATCGCGACGCTCGTGGGCACCCCGCCCAACGCGGTGTTCGCGGCGCAGGCCCGCGAACTGCTCGGGGTAACGATCGAGATGGGCCGATGGGCGTCGGTGTTCATGCCGGTCTCGGCGGTGTGCCTCGTGATCGCGTGGCTCATCATGACCCGTTGGGCGTACCCGTTGCAGCGTGATGCCATGCCGGGCGCGCGGGATCTCATCCGCAGGCAGCGCAAGGCGCTCGGGCGGGCCTCGCGCGGCGAATGGTCGGTGTTCATCGTGTTCATCATCACCGCGCTCGCGTGGGTATTCCGCCCCGTGATCGCGTCGTGGGCCACGAAGCACGGCATCCCGCTCCTGCCGCAGCTCAGCGATCCGGTGATCGCCATGCTCGCGGCGCTGGCGCTATTCATCATCCCGGTGTCGCTCAAGGAACGCACCTTCGCGATGGACTGGCACGTCGCGGAGAGGATGCCGTGGGGCGTGCTGATCCTGTTCGGTGGTGGGCTATGCCTGGCGCGTGCGATCACCGCGACGGGCGTCGACGACGCGATCGGGCAGCTCTTCGCGGGGCTCGGCACGCTGCCGCCGTTCCTTGTCGTTGTGCTCGTTGTGCTGCTCGTCGTCGGGCTGACCGAGGTCACGAGCAACACGGCGGTCGCGACGGCGGTCCTGCCCGTGCTCTTCGCCGCGGGCGAGGCGATGGGCGTCGACCCTCTGCGGCTGATGGTGCCCGCGACGATCGCGGCGAGCTTCGCGTTCATGATGCCCGTGGGCACGCCGCCAAACGCGATCGTGTTTGCGACCGGGCAGGTGCGCGTTCCGCAGATGGTCCGCGCGGGCTGGCGGCTGCACCTGATGGGCGTGACGGTGGTGACGCTCGTGGGCTGGTTCTTCTCCGAGCGGGTCGTGCCACGCGATGTGGTGCCGGAATCGAGCTCGGTCGGGCTTGTCGAGCCGACGCCGGGGCCTGCGAGCGAAGTGCTGGAGAGCGGCGCGCTGGCGCTGAACGCGCCCTCGCCCGCATAAACTCGCCCATGAAACTCTGTGTCATCATCCCCGCCGCGGGCGCATCGACGCGTTACAACGCTGGCGGCGAGTTTGCGCGTTCCAAGCTCGACGAGGACCTGGGCGGTCGCCCCGTGCTGCATCGCAGCGTCGATCTGTTCGCCAAGCTCGAGATGGAAGGCGTTGATATCGCGAGCATCATCGTTGCTGGGCCGCACGACGAGCAGGCCTTCAGCGCGTTCAGCGCCCGCCATGGCGATACGCTGCGCATGCTTGGCTGCACCCTCGTGCGGGGCGGCGTGACGCACCGCTACGAGACCGTCGCTGCGGCACTGTCGCACGTGCCCAACGACGCGACGCACGTCGCGATCCACGACGCCGCGCGACCGTGTGCGCCGTCCGACATGATCGAGCGTGTGCTCGACGCGTCACAACGCCACGACGCGGTTGTGCCCGCGCTGCCCGTTGGCGACACCCTGAAGCACGCCCCGCGCGAGGTCGCAGACGACGAGGACGACGACCCCGTTGCCGCGATCCTCGGCGCTTCGGCGGTGCGTCCGGCGCTGCGCGCCGTGGATCGAACGCTCGATCGCGCGAACATCTTCGCGGTGCAGACGCCGCAGGTGTTCCGGCGCGAGCTGGTCGACCGGTCGTATGGGCGGCTGGCAGGCGCGCTGTCAAGCGGTGGGGCGGGTGTTGTGCTGCCGACCGATGACGCGGAGGTCGTGGAGCGATTCCTCGCCGATGCTCCGGATGCCGGCCCCGTGCTGCTGGTGGCGGGCGATGCGCGGAACATCAAGATCACGACCCCCGCGGACCTTGCGATCGCCCGCGCCGTCCTTGGCGCGAAGCCTCCGCAGGATCGCCCCGCGCACAAGCGGTTCTGATGCGCGTGTGCGGAGCGCCCGTCCTTTCGGTGGACCACTCCGTCCGATGGGGCCGCGTTGTACACTCGCCGCGCAACGCTACACGACAGCGATAAGGGTGGGTGGAGAGACGCATGATCAGCCTCACGCTCGCGGCCGTCATCGTGTTCGTACTCGCACAGCTCGCGATCGGGGCGTGGGTGGCGCGGCGCGTGCGGAGCGATGACGACTATCTGCTCGCCGGGCGGCGCCTGGGCGTATTCCTCGCGGGATTCAGCATCTTCGCGGGCTGGTTCGCGGGGGAATCGATCCTCGGCGCGTCCGCCGCAATCCGCGACGAGGGCCTTGCGGGCGGGCGGGCCGATCCCGTCGGCTACGCGCTCGCATTGCTCCTGCTTGGCGCTTTTCTTGCCGCGAGGCTGCGCCGGACCAACGCCATGACGCTCCCCAACGCGCTCCGCGCACGCTTCGGCGTGGGCGTCGAGCGTCTGACCGCGCTCATCACCATCCCGACGACTGCGCTCTACGCGGGCGCACAGGTGCGCGCCTTTGGCCAGATCATCGAGCATCTCTCGCCACTTGGCATTGTCGCATCCATCGTGGTCGCGACGCTCGTCGTGGTCGTGTACACCACGATGGGCGGGCTGCTCGGCGATGTGTATACCGACCTGGTGCAGGGCATCATCATCCTCGTGGGCGTGCTCGTGCTGCTCATTGCGATCATGATGCACCTCGGCGGGCCGGTGGAATCCCTGTCGCTCATCTCGCGCGACCAGCTCACGCTCGTTGCTCCCGGTGAATCCGCATTCGCCCGGTTTGACGTCTGGCTCGTGCCCGTCATCGGCGCACTCGTCGTCCAGGAGACCATCTCGCGTGTCCTCGCGTGCCGAACCGAGAAGGGCGCGCGCCGCTCGGCCTTCTTCGGCGGCTGGCTCTACCTCGTGTTCGGCGCTGTGCCCGTGCTGATCGGGCTGCTCGGTGCGCACGTCATGGTGCAGGATGGCGAGGGTGAGGCTTTCATCCCCGCGATCGCGACCCAGCTCCTCCCCCCCGCCCTGCACGTGGTGTTCCTGGGGGCGCTCGTGGCGGCACTGCTCTCAACGATCGATTCGTCACTGCTCGCGGTCGGTGCGGTGGTCTCGAGCGATCTTGCGCCAGCGGTCTCGAAACACCTCAATCCACGGCAGCGATTGCTCATCGCCCGGTGCGCGACCGTTCTGACCGGCGTCGCCGCGTGTGCGCTCGCGCTCGCGAACGACGGAATCTACGACATCGTGCTCATGGCCGATGGGCTGGGGACCGCGGGGATTGCCGTCGTCGCCATCGCGGCGATGTGGATCCCGTTCGGGGGCAAGTGGGCGGCGGGCAGTGCGCTCGTGGGCGCATTCGCGACCGCGTTCACGCTCGGCAACTTCACGGAGTTCGAGGCGCCGTTCGTCGCATCGCTTGTGGTTGCGATCGTGCTGTATGCCGTCGTCGGTGCGGGCGAGCGGCTTCGTGCGCGCGACGCGTGACCGTGGGCATCGCTTGCCATTCGTCTCGAAGAGTGTGTAAACGACATATCCAGGCACGCAGGAGCAACACATGGCCGCCATCTCGTGCGAACAGTCCATCGCCGCCTCGCCCGAGCGGGTCTTTGCCGTCTGCACGGACTTTGCGAACGCCGCGAAGAACGTCCGCGGCATCGACGCGTGCGAAGTGTTGACCGAGGGGCCCATCGGCGTTGGAACGCGATTCCGTGAGACGCGCACCATGATGGGCAAGAAGGCCACGGAAACGATGGAGATCGTCGAGTTCGACGCGCCACGGTCCTACACCACGCTCGCCGAGAGCTGTGGCTGCCAATACCGAGCCCGGTTCGATTTCCTGCCCGAAGCGTCCGGCACACGCCTGCGGATGACCTTCGAGGGAACGCCGCTGACCACCGGCGCGAAGATCATGAGCTTCATCATGCGCCCACTGATGACCGGCATGGTCCGCAAGTGCGTGATGCAGGACATGGCCGACGTGAAGGCTGCGTGCGAGGCGAACGCCTGAAGTCACTCAGAGCTGCCAGAGCGAACTCGCCCACGTGAGCCCCGCGCCGAATGCGAGGAACATCACGCGATTGCCCTCGCGGATCCGACCCGCGCGACGCTGCTCGTCGAGCACCAGCGGCACCGACGCCGCAACTGTGTTGCCCACGCGGTCGATGTTCACGCACAGCTTCTCTTCGGGGAGTCCGAAGCGGTCGCGGGCCGCATGGAGGATCCGCATGTTCGACTGGTGGCACACGTAGTGATCGACGTCTTCGGCCGCCATGCCCGCGCGGTCCAGCGTCAGCTGGATCAGATCGGGGAACGTGCCCACGGCGAACTTGAACACCGCCGAGCCGTGCATCTGGACCTTCTCGAGCTTCCGCTCGTCGAAGTCCTCGGCGTTGTAGAAATCGCCGCGACAGGTCGGGATGAACAGATGCTTTCCGCCGCCGCCGTCGGAGTGCATGGCCTGCGCGATCAGCCCCTTGGACGCGTCGTCGGTGGCGCACAGAACAGCAGCGCCCGCGCCGTCGCCGAAGAGGATCGACGTTCCGCGTCCGTAGGTGCTGAAGTCCATGTGCCGCGTGATGCTGTCGGCGCCGATCACCGCGATCGTTCGCGCCATTCCCGCCTTGATGAGCGCGTAGGCGTGGTTGATCGCGTACACGAAGCCCGAGCACGCGGCGTTCATGTCGATTGCACCGATGTTCCCGGCGCCGAGCTCGCTCGCGACGACGCACGCGACCGACGGCGTCGGCATGTCGGGCGTCATCGTGGCGCACAGGATGAGGTCGAGGTCCGTAGGAGCGATCTGAGCGTCGGCGAGCGCGGCGCGGACCGCGGTGGCAGAGAGTGACGCCGTGGTCTCGCCCGCCTCGCGATCCGCGATACGCCGCTCGTGGATGCCGGTGCGCTGCACGATCCACTCGTCCGAGGTGTCCATCACGCGTTCGAGGTCCGCATTGGTCACCCGCCGCGCCGGGAGCGCCGAGCCCGTCCCCGCCAGGCGCACGCCCGCCGATGCCAGCGCACCATTGGCCCGCATCCGCGTCATGCGTACTCCCGCTGCGGCTGCACCACGCGTTCCGCCGCATCCAGGCGTGCGACGATTTCGTCGTTCAGTCCGGACTCGATGTACCGCTTCGCGTTGCGTACCGCGGCCTTGATGGTGCGCGCCTCGCTCGAGCCGTGCGCGATCAGGCAGATGCCGTTCACGCCCAGCAGCGGCGCGCCGCCATGCTCGTGGTAGTCGTTCTTCGCATAGATCCGCTTCACGACAGGCTCGAACTGCATCGCCAGGTGCGGATCGGTCTCGAAGATCTCCTGCGCGATCGCCTTGAACAGGCTCTTCGCGAGCCCCTCGGCCATCTTGAGCAGCGTGTTGCCCACGAAGCCATCGGTGATCACGACGTCCGCCACGCCCTCGAAGAACTCACGCCCCTCGATGTAGCCGATGTAGTTGATGCCGGGCGTTGCGCGGATGAGATCGCGCGCGGCCTTGATCTCCGCGGAGCCCTTGGAGTCTTCCGAACCGATGTTCATGAGCGCCACGCGCGGGTTCGCGATGCCCAGGCACTTCTCCGCCAGGCACGAGGACATGATCGCGTACTGCCACAGGTGCGTCGGCTTGGGCTCGGGGTTCGCGCCGGCGTCGCATAGGACCAGATTGCCCGTGAGCGCCGGGATCGTGACCGCGATCCCCGGACGATGCACCCCGGGCAGACGCTTCATGTGCATGATCGACGCCGAGACGCACGCCCCCGTGTTGCCCGCGGACAGCACCGCGTCGCACCGCTGGGGCACGAGCGACTCGTACTTCGCCGAGCCGGCGAGCATCATCTTCACGATCGACGATTCGGGCTTCCCGCGCACGGCCTTCGCGGGCTCGTCGCCCATCTCGATCACGTCGTCGGCGTGCAGGGTTTCAAGGCGCGGATCGCGCACCCCGACGTCATCGAGGTATTCCTCGATCACGCGCCGCTTGCCCACCAGCACCAACCGATCGTCGGGAGAGATGACCTGCAGCGCCTCGACGCAGCCCTTGAGGATCGCGTCCGGAGCGTGGTCGCCCCCCATCACGTCTATGGCAAGGCGCATTCGGGCACAACCTCCCAGCGGCCTGGGCCGCGATGGCTTCCTGCCCACCCACGATCAGGCTCCACGCGAGCCACGGGCAATCCCGCCCGCGGCCAAGAGTCCGAACGTGTGTCGGGACGATCAGGCCCCCGTGACGCCGATCTTGAGCTTCTTCACCGTGATGCGCAGGCCGGGACGGACATATCCCGACTCCTTGCACACGCGATGGAACTGCTTGGGCATCCCGCTCGCCGGGCACACCCCAACCTCGAACGCCTTGAGGGCGTCGTGCGAACGACGGCGACGCGAACGACCGCGGCTCTGCCTCTGTCCTGGTTGCATCGAAGATCCCCTGACTCGCGTCGCCGCGAAACCTGCCGTACTGCCCGCCCCCGGACCGCACGCCCCGAGGGCCCACCAGGCCAGTTCGGAGCCCGCAAGCGTAGGTGACCCGCCCCACAGGCGTCAACGCGGGTTCGCCCCAAGTCCGGACCCACCCGCGGGTCCCACCGCTCGCGGCTCCTTCCCCGGCACGCAGCACGAACGGGTGCGCGGGGCCCGTCCGAGATTTGGCCCGCCCGGTTGGGCGGCGTACTATGGAGCCCAGCGGCGCCACCACACGCCGCGTGGCCTCCCTAGCTCAGTTGGTAGAGCAGCTGACTCTTAATCAGCGGGTCGAAGGTTCGAGTCCTTCGGGGGGCACTTTCCCGTTTTCAGAATTGCCCGCGGGCGTAGAGGTCGAATGGCCGACTCGCTCGGTGTTCCTATGCCGGGGTGTGCCGGTCGCTTGGGAACCGTGACGGTCAGTACCGGCGAACCACGCCGCGGACCACGCCCTGCACCTGGCAGTACTTCACGCGGATGGGCTCGAACTCCGGGTTTGCCGGTTGCAGGCGGATGTGATCCGTCTCCTTGAAGAACGTCTTGAGTGTGGTGGAGCCGTCGGGCAGCAGCGCGACGACGCGATCACCGTTCTGCGCCACGGAGCGGCGTTCGACGATCACGAAATCGCCATCGAGGATGCCCTCGTCGCGCATCGAGTCGCCCTCGACCTTGAGCGCGAACGTCGCGTCCTCGCCGCTGCGGGCGGGCTGGAGAAGGTCGGCGAGGTCGATCTCGTCGACGTCGGGCACCTTCTCGATGGGATAGCCCGCGGCGATCCGCCCGACGAGCGGGAAGGTCAGCGGACGTCCCTCGTCCGGCACGGCCACGCCGTCAGCGATGGCTAAAGAGCGTGCCTTGTTGGGCTCCCGCACGAGCGCGCCCTTCTTGATGAGCGCCTCGACGTGCTCGAACACCGTGACCTTGCTGACGCCGAGCGCGTCGGCGAGTTCCTGCATGGTCGGCGAATAGCCCCGGCGCACGCGAGAGTCGCGCACCAGCTTCAAGATATTCAACTGCTTCGGCGTGAGGTTCATGCCTTCGGTCCTCCGCACAGATTTCCACCGATCCGCCAGCCAGTGCGACGCTTCGCACGCTGCGCGATTCGATCCACTCTTCATCGTGAGCATCGGCGGCGCAACGACCGGTCGGCGCACCACTTCTGCTCATCCCACCCTCGCATCCCCGCACGAGATTCCACGCCCGCCTGAGCACCTCCAGCCCACCGCAGAGAGCGCCCTCTCGCCCAGTCTGGGCGAACGGGACGGATCGGTCCTGCCCCAAGGCCTCACCCCGGCAAGCGAGGAGGCCATCGCGGCAATCAACATCGAGAACGAACGAACCTCCGGGACCAATCCGTGCGAGCAACATGGCGTCCGTGCCTCAAGCCAAGCGCCCTCGTTGGCGTGCTCCGCGCCAAGGGGGCCGTTCCCAATCCGAGCTCCCTCCGGGAGCCCCGCCTCAACGATTTCGAGGGCTCGGTCGTGCGAGTGCTCCGCGCTCGCCCGGCCGGACCGCTCTCTCCTCCTACCCGTACGTGACCCGGATCGTTGCGGGTTCATTCGCATTCCGACCCAAACAGATCCCTCGTTTTATACCGTAACGGGGCTTTTCAACCCGGACAAGGTCCTTCCGAAAATATACCCAACATTTTTGGGTTTCAGATCACCCGGATCAGGTGAGAGCCGGACCGTCGCACATCGCCCCGGATCTCCAGCAGCGTGACCCGCGTGCGGACCTCGCCCGCATCGAGCCCCGACAGGGCGGCGAGCTCGTCCACGGTGCGCGGACGGTCGAGGAGGCGGAGCACATCGTCGGGGGCCGGTGCGGAAGACGGGGCAGCCGAGGCGAACAGGACGCTCTGGGGTTCCGCGGGCTCGCGCGATACCTGCGTCGATTGGCGCGCGGGACCGGACGAGGCCGCGTCATGCGCGGGATCGCGGGCCTCGCGCTCGCTCGCCTCGCGGGCCGCGTCTTCGACGAGGGACGCCGCTGCGGGGACGATGCGTCGCGCCGCATCGCGCACCGCTTCGAGCACGTGTCGCGGCGTGGCGACGAGCGTCGCGCCCTGACGGATCAGCTCGTGCCCGCCCGCGCTGGCCTGAGAGTCGACCCGACCCGGCACCACCAGCACCTCGCGCCCCTGTTCCTCGATCGCGACCCGTGCCGTGATGAGTGCGCCCGAGCGCTCCGGCGCCTCGATCACCAGCACCGCGACGCTCAGCCCCGAGATCAGGCGGTTGCGCCCCGGGAAGTTTTCCCTCTTGGGCGGCGTGTCCATCGGCAGCTCGCTCAGGACGCAGCCGTACCCCTCGCGCACGATGCGCTCGAACAGCTCGGCATTCTCGGGCGGATACGCCTGCGCGAGCCCGCTGCCGAGGACGACGATCGTGCGTCCCTTCATCTCGATTGCGGCGCGGTGCGCCTGCGTATCGATCCCGCGGGCGCCGCCCGACACGATGCACACGCCCGCGGTCGACACCACGCCCGCGAGGCGCTTGGCCTGCTCCAGCCCGTAGTGCGTGCATCGGCGGGAGCCGACGACGCCCAGCCCGATCGCGTCGCGCCCGAACGGCTCGAGCGTGCCACGAACAAAGAGGACCGTGGGCGGGTCGTTGATGGCGGCGAGGGTGGGGGGGAAGTCCGGATCGCCCAGGCAGAGGATGCGAGCGCCGAGTCTGTGCGCGCGCTCGAGCTCGCGATCGACTTCCTGCGTGTCGTGGGCCAGCGAGCGTGCGATGGACTCGGCTCGCTTCGGGCCCACGCCCTCGACCTCCGCGAGCGCCGCGGGCGAAGCGCCCAGCACGCGATCCGCCGAGCCGAATCGTGCGAGGAGGCGGGACGCGATCACGGGCCCCACGCCCTGTGCGAGGGCGAGGCGCAGCGCCGCGCGGGCCGATTCGTTGCTCGGGGGATTGCTCACGCCATCGCGCATGTGCACAGCGTACCCAAACAGATTCCAAAATCAAGGTGTACTGGTGATCGCCCCGGCGATCGCGGGAGTGTGCCCGCGCTCTCGTCGGAGCAGGGGGCTCGTGTGCTCTTCATTCGCCCGCGACGAACGCCGCGACGTAGGGCACCTCGTGGCCTGACTGTGCGAAGTCGAGCACGCGCACGCCGACGAGCGCCGGTGCGCCCGCGTCGAGCCCCGTCGCGATGCGCTGCGTGACGACCATCTGCGGGTAGAGGAACTGCGGGTTCGGGCGCGTGATGGTCACGCGCACCTCCGATCGCACGCTGCCCGGGCGGACGTCGTCGAGCGTCACCGCCCATCCCGGGGACGGCGCTTCGACGATGACCTGCTGCGCCCCCGCGACGCCCTCGACGCGGATGGGCGGACCTTCATAATGCGACGCGATCTCGCCCCGGGTCGAGCCCGTCACGGGCCCGCCCCCGCTCACGATGGGCTCCACGCGCGGTGAGGACGAGCAGCCCGCAACGAGTGCGAGCGGCACCAGCGCGAGGATCGCTCCGCGAGTGTGGGCGCGTTTCAGCAGCATGTCGGAGTATCGACCCGCCGCGCGGCTCAGGCGTAGAGATCGACCGTCCACCCACGCCGAACGGGCTGGCGGACCTGCAGCACCTTCTCGATCGATCGGCGAACGTGCTCGCTGGGCAGCGCGGGGCGATCGGAGAGGCGGGGGGCGGTGGGGTCCTCGAAGCGGACGTGCGGCTCGCGGGGGCGAATCCCGTCGCCATGGTGCACGCCGTGAGGGTGGTGGGGCGTGCGGTGCGGCGC
Organism: Phycisphaerales bacterium; assembly: GCA_034004365.1. Lineage (GTDB taxonomy): Bacteria > Planctomycetota > Phycisphaerae > Phycisphaerales > UBA1924 > JAVEWV01. The sequence continues at coordinate 13,581 of JAVEWV010000029.1, forward strand.
GTGGGTGGGGAGGTTGATCGGCGGGCGGGACAGGTTGTCGCGGATCAGGAAGTCCGCGAAATCGACCGGGCGGCGGGGGTCGCACGCCTCGGGCGCTGACCGCGCGTGGCAGTGCTCGGCGCGCACGGGGTGGCACGGAGCAACGACCGGGCGGGGCAGAATCACCCGCCCGACGCGGCAGGGAGTGACAGGCACGATCCGGCAGGGGCGGACCGGGGCGGCGCGGCACAGGCCGTCGGGGAGGAAGCCGGGTTGGAATCCGCCGACATGCACGCCGGACACGTTGAAAGGCGCGTGCCAAGGATGCACCGTCCGGCGTGGTCCGAGAAGATCGTGCGATACGGGCCGGGGAAGGCCCGCACGGGGGATGGGTGCTCGCCCCGAGCGTCCGATCGTGCGGCGTGTGGCGTGGACGCCACACCACGCGTTGCACTGGCACCAGGCGTTGCGGATGCGCGAGGCGTGGCGTGACGAGCGAACCACGCGAGGATGGGCGGAGCGGCATGCGGATCGAACGCCTCGACTACCACCTGCCCGAGGGCGCGATCGCGACCCACGCCGTCGAGCCGCGCGATGCGGCGCGGATGATGGTGGTGTGGCGGTCCGATCCCGGTCGGATGGAGCACCGGCACGTGCGTGACCTGCCCGAGTACGTGGGCGCGGGGCACGTGATGGTGTTCAACACGACGCGCGTCGCTCCGGCACGGTTCGCGGGCGAGCGCGAGGACACGGGCGGCAAGGCGGAGGGGCTGTACCTCGGGCCCGCGGAGGGCGAGCCGGGCCTTGCGCGGGCGCTGGTCAAGGCGCGCCGGTTCCGCGAGGGGGCCCGAATCCGTCTGCATGGCGATGCGGGGGGAGAGCGGAACGAGGATGACGTCTCGATCGAGCTCGTCCGGCGCGACGACTCCGAGCCCGGCGCGTGGATCGTGCGATTCCTGATGCGAGGTGAGCCCGCTGCGCCGGACGATGCGCTCCAGCGGGTGGGCTGGACGCCGCTTCCGCCGTACATCCTCGCGGCCCGGCGTCGCGAGCACGAAGCGCCCACGGGCGACGCGGAGGACCGGGCCCGGTATCAGACCGTGTACGCGCGGGGCGATGCCCGATCCGTCGCGGCGCCCACCGCGGGGATGCACTTCACGCCCGGGCTGCTCGAGCGGCTCGCTGCGGCGGGGACGGGTCGGGCGGACGTCACGCTGCACGTGGGGACGGGCACGTTCAAGCCGGTGGAGGTGGAGGACCTGCGCGAGCATCCGATGCACGCGGAGTGGTGCTCGATCCCGGCGGAGGGGCTCGGGGCGATCCGCGCGGCGCGGGCACAGGGGAAGAAGGTCCTGGCGGTGGGCACGACCAGCGCCCGCACGCTCGAGGCGTACGCGGAGCGGGAGGCTTCTGGCGGTGAACTGCCCGAGTGGCTCGAGACGCGGCTCCTGGTGATGCCGGGCTGGGAGTGGCGATGGGTGGATGCGATGCTGACGAATTTTCACCTGCCGCGCTCGACGCTGATGGCGATGATCGCGGCGCGGCTGGAGTCGCCGGGCGTTGATGGTGTGGAGCGATTGAGGGGGATCTACGAGGAAGCGATCGCGCGCGGATACCGTTTCTACTCCTACGGCGACGCGATGCTGATCCTGGAGTGAGCGTGCGGGGATCGCGTCGTGCGAGCGGGCGTGGGAAACTTCGACCGGGGCGTGCGCACGGGCCGATTTGAGATGTTGCACGACGGGACGCGCGGAGGGATGGGAGCGATGGAGCTGGCACGCCTGATCGAGGGCCTTGCAATCCGCGTGCTCTCGGGCGATCCGCGGGGCGTGCGGGTGTGCGACCTGACCGAGGACAGCCGCACGGTGGTGCCGGGGTCGCTGTTCATCGCGCGGCGTGGGACGGCGGCGGACGGCAAGCGTTTCGCGCAGGACGCGGTGGAAGCCGGCGCGTGCGCGGTAATGGTCGATGAGGCGGTCGATCCAGAGGGCGTGGTGCCAGCGGGCGGTGGGGCGGTGGTCCTGCTGGCGGAGGATGCGCCGCGGACGATCGCGCGCCTGAGCGAGCGGTTCTTCGGTGAGCCGGCGTCGCGGCTGGCGATGGTGGGCGTGACGGGGACCAACGGCAAGAGCACGATTGCGCACCTGGTGCATCGCCTCGCGCGGGCGCAGCTCGTCCGGTGCGGGCTGATCGGGACGGTGGAGATCGACGATGGGCGTGAGGTGGCGCACGCGAGCCTGACCACGCCGCCCGCGATCGAGCTGAGCCGAACGCTGGCGCAGATGGTCGAGCACGGATGCCACGCGTGCGTGATGGAGGCCTCGAGCCACGCGCTCGTGCAGGGGCGGGCGGCGGGACCGTCGTTCCGCGCCGCGGTGTTCACCAATCTGACGGGCGATCATCTCGACTACCACGGCACGATGGACGAGTACGCCGCGGCGAAGGCGATCCTGTTCGAGGGGCTCGCGACGGATGCGATCGCGGTCGTGAATGCGGACAGTGCGTGGTGTGAGCGGATGGTGCGTGACTGCCGCGCGAGGATCGTGCGATGCGCCCGTGAGGACGGGGAGAATGCTCGCGGGGGCGACGCGACGTGGCGGATCGTCGGGCTTGTGACCACGCCGGGCGAGGAGGGGATGGAGCTTTGCCTGCGTGGGGCGTGGGGCGAGCGCACGCTTCGGACGCGGCTCGTCGGGGAGCACAACGCGGTGAACCTGCTGCAGGCGATGTGCGTCGCGCACGACCTTGCGCCGGAGATCGGGCTCGATCGCGAGGAGCTCTGGCGGAGTGCGGCCCGCGTGGGTGCGCCGGCGGGGCGGCTCGAGGGCGTGTCGGGCCCGGGCGATGACGTTGCGGTGTACGTCGATTACGCGCACACGGATGACGCGCTCGCGAACGTGCTGCGGAGCGTGCGCCCGCTGGCCGGCGCGCGCGGAGCGCCACTGTGCGTAGTGTTCGGCTGCGGTGGGGATCGCGATCGCACGAAGCGTCCGCGGATGGGCCGCGTTGCGAGCGAGCTGGCGGATCGCGCGGTCGTGACGAGCGACAATCCGCGTTCCGAGCCGCCGAGCCGCATCATCTCGGAGGTCGTCGCGGGCATCGACGCGTCGCGGCGGGATCGGATCGCGGTGCACGCCGATCGGGCGCACGCGATCCGCGAGGCGATCATGGGGGCTCGTGCGGGCGAGGTGATCGTGATCGCGGGCAAGGGGCACGAGACGGAGCAGTTGTTCATTGACGCCTCGGGCGTGATGGCTCGTATCCACTTCGATGATCGGGAGGTCGCGCGCGAGGCGCTGCGCGAGCGTCGCGGTGTGGATGACGGGGGGCGTGGCGGCACGCACGGGTCTGGTCGCGCCCGGGGCGCGATGGTCGCGGAGCCATTGTCGTGACACGCACCGACGCCAAGCATGGCGTGCTCTCGCGGCACGACGCGCTGCGTGCATTGCGCGAGGCGGGTATCGATGCGAGATGGCTCCGCGAGCCGGTGCGGGACCAAGGGCACGGCGTGTCGATCGATTCGCGCGCGGTCGAGGCGGGCAATCTCTTTGTGGCGCTGCGTGGGGAGCGGACGGACGGGCACCTGTTCCTGTCCGACGCGGCGCGGGCCGACGCGTGGGCGGCGATGGTGGAGCGTGCGGACGTTGAGATTCCAGCGGATGGTGTGGCGAATGGAATGGGCGTGCTGCTCGTGCCCGACGCGCGGGCGGCGCTCGTGGCGCTCGCGCGTGCGCATCGCGGGCGGCTCGCCGACGCGGGGACGCGCGTCATCGGGCTGACGGGTTCGGTCGGTAAGACGACGACCACGCGCCTGATCCACGGCGTGCTCTCGACGACGCTGAGCGGCACGTGTCCGCGCAAGAGCTTCAACAACATGCTCGGTGTGCCGATCACGCTGCTTGGCGCTCGCGCGGGCGATGGGTACGTCGTGTGCGAGATCGGGACGAGTTCGCCCGGCGAGATCGCGGCGCTCGCGGACGTCGCGCTTCCCGACTGTGGGCTCGTGATCTCGGTGGGGCACGCGCACCTGGAGAAGCTCGGCTCGCTCGATGGTGTCGCGAAGGAGAAGGCTTCCCTCTTGCAGCATGTGCGGGCGGGCGGGCTGCGAGTGGTGCGGGCGGATACGCCGTTGCTCCTGCCGCACGCACGCGCGATCGCGCGCGAGGGCGGGGCGCCGCTCGTGACGTATGCGCTCGCGGACTCCGGCGTGCCCGCGGACCATCTCGTGTCGGACGTGCGCACGGACGATGCGGGGGTGTCGTTCACGCTGTCCGGATTTGGCGAGCTTCGCGCGGGCGTGGTGGGGGCCCACAACGCGCTCAACGCCGCGGCGGCCGCGATCGTTGCTCGCTGGGCGGGGCTGAACGATGCCTCGATTCGCGCGGGTTTGCAGAACGCGCGCGGGGCGGAGATGCGGATGGAGCTGTGCGCGTTCGGGGGCGTGCGTGTGATCGACGACGCGTACAACGCGAATCCCGACAGCATGCTCGCGGGGGTGCGCACGCTCGTCGATCTCGCGGAGATTCCCGAATCAACGCCTCGCGCGGTTGCGATCCTCGGCGACATGGGCGAGCTCGGCCCCGACAGCGACGCGCTGCACCAGCGTGTGCTTGGCGCAACACTTGAGGAGCCGAAGATCGCGCTCGTGATCGTCATCGGGTCGCGGATGGCCACTGCGGCGGACCGCCTGCGGGCGAGGCGGTCGTCGTCGTCCGCCAATCGCCTGATCGTGGCGGGCGCGCTCGACGACGTGGTTGCGAAGGAGGTTGCGGCGCGGACGCTCGCGGGCGACCTCGTCCTCGTCAAGGCCAGCCGTTCGACGGGGCTTGAGCGGGTCGTTCGCGCGATCCAGGCGATCCACGCGCCGTCCACGACCGACACACCGAGTGCGCGCGCCTCCGGCACGCCGCACCTGCCCGCGCACGCCGCGCGTTAGGATCGCACGCGCGATGCTCTACACCCTCCTCGGCGACTGGATCGGGATCCTGCAGCAGCTCGAGTTCCGCATACTCGCGGCGTTCGGGGTCGCGTTCGTTGCGGTCATGGTGCTCGGTGAGCGGACGATCCGGGCGCTGATCCGTCTGAAGGTGGGCGACGCGGGCGCGACGGACGCCGAGGCCCTCCGCGTCATGGCCGCGAGCAAGGCGAACATTCCCTCGATGGGCGGCGTGCTGGTGCTCGGCGCGATCCTGCTCGCGACGCTGCTGCTCGCGGACATCACGGAGTTTTATGTCTACGCCGCGATGATCGTGCTGCTCGCGTATGGCGCGATCGGCGGCGCGGACGACTTCCTGAAGCTCACCGCGTCGTGGCGCGGTGCGCGGAGCCGCCAGGGCCTGTATTCGTGGGAAAAACTGGCCTTCCAGCTCGGGCTCGCGCTGGTGGTATCGATCTTTCTCTATCGTCATGGTGCGACGGGCGCGGATCGCGACCTCATGCACGTGCTCAACCTGCCCTTCCAGAAGACCTACATCAAGCCCGAGATGCGGCCCAACTCTTCCCTTTTGTACCTTCCTCCATGGGTGTTCGTTCCGCTCTGCGTCGCCATGATCGCGGGGATGTCCAACGCCGTGAACATCACCGACGGCATGGACGGGCTCGCGTCGGGGCTCGCGGTGATCGTGTCGGTGGGGCTTGTCGTGCTCGCGGGTGTCGCGGGCACGCAGTCGTGGGCGCAGTACCTGCTGGTGCCCTATATCCCCGCGGCGGAGGAGCTCGCGGTCGTCGCGGGCGCGATGGGTGGCGCGACGCTCGGCTTCTTGTGGTTCAACTGCTCGCCGGCGCGTGTGTTCATGGGCGATACGGGTTCGCTCGCGCTGGGCGCACTGATCGGGTTCATCGCGATCGTGATCCGCCAGGAAGTCGTCATCGCGCTGATGTGCGGCGTGTACGTGCTCGAGATCACGAGCGTCGTGCTGCAGGTCGGCTGGTTCAAGTACACCCGCATCCGCACGGGCGAGGGGCGGCGGATCTTCCGCGTCGCGCCGTATCACCACCATCTGCACCTGGGCAACTGGCCCGAGCAGCGGGTCGTCGCGCGCCTCTGGATCGTTGGTGTGCTCTTGCTCGTCGTCGCGCTCGCGAGCATCAAGGTTCGATAGCGATCAACGCGCGTCACTGCGCCGCGCCGGGCCCCATCAGGAACACCGGGCCCTCGAGCACCGGGCAGTCCTGGATCGGCCCACGCTCGCCCGCCAGCACGCTCACCCGCAGCACGCGTCCGCCCGGCGGCAGCGCGACGCTCACGCGCTGCGAGGGCTGCTCGCCCAGCACGCGGCGCGAGTCGAGCGCCAGCACGCCGCCCGAATCGTCGATCAATTCGAACGCCACGACGCAGTCGCCCCAGACGCGCATCGCGCGCGGCAGCGTCACCGTCGTCGCGAATCGGGTCGCGCCCGCCGGAACGGGCCATTCCACGCTCATCGGTCCGGGGATCTCGATGTCGCCCAGACGCAGCGGCGCACGCTCCGCGTCCGACACGCGCAGCGAAGGCGTCCATCGCCGGCCGGACTCCGCTCGTGCGGCACGGGCCCGGATCGTTGAGAGCGGCACGAGGCGCGCTGCATCAAAGACGACCGCGTAGAGGTCGGGCAGGGGCACGCTGATCTCGCTCGCGATCGACTCCGTGGGTGATTCGCTCGACGCTTCCGCGCCGGGGAGCACGAGCCGCCCATCGCCTGCGGCGTCCTGCCCGATCCGCTCCACCTGCACAACGCTCCCTCCCGCGAGCCACACGACCATCCCCGTCGCGCTCCGGCCCGGATTGGCGAGCGCAATCTCCGATGTTCGATCGGTCGGGATCGTGCGCAGTGCGCCGCTCGCGTCCTCGATCTCGACCTCGCGCCCGATTCGCGCGACGAAACCCTCGATTACGTCGCCGTTCGTGAGCGACACGCGATCGCTCGTAGGCGGGGCGTCGTTCTGCCTGGGTGTTCCATCGGCATCGACGCTCGGCTGGAGGATCACACGCCGCACGTCGGACAGCGCGAGCACGATCGGGCCGAGCGAAGGGGTATTCCACGCGAGCGATTCGCCCGCGGCGTCGTCGATCGCGTTCGAACCGCTCAGCCCGGGGAGTCGCAATCCGTCGACGAGCTCGATGCGCGGCACAGGCGGCCGCATCGCGTCGCTGGTGAGCGTGTCGAGCGGCGTCGTGAGCGCAAGGAGGTTCGAGACCGGCTCCGCGTGCACCAGGCCGTCCGCGTCGCGATAGGTCACCACGCCGCCCTCGATCGAGAGCAGCCACACACGGCGCGCGCGGAGCTGACCATCGAGCAGCACGCGGTCCACCCCGCGATCCATGTTGCGGGGGGCGTCGATCGACGGCGCTGGGGGCGGCCCGGGGCGCTGCCATGCGTCGTCAGACGCGTGCGCCGCGTTCGCGAGCAGCACGGACGCCGCTACGCACGCGATCCGCGTCGCGGATCGGGACGGTGCGTTGGAGCGGCGATTCGGCATGCGGTCGACCCCTTGATCCGATCCCTTCGATGCCGCCCGGTTCTCGGACGCGACATATGAGCGTGCTCCGCCTGCGGCCCTACTTCTGGAAGATCGGCAGATAGCGCTTGGGCATCTGCAGGATGATGAGGCTCATCGCCGTCGCGTACACATCGCCCACCGCGCGATCCTCCCATCTTCCGTCGTCCACCTGTGTCTGCACGAGTTCGTCGCGGATCTCGGGCCACCAGCGGGCCCAGTACCGCCCGCCCGCGAGGTACATCGTCTGCACGGCGTAGTAATGCCCGTAGTGGTAGTGCGCCCGCGAGGTCGCGCCCTGCCCGGGCATCGCGTTGTTGATGAGGTAGTCCAGCCCGCGATCGATCGCGTCGTCCTCGTAGATGCCCGCGTAGTAGAGCGACGCCACGCCCGCCGCCGAGCGGGGCCACGCGCTGGTGCCCGTGTCGAGCTGGTACTTGAATCCGCCGTCGGGATTCTGGCATCGGCGGACGTAGTCGACCGCGCGATCGATGACCTCTTTGCTCACTTCGATGCCCGCGTTGCGTGCCGCACGCAGCGCCATGACCTGGCAGATCGTGACCGACACGTCCGCGTCGTAGGGCACGGGGTTGTATCGCCAGCCGCCCTCATCATTCTGCGTCTGCTCGATGAGGCGCACCGCCTTCACGAGCGCCTCGTGCAGGCGGGCGGCACGGGCGGTGTCGCCACCACCGGCGGTCATGCCATAGACCTCGCCGAGGAACAACGTCGCGAACCCGTGTCCGTACATGGGGCCGTTCGCCGCATCGGACGCGATGAGCCCGTTCTCGGCGCAGTTGGTGAGGACGAAGTCGAGCCCGCGCTCGACGGCCTGCCCATACTCGCCGCGCCCGGGGAGGTTGCCGTCGGACATGAGGGCGAGGGATGCGAGCGCCGTGATCGCGACGTTCTTGCCATATCGCCCCGCGGACCACGAGCCGTCGGTTTCCTGCTGCGAGACGAGCCACGCCATCCCGCGGACCGCGCTCGAGAGTGCCGGGTCGTCCAGCTCGTCGGCGAGCACGTTGTTCTGCGCCGAACTGGGCAGCGCCGTCTCCGGCGCCGCCGCGGGCGGGGCATCGCCCTCGGGCTGCGCGAGGAGCGCGAGCGCGGAGATCGCCGCGCACGCCGCGTGGACGGGGATGATCGTCATGGGCGTGGCTCCTCGGCGAGGCGCCTGTAGTAGCGCTCGGTGAGCGATTCGTAGACGCTGCTGAACTGGTCCGATGATCCTTGCAGCAGTGCTTCGCGGAGGCGTTCGGGCAGCGCGCCCCACGCCGCCCGCGCGCCCTGCAGGGCGCCGCGCATGCGAACATCACGCGAGGCCTGGGGCATGATCTCCTGCCCCGTGTTGTCGCCGCGCCCGGGCTCGTTCTGCTGCGATTGCTGGGGCTGATTGGGCTGGTTCTGCTGCTGTTGCTGCTGGTCCTGGGAAGAAGATGAACTCGACGAGCTGCTCGACTGCTGCTGGTTCTTCTCGGCCTGAGCGATGAGCTGGTCCAGGCGAGAGAGGATGTCCTGCTGCTGACGCTGCGTATCGAGCCCGACGTCGCGCGTGTTGCGCAAGCGGGATGCGGTGTCCCCCATTAGGCGCACTGCCTGCGAGAAGCTCTCGACCGCCTCGTCCATCGCGAGCTTCTCGTCGAGCTCGCGCTGGCCCGCCTCGGCGGGGCGTGCGCCGGCGTCCTCCTCCAGCCCGAGTAGATCATCGAGCGATTCCAGCCCGCCGTCGCCCTCGGGCTCTTCCTTCGTGTCGGTTGCATCGACGGGGGGCGGGTTGCTCGTGGCCTGCGCGAGCGCGGGGCGCGCCGCAACCGCGCAGCACGCGATCCCGCCGAACGCCAGCATGATGAACAGCCGAGATTGGTTCGTGCGCATGTCCATGCATCAACTCCCGCGCATCTGCGGCGTGGGGTCCGCACCGTCGCCTTGTTGTTCGCCCGCGGGCGAGGACGAGTTCATGGTTTCCAGGATCGCCTGTGCGCGGGCCGCAACGTCCTCCTGGAGTTGTGCGAGGGCGTCGATCTCGCTGGGCTCCGCGCCGAGATCCGCCGCGTCGCGCGTGAGCGCGAGCGCTTCGCCCTGCAGTCCTCGGAGCAGGCGCAGTTCCGCGAGCGGCGGAATTACCGGCGGGGGCTGCCCCTGCTGCTCGCCGCCCTGCGCACCGCCGCCCTGCTGTCCGTCGCGGAACTGCTCCTCAGGCGGGGTCTCATCGAGCGACTTCACGAGCGATTGCAGGATGCGCACCATCGAGCCCTGACGGCGCACCGCCCGCTCGCTCGGGTCGCCCGCGCGCAGGTCGCTCACGGCGTCGATCGCCCGCGCGTCGAGCTGGGCGTGCGCGAGCCCGAACGTCGGCGCGTCGGCGAGCACGCTGCTCTGCGATTCCAGCTCACGCAGCGACATCCGGAGCGTCTCCTGTCGCTCACCGATCGCACGCACCTCCGCCCGCTGGCGGCGTGTGACCTCCGCGCCGGCGTACGTCGCGGTCGCGTCGCGCAGTGCGACCTCGAGCTCAAGCATCTCGCGATAGGCCTTGCGCAGTTCAGACCGCTGGCGCCGACTCTCGCGATCCGCCGCGCGATCATCGAGGCGCTCCGTCTCTGCGAGCGCCTGCTGAAGGTGCCGAAGGCTTTCCTGCTCCGCGCCGTCCGCCGCAGGAAGATCGCTCGAGCGGAGCGACGTGATCGCGGCGATCTGCTGGTCCCCCGCGGCACGGACCTCGCGCAGCACGGGCAGAAGCTCGCGCCCCGCCTCGCCGATGCGATCGACCGCCGAGAGCGTGCGCGTGTGCAGTGCGATCATGCCCGCGTCGAGCCCCGCGGCGCCGCGCGTGCCCTCCTGCGCTCGCCCGAGCTCGCCGATCTCGCGTTCCTGCGTCATGACGAGGTCCGCGATGGTCTGCTTCACGTCCGCGAGCAGGCGGCGCAGCGCCGCGTCGCGTCCGCGCTGCGAGTCCTCAAGATCCTCGAGCATCTGCTCGAGCGACTCGATCGCGTCCTGCTGCGATTGCTGCGCCTGCTGCGTCTGGTTCTGGTCGATCTGCTGCGCCGCGCCCTCCATCTGTCGCGGCACGCCCTGCTCGCGGGCACGCTGGGCGGCCTGGCGAAGCCCGCGCGAGAGCTCCGGGTCCGTCTCGCGGAGTTGCTCGCTCCGCGACTGGAGATCATCGATCGCGCGCTGCGCTTCCTCGCCCTGCTGCCGCTGACGCTCCGCGAGGTCTTCGAGCGTGCGGCGCTGCTGGGGCGTGAGTTCGTCGAGTGCGCGCCCCAGCGTCTCGCGGCTGGCCCGTTCGGTGTCCGCCGTGAGCGAGCGCTGCTCGCGGAGCAGTTCCTCGATCGCCCGGCGCGCCACCCAGCCATCCTCGCCGCGATCGAGCATCGAGACCACGGACGCGAGCTCGTCGCGCACGCGCTGCTGATCGCCCGCCGCGCCCGCGGCACGCTCCTGCTCCGCCGCACGCTCGATCTCTTCTCGCGCCTGGTCCGAGGCGCGGGCCGCCTCGTCGAGCGCCTCGCCCGCGTCGCGGAGCAGCCCCTCGATGCCATCATCGCTGAGCCGATTGCGTGCGACACGCTCCTCCAGATCGCGCACGAACCGGCGTTGCGCCGCGATCTGGTCGGTGATCGAACGCTGCGTGCGAGCGTCGTCGGGGCGGGCCTCACCGCGTGCAATGCGTTCCGCGAGCGCGGCCTGCTCTTCATCGGCGCGGATCGCCGACTGACGAACGCCCGTCAGTTCTGCTCGCACCTGCTCGACGAAGTCCGACGCGGATATGATCCGCAGCTTGCGGGGCGCGGTGCGCACGGGCTCGTGCGTCGCGCCCTCGAACGAGAACGTATCGGAAGCGAGCGCGGTGATCCATAGCTCGTCCCCGGGCGAGAGCGTGAGCGTCGACAGGTCCAGCCGCGCTCGCGCTTCGAGCACCGCGCCGGGCTCGGTCGCGTGAGACAACGCGGTCGGCTGGCCCTCGGGCTCGGCGGGAGCGCCCGCGGAGTCCTTCGGCGCGACCGCGCGCTGCGTTTCCAGCGCGAGCGATGCGAGCAGCACGTCGTCGCTGGCCCGGACGGCGAGGTCCACCGCCGCCGACGGGAGCACCGACTCATCCCGCGCCGGCTCGATCACCGCGGGCGAGGGGGGCGCATCGGGCGACACGCCGAAGGAGAACACCGCGTCGTCCCGCATCGTCAGCCCTTGCAGATCGATCGCGCGGAGCGGGATCCGCGCGTCGCTCCGCGCGATCCACGAGAGTTCCCACGCGCGCGGCATGACTTCGAGCGTCGCGTCGGGATCTCCGGCGTCGGACAGCGCCGTGCGGATCGCTTCGCGCGAGGCCGCGGCGAGGCTCACGTCCTCTGAGAATTCAACGGACACGTGCACGCGCGAGCCGGCGAGCACGAGGTCCACCGCGCCCCGCGCGTCGGCGCCCGTTCCGAGGTCGCGCTCGCCCGACGCGAAGGAGAGCAAGGGCACGCCCGACGCGTACGCCGGTGGATCGATCGTTGCCCGGGCCGCGACGATCTCGGGCGGCGCGGACAGCCGCACGCGCACCGGCTCGCTCGTGTCGTCCTGCGTCTCGAACGTGACGGAGAGTTCCGCCGTGCTCGGAGTGGCAACGCCGCTCTCGGCGGGCGGCATGATCTCGCCCAGCTCGAGCAGGCGTTCGTACACCTCGCCCGCGAGCGGCGTGCGATCCGCAACGCCCGCGCGCACCGCGGTCCGACCATCGAGCATCACGCTCTCGCGCTGGCCCTGCGCCGTGAGCAGCACGCGCCGGGGTTCGATCCGAACGCCGTCGATCGTGCCCTCGATGCGGGCCGCGACGCGTGTCTCACCGGGCCCGCGGTTGGTCCGCACGAGCACGGCACGCAGCGGCACCGCGCGCGTGATGGGCAGGACGTCCTGCTCACCCGTCGCGACCACCATCGTGCGGCGAGGCCACTCGACCTGCACCCAGGGCGTGAGCACGCGGAGGGCTCCGCGCGCGGTCATCGCGGGCGACGCGGCGAGCAGCGCCACGAGCGGGATCGCCGAGAGCACGAGCCAGCCCAGCGCGACCCGCGCGCGATGCGAATCGAGCACGCGCAGCCCGTGCGCGCCGCTGACGCGCGACGTTGCTTCCCGAGCGGCCCGCCCTCGGAGGGAGCGCGGATCGTTCGCATCCCCATCGCGTTCGCCGGGGCCCGCGAGCTCAAGGCTCGACGCGAGCGAACCTTCCAGCCCGGCCGCGCGCCCCGGCCCCGAGCGCTCGATGCGCAACGCGACGTCGACCAGGCTGGGCGCGAACCGCAGCGCTGGCAGGATTCGTGCCCGCGCGTACCACAGGACGGACGCGAGCGCGATGAGCCACGCGAGCCAGCGCACCGGCGCGGGCAGGCGGAGCCAGTAGTCGATCATCCCGCCCGCAACCGCCGCGACGAGGTAGACCGCCACCAGCAGCGCGACCCGCTCGGCGACGAGCAGCGATCGCGCCCGCGCCCGCGTCCGTGCGACGAGCGTCCGTGCGTGCTTCAGGCTGTCGGTGCGTTCCATCGCGCCGTGCTCCCGGGCGGTCCGCCCGCATGCTCAACCGTCCGACGCGGCCCGGTGTTGCACGCCCATCGCCCGCGTGCATTGTGCCCGATTCCATCCATCCGAACAACGCCCGGAAAAAGCCCGTGACACTGGCGTCAAATGAGGTGGATCAGCTTCCGCACGACCCACTCCAGCCCCAGCAGCAGCACGATCGTCACCAGCACCACCGGCTTGTCCCACAGCGTCTCGACCTCCGGCGGGCCCTCGATCGTGACCGCCCGGTTCGGGATCAGGTTCGGGAGCTGGGCGAGGTCGCTCGGGGCGAGCACGCGACCCCCTGTGGCGTCGCAGATCGACGCGAGCAATGCGTGGTCGGCCTGCGGGCGGCGCATCTCGTCATCGGGCAGCACGACCTCGATCTCGCTCCGCAGCCCGAGCCCCGCGAGCAGCGGCGACGTGGGCTCGATCACGTACCTGCCGGGCTGGTCGGGAAGCCATTCGCCCGAGAACGAGGTGCCGCCGCGCGTGATCGGGTCCGCGCCGGCGTCCTCGGGCGCGAGGCGGACGCTCGTGGGCGAGACGTCGCTGCGCGAGCCATCGCTCGCGAGGCGCACGATGCGGGCTTCAAGGGATGCGGGGCGTGCGTCGACGAGCGACTGATCGAGGAGCTCGGACCGCACGCGTACGAGTTGTCCGACCTCGCCGCGCGTGGGGTTGCCCTCGAGCGTCGCCGATCGCCCGCCGCGGGCGAGGCTCGTGCGCCCGAGCGCACGAACGATCGGCAGCCAGAACCGCTCGGGCAGCGTCTCGCCGCGGGCGTAGCGCCAGCGCCACACC
>JAVEWV010000012.1:0-103947 GCA_034004365.1 Phycisphaerales bacterium
GACCTCCCGCGGCACGCGCGCGAGATCGCCCAGCACCGCCACCACGTCCGGCGCCCGCCCGTGCGACGGGACCACCGCGACGACGCGCAGCGAAGCGTGAACACCCAGCTTGGGCTCGGCCTGGGCAGCGGGCCTCGCGGCGTCGGTTGACGTGCCCGCGTCCGGGGCCGCACCCATCGGGGCGAGCACGGCTCCCCGGGCGGCTCGTCCCCCGGCGTCCTCCGTGATGTGCAGGCGTTCGACCACGCGATCCATCTATAGGAATGCCCCGCCCCCGGAATGGATGGGGCGCCGGAGCCTCGCCCCCAGCCCGGTCCCAGGTCCAGTCCCAAGCCCGGTCCCAGCCCGCCTCCAGGTGTGACGCCTGTCCGGGTCGCGACCGCCCCTGGGGCCCGGGAGTGGAAGATCCGACCTCCAAAGGGGTTGCGGCAGCGGGGGGCACGGGGCTAGTCTGAAGGACCCAGAGCCGCCCGCCCACGCCCGCGCGGGCCGCCGGCCCCCCGGAGGATTCCGCATGATCCGTCGCACGCGTCCGTTCGGTCCGGGCTTTGCCCCGGCGTGGTTCGACCGCTTCGAGCAGCTCGAGGCCCGCATGCTCCTCTCCGGGGCCCTGCCCGCGCTCTCCGACCTGGAGAACCCGGCGAACCCGGTGGTCCGGTTCGACACCGACCTGGGCTGCATCGACTTTGAGCTCTTTGTCGAGGACGCGCCGCGCACCGTCCAGAACTTCCTCAACTACGTCTCCGACGCCGACTATGTCAGCTCTTTCTTCCATCGCCTCGACAACGACTTCGTCCTCCAGGGCGGCGGCTTCCGCTGGAGCGACTCCACCGGGCTCAGCCGCGTCCCGCAGGACGACCCCATCCAGAACGAGTTCGGGCGCTCCAACCTCGAGCGCACGATCGCGATGGCCAAGACCAACGACCCCGACAGCGCCACCAGCCAGTTCTTCATCAACCTCGGCGACAACTCCGGCCCGCTCGACAATCCGTTCAACTCGGGCGGGTTCACCGTCTTCGGGCGCGTCGTCGGCGACGCGTCGTGGGAGGTCGTCCAGCAGATCGTCGCGCTGAGCATCTTCGACCTGCGCACACGCCCGTCCTTCCAGGGACCCGGCGCGGGCGCGATGGGCGAGGTCCCCATGCAGGCGCCATTCGGCGCCCCCGTTCCCATCACCACCGCACCGCTCGTCATGGTGCAGTCGGCGACGCTCGTCCGCGCCGCGGCCGGCGGATTCACCGTCTTCGAGAGCTACTTCCCCGACGGCTTCAAGCGTGACGACGCGATCCGCGAGACCATCAGCCTCGCCAATCCCAACATGGGCGACGTGTCCTACCAGCTCATCGCCACGTACGCCCGCGGTCGCACGACCAGCGTCGTGTCCGCCGGGACCATCTCGACCAACCAGCACCTCACCATCCAGACGAGCGGCGCGGGCTCGACGACCGCCCTCCTCCCCGATCGCGGATATGCCCTCACGCTCGTCACCTATGTTCCCTCCGGCATCACGAACGCGATGCCCGTCGTCGCGAGCATCGCACGCTCGGACTTCGGCGCCACCACCGGCGAGTCCTTCTTCGAGCGAGAGGGATACACCGACGCCCAGCTCCGCAACTGGGACTTCGCCTACCTCGAGAAGAACGCCACCAGCGTCCCCCTCTTCGCCTGGCAGAACCTCTCCGATACCGACGGCACCGTCACAGTCACGTTCATCTCCGATGGTGGCACGCAGCTCCAGCGCACGCTGAGCCTCGAGGCCGGACGCCGCGGCGGGCTGCTCGTCTCCAATCTCGCCGCGCTCCCCAACGCGACCTACGCCGTCCGCGTGCGCGGCACCGTGCCCATCGTCGTGGCGCTCACCGACTACGACCGACCCACCAATCCCGCGACCCCGCAGGACACCGCCGGGCTCAACGTCCCCGGATGGACCCTCCTCGGCACGCCGGGCGGCGGTTCTGCGCGGGGCGTGCTCGCCGGCGCCGAGTTCATCGAGACCACCGCCATCATCAGCGCGTACAACCCGGGCGCCACCGTCGCCGTCATCGCCGCGACACTCCGAGTCTCCGGCGGCATGCCCATCGAGCGCCCCGCGATCCTCATCGTGCCCCCGGGCCTGCGCCGCGACGCGACGATCAGCGTCTCCAATACCGGCATCCCCGCAAACCAGTCCTTCTCGATCGTCTACTCCGCCAACAACGGTTCCACACCCGTCACCGTCCAGCTCACCAGCGTCGCGACCACCGGACGCGGCACGGTCACCGGCGGCATCACCGATGGCTACAGCGCCGCATTCACCACCCACGCCTCCAACCAGGTCGCCTTCGCTGGCGGATATCTCGATCCCAGCGCCAGCCTCGCGACGAACATCGAGACCATCGGCGTCTTCAATCCTTTCAGCGACGCCACGACCAACATCCTCGTCCGCTTCACGTTCCTCCTGAGCGACGGCACCACCGTCGACGGCGGCAGCGTCGTTGTCGGTCCGCAGGAGAGGCAGAGCGTCTTCCCCGGCGCATCTTCGGTGCTGAAGGACCGCCTCGCGACGCTCGGCGACACGGGCTACACCCTCGTCGCGAGCGCCTTCGCCGGGGTCGGCTTTACGACCCCCGTCCCGGTCATCGCCGACCTCATGCGCCGTTATGACTCCACCGACGAGTGGATCCAGATGAACGGCGTCCAGATCGGGGACCTTATCGAGCTCGATGATCCGTCCCTCACCGGCGCGATGCCGGTCTGAGCATCGCCACAAGGCCCGTGAGCACGCCGCCTCTGCCCCCCGTGGCCTCCGGGCCCCGGTGGGGGGATACTTGACCATGACGTCCTTCTGGGCACTCGCCCGGGGCATGCTGCGATACAGGGCACTCACCGCGCTCGCGCTCGTGATGGCCGCCATCAGCGCCCTCGGGCTCGGCGCGGGGCTCGTCGGGCTCAAGCCCGTCGTCAGCAACATCCTCGGGCACGGGCAGAACCTGCCCGACCTCGTCCGCGAGATCGACGCCTCGAGCCTCGTCGCCGGGCGCATCCCCGACGCGTGGATCGACGCCCTCCCCACGGGCCAGTTCACCGCCGTCGTTGTCCTCGTCTGCGCCCTGGGCGTGCTCACGATGCTCGGCGGCGCGGCGAATTTCCTGCACCAGTACCTCGCGCTCACCGTCGTCTTTCGCACCGTCACGAACCTGCGCCGGCGCGCGTTCCACCACGTCGTCCGCATGCCGCTCAAGAGCGTCGTGACCGACGGCCCGAGCCACGCGATCAGCCGCATCGTCATGGACACCACCGCGATCGGCGCGGGCTTCCAGGCGCTGGTGTCCAGGGGCGTCGCCGAGGTCACCAAGGGCGCCGCCGCGCTGATCGCCGCGATCTTCATCGACTGGCGTCTTACGCTCGCCGTGCTCCCGGTCGCGTTCGTGCTGTACCACGTCCTGCGCAAGCTGGGCAAGACGATCCGTCGCGCAAGCCGCGGCGCGCTCGCGCACCAGGCCGAGCTCTACGCCGTCGCGACCGAGGCGCTCCAGGGCCTCCGCGTCGTGAAGGTGCACACGACCGAGCGCTACGAGGCCGGACGCTTCCACCGCATGAACAAGGACGCCATGAAGCAGCTCATGCGCGTCCGCACCGCCCGCGCCCTCGCCAGCCCGCTCATCGAGATGCTCGCCATCTTCGTCCTGGGTGGGCTCTCACTGGTCGCCGCCAAGGCCATCATCGACGGCGAGCTCGAGCCCAGCGCGTTCATCACCTCGCTGCTCGCCCTCGGCGCGGCGGGCGCATCGCTCAAGCCGCTCACCGGCATCATCGCCGACATCCAGCAGGCCGCGGGCGCCGCCGACCGCGTCGCCGAACTCCTCGCGGGCGAACTCGAGCCCGGGCACGACGCCCGCCTCCCCCGCCTCCCACGCCACCGCGAGTCCATCGCGTTCGAGCACGTCACGCTCACCTATCCCAACGCACTCCGCCCCGCGCTCCGCGATGTCTCGCTCACCATCCGCCACGGCTCGCGCGTCGCCGTCGTCGGGCCCAATGGCAGCGGGAAGACGACGCTCCTCGCCCTCGTCCCGCGCCTTTACGAGCCCGACGCGCCGAAGCCCGGCGAGCCGAGGGGCGTCGTGCGCATCGACGGGCGCGACATCGCGGAATGCAACATCCGCTCGCTCCGCGCGCAGATCGGCGTCGTCACGCAGGAGACCGTCCTCTTCAAGGCCTCCGTCCGCGAGAACATCGCCTACGGCGCCGAGGGCGCAACGCTGGAGAAGATCGTCGCCGCCGCGAAGAAGGCGCGTGCGCACGAGTTCATCGAGCGCCTCCCGCAGGGCTACGACACCGTCCTCGCCGAGCAGGGCCAGAGCCTCTCGGGCGGGCAGCGTCAGCGCATCGCGATCGCGCGGGCGATCCTCCGCGACCCCGCGATCCTGATCCTCGACGAGGCGACCAGCATGATCGACGCCGACTCCGAGGCCAAGATCGCGAGCGCCGTGAACGACTTCGCGCAGGGGCGCACGTGCCTCATCGTCGCGCACCGACTCAGCACCGTCGTCTCCGCCGACATGATCGTGGTCATGGACGAGGGCCGCATCGTCGACAAGGGCACGCACGACGAGCTGATCGAGCGGTGCGACGTGTACCGCACCATCGCGAGCCGCCAGCTCCTGGGCGGCATGCCGGGCGAGCAATCGCGCCCGTCCGCTGCCGACGCGTCCGATCAGGACGCCCCGCGCGCGACGAGCGCCCGCTCCAGCGCGAGCGTCTGAGGATTGATCGCCGCGGGCTCACGCTCCATCCACGCGCGGAACGCATCCACATCCATCACGCGCACGTCGGCGTATTCCCACGACCGTGCGGACATCGCGGCGTCAAACTCCGCTCGATCCATCGCGATCGCGCCGCCCACCACGACGTCCAGCGAGCGCGCCCGCGGATCGTGCACCAGCCCCACACATTCCAGCCCGCGCAGCGCGCCCGCCTCGATCCCCAGCTCCTCCCGCGCCTCCTGCGCGAGCTGATCGAGCACGGCTGCCCGTGCGTCCGAGCCATCCACGAAACGCGCCGCGTCGAGCCCGCCCGACGGCGCGTGCTCCCACGTCCCCGCGTACACCCGCGTCCGCGCATGCCGCAGGCCCAGCACGAGCGACGTCCCGCCCATCGAACCGCCCGCCGAACCGATCGTCAGCCGCCCCGTCACCGAGACCAGCGTCACGCCCGTCTGCACCGCCTCGGGCGCGTCCTGCACGGCGAACCGCTTGTACGACTCGCGCCGCAGCGCGATCTGCGCCGTGCCATCCGTTCCGATGTCCAGGCTCGCGAGCGCCATCATCGGCGCATCGTGATACTTCGGGTTCAGCGCGACCAGCCCCGCCCATGCGCGTTCAATGCGCGCCGCGTCCGCCGCATCGGGGCTTGTTTCCCGTACGTCGCGACGCTCCACTTCCTCGACCGTGATCTCCACACGCAGCGACCCGCGCTCCGCGAGCCACACCACGACCCCCGATCCATCCTCGAAACGCCTCACGCCCCACCCAGCGCCTGCCCGAGCACGCCCGACAACTCCGGCACGCCCATCGCCTCCGCCTCGCGCGACATCACCTCCCGCGCCCGCTCCTGCGCACGGCGCAGCGCGTCGTTCGTCGCCTCGGCGATCAGCGCCTCGACCTGCGCGCGTGCTCCATCTCCAGACAACGCCGCCGCCACCGCCGGCGCGATCTCGACACGCACGACCTCGAACCTCCCCGACGCCGTCACGCGCACCGCCCCGCCGCCCGCCTCGCCCGTGACGCGCAGCGACGCGAGTGATTCCTTCACCCGCTCCGCCGCCGCGCGGAGCTGGTCCTTGTTCTTCATCAGGCTCGCCATCGCGCCCATCGTGCGCAGCGAATCAAACATCGCCCCCTCCTTCTCGCTCATCCGCTTCCCGCGCTGGTGTCTCGCGCGGAGTGCGATCCTCGATCGACTTGCGATCGATCCGCACGACCGTCCCCGCGAACACGCGCACCGCCGCTGCAACCAGCGGATGGTCGTCGCTACCAGCTCGATCCTCACCATCGCGCGGCGTCGACTCAAGGCGAGCGTCATCGTTCGGTGATGCGTCCCGCGGATCGCCGCTGCGATCCTCCTCGCGTGCGAGGACCGGCTTCGTGCCGGGTTCTTCGCGCCGCGCCGCCCACGCGATCTCCGCCCTTCCACCGATCACCTGCCCGAGCAGCGCTTCAAGCCGCGCACGCGAGGCCTCCGCCAGCGTGCGCACCTCCGCATCACAGCGCACGACAACGCGCGTCACGCCACCCCGCGGCACGATCTCCTCCACGCCCATCCGCGGCGTGAGCTGGCGCAGCACGAGCGATTCCGCCGCCCGCTCGCACACCTCCGCCCACACGCGAGTCGCGTCGGGCTGGCCCATGTCGACGCGCGCAATGGCGCCCGCGTCATCACGCGCACCGCGCGAGCGTTCCGCAGCACTCGTGTGCGAATCGTCCCTCGTTTCGTTCGCACGCCCCGGCGGCCCCTCGGGGCCCGTCCCACCCACGCCGCGCTCCGTCGAGAGCGTGGGGACCGCCGTCAGCGTTTTTTTGCGGCGTGCTCCGTTTCGCGTGCCGGGGCTCGTGCGCCGGGCGATCCGCGTGCCCCGCCCCCGCTCGATCCGCCGCCCGCGAGCAGCGCCGCCGCGTCCGCGAACTTCTCCGCGAGTGCGAGCCGCACCAGCAGCGCGTCGAACAGCGCCCGCGGGAGTGCGCTGCTCTTGGCGCTCCGCTGCACGTTCTCCGTGAGCGCGATCATGTGCGACACGCCCGCCGCGTCGAACCGCTCCGCCCGCGCCGCCTCCTCGCGTCGCGCGTCGGGCTCGAGATCAACGAGCTCCGTCTCACCGCCGCACGCGCTGAGCACGAGCAGATCGCGCAGCCGCTCCAGCAGCGCCTCGAGCGCCTGGTCGACGCTGACGCCGCCCGAGAGCAGCCCCGCCCCCGCCTCGAGCGCCGCGCGTGCATCGCCATTCGCGATCGCATCGAGCAGGCGGTCGAGCCGCGCCCGCTCGGGCAGCCCGAGCAGTTCTTCCAGCAGCTTCGACGTGAGCCGCTCCGAGCCTGTCGCCATCAGGCGATCGAGCAGCGACAGCGCGTCCCGCATCGATCCGTTGCCCAGCCGCGCCACCTGCGCGATCAAATCACGATCGGCCTTCACGCCCTCGCCCTGCACCACCGAAGCGAGGTGCTCCCCGATCAGCGACGACGGGATCGCGCGGAAGTCGAACCGCTGGCATCGGCTCTGGATCGTCGCGGGCACCTTCTGCGGGTCCGTCGTGCACAGCACGAACTTCACGTGCTCGGGCGGCTCCTCCATCGTCTTGAGCAGCGCGTTGAACGCCGCCGTCGACAGCATGTGGACCTCGTCGATGATGTACACCTTGAGCCCGCCGCGCAGCGGTCGGTACGCGCAGTTCGCGATCAGCTCGCGCGCGTTGTCGACGCCCGTGTTGCTCGCCGCGTCGATCTCGATGACGTCGGTGTCCTGGCCCGACATGATCGCCCGGTTCACCGGGTCGTCCGCGCCCGCGTCGGGCTTGCCGCACAGCGCCTTGGCGAAGATCCGCGCCATCGACGTCTTGCCCACGCCCCGCGTGCCGCAGAACAGGTACGCGTGCCCGACGCGCCCGGCGTCGATCGCCGCGCGCAGCGTCCGCGCGATCGGCTCCTGCCCGACCACCTCGTCGAAATCCCGCGATCGATACCGCCGCGCCAGCGCCGTGTAGCCCATCGAAGCCAGTGTAGCCCCCGCCTCGAAGGCCTCAGCCGCCCGAGTTCAGGCCCGCGCCAAGCCGCCCGCTTCACCCGTACGGATTCGCCTCGCCGCCCCCGCCCGGCGGGTGGTACGCCAGCGCCACCCCGATCGCCGCCGCCGCCAGCACCGCGCCGGGCCCGAGCGTCAGCAGCCATCCGCGCCAGCCCTTCACACCGCCCGGCTTACGCACGCCCGCGAGCCCGATCGACGTGCCCGACGCCGCGAGCAGCAGCGCGCTCCCGATCGGCAGCTCCGACAGCGTCACGCCCAGCCCCCACAAAAGCGCGAGCACCATCGACGGCGCCGCGAGCAGCGAGCCCGCCCGCGCCCACCTGGGCCTCAGCATCGACAGCGCCGCACACCCGCCCACCGCGCCGCACATCCCCAGCGACACCACGCCCAGCTTCATCGTCCCCGAGAACACGAGCGCCCCCGCCGACGCGAGCGCCAGCAGCGCAACGCCCACGATCACCCGCGGCGTCTTCTCCGCGCCCATCCGCAACTGGTTCCACATCGCCAGCGTCACCACGCCCGCGCCCGCGACGAGCAGCGACGCGACGAACGACGACGACGCGTCCCGCACCGCGAGCGTCAGCCCCGCCCGGTTCACCAGCAGCACCGCGAGCAGGCTCAGCACGATCCGCACCGCCGCCGGAACGTTCTTGAGGGACGCGATCGAGCCCACGATCCCCGCGCCCAGCGCCACCCAGGGCGTCCATCCGAACGCCGACTTGACGGGCAGTTGGATCGCGTTGCCATCGCCCACGTACGCCGCCGCGATCGCGACGCCCACGAGCCCGCCCGCGATCGCCGCGCCGCCCCGCCGGACCTTCGCCCCGACGAGCATCGCGACCGCGCCGAGCAGCGCGGGAATCAGCCCCACCAGCACGAGAAGCTTCACCTGCATCCATTGCGCTCCATCGCTCGCACGATCCGACCCGCTGCGAGCGTACCCACACCCCGCCCGGCGCGCCCGCGCCGGACCATGTTGCACGCCTCGATCAGGAAAGTCGCGCGGGGCGAGGGCCCGTCGCCATCGCCCCGCGCAAGGGAGGGGGCCCGTGCCCCACGAGCCTCCCCACGAAACATGTCCTGAGGAAGTTGGTTACGGCTTCCGCACGCCCTCCGCCGAGACCGTCAGCGTCACCTCGGTCCCGAGAACGTCGGGGCGGTAGTCGACGCCGTACGCCGTGCGATCCACCTTGAACTCCGTCGTGAAGCCCGTGCGCAGGTTGTTCCACGGGTCCTTGCCCGTGCCCGTCACGCGGATGTCCACGCTGATCGACTTGCTCACGCCGTGGAAGTCCAGCGTGCCCTCGGCGCGGAACACGTCCCCGGCCTTGGTCACCTTCGTGCTCGTGAAGCTGATCTCGGGGAACTCCTTCACGCTGAAGAAGTCCGGCCCGCGCAGGTGGTCGTCACGCTGCTTGCTGTTCGTGTCCACGCTCTCGGCCTTGACCGTGAACGTGATGTCGCTGATCGCGCCCGTGCTCTCGTCGTACGTGAACGTGCCCGACATGTCGTTGAACCGACCGTGGTTCGGCGCCACGCCCATGTGCATGATCTCGAACAGCACGCTGCTGTGCACCGCGTCGATCACGTACTCGCCCTTCTCCGCGAGCGCCGGCGCCGGGTCCGCCGCCGTTGCAATGCTCCCGCCCGAGATCCCGACGATCCCCGCCGCGAGGCCCGCGACCACCACCGCCGCGCCGACCGACCACGCGCCCGCGCGCTTCGTCCTCGTGTCCATTCCAACCTCCTGTGCCCACCTCGGGGCCCGGTGAACGCCCTGGCGAACCCGCCCGGGCCGAGATACTTGTTCCAACAAGTATTCGCCCGACGCGGGCTTTCTTCCCGCCGCTGGGGCCATAATCTCCACTTTCGGGGCCGACGCCAGCCGCAAGGTGACCGGCCTCTGCCCCGACTCCTCGCCCCGCCCCAGAACCCGATTCCCCTGGAAGCCAGCCATGACCACCGCCACCGCCCGCCCCTTCGACCTCCGTGCCGACGAGATCCTCAGAACCATCCGCCAGGGCGGGCAGGAAAAGATCCTGCAAGTCCTTGAATCGCCTATGGATGCGCGCGTTCGCATCCGTCGCCCCGACGGCTCGATCCTCGACGCCCTCTGCTTCTGCTCCAACAACTACCTCGGGCTCGCCAACCACCCCGAAGTGGTGGAGGCTGGCGTCAAGGCCCTGCGCGACTTCGGCGCGGGCACCGCGTCGGTCCGCTTCATCTGCGGCACGTTCTCGCCGCACCTGGCCCTTGAGGAGACCATCGCCCGGTACATGGGCACCGAGAGCGCGTACACGTTCGTGTCGTGCTGGACCGCGACCGAGGCACTGTTTCCGACGCTGTGCGAGGCGGGCGATTTCATCCTCTCGGACGAGCTCAACCACGCGTGCATCATCGACGCGATCCGCCTGACGCCGGTCATCAAGAAGGGCGTGAAGAAGGGCGTGTACAAGCACGCCGACCTCGCCGACGCGCGCCGCAAGCTTGAGGCCGTCCGCGCCGATCCGGAAGTGACCGGGCAGGTCTGGCTCGTGACCGACGGCGTGTTCAGCATGGAGGGCGCGGTGGCCGACCTGCCCGCGCTCCGCGCGCTGTGCGACGAGTTCAACGCCATCCTCATCGTCGACGACTCCCACGGGCACGGCGTGATGGGCGAACGCGGGCGCGGCACGCACGAGTACTGGAAGATGCCGCTTACGCCCAACGACCCGCGCGGCATCGACGTCTTCACGGGCACGCTGGGCAAGGCGCTGGGCGGCGGCGCGGGCGGGTTTGTCGCGGGGCCGAAGCGCGTCACCGACCTCATCGTCCAGCGCGGGCGTCCGACGCTCTTCAGCAACGCGCTGCCCGTCACGGTCGCGGCGAGCGCCAAGGCCGCGATCGACGTCCTCATGCGCGAGCCGCAGCGGGTGAAGAAGCTGCGTGACAACGTCGCGTCGGCTCGCAAGAAGATCGGCGCGGCGGGCTTCGACGTGCTCGAATCGCCGACGGCGATCCTCCCGATCATCGTGGGCGACACGGCCAAGGCGATCGCGATGAGCAAGCGCCTGCTCGACATGGGCGTGTTCGTGATCGGGTTCGGATTCCCCGTGGTGCCCGAGGGCGCGGCCCGCCTGCGCGTGCAGATCTCCGCGGCGCACGAGCCCGCCGACATCGACGCGCTCGTCGATGCACTCAAGAAGCTGTGACGCACGACCAAGCCAACTCCGGGCCCGAGCAGCAGCCTGAGCTGCGACATATCGCTTCGTCGCGGTGTCCAAAGTGCGGGCAGTCGCTTGCGGGGCTGTCCGTGCAGGACTGTCCGGAATGCGGGACGCCGGTCGGCGACCTGCGGCAGCGCGTCTCGACTCGGCCCATGACCCCGGAGGAACGCGAGTTCATTCGTGATCGCGCGCGGCCCATGACGCGTCGTGTCATCTATCGCCACCGCGCCGCGTGGGCGTTCAGTGCGGCACTGCTCGGCGCTTCCATCGCATGGATGCCCGGCGAACTCCATCGACAGGGCGTGCTCCAGCGCCCCCCTCGCCTGCTCAGCTCCGTCAATCAACGTCCGTTGCAGATCTTCATCGGCGCGATTGCAGCGATCGGGGCCATGCTTCCCGCGATCCCGCAGTCACGCCGGTGGCTGCGCGCAATCGACAAGGATCTCGAGCTGGGCATCGTCGAGGAGAATCATCTCCAGTTCACAACCGCGGAGACGCCCCGGAGTGGTGAACCCCTGATGCTTCGCATGGAATCGGGCTACGTGCTCACTATCTTCGATCTGCAATGGCTCGGTGGGAACGAGCAACCGCGACAAAGTGCGGCGGTGGCATGGATCCCTTCGACGAGATGGCTGATCAGCGTTCGATTCCTTGGCGAAAGCGAGATGGAAGTAACGAAGCGCGGTGACATCCCGACGCTTCGCCTCAAGCGCCCGTGGACGGGATTCCATCTGCTCACTTCGGAGCAGTTTCGGCGAGCTCTCGGAGCGCACAAGGCGTGACCCTGCCCAGGACGGGCGGGCATCCAGCCGCCCGCGGCTTACTTCCCCTTGATCTCCCGCACGAGGTCCTTCGCGCCGTAGACCTTGTCGAGTGCCTCGAGGATGCCCCGCGCGTCAACCGCGACGGTCCGCGCCTGCGCGTCGGTGTACGCCGTGTCGTAGACGAGCGACTGGATGTTCCCGTCGAACACCAGCCCCACGACCTCGCCCTGCGCGCCCACGATCGGGCTGCCCGAGTTGCCGCCGATGATGTCGCCCGTGCACACGAAGTTGAACGGCGTGTCCTTGTTCAGGCGGTTCTGCGCGCTGAGCCACGAGTTGGGCAGCGTGAAGCCCTCCTGCCCGAGGCGCTCGTGCAGGCGATCGAACGTGCCGCCGATGGTCGTGAACGCGGGGATCTTCTGCCCGCCCTCGTCATAGCCCTTGACGGCGCCATACGAGAGTCGGAGCGTGAACGTCGCGTCGGGATAAACACTGTCGCCCAGCACCGCGAACTTCGCCGCGGCGACCTTGGCGTACGCCCCGCGCTCGACGGCCTGCACGTCGTCCTCGTACGTCTTGCGCACGCTGCGGGCCTCGTCGTCGATGAGGCGTGCGAGCTGGATCATCGGATCGTCCGAGCTGGCGATCGCGTCCGCCCCGCCGCCCGCGAGCTTGCCGCGCTGCTCGACGTCGAACAGGCTCGTGCCGCTGACGAGCTCGTGCGCGCGCTCCTCGGGGCTCTTGCCCGCGAGCACCTTCTGCACGAGCGGGTGGTCGCCCCCGAGCATCTCGGCCATGAGCGACAGCCCGCTGGCGACCTTGAACACCTCAAGATCGGGATAGATCGGCGCGGGGGAATAGAGCTCGAGCTCGAGCGAGGGGCGGGCCGCGTCGGTGAACTCGCGCAGGCGCTCGCCGTTGGGCTTGGCGTCCTCCTCGGGCAGGCGCACGAGCGTGCGCGCGATGCCGAAGGTGCTGCTCCCGCCCACGAACTGCTCCGCCTCGAAGAGCACGAACTGGTCGTAGATCTTGCGGAAGACCTCCTCCGCGCCGGCGATGTCGGCCCACGCGCCGCCCCACTTCGCACGCCACTCCGGCTTGCGATCCACCGCCTCGCGCAGCGTGCGCTCCTGCTCGGCCTTCGCCTTCATCACGCCCGGATCGAGCAGCCCCGCGAGCTGTCCCGTGAGCGCCTTGCGACCGTTGGCGATGCCGAAGTAGTCGTCCTTCGCGATGCGGTGGTTCTCGGCGTTCCGCGCCATGAAGTTCTGGTACTTTACCTCCGAGCGCCAGATGCGCGAGAGCTGGCTGGGGAGCTGCATGTCGCGACGCATCCGCAGGTGGTCCATCGTGTACAGACGCCGGGTCGTGCCGGGGTGACCGCTGATGAAGATCGGGTCGCCCTCTTTCAGCCCGCCCTCGGTCCACTTGAGATAGTGCTCGGGCTTCAGCGGCTTGCCATCCTCGTAGATGCGCAGGAACGAGACGTCGAGGCAGTAACGCGGATACTCGAAGTTGTCGGTGTCGCCGCCGAAGAACGCGGCCTGCTGCTCGGGCGCGAAGACCATCCGCACGTCGGTGTAACGCTTGTATCCGTACAGGTGGTACTGCCCGCCCTGGTACAGCGTCACGACCTGCGGCTCGAGCCCGGTGTCCTTCTTGCACGCGTCCTCGATCGTGGCGATGTTCCGCCGACGGATCGCGCCCGCCTCCGCCGCGGGGGTGTCGTCATTGACGCCCTGGTTCACGCGCGAGGTCACGTCCTCGATGGTCCAGAGCACGTCGAGCTCGAGGTCGGGGCACTTGAGCTCCTGGTCGCGCGTCTTGGCGTAGAAGCCCGTCTCGAGCAGGTCGCGATCCTTCGTCGAGAGCTTCGCGAGCAGGTCCGACGCGACGTGGTGGTTGGTCATCACCAGCCCGTCGGCGGACACGATGCTGCCCGAGCCGCCCGTCGAGATGCGCACCGAGCTCTTCCGCACGTGCTCGAGCCATGCGTCGTCGAGCGACACGCCATACCTCGACGCGATCTCTCGCACCGGCGCAGCGTTGAACAGCCACATGCCCTCGTCGGCGCGGGCGGTCATGGTGAGGGCCATCCCCGCGGCGAGGGCGACGCTCGCGAGCGAGCTCGGACGGAGACGGGCGGGCGTGCGGGACGGGGTCGAGTGACGCATGGGCGGCTCCTTTCGCCTCGACGGGCGGGAAGGGATCATTCCCGCGCCGGAGCGGCCGCACAGGCCGCGGGCGGGTGGGTTCGGGAAGTCCCTTCCCGCGCACGGGGGGCTCCACTAGACTTGCGACATGCCCCGGGACGTCACGCCGGCCCTGTTGCGCGAGCTCGGGGCCCAGGCTCGCAGCACCCACGAGGACTGGCTCAACCGCGCGATCGATGCGCCGGACGGTGCCGTCCCGCGCATCCCGCGCAAGCGGGCCGACTCGGGCGGCTGGGAACGCCTGCTCGCGACGCCCACGGGGCGGCGACGGGCCGAGCGGTGGTGGGAGGTCGCGCTCTCGCGCGTCCCCCTGATCTGGCCGGGACGCATGGGCGCGCGGCGGGACTGAGCCTGGCCTCGTTTCGCTCAGCCCTGCTTCATTTCATGTGACAAAGCGCCACAGAGCAATTCCCCGATTGTGGGGGTTGATGCCCATGCGATCCGCGTGCAGGCCCGCGGCGATTGTCGCCCGGCGCGCCACGTTTGGCCTTCATGCGAGGGCAAGGGCTCGCCCGATCCCGGGAGGGGGCCGATAGTGTGGGGGCGTTTCCGGGGAGTGCTCCCGGTGAGATTCCGGGGCCGCTCGGGCGACGTGTTGAGGGAGGACCACGATGGGCGAGACCACCAGCGTCAATCGCAAGTGGCTGACGAAGATGCTGGCGATCATGCTGGCGCTCATCGCGTTCGGCGGGTGGGGCCTGTACGACGCGGTGTGGAAGTACCCGAAGAAGGGCGCGCAGTACGCCCAGTTCGCGGAGATGGAGTACCTGCGTCAGGCATACGCGCCCGGCGCGTTCGGCGCGCGGTTCGTGATCGACGATCCCGTCGCCGAGTATGCCCGCCTGGACGCCGATCGGAACGACGGGACGCTCTCGTCGGGCACGCTCGACGCGCGCCTGTACGAGTGGCTCCGGGCCCTGCGCACGATCGGTCGCCTCCGTCCGGAGAACACGAAGATCGAGAGCCCGCGCGATCGACTCGCGGCCCTCGAAGCCCAGTTCCAGACCAAGACCGCCGAGCCGCTGAGCTTCTACGACATCCCCTCGCAGTGGGCGATCATGCTCGGGTGCTGGGGCGTCGCGGCGTACATGCTGCTGCTCATCGCGCGCGTCGCGACGACGAAGTACCGCTGGGACCCCGCGAAGATGGAGCTCACGCTCCCGGGCGGCGCCACGCTCGTCCCGAGCGACGTCGAGAAGTTCGACCAGCGCAAGTGGGACAAGTTCCTGATCTTCCTGAAGATCCGGGACGGACATCCCAAGTACTCGGGTGAGGAGCTCCGCCTCGACCTCCTCCGCCACGACAGGCTCGAGGGCTGGATCCTCGAGATGGGCCGCGCCCGCTTCCCCGAGCAGTTCGTGGAGGAGAAGGAAGAGCCCGCGGAAGCCGCGGCGTCCGACGCGCCGGCGGGCGAGCAAGAGCGCGCGGCGTCCTGAGCCCGCGAGCCGCGGGAGACAGGCGCGGGCGGGGCGATGGGGAGCGGCATGCTCGCGTCGATGCTCGGAAACTGGGACTGGGCGTACCTCACGATCGGCGTCGCCATGACGCTCGTCGCCCTCGCGGGCGTCGCGCTCACGCTCCTGACCTTCTCGGGCGCGTGGCTGATCGTGCTCGTCGCGATCGTCTGCAACCTCTGGCAGCCCGGCACGTTCTCGTGGTGGACGATCGGCCTGGCGACCGCGCTCGCCGCGCTCGCCGAGGTGCTCGAATTCACCATGTCCGCCGCGGGGACGCGGAAGGTCGGGGGCTCGCGTGCCGCGGCGTGGTGGTCGATCGCGGGGAGCATCGGGGGCGCGATCGCGGGCACGATCCTGATCCCGATCCCCATCCTCGGAACGATCGTCGGGGGCGTGCTCGGGGCGGGCATCGCCGCGGCGCTCGCCGAGCGGGGCGTTGCGCAGAAGACCTGGCGTGACTCGGCCCGTGCGGGCAAGGGGGCGGCGGTGGGGCGGCTCGCCTCGACCTTCGTCAAGGGCGGGATCACGGCCGTGATCGGGCTGATGATGACGCTCGCGGCGTGGTTCTAGGGCGCCCGTCTGGACGTCCCCGAACGCCGGTGCGATCCGCCCACACCACGGGCCCGCACCGCGGGCGCGGGCGCGATATTCTCGGGGGAATGCCTCCCGAAACCAGCACGGTGCGTGCGTCCACGGACGAGAGCGGCAAGAAGACGTTCGTGATCGACACGAACGTGCTGCTGCACAATCCCAACGCGCTGTTCGTGTTCCAGGAGCACGACGTCGTCGTCCCGTTCCCCGTGATCGAGGAACTGGACAAGATGAAGCGGCGCGACGACGACCTGGGCCGCTCCGCCCGACAGTGCATCCGCCACCTGGACCACCTGCGCACGAGCGGCTCGCTCACCAAGGGTGTCGCGTGGGGTGGGCTGGTGGTGCGTCCGAACCAGCCCGGCTCGATCGCCAACGGGCACACGGGGCTCATCCGCATCGACGTGCAGGAGCACCCCCGCCCCGACATCCTCGACGACCCGTCGAACGACAACCGGATCATCGCCGCGGCGTTCGCGCTCAAGCAAGAGGGCGCGCGGGTGGTGTTCGTCTCGAAGGACCTCGCGGCGCGGATCAAGAGCGACACGCTCGGGATCGAGACGGAGGACTTCGAGAACCAGAAGGTCGACGCGGACCGCCTGTACACGGGATACATCGACACGACGTGCGACGGCGCGCTGATCGACGAGCTGTACCGCGACCGGATGCTGCCCGTGTCGGCCCTCGAGCCCGTGCTGGGCGCGACGGACGAGCGCGGGAACGCGTACACGCGTGAGCTCGCGCCGAACCAGTTCGTGCTCCTGCGCGACGTGGAGGACGAGAACCATACCGGGCTCGGGCGGCGCCTCGCGGACACGGAGCACGTGATCCCGATCACGGGGCCGCGCAAGCCCGTGTTTGGCATCATGGCGCGGAACGTGCAGCAGACCATGGCGCTCGACCTGCTGATGGACGACGAGATCCGCATGGTCACGCTGCTCGGGTCGGCGGGCACGGGCAAGACGCTCGTCGCGATCGCCGCGGGCATGGCGAAGGTGTTCAGCGAGCAGCGGTACGACAAGCTGCTGGTGGCGCGCCCGATCATGCCCATGGGGCGCGACATCGGCTATCTGCCGGGCGACAAGGACGAGAAGCTCGGCGCGTGGATGCAGCCGATCTTCGACAACCTGTCGTACCTGCTCTCCACGCGCGGGGCGCAGGGACAGCATGCCGAGAGCCACTCGACGGAGCAGCGCGTCGAGAAGCTGATCGCTGATGGCAAGCTCGTGCTCGAGCCGCTCACGTACATCCGCGGGCGTTCGATCCCGCACCAGTTCATGATCGTCGACGAGGCGCAGAACCTCACCCCGCACGAGGTGAAGACGATCGCAAGCCGCGTGGGCGAGGGCACCAAGCTCGTCCTCACGGGCGACGTCGGGCAGATCGACAATCCGTACCTCGATCAGTCGAGCAACGGCTTGTCGTACGCCGTCGAGAAGATGAAGGGCGTGGGCATCGTCGGGCACGTGACGCTGGCGCGGAGCGAACGCTCGCAGCTCGCGTCGCTGGCGGCGTCGCGCCTGTAGCCGCGAGTTTCAACGAGCGCGATCCAAACGAAAAGCCTCCCGGGGGCGTGAACCTCCGGGAGGCGGCGAGATGGAGACAAACTCGCGGTGAGGTCGTGCTCAGCAGCCCTGGCTGTACGCGTTCAGGTAGGCGAGGAAGTCGGACGAATCGAACACGCCGTTGCCGCCGGGGGGCGCGAGGTCCGCAGCAGGATCCTGCGCGGAGTAGTCGTTGAGGTACGCGAGGAAGTCGGACGAGTTGGGCTGCCCGCCGGAGTGGTCCCAGTCGGCGACGCAGTCGGGCGCGGGGCAATAGAGGCGAGCGATCCCGCGCGAGCTGACGGCGCCCCCGAGCTGGTAGGGATCGGTATCGTCGGGCGTCGCGCCGACGCCGGTGAACGAACCGGCGAACCAGACGGAGGTCTCGCCGTTCACGTCGAAGCGTGCGACCGCGTTCGCGAGCCCGGAGAAGGAGCCGACGGGCTCGTTGGTCCAGGTGGCGCCATCGAACGTGAGGAGGCGCTGCTCACCCACGAAGTTGGTCGCGGGCGCGTAGGTGAAGTACGCCAGCTCGCCGCGCCCGTCGCCGGGATCGGCCGATCCAAGAGCGGCCATGCCGAATGTCGCGACGGGCGGAGCGGGCGCGACGGGCGTCCACACAGCGCCCTGCAGGCGATAGGTCGCGGTGTCGTTCACGGAGAGGAGATCGCTTCCGAGGCGGAACACACGGAGCGAGGGCACGCCCGTCTCGGTCCACGACGTGCCGTCCCAGAGCGCGGCGGTCCAGGTCGTGGGAGCGTTGTTGTACACCGCGAGCAGGCGATCATTGCCGGCGTCGGTGGCGCGATATCCGAACACGTCGAAGTCGAACGTCGCGAAGCTCTCCTGGTTCGGCGGGGTCGGGATCGCTTCCCAGCTCGCGCCGTTCCAGCGTGCGATGCCGCGCGCCTCGGCGCCGGACGCCTCGTTGAACCGCCCCGTGGCGAAGAGCTGCTCACCCACGGAGCCGCCCATGTTGATCGCGACGACGCTGCGGATGGTCGAAGCGCGGAACGGGCTGATGAAGCGGAAGTCGCCGGCGGCGCCGACGAGGTTCCAGGTCGAGCCGTCGAAGCGGGCGACGCCGGCGCGGGCGGGGCTGCTGCCATCACCGCCGGAGGCGAACATGGTGCCGACGCCACCGAACGGCCCGCTCGCGAGCGTACCGATGCCAGCGAAGCCGAGGCCCGCGAACCCGGGCTCGGGCGACCACGCCGCGCCGTTGTACGAGCCGAGCATGGGGAGCTCGACCTCGGGCGCACCGATCGTGTTCATGCCCGTTCCGGCGGCGTACAGGCGCGCCGGTGCGGGGCCGTCCGGATCGAACGCGAGCAGGGACGTCACGTTGCCGCCCGCGCCGCCCGCGGGGAGCGTGGGCTCGAACGCCGCGCCGTCCCACGCGACGAGGCTGTCGGGCGCGTTCACGGTGCCCTTCATGACGCCCGCGACGACGAGCTGATCGCCCGAGCCGAGGTCGTTGCGACCGATGTACGTGACCCAGTCGCCGCGGATGGGCTCGAAGACGTCCTGCACGCTCACGCCGTCGAAGGCCATGACGCGCACGACGCCCGATCCATCGCAGAGGGAGTTGCCGCCGATCAGGAGGCGTGCGTTGGCTGCGTCGTTGTACGTCGCGGAGATCACCGTTCCGGTGCACGTCGAGGACAGGGGGAACTGCGCCGAGAGCGTCGTGCCGTTCCACGTGCGGAGCGAGGCGCCATCGAGCACGACGAGCGTCGCGGGCGTGGGGCCCGCGCCGTCGGGATCGAAGGTCGCGACCTTGGTGAGCGCGCTCGGGGCGGTCACGCCGGTGCCGAGCTTCGACCACTGGCTGCCGTTCCACTTCGCGACATTGCGCGAGCCGGACACGCCGTCGATCGTCGTGAACCCGCCCGCGGCGTAGAGCGCATCGCCCGATCCGTCGTTGTGGACGACGAGCGAGTAGATGAAGTCGCCGTACTGCAGCGGCGAGAACTGGTTGCCGACGACGCTCCAGGTCGAGCCGTCCCACTGGAAGACGCCGTACTGGCCCGAGTAGTTCCCGTTGTTGAAGCCGCCGAAGTAGAGCGTCTGCCCACCGGGGGTGTCCATGACGGCGAGCGAGGTGCCGATATCGCTGAGGGTGTCGTAGGGCGTGCCGAGGGTCTGCCACGTGCTGCCGTCCCAGGCCATGACGCCCGTCGGGTTGGGCGAGAAGAACTCATCGAGATAGGAGATCGCGCCCGCGACGACGAGCAAGGGCTGCCCGGGGCCGTTGCCGTCGGCGTCGTACACGACCATGTCGCGCACGTCGGAGGCGATCCAGAACCCGCTCTGGAGCCCGAGGCCGACCTTCTCCCAGCGCCCGTCGACCAGCTTGGCGACGCCCGTGGTGAGGGACCCGCCGACGTTGGCCCACTCGCCGATGGCATACAGGGCCGGGCCCGTCCCGTCATCGAACTCGACCATCTTGTTGATGGTGGCAAGGGTCTTGCCGAAGCCCGTGTCCCAGTCCGGGGTGCACTGGGCCAGGGCCGATTGGGCGAGGCCCACACAGCACAGCACGCTCGAAAGATACCGCATCGCTCCTCCTGTGATCTCAATGTGATATGACATTGTTCTGAACAATCTACGGGACGATCTTGCACAGTCAAGGGCCTTGTGCGATAATCACACTCGATTTTCGAGGCGACAGCAGGAGGCGGGCGTGGCGAACGCGGGTGTGCGGACGAATGCCGGGGCGGCCGTGCAGATCCATGGCGGATCGGGCGATCTGGACTGGTCGCGGGTGGTCTCCGTGGGCGATCGCCTCCGGGGCGAGCTCCTGGGCGTGTTCGAGCAGGTGCCCCGGGAGGGGGCGGGGGTGTCCGCCCTCGCCCGAACGCTCGGGGTGGACCGGAGCCTGTGCCACCGCGTGCTGGCGGCGTTGCGCCCCGAGCACTCGGGCGAGGAGGTGCTCCGGCGGATGCCCGGGGTGGATGGGCTCGAGCAGGTAGTCCGGGCGGCGCTCCGCATGAGCGGGCGGGGCGAGGCGAGCTCGCCCGCGCTGGCCGCGGTCGAGGAGTTCCGGCGGCTGATCTGGGACGCGGGCGGGAGCCACGCCAAGCTGTCGCGCTGGGTGCAGGACGCGTCGTCGCGGTCGGTCTCGGTCGTGGGCGAGGAGCCGGGCAAGACGAACGAGGACGCGCGCTCACGCCGCTCGATCATGGAGGGGGCGTCGCGAATCCTGGGCTACAGCGTGGACGCGGTGACGATGGTCGCGGCGACGCGCCCGATGCCTTCGCGTCCGGACTGCGTGGAGGGCGGAACGATCTCGGCGCTCGCGGGGCTGCGCTCGCGCGCGGCGCGGGTTGTCGTGGTGTCCCGCGCGGTGCAGCTCCGCCCCGGAGCGCAGGACATGACGACGGGTGTCTCGTCGCGACCGCTGGGCGAGCGGATCGACGAGGGCGAGGGGCTGATCCGCTCGCTGAGCACGCAGCCGCTGCCCCTCGCGGCGTGCGAGGACGAGGACGGCACGCTGCGTCAGGTGGTCGAGGCGAACACGGGCGGCGCGGCGGGGGTCGACGTCGTGACGGCGCGCCAGTGGTCGGGCATGCCGCATCCGGCGCACGATCAGGAGCGGTTCTGGGCGCAGTCGTGCAGCGTGCAGCGTCCGGCGCGCCGGCTGGTGTTCGACGTGTACATGCACCGCTCGATGGCGATGGTCTCGCTCCCGTCGATCACGCCCATGCTGTGGCGCCCCAACCTGCGCGGGAACCCGCTCAAGCACTGGGACCGGCGCGTAGGAAGCCCGCCGACGCTGGAGCTTTTGGGCAAGGGGATCGCGAACGCCGCCTCGCCCGCGTGGGAGCGGCACGCGGAAATGACGCGCGAGCTGTTCACGCAACTGGCGTGGAACCCCGACGACTTCGTCGGATATCGCTGCGACGTGGACTACCCGGTGTGGTCCGCGGCGTACATCATGGTCTTCGAGTTCGGGAACGAGGACTGAGGGCCGCTCAGCTCCGCGTGCTCGGGGTCGCCGCGAGCTTGCCGTGCAGGCGGACCTGCGCCCGCTCGAACACGGCGCGCCACTGTGCGTCGCGCTCGACCATGAGCGCACGCTCGACACGATTGAGCAGTTCCTCGTCGCTCAGGCCCGTGCCGGAGGGGAGGCGCAGGGCGCAGCGCGCGGTGCCCCGGAGGGCGGGGAGCCAGTAGGGATCGCGGGTGAGGGCATCGCTGAAGTAGCGCAGGGCCTCAGTGTCGCGCCCGACGCGGTGGTAGAGCGTGCCGAGGTTCTCGAGCGGGCGTGGATCGTTGACGTCGAGATCGGCGGCGTTGCGGAACGCCTCGGCAGCGGCGATGTAGTTCTGCGACTCCATATACAGCACGCCCAGGTTGTTCCAGACGTAGGGCAGGCTGCGCGATTCGGCGATCGACTGGCGATACAGGTCGATCGCCTCGTTGAACTTCTTCTCGGCGCTGTCGGTCTTGCCCTTGCTCAGGTCTCGCCGCCCGGCGGTCTCCTTCGCGTAGGCCTGCTCGGCGAGGCGTGCAGCCGCGGCGAAGTCGGGCAGCGCGGGCGAGGCGTCGTCAACGCCATTGCGTGCGTGCGTCGTGCCCGAGGAGCACCCGCCCGCGAGGAGCGCGGCGCTGAGAACGGCGAGGACCCCCGCGGCGCGGGGCAGTGTGTGACGGTGCATCATCGCGTCTCCGTGCGCTGCGTCCGCTCCCAGCGCGAGAAGGCGACCTCGAGCGACCA
Source organism: Phycisphaerales bacterium (assembly GCA_034004365.1). Taxonomy (GTDB): domain Bacteria; phylum Planctomycetota; class Phycisphaerae; order Phycisphaerales; family UBA1924; genus JAVEWV01. Next base: position 22,275 of record JAVEWV010000012.1, read on the forward strand.
ACCGCCCGCGAGCGGCGCGAGCTTGATGGAGCGGACTTGCATCTGCGGGATCTCGCGGATCACGAGGTCGATCCAGTGCAGCAGGTTCTCGAGCGAGGGGTCGTTGGTGGTGTAGCGGTACGCGAGGCGTCGCACGCCCGCGCCCTGCCCGACCTGCGTCTCGCCCGGGAGGCGGATCTCGTTCTTGAGGCCCGCGCGACGGGCGAGCTCCTGCACGCGGCTGTAGAGGTTCGCGATCGGCTCGCCCACGAGCGCGTCGGTCTCGCTGGTGTCGCGCTGGTCGAGCTGGCGGAGCTGCTCGGTGAGCGTGAGGATGTTCAGGGCCTTGCGATTCTCGCGGGTGAGCGCGTTGCCCGCCCGCTGCTGCGCGAGCAGCCCGAGCCCGAGCGCAATCGTTGCTCCCAGGATTGCAAGCACGGCGATCACCAGCAGCCCGCGCGAGCGCGACGCACGCTCCCGCTGCGCCGCGAGGGCGACGAGCGCGTACCGGCGTTCCTCGAAGTTCGCACCGAGCGTGCTCATGACGCGGTCCCTCCCGCGCCCTGCTCGGGCCACACGCCGCGGAACGTGCACTGGATGCGCCCGCGATCGACGGGGCGGAAGTCGTCGCTGGTCCAGCGGATCGAACTGCCCCCGACCGAGCGGAACGCGTCGCGCAGGAGTTCGAGCGTGGGCACGTCGGGCACGACGACGATGACGCGGACGCCCAGCGATTCGTCGACGGAGACCTCGTTCAGCTCGATCTCGCCATTGCCGACAACGAGCGCGATGGACTCCAGCTCGGCGAGCACCGGCATGGGGGGCTTGACCTCGGGCAGATCAACGAGCCGGCGCCGGCGCTCGAACTCGGTCTCGAGATCAAGCTCGGGCGTGGCGCTCAGGAGCGCCTCGGGATAGACCTCGTCGAGCACGAGGCGCCACTCGCCGCTGCGCTGCCGGGCGCGATCGCGGACCAGCCCGGCGTCCTCCCACACGCGGTACGCGACGAACGCGATGCCCGCGGCGCCCGCGAGCAGGGCCGCGGCGGACCAGCGCCACAGCCCGCGATGGGCGCGCCCCGGGCGATTGCTCAGCTCGACGATCGCACGCTCGGGCCGCTGCGATTGCTCGGAGGCGAACCCCGCGATCGAGGACAGGCGGAGCAGCGTCGCGCCGATGGGATCGTCGTCGGCGATGACGTCGACCGTGGTGTCGGGCAGCGCGCCCGAGAGCCCGTGCGCCAGCGAGGAGGGACGATCCGAAGCGTCCGTCTGCACGCTGCACGCGGGCTCGGGCGCGATCGCCGACACGCGGAGCGGCGAGCAGCCGAGCTGCACGCTCCACGCGAGCCAGTCGTTGGTGAGGCGCCCGATGTCGGACGCCGCGACGCAGACCTCGTCGTTCTCGTCGTGCCCCAGCGCCTGCGCGCCCGCGGCGAGGACCTCGCCCCCGCGCGACCACGTCCAGACCAGGCGTCCGCGCGGATCGATCAGGACGATCGCGACCATCGGGGCCGCGGCGCTGACCTCGCCATCGGAGGCGCTGGGCCCGTCGCCCACGGCGGCGGGGTCCCAGGCGAGCGCGAGGGCGTGCCACAGGGAGAGCACGCTGTCCGGCGTGCTGGAGAGCGCGTCGAGCTCGTCGATGAGCAGGCGTGCGGGAGCGTCGGGTGTCGCGAGCACACCCACGCGGGCCGCGCCCGCGCCGAGCGCCTGAACGGACGCGGCGCCGGGGATCGCGGCATCGGCGCCCCAGGGGCCCGCGCCCTCGCCCGTGACGCTGGTCTGGCGGACGAGCGCCTGGACCACGGTGCGGTCTCGGGTGGTGGTGCCGAGCCAGGAGCACAGGGAGCCGTCCACATCGAGGACCATGACGTCCGGGCCCCCCGCGCGGCGGGAGGCGATCTGCATCTGCTGGCGGATCCAGCGGGCGGCGTCGCGGAGCACCGAGACGTCCTGGGCCGCGGAGGCGTCATCCCCGCGCGGGGCGGGCGCGGTCCATCGCGACAGCTTGCCCGCGAGGCACAGTCGCAGGCCCGAGAGGCGCCCGCCACGCTCGGCGCGCTCGAGATAGACGACGCTCCCGCTCAATGCTGGCCTTCCTCCTCGCCCTGCTGCTCGGCGACGGCGCCCGCGGCCTGCGCGGCCTCACGCCGACGCTCGAACGCGTCGCGATTCGCCCGCATCCGCTCGGCGCTCATGCGATCCGCGGCGGCGTTGCGACGCGCCTCCGTATCGCTCATCGGCTGCACACGCCCGATCACCGAAGGCGTCGGCTGGGCAATCAGCACGGGCAGCACGCCCGAGGAGATCTTCGGGCCCGTCCGCGTCGCGAGCTGGATCCGCCGACGACCCGAGTCGTCCTGGATCGTCGCGACGTCCGCCGCCGCGCCGAGCAGCTTCGCGCCCGGCGCGTACTCGTCGCCCTCGGCCACGACCCTCTGGGACCCCTTCACCGAGAGCAGCGCCAGACGTCGCTCGCCCTCCTCGATGAGGCCCAGGAAGCGGACCGGATCATCGCTGTTCCCGTTCGTGGTCGGGGTGTCGATGATGAGGTCGGGGATCTCGGCGTTCGCGGGCGGGTGGTAGGCGTTGGAGACGTTGAGCAGGCTGCCCGAGATGGAATCGACGTCCGCGGTCCGGCGGCTGGGCGCGCTTCGGGGCGTGTTGCGCGGACCGCTCGCCTCACCCCCGGCGATCGTCAGGGGTGGGAGGGGGGCGTCGTTGGTGCCCGACGACCACTTCCACCACGCGAGCGCGGTCATCGCGAGAACGACGACGAGCCCACCCTGCGCGAGCAGTCGCCCGCGCGAGGCGGCGGATCGGCTGATGTGCGCGTTCTTGCCCAGCACGGTCGTCCTCCTTCAGCCAGCGCGGCGTTCGAGCTCCAGGAGCGCGGCCCGTTCCGCCCTCTCCTGCTCTTCGATCGACCAGACACGTTCCCATGAGTGAAACGAGGTTCGAGCCGAGCCCGTTGTTTTCGAGCTTCCCGGGCTCGCCCCCCCGATGGACCGTCCGGTCAGGACGCCACGGTAGCGGACCAGCGTTCGGGGGGTGAGCCCCGGCGCGGGTGCGGCGCGCAACTCCGCGGTCACTTCCCACAGCTCGGGCACGGGGACCAGGCGACGCGCGAGCTTGTCCCGCTCCGACGCCGGGATCTTCTCGGCAATGGTGAATTGCAGGATGTCGCTGGTCGTGAGCGTCGTCCCCGAGCGGCGGGCCTGCATGATGCGATCGACGATCGCGTTCGCCCCGGACTCGATCCCGCACGAGCGGACCACGGCGCGGAGGACCTCTTCCGGTGCGGACATCGCGCTCACACCCGCGGACCCGGTGTCGCGCCACCAGTCCGGACGCTCCTCGCCCGCCTCGTCCTCGGCCTCTCGCACGGCCTTTGCGATGGCGCGGGCGTCGTCGCGGTCCTCGCCTGCGAGTCGCGACCACGCCCGGAGCGCGCCGCGCTGGGCGTCGCCGATCTTCAGGGCGAGGATGGTCCCGTCGGCGAGGGTCATGGTGAGCACGTCCTCGCCCGTGCCCATGAGGGCCGCGACCCCGTTCGGATCGGCGGACCGGACCCAGGAGTCGACGATCTCCATGATGCCCATCGCGGCGTGGTGCTCCTGATACGCATCGAGCTGGCGCTGCGCCGCGAGACGCTGCGTCCCGAGGCGTGACATGAGCAGCGCGATCCCGAGCCCGACGCTGAGCGTCAGGAGGATCGCCATCGGGAGTGCGAACGCGCGGCGCGTCATTTCGGCTCCATCGATCGCTGGGGCGTGCGGCGTGAGCGTGAGGGCGAAGGGGCCGTGCCCGGTTCCACCGCGCCCTCGGTGCCGCCCGCGCCGCGCCGGCGACTCCCGGGGGCGCCCTGGAGCGCGCGCCCGGCGCGTCCACGCTCCGTCGCGTCATCGGAGCGCTGGGGCGGCGGAAGATCGGCATCGACCTCGCCCGACGTCCACGACAGCTCGAACATCCAGCTCTCGGCGCTGCCGTCGAGATGCTCGATCTCGAGCACCGCGTAGGCGGGCAGGTCCTGGTAGTAGACGGCCTCGCCCACCTCGAGCTTCTGGCGCTTGCGATAGAGCCACCAGCGGGCGGAGCGGAGCTCGGTGAGCAGCGGAACGTCGCCCTTGAGCGGGTCGGGCTCGATCGGGGCAGCAGTGGTGGGGGTGTCGCGCGAGGACGGCTCGGAGGTTGTGGCGTAGGCACGCGGGTTGGGCGCGCGCCCCTGCACGTACCAGAGCGTCCAGCCCAGCGCGAAGGGATCGTCCGCGACGCGATCGAGCTCGCCGGACGCGTGGGCTCGGCGCAGGGCCCGCTCGGCGGCGAGCTCCGCGTCGCCCTCGCGCATGAGGTCGTCGATGGTGGGCTGCCCGGCGCGGGTGGGGCGCAGGACGAACGAGCCCCAGGCGCTGTCGAGGTTCGCGGGGCGGAGCGAAGAGGCCGCCGCGATCGAGAGCGCATCGTCGAGTGCCGCAGAGCCGTCTTCGTCGTCGGGGTCTTCGGCGTCGGGTGCGGTGTTGGCGGAGCCTCTGGTGGCGGGGCGAGCGGCGTCGGCCTCGGCGCGGAGCCGCTCGGCGTTCTCGCGATCCTCACGCGCGCGGCGCTCGCGGAGGCGCTCGGCCGGATCGTCGGAACGGCGCGCGTCGAACGCCGTCACGAGCGGCGAGACCACGGGGGGCGTGCGGAGCGCGAGGTCGAGGCGCTGCGCGGGCGTCGCGACCTGCGGCGCATCGTCACGCCACGGATGCAGGGGCGGGGCCATGAACGGCGCGGCGCGGTCCTCGGTCAGGAAAAGGCGCGGGCGGGGGAGCGTCTCGGGATCGGCGACCTCGTCGTCGCGCACCGCGGGCGGTCGTCCGGCGTTCATGACGAGCGAGGTGAGCGCGCGCCGGATGATCAGTTGTGCCGACGATTCCTGCGAGCGTGCGACGAGTCGCGTCGCGGACCTGTCCTGCGCACGCCCGAGCGCGCCGAAGAGCATCACGCCCGCGAGGATGACGATCGAGCCGACGCTCGCGGCGAGGGCGACCTCGAGGATGGTGAACGCGCGCCGGTTCATCGCGAGCCCCCGCGCGGCGCGCGCGACGAGCCCGCGTCCGATCCGGCGTCGATCGAGCTGCCCGCGGAGCGTTCCTCGGCCTGCCCGCCCTCGAGCACGTTCATGATCTGCCCGATGTTCCCGCCCTCGACCATCTTCGCGAACGAGTCGTAATTGCGGAACGCGAGCGAGTCGATGAGGCGCGAGATCGCGTACTGCGGCGTGGCGTCGCTGGGATAGCGATCGCCGCCCGAGTCCTCCGCGAGCCAGACGCGCATGGTGATCTGGCGATAGCTGTCGACGCGGAGCCCGCCGCGAGCGTCGGCGTTGCGGGCGAGGCTTGGATGGGGCTCGAAGCGGATGGCCTTGTCGGAGAGGGCCCAGCGGAAGCGATCGGGCCCGTAGTCGATGGGCGCGGCGCCGGGGGGCAGCGCGTCGCGCGAATCGAGGTATTGCAGCACGAGGCGATTGCACAGCTCCGCGGCGGCGAGACGCTGACGCTCGCGGGCCTGCACCCGCGCCGCGAGCGTGCCCGCGCCCGCGAGCAGCGACGCCGCGAGCCCGACCATGAGCGCGGCGAGGACGGCCTCGAGCAGCGTGAATCCGCGGCGCGAGGTGGTCGGGATGGCGGGGGTGAGACGCATGGCGGGGTCGGGTGCGCGCTCCGGATGGCGCGCGGTCTTACGGCGTGGGCTTCTCGTCGTCCCAGATGCTCAGGTCGTCCTCGGTGCCGACCTGCTTGTCCTTGCCCATGGAGATGATCTCGTACGGGTTGTTGGCGCGGCCGGGCGTGCGGTAGACGAAGGCGCTGCCCCACGCGTCGTTGAGGGCCTTGTCGTCGAGGTACTTCGCGGTGATGAGCACCGAGAGGTTCTCGGGGTACGCGGCGTTGTCGAGCTGGTAGTTCTTCAATGCCTGCTCGATGGTGGTCATGCTCGCGCGGGTGGTGCGGACGCGGGCACGCTCGGCGCCGCCCACGACGTTGACCGCGGCGACCGCGGCGAGCAGCCCGATGATGACGAGCACGAGCGTGATCTCGAGCAGCGAGAACGCACGGGCGGTGCGCTTCATGCGTCGAGCGGTCGGGTTGGTGTTCACGGGTTCGGTCATGGGCACGGACTCCACGGGCATGGGCGACACGGGCAAAGGCTCAGCCCAGCGCGCTGTTGGTGAGCGACATCATCGGGATGAAGATCGCGAGGATCATCCCCCCGATCAGGACGAAGAGCGTGACGATCATCGCGGGCTCGAGCGCCGCGAGCAGGCGGGCCGACAGGCGGTCCACCCGCTCCTGCATGTCCTCGGCGAGCCCGTCGAAGGCGAGTTCGAGGTCGCCCGCGCGGTCGGCGGCGATGAGGAGCTTGCGCGTCGCGAGCGGGAACGCGTCGACCTTCTCAACGAGGTCGCGGACCACGCCGCCCTCGATCAGGCGCGAGCGGAGCGTTTCGAGCTGCGTGCGCAGGCGGGGCAGGTGCACCGCGCCGACGGAGACGCCCAGCGCGTCGCCCAGCGGAACGCCCGAGCGGGTCATGGCGGCCATCGTGGAGAAGAAGCGGGCGGACTCCTGCGCGACGACGAGGTCCCGCGCCAGGGGGAGTGATCGCAGCGCACGCGCGAGCCCCGAGAGGATCGCACGCCGGAGCAGGATGCCCAGCGCGATCAGGGCGAGCACGATCACGATCGCCCAGGCCCACTGGCTCTTGAGCAGCTCGCCCGCGCCGACGACCAGCTCGGTGTACCACGGGAGCTTCGCGCCGGCGCTGCGGAGGGCGTTGCCGATCTGCGGCACGACGACGGTCAACATGAACACGCCCGCGATCAGGCCCACGCTCGAGACGATCGCGGGGTAGACGAGCAGCGTCGCGGCCTTGGAGCGGACGGCGAGCTGGCGGCGGGCGTTCTGGGCGAGGGCGGAGGCGGCTCCGGCGAGGTTGCCCGTGCGTTCACCCGCGCGATAGAGGGCGACGCCGATGGCGTCGAACGAGCCGGTCGCCTCGCAGGCGGAGGCGAAGCCCGCGCCCTGCGCGACCTTCTCGCGGATCCGCTCCACGACCTTCCGCGCGTTCGGGCCGACAACGCTCCCCGCAACGTCGAGCGCCTCGACCAGCGGCACGCCGCGGGAGAGGAGCTGCCCGAGCTGCTCGTTGAGGGCGGCCTGGTCCTTGAGGGGCATCGTGCCCGCGCGTTCGGCGCCGAGCCAGGCGGGCAGGCGCCGGGCCCGGAGCAGGACGAGCTTCTCGCGCCCCAGCACCTCGGCGAGGGCACGCTCGCTGGGGGCCTGTCGCACGCCCATGCGGCGTCCGCCCGCGAGGGTCGCCGCAGTAAAGAAGAACGCGCCGTCCTGGCTGGCGATCCGGCTCATCTCGGTTGAGTTTACCTCGGGGTTTTCCCCCTGATTGATCCCCTGACACGCCCGTGACACAATACGAGGCCCGCGGCGCGACTCGTTCGCGCACGCAGCCTCCAACGAGGAGGTTCTTGCGGGCGGGCGGGGCATGTTCGGCCCCCGTCCGCGTCGTCCGCACACCTGTCTATCGGAACCATCACGACATGCCCACGACCCAAGCCCACGGGACCCAGCCCGCGCACGCCGTCCGTTCCAGCACGCCCGGCACCATGCGGGCACTGGTGAAGCACCACGCCGGGCCCGGGCTGCAGTTCACGGACCAGCGACCCATCCCGGAGGTCGGCCCACGCGAGGTGCTGATCCGCGTGAAGAAGGCGGGGATCTGCGGCACGGACCGGCACATCTGGCAGTGGGACGACTGGGCGGCGAGCCGCATCCCGGTGGGCATCGTGACGGGGCACGAGTTCGTCGGGGTGGTCGAGAAGGTGGGCTCGGCGGTGACGAGGTACCAGCCCGGGCAGCGGGTGAGCGCCGAGGGGCACATCACGGCCGGGGCGGACTACCTGTCGCGCACGGGGCAGGCGCACATCGCGAGCGACACGAAGATCCTGGGCGTTGATCGCGACGGGATCTTTGCGGACTACGTGAGCGTGCCCGAGGACAACGTCTGGCCCGTGCACGCGCAGATCCCGGACCGCATCGCGGCGACGTTCGACCCGCTGGGCAACGCGGTGCACACCGTGATGGAGGCGGGCGTGAGCGCCAAGAGCGTGCTGATCTCGGGCACGGGGATCATCGGGCTGATGGCGGTGACCGTCGCGAAGGCCGCGGGCGCGGGGCGGATCTTCTGCACCGACGTCAACCCCCCGCGGCTGGCGCTGGCGAAGAAGCTCGGCGCGACCGAGGCGTTCGACGCGCGCGACCCGGGCTGGATCCGCGAGGTGCGCCGGGCCTGCCGCGGTGAGGGCGTGGACGTGCTGCTCGAGATGTCGGGCGCCGACGCCGCGCTCGATCAGGGCTTCCGCGCGCTGCGCAACGGCGGGACGGCGGCGCTCCTGGGCCTGCCGGCGAAGGCGGTGACGTTCAACTTCAACGAGCACATCATCTTCAAGGGCTGCAAGGTGCTCGGGATCAACGGTCGTCGCATGTGGGAGACGTGGTACCAGATGGAAGAGCTGGTGCTCTCGGGGCGTCTGGAGCTGAACGACATCATCACGCACGAGCTGCCGTTCGAGCAGTACGAGAAGGCGTTCGAGACGATGATCTCGGGCGATGGGATCAAGGTGCTGATGGACGTGGGGTGAGCGGGTGTTACTTGCGGCATGGGGACCGCTTCGTTAGGCTTTGCCCGTCAAGTCGGGCTCCATCGGGAGGTGGGCGGGACAAAGATTCAAGGGGGGGTCGGATTGCGACAACTTCTGAATGGACTACGTTTTACAATCGCCAAGTGGGCGGCAGGCGAATGCCAAGCCGACGACAAGTTCATACTTCCAGTGCCGAAGGAATTCCGGACCAGGGTGCTCGACGCTATTCGTTCGGCGGGTGTTGATCGAACGAACGTTCTTGCGGTTGGCATGGGGTATTCGCCGTTCGTTCATGCGAAGCGTTGGGCCCTCAGCGTCTATGCAAATGAAGAGTGTTCGGCGAGCAAGCGACACATTCGGTCGTTCCATCCCGGATTCGATCTTTTTCTTACGAAACATGTTTCAATCAGACCGATGGGGTTGTTTCGCGGGCCTTCGGGTGAACGGCTGGCGAAGGTTGTTCGTCCGGGGTGTTGCATCTCTCATCAGTCCTTGCACTCGCCTGGAACGCTAGGGTGCATCCTTCGTGGATCGGACCGAAAGGATCGATACATCCTCAGTGCCGGCCACGTCCTTAGTGATTCAGGTTTCACCGTGATGAACGGGGATGTTGTCTATCAACCGCCCAACGGGCAGCGGAAACGGGTGGTTTCAAGCAACATACAACTGTGCCGATCGCATCGTACGAGCGACCGGAATCGTCTTCAGATTCTGGACGCTGGAGTTGCGAAGCTCAGTCCTGAAATAACGTACGATCCTCGGATTCCGGGCGTTGGTCTCATCGCGACATTAGCGGCCCCGTCAGCGAGTCTTCCAGTTCAAAAATATGGTGCGCAGTCGGGCCACAAAGTGTCCAGGATTTTGCATGAAAGTTTTACGTTTATTCATCAAAAGGCTGGAAATGTGGACTTCTTCTCTGACGATCTCTTCACGGTGCATAATGATTGTTCCATCACTCGGTCCAGCCTATCGCGCCGAAATTCAAAGCGCGTGAAGCCATGGGCCAAGGCCGGCGACTGCGGCAGCATCGTGCTCGATCTGGCCGGCCGACCTCTTGGGCTGATCGTCGCAGTGGCTACGCCCGACCAATCAGCGCCTTCTCGTTCGGCCCGCGCGAATGAGCCCGAGTTCGTGTTCGTACAGCGTTTGCAACCCGTTCTTGACCATTTCGGGCTCCGTGTACACCACAAGCCGGGAAAAAATCCTTGAATTAACGCAGTTTTTGCGCATACTTTTGATGGAATACGACGTCAGTGGTCGAATCTGCAATGCCCTAGACGGTCCTGTGCCGGTTACTGCAAGGATCGTCCCAGGTTTTCGACGAGGTCGAGGCATGAAGCCCGTCGACAAAGCACGTGTGCAGCTTTCTGAAGCATTGGCGAGAAGCACCCAAGCATGGGGCGTTGCCGTCGAACGGGTGCGAGGGATTCCGAGTTTGGTTGTGTTCATTGAGCCTGGGGACAGGTTTTCGGACGCAGCTATCCCTGCGAGTTTTCAGGGCTTCGCCGTTCGAGTATGTCGGAGTCGGAGCCCGGCGTGTTGGAGGCCTGGGGAGGCCGCACGATCGGTGTCGCGATAGATAGAAACGAGCTCACACACCCTCCACGCGCGCCACGACCAGCGTCTGGTCGTCCACGCGCTCGGCGAGGCCCGTGTGCTGGCGCAGCGACCAGAACACGTGCTCGGCGATGCGCGACGCGCTCGCCCCGGGCTCGTTCGACAAGAGATCGAGGACCGTTGAGCGCAGGCGGGGCTTGCCGAAGCGATGGCGGTCGAAGTTCATGGTGTCGGGCACGCCGTCGGAATAGGCGATCGCGACGTCGCCCGGGCGGAGGTCGTGCACGCTGCGCACGTAGGCCTGCGAGGGGTCGATGCCCAGGACCATGCCGTCGGTGGCGAGCTCGATGACGCGGCATCCCTCCTGCGTGCCATCGCCCGGGCGGAAGAGCAGCGTGGGCTCGTGCCCGGCGCTGACGAAGGTGACGCGGCGCGATCGCGCGTCGAACACGCCGTACCACGCGGTGGCGAACTCGGAGCCCAACGTGTCGCGGCAGAGGGCGCGGTTGACGCGAGCCATGATCTCGTCGAGGTCGTAGAGGTCCTGCACGTGGGCGCGGAGGGTGGCGCGGACGCTCGCCATGAGCATGCCCGCGGCGACGCCCTTGCCCACGACATCGCCCACGAGCACGCCGACGTTGTGCGGGCCGAGCTCGAAGAGGTCGTAGAAATCGCCCCCGACCTCGAACGAGGGGACGTATCGCGCGGCGATGTCGAACCCGGCCACCTGAGGCACGGTGCGCGGGAGCATGCGGCGCTGCACCGCGGCGGCGAGCTTGAGCTGGCGCTCCATCCGGCGCTCGAGCTGCTGATCGCGCAGCAGGCGGGCCTGCTGCACCGCGACCGCGGCCTGGCGGGCGATCGCCTCGACGATCCTTCGGTCGGACGGCCCGAAGCTGCGGCGCGAGCGCGCGTACAGACGCATCACGCCGATCGGACGTCCGCGGAAGATCAGCCCGGCCTGGATGGCGCTCACCAGCCCCTCGGCAGCGCAGCGGTCCGGGATGAGCACGCGCTGGTCCTCGCCCAGTCGCTCGCTCACGACGATCTCGCCCGCGAGCGCGAGGCGATCGAACGCGCGGTCCTTCGACAGGGGCAGCGGGCTCTCGAGCCACTCGCGCGACAGATGACGCGAGGTCTTGAGCTCGAGGTCGCGCTCGTCGGTCGAGACGATGCCGTCGGCGTCTTCCTTCAGCAGCACGATCGAGCCCGCGTCGAGCGCGAGGACCTCGAGCGCCGAGTCGAGCGCCGCGGCGAGCATCTCGTCGACGCTGGTGGCGCCCGCGAGGTGCGCCGCGAGGCGGTGCAGCACGTCGATCTCGCTCAGGCGGTGGCGCAGATCGACCTCGGAAGCGCACAGCTCGCTGACCGCCTCGGCGAACAGCGAGAGCGCGTCGCACATGCGCTCGCGGGCGTCGCCCGAGAGGCGCGGCTCGCCGGGCGCGATGACGAGACGCCCGAGCACGTCGGGCCCGAGGCGGAGCGCGATCTCGCGCGCGGTGCCATCGCGGCGCGCGGGCTCGAGCTCGCTGCTCCCCGGCTCGCCGACGCGCCAGGCGATCACGCCGCTGCGGGCGTCGAGGTGGTCCTCGTTCTCGGGTCGGATGGGGCGGTCGGCCTCATCGAGCAGCTCGACGCGCACGCCCAGCAGGCGCGAGAGCGAGGTGCACATGCCGGGCAGCGAGCCGTCGGTCAGGAAGTCGCGGATGGACGGGCGCGAGCGGTCGGGCGCGGTGCGTGCGGCGTCCGGCGCGGGCGGACGCCCGGGCGGTTCGTTCGTCGTGGTGTCGGCTGGGCTCGGGGTCACTCCCGCGATTGTTCGCCTGACGCGCCGTCGAGCCACACCCCGCGGAGGAGTTGTCCCATCGCCCGCTCGGCGTCGGGGATCTCGAGCCCGCGCGGCGCGAAGGAGGTCAGGCCCGTGAGGACCATCATGCGGTCCTGGGTCTGATAACCGAGGTAGGCGAGCAGGAGCCCGCTCTCGCGGGAGGCGACGCCGCCCCGCTCGATCGCGGCGCGGAGGTCGGCCTCGATCTCCTTGCGGCGTTCGGGCGTGGGCAGGAGCGCCGGCCCGTAGCGGACGCCCACGAGTTCGGGGAACTTGATGAAGAACTTCCGCATGTTGAGCGCGGCAGAGAGGTAGAGCCCGCCCCCGAGCTGCGCGTGGACGCGCCCGATCGCGGGGCCGGGCTCGTCGGGACGCAGGCCCAGCGCGGCGACGAATCGCTGCTCGGCGTCGAAGAAGCGGAACTCGGAGAGGGCGCGCTGCCCGCGGGTCATGTGCTCGTCGTAGAGGTTGCGGACGTCGCCGTCGCGCGCGGTCAGCGAGTTGACCATGCCGCCCGACTCACGAAGCAATGCGGCGACGCCCTGCTGCACGACCGCGTCGATGCGGGCCTCGAGCGATTCGGGATCGTGGTCGGGGTCGAGCGACGGATCATTCGCGTTCGGCGTCGTGGGCTGGGCGCCGGGCTGGGTGGGAGGCTGATTGGGAGATTGGGCCTCCGACTGTCCGGCGAGCGTGGCGCGGATCTCATCCATCTGCGACTGCCACCAGTCGTCGTTGGAGGAGGTTGTCGCGCCGGGGCGAGGGGCGTCGGTCGCCCCAGCGCGGGCCTCGGCGACGCCCTCGGGCGCGCGGGCGCGGATCGAGGCGAGCGGATCGGCCTCGGCGCGGAGCGTGCCGGGCGTCGCGGGCGTCAGCGCGGTGCCGGTTCCGGGTCCGACGCCGGCGGGCGATTGGCCGCTCGCGGTGCTCGTCGGGCGCGCGACGAGCGGATTCGCGGGTGTTTCCGCCGAGTTCTGCGCGTTCGCGCCCGGGCCCTGTCCAGGGATCGGCCCGGGGATCGGGATCCCCGCCTCGGCCTGCGCGAGCGACGGATCGGCGAAGGTCGACCAGCTCAAGCCGCCCAGGGGCGACGCGGTCAGCACGCGCGGGAGTTGTCCCGCCGCGGCGTTGCCCTGATCGACACGCAGGAGCGTCGCCTGGCCGGAACGCTCGGTGCCGTAGGCGGCGGTGGAGCGGAGGGTCCAGAGGCCCGTGCCGCGCCGGTCGGCGTTGGGATCGGTGGGATCGAGGCGATAGACCGGGTCGTACCGGTGCTGCTCGAGATCCTGCACTCGGTTGGTCGAGGGGTAGCTGCCCGCGCGCCCGACGAAGTACGAGCCCGTGAGGTTCGAGGGCGCAACGGAGCCGGTCGTGAGTGAGAACTGGTACTGCAGCGCGTCGGTCGCGCGGATGCCCTGCCCGCCCAGGCCCGAGAGCAGCGAGTCGCGCCGGAACTGGAACAGGTCGTCGCTCCCGACCTCGCCTCGGAAGGCGAACGGGTCGGTGTACCCGACGTCGCCGCGGAAGCTCAGGCCGTTGGGCGCATTGCCCGTGACGATGGCGTTGCGGAAGCGGAGCTCTTCGGCGAGGGAGGTCCCCGCCGAGTTGGTGCGGCCTCGGGTGGAGAGGTTGGCGTCGAGGGCGCGCCCGTCGCCGAGCGCGTTCTGCGCGAGCGCGGGGGCGGCGAGGACGAGCAGGCCGGCGAAGGCGAGCAGGTGGCGTGCGTTGGTCATGGCGGCCTCCTTGGCGGGCGTCGCGGGCGGATCGTGCCCCGATCCTCTTCTATCGGCGTCGCCCGGAGCCTGTTCGAGGGTATCGGCGGGGAGGTGGGCCGCCAACGGCAAGCCTCGCATGGAAACGGGCCCGGATCACCCTCCGGGCCCGTTCGATGCGGGCGGCGCCATTTCGGGCGGGTCGAGTTTGTGGGGAGTGCGGGGCGCCATCGACCCTCCGCGGGCTCGATCGACGCGGTCAGCAGCCGTTGGCGAAGAGGTTGAGGAACGCGAGGAAGTCGGACGAGTCCCAATTGCCGTCACCGCCCGCGGGCGCGAGGTCGGCGGCGGGCGCGTGGGCGGACCAGTCGTTGAGGTATGCGAGGTAGTCGTTGGGATCGGGCGCACCGCCAGAGGAATCCCAGTCGGCGAGGCAGCAGTCGGGGAGGGTGTAGCGCGCGATGCTGAGCGAGGAGATTCCGGAATCTCCATCGAAGTCGCGGACATACTCGAAGCTTCCACCGACCACGAGGTCGCCGTCTGCGAGTTCGGCGATTGCGCCGGGCGGGGTGCGGTAATCCTCTGCCTTCACGGATTCCCAGGCGACGCCGTTCCAGCGGACGATTCCATCGCTCAGGCCGGAGAACTCTCCGATCGCGAGCAGGTCGCCATTGGAACGGACCATGAGGTCGGTCGGATCACCGGAGAGCCCGGCGCCCATCGCGTGCCATTGCGTGCCGTCCCAGCGCGCCGAGCCCAGTGCGGGGTTTCCATCGGCGAGGTTGAACTGGCCCACGGCAACAATGTCACCATTCGGGAGTTCGGCAATCGCATTCACTCGAGCGAAGTTAGAGGTGACGGCAAGCCCCATGCCGAGCGGATGCCACTGCTCGCCATCCCATCGCGCGATGTTGTTCACCGTCTGTCCGCCGGCGGCTTCGAACCAGCCCGCGACGATGATGTCGCCATCGCGCGTTTCGAGGAGGTCGTAGCCGGGGCCGCTGAGGCCCTCGCCCATTGGATGCCACGCTTCACCGTCCCAACGCGCGATGCGGTTTGCGGGTTGGTTGCCTGCCACGCTGAACGAACCGGCGGCGTACACGTCCCCGCTGTGTGAGGCGAGCACCGCGTACGCGATCTCCAGTGAGACGCCCAGCCCCTCGCCGAGCGGGTGCCATTGCGCGCCGTCCCATCGCGCGGCGGACACAGCTGGCATGTCGCCCGGGGTCTGGAACCGTCCGACGGCGTAGAGGTCTCCGGTCGGTGCGAGGTCGAGATCCTGCACTTGGCCCGGCAGGCCTTCGCCCAGCGAGATCCAGCTTCTCCCGTCGTAGAACGCGACGTTGATCGCTTCAAATCCGCCCGCGGCGTCGAAGTCTCCCGCGGCGTAGAAGCCGCCATCGGGAGTGGGCTCCACGGCCAAGACGTTGGAGGTCATGTGTCGCACGTCGCCGATCCCTCCATCGAGCCCGGACCAGCGTTCGCCATTCCACACCGCGATGCCGCCGCAGTTCCAGTTGGTATCGGTGGCAACGTAGACCGAGCCGTCATCGAGCGCGGCAATTCCGTAGAAACGGGAAGCAATGCCCTGGGTTCCCAGCGGTACCCAGTTCGTGCCATTCCAGACGATCGGCGCGAGCACACGCTCGCCCGTCACGGGATCGTGTGCCGTCGGGCCCGCGGCGTAGAGCTGTCCGGCGCTCCCCAATGCGAAGCGGTTGATGCCGCCTTCGACCTCCCCGAACGCGGACCACTCGACGCCATTCCATCGAGCGATGTTTCGTACTTCGATTCCGCCAGCGTGATCGAACCGTCCACCGACGATGATGTCGCCATTGGGTATCTGGATCGCGGCCGAGACGTACGCGATCTCGCCATCGAGGGCGAGCCCGTCGCCGAGCGGCTCCCATGCATCTCCGGTCCAGCGTGCGATGCCTCCGAACGGCACACCGTCGATCGAGGTGAATCTTCCTCCAGCGAGGAGTGAGCCGTCGGAAAGGGTGGTCAGTGTGTAGATGATTCCGTCGAAGTTTGTGCTGAAGGGTTTCCAGCCGTTCTCGTCGCGGATGATCAGGTTGCCCGCGGGCTGGCCGCCGAGTTGCGTGATGTATCCCCCGGCGACGATCCGTCCATCCGGCAGCTCTGCGAGGGCATAAATGGTGGAGTTCGGAACGATGACGTCGGGGACCATCACGCCCTCGGAGGTCTTGCGGAGCAGGAAGCCCTGGCCCCCAACAAGGAACTCGTTCGAGCTGAGCACGAGCACGACGTAGTGGTTGAAGCCTGTGCTCACGCCCGGGAAACGCTCCCAGCGTCGCGCGGTGGGATCCCAGAGCACGAGGCCGCGGGCCGTAGGTTCATTCATGATGGACTTGAAGAGACTCCCGACCGCCAGCACCGTCTGGCCGCGCGGTCCGGGCCCGTCGGGATCCCAGGTGGCGAGGCAATTCACAAATCCGGTCGATGCTCGAAGGCCCGGCTCGCCCAGCGTCGTGTCCACGCGCTTCACGCAGTCCTGCGCGAGCGTGAGGGGCGCGAGCACGCCGAGCGTGAGTGCGCACGACGCAAGTGAGAACTCGATCGAACGCGTGTGATTCCACCGGAACATGGTCGTCTGGCTCCCTTGTTGCCCCGTCACGAGCTGGGCGCAAAGGTTCGTGTCGTGCGCGACCCTCGGCATGGATGCGATGGGATGGACACGTCGGTGCCTCAGCAGCCGTTGGCGAAGAGGTTGAGGAACGCGAGGAAGTCGGACGAGTCCCAATTGCCGTCACCGCCCGCGGGCGCGAGGTCGGCGGCGGGCGCGTGGGCGGACCAGTCGTTGAGGTACGCGAGGAAGTCGCTGCTGTTGGGTGCGCCACCGGAGGAATCCCAGTCGGCGAGGCAGCACGCGAGGGAGACCCGCGCGACGCCCTGTGAGGGGATCCACGACTGCCCGTCGAAGTCGAGGACGTGCTCGAAGTCGCCCACGAGCACGACGTCGCCGCCCGCGAGCTGCGCGACGTCATACACCCTGCCGTCGGTCTGGGGCACGAGCGGTTCCCATGCCGCACCGTTGAACTTCGCGACCGACGCGTCGGGCAGGACGTTATCACCCGCGGCGATGGGCGTGCCATCGTTCAGTGTTGCGAGCACGCGGACGCGCTGCGTGAGCTCGCGCCCGTAGGGGCTCCATCGTGTGCCATCCCAGCGCGCGGTGATGCCGAAGGACACGCCGTCCACCGCGATGAACCAGCCCCCCGCGACGAGGTCGCCATTGGGCAGGACGAGGAGCGCGTTGACCTCACCGATGATGCCGCCGGCGAGCGGCTGCCAGGACGTGCCGTTCCAGCGCGCGATGTTGTTGAGCGTGGTCGAGCCCGAGGCGTCGAAATCTCCCGCGGCGATGATGTCGCCGTTGGGGAGTTCGGCGAGGGCGCGGATGGTCGCGACGGCGGCGGTATTGGTGAGCGGATCGCCGAAGGCGTGCCACTGCGTCCCGTCCCATCGTGCGAGGCCGGTCGCGGGGACGCCGCCCGGGAGCTGCGTGAACGAGCCGGCGATCAGGAGTTCGCCCGCGTGGGTTTCGAGCGCGGTGAGGACGTCGTCGTTGATGCCGGTCCCGATGCTGGTCCACTGATCGCCGTCGAAGAGCTGGACGCGCCTGCCATCGAATCCTGTGACGATCAGGTCGCCGTTCGAGCGCTCGATGATCTTGCTCGCGTCCGTGGAGCTGGACGACCAATCGTCGCGGAGCGGGAGCCAGCCATCCCCGGCCCACCACGCGATGCCCCTGGTGTAGATCGAGAGCGCGCACGCGACGTAGAAGTCACCAGAGAGTCGGGTCAGGATCGAGCGCACCTCCGAGACGGCTCCGCTGCCGAAAAGCGAGGGTGGTTCGTCTTCGTTCATGTACACAAACGCGCCACCCGGGAGCGAACCGAAGCCGGCAAAGAAGTTCGCGCCACCGACGCAGATCGTTCCATCCGAGAGCACGCTCATCGCGCGTACATCGCCGCGGGAGTTGCCGCCGATCGGCTGCCACGCGACGCCGTCCCATCGCCAGGTGCACTGCGTGCTGCCTGTCGAGTTCGTCTGGCGTCCGACGACAAGGTGCCCGTTTCCATCGATCGCCATCGCGTGGACGACGCCGAAGTCGGGCACGTCCAGCCCTTCCCACTGCGCCCCGTTCCAGCGGCGCACGTACTGATTGTCCGTCATGCCGGCCTGTCCGAAGAGGACTCCGCCCGCGACGATCGAGCCGTCCGGGAGCGCAGCGACGGCCTGCACGTCGTTGACGTTTGGATTGCCCGGGAATCCGCCGCCGATGCCGGCCCACTGCGTGCCGTCCCATCGCGCGACGCGGTTGACCTCGAGCTCGCCCGCGTGAATGAACTCGCCGCCCGCGATGACGCTGCCGTCGGGCGCGAGGGCGAGCGAGGTGACGGAACCATCGAGCCCGTCACCGAGCGGGTGCCAGGACGAGCCGTCCCAGCGTGCGATGTTGCTCGCGGGCACGCCGCTGGCCTCGCTGAAGTTGCCGGCGACGATGACGTCGCGATTGGGCAGGACCAGGATGGCGATGACGTAGTCGCCCTGCGTGATGCCGTCGCCGAGCGTGTGCCATTGATCACCATCCCAGCGTGCGACGTGGGCGAAGGACTCGTCGGCGATGGTCGTAAACACCCCGCCGACGTACATGCCGCGATCGGCGTCGGACGCGAGCGCGTACACGCCCGCGTCGGGCGTCTCGGGAACGGGGAAGAAGCCCTTGGAGCCCAGGTCATAGATCGCGAAGCGCGGGGCAAAGTCTCCGCCGTTGTGTGGCTCGAAGGTGCCTCCGAACGCGACGCGCTCGCCCTGCGGTCCCGGGCCGTCCGGGTCCCACGCCGACATCGCCCAGACGGGCCCGGCGAGCGGGGGGCTGAACGTGCGGTGCACGCGCGGCTCGCAGCCCTGTGCGAGCGAGAGTGGCGTCAGCACGGCGGATGCGAGCATGACAAGGATGGGCGTGTGGTCGATTCGACGTTGTGATTTCCACCGGAACATGTTCGTCTGGCTCCTGTGTTGCCCCGTCACGAGCTGGGCGCAAGGGTTCATTGTGGTGCTGTTCGACTGGGGGTGATGGCCGACGTGCATTGGCGCGTCAGCAGCCGTTGACGTAGAGGTTGAGGTACGCGAGGAAGTCGGACGAGTCCCAGTTCTCATCACCGCCCGCGGGCGCGAGGTCGGCGGCGGGCGCGTGGGCGGACCAGTCGTTGAGGTACGCGAGGAAGTCGGCGGCATCGGGCGCGCCTCCCGAGGAATCCCAGTCGGCGAGGCAGCAGTCGGGAATGGTGTAGCGTGCGATATTCCAGGAGGGGATAAAAGTGTGGCCGTCAAAGTCTTCGACACTGGTGAACTCCCCACCGACAACGATGTCTCCGTCCGAGAGTTCGTCGAGGGCATGTATGGGAGAGCCATTTATCTCTTGAGTGAGAGCCTCCCATTCCACGCCGTTCCAGCGCGCAATGCCCCGGTCCAACGGGTATGTGTCGGCAGCGATGAGCTCGCCGTTCGAACGCACTTTGAGTGCGCCGGCCCGGCTTTGGAGGCCGGCACCCATCGGATGCCACTGCGTGCCGTCCCACCGTGCGACATTGCGCGCCGGCTGTCCATCGGCGAAGTCGAACTCGCCCGCGGCGACGATGTCACCGCCGGGGAGCTCTGCGAGTGCGTGCACCACGCTTGAGCCGAAGCTTCGGGTGATTCCCTGCCCGAGTGGACTCCACTGCTCGCCATTCCATCGCGCGATGCTGTTCGCCGATTGGTTGTCCGCGGTAATGAAACTCCCACCGGCGATGATGTCGCCCGTGCTCGTTTCGATGATGCAGCGAGTGGTGCCGCCGAGGCCGCCGCCCAGCGGGTGCCATGCTTCGCCGTCCCATCGCGCGATGTTGCTCGCGGGCTGCCCACCTGCGGAAGCGAACTGGCCCGCGGCGTAGACATCGCCACCCTGTGTCGCGAGGATCGCGTATCCGGGGCCCGCGATGCCCTGCGCGAGCGAGTGCCAGGATTCGCCGTCCCAACGAGCGATGTTCGTTGCGGCTACAGCGTCGATGCTTCCGAAGCTGCCCGTCGCGAAGAGATCTCCATCGGTGTCGAGGTCCAGGCCTCGCACGTTCGCGCGGGTTCCCTCGCCGAGCGAGACCCAGCCGGTCCCGTCGAAGAGTGCAATACCGGGTGACAGGACGCCTCCGGCGAAATCGAAGTCCCCTGCGGCGAAATAGCCGCCATCGGGCGTGGGCTCGATGGCGAGGACTCTGCCGTCGATCCCGCCGCCGAGCCCATACCAGCGTTCGCCGTTCCATTGCGCAAGGCTGCCTGCGAGACCGAAGTCCTCGAACAGTCCGCCTCCAAAGGTCGCGGCGAAGATGGTCCCGTCCTCCATCAATGCGATGTCGTTGAAGAACTCGACGAGGTTCTGTGTGCCAATGGGCCGCCATTCCTCGCCGTCCCAGTAGACTGGGGCGTAGACGAGTTCGTTGGTGACGGGGTCGCGTCCGCGCGTGCTGGCGCCATACAGCACGCCCTCGGGGCTGAGGGCAAACTCCACGTTCTGGCCTTCGGAGGTCGTGCCCATGCGCGACCAGGACGTGCCGTCGAAGATGAAATTGCCCGCATCGAGCTGGCCCGCCTCATCGAAGAGCAGCGCGCCGACGACGATGTCGCCGTCGGGAAGCACCTCGATCGCGTCGACGGAATCGAACGTCTCACGGGGCGGCGCGAGCCCGTCGCCGAGGGGGTGCCACTGCTCGCCATCCCAGCGTGCGATCAGCGAGATGGGCTGTCCGCCTGCGCTATCGAAGGCGCCACCGACGAGCAGGTCGCCGTTCGGCATCACTTTGAGGGCGTGGACTTCGCCATCGACGCCGCTCTCGAAGGGTTTCCATGACTCGCCGTCGAATCGCGCGAGGTAGCCCGTGGGCTGGCCGCCAATCTCTCTGAACGCGCCACCGGCGATGACGTCGCCGTTCGGCATCTCCGCGAACATGAAGATGATCCTGCCGTTTGCCACGCTTCCTTCCAGATGGAAGCTTCCCGAGCCGTCCCACCGGTAGATACCCCCGTTGAAGGTGCCCATCAGGAACTGGTTGTTGCTGAGCACCTGCGTGATGGTCGCGGTGCCTGAGGGCGTTCCGGGCAGCGGGCCCCACTGGCCTGTCGCAGGATCCCACGTCGCGACGGTCCGCGTGCGAACGCCCACGGCGTCATTAGTCGACGCGCTGAAGTTGCCCGCGACGATGACCACCTCATCTCGCGGCCCGGGCCCGTCGGGGTCCCACGCCTCCACGCTGTTGACGACCCCAAGGCTGGCGTCGGCCAGCCCCGGCGCACCGAGGTTAGTGTGCACGCGCTTCACGCAGTCCTGCGCGAGCGAGAAGGGCGCACCGAATGCCAGCGCCATGATGCACGATGCCCGCGCGATGCAGAGGGCGTGTGCTCGATGCGGATGATCGTTCGAGCCCTTGTTATCCCACCGGAACATGAGGATTCCTTCCGAAGCCCCACGAGCGACCCGCGACGCCCCGCCCGCGCCGGACCACCCGGCGCGGGTGCGACCCGCTTGAACTCAGCGCACACTACATCCGTCCGAACGGCGCCCCGGAAACGCCGTGCGGTAGATGGAAGCGTGCCTCGCACGCGCGAGATGTGCACGAGCCGCACGCCCCCGCCCCGCGCCGTCGGGCTTTCGTTCGACGGCGCGCCGCGGGACGTCCCCCCTTGGGAGCCCCGAGTCGGACGGGGGCGTGGGGCCCGTGCAATCTCGGGCTTATGGCGGGTCGCGCCGCGGGTTGCAGGCGAAGTTGCGGTGCTCACAAGTTTTTTCTGCTCGTCTCGCTCCCCCCGGATCGACCCCTCGCATGAACGAAACAACCCCCGAATGGCGGGGGCTGGGGCGTGGGTCGGAGGCCTGATCGCCGCGTCAGGCGCTGCAGCCCTGCGTGAACAGGTTGAGATACGCGAGGAAGTCGGACGAATCGAAGTTGCCGTCACCACCGGCGGGTGCGAGGTCTGCGGCGGGGTCATGCGCCGAGAAATCGTTGAGATAGGCGAGGAAGTCCGCGCTGTTGGGCGCGCCGCCGGAGCCGTTCCAGTCGCCCGGGCAGGCGGAGGGACACTCGCCCATGCCGCAGAAGAGCGTGAGCTGGACGGTCCTCGAGCGGGCGAAGCCATTGGGCGCGGTGGGGTCGGCGATGAGCCACTGCATGTAGACGGTGTCGGTGTCGAGGCGCGAGTCGAGCGGGATGGGCCAGTGGAAGGTCGCGAAGCCGCTGCCCGAGCCGGCCCCGCCGACGCTGATCGGGCCTTCAAGGGAATCGGCGATGAGCGCGCCCGCGACGGGCGGCGTGTTGCTGATGGCGACCCACGCGGTCGCGCCGCCCAGCGCGTCGTCGAGCCCGATCTTGAACGCGGCGTTGCCGAGCAGCGGCGGGGCGGACGCGATCATGCGCGGGGCGATGGCGTCGGCGCCGGTGGTCGCGGCTCCGACGAGGACGATGTGCTGGCTCGCGCGCTGCGCGAAGAGCGAGGGGCGATCGAAGGGGAACTGCTCGCCCGCGACGCGGAGATCCGTGAGCCCGTTCACGAGGAAGTCCACGATCGCGGGCTGCTGCTGCGGCGGGATGGGGACGGGCAGCAGCGGATCGCGGTTGTTGTTCCCCGGGGCGCCCGGGCCCGCGTAGAACGGGAAGACCTGATTGGTCGTGGTGAACTGCCCGGTGTGCATGAGCGACGCCCGCAGCCCGACGTTCCGGAGCGAGGGCGTTTTGAATCGGCCCGCGTCGGCGGGGTTACCCGTCACGCCCTGGCGACCATTATCCTCGACGAGCGGGCGCAGCCCGATGTTGCGGAAGGTGTTGTCGGTGAACATGGGCGGCGTGTGGCAGATTGCGCAGCGCGACGTGCGGAAGGTGTTCCAGCCTTGCACCTGCTGGGGCGTGAGCGCGGTGGTCTCGCCGAGGGTGAAGCGGTCCCAGGGGGACTGGTCGGGAATGAGCGTTCGCTCGTAGGTCGCGATCGCCATCGCGATGCGTGAGGCGGTGATCGAACTGTCGCCGAAGGCCTCGCGGAAGAGCGCGGGGTAGTCGGGGTGCTGGTCGATCGCGCCCTGCACGTCGGCGGGGATGGCCTCGGCGAGCGCGAGCGGGCGCGCGGACGCCAGGCGGAGCGTGGTCTCGATCCATTCGAAGTCGGCGTGCGCCATCTCAACGTCGGACGCGGGCGGCGCGACGGACTGGCTCTCGAGCGCGCCGCCCGATGCGATCACGGTCTCGCCTGTCTCCGGGTCGTCGAAGCGCGACGTGGCACGCCCGTCCCAGAAGAGGTTCGGCGCGTACATCGCGAGGATGGCGGAGTTCGCGGTGCGTGAGGTGATCTGGCGGTTGAGATCGAAGACCGGCGCGGGCTCGTAGTCGTTGTTCGCGTTGGTGAAGATCATGGCGAGCGAGGCGAAGATGTCGTCGGGCGTGTTGGGTCGCCCGTCGAGGCCCGGGGCGCGCGCACGGACCGGGTCGGTGCCGCCCGAGGCGGGCATGTGGCACGAGCCGCAGGACATGGTGAGATCGCTCGAGAGCTGCTCGTCCCAGAAGAGGATCTTGCCCAGGACGCGCTTCGCTTCGGAGTGCGGATTCTCCGCCGGATAGGGCACGGGCGGGAGGGTCGAGGGCTGGCGCGCGTGCGCCACGCCGACGAACGCGGCGATCAGCGCGCACCACCCGATCGCGAGGCGGGAGGGACGCATGGGCGAGGCGGCCGAGGGTGCGGCGTGCGGTCTCATGCGACATTCCCTCCTGAGTCTCTTTGGCTGTGGAAGAACTCTCGGCCGGCGCGTGGGGCTCCGGATGGTCGCGAAACGCGGCGGGCGGGCCGGGATTGCGGGGCGATCGAGGTTTCTTCCGGTGGACTGGGTACCCTGCGGCGATGGGGAAGCCGATCACGTTGCAACTGTGCCGCCTCCCGAGCCCGATGGGCCCGCTCTCGCTCGGGACGGTCTCTGATGTGCCCGACGGCTTGGCGAGCGCGTGCGTGGGCACGAGCGGTCGATTCGCTGGGTCGGGGGGCGCGCTCGCGCTGCTGGAGTTCGGGCACCGGGCCGCGCGGGGGGTCGCGGCGATCACGCGGGCGATCGAGGACACGGGGCACGCGCTGGACGTCCGCGAGGACTGCGATCTTGCGTCGTGCCCGGCGCTCCATGCGGCGAGCACTCAGATGAACGCGTACTTCGCGGGGGAGCGGGCGGCGTTCGACCTCGACCTGTTCCTGCCCGGGACCGAGTTCCAACGCCGCGTGTGGGACGCGCTGCTGCGGATCCCCTGCGGCGAGGTGTGCTCGTACGGCGATATCGCGAGGGGGATTGGTGCGCCCGGCGCGTCGCGGGCGGTGGGGCTGTCGAACGGCGCGAACCGCATCGCGATCGTGGTGCCGTGCCATCGCGTGCTCGACAGCGCGGGGCGCTTGCACGGGTACGGCGGCGGGCTTGAGCGGAAGAGGTGGCTGCTCGATCACGAGCGGTCGATGGCGGGGGACACGCTGTTCGCGGGCGCGGCGCCGGGCGATGAGGGGGCGAAGCGATGAGCGAGGTTGCGGCCGCGGCGGGCGCGAAGCTCTCGATGGCACAGATGGCGTGCGCCGCGATCGCGGTGGTCGTGACGCTCGCCGGGGGCGGGCTGTGGGCGGCGGGGATCGGGAGCGGCGGGCCGCGCCAGTCGGAAGTCGCGCACGACGCGAATGCGGAGGGGAATGCGACCGCACCGCGCTACATGCCGGTACCCGGCGGCGCGACGGGGTTCGTGCCCGTTCCGGTCGATCAGAGCAGCCCGCTGTATGCGCAGAGCGTTCCGGCAGAGGGCGAGGCGGGAGCCGCATCGAATGGTGCGGAGCACGCGATCTCGCCCGCGATCTTCCGCCTGGGGTTCTCGTTCATCGCGGGGTTCGCGGTGGCGTACGCGCTGCGCGCGTTTGTGAAGATGACGCTGATCGTGCTGGGCGCGGGCGTCCTGCTCGTCGCGGGGCTGCAGTACGCCGGGCTGGTGAGCGTCGACTGGGGCGCGATCGCGTCGCGCTGGGACGGCGTCAGCGCATGGGTCCACGACAACACGCGCAGCTTCCTCGGATTCCTGACGGGGCAACTGCCCAGCGCGGCGTCGGGCGTCGCGGGGCTGGCGATGGGGTTCCGTCGCGTGAAGCTGTGATTGATCGTGCTCAGTCGTCGCCATCGTCCGCGGGGCTCGCGGGCGGTGGGGCGTCGATATGCGGAGCGTCCGGCACGATGCGCGTGCCCACGCCGTGGTGGTAGACCAGTTGCCCGCCGTAGTGCGCCGTGAGCCCGACCCACCCGGCGACGCCGATCGACGCGAGCACGCCGAGCGAGCCCGCGCCGATCCGAACGGGCATCTTCTTGACGAACGAGATCGCGAGGATGGCGGCGGCGCCCAGGGGCCACATCCAGCCGCCGTCGCCGAGGGATTCGTGGCGACCCAGCGTCTCGTCGGCCTGCGCGGTCATCATGTTGCCGTCGATGAGCGCCTCGGCCTCCTCGCCCGCACCCGCGGCGAGGCCCGCGCCGGCGGAGGCGATCAGGAGCATCGCGATCGCGGCGATGCGCAGCGCCTGGTTGCGGAACGCGGTGCAGGCGAGCGCGATGGTCGGGATCGTGGCGAGCGTGCCGAGCGCGACGGGGAAGTGCACGAGGATGGCGTGGCGCGTGCGCGGGTCGGCGAACGAGTCGGACATGGATTGCAGGACGCTCATGGACAGCCTCCGAGAGCGATCAGCGCAGGACGACCCAGAGCGCGTGGAGCAGGCCGGGAAGGAACAAGAGCAGCGTCAGGATGATGTTCAGGATCACCGACATGCCGAAGCCCTCCTTGAGGAACACGGCGAGCGGCGGGATCAGGATCGCGATGATGACGAGGAGCAGCGTGTTGGTGCTCTGGTCGCTTGCCATGGTGAGATTCCCCTTTGAGCGTTCGTGAGGTTTCAGTCTACCAGACGCTGTGGGGGCCTGCGATCACCCGCCGCTGGCGGGCGCGGTGGCCTGTGCGGGCTCGTTCGCGAGGAGCCAGCGATCGATCGCGATGACGACCTGCTCCTGCATGAGCTGGGCGCGGGCGACCTGCTCGCCGCGGGGCACGTCGTTGAGGAGGACGCTGAACGCGACGGTGCGGCCGCTGGTGGGATGGACGACGTAGCCCGAGAGGCAGACGACGCCGAAGAGGTACCCGCTCTTGGCGTGCACGTTCGATTCGGGGCGCTGCTCGCTGAAGCGCTTGCGGAGCGTGCCCACGCCGGGGGTGGCGAGGGATCCAACGAAGGTGTCGCCCACGTCGGCGCGGCGCATCATCGCGAGCCACGCGGTGATGAGGCGGGGCGTGACGCGGTTCTCGCGGCTCATGCCGGACCCGTCGGCGACGACGAGCGTCTGCGCGAACTCGCTGCCCAGACGCTCCGCGACGAGCATGCGCAGGACCGACGCGCCGTTGGTCCAGGAGCCGGGCTGGCCCGTCGACTCGCGCCCGAGGCGCTTGAGCAGGCACTCGGCGTAGAGGTTCTGCGAGTCGGTGTTGCAGCGCGAGAGCACGTCCTGCATCGACGTCCGCACGACCGCGACCAGCGTCCCGCCCGCGAGCACCTCGTCGGGCTCGGCGAGGCGCACGGCGCTCAGCGCGGCCTCGAGCGAGATGTTGTCCTGCGCGGGCCCGATGGCGACGCGCTCGTCGACCAGTCCCTTCGCGATGAGACGCCCGAGGAAGCGGTTCGGCTCGTGGATCGCGACCGGGATCGGCTCGGGCGGGCGGTTGCGGACGTTGTTGTTGAGCGCGAGGCGGTTCGTCCCGAGCACGCGCGAGACCCACACGGTGTTCTGCCCCGTGGTGACGGTCCGCGAGCGGGAGGTATCGATCTCCATCCACGGGGCCTCGGGCTCGATGGTGACGAGCGCGGGCGTGTCGGGGCGGGAGGACGGTGCGGGGTAGACGTCGACGCAGTTGGTGAAGAAGTTCGCGCCCGTGACCTGCGCGCAGTACCAGCGGTTGAGCTGGTCCTCGGGCCAGGTCGGATGCACGTACTCGCGGTCGAAGATCCGATCGTCCACGACGATCTCCGTCGCGTGCTCGAGCCCGTGCGTGCGGAACGCCTTCGCGATGGCGCCCAGCATCTGTTCAACGCTCATCGGGTTCTCGCCGCGGGAGAGCAGCTCGGTATCGCCCAGGCCCGGATCGCCCGAGCCTCGGACGATCACGCGGCGTCCGGCGCCGCGCTCGTCGATCGCGAACTCGGTGCGGAAGGCGAAGTCCTCGCCGAGCACGAGCAGCGCGGCGCCGCTGGTCAGGAGCTTCATGTTCGACGCGGGGGTGAGCGACTGGTCGGCGTCAACCTCGGCGAGGGCCCGCCCGGTCGAGAGGTCGAGCACGCTCACGCCGATGCGGGCCTTGCTGAGCCCCGACTGGGCGACCAGGGCCTCCACCTCGCGCTGCAGGTCTCCAGCCAACGCAAGGGCCGAGGACGCGACGACCAGCGCCAGCGTGCAGAGGGCGCGGATCGTGCGCGGCAGGGCGGGGGGGTGGGACATCTCGGGGCTCCTCAAGAGTGCGGCGCGAAGAGATTCCCCGCGCCGCTCCACTGGCATCGGCGAGCGCGGGCCATCGCCTCAAGCGGGGCGGGCGCGCATCGTTCCCGGGCGCGAGGGGCGTCGCCACCACGCTCGCGGAACGGAAATCCTACTTCGAAGGGTCCAATTGCCCCGCCCGGTCCATCTTGACCTTGAGCAGGTCGAGCAGCTCGTCCACCTGCGGACGGGAGGTGATCTCCCACTGGGCCCAGAACACGCCCGCGACCTGCGGGGCATGCACGATCCCGTCGCGAACGCCTCGGGTGAAGCGGCGGGAGGGGAAGCGTTCGAGGAGCGCGTGCGTGAGGGGCACGATGAGGTCGGGCTTGTCGGGCTTGAGGACGAGGACGGCCCACTCGCGGGAGAGGTCGCGGGCGTGGCGGAAGCCGAGCGACCAGCGCCACGGGATGCCGAACCAGCGGAGTTCCTCGCCCACGCCCTCGATGCCCCGGAGCCCGGCGAGCAGCGGGGGCACGAGGTCGGCGACCGGCGGGGCGTAGCGGGCCAGCAACTGCTCCAGACGGGGCGTCGAGAATCGCTCCTGCCAGCAGTCCCGCTTGCCCGGGGCGGGCACGGACACGGGCCCGGAAGGGGCCGCGGGTGTGCCGGGGGCGGTCTGCGAGCTGGGCATGCGGGTCGTCTCCCGGAATGGGGATGGCAAGGGCGGCACGCGCTGGGGGCGTGTTCGGGCTCTGTGATTATTGCGCCCGGGGCGTGTAAAAGTTCCACGTTTCGGGACGTGCATCGGGCGGCGGTGCGTCGGAGGCGGTACGGACGTCCGAGAATCCTGTCTCGACCCGGCCATGCACTGAACGGGCTCGATCCGCCCGGGCGCTGCGGCGCGTGGGGGTATGATCGACGGATGCAGCCCAAGGAAGCCGCGAGTGAGCTCGTCCGCGCGATCGCCAGCCCGGCGGGGGAGTCCTTCGGGCGCGTGATGGTGGTGGACGACAACGAGCAGAACCTCGAACTGCTCCAGGCCTATCTCGAGGACCTGGGCTGCCCGGTGGACGCGGCGACGGACGGCGTGCGGGCGATGGAGCTGGTCGCGCAGACCCCGCCCGACCTGATCCTGCTGGACATCATGATGCCGCGGATGAGCGGGTTCCAGGTGTGCCAGAAGCTCAAGGCGGACCCGGCGACGCGCGACATCCAGATCGTGATGGTGACGGCGCTGAACGAGGTGGGGGACGTCGAGCGCGCGATCGAGTGCGGCGCGGACGACTTCCTGACCAAGCCGGTGAACCGGGTGGAGCTGCTGACGCGGGTGCGTTCGCTCCTGCGGGTGCGTCAGCTCAAGCGCGAGCTGGAGTCGACCCTCGGCGAGGTGCGGAAGCTGCGCGAGGGGCAGTAAGGCGCGGCTGAGTCGGTCCTACCGACGTGATCGGGAAGGACCCCGAGCCCCCGCGACCTGGATTGCATCGAGGGCGAGGAAGAGCAGTCCCGGGGACGCGAATAGCAGGAAGTATGGGCCCGTGGGGAAGCGCCCCCCTGCCAGCCACATCCATGCGTAGAACATGAGCAGGCTCGCCGCGGTCACGCCGCCGCCGATCAGTTCGCGCCACCATCCGAGCAGCATTCCGACGACAACGCCCAGCGGAAAGCAAGCGAGCGCAACCATCTCGCGGGGCGTGGGCGTTCCGGGTTCCCCGAGAACGAACGCACCGAGCAGCATGATGCTCACGATCGATCCGCCCCGCGCGAGCCATCGGAGCGATCGAACTGCAAATCCAGAGTGTTCCGCGCGTTGGGGCATCAAGGGTTCCTCCCGGAGCCCTCCCGGGCTGGTCCGCGCAGGTGTTCTTCGTGTTCGTTCAGTGGCTCTTTCGGGCCACGGCATGGAACGCGTGCCAGTGCTTCGCGTAGCCCAGCGCGTCGGCCTTGTCCTCCTCGTCTTCCTTGAAGAACTCGACGTCGAAGGGCGTGAGCAGTGCCTCGACCTGCGCGCGGGTCTGGTGCGAGCGGTCGGGCAGGCTCGCCCACGTGTCGCGCTCGCCGAAGAACTGGCCCGCGAAGCGTCCGCCCCGCGCGATGCTCTCGACGATCCGGGCCCAGAGCGAGGCGAAGTGGTCGGGGTGGCAGAACGGCAGCGTGAACGAGCAGTTCAAGAGCGTGCAGGGCGGGAGCGTGACCTCCTCCAGCGCGGCGAGGCGCGTGACCAGGCGCGACTCATGCTCGACGAGGTCGGGGCGGGCGAGCAGGCGATCGAGCGCGTCGGGATGCCCGTCGATTGCGAGCACGTGCCACCCGCGCCGGAGCAACTCGGCGGTGTCGCGTCCCTCGCCGCAGCCCAGGTCGATCGCGAGGCGCTCGGCGGGAGGGGCTCGCCCCTTGTCCCTTCGTGCGTCCTCGTCGAAGAGGGCGAGCGCGGTGAGCAGGGTGTCGCGCGGGGGCTTGCCCGTGACGGCGTCGTAGTACCTGGGCCAGTCCCGCTGCTCGGCGTGGTACGCGGCGGAGGGTGAAACGCGCTCGCTCATGCTCCCATGATTGCACGATGGGGCGGCGGGGATCGGTGGGCCCGTGGATCCGCGCGGAGGCCGGCTTCGGTTCGCTCCTCCTCCCAGGGGCGGCGCGCCCTCGCGGAGTACCCTGCGGCATGCACCGATCGACGCGGGAGTTCGTGTCGGCCCTTGAACGCGCGGGCGAGCTGGTCCGCGTGCGGGCGCCGGTGTCGCCCGTGCTCGAGATCGCCGAGATTGCCGACCGCGTGAGCAAGGCCCGGGCCGCGAACCCGCCCAGCGCGGGCCCGCGCCGGACGGACCCGCGTTTCTTCGATCGCGGCGGGCACGCGCTGCTGTTCGAGAACGTCGAGGGCTCGAAGACGCCCGTGCTGATCAACGCCTTCGGCAGCTACCACCGGATGGAGATGGCGCTGGGCGCGCAGCGTTTCGGTGGCGATGGGCTGGAGAGCCTTGCGGCGCGGATCGGTGCGCTCGTCAAGCCCGAGCCGCCGCAATCACCACGCGAAGCAATGGCGAAGGCGCGACAGTTCGCGCCGCTGCTGAAG
Organism: Phycisphaerales bacterium; assembly: GCA_034004365.1. Lineage (GTDB taxonomy): Bacteria > Planctomycetota > Phycisphaerae > Phycisphaerales > UBA1924 > JAVEWV01. Next base: position 52,679 of record JAVEWV010000012.1, read on the forward strand.
ATCGGCCCGCGTCGGCGGCGCACGGGCTGGTCGCAGGACGTCGTGGTGCGCGACGAGGCGATCGACCTCACGACGCTCCCGATCATCCGGTGCTGGCCGCACGATGGCGATTCTGCTGCGCTCGGATATCCCGCGGGCGTGAACGCGGGGATCGCGGGGCTCGGGCACGGCGCGGCGTGGGACGCGGCGCACCGCGGCAGATACATCACGCTCGCGGGGATCCACACGATCCATGCGGATGACGCGGATGTGCCGAGGCCCCGCTCGCACAACATCGGGATGTACCGCGTGCAACTGCTGGGCCCGCGGCGTGTCGCGATGCACTGGCACATGCACCACGACGGCGCGTCGCACTGGCGCTCGTGGAAGAAGCGGGGCGAGCCCATGCCCGTGGCGATCGCGCTCGGTGGCGAGGGCGTGCTGCCCTACGCCGCGACGGCGCCGCTGCCGCCGGGGATCAGCGAGCTGCTGATGGCGGGGTTCCTGAACGGGCGCGGGATCGAGATGGTGCGTGCCAAGAGCGTGCCGCTGTGGGTGCCGGCGAACGCGGACATCGTGATCGAGGGCTGGGTGTCGCACGAGGCGGGGTTCATCGGGTGGGACCCGCGCGTGAGCGACGAGCCTCTCGGGCCCGGCGCGGTGTTCGAGGGCCCATTCGGCGATCACACTGGGTTTTACTCGATGCCGGACCGGTATCCGATCGTGGACGTGTCGGCGGTGACGATGCGGCGCGGCGCGATCTATCCGACGACGATCGTGGGCCTTCCGCCGCAGGAGGACTACTTCCTAGGCAAGGCGACGGAGCGTCTGTTCCTGCCGCTGCTGCGCACGCTGATCCACGATATCGAGGACTACGACCTTCCGATGTTCGGCGCGTTCCACAACTGCGCGATGCTGAAGATCGGGAAGGCGTATCCGCTGCAGGCGCGGCGCGTGATGCACGCAGTGTGGGGCGCGGGGCAGATGGCGTGGACGAAGTGCGTGTTCGTCGTGGACGAGTCGGTCGACGTGCACGATGCGTTCGCGGTGCTGCGCGCGGCGAGCGTGCGGTGCGATCCGCGCCGTGACGTCGAGCGGGCGCGCGGGCCGCTGGACATCCTCGACCATGCGGCGCCCAGGCTCGGCGCGGGCGGGAAGATTGGCTTCGACTGCACGGCGCGGCACGAGGACGAGCGCGTCGGGCGGTACGCGATCGCGGACGAGCAGGCGATGGCGCACGCGATCGGCGCGATGGACCGACACGCGATCGAGCAGGAGGCGCGCGGGGTGCACGGCGTGCTCGAAGCGCGATTGCCCGCGGAACTCGGCGCGTGGCTGTTGGTGCGTGTGGAATCGCCGATCTCGGGCGAGCGGGCGCGAGCGATCGCGCACGATGTCGCTCGGCGCATGCCGCGTCTGCGTTCGATCGAGCCCGCGAGCGCCGATGGTGATCGTCCGCTGGTGCCGTTCGTGATATTGCTTGGATCGGGAGTGGCGCTGGATGATCTCGATCGTGCGTTGTTCCACTGGCTCGCGAACTGCGATCCGGCGCGGGACGGGATCGACGCGGGATCATCGCTCGTGTTCGACGCGACGCCCAAGCCGACGGACGACCTCACGCGCACCGAGCCCGTGCGGGCGTGGCCCCCGATCATCGAGATGGACGCCGCGATGCGAGAGAAGGTGGACCGGCGGTGGTCGGAGTACGGCATCCCGCTGGGCTGAGTCGGTGCAAATTGAAGGGGGCGCAGATTCCCCACATTCTCCAGATTCGCAAATTGCAATTGGATGGCATGAAGAGTCATTGCTTCGCGATCTTCCAGCCCAGACGAAACTGTTGACTTGCAGATGCCGATCTCTAGCATAAATGCTGAGAGAGTTACGGGACGCGCGGGGAGGCGCGCCCGGCATTAAGACAAGGCGGCACGAGATGCGCAATATGTGTGTGGCGCTGGGCGCGGTGTGCGTCTGCGGCGTGGGTGTGGCGAATGCCGGCGTGACGTACGGCTTTCTTGAGAATTGCACGAACAACAACGCGGGTGACGTCGCGATCGGCTTCGCGCAGCTCACGCTCGAGATCAGCGACGCGGGCCTCGGTTTCGTTGACTTCACGTTCACGAACAGCGGGCCTGCCGCGTCTTCGATCACCGATCTGTACTGGGATGACGGCACCCTGCTCGGGCTCGCGTCGATCACCAGCGGTCCCGGGACGTCCTTCTCGCAGGGCGCGACGCCGCCCAACCTGCCGGGCGGGAACAACTGCTCGCCGCCCTTCGTCGCGACCGCGGGCTTTACCGCCGATTCGAACCCGCCCGCGCAGCCCAACGGCGTGAACCCGGGCGAGTTCGTCACCGTCCGCTTCAGCCTGATCAACGGGCAGACCTATGCGGACACGATCGCCGCGATGGTGAGCGGTGAGCTCCGCGTGGGCGTGCACGTGCAGGGCTTCGCGTCCGGTGGGAGCGAGGCGTTCGTCGCGACGTTGGTTCCCGCGCCGGGTGCGCTCGCGCTGCTCGGCGCCAGCGGCCTGCTCGCAGGTCGTCGGCGTCGCGCGTAAGTGGAACGCGTGTGGTAGGCGATAAGAAGAAAACGCGCGCTTACGTCGTGCCGTAGAGGCGGTCGCCCGCGTCGCCCAATCCCGGCAGGATGTAGCCCTTTTCGTTGAGCTCGCGGTCGAGCGCGGCGGCGTAGATGCGCACGTCGGGATGTTCGCGCAGCAGGCAATGCACGCCCTCGGGCGAGGCGACGAGGCAGATCATGCGGATGTCGCGCGCGCCAGCGTGGCGGAGCGTCTCGATCGCGGCGCACGCGCTCCCTCCCGTGGCGAGCATCGGATCGACGAGCACGACCGGCCCGGCGTCAAGATCGCGCGGGAGGCGGTTGAGGTACGCGACGGGGCGGAGCGTCGACTCATCACGTGCCAGGCCCAGGTGCCCGACCCGCGCCTCGGGCATCATCTCGAGCACGCCCTCGGCCATGCCCAGCCCCGCGCGGAGCACGGGCACGACGGTGATTGTGGCGCTCAAGCGCCAACCCACCGTGTCCTCCATCGGCGTGCGCACGCGGAGCTGCGCGGTGGGCAGTTCCCGCGTGACTTCGTAGACCATCAGCCCGGCGATCTGGTAGAGCAGCGCGCGGAAGGCCCGGTGCCCGGTCTCCGCGTCACGCAGGTACGTCACCTTGTGGCGGATGAGCGGGTGGTCGAAGACGACGAGGTTCGGGAACTCCGGATGCAGCCGGGTGGGGGTAGGCATGGCCCGAGTGTAAAGCGCGCCATCGACGATGCACGACGGAGCGATCCGGATAGGCATACGCTGGGCGCGATGGCGGACGGTTCCGTGACATTGCTGGCGCTGGACAGGCTCGCGCTCGACGCCGCATACGAGCAGGCGCGGAAGTCCCTCCGCGAGGGCGGCATCCCCATCGGGAGCGCGCTCGTCGCGCCCGATGGCACGATCGTCAGCGCCGGGCACAACGAGCGGGTGCAGTCGAGCGATCCCACGGCCCACGCCGAGACGGTGTGCATCCGCCGGGCCGGCAGGCGGCGCGACTGGCACACCCTGACCCTCGCCAGCACGCTCTCGCCCTGCGCCATGTGCTCCGGGACGGCGGTCCTGCACCGCATTCCGCGGGTGGTCATCGGCGAGCACCGGACGTTCATGGGGCGGGAGGACTGGCTGCGTCAGGAGGGCGTGGAGGTCGTGCTCGCGGACGATCCGCGGTGCGTCGCGCTCATGGAGAAGTTCATCCGTGAGCGGCCCGAGTTATGGGATGAGGATATCGGCGTCCCGCCCGGCGAATCTCGCTAACTCCCTTTCCATCAATAGCTTGACGGTGTAGGCTCGGACGCCGCCCCGGGGGTGGCGTGTCGCCCGTTTCGCATCGCCCAGCAACCGGGGGCGGATATCCGCGAATGGGTGATACCGCCCCGTTCGGGGCGAAATCGATCGGTCCCGCCGCGGGGTGGGGCCTTGGACAATCTGAACTCGCGACCGGTCCGCCGCGGGCCGGCCGCCGCCTTGAGGAGACATGGGGATGCCCTCGCTCGTGCGTACGTCGTGTTTCATGACCGTCTTTGCGGCGCTCGCGGGCGCCGCTTCGATTCCCGGCGTCGCGCTCGCCCAGATCGGGCAGGCGCAGGCGGCGCATTCGCCCTGGACGCTGCTGGGCAGCGTCTCTCCCGAGGACCAGGCCCGCGAGGCGTGGATCCGGGCGGACGTGTTCAACCCGGCGAGCCTCGACACGGCGGCGATGCGGGGCCTGCTCGCGCAGGCGCCGATGGAGTTCACGCCCGAGGCGTTCGCGCAGCCGCTGGCAATCGAGCTGCCGCACCCCGACGGCGGCTTCCAGACGTTCCTGATCGTGGAGTCTCCGGTGATGGAGCCCGCGCTGCAGGCGCAGTTCCCCGAGATCCGCACGTACGTGGGCCAGGGCGTGGACGATCCGGCGGCGAGCGTTCGCCTGGACCTGACGCCGCAGGGCTTCCACGCGCAGGTGCTGTCTCCCGATCATGGCTCGTGGTACATCGATCCGTACACGCGAGGTGACGCGACGCTGCACACGTCGTACTTCAAGTCGGACCTCGCGAACCCGCACTGGGGCAATTTCAACTGCGACCTGTTCGACTTCGGGCAGGACGATGGCAACGGGTTCCCGGCGCGCACGCCGCGGACGGACGCGCTGCTGCGGACGTACCGCGTGGCGGTGGCATGCACGGGCGAGTATGCGGCGTTCCACGGCGGGACGGTCACGAGCGCCCAGGCGGCGATCGTGACGGCGATGAACCGCGTGACGGGCGTGTACGAGGTCGAGGTGGGCGTGCGGATGACGCTCGTCGCGAACAACACGCAGGTCGTGTTCACGAACAGCTCGACCGATCCGTTCTCGAATAACGACGGGTTCTCCATGCTGGGCCAGAACCAGTCCTCGATGGACTCGCGGATCGGCTCGGGGAACTACGACATCGGTCACGTGTTCTCGACGGGCGGGGGCGGCGTCGCGGGGCTGGGCGTCGTGTGCCGCTCGAACAACAAGGCTCGCGGCGTGACGGGGCTGCCCGCTCCGACTGGCGATCCGTTCTACATCGACTACGTCGCGCACGAGATGGGGCACCAGTTCGGCGCGAACCACACCTTCAACAGCTCGACCAGCTCGTGCGGCGGTGGTAACCGCAACGGTTCGACGGCGTACGAGCCGGGCTCGGCATCGACCATCATGGGCTACGCGGGCATCTGCGGTTCCGACAACGTGCAGAACAACTCCGATCCGTACTTCCACTCGATCAGCTTCGACGAGATCCGCTCGTACATCACTTCGGGATCGGGTGGGAACTGCGACGTCACGATCAACACGGGCAACAACGCGCCCGACGTGAACGCCGGTCCGAACTACACGATTCCCTCGCGGACGCCGTTCCTGCTCGCTCCTACGAGCGTGTCGGACGCGGACTCGGGCGACGTGCTGAGCGTTGGCTGGGAGCAGCGGAACCTGGGCTCTTCGATCACGCTGGCCTCGGGTGACAACGGCTCGAGCGCGATCATCCGTTCGCGGGGCGGCACCACGGGGCTCTCGCGCAGCATCCCGCCGCTGGCGAACGTGCTGAACAACACCAACGCCAAGGCCGACATCAAGCCCACGACCAGCCGCACGATGACCTTCCGCGCGATCGTCCGCGACAACCATGCGGGCGGGGGCGGCATCGGCACGGACGACATGACCGTGACGAGCGTCGCCGCGGCGGGCCCGTTCCAGATCACATTCCCCAACAGCGCGATGTCGCTCGAGGGGCCCATCACCGTGACGTGGGACGTCGCGGGCACCACCGGCAACGGGATCAACTGCGCCAACGTTCGCATCTCGCTCTCGACCGATGGCGGGAACACCTTCCCGTTCGAGCTGGCGGCGTCGACGCCCAACGATGGCAGCCAGAGCGTGACGCTCCCCGCGGTCACGACCACGCAGGCCCGCATCAAGATTGAGGCGGTCGGGAACATCTTCTACGACATCTCGAACGCGAACTTCACGATCGAGAGCCTGATCAATCTGCCGATCGCCGACGACTTTGACGCGTCGGGCGCGCTCGATCCGGCGCTTTGGGTCTCGGGCCTGGGCGCGAGCGTCTCGACGCAGGGCACGGGCGAGCCTTCGGGCACGAACTCTGCCCGCCTCGAGCAGACGGGCGAGCTGCGCTCGCAGCCGCTGCAGATCGGGACGTTCGCCTTGAGCAACCCCGACATCGAACTGTCGTTCTACTGGCAGACGCAGGGTGCGGAGGCGAGCGACGTCCTGTTCGTCGAGTACAAGGACGATGGGGTGCTCTGGCAGTTCGTCGGCTTCGTGCAGTCCACGGGTTCGACGGATCCCTTCCAGCGTTACGCGGTGCTGCTGCCCGAGGGCGCGAAGTTCAACAACTACGCCGTCCGCCTCCGTGCGGCGGGGGATCAGAGCAACGACGTCTGGTACATAGACAACTTCCGCCTCGGCGTGCCCGAGGTCGTGTCCTGTGCCGCGGACTGGAACAACTCCGGCGGGCAGCCGGACAGCAGCGACTTCCTCGCCTTCCTGAATGACTTCGCGGCGCAGGATCCCGCCGCGGACCTCGCTCCTGCGGGCGGCGACGGCTCGTGGGATTCGAGCGACTTCCTCGCGTACCTGAACCTGTACTCGCAGGGCTGCTGAGGACTGTGCTTCGGCGCTGAGAGCGCGACATGAGATCAGGGCCGGTCCTTCCGTGCGGAGGGCCGGCCTTTTTATTTGTGATTGAACGGGCGATCAGATGTGCGGTTCGTTCACCGCGCCGTTCGCGGTGCCGTTGACGCCCGCGGGCCCGGCCTGAGCCGCTCGCTCGCGGGCGGGGTCCTCGGTCTGAAGGCGGACCAGGTCGGCGTACCGCCCGCCGCGATCCATGAGCTCGTCGTGCGTGCCGATCTCGGTGATGCGGCCGCCCTCGATGACGACGATGCGCGACGCGTGGCGGATGGTGCTCAGGCGGTGCGCAATGACGAAGCTCGTTCGCCCGCGCATGAGGCGCGCGAGCGAACGCTGGATGAGGATCTCGCTCTCGGAGTCAAGATTGCTCGTGGCCTCGTCCAGGATGAGGATCTTCGGGTCGGCGAGGATGGCCCGCGCGATTGCCAGGCGTTGCTTCTGCCCGCCCGAGAGGCGCACGCCGCGCTCGCCGATCACGGTGTCGTACCCGCGTTCGAGGTCCTGGATGAAGTTGTGCGCGTTCGCAGCCTCAGCCGCGCGGACGACGTCCTCCTCGCTCGCGTTGCGCCGGGCGTAGGCGATGTTCTCGCGCACGGTGCCGTCGAACAGGAATACGTCCTGCTCGACGATGCCCAGGAGCCTGCGGAAGGACGACACTTCGATGTCGCGGAGGTCGACGCCGTCGAGCGTGACGCGCCCGGACGTCGGGTCATAGAAGCGTGCGGCGAGGTTGCAGAGCGTGGTCTTGCCCGCTCCGGAGGGCCCGACGAGCGCGATGGTCTCGCCCGCGCGGACGCGGAGGTCGATCTTCTCGAGCACGAGGCGCGGCGCGTGCGGCGCCGACGCGGTGGGAGATAGAGAGGTAGGAGCCGGAGAGGCGGCGCCGTTGTCCTTGGCGTCCACCTTGCGCTCCTTCGAGCGTGGGTAGGCGAACGAAACGTCCTCGAACGCGATATCGCCGTGGACGTTCGCGCGGTCCAGCGAGGTCTGTGCGCGGATGTCCGCGTACTCGGTCGGCTCGTCGAGCACGTCGAGCACGCGGTCGAGTCCCGCGAGCTGGTTCTGCACGCTCGACGCGGTGGAAACGAGCGATTCCAGCGGGCCGAGCAACATGAGCAGGTACGCGCTGAACATCATGACATCGCCGATGGTGAGCGTGCCGTCGATGACGCGCGATCCACCGTAGAGCAGCACGCCCGCGGAGGCGACGGGGATCATGACCTGCCAGACGACCTCGAGCAGGCGCGAGCGCCACCACGCGAGCAGCTCCTGACGCGCCATGTAGTGGTTGGACGCGATGAACCGCTGAGCCTCGCCCTGCTGGCGGGAGAAGCCGCGGACGACGCGCATGCCCGCGAACGCCTCGGCGGCGTGGGCGTCGATCGAGGTGCGGGTGCGTCGGATGTCGCGATAGATGGGGCGGATAGAGTTGATCCACGTGCGATGCGTCATCCAGATGACGGGGATGAGCGCGATGGATCCGACGAGCAGCTTCCAGTCGACCATCGCGAGGATGACGAGCGTGCCGATGAGCTGGATGATCGCGCGCCACGGGTTGTAGATGAGCGAGAAGAGCAGCTCGGCGACCCCGCCGGCGTCCTCGCGGAGGATCGACGCGACGCCGCCCGACTTGAGCGCGTGCACGCGATGCAGCGGGAGGCGGACCGCGTGCTCGAAGACCTTCTTGCGCACGCTCGCCTGCGTGCGCTTGGTCAGGCGGGTGGTCTGCCAGCGCCCCCACATCCCGACCATGACGTTGAGCAGCGTGACGCTGATCATCGCGAGCGAGAGCCAGAGCAGCAGCGTCTTGCGCGGGTGCTCGGCGAGCCCCCAGGGCAGGCCCTTGGGCCCCGGATGATCGGTCAGGACGTAGTCGATCGCGAGCTTGGTGCTGTAGGGCAGCGCGAGCCCGAGCCCCGTCGAGAGGGTGAGCGTGGCGAGCGCCGCGGCGAGCGTCCAGCGATGCTCGCGGACGAGGCCCCAGAAGGCGAGCACGAGCGGCATCATGGACCGCTGTCGCTTGCGAGACGAAGGCTGGTGATCGGCATCGAGCCCGGCGTGCCTCTCGGGCGGTGCCGACTTGCGAGCCTCTTTGTACTCGAGGAAACGCCTGCTGCTCGCCGCACGGGTGGAAGGCATCGTGCAATGCTAGCGCGGGCGAGGAGGGGCGTGAGTGTGCGACGATTCGCGCAATGAAAAACCGGACGCCCGTCCCTTTCGAGACAAGCGCCCGGTGGGGATGCCCGGGTGTGTGGGCGAGCAAGGTTCCGGCGCATCCGGCTCGGTCCCAAGCCTGCGGTACGAACGCGTTCCCGGCGAACGCCTCGCCCACGACGTGTGTCCATACGCAGCGTCTGTGCGGGCTGTGCGGACATTCCGCGGGAGCGATCGCGGATGGGCAGTGAGCGGCCCGATTATCGAGCCCGCGAAGGGATTCCGGGTCCGAGAGGTCGATCGGCGCGCGGTTGAGCCCGGCGGGCGCATCGGGTAGCGTGTGCAGGTTCGGGCCATGAACCAGCGGTTCCGCGAGGGTCAGAAAGGGAACGGAGCATCCATGCGACGCGTCGCGCTGCACTGGCGCATCCTGATCGGCTTCGGGCTCGGCATCGCGGCGGGGCTGATCGCGTCGTCGCTGGGCGGGAGCGTCGAGGGGCTCGGCTTCTTCGCGTGGCTCGCGCGCCTCAACGAGTTCGTGGGCGACGTCTTCCTGCGATCGCTCCAGTTCATCGCTGCGCCGATCGTGCTGTTCAGCCTGATCGTGGGTACGGCGAGCCTGAACGACCTGCGGAAGATGAGCCGAATCGGGGGCAAGACGGTCGCGATCTATCTGTGCACGACGGCGCTCGCGATCACGATCGGCCTCGTGCTCGCCAACGCGATCCGCCCGGGCTCGCGCCTGAGCGAGGAGGTGCGCGATCGCATCGCGGGCGATGTTTCGCTGCAGCAGCGCGCCGCGGAGACCGCCGCCAAGGCCGAGTCCACGCCCGACGCGTGGAGCACGCTGCTGAACCTTGTCCCGAAGAATCCGTTCGAAGCGCTCGCGACGGGGCAGATGCTGCAGATCGTCGTGCTCGCGCTGCTCGTGGGGGTAGGGCTGACGCTGATCCCGCGCGAGAAGGCGGCGCCCGTGATCGCGGTGTGCGACGCGATGACCGAGGCGATCATCAAGATCGTGCACCTGATCATGCTCGTTGCGCCGTTCGCGGTGTTCTGCCTGATCGCCAAGGCCGTCGCGACGCTCGGGTTCGAGACGCTGAAAGTCCTGGCGTTCTACTGCGGCACGGTCGTGCTCGGGCTCGCGCTGGTGCTGTTCGTGGTCTATCCCGCGATCCTTTACCTGTTCGCGCGCGTCGGCCCGAAGCGATACTTCACCGCGATCGCGCCCGCGCAGCTCCTCGCGTTCTCCAGCTCGTCGTCCAGCGCGACGCTCCCGGTCACGATGGACTGCGTCAAGAACCGCATGGGCGCGAGCGACGACGTCACAAGCTTCGTCGTTCCGCTTGGCGCAACGGTCAACATGGACGGCACGGCGCTCTATCAGGGCGTCGCCGCGATCTTCATCGCCGAGCTCTACGGCGATCCGCACTCGCTTGAGCAGCAGCTCACGATCGTTTTGACCGCGACGCTCGCATCGATTGGCACCGCAGGCGTGCCGGGCGTGGGCATGATCATGCTCGTGATCGTGCTCAATTCGATCGGCATGCCCGCCGAGCACATCGCGGGGGGGCTCGCGATCATCTTCGGTGTCGATCGCCTGCTGGATATGTGCCGCACGGTCGTGAACGTGAGCGGCGACGCGATGGTCGCGACGGTCGTCGCGGCGAGCGAGAAGGAGCTGCTCAGCGCGGACGAGGTCGCACGCCGCATGAGCGAGCGGGTGTCGCAACCGATCGACGAGAGTCCGCCCGCTCGATAGCGCGTGCAGGCTTCGCGATGAGCGCGCGTTCTTATCAATCAAATCGATGGCATGCTGGCGAACGCTTCTACATGCCCCAGTCGCGGAGGATGCGCAGGGTCTCGTCGCGGTGCTCGCTCTCGTCGCGGGCCATGTCCTCGAGCTGCACCTGCAGGCCCTTCATGCCGAGCGATTCCGCCTGTGCCGAACGCTTCGCGTAGCGGTCGTGCGCGTCGCTCTCGGCCTTGAAGATCGCCTGGAGCATCTCCTTCGCGCCCGCGGCGTCGGGGATGGGCTTGGGCGTGGTCGTGGGCACGCCGCCGAGCGCGACGATCTTCTCCGCGAGGAACTGCGCGTGCCCGGTCTCGTCGGGGATCTCCGCCTTGAAGAACGCCGAGAGCTCGGGGCGGTACGGGCCGCTGACGCGCGCGGCGTACGACAGGTACTGGATGATCGACTGCAGCTCGTACGACAGATCGTCATTCAACTCGTTAATGAGCTTTTCTTTCGTGATGGACTCGGGCATGGGTTTCCTCCGTCTTGATCGTGCAGGCCCAAGGCGGGCCCCGCGATCTCCGGGCCCGACGGCCTGCCTAGACGCTTTGATGCCCGCGGCGCTCCGGGGTGACACTTTCAACGCCAGCGCCGTCTGCGTGCCAGATGTAAGCAGTCAGTGTGCACGGGCGGTGTGCTCGAGCGCGCCGTGCAGGTCCATGACCGCGCGGAACATCGAGCGGGCCGCTTCCACCATCGCGTCCTTCTCTTCCGGAGTGAACGCGAGCTCGTCGATCTTCTTCTTCCACGCGGCCCAGCGGGCACGCTGCGACTCGCCGTACGGGTCGAGGTGCGTCAGCCCCGCGTCGTGGTTCTGCCCCCAGCGCTTCTTGAGGCCCATCGCGATGAAGCGGTTGCCGTTGTTTGCGCCCTCGCGCACGTAGTGCATCGCGAGGAGGTTCGCCGCGCCGGAACGCTCGACACCACTCACGTGCTCGATCGCGCGCGTCGTGCCTTCGAGCGGCGTGACGGTTTCGGGGTCGAATCCGAGCGCACGGAGATCCGCATCGAGGTATCGCGACTGCAACTGCTCATCGTCGATCATCGCACCGAGCACGGGCTCGCGGTCGCGATGACGCAGGATCGCCTCGTCCATCGCCTTGTGCAGCAGGTACATCTGCCCCACGACCTCGGCGAAGCCCGATCGCGTGATCTCGCCCTTGAGCAGGGCCTTCGGCAGGCTGCCGTTCTCCGCGGCCTGGTGCAGGTCCCACGTGCCCGCCTTGAGGCGGTGCGAGATCGGCTGCTGCTCGAGGGGAAGTGCGGACACGCGCGCGTCGGGCGAATGGTCCGGCACGAGCGGGTGCGAGGCGGCCTGCGTCATGATCGCTACTCCTGAATGCTGCGGAATCGTAGGGGCGCGCTCGGGGCGGGCGGCGCCGCCTCAGCCCGCGTGGTCCCAGCCCAGCTCGCCCGCGTCGTGGGCTTGGCCGTTTTCGTCGACGATCGAAGCCCCGGCGGGCTCGTTCGGCTCGAGCGCACGCACGAACCCGATCGGACCGAGGAGTGGTGGGGGCGCGTGAGCGGGCCCGCTCGTGATCGTGTGCACCATGTCCTCCGGCGCGCAGACGAGCAGCTCGTAGTCCTCGCCCTCGCGGACGGCGTCGCGCCACGGGATCGGCGCACCATCCGCGCCAGCGTGCACGGGCACGAGCGCCGCGTCGATGATGAGGCGCACGCCCGATGCCTCGCCGATGCGTGCCGCATCTCGCCCGAGCCCGTCGGAGAGGTCGATCATGGCGTGCGCGCCGAGGCGCGCGAGCGCGCGCCCGATCTCGATCCGCGGCTCGAACGTGAGATGCCGGTCCGAGGCGAAGCTGCCGCCGACGCGGCCCGTGAGCCAGATCGCGTCGCCCGCGCGCGCGCCCGAACGCAGCACCGGCGCGATGCCTTGCTCCATCACGCCGACCACGGTAGTGGTGATCGTCAGCGGATGATCGGCGCTCGCGAGCGTCGCGAGGTCGCCGCCCACGATCGGGCAGCTCCAGTGACGTCCCCAGCGATGGATCGCCTCGGCCAGCTCGCATGCGTGCGGGTAGCCGGGCGGGAGCGCGGCCGTCGCGAGCCCCCACGCGGGCGTCCCGCCCATCGCGGCGATGTCGGAGATCGAGCGCGCGACCGCCTTGCGGGCGACGAGGTCAACGGGCGTGTCGCTCGCGAGGAAGTGGCGTCCCGCGATGAGCTGGTCGACCGTGAGCAGCAGCACGTCGCCCGAGGGGGAACGCACGACGGCGCAGTCGTCGCCCGGGCCGACGAGGACGCTGCGATGCGTGCCCGCGCCCGATGCCTCACCCCCGGCGGGCGGCGTCGCGCCCATCTCGTAGATCAGCCTGAGGAGGTCGGACTCGCGCACGGCGCATCGTTGGCCCCTGCCCGCCAACAATCCCCCGCATGGAAGCCATCAGCGTCTTCGACATCTTCAAGATCGGCGTCGGCCCCTCGAGCAGCCACACCATGGGCCCGTGGCGCGCCGCCCAGCGGTTCCTCGCACGCCTCCGCGAGGCGGGCATGCTGCACCGGACCGTCCGAGTCCGCACGGAGCTCTTCGGCTCGCTCGCCAAGACCGGCATGGGGCACGGCACGCGCCTCGCCGTCGTGCTCGGGCTCTGCGGTGAGGACCCCGTGACCTGCCCGACGGACAGCATCGCGCAGCGCAGCCGCACGATCCGCGAGTCGGGCACGCTGCGCCTGGGCGAGGAGCATGACGTCGCATTCTCTACCGACGACGACCTCGTCTTCCACAACGACGAGGTGCTCCCGTTCCACCCGAACGGCATCCGCTTCACGGCGTGGCTTTCGCCGGAGGGTGAGGGGCAGGGCGATGCGGAGCAGATCGTCGAGACGTACTACTCCGTGGGCGGCGGGTTCGTGGTGCAGGAGGGCGAGGAGGCGAGCGCGCGGCAGTGCGTGCTGCTGCCCTACCGGGTGAACAAGGCGCGCGATATTGAAGAGCACTGCGCGCGGGAGCACCTGACGATCCCGCAGCTCGTGATGCGCAACGAGCGGGTGTGGCGCGACGACGCCGACGTTCGCGCGGGGCTCCTCAACATCTGGCGGGTGATGAAGGAGTGCGCGTTCCGCGGGAGCCACACCGAGGGCACGCTCCCGGGCGGGCTGAACGTCAAGCGTCGCGCGGCGGAGATGAACCGCAAACTGCTGGGCCCGGAGAAGTACGCCGAGACGGCGCGGGATGTCGGTGCGTGGCTCCGCGCGATCGAGAAGTCCACGAGCGAGTTCCGCACGATTTTGAAGTGGGTCAGCACGTTCGCGCTCGCGGTCAACGAGGAGAACGCGTGCTTCGGGCGCGTGGTGACCGCGCCGACCAACGGCGCGGCGGGAGTGATCCCGGCGGTGCTGCTGTACTACTGGTGCTTCTGCGAGTCGACGGAGCAGGGTGTGATCGACTTCATGCTGACCGCGGGCGAGATCGGCTCGCTGTTCAAGAAGGGCGCGACGATCAGCGCCGCGATGGGCGGCTGCCAGGCGGAGATCGGGGTGTCGAGCGCGATGGCCGCCGCCGGGCTTGCGCAGGTGCTCGGCGGGAGCGTCGGGCAGGCGCTCATGGCCGCGGAGATCGCGATGGAGCACCACCTTGGCATGACGTGCGATCCCGTGGGCGGGCTGGTGCAGGTGCCCTGCATCGAGCGGAACACGATGGGCGCGACTAAGGCGATCACCGCCGCGACGATCGCGCTCGACAGCGATCCGTCCGCGGCGAAGATCACGCTCGACGGCGTGATCAACACGATGTGGCGCACGGCGCAGGACATGCAGAGCAAGTACAAGGAAACCGCCGAGGGGGGGCTGGCGATCCAGCTCAGCGTGATCGTGAGCGAGTGCTGAGAGGCGAGGAAAATTACTCGGCGTATTGGTGCATGGCGGACAAGCCGCGGGCGCGAGCCCGCGGTAGCATCTTCCTGCGGTGAACGCTCGCTTTGCGCGGCGCGTCGGTCGCTACGGCCCGATTCGGATCGTCCGATGCTGACCTTCTTCCTGACGTGGACGACGTACGGCACATGGCTGCACGGTGATGATCGCGGCTCAGTCGTCGCGGGCCGTACGTCCCGAGCGATGCGTTTCGTGAAGCGTGACCCCGAGATGCTGATCGAGTCTGCGGATCGCATGGCGGAAGAGCCTCTGGTGCTCGATGCCGATCTTCGGCGTCTCGTCGAGGGTGTGATTCGGGAGCATTGTGCGATCCGAGCGTGGCGGATTCATGCGATCAACGTCCGCTCGAATCACGTTCATGTCGTGCTCGATGCGAATGTTCGCCCCGAGGTCGTGATGGGACAGCTCAAGGCATGGTCGAGCCGGGCTCTTCACGAGCGTCTTCCCACCCGTGAGCGGATATGGACGCGGCATGGGAGCACGCGATGGCTCAAAGGTGAGTCGGCGATCCTGCACGCGATCGATTACGTCATGAATCAGCAATAGGATCCGACACCTCGGCAGCAAAAAGACTACCGCGGGCTTGCGCCCGCGGCTCGTCATAGTCTCGTTTGAAATCTGCCAGCAAGGCGGAATCACCGCGGGCTTGCGACCGCGGCTTGTCGCACGTTCAAGACCGCGTGCCGACCGGCTGGGTTGCGAGCACGTCGGCGAACTTGAAGCCCTTGCGTCCCTTCCACGCGCCGCGGTGGTACGCGTCGCTGGCGAAGAGCGGGAACATCGCGGAGTACTCGCCGAAGACCATCTGCTCGTGCACGACGTCGACCTTGCCCCACGAGCAGGCCTCGCGGAGGGTCGAGCCCGACAGCGCGCCGTCGCGTGAATCGGCGACGGTGAACTGCACGGCGTACTTGTGCATGCCGATGTCGCCGCGGGCCTTGCCGCCCTTGCGCTCGTTGAGCAATTCGGCGGCGACGACGATGTCCTGCGCGAAGTTCTTGGGCACGCCGCCGCCCATCATGACCAGCCCGGTGTCGGCGCAGGCGAACTTGATCTCGGTCAGCTCGCGGAAGTCCGCGCCCGAGTCGAAGGCCATGTACGGGCGTCCCTGCTCGCGCCGCTCGGTCTGGTGCAGCACGATGCCGAAGCCCGCGGAGCAATCGCTGAACGCGGGCACGAAGATCGGCACGCGCTTGCGGTGGCACGCGAGCACCACGCTCTCGGCCTTGGGATGCTTCTCGGCGAGGTAGGCGCCCATCGCGTCGATCAGCTCGCGCGAGCTGTACGCGTTGGGCCCGCGCTCGTCGCACACGCGGCTGAAGACCTCGTAGGTCGCGTCATCGCACGCGCGGAGGTCGTCCTCGTCGATGTACGTGTCGTAGATGCGGTCGATCATCATGTCGCGCAGCGTCGGATCGTCCACGGGCGGCGCCTCGGGCGAGCCGGGCGCGATGTAGTGCTTGAAGCCCAGGCCCTCGAAGAAGTCCTGGTCGACGATGTTCGCGCCGGTCGAAACGATCGCGTCGACCATGTTGTTGTCGATGAGCGTCAGGATCGCCTTCTTGAGGCCCGCGGACACGAACGACCCCGCCAGGCACAGGATCACGCCGCAGCCCTTGTCGGCGAGCATCATCGAATAGATGTCCGCGGCGTGGGCGAGCGTGCGGCTGGAATAGGCCATCTGGCGGTACGCGTCGACGATCGGGCGGGCGTCGAACTTCGTGACGTCGACGTGCTCGACGGGCCTCGAGAGCAGCTCGGCCTTGGTCCAGTTGGGCTTGCTTCCGGAGGGCTGGGCGTTCGTCATCGTGATCTCCCCTTCGAAACGGTGCGATGCCCGCGGTCGCCCGAGACCCCATTGCGTTCGGGCGGCGTGCGGGCGTGCGTTTGGGCCAACCCCCCTGGCCAGCGAGCGAGCGTCCCCGGGGGTGACGGGGATGGATGTTATGCGCGCGAGCTGGGGCGGCGTGGCGCGGAGCGGGTCACTTGATCCCGAAGCCGAGGTCCCCCGAAAGATCCATCCAGCCCCAGATGAACCCGCCGAACGTCGCGAGCAGGGCGAACTTCATGAGCCAACTGACGAGCGCGAACAGCACGGCCTCCACGGCGTCCATCCCGAGCATGCGGACGCAGAGCGCGACGAACCCGCCGAACACCAGCAGCCGCTCGACGAGCCACAAGCCATCGAACGGGACCAGCGCCATCAGGGCGAGCTCGAGGGCGTATGCGACGCAGTAGACGGCGCAGAGTTTCAGGAGCACGACGCCCGGCGCGTCCTCGAACCGCAGCCCGAGCAGGGATCCCGCCCAGAGCGTGGCGGCCCCGATCGCGATCGTCAGTGGGAAGTAGAGCGCGTACCAGCGGGCCGCGTCCGCCGGCGCGGTGGTGAGCACGGCGATCTGGATAGCGATGCCGATCGCGATCTGGATCCACGCGACGAGCTTCGAGCGGTCGTGCGTCGGGATGGCGAGCATGGGGACGCCCTCCACGCGTGCCGGTGGTCAGAGCATCATCATTCGGATCGCGACCGCCAGGCCGAAGTGCACGAGGAACGCGATGCCCGCGAAGATGACCGCATCGGCCATCTCGAGGTCCATGAACTTCATGATCGAACCCACAAAGATCACGCCGATGAAGATCATCCCGAAGCACTGAAAATTGGCGATGAGCGACGACGCCGCGACCGCCGCGAGTGTTACGCCGTAGACCGCGCCCAGGCGGAGCAGCTCGAGCTTCAGCGGCGAGTCCCACCCGATGAACGTCGCGCAGCAGCACAGGTACACCACGAACCCGATCGCGGTCTGGATCGCGTAGAAGCCGACCGTCACGCCTGCGGCGGCGGGGCTGACCGCGAGGCCCATGATGAGCCCCGTGACTGCCAGTCCCGCGAGCGTCCAGAGCACGGGGCTCAGGTAGGCGTTCCGCTCGGCCCTCTTCGACTCCTTCTGCAGGTACAGCTTGTTCGCGTCGCGCTCGATCCGCGTGCCGCACTCGGGGCAGACCTCGCCCCGGATGCCCGACAGGTCGTACTTGCACTTGTGGCAGAAGAGCTTGCCCTGCTTGGCGACTCCGGCGAGCGCGCTCGAACTCGCCAGCCCGACACGCTTGTCGTACCCGCAGTTGACGCAGATGACCGACTCTTCCGGTATGTGCCGGAAGCAGCCCGGGCACGCGTTGCGTTGTGGGACCGCGGTCTCGGGTGCGAGCATGAACGTGCCGTCGTCGGCGAGGGCGTACCCCTCGATCGCGTCGTCCGGCGCATCGCTCGATGCGTCCGAGTGGTCGGCCCTCGCGCCCGCCAGGATCGCGGGCCCGACGTTCGGATCGTCCTCGTGCGCGGGGGGCGGGCCGGCGATCGCCGACGCGCCCGAGTCGGGCTCGGGCGCGGGGGGGCCGGCCAGAGCGGCGGCCTCGCGCGCGGCCTGGGCCTTGCGATACGCGCTCCGCAACTGCTCGATCTCGTGCGGGCGCAGGCACTCCCGGCAGATCGGGATCCGACGGTTCGTCTGCACGTGCGGGTAGTTCGAGCAGTCACGCCCGCAGCGCAGGCACAGGCGCGGCATGCGCGTGCCGTGAGAAGCCTCGTGCTGCGAGGACGATCCGCCCATGCTGCCCCGTTCCCCAGCCGCCGCGAACGCGGCGTGCGACGTTCCCATGCCCCGTCCAACAGCCTACCCGGCCGGGTGGTTGCACCCAACCCGCCCCCGGAGTGCGGGGGAGGGCATGGGATTGCTCGTGAGCGAGGGCGGCGGGTTTCGCGCGGGGAACCCCTTCGGGCCCCGATCGTCCACGCCGATTCCGCCTGTTCGAGGCCCTACCTACTCAAGGTAGGTGTAGCCGTCGAGGCCGTGCTCGTAGAACTGGAGGAGCGCGCGGCTCTCGGCGACGCTCAGACGCCCGTCGCGGGTGGCCCGCTCGGTGTCCATGCGCATCGCGCGGCGAAGGTCGGCGTGGTCGAACTGCACGTACGACAGCACCTCGCGGACGGTGTCGCCCTCGATCAGGTCCTCGATGAACCACTGCCCGTCGTCATCGAGCCCGACGTGCACGACGTGGGTATCGCCGAAGAGGTTGTGCAGATCGCCCAGAACTTCCTGGTACGCGCCGACGAGGAAGACCGCGAGGTAGTAGACCTCGCCGGGCTTGGGCTCGTGCAATTCGAGCGTGTGCTTGGGCCCGTCGCTGGAGATGAACGAATCGACCTTGCCGTCGGAGTCACAGGTGATGTCGGCGAGCACGCCGAGGCGGGTGGGGCGTTCTTCGAGGCGATGGATCGGGCAGATCGGGAAGATCTGGTCGATCGCCCACGAGTCGGGCAGGCTTTGGAAGAGCGAGAAGTTGCAGTAGTAGATGTCGCTGAGCGCCTCGGGCAGGTCGTGCAGGTCCTCGTGCAGCTCCTCGCGGCTCTCGACGCGCGACAGGATGCGCCGCCCGATCGCCCAGAACAGACGCTCCGCCGCCGACAGCATGGGCAGCGACAGGTAGCCCAGGCGGAAGAGGGTGTTCGCCTCCTCGCGTGCGGCCGATGCGTCGTGGTACACCTCGCGCGCGTTGAGCGTTGCGCTCTCGCTGCGCTCGTAGGCGTCGATGAGGTCGAGGATGGGCTGCGGCTCCTCGTCCTCCTTCTTGAGGTTCTCGCGGATGCGCGACAGCTCGGGGTCCTTGTGGAAGCGGCTGGTGCCCAGCACGTCGAACACGAGGATCGACGAGTACGCGGTCATCGCGCGCCCGGACTCGGACAAGATGCGTGGATGCGCGACCTTCGCCGAGTCGCACGCCGCCTTGATGCGATACACCACGTCGTCGGCGTACTCGCGCAGGGTGTAATTGACGGAGTACTCGCCCGTGGACTGCGTGCCGTCGTAGTCGATGCCGAGGCCGCCGCCGATGTCGACGGAGTCGAGCCCCGCGCCCATGCGCGCGAGCTCGGTGTAGATGTTCGCCAGCTCGCTCACGGCGTTCTTGAACTGGCGGATGTCCGAGATCTGCGAGCCCACGTGGAAGTGCAGCATCTTCAGGCAGTCGGCCATCCCGTGGCTCTTGAGCAGCTCGAGCGCCGGGATCAGGTCGGAGACGAACAGCCCGAACTTGCTCCGCGCGCCGCTGCTCTCCTGCCAGCGCCCGCCGGCCTTGGTCGTGGGCTTGACGCGGATGCCGATGCGCGGGCGCACGCCGTACTTCTCCGCGTGCTTGATGATCAGTTCGAGGTCGTGGAACCGCTCGACGACGGGCATGATGTTCCGCCCGAGCTTGGTCGCGAGGATGACGGTCTCGATGAACTCGTCGTCCTTGAAGCCGTTGCAGACGATCGGCATGTCGCGGTGCTCGGTCGTGAGCGCGAGCACGGCGAGCAGCTCGGGCTTGCTGCCCGCCTCGAGCCCGAAGCCGATGCGGGCGCCCTCGTCGCGGATCTCCTCGCAGACGTGGCGCTGCTGGTTCACCTTGATGGGGTACACGCACGTGAACGTGCCCGTGTAGCCCTGCTCGGCGATCGCGGCGTCGAACGCCGTCCGAAGCTCGCCCATGCGGTGCTTGATCGTGTCCGAGAAGCGGATGACCACCGGGGTCGAGAACCCGCGCTCGTCGAGCCCGCGCACGAGCTCGTACAGGTCCACCGAGCGGGCGGCCCGCTGGTCCGGGCGGATGGCGATGGTGCCCTTGGGCGTCGTCTCGACGTAGCCCTTGCCCCACTGGGGGATCGCGTAGAGCTCCGCCGCGTCCTCCACCGACCACGGGCGGCTCTCCGGAGGCGGGCTCACGGGTGAACGGCTCGGGGTCAGCGGACGCCCAGAGTTGATCGTCGTCATCTCGAAAACACCCCCTCCCGGCGGTCAGGCCGGAGGTTCCGACGCGGGTCGGACGGATGGATCCGCGCGTGCCCGATGCGACGGGTCGCGTGCGGACGGGACAAGCCAAAATCATACGAAGCCCGCGCCGCCTCGCATCCCTCCGCGCAAAAAATTCATGCGGGGGGAACGCGGTCCGTCGGGCGGTCGGGACGCCGCTCCAGGCGCGGCCGATCGGTCACGCCAGCGCGGCCGACACGCCCGCCTCCTCGAGCACCTGCTCCGCGTACGAGTTCATCGCGTCGCGGAGCTGCTCGAAGCTCTCCAGCACGTACAGGATCGGCTGGTAGTGGTCGATCTCGAACGGCGTCTCGCACACCCGCTCGAGGTTGAACGGGCGCCGGTCGACGTCCGGGCTGGTCAGGGCGAAGGTGCTCTCGCCGATCGAGCTGATCAGGCCGCTGCCGTAGAGCTTCACCTCGCCCCGCTCGCGGATCAGCCCGAACTCCACCGTGAACCAGAACAGGCGGGCCAGGCGGTCGATGTGGAACGTGCTCTCGGCGTGCAACGCCGCGAGCCCGTAGGTCTGGAGGAACTCCGCGAACACCGGGTCGGCGTGCAGCGGGACGTGCCCGAACACGTCGTGGAAGATGTCCGGCTCGGGCAGGTAGTCGATCAGTTCCTTCGGGCGGATCGTGATCGTCGTCGGGAACTCACGCCGCGACAGGCACGCGAAGAACGCCTTCGCCGGGAGGTACCCCGGCACCGGGCGGCTCTGCCAGCCGGTCAGCGGCTGGAGGACCTTGTTCACGTCGCCGATCCGCGGCACGTGGTGCCGGTCCAGCCCCAGCGCCCGCACGCCCGCGAGGAACACGTCCGACGCCTGCGCCTCGAGCGTCTCCATCCGGCGTGAGACCAGCGAGGCCCACGTCTCGTGGTCCTGCTTCGTGTACCGGTCCCAGTGCTGCGTGATGTAGAACTTCGACGGATCGATCTCGGCGCTGGGCGTCTCCGGCGCCGCGTCCGCGGACGCCTGCGCGGCGCGGGCCTCGTCCGAATCGATGATCCGCGAGTAGTTGATGTCGGCACGCATGGAACGCCTCCTGCCGGAGAAATGGCCCGATACATGGCATCGCGCGGCTTCGTCGAATGATACACGCCGACCCCGGGCGGGCCCGGCGCTCGGGCATGCGGGAACTCCCTTGTATGGACGATTCCGCCCCGGTAGCCTGCACGCACCGATGAAGGCCGCACGCCTTCCGGGGAGCACGCCGTTTGGGGGAGGTAGTCCGATGGCGATCGATCCGCTGCTGTACCAGAAGCTGTCCGGGCGTTCGGGCGATCCGTACACCCGCCTCGGCGAGGCCCTCGCCCAGGACGCCAAGAAGCAGCAGCAGCGGGACGAGCTGCCCAAGGGCGTCAGCGGCGGGCTCAAGGTCACGCGCATGCCCGGCGTCTGGATGAACTTCCTGCACCTGTTCAAGGTGTGGGGACGGAAGTAGGCGCGGCTCCGATCAACCAATAGTTGCGTCGGTGCTCGGCGTGAAGCACGCCCACGCCGCCCGTTCGTCGATTGCCTGTCCGGGATTGATCGCCTCGTGCGCGGGCATGCCGCCCCGCCGGCGTGCCGTGGCGGCAAGGACCGAATCCTCCGGGTGCGGACGCACGATCGGCACGTCCGACCCGAACCACAACAGTTCTCCCGCCCTGCACCCCGCCCGCTCCAGCTCCACCAGCGGGAGCACGCGGTCCAGCCGATCCGGCACCGCGCGGCGAAGCGCCTCGATGTCATACAGCAAGTGGCACGGCTGCACGCTGCACACCACGCCCAGCGACGCGAACCGCGCCACGTCCCGCTCGTGCACGAGCTCCGCGTGCTCGATGCGGAACCCGCGCGTGCGCGGACGGACGCGCTCGATCGCGTCGAGCCCGGCGCGGACCGCCATGTCGCCGATCGCGTGCATCGCCAGTGGGAGCCCCAGCGCGTCGGCCCGGCGCACCGCGTCCTCGATCTCGCGCGGGGTGAACATCGGCGTGCCGCACGGGTGCTCGGGCAATCCGTCCGCGAAGGGCTCGGTCATCCACGCCGTGCGGCTGTTGAGCGTGCCGTCGAGGAAGACCTTCGCGCCCGCGAGTCGCACGCGATCCGTCTGCCACCGATGCGCGTCACGTGCGATCGCCTCGGCATCGTCGAGCAGCGGGTAGAGCCAGATGGTCTGGCTCAGTTCGCCCGCGCGATCCATCTCGCCCAGCATGGGCCCGAGCCAGGGCTGGGCCTTCAGGTCGTGCACCTCGACGAACCCGTGCGACGCGAGGTCCGCGAGCGCGGCCCGCACATGATCTCGATACTGCTCGGGCGTCGGCTCGGGCACGCGATCCCAGAGCGCGAGCGCCGCGCGTTCGAGCAGGACGCCCGTTGCGCGTCCCGATGCGTTGCGCGCAATCACGCCGCCCGCGGGGTCCGGCGTGGCGTTGCCATTCGCATCGCACAGGCCCGCCGCACGCATCGCCGCGCCGCTCGCGAGGATCGCGTGGTAGTCAAAGCACCACACGCACGCGGGTCGCCCGCGCACGGCGTCCTCCAGGCGTGCGAGCGCGGGCCACTGCCCGGAGGTGTCGGGCCAGGACTCGGGGCGTGCGCCGGTCGCGACGAGCCAATCTGAGCCGGGGGAGGCTGAACTGGGTGAGGCTGAGCCGGGCGAAGTCTCGCCCGAGTTCGGGTCGTTGCGCGCGTCGGCGAGGTCGTCCGCTCGGGCGGCAAGGCGCGCGAGCGCGTCGGCGGCGGTGGGGCAGTCCGACAGGTCGACGTACGCGCGGGCACGCCCGTGCTGCGCGATGTGGGCGTGCGCCTCGCGCAGGCGGGCGGGGCGGAGCGGATCTCGCATCGCCGAGCCTGGTTCTCCGGTCATTCCCGATTCGTCCGCGTGGTGCGTTGCTGCGCGAGCCGCTCGATCGCGTGCCGGGCCGAAGCTTCGTCCGGCGCGGGCGTGTCGAACGCGAGCCGATGCACCGCGTGCGCGACGCGCACGTCGAGGCCAAGGTCATCGAGCCCGACGACCCGCGCGCCGCCCACCTCGCGTGCGAGCTCGTCCTCGCCGAGCCGCGGGCGAGCGCACCGGACGAGCTCCGTGCGCAATGCTTCGTGCCGATTCACCTCGCCCAGCACGCGCGCCTCGATCGTCGCGAGTGGATTGGTCAGGTCGATGTCGTCCGCGCCGAACATCTCGACGCTCGCGGGTCGATCGGCGTCTCTGGGTTCGGTGTGCGGCGCCTCGTGCGCGTCTGAATCTGTCGCAACGGGCGGGCAGACTCGCGCCATACCAATCCGCATGCGGACCCACGTGCCGCGGGGCTGGCGGACGTGGTACGCCCCGTGCCGGTCGACCCCGGCGTCGAAGCGCGGTTCTTCGATCGTGCGGGCGTAGAGCGTGAGCGCCGCGGTGCCTGGCTCGGAGCGGACCGCCGAGCCCTCATCGGGCAGGAGCAGGACGAACGGGCCGGACTCGTCTTCGCGCGGGTCGTCGTCGGGCCCTTGCTCGCGGAGCAGCACGGAATCGATCGCCAGAACGATCGCGCCCTCGTGGATCACGAACGCGACGCGCTCCACGCGATCGCCACGCCGGAGGTCGCCGGTGGTGAAGGAGCGGAGGAGGGAGCGGGCCGCGTCGGGCAACTGGTGCGTCATTCGAGGTGGCAACATAGCAAAACCCCGGGGAGAACTCCCCGGGGTCTTCAGGACGGATGCCAGGATGCCGGATGTGGCCCCGATCGATCAGCAGCCGGCGTTGTAGAGATTCAGGTACTCGATAATATCCGAGGAGTTCCAGACGCCGTCGCCGCCGGGCGGATACAGGTCGGCGCGCGGGTCGTTGTTGCCGTAGTCATTGAGATAGTCGAGGTAGTCGCTGCTGTCGGGCTGCCCGCCAGAGTCGTTCCAGTCGGCGAGGCAGAACTTGGTGCGGGCGACACGGAAACCTCGGTGGTAAAACTCGCCAACGGTACCAAACACTGCGAGTCCGCTGGACATTGCGGCCGCATTATTCGACCAGTCGCCCCCAGCAAGAACCAGATTCGTCGAATAGTGGGCTTGCATCATCTCCGTGACATTGCCGCCCTGATCATAGGTCCCGTAATAACTTGTTGACCCTGCAGATCCGACCGTTGTGACGTTCCCGTTGTCGCCGTTCCAGTCTGCCTCGAGGTCGTAGTTTGCGACGTTCGCCCCGGGGTTCGAAACATCGCCGCTTGAATTGGCGGTCGCCTTGGTCGGGGCGGAGTTGCTCTGGGTGGGAAACGCCCAGTAGTTCGTGGTCCCACCATCGTAGTACGCGGCTTTGTACCATTCATCGATATGGGGGATATAGAACTTGGCGGAGGCGTCACGAGTGACGGTTCCCGGAAACGTCGAGACGTCGTACGCACCGTTCTCCGTGTCGCCGGAACCCCGGCCGTTATGCAGCCAGTTCGCGAAGCGAGCGGCATCATCGAGCAGGACATAGTTGACGGGCTTGTTGCCGAAATTGGTCTTGGTCGAGTATTTCGATCCGTTTGCGGCCATCGAGTCGAAATCGATGCCTCCGCGACTGTTGCTGCCCATATTGGAGTTGTAGAGCCCCAGAGAATTGGCGCCGGTCGGATCTACCGCGTTGAGGAACGTGCAGTACTGGTCGTTGGTGACTTCGTACGTACCGATTCGGAACTCGTAGGCCACGCCGCCATAAAATGGGAATGACGCGTTGTCGGAGTTCCCCGGATCGCCCACCGTCACCCAATCGATCGAGACCTGCGCCTGTGCGGCACCGGCCAGCGTCGCGACCGCTACCGCGCCCGCCAGTTTGGAGAGCATTCCCCGCATGTTGATTCTCCTGTCGATGTCGTGCGACACAAATAGGGAGTAGTCACGCACTCCCCCCCGGATGCTCGCGACGCTCGACAGGTCGAGAGACTATCGAGGAATTCGTGGTGCGTAACTCAACATTGTGGTTGGTATTGCCCGAATATGGGGATCAATCCATATTTGGTGCTCGTAAGCAGAATCTATCTCAGATTCTCCCGAGACAATCACCAGAAATGGGTGTAGATGTGCAAACTACTGCACCACCTCTTGGAGCAGGCTGAACAGGCCTTCTCGAAGGTTTACTCCTTCTTCCCCGTCTCCATCATGTAGTTCGGGCTCTCCTTCGTG
The DNA here is from genome assembly GCA_034004365.1 of Phycisphaerales bacterium. GTDB lineage: Bacteria > Planctomycetota > Phycisphaerae > Phycisphaerales > UBA1924 > JAVEWV01. The sequence continues at coordinate 78,174 of JAVEWV010000012.1, forward strand.
ATGCGGATGTCGTGCGGGTGGCTCTCCACCACGCCCGCGCTCGTGATGCGGCAGAACCGCGCCTCACGCCGCATCTCCTCGATCGTTGAGCACCCCAGATAGCCCATCGCCGCGCGAATCCCGCCGACCAACTGGTACGCGAACTCCGCGAGCGAGCCGCGGTACGGCACCAGCCCCTCGACGCCCTCGGGCACGAACTTCACCTGCACCTTGCCGTCGGGCCCGAGCTTGTCCGCCTGCTTGTAGCGATCGGCGCTGCCCTGCGCCATCGCGCCCTCGCTGCCCATGCCGCGGTACGCCTTGAACCGGCGCCCCTGGCTGATGACCACCTCGCCCGGCGATTCGTCGAGCCCCGCGAACAGGCTGCCCAGCATCACGCAGTCCGCCCCCGCGCCGATCGCCTTCGCGATGTCGCCCGAGAGGCGGATGCCGCCGTCGGCGATCACCGGCACGTCCTGCCCCGATTGCGCCACGCCCTCGAGCGCCGCCAGGATCGCGCTGATCTGAGGCACACCCACGCCCGTGACCACGCGCGTCGTGCAGATCGAGCCGGGCCCGATGCCCACCTTCACCGCGTCCGCCCCCGCGGCGATCAGGTCGAGCGCGGCCTCGGCGGTCGCGATGTTGCCCGCGATCACCTCGATGCGGTACCGCTTCTTGATCTCCTCAACAGTCTTGAGCACGTTCTCCGAGTGCCCGTGCGCCGTGTCGACCACCACGACGTCCACCTCCGCCGCGAGGAGGCTCTCGACGCGGTCGAACTGCCCAGGCCCGACCGCCGCGCCGCACATCAGGCGTCCGCGCTTATCGACGCTCGCGCGCGGGTAGCGGCTCAGTCGCTCGATGTCGCGCATCGTGATGAGGCCCGCGAGGCGGCCGCCATCATCCACGAGCATCAGCTTCTCGACCTTGTTCCTGCTGAGCACCCGCTCGGCCTCGTCGAGCGTGGTGCCGGGCGGCGCGGTGACGAGATCGTGCGAGGTCATGACGTCGCGCACGCGGGTCGAATCGTCCTCGACGAACTTGAGGTCGCGCCGCGTCAGGATGCCGATCACCTTGCCCCCGCCGCCCTGCTCACGCTCGCTCGTTCCGCCGCGCTCCGTGACGGGGAAGCCCGACACGTTGTGCTTGCGCATGAGCTCGTACGCCCGCGCGACGGTGTCGTCGGGCCCGAGCGTGATCGGGTCGGGGATGATGCCGTTCGCCGAGCGCTTGACCTTCGTGACCTCGCGGGCCTGGGCCTCGACGCTCATGTTCTTGTGGATGATGCCGATCCCGCCCTCCTGCGCGAGCGCGATCGCGAGGGCCGACTCGGTCACCGTGTCCATCGGCGCGCTCACCAGCGGCACGCGCAGCGTGAGGTTCCGCGTCAGGCGCGTCGTTGTGTCCACCGAGCTGGGCACCACCGCGCTGCGGCGCGGGATCAGCAGCACGTCATCGAAGGTGATGCCCTCGGCGACGATCTTGCCGGAAGCCGCAGCCGCCGCGCCGGACGCTGCCGCGCGCGTGGATGGACTCGTGGATGTGGAGGGGGTGGCGTGCGGGACGCCCGTGGAATCGCCTGATATCGTGCTCGCGCCCATGCCAACCCTACGCTCGCGCAAGAGATCGCGTCAATCCCGACGCCGCCCACACGCCCAGGAGCCCGTGAAGATCGCATGAACACGCCCCCGCACGACCCCGCCCGCGCCGAGTGGCTGCTGACCAACGCGCTGGGCGGGTACGCCATGGGCACGGCCTCGACCGTCCCCGCCCGCCGGTACCACGCGTTGCTGGTCGCGTCGCTGGTGCCGCCGGTCGCCCGCCTCGCGACGCTCGCCGCGATCGACGAGTGCCTGACGCCGATCGGGGGCGCGTCGGGCGATCCGCTCCGCTTCTGGCGTTTCCACTTCGATGGTCAGCCCGAGCCCGGCGCGGGCCCGATGCTCGCCGCGTTCGACCCGCCCTCCGACGAGTCGCCCGCCTCGGTGCGATGGACCTACCGCTGGGGCGACGCGGGCGGGCCGGGGGGCGGTCCCAGAGGGAAGTTCGGAGGAAATTCCGGGGGCGAGCTCGTTCGCACGATCACGCTGCACGACGCCGCGCATCCAGCGCCGCGGGTCGAGGCGCAGGGCGTGACGATCTCGTACGACCTCCGCCTGACCGCGCCCGCGCGTCTTGAGCTGCGCCCGCTGGTGGTCATGCGCGATCATCACCACCTGCGCCACGTCGCGCACGAGCACGCCCACGACCACCCCGAGCGACACCGCCACGCGCGCCACGACGCCCACGCACTGCCCCTGGGAATCGGCGTGATCGAGGACGGCTTCGACATCGCCGGAGACGACGCGTCCCGTACGCGCCTCTTCATCCACGCCCCCGGCGCACGTGTTGAGCGTTCGATCGGCGTCTGGCACGGGCTCCGCCACGAGCTCGACGCCCAGCGCGGCGAGCACCCGACCGAGGACTTCATCACGCCGGGCATCCTCGCGTGGGACCTTGCGCCGGGCGAGCACACGCTCCGCATCATCGCGCACCTCGGCGTGCCGCCCCCGACGCCGAGCGAGGAAAATCGCCAGCGTGCGGCCCGCCTCGCGCCGCTCGTCTCGCACGCGCGCGGTGGTCGTTCAACGGACGTCGAGCACGCGCTCCCGCCCGGCGCCCTTCCCATGCTCGTCCGCGCGGGAGACGCCTTCGTCGTTCGGCGTTTCGCTCGCACGCTCGGTGAGGGTCGCGAGGACCGCACCGCGTCGCTCTCCACCTCGCACTCCGCCGCCGCACCGCGCGTCGCTCGCGCCGACTGGAGCACCAGCATCATCGCGGGCTACCCCTGGTTCAGCGACTGGGGGCGCGACTCCATGATCGCGCTGCCCGGGCTGCTGCTCGCCACGGGACGGCGCGATGAGGCGGGCGAGCTGCTCGCGCTCTTCGCACGCCACGCCCGGCGCGGCATCATTCCCAACCGCTTCATCGACGAGACCGGCGAGCCCGAGTACAACACCGTCGACGCCTCGCTCTGGTTCGTCCGTGCCGCGTTCCTCTACCGCGACGCGTGCGCCCGCGCCGGGGACGACCTCTCACGCTTCCGCGACGCGATCCTGCCCGCCTGCGTCGAGGTCGTCCGCTGGTATCGCGACGGCACCGACTTCGCCATCGCGATGGACCCGCGCGACGCGCTCGTCACCGCGGGCGACGCGCACACCCAGCTCACGTGGATGGACGCCAAGCGCAACGGCGTCACCTTCACGCCCCGCTTCGGGAAGCCCGTCGAGATCGCCGGGCTCTGGCACCACGCGCTCGCGATGCTCTCCGCCGAGCTGCGCGGGCGGGACGATCGCGCGTCGAAAGACTTCGACGCCCTCGCGCAGCGCGCCGGAGAATCGATCCGCACGCTCCTGTGGAACGAGCGAGACGCGTGCCTCTTCGATCGCCTCGAGCCCGAAGGAAGCATGTGGCGCGCGATCCCCGAGCCGCGCCCGAACCAGATCTTCGCCGCGGCATTGCCCACCTGCCCGTTGAGCACCGCGCAGCTCGCCTCGGTCGTCGCGTTCGTGACGCGCACGATGGCGACGCCGCAGGGGCTGCGCACGCTTGCGCCCGGCGCGCCTAACTACCGTCCGTTGTTCGAGGGCGACCTCATGTCGCGCGACGCCGCGTACCACAACGGCACCGCGTGGCCCTGGATGGCTGGCTTCCTCGCCGAGGCGACGCTCCGCGCGGGCAATTTCTCGGAAGAATCGCAGCGGCGCGCCCTCGCGCTCATCCGCCCGATGATCGAGCGAGCCCTGGGGCCAGACGCCTATCTCCCCGGGCAGATCGGCGAGTGCTTCGACGCGGAGGGTCCCGCGACCGGCGTCTTACAACGCCAGGGCGGCTGCCCGGCCCAGGCGTGGAGCGTCGCGGAGTGCCTGCACGTCGTGTCGCTGTGCGCACGCTCCGGCGCCTGACGCGCTCTCATGCCGCAACTATCATCGCAAGGCTTACGATCGAACGGAGGGACGCACATGCGCACGCGAACCGCAACTTTCCTTCTCATCGCACCAGCGTTCTTCCTCTCGTCCTGCGGTGAGGAAGCCAAGCCCGCCGCGAGCGCGCCGCCCGCGCAGTCACCGGCGTTCGACTGGTCGGGCGTCGCCGCGGTTGAGAAGAACGCGGCGGTTGACACCTACTGGCCGCTCGCGGCCCGGTTAGACGAGCTCGGCGATCGTGTGCAACCCAACGACACGCTGCGCTATACCGAAAGCGGTGGCATCGAGGTGGTCTCGAGCGGTGCGGTCATCACGAGCGTTGAAATCGATGGGTCGCGTGTCCCACTCGATCCGGCGGTCTGGAAGGGGATCGTTGTTTCGATCCAGGGCACGAACGGTTCGACCGCCATCCGTGCTGTTCCGGGCGCACCCGGCACGATGGCCCCACGACGCGCATACATCCTGCGGTCAACGCCCGGCAGCTATGACTTGGCGATTGAGATCGTCAAGAAACTCGACTGACCGCCCTCAGTCCTTCCGCCCGCGCTCCCAGTGCGGCATGTCCGCCTTGAGCAGGCGTTCGCCCTGCTCGGGCGTCATCGATCCCTCGGCGATGTACGCCGCAATCTCGCGCTTGGTCTGCTCGCGTTCCTTGGTCTTCTGCGTCTCGCGCACCGTCTTGAGGATGAAGAACATCACCAGGAACAGCAGGGTGCCTCCGACCCCGATGACGGGCACAACTTCAGAAGCGTTCGCGAGTGTCGGCATGCTCAGTATTCCTTTTCCGCGGCCTGCACGGCTCCGATTCAGCCTCGTGTCCAGTGAAAATTATGCGGGCTTCACGCCCACCTTCAGCAGGGCGATCAGTCGCTCCGCATCAGCCGATTCGATGCTCCCCTCGGCGACCTGCGCCAGCAGCTTCTCGATCGCGTCACCGTCCGATCCCGCCGCGAGCAGCTTGCTCGCATCGTCGGGCGAGATGCTCCCCTCCGCGACGTACGCCGCGATCTCACGCCGCGTCCGCTCCCGCTGGCGCGTGTGCACGATCTCGTGAGCATAGTGCACCACGATCCACACGCCGAAGAACACCGCGAAGATCGAGATCAGCAGCAACGCGAACAGCTTCCCGTCGTCGAGCTGGTCAAGGATGTTGGCGAGTGTCGGCATGGCGTGGCTCCCTTGCGACGTTCGAACATGCTCGCGAGCATGGATCTCCCGGTCAGGAGGGCTTCGCCCCGGGGCGCAGGGTGTGGATGAGCCGCTCGGCCGTGTCGCTGTCCACTTCGCCCTCCGCGACCTGCTTCAGCAGATGCTCGATCGCGTCGTTGTCCGTGCCCGCGGCGAGGAGTCGCGTCGCATCGCCCGGCGTGATGGATCCCTCCGCGACGTACGCCGCGATCTCGCGCCGCGTCTGCTCGCGATGGCGCGACTTCGCCGTCAGGTGGAAGTGCCGCGACACGATCCACACGCCAAAGAACACCGCGAGGATCCCGACCGCGATCACCTCGTAGAACTTGTCGTCGAACTGATCGAACACGCCTGCGAGGGTCGTCACGTGAGAGCTCCAGAGATGCGGCCTGTGCGGGGATGCTTGATCGTGCCAGGGACTTCATCGCGAGAGGTGACAACCCGTCTCAGCACTGCGGCGTCTTCGCCTTCAGGATCCGCTCGCCCTGCTCGGGCGTCATCGATCCCTCCGCGATGTACGCCGCGATCTCGCGCCGCGTCCGCTCGCGTGCGATCGACTTGACCATCCCGGTGACCGTGCCGAAGACGATCGCGACCACCGCCACGCCAAACGCCATCATCGGGATGAAGAGATCCTCGTCCAGAAGCATCTGGAGTGTGTCGTGGTCCATGGCATCCTCCCCAACGCGGCACGGGCCGCTGGCACGCTTGTTCCGCGGCACGCCACAGCGATTTCACGCCCCGCACAACTTCCCGATCCAGCAGGATACCGCGCGGGGCGCGCCCGACGAAGCAATCCAATGAAGGCCCGATCGGGCCATACGGGCCCCAGGCACGACTCGGCCCCGTCCTAGAACGGCGGCAGGCTCGAATCGTCCGCCTCGTCGTCGCCCCCATCCGCCATCGGCGCGTCCCGATCGGGCCCGCCACCATCGCGGAAGCCCGCCTCTGGGCCGGAGCGTTTCCCGGGTGCGAACGCGGCACGGCGCGGCGTGGCGCCCTCCCCCGCGGGGTTTCTGCCCGAGTCGCCCGCCGGGCTCTCCGCGAACGGCGACGTTCCGAACGGCGGATCGCTGAACGGCGCACCACCGCCGCCACCGCTACTCGCGCTCGCGCCCGCCTTGGGCTCGTTGTATCCCGTCCGCTGCGCTCCATAGCCCGACGCGGGAGCGCCGAAGCCGTAGCCCCCGCCGTACGTCGTGTCCGTGTGCGCGTCGTAGTTCTTGAACCGCGTGGTGCGCGAGTCCCACGTGAGCTTCACGACGCCGGTCGGGCCGTTGCGCTGCTTGGCGATGATGACCTCCGCCACGCCCACCTTGTCCGGGTTCTCGTCCTTCCACTCCGGGTTGTTGATGTGGTAGTACTCCTCGCGGTGCAGCAGCATCACCACGTCCGCGTCCTGCTCGATCGAGCCCGACTCGCGCAGGTCGCTCATCCGCGGGCGATTGCCCTCGCGCTGCTCCGTCGCACGGTTGAGCTGCGCCAGGCAGATGATCGGCAGGTTCAACTCGCGCGCCAGCGCCTTGATCCCCCGGCTGATCGCGCTCACCTCGTTCTGGCGGCTCTCCCGCGCCGCACTGGGCGACGACAGGAGCTGCAGATAGTCGATCACGATCACGCCCACGCCGTGCTTCCGCACCAGCCGCCGCGCCCGCGTCCGCAGCCCGAGGATCGTGAGCGCGGGCGTGTCGTCGATGTACAGCGGGGTCTCCGACAGCACGCCGCACGACTGCGCCACCCGGTGGAAGTCGTCCGCGGAGATTTGCCCCGTGCGCAGGCGGTGCCCGTCCACGCCCGAGTGCGCGCTGAGTAGGCGCTGCGCCACCGCGTTCTTGCTCATTTCCAGCGAGAACACCGCGACCGGGATGCGCTTGCCGTGGTCGGGCTGCCAGGGCGAGCGTCCGCCGAGGGCGATCTGTTCCGACAGGTTGAGCGCGAACGCGGTCTTGCCCATGGAGGGACGTGCCGCGAGGATGAGCATCTCGCCCTTCTGCAGCCCGCTGAGCAGGTCATCGAGGTCGCCAAAGCCGGTATGGATGCCGCTGATGCCCTCGCCGCCCGCGCGATCGATCCGCTCGATCTCCGCGTGCAGGAGCTCCTTGAGGTCCATCGCGTCGGAGGACTCTTCTTCCTCCGCGATCTCGAAGATCTCCGCCTGCGCGCGATCGATCAGCTCCTTCGCGCCCTCGATCCCCGCCTCGCCCGGGTTGTACGCGTCGTACAGCACGCTCCCCGCCGAGTCGATCAGGCGGCGAAGGCGCGCCTTGTCCGCGACGATCCGCGCGTAGTGCGGCGCGTTCACGCTCGCCGGCACGCTCTCGGCGAGGTCCGCGAGGTACGCCATCCCGCCGATGTCCTCGAGCACGCCCCGGGCCTTGAGCAGCTCGCCCACCAGCACCGCGTCGAATTCCGCACGCCGGTCGTACGCGTCGAGGATCGCGCGGTAGATCGCCCCGTGACGCTCCGCGTAGAAGTCCTCCGCGCGACGCACCACGGGCAGCACGTCCGCCACCCGCTGCGGGTCCAGCAAGAGGCACCCCAGCAGCGACATCTCCGCCTCGAGCGAGTGCGGCGGATCGCGGTCGAACATCCGCGTCAGGCTCGTCACGCGGGCCGGGCCGGAGCGTCCGCCCCGCTCGCCGCGCGACCCCGCGCTCCCGTTCTGTCCACCGTGCTCGGGCATCTCCCGAGCGTACGACGTCCGACGTGCGCAATTGCGCTCACGCCAGTTTGCTCAGATGTCTTCCACGCGCGAGTTGTCGCACCAAAATAGCGGCCTCTCCGTGGCCCCCGTACCGTTCCCCATGCCCGACCAGCCCGTCACCAACTTCGACCAGTCCGACCTTCCCCCCTCGCTCGTGGGCGCGCCCACGCTGCCCGACCCCCTCCCGGGCGATCCCGTCGCCGTGTTCCGGGCCTGGTTCGACGAGGCCCACCAGCGCCGCGCCCAGCCCAACCCCAACGCCTTCACCCTCGCGACCATCGACCCCGACGGTCGCCCCTCGGCCCGCGTCGTGCTGTGCAAGAAGATCCTCCCCGATCCCGGTGCGATCGTTTGTTTTACGAACTACGCCGGGCGCAAGGGCGTCGCCCTCGGAGCGAACCCCCGCGCCGCCGCGGTGTTCCACTGGGACGCGCTCGACCGCCAAGTCCGGATCGAGGGCCCGGTCACCCGCTCGCCGGCGGAGGAGAGCGACGAGTACTTCGCGTCCCGCCCGTGGCAGAGCCGGGTCGGGGCGTGGGCGAGCGATCAGAGCCGCCCGATCGCCAGCCGGGCCGCCCTGCTTGACCAGGTCCGGACCCGGATGGCCGAGCTGGGCCTGCCCCCGGACCTTGCGGACGGGGCCAACCCGGCGATCCCCAGGCCCCCGCACTGGGGGGGGTACCGCATCTGGATCGAGCGGATCGAGCTCTGGCTGGGCGGGCCGGGGCGTGTCCACGACCGGGCGGCGTGGTCGCGTCCGATGGAGCCCACGGGCGACGGGTATCGGGCCGGGGCGTGGACGGCGACGCGCCTCCAGCCCTGAGGACCGCGGGCGATCGGGCGAGGGGGCACGGGCCTCCCAAGCCTTCCGGAAGTTGGCGGGTGGAACGCGAGCGACCGCGCGGGCAAGCCGATCTGAAGGCACGACGTTCCGCGGGAGTCTTGCGGTGATGAAGAGACGCAGCGAACTCAGCGCGGGCGAAGTCAACGCCCTCTATGCCGACCTCGATCGGCGATTGGACGCCGTGGGCCTGGAGACCCAGCCCCGGGTCGCGCTCCGCCTGCTCGATCTGTCGGCGGACCCGAGCTCGGGCATGTCGGACTTCGCCCGGGCGATCGCGCACGACGCGGTGCTGACGGGGCGGCTGCTGAAGATGGCGAACTCGGCGTTCTTCGCGCAGCGCGAGCCCGTGACGAACGTCGATCGCGCGTGCGTGCTGCTGGGCTGCGAGCGGCTCAAGGCGGTGGCGCTGGGGTTCTACCTGAGCCGGGCCGCGTCGAGCGACGCGCGCCGGGAGCTCTCGCGCAGGGTGTGGGGTGAGTCGGTGTTCCGCGCGTGCCTGGCGTCGGAACTTGCGAAGTCGTACGCGCCGGGCCTGACCGCCGAGGCGTTCGTCGTCGGGCTCATGCTCGAGGCGGGCATGCCGCTCGCGGCGGCGCTGCTCGGCGCGCAGTACTACTCGTTCGTTGATGACTCCGCGACGCCCGCGAAGCAGTACATCCGCGAGTTCACGACGCTCCCGTTCACGCACGTCGACGTCGTCACCACGCTGGCCCGGCGCTGGAAGCTGCCCGAGTTGCTCGCCAAGCCCATCGAGTGGCACCACACCGTGCCGGGCGAGGGCGAGGCGACCGCGCCCGCGCAGAAGCTCCAGCGCATCGCGTATTACGTCGGATCGCTCCGCCTCGACGCGAGCACGAGCACGCCTAACGAGGCGACGCCGATGCGCCTCGTCGCCGAGAAGCACTTCGGGCTCGGGGGCGAGGAACTCGCGTCGGTGATCGCGGCGGCGACGAAGGAGTACAAGCTCTCGGCCGCCGTGTTCCGCGACGTGGGCGACGAGGTCGGCGCGGTCGAAGAGCTCGCGCGCCGCGTGAGCGAGCAGCTCGCGGAGGTCATGGAAGACGTGATGATCTCACAGACTCCCGCGGCCGATGTGCGCCGGGAGTCGTTCGAGATCGATGGGCTCCGCGTCGAGATCGAGATCGACGCGAACAACGCGGGGCGAGCGTGCGTTCTGGCGAGCGACGGGCAGAAGCTCATGGCGACGAACTTCTCGTCGGGGCCCGGGGCGGCGCGCCGTGTCCTCTCCGCGCTGGGCTTCGAGCGGTCCGCGGCGGGCGCAGAAACGCTCCGCAGCTTCGTCGAACGCGCGGCGTAAACGTGCGGCGTAACCATCCGGCGTTGTGGTGGCCCGATCCCGACCGGTCCCGTGCCAAGCGATGCTCAGTCCGACACGCTCGAGCCGGGGCGATCCTTGTAGAACGCGCGGATGGTCCGGAACATGTCGCGTCGTTGCAGCGGCGCCACGCCCCGCGCACGCCGCCACGCGCCCACGCGATACAGCTCGCGCCACTGACGCAGCAGCACGCCGTACGCCCACAGCGGCGATTTCTCGGGGTCGTAGATGTTGGTGCTCTCGCCGGTGACGCCGTTGAGTTCGATGATGCCGAAGGCGCGTCCCTCGCGGAGCAGTTCTTCGCTCTCGAATCGGATGTCGAATCGTCCGAAGTCGATCTCGCCGCCGCCGTGCCCGCGGAACGCGCCCGCGATGTCGTCGACGGCGCGTTCGAGCTCCGGGGTGATCAGGTCCGCACCGTCGCGGAAGAGCGTGCCCTGCGCGTGGTTGCCTGCCTCAGCAAGGCGGATGCGCTCGCCCGCGCGGGGCACGCGCCGCGTCCGCCCCGCGAAGCGCGCGAGGAACACGCTCGCCTGGCAGCGCAGGCGTTCGTCACGGAAGATGAGTTCTTCGAGCGTGCTGCGCCCGTCGCCCGTCACGTGCGGGAACTCCTTGCGCGTGACGCTGAAGATGCGTCCCGCCCGACCCTCGGGACCATCAACGTCGCGCACCCACGCGAGCCCGATCTCGTGCGGCCCCGGGTGGTAGCGCTGCGCGACGGCGTCCCGCGTCATGGTGCGGAAGTACTCCCGCGCGTCCTGCTCCGAGCGTGCGAGCTTCATCGCGAAGCCGCGCTGCCCCGCGTCGGGCTTCAGGATGATCGGGTATCCGCCGAGCTCCGGGCGTGCGTCGAGCTCACGCCGCAGGATCGCGACGCGTTCGTCGACCGATGCGCCGCCCGGGACGTGCGCGACGGGCAGAACGCGCACGTCGTCCGGCGCGTGCCCGCGGCGGAGCCCGCCGATGATCGCGGCCTTGCTCTCCCCGATGATGCCGCCGCCGTGCTCGATGCCGGGGTTCGCGCAGGTGAACGAGCGCAGCCCGCGGTATCGCGCGCCGAGCCACGCGATCCACGGGACGAGCGGGATGTAGAACAACCACGACGGCCAGAACTCGTGGTGGGAGATGCGCCGGAAATACGCTTTCAGTTCCTGGCGCCGCCGCCACGTCCACAGGTGCGCGACGACACGCAGCGCCCAGCACGTCAGGATCATCGTGAGCGCGAAGCCCATGAACCCGAGCGTGTACGTCGCGGGCCAGATGATCGCCTTCGCGATCGGTCCGGCGATCGACGTGATGATCAGCGCGTGCGCCAGCGCGAGCCCTACGCGCGACGGCCTCTGCCAGTTGCGATTGCGCGCGAGGCACCCGATGAGCACGCCCAGGCACGCCACGCCGAGGTCCAGACGCATCGCCGCGCCCGCAACGCCCGCGAGCGCCGGCGCCGCGTACGGCAGGCGCCACGCGAGCAGCGCGATCACGAACACCTCCGCGTACCACGGCACGTCGGTCAGGTCCGTCAGTCGGCGTTCGAGCCAGCCGGGGAACCCTTCGCGAACCTTGCGCGGCGCGCGATCATCGACCCCGCCCAGCGCGGGCACGCCCGGCGTGTCGTGCCGCGCGAAGAACGGGAGCAGCACGCCCGCGGCTTCTTCTTCCTGCTGGAACGGGATGAAGTGCATCGCGTTCAGCATCACCAGGCGGGCCGTGGGGATCATCGCGTAGTGTCGCTCGGCGGCCCAGTCGGCGATCAGGAAGTCGTGCCGACCGTGCAGCACGAGCGTCGGCACGTGCAGCGAACGCATCACGCCCTCGAGCGGGCGCTGGTCCGTATCGAAGAAGTTCCGCAGGAACGCGTTGCGGAAGTGCAGCGGCCCGAGCAGGCCGAAGTGCGGGACCGCCTCCCCGCCCACGACCAGCGCCGCGTATCCCACCGCGTACTTGAAGTGCTCGAACGCATAACTCCCCGAGCCCTCCTCCGCCTGTCCGCCCACCGCGGCGAGCATGGTGAGCGTCGCGAGGCGATCGGGCGCAAGGTCGGCGATGTTCAGCGCCACCGCGCCGCCGTTCGACCAGCCTACGACGTGCGCCCGCTCGATGCCCAGATCGTCCATCAGCGAGAGCGCATATCGCGCGTGCGCTCGCGACGAGTAGTCCTTGATCCAGTGCGAGGACAGCCCGAACCCGGGCAGGTCGGGCGCGATCACGCGGTAGCCCGCGTCCGCGAGCAGGGGGCCGAGGCGCGCCCAATTCGCGGCATCGCCCGGCGAGCCGTGCAGCAGAAGCACGGGCGGGCGATCCTCGATCGCGTTTCCTTCCGTCTTCGTGTCCGTCGCGGGCCAGTCGATGTACGCCAGGTCGATCGTCCTGCCCGTCGCGCTGCCGTCCGCGCGCACCTCCGCGACATGCAACACCTCCGGCGATTTCGACGGCACGCGGTACGCGCTCTCGGGCACCAGCGATCGGACCACGAACGACGCAACGAGCAGCGCGGCGTACACCCCGATCCAGAACCGGCGCGACCTGTTGCGGAGCCAATGCAGCATGCGCTTCCACGCGGAACTAGACGACGGGCGATGCAGGAGCGCCCGACGTTTCACGATCGCCCCGGATTGTTGGGCCTACCAGCCGCCGATTTCGGATCCGCTCGCTCCCGAGCTGCCCGCACGCCGCCATGGTGTCGCGCCCCTTGGTCCGCCTCCGGCGCACGGGCGCGCCCTCGTCCTCGACCCACCCGATGAATCGCGCGACGTCCCCCTCCGCGGGCGCGGGCCAGGGCGAGTCACGCCGCGGGTTGTACGGGATCACGTTGATCATCGCCGCGATCCGCGGGCCCGCGAACGGCTCGCGCCCCAGCACGAACGACGCGAGGTCCCGTGCGCACCCGCGCGAGTCGTTCACCCCCGGGATCAGCACGTACTCCATCATCACGTGCTTCGCGCCGTACCGCGGCTGCGCGACGATCGCGTCGCGCAGCGCGTGCATCGGCATCGCGCGGTTGATCGGCATGATCTCCGATCGCACCTCGTCGTTCGGCGCGTTCAGCGACACCGCCAGTCGCAGGCGGTGCCAGCCCGGGCGGCGCGTCGCCTCCGCGAAGCGCGCGAGCCCGTCCACTCGACCGACCGTCGACACCGTGATGTTCCCCATCGCGACGCCCGGCCCGTTGTGGTCCGTCAGCACCTCGATCGCGCGCTCGACGTTGTCCCAGTTGTCCAGCGGCTCGCCCATCCCCATGAACACCACGTTCTTGACGCCCAGCCCCAGCCCCGACGCACGCGCGTGCCGAGCGTTCCACCACTGCGCCACGATCTCGCGAGGCGTCAGCGAGCGGATCAGCCCCATCTGCGCCGTCTCGCAGAAGCCGCAGCCCATCGCGCACCCGATCTGGCTCGACACGCACAGCGTCCGCGTGAACACCCCGCGCCGCCCGATCATCGGGATGACCACGCTCTCGGCGTCGAGCCCGTCGTGGTGCGCGTGCCCGTTCGCGAGCGGCAGGCGCCGCGCCGAGTCCGCGAACGTCCCGCGATCCGGATCGGGCACGCGCGTCAGGAACTTGTACACGATGCCCTCGGGGCTCTCGCTCTCGACGACGCGCGAGACCTCCGGCACCCCGACCGCGCATCCCACCGCGTCGCGCAGGCCCAGGCGATACGCCTCGCGATACCCGCGCAGCGCGTGCGAACGCGACACCGAGCGCTCACCCATCGCGCGCGCAAACGCGTCGCTCGTCAGGGCGAGCGGGTCCGGCATGTCGCAGCCTGGAGCGGCGTCGAAAGACACCCCGGATGGTAGTGGCTCAGCGCGAGGGTGTGCCGACCTTTTCCCCGCCGCCCTCGACGGGCGCGACCGCCCCGGCGTCCTCGGGCGAGGTGATCGTCACCAGCCCGGTCGTCGCACGCTCGGTCTTCGGGGCCTGCACGAACAGCACGTAGCCCCACATGACCAGCGCCCAGAACGCGGTCACGACCCCGATGTACCCGATCGTGTCGCGCACGCTCGCCGGGGCCCGGTCCAGCGGTTTCGACACCGCGACCAGCGAGCGGGCCAGCACCGGCGCCGCCGCGTGCGCCGTGTCCCCCGCGATCTCCTGCATCCACGCCGCGGCGACCCGCGAGCGGCGCTTCCAGTCGCCGCCCGTCGCCGGGGCCTTGGGCTTCGCGGGCGCGGGGCTCGGGGCCTTCACCTTGGGTGGTTCTTCCGGGGGCGCGCTCTCGACGGGCTGCGGCTCGGGCTCGGGCGTCGGAGCGGGCTCGACAACCTCGGCGCTCGGCGCCGCGGGCTCACGCGATTCCGCCTGCTGATCGACCGCGTCGCCCTCGAGCAGCGCGTCCGTCAGGTGCGCGAGCTGCTCGTCGAGCGCGTCGATCGATTCGGCATCCACCGCGGGAACCTCGTCCGTTGCGGATGGCGCCTCGGGCGTGCTCGCCTCGGGCTCGTTGGTTTCCGCCGCGCTCGGGACTGCCTGCTCCGCCGCCGGATCGGCGCTCGCCTCGGCGGAGGCGCTCATGACGTCCTCGAGGAGCGCGTCGACCTGCGCGAACTCATCGCTTGTGTCATCGCCCACGGGCTCAACGGGCGCCGCTGCTTCTGGAGCACTTTCAGATGGTGTTTCCGCCGCTGGCTCCGGAAGGGGCGATTCCGTCGCCGTGGCTTCGGCTTCCGCAACGGGCTCATCCCCGCCCGATGCATCTTCGGATGCCGCACCAGCGGGTGCTTCCACCGAAGCACTGATCGGGGGTGTTTCGCTCTCCGCTCCCGTGATCGGCCCTTCGTTCGCCTGGCCGTGCTCGTCGCCCGCCGACAGGGCGTCGAGCATCTGCTGCTCGACCTTGGAGACCGCGTCACTGCGCTCGTCGCTCATCTGCTCGTCGAACGACGCGCACGCCTCCTGCACTTCCTGCAGAAGCTCCTCGACCTGGCGATCGAGCTCCTCGAAGGAGTCAACCTCCTCCGCCGGCGGGCTCGGGTTGGTCGTCGGATCGGACACGCGGCGCTCCACCGGGCGATGGCTCCGCCCATCCCGCGGCTCCGGGCGCGGCGGGTCCAAGAATCATCGGGTTGGCGGGCGGGTCGCTCAAGGCGGAACCGCCCCCGGCGTCGTTTCTGATAGGTCTCGCGCGGGTGCATCTCGCGCGACGCAACCGGGGCACATACCGATGGGCACCCACCGCGTCATGGTTGACGAAGCAATCCCTGCAACAGGGGATATTCTATCTGTTCTCGGCGACGAGGCCCAGCACGCCGCCCGGGTGAAGCGGCTCGAGCCCGGCGACACGATCGAATTGCTCGACGGCTCGGGGCGGATCGCGACGGCCCGGATCGAGGGGGTCTCGAAGGACCGCGTCCACGCCTGGCGGCTCGATGCCCGGATCGAGGCGATCCGCGAGGAGCCGCCGGGTCGTCCGCGGGTCGAGGTCTGGGCGGCGGCGCCCAAGGGACCCCGGGCCGAGGACATGGTCGACATGCTGTCCCAGGTCGGGGCCGCGTCGTGGGTGCCGCTCCGGGCGGAGCGGTCGGTGGTCGATCCGCGGGAGGGCAAGCTGTCGCGCCTCGGGCGGGTGGCGCGGGAGTCGGCGAAGCAGTGCGGGCGCGCGTGGGTGATGGAGGTTGGTGAGGCTCGCGAGCCCGCGGAGGCGTTCGAGGCCGAGGCGTCCCTCGTCATCGTCGCGGACGCCTCGGGCACGCCCTGGTCGAGCGCGGATTGCGATGCGGTCCGCCGGAGCGAGCGTGTTCGCATGCTGGTGGGGCCCGAGGGCGGCTGGTCCCCGCGGGAGATGGACGAGTTCGCGGCGCATGGCGCGAGCGTGCGCCGGTTCGGGCCGCACGTGATGCGGATCGAGACGGCGGCGATCGTGGCGTGCGCGAGGGTGGTGGGGGAGCTTGCGAGCGGTTGACGCTACGCTCGTGAGATCGAGCGGTGCAACGCGTGCGCGCCCGATCGGATGTGAAACGAGCGGAGGTGGTGCGATGGAGCGCGGAACACTGATTGCTTCGATGGTGGCGATGGCGACCTCGTGCGTGCTGATGCCGAGCGAGGCGCGGGCGATCGATGACGCGCACCGCCAGCAGGCCCGGCGCATGATCGATCGCACGATCTCGTACCTGCGCGCACAGCAGGACGCGGAGACCGGCGCGTGGGGCGTGAGCCCGGACGGGCGGAATTTTCCCGCGATCACCGGGCTCGTCCTCATCGGCATGCTCGACGATCCGAGGCTCGACGCGGGTGATCCCGCGATCTCGCATGGGCTCGAGTGGATGCTCTCCTATCAGCAGCCCGATGGCGGCGTGTACGACCAGGTGCTGCCCAGCTACAACACGGCGATCGCGATCAGCGCGATGGCCCGCGCGGACACGCCCGAGGCCGACGCCGCGATGCCCCGCGCGGTCGCGTTCCTCCGCGGGCTGCAGTGGAGCGAGGACGTGCCCGACGTCGCGAAGAACGCGCCCGATGCGCCGACGTCCGTGCCGGTCGAGCACGCGTTCTATGGCGGCGTGGGCTACGGACGCCACGGTCGCCCCGACATGTCCAACACGGGCTTCTTCCTCGATGCGCTGCATGATTCGGGCGCGAGCGCCGAGGACCCGTCGGTGCAGAAGGCGCTCGTTTTCCTGCGGCGTGTGCAGATGGACGATCGCGTGAACGACATGGCGTACGCCGAGGGCTCGCGCCAGGGCGGGTTCGTGTACGCGACCAGCGAGAGCAAGGACTCCATCGGGCAGGGCCAGTCCGCGGCGGGCACGATCGAGGAGACGCTCAGCGACGGCACCGTCGCAAGCCGCCTGCGTTGCTACGGCTCGATGACGTACGCGGGGTTCAAGAGCTTCGCGTACGCGAGCCTCGCGAAGGATGACCCGCGCGTCGTCGCGGCAGCGCACTGGATCACCGAGAACTACACGCTCGAGGAGAATCCCGGCGCGGGCACCGACGGCGTGTACTACTACCTCATGACCTTCGCCAAGGCGCTCGACGCGTGGGGGCTTGAGGAGCTGAGCGTCCGGGGCGACAAGGACGAGATGATCGAGCGCGACTGGGCGAACGATCTCATCGACCGCCTCGCGACGCTGCAGAACGACGACGGCTCGTTCCGATCCGTCGATGATCGCTGGATGGAGAACAACACCGTGCTCATCACGTCGTACGCGCTGATCGCGCTGCAGCACGCGGCGAACTGAGCGCGATTCCGCGTTATGCCGTGACGCCGTGAGGACCGTCGTGCCGCGCGAGCCAGTCGATGCCCCGCATCTCGCGGTATGCCAACTCTTCGTCGTACCAGCGGTCGGTCGTGCCGAGGTCGCGAAAGCGCAGCTTCTCCATCACGCGGATGGACGCTGAGTTCTCGGGATTGGCGAGCGCGATGATGCGATCAAGCTCAAGCCCCCGGCCCGTTGCGCGTGGTGCAAAGCCGAAGTCCAGCAGCGGCTCGCTCGCCTCGACCGTGTAACCCTTCCCCCAGAACGCGGGCAGGATGGCGTACGCGATCTCGACCTCCGGTCCCTCCCACGCAACGGGCACCAGCGCCACGCGCCCGACGAACGCGCCGCCCTCTCGCTCGAACACCATCACCATGACGTGCGGCGCATCGAGCTCGCGGCACTGCCGCTCGCGGTTGGCGTACTTCTCCGCGAAGCTCTCCGGACTCGCGGGGCGATGGCCGGGGATGAAGCGGCGCACGCCGTCGTCGTTCCAGAGCGTGAACATGTGCTTCGCATCGTCGGGCGTGTACGGCGCCAGGCGCAGGCGGCTCGTGAGGGTCTCGGGGAAGCTCGGGTGCTGCGCCATACGAGGGTCGGTCCTTCGTCGAGCCGCGGGTTGTTCGCCACCCGAACGCCGTACGGCGGTATGGTACTACCTCGCCGCGTGGGGCTCCGTTGCGGCGTGCCAGGGAGGAGACGCTCATGCCCGCCGCTTCGATCGCTGACGCCGCCACCGCGCAGGGCGCATCGCCCGCATATCGCGAGCTGAAGGAGCTGCTGCGCGAGATCGCGCACATGCGCAGCACGCTCGGGCTCCTGCAATGGGACCAGGAGACGTACATGCCCGCAGCCGGCTCGGCGGCCCGCGCAGGACAGAAGTCACTGCTCGCCGGGCTGGCGCACGAGCGTGCGACCTCGCCGCGCCTCGGCGAACTGATCGCGGCGTGCGAGGGCGACGCAGCGCTCCGGTCCGACGAGGCCACCGCGGCGAACCTGCGCGAGATGCGGCGTGACTACGACCTGGCGACGAAGCTTCCCGGCGATCTCGTGCGGGCGCTCGCGGAGACGACAAGCCGGGCGCAGGACGCGTGGAAGCACGCGCGAGAGAAGAACGACTTCGCGTCCTTCGCGCCGTGGCTCGACAAGGTGCTCACGCTCACGCGACGCAAGGCCGAGTGCTACGGCGTGCCCGCCGCGACGGGCGGCGTCCCCAGCGAGCTGTACGACGCGCTGCTGGACGAGTACGAGCCGAGCGCACGCGCGGCGGAGATCGAGACACTCTTCCGCCCGCTCGAGGCGCGCCTCAGCGCATTCGTCAAGGACCTGCGCACGCGCGGCACGCGCCCGGACGACGCCTGTGTGAAGCTCAACATCGCGCGTGAGAAGCAGCACGCGTTCGGACAGTTCGTCATCGAGAAGTGCGGCTTCCGCATGAACGCGGGGCGCCTCGACGAGGTCACGCACCCGTTCTGTGAGGGGCTCGCGCCGGGCGACACGCGCCTCACTACGCGCTACCGCGAGAGCCGCTGGACCGACGCGTTCTTCGGCACGCTGCACGAGTACGGGCACGGCAGCTACGAGCAGGGCCTGCCGATCCACATGGAGCTCGACGATCCGCGCAATCGCTTCGGCGAGCCGCTCGGGCACGCGGTGAGCCTGGGCATCCACGAGAGCCAGTCACGCATGTGGGAGAACATCGTCGGGCGCAGCCGCGCGTTCTGGCAATGGGCCAAGCCGCACGCGGACCGGATGCTCGGCTCGGGCATCGAGCGGTTCAGCGCCGAGGACGTGTTCCGCGCGGTGAACGTGATCGAGCCCGGGTTCATCCGCGTCGAGGCGGACGAGGGCTATTACAACCTGCACATCATGCTGCGCTTCGCGCTCGAGCGGGCGATGATCCGGGGCGACCTCGCGGTGCGCGACCTGCCCGGCGCGTGGAACGAGCGATTCAAAGCGCTGTTCGGCGTGGACGTGCCCGACGACACGCGCGGGTGCCTGCAGGACGTGCACTGGAGCTTCGGGCTCATCGGCTACTTCCCGACGTACACGCTCGGCAATCTCTACGCCGCGTCGTTCTGGAATGCACTCAAGCGCGACCTGCCCGACGTCGACGCGAAGATGGAGCGCGGCGAGTTCGCGCCGGTCCTGTCGTGGTTCAACGACAAGATCCACCGCCACGGGCGCATGTACCCGCCGCGCGAGCTGTGCCGGCGTATCACCGGCGCGGACCTCTCGACCGAACCGCTGATGGCCTACCTGGGCGCGAAGCTGGGCGGGGTCTACGGCGTTTCGTGACGCGGGGGCACGCTTAGCGTGCGTGCATCTCGCGCAGCGCGTTGCACAGGTGTTCGAAATCACCTAGGCAGAGCGACGGGTGCGCGCACACGCGGATGAACCGCTTGCCGAACTCCGGCGCGGGCCCGTCCTGCTTCCAGACCGGCGTCTGGATGTTGTACCGCTCGACGAGCGCGTCCTGCACCGGGTCGCCCAGCGTGCGCGCGAGCGGGCGGAAGAACGGGTCGTCCATGCGCACCCAGCGGTCCTTCGCGAGGCGCGTCGCAAGGTCCGGCGGGCACGCGGGCAGGCGCACGCTCGCCATCGCGCCCATGAGCCCCTCGGCGCACAGCGGGCGGACGTCGTCGTGCGGCGCGACCTCGCGGAGCGTGCTCGTGATCATCGCGCTCGCCGCGCGGGCGAGGCGGAGGTTCCGGCGCATGACCGCGGGCCAGCCGCCCTCGCTCAGCGACGCCATGAACGCGAACGCGTCGGGCACGCACAGGTGCCCCGTGTAATCGGCGGTCCCGACGTACTCGAAGTCGCAGCGGTACAGGTCGCGGTCCGTGCGCTTCTTCGCCGCGCGGCTCGAGAGCGAGAGCGGGCGGAATCCGCTGCGCAGATCGTCGCGCACGCTGATGAACGCGCCGCCCTTGGGCGTGGCGCACCACTTGTGCAGGCCCGCGACGTAGTACGCCGCACCGATCCGGCGCACGCTCAGCTCGATCTGCCCCGGCGTGTGCGCACCGTCCACCAGCGTCTCGACGCCCCGCTCGCGCAGGAGCGCCACCAGCCGCTCGACCGGCAGCACCGCGCCCCCGCAGCTCGTGACGTGGCTCACCAGGCACAGGCGCGTCCGGGGCGTGACGCACTTGAGCGTCGCCTCGATGACCTGCTCCGGCGTGTCGAGCACCGCGGGCAGGTCCGCGTGCACGGGGCGCACGTCGTGGGACTGCGCGAGGCGTCCGATCTCGTTGATGCACGAGGAGTACTCGTGGTGGCTGACGATGATCTCGTCGCCCGGGTTCCACGCGATGTGCCGGAGCACCGTCGCGCACGCCACGGTCGAGTTGGGCGCGGGCGCGAGCGAGGCGGGGTCGGCGTCGATCAGCGCGCCCACCGCATCGCGCGTGCGGTCCATCAGCGTCTCGATGTCCTGCATGAAGAAGCGGACCGGGTCGCGCTCCATCCGCTCGCGCAATTCGCGCTGGCGATCGAGCACCACGCGCGGGCACGCGCCGTAGCTCCCGTGGTTCAGGAACGTCAGCGCGGGATCGATCGCCCACAGGCCCCGGTCCGCCATCGGGCGGGCGAGGTCCGTTTCGCCCTGCGCGGGGGCGGGCTCGGGCGGCCAGGGGGTCGCGGTGGGCAACGAATCCGATCGTGCGAAGGTGGTCACGCCATTATCATCGGCGCGCCGATCGCTCCGGGCACACTCGCGCCGACGCGTCGATATTTCGATCGGGGAGTGTTCACCGTCCGCTCGTCGCGCCACTCCCGCGGGATGCCGCGCGAGGCGCGCCGGGGATCGTCACGAGCCGCTCGGCCCGATGGTCGGCGTTCGTCAGCGCGTCGTGGTACGTCGCGACCACCGCGAGCGTCGCGCCCGCCGGGAGCGGCTCCGCGGGCGTCAGTTCCGCGCCGTAGTGCGTGCCCGTGAGCGAGGAGCGGTACGCGTCGCGCAGCGCGAGCGGCGTGAGCGTCACCGACGCGACGAGTTCGGCCCCCGGCAGGGGCTCACTCTCCGAGCCCGACCCTTCTGAGCCCGACCCCGCCCAGCCCGTGCCGCCGTTCGATGAGGCGGGCAGTGCATATGCGTCCACGCGGAGCGTGCCGACCGCCTGCACGAACCGGGCCCGCCCGTCCAGCGTCCGCACCGCGATCGAGACCATCGCAGCCCGGTCGCCCTCCCACACGATCGCCGGCGTGCCGCCGACTTCGATGCCCGCCACCCGCGGCGTCGCGGCGAGGACTTCGTTCTGTTCGGGCGAGGGCTCTCCCGCAGCGTCCGGAGCGTTCTGGGCGTGTGCCGAGGGCTGGGCGTGCAGGGCGAGCAGTTCCTTCTCGCGGAGTTCGAGCGTCGAGACGCGCCCGCGAAGGTCGCGGTTCTCGGCGCGGAGCCGGTCGTTCTCCGCCTCGACGGAGCGTTCGCCGCCCACGCGGCATCCGGCAAGCGTGGCGCACGCGAGCAGCGCAGCACACAACCCGGCGCGACGCCTGTCGCGCGGGGTTCGTGCATGGTGCTGGCTTATGAGCGGGCGGTCCACGCGGGGACTGTACCCCGCGCCGGGATCACTCGTCGTCGCGGGCGTGCTCCATGACCGGCATGGTCTCGAGCACGCGGTCGATCAGGCCGTACTCGACCATCTCCTTGTCGTCGAGCCACTTGTTGCGGTCGCAGTCCGCCTCGATCTTCTTGACGTTCTGGCCCGTCGCCTCGGCGTACATCGTGTACAACCGCTCGCGCAGACGCAGCATCTCCCGCGCCTCGATCTCGATGTCCGTGACCTGGCCTTCCATCACGCCCGAGAGCAGCGGCTGGTGCATCAGGTTCCGGGCGTTCTTGAGCGCGAAGCGCTTCCCCTTCGTCCCGTTCGCCGCGATGATCGAGCCCATCGACGCGGCCTGCCCGATGATGTACGTGCACACGTCCGGGCGCACGAACTTCATCGTGTCGATGATCGCGAGCCCCGCCGTCACGCTCCCGCCCGGGGAGTTCACGTACAGGTGCACGTCGTTCTTCGGGTCCTCGTTCGCGAGGAACAGGAGCTGCGCCACGACGAGGCTCGCCAGCTCGTCCGTGATGGGCGAACCGATGAAGATGATCCGGTCCTTGAGCAGGCGGCTGTAGATGTCGTACGCGCGCTCGCCCTTGGCGGACTTCTCGATGACGATCGGAACGAGGTAGCTCATGGCTTGCAATCCCCTGGCTTCGTCGGAAACCTTCGTGCGTGCGCGAAACATGCGATAACGTGCGTCCGGATCAGGCCTTCAGGCCCTTGGGCGGGATGGACAAAATCTCGTCCACCAGCCCGTATTCCTTCGCCTCGCCCGCGTTGAAGTACCGGTCACGCTCGCTGTCGCGATGCACCTGGTCGATCTCCTGACCCGTGTGCGCCGCGATGATCTCGTTGAGCGTCCGCTTCGCCTTGATCATCTGCTCCGCCTGGATGCGGATGTCCTCCGCCTGGCCCGTCACGCCGCCGTACGGCTGGTGGATCATCACCCGCGCGTGCGGCAGGATGAACCGCTTGCCCTTCTGCCCCGCCGCGAGCAGCACCGCCGCGCCGGAGTACGCGTACCCGATGCAGTACGTCGCGACCGGCGAGGTCAGCAGACGCATCGTGTCATAGATCGCGAGCGTCTCGTCCACGCTCCCGCCCGGGCTCTTGATGTACAGGTTGATGTCCTGCCCGCGCTTCTGGTTCTCCAGATAGTGCAGTTGCATCATGACGCGCGTGGCGCTCGCCGTGTTGATGTCCGTCGCGAGGAAGACGATCCGATTCTCGAGCAACAGCTCGTCGATGGTCATCTCGCGTGTCCGCTGGTAGGTGATGCTCGCGTGCGTCATGGTCCTGCTCCTTGCCCCACACGGGCCCGCCCGGGTCCCTCCGCCGGGCGAGTCGCCCGGACGCCCGACGGTAGCGGCCCCAAGGGCCCAGATCGTCCAGATCCCCGGTATCGGTCTTCCCCGCCTCCGGCTCGACCCAATACCGCCCGCGGAACCCGATTCCACGCTTTCCCAGCGTTGCTCGTGCCCGCGGCCCTTTCTAGGATGCCCGCTCCCCCTCCCGGGGGACATCACCCGGAGGCCCGTTCCGCCGTGCCCACCGCCGTCATCAGCGACATCCACGGGAACCTCTCCGCCCTCACGGCGGTGCTCGCGGACATCCGCGGCAAGGGCCTGGAGCGCATCATCTGCCTGGGCGACATCGTGGGCTACGGGCCCGAGCCCCTCGCCTGCGTCGACCTCGTCCGCCAGCACTGCGCCTGGGCGCTCATGGGCAACCACGACTTCGGCGTGCTCTACGAGCCCACGAACTTCAACCCCGCCGCCGCCAGCAGCGCCTACTGGACCCGCGAGCAGTTCGATCGCGAGCCCGACGAGCGCCTCCGCGGCGAGCGGTACGACTTCCTCGGACGCCTCCGCGTGCGGGTCGTCGAACGCTTCGACGGCGTCCCCTTCCCCGTCCTTGCCGTGCACGGCTCGCCCCGCCGCCCGATCAACGAGTACATCTTCCCCGACGACACGCAGGACAATCCCGACAAGATCGAGAGCATCTTCGAGCGGATCGACCGCGTCTGCATCGTCGGGCACACCCACGTCCCGGGCGTGTTCACCAACGAGCCGGACTTCTACCCGCCCGATGAGCTGGGCCCTGCGGGCTACAAGTTCCTTGAGGGCGAGAAGGCGATCATCAACGTGGGCTCCGTCGGGCAGCCCCGCGATATGGACCCCCGCGCGAGTTACGCCGTGATCCATGAGGACCGCGTCGAGTTCCACCGGGTCGCGTACGACATCGAGTCGACCGTGAAACGCATTAAGGCGATCCCGGAACTCAACGACTGGCTGGGCGATCGCCTGTTCGAGGGCCGCTAGCCAGATCGCTCGCCGGGCCGCCCGGGAGCGACCTCGCGCTATCCTTCCGGCCTTGTTCCGACGCTCGTGGGCCCGCTTCGGCCCATACCCCCTGTTCAGGCGATCTTTGTTCGCTCCGGAGCGCCCTCCGCACCATGAACGACTCGATGAAGCCCGTGCTCCGGATCGCCGTGCCGCTGATCGCCGGGCTCGGCGCGCTGCTGATCGGCTGGGCGGTGTTCACGAACACGGGCAAGCAGTCCGCGCCGATCCCCGCGACGCCGCCCGCGAGCACCACGACCCCCGCGGGGCCCGCGCAGACGCCCGCCGACGCTCCCCCGACCAGTCCCGCGCCCGCGCCGGATGGATCAACCCAGGCCACGGCCCAAACCGCGCCCCAGCCGTCCCAGCCCACGCCAGCCCCCGGTCCCGCGCCGACTGGCCTGCGGGCCCGCCCGGTCGAGCCCTACACCGCGTCGACGCTCGGGAGCGTGGACGAGTCCTCGGGACAGCGGATGCGCGTGACGCTCTCGCCCGTGGGCGCGGGCATCGCGTCGATCGACCTCGCGGACTACTTCGAGACGATCAAGCGTCAGGAGCACGTCCACGCCCAGCGGACCCTGACCGAGACCACCGCCCAGGGCGCGCAGGTGCTGGTCGTCCCCTTCGCGGCCGACGTCGTGCAGGTCGATGGGCAGGACGTCGCGCTCAGCCTCGATCCGAAGACCGGCGCGCCGGTCTGGCGCGAGGACCCGCCCGGCACGTTCACCGCGATCGTGGAGGACGCCGACGGTGCGCCCGTACTCGAGTTGCGGCGCGTCTACACCCTCCCGCAGGGCGCGCGGAGCCTCGAGCTCCGCCAATCGGTCCGCAACCTTACTGATCGAGCGCTCACGATCGACTGGCGCCAGTACGGGCCCGCCGAGCTCGACAAAGAGACCACCGGCTACGGCGGCGACAAACGCCGCATCCGCTTCGGGTACCTGCTGCCCGCGACGATCGATCCGTCGCGCCAGTACGTCTCCAGCGACGACAAGGCCTTCCTCACCTCGCTCGATTCCGCCCGCGGCCCGCGCGACAAGAAGACCAAGCTCTACGACGCCTTCCGGGACGTCTGGCCCACCGAGCGTTCCCAGAGCAAGGGCTACGAGCTGACGTGGGCGGCCATGACCAGCCGCTACTTCGCCGTTGCGGTCACGCCCCTGCTCGATCCCACGGGCACGCAGCCCAGGCTCCTCCCGCTCGCCGGCACGCTGCGGCGCCTCGCGCTCAACCGCACGATCGCACACCCGATGGTGCTGCACCTCTCCAGCGGACCGCGCCAGGTCGCGCCGGGCGGCGTGGTGAACCTCGATGTCGCGGTCTTCGCCGGCCCGCAGGACCGCGACGAGATCCGGCGCGATCCGCACGCCTCCGCGTCGGGCGTGGCGGAGGTCATCGTCTACAACTTCGGCGGTCCGTGCGGATGGTGCACGTTCCCCATCTTCACGCACGCGCTGATCGCGCTGCTCGACGCGCTGCACGACTACGTGCTGTTCGACTGGGCGCTCTCGATCATGGTGCTGGTGGTCATCGTGCGATCGATCCTGCACCCGGTGATGCGCTGGTCGCAGATCCGCATGCAGCGCTTCGGGCACCAGATGCAGCAGATGGCGCCCAAGCAGAAGAAGCTCCAGGAGAAGTTCAAGGACGATCCCAAGCG
>JAVEWV010000013.1:0-98212 GCA_034004365.1 Phycisphaerales bacterium
GCTCGCCGTCCCGTCGCGGACGAACATGCCGAGCGGGCCCAGCGCCGCCTCGAACGACAGTTCGCTCGCCGAGAGCATCGCGGTGCCCAGCGCGTAGCCCGTGTCGCGCACATAGACCTGGCCCCGGGTAGCCGGTGCCAGATCGATCCCCACCGTCAGACGAAGCTCGCCCGTTGCGGTCACGGAGAACGTGCCGCCGGTGCCCGCGGATACGAGCTCGCCCAAGCCCGCCAGGCCGGGCACACCACCCGGCACAAGCCCGGCCAATTCGCCTAGATCGAGAAGCAGGCTCGCCGTCTCGGTCTGGCTGAAGTCCAGCGAAAGATCAATCTCGAGCTTCTTCGCCGCGGTCTCGAACCGGACGCTTGCGTCGCCACTGAACGGCCTGCCCACGCCGATCGCGTCGTCGAGCAGGCCCTCGAGGTCCTGCAGCGTGTCCGCCGCGGCCGCCTCGAGCGAGTTGAGCAGCGACTCCAGGCGGGCATCGATGTTGGCGAGCTCGGCGATGCTCTTGCCGACGATCGGCAGGTCGGCATCGAGCACCGAGGCCGCGATACGGGTCCGAAGGAACGTGATCGCCTCGCGCACCGCCGCCACGGCCTCGTTCACGCCCGTCGTCGCAAGGTCCAAGAGCGGAGCGAGCGAGGCGTCATAGCTCACGCTCAGCGTCGACAGGTTGCCCAGGTTCGGGATCGAGATGTCGACCCGGCCCGCGGCCAGTGGACCGAGCAGGTCCTCGGCGACCGTGATCTGCTGCAGCGACGCCGAGGCACTCCCGGTGATCGCCAGCGGCGTGAGCGTGTCACCCGAGCGGTTGCTCAACTCGCCGACGCCGCCGAGCAGGTCCGAGACCTTGACGTTGCTGGTGGTCGAGCCCGTGTCGGGATTCTTCAGCCGGGTCTGCACGCGGCCGCTGAGCGTTGCCGAGCCCGTGGCCGCCTGGACCGCGACCGAACCGATCATCGCGGTCGCCGCAATGTCCGAGGCGGTCAGCGAGAGGGTCGCATCGAACACCGGACCACCGCCCGACGGGTTCGCCACGAACAACCGATCGAAGATCGACTCGTCGTCCGAAGGATCGTTCGGGTCACCGAGGTTCAGCGGGCTGATGTCCACGCCGATCACGAAGTCGATCGCGACGTTCGTCGAGATCGTCGCCTCCGCCTGGGTCTCGATCGATCCCAGCGGCGACAGGTTCAGATCGAACCCCACCGGGCGGGTGATCGGCCCGCCAAGATCGCTCGTGAACTTCAGTCGATAGGTCAGCTGGTTGGTCGTTGCGTTGTAGCTGGGACCGACCAGCGTGGCGTCGATGCCCGGAAGCCCCTTGAGGAACGCGCCGAAGCGGTTCGCGGTGTTGGCGTTCGCTGCCTCGGTGCTGCCGAGCTCACCCAACAGCCGGTCCGTCCATGCTTGGGCAAAGCCCGCGAGACCCCCGTAGGTCTCCCCGTCCAGGAACGGGATCGCGATGTCACCATCGAACGGGGCCTCGAGCCGGCGCAGCCAATTGGCGACCTGGCGGAGCAGGTCCTCGATGTCGAACCGATCGAGTTGCGTGAACTGCTCGATCTCGGCAAACGGCCCGGCGGTCGTGACGGTGAGCGCGTTGCCCGACAACAGATTGCCCGACAGGCGGATCTGCGCTCCAGCCCCGAAGTAGGTCGATCCGTTGACCGTCGCTTCCACGGGCAGCGTGGCGTTGGCGACATCCGCGGTGACGGGCAGCGCCACGAGATCACCGATCTCGTAGCTGGCCAGTTCCTCCGCGGTCACGCGGCCCGTCGCGTCGCCGTCGGGGTTGAGGAGATCCAGCGTCACCGTCGCGTTCGCCGACACCGACCCATTGGTCATCCGCGCGTCGATGAACCCGAGCAGCAACTCGGCGTTCATGCCCGTTGCGCTCAGGCGCCCGGTCGCGGACGCCTGCTCGATGCGGATGTACCCGGCTTCCTGGGGAGAGAGCCCCGGATCCGTCAGGTAGCCGAACGAGAGGTCGAGCGCAACGTCGGCACTGGCCGTGACCAGCGCGGTGGCGGTCGCATCGAGCGTCGACAGGCTGAACGCATCGATGGTCTCGCGGAACGAGAGCGGGAGGCTGAGGGTTGGTGAGGACAGCACCAGCGACAGATCAACCCGGATCTCTCCGAGCGAAGCGATCTCCTGCGCGACCACGTCGCCGACCACGCCCGGGACATTGCCCAGAACCGCGATGAGCTCCCCGTAGGTGGGGTCCGGATCGTTCTTGAAGAACCCGGCGATCGGATCGCGCACGGCCGCGTCGAACAGGCCGCCGTCGTCGGCAAAGTTAAACAGCGATCCGAGCGTGACCGGCACACCGTCCTGCGCGACCACGAGCGGGAGCTCGACGCCGAAGACATCGAACCCCTGCAGACGCTCACCGAATCGCACCAACCCGTCGATCGCGCCGGTAATGGCCGACTGGGCCCGGGCGTCGATCACGAGATCCGTGATCTCTTTGATCGTGTCGTCATCGCTGCCACCCGGGCCGCGCGTCCCCGAGACCTCTGCGTCGAGCCGACTGGTGTTGTCCGTCTCGCTCGACTCGACGAGCCGATCCCAGCGGTCGATGGTCAGGCGGAGCGCGCCTTCTGTCGACGCCAAGTCGAATGGCACCTGCAGCGTGCGCCTGACTGTGTACGACTCGCCCGGCGCCAGCGGCGCGAACTCGCCCGCCCACTTGCTCGTCAGGTACCCGCCCGAGGCGCAGTCATCACTCCCCTCGCTGCTGAGGCCCGGCACGAACTCCACCCAGTCGTGCCAGCCGCCCCGAGCACGACCATCTCCGTCGTTGCGGACGGTCCAAGAGACCTCTATGACCTCGCCGCCGACAAGATCCGCCGGCGCATTGAACTCCACGAGCACGAGGTTGGGCGTGCCGAGGTCGAGCTCGTCCACCGGCAGGCCCGGCGTGTTCGGCGTCCCCGGCGGCGTGTTCGTCGTACCCGGTGTGGCCGTCGTGTCCGGCGGGCGGAAGTCGAACGCGGAATCGTCGAAGGCGAGCGGCGATCCGGACCAATCGATCCTTTGTGGCTCCGCGGCCTGCCGGGGCAGCGGCTCCCGCGGCTCGCGGACGGGCACGACCTCGAGCGGGCGGCCCGCCGCGCGGGAGAGCACGCTCGGAGCGGCTGGGCCAACCGGGGCGAACGATTTCAGGCCATCGGAAGATCCCCCGCCCGCAGACCCCCGAGCGTCGTATTCCAGTCGTTCGATCTCAAGGCTCTGCAGCGCGAACGCACCATATTGCCACGGCTCGACTTGCGCGAGCGGAGCCAGGTCCGCCGAGAGCAGGAGCCGCGGCTCCAGTGACTGCAGAGAGTCACGCCGACCACGACGTCGAGCTCTTGATGAGTCGTCCACGCGCGATCCCCCCCCACTTCCCGGACATCAAATCCGGTTGAGGAGAATACAAGGCATCACAAGGCATCGCAAGCGACGGCACGGGCTTCCGACGGGTCGGTTTACAGAATCTTCATCCGCGGGCGACCACCCCGTGCGCGTTCATCCACGCGCTCCTCGCCCAATCCGACCTGCCGCGCACCGGGTAGGATGGCGGGCTCAGGCGATGCGCGTGGGGCTGGCGAAGGGATTTTGGCTATGTCCGGTCATCCTTCCGAGTGGCCTAGGTCGACGCTTTATCCAATAGCCAAGGCCCGAAGCGGCGATCGTCACACGCAGATTCCCAACGTGCGAACCGTCCACGGACACGCGATCCCCGGCGCCGTCTATGACGCCGCACTCGCACCGGTCTTGGCACAGGCGAGGGAGCAGGTCCCGGACCCGAGCGAACAGGCCCAGCGGGTCATCTCGGACATGGCCCCGCGAGATCCCGCGGAGGAGATGCTCATCGCGCAAATGCTGTTCGCCCACGCAAGGGTCATGCGCCTCACCGCGCTTGCGAATCAGCAGACCGGCCTCGATGCCATTCGCGTGGTCAACGAGTACGCCGATCGGGCCAGCAACACCTACAGGCGGCTCATGCTGGCCCTGGCCGAATACCGACGACCACCGCGCTCCGGCGACACCTTCGCCGTGGTCAAGCAGGCGAACATCGCGGGTCAGCAGGTGATCCAGAACCATGAAAACTCAACGACGATCGCGACGAACGAACAAGGATGTCGCGCCTTCCCGGACGGCTCCCAGTGCCCCCCGGCGATCCCGCAGGCGCTACCAGCTCTCGGAAGCGGGGTTGACCGCGCTCCGCTCATCCGCCCGGAGCGTGAAGCCCTGGACGCGGTCCACCGGCCCTCGGACGCCACAGGGGAAGTCTCGCTCCCGGCTGAACGCGACAAAGCACGGTGAACGTTCGGCTGACGCGATCGCCCAACGGCGGGACCGGGCCAAGCTCCTGAAGGTCTTCGGGAAGCTGAGCGGGCGGCCGAAGACCGGGAGCGGCACCTTCCGGAGGGAATCCGAAGCCAGAATCTGAGTCCTCAACCGTTCGAGATCGCTGCGGCGCCACATACGTTTGAACAGCGCCCTGCCCTCTTCGCCCGGCACTGCGGCCCCGGCCATGCTGCGGCGAGTGCCTCCGCTGGCCATCACCCAGAATCGATGTCGCTTGGTTGGGGTCGGCGAATCCCCGAGAGAACAGGGGCCACCGCAGACTCGCACCGAGGGCTTCGATCTGGGGTTACGGGCTGAGCAAGGAGGGGTAGAGCATGGAAGAAACGCCAGATGCGGGCAATGTTCTGAGCCGAGTTCGAGATCGTCTTCACTATGCTTGCCAACAGGCCTTCCGGCTGGCCGAGCACGTGGAGGGGCTTGAAGCCCACTACCGGCAGGTCCAAGATCCGCAGCCCACCGATTTCTATGTGCCAACGGCGCCCGGAGAGCCACGAGGACGCCATCTCGACGCGGAGTGGCTCGATGACGAGCCTCCGCCCGAGATTGCCGTTTGGCGACCAGCGATCAACGGGACCCTCAAGCTCCGGGAGGCGGTGGATGCCGCCATCGAGGCGATCAAGGAGATCGCGTTCTACATGGACTCCGCAGCCCAGCCAGCCGATCAGCGATGGACGTTCCGGACCATCGGCGAGCTGCGAAAGCTGCGTGGCGCGATCGAGCGCGGGCACGTCCGCGACCTCTACCCCTCGGCGCTGCCCATGATCCGAGCGGGCGTCCCCGAGGCCCTTCGAGATTACGCGCAGAGCGTGAGTTGTCGCATGGAGGATATCAAGACGGCGATTGCAGCCGAAGTAAGCACTCTAGAGCGCGAAGACTCGACCGATCGCCGGTCGCGAGGGTCGAAGCCTCGCCAAGTGACTCATCAACAGGCGCGGCTCACGGCTGAGGCAATCGTGAAGCGAGAGGGCTTTCCGCATTATCGAGGCAAGCCCTCCGTAAACCGGCTGGCCGAGAAGGTGGGGTGCAGCCCTGCAACGATGAGAAAGGCGATCAAAGAATCGCTTAGGCTCCAGGAGGCCAAGGCGGCGGGCTCCACGACCACGGCTAGCGAGCTGGAGCAACTGATCGCGGAGCAGGACCAGGATCGGCAGAGTTCTTTCGCCTAGACGCGCGACCGGTCGCGCGCGCAGTCGAGCTAGACAAAGCCTGCGTACAGCTCGCCAAAGGCCGATTCGACCGGTCATTCCGATAGTCCGCGCGCACGCCCGGTCTGTTGTACGCCTCGTGTGATTCTCGGTATCTGCAACCGAGCACAAGGCTGAGAACTGACCGGAGGCTCGCAATGCGCCGAACACCGGAATCGGATCAAACACACTGGACCGTCGCCCGCATCGCCGCCCACCTCGGGGTGGACCGGCACCGGGTGGAGTACTTGATTGACGCACGGGGCATCCGTCCCACCGCCCGCGTGGGCATCGCGCGGGTGTTTGCCTCGGAGGATGTCGCCTACCTTGGCTCGGAACTGGCGCGCATTGCCGCGGCCCGGGAGGGGGTGCGGCATGGCCGGAGCGGCTAACACCGTCACTCCGCCCCCACTGCTCGTCGACCGTCGCGAGGCGGCCCGCCTGCTTGGGGTCTCTCCGGGCACGATCGACAACTTGCGGACCCGGGGGGAACTCCCTTCCGTCAAGATCCTCGGGCGCCGGCTCTACGACATCGCCGACCTTCGTCGCTACATCGATGCGCAGAAGGAGGTAGCCCGGTGATCGCCCCCCGAATCATCGACCCCGGCCCATCCAAAAAAGACGACGCCCCGCGACCTAGCAGTAACGGGGCGAACGCCGGGAACAACCACTCAAGGCATGATACACGCCCACCGCACGGTCCGCCAGCGCAGCCGCTTGCGCGGACCGGTTCACAGAGCGAGGCAGCTACAGACCAATCACACGAGAGCGGCCCTCGCCTATCGGAAGCCATTCGCCGGATCAACGAATCATCCTGGCCTCAGCAGGTAAAGAGCTTGATGCTCGCACTGCTGCAATGGCGTGACAAATACACGAACGAGGTGTACCCGAGTGTGAAGACCATAGCCGCGGCGCTCGGCGTCTCGGAGTCAACGGCACGGTCGTACCTCCGGCGAGCCGAAGAGTGTGGCGCGCTTGAAGTCATCGGATCCCGATCCGGCGGACGGCGATCCACGAGGTACCGGATGAACTTCTCCGATCCGCTCGCCAACCCGCCGGATTCCAATGGGTTCAACCCACCGGATTCCGGCCCCCAACCCACCGAGATTCGTCGCCCAACCCACCGGAATTCGTCGCCCAACCCGCCGGATTCCGGCCCCGAACCATCAAGGAACCATCCAATGAACCAACAACCACAACCAGAGGTGGTGGATGATGTCTTCTCACTCTTTTGGATTGAGAACTTGCTCGGACATCCGAACGCGACGCATGAACGATTGGCGTACATCAAACGCTATGCGCCGAACGCTGAGAATCCGAGCGCGTGGGCAGCGAAGTGCATTCGAGAGGGTTGGAAGGTGCCCCCGCCTCCGGCGGCGGAGCTCAGCGCGAGAGCGAGGGCCGAGCGTGATCGCCGCTTCGACGAGTTCGAGTCGCTGAGCAAGGCGGACCAACTGCACGTTCTCTACGAGGTGAAGCAACGGTTCCCCAACCTTACGCCACTCGTCGATCGCTACCGCGCCGGCGCTGCCGGCCTGGACGATCTCGGTGGCTTGAGGGGTGCAATTGCAAGTGTCATGGAAGCACGCGAGAAGATCGCGGCGGAGACGCGCGCGCCAGGAATCGGAGCACAGGTCTCGAATCAGTGAAGACTGTAGTTGCGGGAAAGCAACGTACGAAGTACAATTCGGAAATGGCGAGACTAACGGATGCGATTCGGGCGGCGGTGAGGGCGAGCGATCAGACGCCCTACGCGATCGCCAAGGGCTCCGGGATCGCCCGCAGCCAACTGTCACGACTGCTGAGTGGCGAGAGCGGCATGTCGGTGGACACGATCGAGCGATTGGCGGACTACCTCGGGCTCCGGATCACAATCGGGCCCAAGATCAGGACGAAGAAGGGACGGTGAGTGATGGCGAGCATCGGTCGCGAAGGACTGCGGGGCGAACGGAAGCGGATCATGTTTCGCGATGCGAACGGGCGGCAGAAGACGCTGCGCCTCGGCGAATGCTCCGATCGGGCCGCGCAGAGCGCCCTCGCCGGGTTCGAGCGCGTGCTTGAGGCCCACAGACTCGGGACCACCATCCACCCGGACGGCGTGCGCTGGCTGGAGTCGATCGACGACCGGCTCCACGATCGCGTCGCTCGTCTGGGGCTCGTGCAGCCCCGGGAAATTGCGGAGGTGGTCACCCTGGGATCGCTGCTGGATCGGTTCCTTGAGTCCGCGTCGGTCAAGCCCTCCACCATCGCCGCGTACAGCCAGACAGCCGGCAGCCTCCGCGAGTTCTTCGGGGAGGACACTCCGCTCTCGTCGATCGGCACCGCTGGGGCGGACGCCTGGCGCAAGTCGATCGCCGATTCCGGGCTGGCGGTCGCGACCGTCGCCAAGCGCGTCAACATCGGCCGCGCAATCGGGCGCAAGGCTGTTCGCTGGGGCATGATCGCGGCCAGCCCCTTCGACGAGCTGCGCTCGGGCTCACAAGCGAATCCGGATCGGTCGTTCTACGTCTCTCGTGCTGACATCGAGAGCATCCTGACGGTCTGCCCCGACATCCAGTGGCGGGCGATGGTTGCCCTCTGCCGCTTTGCGGGGCTGCGATGCCCCTCGGAGCTTGTGCTGCTCCGCTGGGGCGACGTCAACTGGGAGAAGGGGCGCCTCGCGGTCCGCAGCCCCAAGACCGCTCACCACGACGGGCACGCCGTCCGGATGGTCCCGATCGACCCGACGCTCCGCGCAATCCTGCACGATCTCTTCGACGAGGCGGAACCGGGTGAAGAGTGGGTCCTGCCGCGGTTCCGCGACGCCGGATCGAACCCGCGAACCCAGTTCGGCAGGATCATCGAGCGGGCCGGGCTCACGCCTTGGCCGCGGCTGTTCCACAACCTGCGGGCCTCATGCGCGACCGACTGGGTCGAGCGGTTCCCGGCTCACGCGGTCGCCGGGTGGCTCGGTCACAGCCCGATGATCGCCGCCCAGCACTACCTCCAGGTCCGCGACGCGCACTTCGACGCAGCGGCGGGGATCGACAAAGCGGCAACAAATCCGGCAACACGCGCGGCAACAGAAGCGGCAACACAAGCGCGCCCAGGCGCGCACACAATTCCACAGCGACAACCGCAACACACGACCCACCAAGCAGATATGGTCGGCGGTGTGATCGCGTGCGATCGGTTGGAAGACGGGGCAATGGGCGCAACAGGACTCGAACCTGTGACCTCTTCCATGTGACGGAAGCGCTCTAGCCAACTGAGCTATGCGCCCGGGCCGCCCTTGCGGGGGCTCGAACGGACAGAGCATAGCACGCACCCCCCGGGGTGTCCCGCCGAAAGGGTGGCATCGGCACGCCTTGGTATTTGCCTGGAGTGGCGCCCGCCGGACCCCGCCCGCTCAGCACCCGCTGGCGTACGCGTTCAGGTACGCGAGGAAGTCCGACGAGTCGAAGACGCCGTTCCCGCCGGGCGGGGCAAGGTCCGCCGCCGGGAGCTGGTTCGCGAAGTCGTTGAGGTACGCGAGGAAGTCGCTCGAGTTGGGCTGCCCGCCCGAGTTGTCCCAGTCCGCCAGGCACGGGGCGACGCCCTGCACCTCGAACGCGCCGCGGTCCACCACCGGGCTCGTGCCCGAGCCCGTGTCCGCCCGGGAGGGATCGTCCGAGCGCCTCGCCTGCCCGGCGAGGTCCGTGTCGATCCCCGCGGGGATCGACGCGTTCTCGCCCGAATCGATCGCAGGCGAGCCGGCGGCGAGCGAGAAGTCGCCCGCGTCGGCGTCGAAGAACACCGGGTTTGTGCCGAGGTTCGCCGTGCCCGGCGCGCCGCCCGTCACGATCGAGTACCGCGTCGTCACGCTGCCGAGGATCGCGTCGGGGAAGTTGTCCCACACGATCGAGTTTGCAACGTTCGCGCTCCCGCCGCTGGTGTACACACCCGCGCCGGAGAAGTTCGCGGTGTTCTCGACGATCGTCGCGTTGACGATGCTGACGCTCGCGCCGCCGAGGGCCGCGATGCCCGCGCCGAAGTCCGCGAGATTGCCATGCACGAGCACGTTGGCGAGCGTGGGCGATCCGCCCTGCACGTACACGCCCGCACCGAACGCCGCCGCGTTCCCGCGCACGACGAGGTTGCTCAGCGTGGGCGATCCGCCCACCATGCGCACGCCCGCGCCGCTCCCGCTGGGCCCGGTCTGCACGCCGCCCTCGATGATGAACCCGTCGAGCACCGCGCTCGCATCCACCGCATCGGCGACGACGACGCGGGCCGAGTTGTCCGTCCGCACGCCCGAATCGTCGTTGCGCCCGAGGTCGCCCGACAGGATCGTCGGATACGCGAGCGTCCCGCGCGAGCCGGGCTCGACGCTCCCGCCCGGATACCCGCCGAGGATGCGCAGCCCGGACCGCAGGCGGAACGACGCGTTGCGATCGCCCGGCGTCTGCCCCGCGCCGGTGTCGGGCGTGTACGTGCCCTGCGCGACGTGGATCTCCTCGACGATGCCTCCGGAGCACGCGGCGCGCCGGATCGCGGATTGCAGGTCGACCAGCGCCGTCTCCCACGTGAGCCCATCGCCCCCGAGCGACGCCGATGCGTCGACGTACAGCACCGCCTGCACGGGCGCGTCGTCCGAGACCTCGAACGCGCCGATGTCCACCCGCGCGACGCCGTCGCAGTTGCCGTCCACCACGCGCGGATCGCCCGCGAAGTCCACGAGGTCCGAACCGAGCACCTGCGTGTTGCTCCCCGCGTCGATGCACGGCGACGCGATGCTGATCCGCAGGTCCTCGTCGCCCGTGCCCGGCACGCCATCGACGCCCACGTCGTCCATCAGCATCGGGTTGAGCGAGATGTTCTGCCCGCCGGGCGTGCTCAGCCCGCCCTGCACGCAGCAGTTCTGCCCCTGCGCGCCAGATCCGAGCTGCATCCCGATCTGCGCCCCGCTCGGCGCGGCGTTGAAGTACAGGATGCTGTTGGCGATCGAGATGCTCCCGGCGTTCTGGTACACGCCCCCGCCCGCAACGCTCGCGGCATTGTGCACGATCGTGCACGTGCGCACGCCGTAGCTCGTGCTGCCCACGCCGTTCCAGATGCCGCCGCCGCGGGCCGCGCGATTGCCGGCGATGACGCAGCCCTCGATCTCGGCCTGCGGGCCTCCGTTGTGGATCGCGCCGCCGAGGTCCGCCGCCTCGCCGTCAAAGATCGCGACGCGTCGTGCCGTGAGCAGGTCGCTCGTCGAGATCGCGCCGCCGTCGTCGCCCGAAACGCAGCGCAGGAACGAGGAATCCAGCACGCCCAGGCCCGCCGCGTAGATCGCGCCGCCCGATCCATCGCTCGCGCAGTCCTCGAAGTGCGTGCCCTCGATCGTGAGCCCGTCACCCGTGGAGGCGATCGCGCCGCCCCGCCCGAACGAGCTCGCACAATCGATGAACACGCTGTTGAGCACCGGGAGCGCGTCCCCGGCGTGCATGATCGCGCCGCCATCGCCCACGCCCGCCCGCTCGCCCGTGAACGTGCAGGCGTCGAGCGTCTGCACGATCCCGTTATTGGCGATGGAGCCGCCGGAGACCCCCGCGCTGTTGCCGGTGAACGAGCACTCGGTCAGCGCCAGGAAGCCGAATCCCGAGTTCTGCACGGCGCCGCCCGATTCGCCCGCGACATTCGCGTCGAACCCGCAGCCCGCGAACGACATGCTGCAGTTCGCGCCGCCGAACACCGCGCCACCGCCGAGCGTCGCGGTGTTTCCATCAAAGGTGCACCCGTCGAACATGACGAGCCCGAACGCGTTCGAGGCCGCGCCCCCGCGCAGCGCCGAGTTGCCCGTGAACGTGCAATCGGTGATCGTCATCTCGCCGTTGGCGACCGAGATCGCGCCGCCATCGCCCGTCGCGGTGTTGCCCGTGAAGACGCATCCCACGAGGGTGGGCGCGCTGCCCGGCGCGACCTGGATCGCTCCGCCCGTCGCGCCGAACCCGCCCGTGAGCGTGAAGCCCTCGACGCGCGTCGAGGCTAGCTCACCGCCATCGAACACGATGATCGAGGACGCCATCTGGGCATCGATCGTGCACGCGACGGGCCCGTTCTCCGAACGCAGCGTGATCGGCTTGCCCGAGAACCGAAGGTCCACATTCCCCGGGCCCGACCACACGCCGTCGGACACGATGATGACGTCCCCACCGCGGGCGAAGTCGATCGCTTCCTGGATGGTCTCGAAGTGCTCGGGCACGCGGATGGTGATGGCCCATGCGGCGCGCACGGACAGCGCCATCATTACGCCGATCAGCACTCGCAGACCGCGCATCGTCATCGCGCTCCCCCCGCGGGGCCCCACGTCGCCCGGCTGGCATGCCTCGCGCATACCGCGCCGAACCCTTCCAACCTACCCGCGCGGACGGCATAAGCAATGAGGACCGCACACTTATGCGCGATCATCATGCAACCGGCCCCGTTATCGGAGATCGTGCCGGAAGCTCGGGTTGTTATGGGAATACGCGACGTCCGAGGACATTCACCCGCGCGACGCGATCACAACGCGCCGGGACATGTCGCTCACCCATGTCCCACTGGGCTTCTCGATCGTCACGGCGAACGCCGCCGCCCGATTCACGAACAGCCTGGGCGAGATCGGCACCAGCACCTCGCCCGACGCCGCCGCCCGCGCGTCGAACACCCCGCCGCTGATCCGCTGCTCCATCCCGCGCTCCGCGTCGATGATCCAGAGCTGGTACTGCGCGTCCCCGCCCGCGTCCGGCAGCCCCGCGAAACGCATGTAACCCGACTGCGCCGCGTCGCTCCACACCACCTCGCCCTTGACGCCCGCGATCTCGGGATCATCCCAATCGCCCCACGCGAGATGCACCGCGTCCGCCTGCGCGTCCACCATCGCCACAACATCACGACCATTCGCATCCGACGTGCTCGACGAACGCGGCATACCGAACCACGCCACCGCCGCGAGCGCGATCCCCGCCGCCGCGGCGATCCAGCCGAGGCGACCCAGCACACCCGAAGACGCCGGACGCGAAGGGCGCGCCACGTTCCGCGACGGATCGCCCGCGGAGCCCGAGAAAGCGCTCGCCGAGCGTGCGAGCCGCTCACGCACGTCGGCGGGCATGGCCTCCACGTCCCCCGTTGCGAGCAGCGCGTCGACCGCGCCGTCGAACGCGTCGATCGGCACGCCCACGCTCGTGCACGCCTCCGACAACTCGATCGCTTCCTGCTCACCCACGCCCTGGCACGCGCGCCGGACCATCAGGTCCAGCACGTCGTCGCCCAGACGTTCGAGCTGCGCATTCGTGACGCGGTTCATGACCGCACCCCCGCCGCATCGCGGTCGCTCTGGCTCGCACCGTCGCCTTCCGAGCCCTCCTGTGCACGCTCTGTGCCGAGCGCGGCACGGATCTTCATCAGGCCGCGCCGAGCGTGCGTCTTGACCGTGCCGAGCGGCAGGCCCGTGGATCGCGCGATCTTCTCGTGCGACAGCCCCTGGATCACGCTGAGCCGCAGCACGCGCTGCTGCTCCTCCGAGAGCGTCGACATCGCTTCCATCGCGCGCGAGGACTGCTCGATCACGTCCGCCCCGAGCGCCGGCGCATCCGCGGTTCCGACGCGATCCTCCGTAATCGCCGTTTCGCCCGGGCGGCGTCCGATCCGCCGGGCCCGGTCGATCAGTCGTCTGCGTGCGATCGTCGCGACGAACGCGGTCTCGCTCGCGATCGTCGGGTCATACCGTGGCGCGCTCCGCCACACGTCGAGGAAGATCTCCTGCACGACGTCCTCGATGTCGGGATGACGCCCCATCGAACGCCGCGCGAGCGTCCACACGAGCCCGCCGAAGCGATCGATGCACGCGCCCGCGGCGCCCGGCTCGCCCCGCGCGACACGCTGCAGCAGCATGTTGGAATCGCCGGACGCCGTCATGCGAGCCTCGGAACGATCGGGGGTCGAGCCGCAATCCACAACGGGCACGATCCACATGAATGCCCGCGTGGAGTGTACGCCCTGGATCGCCAACACGCCCACTGCGCAGACCTCAAGCCAGCCGCGCTGCACGCGCGAGGACATCGCCCGAACGTCGAACCGAACGCTCCCACAAGGCCCGCCCGCGCCGTTAAGCACGGACGGACGAAACTCCACGCATGGAACCGCGAGGCTCCGCTGCCTTACTGCGGCAGCAGCACCGCGTCGATCACGTGGATCACGCCGTTGCTCGCGTCGATGTCCGCCTGAACAACCTTGGAGTTGTTGATCATCACACCCGAGCCGCTCGCCTTGATATTGATCGACTGCCCGCCCAGCGTCTTCGCCGAGCCGCTCGAAGGAAGGTCCGTCGAGAACACGCGACCCTCAACGACGTGATACTTCAGGATCGCCGCGAGCTTGTCCTTGTTCTCCGGCTTGAGCAGGCTCTCGACCGTGCCCGCGGGCAGCTTCGCGAACGCCTCGTCCGTCGGCGCGAACACCGTGATCGGGCCCTCGCCGCTCAGCGCGGGCACCAGCCCCGCGGCCTTCGCCGCCGCGAGCAGCGTGTTGAACGAGCCCGCCTCGGACGCGACCTCTGGGATCGATCGCGTCTCGGGCAGGATCACCGTATCGATGACGTGGATCACGCCGTTGGTGCAGCCAATGTCGGTCTTGACGATCTTCGCGCCATCGACCATCGCCGAGCCGGCGCGCTGCGTGATCTCGACGCGCTGACCGTTCACCGTCGTCCACGCCTTCTGCGACAGCACCTGCTTCGCCTCGGCCTTGCCCGCCACGACGTGGTAGGTGAGCACCGCGATCAACTGGTCCTTGTTCTCCGGCTTGAGCAGGCTCTCGACAGTGCCCGCGGGCAGCTTGGCGAACGCCTCGTCCGTCGGCGCGAACACCGTGAACGGGCCCTCGCCCTTGAGCACCTCGACGAGCCCCGCCGCCTGCAGCGCCGCCGCAAGCGTCTTGAACTGCCCCGCCTTCACCGCGGTGTCAACGATGTCGCCCTGCTTGACGTACTGCGCATGAGTCACGGTCACGCCGCTCGAGGCCTGGCTCGATGCCTCGCACTGCGCGAACGCGGTGCCCGAGATCGCGGTCATGGCGAGCACAGCAGACGTACCGATAGCCCTGTTCATGCCGAACGCTCCTTCGCGAAAGTTCGCACGCGAATGTGCACCGGACGCCGCGAGTCGCGGCGTGAAGCCGGGCAGTGTGCGATGCCATCGCCTTCGAGCCGTCCATGCGGACGGATTCGCGCCCGGCATGAAGAGCCACATTTCTTTGGAGCGCAAAGAAAAAGGCGGCGAGCGCCCCACGCGCCCGCCGCCATTCACCCCATTGCTATGCCTGACGAGTCCGGGCTTCCGACGATGGACGCCCGGAATCTCAGGCGAAGGTCGAGCGATCCGCCCGACCGCTCTCGCTCACTGGCCCGACGCCAGCACCACGATCTCCACGCGCCGGCTGTCCTTCTTGCTGCCCTTCGAGTGCGCGGGCCCGAACGCCGCGGAGTACGTC
Source organism: Phycisphaerales bacterium (assembly GCA_034004365.1). Classification (GTDB taxonomy): domain Bacteria; phylum Planctomycetota; class Phycisphaerae; order Phycisphaerales; family UBA1924; genus JAVEWV01. The sequence continues at coordinate 15,024 of JAVEWV010000013.1, forward strand.
GTGTTGTTGTCCAGCCCCTTCGAGACGAGGTACTTCTCGACCGCGAGCGCACGCTCCGCGGACAGGTGCTCGTTGCTCTTCCAGTTGCTCTTGCGGATCGGGTCGCTGTCCGTATAGCCCTCGATGCGCACGATCGAGCCCGGGTACTGCGTGCGGATCACCTGCGCGACGCGGTCCAGCGAGGACTTCGCGGTCGTCTTGAGGTCCACCTTGCCCGAGTCGAACAGCACGTCGCCCGCGACGCCCACGATCACGTTCCCGCCCGCGAGCGAGACGTTCACGCCCGAGATGCCCTCGAAGCCCGTCGAGCCCGTCACCTGCCCGCGCCCCGGATCGCTCTCCAGCTCGCTGATCCGCGCGTCACGATCCCGCAGCGCGTCCTGCATCGACGCGAGCCGGTCACGCAGCTCCGTGTTCTCCTGCACCGCGAGGTCGTAGTCCTTCTTGGGCACGCTGCTGCAGCCGCCCAGCCCCAGCGAGACCACCAGACCACCCAGACCCATCACCGCAACCATCGCTCGACGAAGCATCCCGATCTCCTTATCGACGATCGCCGTCATTCCACCGCCCGTGCCGCCAGCGCTCTCCTCGCGCCGCGGCCCGAACGCCCAGTCGCCCCACTCCGGGGAGGACCGCAGCGTAGCCGAGGTTCTCGGACGCTGCGCCGCTCATCGTTTAGTATCGGCTCGCCCCGCCGCCACGCCGCAGAGGTCGCCCCCGAAGCTCGCCCCGAGCCGCCTCACGGCAGCCTCGCGCCCCCGAACCCCAGCAGCCCCAGCCCCACCTCGATCGCGGGCCGCAGCAGCACCACGAGCACCGTCGACACCGCGAGGAACGGGCCGTACGGCATCGCCCGCTTGAGCGACCCGAACACGCTCGTGACCAGTGCCCAGCCCAGCCCGACGAACGCCGCCCCGAAGAACGCGAGCGTCGCGTCGATCCATCCCAGCGTCGCCCCCACCGCCGCCATCAGGTGGACGTCGCCCAGCCCCATCGCCTCCTTGCCGAACGCGAGCGACCCGAGGATCCGCGTCCCCCACACCACGCCGCCTCCCACGAGGTAGCCCAGGAGCGCCCCCGCAACGACCCGCAGCCACAGCGGCGCGATCGACGCCGACACGACCTCGCCCGTGGCGTGGTCGAACCCCCACGGCCCGGCCATGCGTCCCGCGATCGCCGCGCCCGCGAGCGCGAGCGCCACGATGGGCCCGACGAACAGCAGTTCCCGCGCCATCTCACGCCGCGCGTACGGATACTGGATCCACAGCTCCGTCGGGTCGTCGCTCGCGCTTTGGGACGCCGCGCCGGTGCCTGAGTCCGTCGCGCCGGTGTCCGAGCCCGTCGCGTCACCGTCCGAGCCACTCGCCTCATCGCCGGGCCACTTGAGCCCGCGCTTCGCATACTCGCCCTTCTCCCACGCCTCGTAGCCCTCGAAGCTCCGCTTCACGAGCCCCGTCCACAGCAGCACGTTCGCGAGGATCACCCCCGCCCCGCCGCCGATCGCCGCGCCGATCCAGCGCCACCCGTGCTCGCCCGGCGTCGGGATCGTCCAGTCCCACCCCGGCGTCGTGTACCGCAGCGCGCCCAGCTTCGAGAAGTGCTCCACCCACACGCCGTACCCCGTGTGCAGCACGAGCGCGACCGCCGTCGGCACCCACGCCAGCACGAGCGGGATCGTGCACGTGCGCGCATCGATGATCGTCATCGCCGTCAGGCATCCGAACAGGATCACCTGCGACACGTACATGGGCCACGTCCGCGCGAACCCGTTGAGGCCCCAGTCGGGACGCATCGCGCCCACGTGCACGCCCCAGAGCGCCGCGTCGGGCGGCATGATGTACGCGACGTAGTACCACGCCACGAACCCGAGCGCAACGAACGCCTCCACGATCGGGTACTCGGGCGAGATCTTCGCCTTGCAGAACCGGCACCGCCCCCCCAGGATCAGCCACCCCAGGATCGGAATGTTCTCGCGCCACGTCAGCACGTGGTTGCACGACGGGCACTTCGACGACGGACGCACCACGTCCAGCCCGCGAGGCAGGCGATAGACCAGCACGTTCACGAGCGACCCCAGGCACGCACCGAACATCAGCGCGAACACGAGCGACACGAAAGGCAGCACCTTCAGCAGCAGTTCCGCGGACATGGGCGAGCGTGCTCTCCATCCGGCGGGCCTCAGCGGGCGACGCCGTTCGTCCCGCTATCGGCCCGATCGCCTCCCCCGAGTGAGCCCCGTCGCGCCGCACCATGCGAGACGATTCACGCCCCGCCCTCGCGCCGCCCCGCCGGGGGCTCCGCGTCCGCCGACAGCTCGCGCACACGCAGCTCGGCCCGCTCCAGCACCTCGCGGCACCGCTTGAGCAGGGCGATCCCCCGCTCGTACTCCGCGAGCGACTCCTCGAGCCCGACCTCGCCCGACTCGATCCGCTCGACGATCGCCTCGACGCGGGCCATGGCCTCCTCGAAGCCCATCGCGCCCTCGCCGCCGGCCGTTTCCGCCTTCTTCTTCGCCATCGCGGCGCGAGCATAGCCGACGCGCACACGGCACGCCGCCCACGCCCACGATCACGATCAGAACAGGCCCATCTGCTCCGGATCGGGCCGCGCCAGGCGCCGGCGCGCCGCGGCCGGCGGGCTCGGGACGATCTCTCTCGCCGGAGTTCCCGATTCCCGCCCGTCGCCCTGCACCACCGACGTGACCGAGCCCCGGGCGAGCCGCGTCGTGATCGCGCTCCCCGCGGGAGCGTCGCCCACCTCACGCACCACACGCCCGCGCGCGTCGAGCGTCACGCTGTACCCCCGCGCCAGCACGCGCCCGGGCCCGACCGCGTCCAACTCGCGTTCGAGCGATTCCAGCCGCAGGTCGCCCTCACGCAGCGCGACGCCCATCGAGCGTGCGAGCCGGTCGTGCAGGCGCGCGAGCCCCGACGCATCCACGCGCCCCGCGATCGCCCGCGCGAGGCGCCCCCCGGCCGCGTCGATGCGCGCGCGCCGCCGGGCGAGCGCCGCCTCGGGGCGCACCCGCGCCAGACGCGCCGCCAGACGCGCCAGTCGTGCGTGCGCCTCGCGCGTGCGGGCGGACACACCCCACGCGATCGTGCGCGTGGCGCTGTCGAACCGTTCCCGCGCCGCGCGGGTGAGCAGTTCCGGATCTTCGAGCGCCGTGCCGCGCGTCGCGACGATCGTGCGATGGCGCGCATCGCGGAGCACCCGCAATATGGCCTGCCCGAGTCGCATCCGCTCCGACGAAACCTGACGCGCGAGCGCCACTCGATCGGGCGTCAGGCGCATCGCCGCCTGCGTGGGCGTCGCGGCCCGCTCGTCCGCCACCAGCTCCGCGATCGTCACGTCCGTCTCGTGCCCGATCGCGCACACCACGGGCACCGGGCAGTCGCGCACCGCGTCCGCCACCACGCGCTCGTTGAACGCCCAAAGGTCCTCGATGGATCCCCCGCCGCGCGTCACCAGCACCGCGTCGATCGCCAGCTCCGTGCGCGCGCGCCCGAGCGTGCGGATCGCCCGCGCAACCTCCGCCGCGGCGCCCTCGCCCTGCACCCGCGCGTCGGCCAGCACCACCCCCACCGCCGGACAGCGACGCCGGATCGTGTCGAGCACGTCCTGCAGCGCCGCGCCGCTGCGGCTCGTCACCACGCCGATGTTCCTCGGGAACGTCGGGAGCGGGCGCTTCCGCTCCGCGTCGAAGTAGCCCAGCCCGCGCAACTCCGCAACGAGCGCCCGCAGTCGCGCCTCGAGCGCCCCCTCGCCCACGGGCTCGGCCTTCGTCACGATCAGCGACAGTCGCCCGCCCGCCGCGTACCACTCGACCCGCCCGCTCAGCAGCACGCACCGACCATCCGCGATCACGGCGCCGTGCTTGCGCGCGACCGACTGGAACATTGCGCACGAGACCACCGCGCCCTCGTCCTTGAGGTCGAAGTACACGTGCGTCCGCTCGCGCCGGTTCGACACCTCGCCCACGACCCGCACGCTCGCGGGCAGCGACGCGCTCAGCGCGTGCTCGATCGCGCGGGCCAGCGCGCTGACGCTCCACGCGCCGTCCCCGGCGTCCGGGCCCGGCGCGCGCGACGACGCCTCACGCTTCGCACGCATCCGCGTTGGATCGAACAGCGACCCGTCCATCGGGCCAGTGTACTTCGCGGCATCAGCACAGCGCGGGCGAGGGCTGGGCCACCACGCCCCGCCACCGCCCGCGCCGCTCATCCTGCGATCGTGATGGCTCGTGCCGCGAAGGGGCGGATCACCCCGCGCTCGCGACGCTCTTCGCCCCGTCCGTCGCCAGTCCGTCCGCCGGCGCCTCCGCGACCGCGGCCTCTTCCGCGCGATCGCTGGTGATCACCTTCGCGACGGTGCCCGAGGGCAGCCCGAACGGACGCGAGATGCGACCCGCGTCCACCTGCATCCGGCTCTTGAACCGCGGCATGTCCGCGGGAATCTCGATCGTGGCGCGGGGCGTGATCTCCTTCGCGTTCGCCGAGGCGTGCGACTCGTCGCTCGCCCCATCGACCGCGGGCGACGCCGAATAGACCGGGTGGTGCATCGCGTTCACGTGCGTGCGCACGCCGCCGGTGTACCCGCGCTCCTTGAGCCACTGCCCGCGGGCGCGCTCGATGCTCGGGAAGCTCTCGCCCTCCCAACGATCCCACGGGCTGATCGAGATGACGCTGTTGCCCGTGCGCACGAAGGCGAGCTGCCCCTCTTCATCCACGGCGCCGTACAGGTCCGCACCGGGATTGCCCGAGTCCACGGGCGTGTACATCGCCTGGTTCGTGAACGTCTCGCCGCGCCACAGGCGCCCGTTGAAGCCCGGACGGCGCACGGAGTCCACGCGGTTCGCGGGGTACGGGCGCGGCGTCGCCAGCAGGCGGTCCGTGTCGCCCATGCGGTACGCGGGCTGGGGAACGAACGCACGCCCCGAGGGCTGCGCCATCGCCGCCCCCGACAGGCCCGCCACGACGATCACAAGCCCGGCGACTCGCCCGGCACCACGCAGCGCAACGCTCTTCATCTCGCGATCCCTCTGCTCTTGGATTGTGCGACAACGACACAGGCGGAGCCCATCGCCCCGCCGCGCGTGTTGCACGCTTCCCCCGGCGTGCCCTTCCAGCATGCCCGGGACTTGAGCCCGATCCAAGGAAAATGGGTGGGATGAATCCGTGGATGCCGCGCGCAGCGCCCGCAGGGGCGGCTTCTCGGACGCTCAGGGCAGCATGGGCAGCGGATCGCTCGCGGTCAGCCAGCGGTACGCCTCGAGCACGGCCGAGACGTGCGTGCTGGGGCGGTGCTTCTCGCGCACGAACGCGTGCGCACGCCGCCCGAGTTGCGCGGCGCCCGCGGGATCGCCCAGCACGTCGAGCACCGCGCGCTGCCACGCGGGCAGGTCGCCCGGCGGGAGCAGGCGGGCGGTCACCCCGTCGATCAGCGTCGCGCTGTGGTCCTGCGGCGCCGCGAGCACGACCATCCCCGCGCCCATCGCGTCGAGCACCAGGCTCCGCTGCTCGCCCAGCGCCTCGGGCTGCATGATGACGTCGCACTTCAGCAGGAGGTCGCGCCGCGGCTCGACGTCCTCGATCAGCGAAAGGCGATCCGCCAGCCCGAGCTTCTGCGCGAGCGGCCACAGCCCCGCGCGATGCGCCGCCATCGCATCGGCGAACACCGCGAACTCGTGCCCCTTCTCCGCCGCGTGCGCCAGCGCCGCCATCGCCGACGCGTAGCCCCGCCCATCGCGCCCGCTCCCGCAGATCACGATCGCGGGCAGACGCCCGGGCTCGAACAGCCTGCGCGGCTCGGGCGGCGCGTGCACGCCCCAGGGCGACGCGAAGATCCGCGCCGAGACGCCCGACTCCACCAGCGCGTGCGTGATGGACTCGTCGGCCGAGAGCAGCGCCATCGGCTCCGGGCGATGCTTCGACGCCGAGACCGACGCCGCGCGATGCGAGAGCCCCGTGCGCCAGATCTCGAGGACCAGCCCCGCCTTCGCCTGTCGCGCGACTTCCGACGCCATCGCCCACGCGCGCCCGCCGAACGCGTGCACGAGCGTGATCGGCTCGCCGTCGCCCTCGAGCTGCGCCCGCAGACGCGACGCGCGCGAACCTCGCGTGAACGGAAATCCATCGCCCTCGTACGCGAGCACCCGCGCGAACACCGGGGCGTCGGCCTGCGCCACAACGCTCTCGGGCAGCGCGTGCACCACGCCCACGCCCTCGTCCGCCAGCCCGATCTCCAGGCGGCGCAGCAGCACGTGCTCACGCGAGGCGAAGACGGGATCGGCCATGATCAGCACACGCATCGCCCGCTACGCCTCCACGCCCGTCGTCTCCCTTGCCGCTCGCGTCCGCCACAGCGCGACCCGATGCCCCGGCGCGACCTCGACGAGCATCGAGTCGCCCGCGGGCCCCTCGCGCGCCTCGACCCCCGCGGGGCGCTCGTGCCAGGGCCACCAGGCGCGCGTGCCGGCGCGCTCGCCCGGCGCGTCGAACGCCGACGCGTCCTCGCCCAGCTCGCGCACGGTGCTCAGGCGTTCGCGTCGCTGGTGCACGCGCGGGATGCACGCGAGCAGCCCGCGGGTATAGGGGTGCAGGGGTCGCGCGAACAGCTCGTCCACCCTCGCCGATTCGACCACGCGTCCCGCGTACATCACCGCGACGTCGTCCGCGTGCCCCGCGACGACGCCCAGGTCGTGCGTGATGAGCATCACGCCGAGCTGCCGCTCGCGCTTGAGCCGGTCGATCAGCTCGAGGATCTGCGCCTGGATCGTCACGTCGAGCGCCGTGGTCGGCTCGTCCGCCAGCAGCACCCGCGGCTCGCACGCCAGCGCCATCGCGATCATCACCCGCTGGCGCATCCCGCCCGAGAACTGGTGCGGATAGGCGCGCATCCGCGCGCGCGGATCGCTGATGCCCACCGCCTCGAGCGCCCGGGCCGCCGCGTCGATCGCCTCGCGCCGCCCGAGGTTCTGATGCAGACGCACCGCCTCGACGAGCTGGTCGCCGATCGTGAACACGGGGTTGAGCGAGGTCATGGGCTCCTGGAAGATCATCGCGATCTCACCGCCGCGCACCCCGCGCATCGCGCGCTGATCGAGGCGCAGCAGGTCGGCCTCACGCCCGTCTTCATACCGATACACGATCCGCCCCGCGTCGATCCGCGCGGGCGGCGTGGGCACGAGCCCCAGCACGCTCATCGCCGTCACGCTCTTGCCGCACCCGCTCTCGCCCACCACCGCGAGCGTGCGTCCGCGATGCACCTGGAGCGACACGCCATCGACCGCCCGCGCGCGCACGCCCTCCCCCGCGGGGAACGACACCGCGAGCTCATGCAGCTCCAGCACGGGCTGTGCCGAGACGCCGCTCACGCCGAGGCCCTCCGCTTCGGGTCGAGCGCCTCGCGCAGCCCCTCGCCCACGAAGTTCAGCGCCAGCAGCGTGAGCCCCAGCATCACGCACGGCATGACCAGCAGCCACCAGTTCGATCGGTACGCATTGAGCTCTCCCAGCCCCTCCGCCGCGAGATTGCCCCACGAGGGCAGGGGCGGCTCGACGCCGATGCCCAGGAACGAAAGGAACGCCTCCTGCAAGATCGCCTGCGGCACCGTCAGCGTCGCGTACACCACGATCGGGCCGACCAGGTTCGGGAGCAGGTGCGCACGGAAGATCCGTCCCGGGCCCGCGCCCACCGCGCGTGCCGCCTCGACGAATGGCTGGTTCTTCAGGCTCAGCACCTGCCCGCGCACCACCCGCGCCATCGTGAGCCAGCTCACGCCACCGATCGCCGAGAGCAGGACCAGCAGGTCGAGGAGCGTGCGCGTGCGCGAGTCCACACCCGCGAAGTGACGCTCGATCATCGCATCGCTCGCGACGGCAAGCAGCACCACGAGCAGGATGTACGGCAGGCCGTACAGAATGTCGACGATGCGCATCATGACCGCGTCGGTCTTGCCGCCCGCGTAGCCCGCGATCGAGCCGTACAGCGTGCCGATCACGACCGAGATCGCCGCGGCCGCGATGCCCACGACCAGCGAGACGCCCCCGCCCGCGAGCAGGCGGATCAGCAGGCTCCGTCCGAGCAGGTCCGTGCCCAGCGCGTAGCCCGACCAGTGCGCACGCAACGCCGCGGCGCCCTCACCCTCCGACTGGCCCAAGAGCTCGGCGACGCTCACGCCCTGCGTTCGCGCGATCTCCGCGACGGGCCACACGCGGGCCATCGCGTCGAGCGCAGGGCCCGGCCCCGCGGACAGCGACTCTTCATACCCCATCCCCAGCGACGACAGCGCGCCCACGATCGCGGCCCGCGGCGCGTAGGCCAGCGCCGTCTGGTTCCGGCGAAGGACCTCGTCCCGGTTTTCCGGGTCGCCAGCGTCGAAGGGCCACCACGACGGGGCGATCCGCGCCCACGCCGCCTGGCCCGCGGCATACCGGGGCACGCCCGCCGAACCGTCCCCGGTCCCCCCGAGCGAGGCCGGCGCGGGCCCCAGGGTCCACGGCAGGGTGCCCAGGCACAGCCCGAGCATGAGCACGAGGAACCCGAGCCCGGCGAGCCCCGTGCCGCTCCGTGTCAGCGGATTCCGGGCCCGGGCGCGTGGCGCGCTCATCGCCGGGACGTACGTCTCCATCCCCCCAAGATATCGGCGGTTGCGCGCCGGCGTCCCCCCCACCCGGGGCGGCCCCCCGCCCCGCGGGCACCTCCTGAACAAGAAATTGACGCGAAAGGCACGAAACACCCCCGCCCGTTGCTGCGGAGTGACGACCGGCCCGGCGTCCGGAAAACTCCGGAGGCCTTCGTCTGTTGTTTGGCGTGGGCGTGGGTTGGCGTTAGTCTCGGGGTGCCAGGGTTTCCGCGGGCGCGATCGCGTCCCACCCTCCGGCACCACCATGCTCGCGGGGTCGAGGGTGCGGTCCGCTCGGGGCTCGCACGCAGAGAGGAAAGGCCGTTCCATGTCCATGAAGGCGATCGCCGTCGCACCCATCGTCCTGTGCACCGCCGCGGGTCTGGCCCAGTCCCGTCCGCAGGCGCTCGCTCCGGGCAAGGCCGAGGCACCGACGCGTGTGATCGTCCCGACGCCGCTCGAGGCCGGAGAGATGGCCCCCAACTTCCCGGCGCTGCACCTGTCGCTGAACGACGGCGCGCTCGACGCGTGGCGCGGCATCGAGTCGGGCGTCATCGTGGGCTTCCCGGTCGGGGAGGGGCGCACCGTCGACCTCGACCTGCACCGCGTCGACGCCTTCATGCCCGATGCGCAGCTCATCCTCGTCGATGAGAACGGCGAGCACGCGATGCCCCGCCCCGACGTCACCATCCTCTCCGGCACCATCGTCGGCGATCCCAGCTCGCTCGTCGTTCTGGGCCTGAGCCCGCACGGGAGCAACGGCTTCATCCAGGAGGGCGGCGTGCGCGGTCAGCGGTACATGATCGCGTCGCGCCCCGCGGGCGGCCCCGAGGACGCGATCGTCTACAACGCGACCGACATGCAGTTCGAGCGCGCCGGGCCCGCCTGCGCGGAGCGCACCCCCGTGGCGCCGGGCTTCGCGACGTGGAAGGCCTCGCGTCCGCAGACGCCCGCCGGCACCGCGCCGCGCTTGGGCGCGCCGTGCCGCGTCGCCTCCATCGCCGTTGAGACGGACTACGAGTACTCCGCCGAGATCTTCGGCGGCGACACGAACGCCTCGGCCGCGTACGCGACGTTCCTCATCATCGCCGGTGGCGAGATCACGAAGCGTGACCTCAACGTCTCGCAGAGGATCGCGTTCCTCCGCGTCTTCGCGACCAACAACGATCCGTACCTCCCGCAGGGGCCCAGCGACGTCTTCGAGCGTCTGTTCGAGATGCAGGACTACTGGAACGCCAACATGACCGGCGTGCAACGCTCGTCCGTGCACATGCTCACGGGCCTGATCGACGGCACCGGCGGCGTCGCGTATGTCGGCGGGCTCTGCGCCACCGAATACGATTACGCCTCCTCCGGCTACCTCAACGGCGGGTTCCCCTATCCCATCGTCTCGTACGACAGCGGGAACTGGGACCTCGTCGTCACCACCCATGAGCAGGGGCACCTCTACGGCTCGCCCCACACGCACGACACCTTCCCGCCCATCGACAACTGCGGCAATGGCGACTGCTCGAACGCCTTCGGCGGCACCATCATGAGCTACTGCCACACCTGCCCGGGCGGCATCGCGAACATCGACATCCGTTACCACGGGCGGAACATCAACGAGGACATCCTGCCCTTCCTCGACACGCTCTCGTGTGGGCTCGAGCCCACTGCCCCCTCCATCACGACCCCGCCGCAGGGCGGAACGTTCTGCGACGGCGCCACCGCCGAGCTCTCCGTCGTCGCGAGCGGGGTGGACCTCGAGTACCAGTGGACCCGCAACAACGTGGACATCGTCGGGGCCAACGACAGCACGTACACGTTCGCCGTCACGGGCGCAACAGCGGGCACGTACCGCGTCCGCGTGTCCAACGCCTGCGAGTCGACCACGAGCTCCCCGGCCTCGGTCAGCGTCACCACTCCGTGCGACGCCGACTGCGACGGGAACTGCGCCGTCAATTCTTCTGACTTCCTTTGCTTCCTGAACCAGTTCGACAGCCGCGACCCCTCCGCCGACCTCACCAACGACGGAGAGTTCGACTCGTCCGACTTCCTGGCCTATCTCAATCGCTACAGCGGCTGCGTGGACTAAGCACCAACCCCTCATGAAGTCTTAACCCTCACAGCCGCCGCGGAACCCTCCGCGGCGGCTATTGTTCCGGCCAAAACTCGTCCCCCACCCCTGGAAGAGAGAGATCGATCCATGACGCGTATCGGTTCGGGCCCCGCCCGCTGCGCCATCGTCCCCGCCGTCCTCGCCCTGACCGCCGCTCCCGCCCTCGCCGACGGGCTCCGCGTTGTCACGTGGAATATCACGAACTACAGCGGGGGCCGCATCGCCGACATCCAGAACGTCGTGTACGGCCAGTTTGAAGGTCGCTCGATGTCGCCCGACGCCATCCTCGTGCAGGAGGTGCTCAGCCAGTCTGCGGTGAACGACATGCTGAGCGCGCTCAACACCGCGCCCGGCTCGCCCGGCGACTGGGCCGCGGCGCCATTCATCAACGGCAATGACACCGACAACGCGTTCTTCTACCGCACGTCGAAGGCGCAGCTCGACCTCGCGTCGGTCATCGCAACCGGGAGCGGTCCGCCCAACCACCCGCGCGACGTCAACCGCTACGACATCACGCTCACCGGATACGACGGCGCTCCCGGCAAGATCTTCATGTACTGCTCGCACATGAAGGCGGGCTCGGCCAGCGACGATCAGGCCCGTCGCCTGCTCGAGGCGCAGCGCATCCGAGACAACGCCGAGACACTCCCGCCGCAGAGCAACTTCCTCTTCGGCGCGGACACGAACATCCAGACGTCGGGCCAGGCCGCGTACGTCGAGCTCGTCGGCTCGCAGTCGAACAACACTGGGCGCTTCTTCGATCCCATCAGCACGCCCGGGAGCTGGAACAACAACTCCGCGTACCGCTTCGTGCACACACAGGATCCCATCGGCGCGGGCGGCATGGACGACCGCCACGACCAGCTCCTCATCTCCGCCACGCTCTTCGACGGCAACGGCATCGACTACATCGGGCAGCAGTCCATCCCCTACTCCACCACCACCTGGAACGATCCCAACCACTCCTACCGCGTCTGGGGCAACGATGGAACCTCGTTCGACTCCACCCTCCGCACCACCGGCAACACCATGGTCGGCCCCTCGATCGCGCAGTCCATCCAGGTCTGCGCCGCGGGCGGCGGGCACATCCCGGTGTACCTCGACCTCCGCGTCCCGTCCGTGCTCGACGCCGACACGGTCATCGACTTCGGCGACGTCGCGCTCAACTCGCTTGCCTCGCTGGACCTCAGCGTCGCCAACGCGGGCAACGTCGCGCTGTGGGGCGCCTCGGGCGTCGCGACGCTCAGCTACACGCTGAACGCGCCCGCGCCGTTCTCCGTCGCTTCTGGCCCGCACACCGACGCCGCTGGCGGCTCGGGCAACACGCACGCGATCACGCTCGACACCTCCAGCGTCGGCGATTTCGAGCGCACGCTGACGATCGGGTCCAACGACCCCTTCCATCAGGTCGCGCAGGTCACGCTGCGGGCGAACGTCATCGCCGCGTGCCTCGCGGACTGGAACCTGAGCGGCGGCGCGCCCGACTCGTCCGACTTCCTCGCGTACCTCAACGACTGGACCGCGGGCGTCCCCCGCGCCGACCTGGCGCCCGAGGGCGGCGACGGCGAGTTCGACTCGTCCGACTTCCTCGCGTTCCTGAACCTGTTCGTCGCCGGTTGCTAAGCCCGGTGTGAAGCCGGGGCTAGGCCGCCCGGCTCGCGACATCACCACACACGCGATCGCCGCCGTTCTGCGCCGCATTCTTGAGGGCGTGAGCGGCGGCGCTCGCCAATTGAACGGCGCTCGTGAACGTGCCCGCCTCGGCGTCCTGCATGGACGACACGCCAACGCTCACCGTGACCGGCTTCGCGAGGGGCGCCTCACCCAGCCAGTGCGGCCCGCTCGCGGTCAGCTCCGCGCGGAACTCGTCCGCGAGGCGCGTGACGCTCACGCGGTCCGCTCCGGGCAGCACCACCGCGAAGAGCTGCGGCGCGAGCCGGCACGTGATGCCCCCGAGCGAATCGAACCGCTTCCGGAGCAGCGACACGACGCCCAGCACCAGCTCGTCCACGTCCTCGGGCGACTGGCGCCGGTTCAGCCCCGCCCAGTCATCGAGGAGCACCTCGACGACCGAGAGCGGCTCGTCGCTCTGACGGGCCGCGTCGAAGGCCTTGCGGAGCGCGGTCTCGAAGCCGGACTTGGAAACGGCGCCGGTCAGCGGGTCCGACTCGCTCGAGCTCGTCAGGAGCGCGTCGAGCCCGCCCTGCACGGGCGTCTCGTACTCGCCGCTCTTGGCGATCTCGATCAGCTTGTCGTTGGCCTGCGCGACGATGTCCTCCGCGACGACGCCCTTGCCCGTGTCGAGCTTGAACAGGTTGGAGAGTTCCTTCGCCGCGTCGCCGACCTGCTTCATCGCCGCTTCCACGTCGGGCGGATCGAGGTTCAGCCACTGCTTCGCCCGGGCGTAGAGGCGTCGCATCGCCTCGGCGGGCTCGGCGTCGGTCAGCACGTCGTGCGCAATGTTGCCGATCGCAACGCACCGGGTCAGGTCGCTCGCGCCCAGCGGCGCCGCGGTCGGACGCTCGTGGAACTTCACGCACTGCACGAGCTGCTCCGGCAGACGCCAGCGCTGCACGAGCATCGCGCCCACCTCGGGGTGCTGCAGGTCGAGCTCGGCGAGCTCGTGCTTCACCAGCTCCGAGTGCCCGTCCGCACAGCGTGACATGATGTCGACGTACTGCTGCCCGAGGGCGCGGTACATCGCCATGACGCCGATGTCCTGCATCAGCCCCGCGAGGAAGGCCTCGTCGCCGAAGTCCTTGCCCCACGCGCCAGCGAACACCTTTGCCGCCGCCGCCGTGTAGATGCCCCGGCGCCAGTACGACACGTAGTTGAATCCGCCCTCTTCGCCCTTGCCATCGCCGACCGCCGTGACGATCGAGAAGCCCAGCGCCAGGCTCTTGACCGGACGCAGCCCGAGCATCACGAGCGCCTTGTTGATCGAGCCGCACCGCTCACGCAGCCCGTAGAAGCTGCTGTTGACGGTCCGCAGGATCTTCCCGGCGAGCGCCTGATCGTTCTGGATCGTTTCCGCGAGCACCGGCAACTGCACATCCGGATCGCTCGTCAGCTCGATCACGCGCACCGCAACCGCCGGAAGCGACGGCAGGGAAGTGCAACCCAGGATTTCTTCCAACAGCTCGGGATTCATCCCTGGCCCTTCCCACAACCCTGTGGAATGGTCGGCGCGGTCGAACGAAACGTCGCTTCTATCGGCATCAACGCAACCCCACCCGAGCGGGACGCGACGCGACGCCGCAGAATCTCCCAGAATCGGCAATCGCGCCCAGGGGTTTACCCCCCCGACCGCCCGACGAACCCCTCCCAGCCCGGCATGTCGCGTCCGAGAACCTCCCGCAGGTAGCTCGCGAGGAACCGCCCCGCCCGCTCCCAGGTCGCACCATCGACCGGCCCCGCGCCCTCGCCGGACGCCGCTCCATCCGCGCCCTCAAGCGTCATGAGCAATTCGATCGTCGAGAGCCGCACGCGCCAGGTCGGGCCCGCGTCGCCCTCGCCCGGCTCGAGCACCCGCCCGACCCGCGGCCCGAACTCGACCGAGCCCGCGTCCGCCCCACCGCCCTCGCGCGTGAGGCGCGGGCGGAACCCCGCCTCGTCCAGCAGCACCCACAGGAAGCCCACCACTTCGGGCGAGCCCACCTGCGTCGCGCCCGAGCGGAGCAGGTCCACGAGCGCACCGTACAGACGCGGGTGCGGGTCGTGGTCGCGCACGGCGAGCTCGACCGCGCCCAGCGCGAAGCTGGCCGCGTAGAACGCCCCCGCACTCCGCGTCACGCTCGGGAAGACCTCGGCCAGGTCCCAGCTCGTGAGCTGCGAGAGCTCCGAGGACGCCTTGGTGATCGCCTGGAACTCGGCCCGATGCGTGAGCTCGAGCCCGCCGGAGAACGCGCCGCGCTCGCGCTTCGAGCCCTTGGCGAGCACGCGGAGCACGCCGTGCCCGCGCGAGAAGACGACCGCGGTCTGGCTGGTCTCGGACCAGTCCCATCGCCGGACGCAGATGCCTTCGTCGCGGATGAGCGCCACGCACGATCAAAGGCGGGGCACGCCGCCCACGCCCGCCGGGCGTCGCGCGTGTATCGTCCCACGATGAAGTTCCAGCTCATCGACCGGGTCCTCGAGCGTTCGGACGACCGCCTGGTGGCGCTGCGGGCCGTGTCGGCGGGCGAGGAATACCTGCAGGACCACTTCCCGGGCTTTCCCATCCTGCCGGGCGTGTTCATGCTCGAGGCGATGGTGCAGGCCGCCCGGGCGTGCGAGGAGCAGCGTGCCGGCGGTGCGGACGCGCAGCCTTGGGTGCTCGGACGGGTCCGGGCACTCAAGTATGGGGCAATGGTCCGCCCGGGCGCGTCGATGCGCATCGAGGTCACGCGCGGCGAGAGCGACGACTCGGGCGGGGTGGACTACAAGGGCGTGGTGTACCTGATCGAGCCCGCTCCATCGGACCAGCCCGGGCCTGATCAGCCTCAGCCGGAACAGGCGGGGCCCGTGCAGGCGGCGTCGGGACGCCTGACCCTTCGCCAGGCCCGGGTGACGCTCGGTTGAGCGTGGCCATCGCCCCCCCGGCTTCGGGGGACATGCCTTGCGTGAAGAGCGCACCTAAACTTGCCGCTTTCGAGCGTGGGCGGCGCCCGGGGCATGCACCCGGGACGAGTGAAGGGACGGCTGCACGATGACGCGTGACGAGATCGAATCCAAGGTCAAGGCGGTCCTGGTCGACGCCCTCGCGGTCGATGAGGACGACGTCACGCCCGACGCGGTGCTGACCAGCGACCTCGGCGCGGAGTCGATCGACTTCCTCGACATCGTCTTCAAGCTCGAGCAGGAGTTCGGCTTCAAGGTCCAGCAGGGCGAGCTGTTCCCGGACAACGTCGCGCAGGACCCGAAGTTCGTGCAGGGCGGCAAGGTCACGCCCGAGGGCATCGCGGCGCTCAAGAAGCGTCTGCCGCACGCGGACTTCTCGAAGCTCGAGGCGGATCCGTCCGTGGCGAACGTGGGCAAGATCTTCACGGTCAAGGCGCTCGTGAACTTCTGCGAGCGGAAGCTCGCGGCCTGACCCGCGCGATCGAGAGCTTCGGCGTGTCATTGGAGGGCTGAGCATGCGATGGATGTGGATCGATCGCGTGCTGTCGCTTGAGCCGGCGAAGAAGCTGGTCGCGATCAAGCACGTCTCGCTCTCGGAGGACCACATCCACGACCACTTCCCGGCGTCGGGCGCGCGGGCGGCGCTGCCTGTGATGCCCATGTCGCTGGTCGTCGAGGGCATGGCGCAGAGCGCGGGGATCCTCGTCGGGCACGCGGGTGGGTTCCGCGAGAACGTGCTGCTCGCGAAGGTGGCCCGGGCCGAGCTCTCTGAGGACGCGACGGCGGGCGACTCGCTCCGCTACACCGCGGAGGTCGAGAAGCTCGACGCGATGGGCGCGAGCACGCGCGGCACGGTCGAGCTGCTCCGCCCGAATGAGGCCCCGCGCGAGATCGGGCGTGTGGACCTCATGTTCAGCCACGCGGATCAGTCGATGTCGCTCAGGGGCGGGCCCGCGCTGCCCGGAAACAACTTCGTGTTCGGTGAGGGATTCCGCACGCTCTTGCGGATGAGCGGGATCGAGATGCCGGCGGGCGTGTGACTCGATCGGCCCGGCCGATCCATCGACCACGTCCCTCAGTCCATCACGCCGACCAGCGCCGACATGTCCAGCACGTGCGCGAACCACGCGAGCTGCACCAGCCCCACCGCGACCGGGATCGCGGTGATCGCCACGGCCCATTCGGCCAGACGGCGCGCGGTCGGCTCCCGCCGGCGTCCGACCACCTCGCAGATCGCGATCACCAGGACCACCGACGCCAGCTTGAACACCAGCAGCCCGAGGATGCCCGCGAACTCCAGGATCTGGGCGGCGAGCCCGTTCGCCTCGTAGCCCCCGACCCGGAGCGTGACGGAGGTCACCAGCACGTCGAGGAGCGCCATCAGGGCGTACCACGGGTACAGGCGGGGATAGAGCAGGCTCCGCAGGGGCGGCAGGTCCGTCGCTTCCCGCCCCGACTGCTCCAGGATCGGACCGCTCGGCTGCATCGCGAATCCCTCCGTTCCCGATCCCCTCCTTGGGATCGCCGCCGGTCGGCGTGCACGTGCCATGCTGCCTTCTACCCGATACCGATGATCGGGCCGCCCGTCGTGGCGTCCGGAGTGATTCGCAGGGACTTCACGACCTGTTCGCGCGGGACGAGAGCGTCTCGCGGACGAGGCGGTCGAAGAGCCCCCGGGGCGCGGGGGTGGCGGTCCAGGCCTCGAACTGGGCCGCGGCCTGGCCCACGAACATGCCGAGGCCGTCGAGGGCGGGCATTCCGAGGGCGCGGGCGTCGCGGAGGAGCGGGGTTTCGATGGGGTTGTAGACGGTGTCGAAGACCGCGGGGAGGGCGGCGGAGCGGCGGGTCTGGGCGAGTGCGGCACGATCGAGCGCGGCGAGGTCGATCGGGGCGGCGTCGGGCGCGGGGCCACCGGACATGCCGATGGGGGTCGCGTTCACGAAGACCTCGGCTTCGGAGCGCGTGGCGTCTTCGAGCGTGTGCGCGGAGACGATCGCGATCGCGTTTGCGGGCGCGCTCGGGATGCGGTTGGCATATTCCCGCGCTTCGTCGGCGAGCGCGCGGGCGCGATCGAGCGAGCGGTTGTAGATCTCGACCTTCGCTCCAGCGGCGGCGAGCGCGAACACGATCGCCCGTGCGACGCCTCCCGCGCCAAGGACGGCGACCCTGGCGTCGCGCAGCGCAGTACGTTGTGATTCGGGTATCGCGTGCGCGGGATCGACGCCGCGAGAGAGCGAGAGGCCTCGGGCGATTTCTTCGATCGCGGCGCGAGCGTCGGTGTTGGAGACGCGCGGCATCCCACTCGCGGGGTCGATCGTGAGCGTGTTCGCGGCGTTGCAGGCATCAGATATATCGTCGAGCGACCAGCCCTGCTCGCGCGCGAGGCGGACGAGGTTCTCCTTGTGCGGGAGCGTGACGGAGCAGCCCGCGAAGTCGAGCCCGGGCTCGTCCATCAGCGCGAGGATCGTCGCCTTGAAACTCGCGTAGCTGCCCTCGGGGTCGCTCGCGTCCGCGGCGATGGGCAGGGGCAGGTACACGCCATCGAACCCGACCGCATCGAAGCCCGCGTTGTGGACGAGGGGGCTCATGGAGTGCGTGACGGGCCAGCCCACGACGCCAAAGACGCGCGTGCGCGGCGTGATCGATCGGAAGCGGTACGTCTCGATCAGCTCGGCGATGGTCGGCTGCCCGGGCGCGGTGGCGGAGGCGGGGCGGAGCGAGGCGAAGGTGAGGAACGCGCCGAACTTGGGCGCGAGCACGCGCGACATCATTCCGAACTCGCCCATGCCCAGCGCGATCGTCGGGCGGTCCTTATGGCGGAGCACGCCGAAGAGCGCGAGGTTGTCGCGCAGCGAGCGGCAGCGGAACGCGATCTTGTGCACGCTCGCGGCGGGCTCGGCGCACATCGCGAGCACGCGGCGTGAGAGGTCGGCGGGCGGGCGATCGAAGTCGTGCATGGAGAGGACGAGGCCCGTGCGCACGTCGCGCCGCTGCTCGGGATGGTCGACGGCGAGGTTGACCTTCTGGCGCAGGTTCGCGGAGCGGGTGTACGCGGCGAGCTCGACGTCGATGTACCTCGGGGGATGGTCGGCGGTGCCGAGCAGTTCGTAGAGCGAGACGCGGGGCATGTCGTCGCCGTCGTAGGCGCCGCCCTCGTAGGTGGGTCGGCAGGTGATGATGCAGGGGAGGGGCGACTCGCGGACGAGCTGGAGGATGGGGCGCGCGGCGGAAGCGTCGTTCATGAACGCAGCGTCGTCGAAGAACTCGTCGATGCGGTACTCGACGAGGTCGGCGCCGCGGGCGCGGGATTCCTGCGCGTCGGCGAGGGCCTGGGCGAGATCATGCACGGTGATGGGCACGCAGACGAACGTCACGGGGCGAGTGTAGTGGTGGTTGGTGCTGAGCCCGGGGGCGCGGGCGACGGATGCAACAAGGCGGGCGTGTGCTGCGTATGCTGGGGCGTGCCCGACAGCCGCTGAGGAGGACTCGCGGCGCGGGCGAGGGGCGGGTCGCTCGGGTGGGCGTGGACCACTGAGTGGAAACGGCCGGCGGGTGGAAACGGGCCGGCGCGTGGGAACGGACCGGCAACGCCCCAAGCGGGAAACCAGCATGACCAGATCGAGCCTTGTGGGGCGGCGGAGCATTGTGCGCGGGCGGCGCGGCGTCGCGCGGCTGGGCGCTGTCGTGGTGCTTGCGCTCGGCGCGGGCGGGCTGATGGCGAGCACGCCCGAAGGCACGATCGCACCGGCGCGCGTCGCGGCGCGGGGCATCGACCCTTCGACGAGCTATCCGTGCGTGTCGCGTCCGTCGGACCTCCGCCAGCTCGCGTTCCCGATCCGGGGGCGGATGGGCGAGGTGATGGTCGAGCCCGGGGCGGTGGTCGAGGCGGGGACGCTCATCATGCGCATGGAGGACGCGGTGCAGCGTCAGAGCGTGGAGCTTGCGCGGGTGCGGGCGGAAGACACGGGCGAGCTCGACGCGGCGCGCACGCAGGTCGCGTTCCGCGAGACCGAGCTGGGCGTCACGCGGGAGAGCCACGCCAAGGGCGGCGCGAGCGACTCGGCGATGCGCGAGGCGGTGTTCCAGCTCGAGATGGCCGAGGCGCAACTGCGGACGCGCGAGGCGGGGCAGCGCGAGGATGAGTTGACGCTGTCGCGTGAGATGGCGCGGCTGGAGGAGATGGAGCTGCGCACCCCGCTCGATGGCGTCGTGCTCGACGTGCTGAAGCGCCCGGGCGAGAGCGTGGACGAGACGAAGCCGGTGGCGATCGTCGTGCAGATCGACCCGCTGTGGCTGGACGTGAACGTGCCGACGCGTGAGGCGCTGTCGATCGAGGTCGGGCGCGGGGCGGAGGTGGCGTGGCAGGACCTTGAGGGCTCGCCCGCGATGCGGGGGCGGGTGATCTTCCGCTCGCCGGTGGGCGACGCCGGGGCGCGGCAGGTGCAGGTGCGGATCGAGGTCGCGAACCCCGAGGGGCTGCCGAGCGGGATGCACGGTGACGTCCGGTTCCTGCCCGTGGGCGAGGATGTGGGCCCGCGGGCGCGTGCGGACTAGGGTTGTGGCCCCGGCGGGCGAAGCCCGTGGGGCGAGCGGAGCGGAGCGCGGCTCCCCGCGATGTACGAGTTTGCAGTGAGACCCAGGCGGGGCGCTTCCCCGCGCGTGCCCGAGGCACGAGACCGGTAGGGAGTTTGCCATGGCCGAGAATCAGCCCCAGCCCCAGCAGCAGCAGATCCAGCTCCGCATCGACGAGTCGAAGATGCAGACGAGCTACGCGAACACGATCCGCACGTCGACGACGGCGGACGAGGTCATCATGGACTTCGGCATCAACCTGCCCATGCAGGGCGAGGGCGGGCAGCCCGTGCTGTCGTTCTCGGTGGGGAGCCGGATCGTGATGAACTGGGCGGGCGCGAAGCGTCTCGCGATCACGCTGGGGCAGGCGGTGCGCCAGTACGAGGAGCGGAACGGCGAGATCCGCCTGCAGGGCGCTCCGCAGCGTCAGGGCGGCGCCGAAGGCGGCCCGCGTCTGGCCGACTGAGACGGGCGCCCCTGCGGCGCACGCGAACGGGTAGACGGTGCGATGCGGACGCGTGGTCCGCGGGCAGCGGCGCGGGCACGTGGTCCTGAGCGGACCGCGGCGATCGCGCGTGGGCGACATTGGACGCGCAAAGCATGCGGGACGATGGGCCGGCGAACGCTGGCGCTGTGGAGTCCGTGACCGAGGAGCACGCGCTGACGCCGACGGCGGGCGAGACGCGCGACGTCTCGGGCGAGCTGCGCGGCTTCCTGCACGACCTGCTGCATCTGCAGTGCCGGCTCGTGTCGGGCGAGTGCGGGATCGCGTTCCTCACGCCGACGGCGACGCGTGCGGGCGGCGCGGCGGCGACGTGGGTTTCGCCGAGCGTGCGGGGCGATCCGCGCGCGCTGCTCGCGCCGGCGGTCGTGAAGCGACTGGAGCGGATCGCGGAGCAGGCACGGGGCGAGGACGCACGCCGCTCGCTGGCGCCGGGCGTCGTCGAATCGGTGACGATCGAGGGGAGCACGTCGAGCGCGGGGATCTATTCCGCGTCGGCGACGCACCGCGCGATCGCGGTCCCGCTGTCCGCGGAGGGGCGGATCGAGGGCGCGTGCGTGGTGCTGACGCGCGTGGGCGAGGGCCCGGGCGACGACGAGGCACGGCTCCGGATGGCGCTCGCGGGGACGCGGTTCGAGGCGTTCCTGTGGCGCGAGCATGCGCTGGGCGAGTCGGTCAAGAAGGCGCGTCTGCGCGAGACGTTGGAGCTGCTCGACGCGTCGATGCGTGCGGAGAGCGCGGGGTCGATGGGCGCGGTGCTGTGCCACGAGATTGCGCGGCGGTTCGGGTGTGCGCGGGTATCGATCGGGCTCGTGCGGGGGGATCGCGTGCACCTGCACGCGGTGAGCGGCGCGGACGATCTCGACCGGCGCGGGGCCGCGGCGGAGGCGATCGAGGGCGCGATGGATGAGTGCGCGCAGCAGGACGCGGAGGTGCTCGTCCCGCAGGACGAACTGACGCGCGCGGACCCGATGCTGCGGCGGGTGGTGCGCGCGCACGATGAGTTGTCGCGGACGTTCGGGCCTTCGGCGATCCTGTCGCTGCCGCTGCGGGTCGAGGGCGACCTGGTCGGAGTGATGACGCTGGAGCGATCGGCGCACGAGCCGTTCCCGGAGGGTGCGGTGTCGCTGCTGCGCCTGGTGGGCGAGTTCGTGGGTCCCGCGGTGTGGACGCGGCGGATGGCCGACCGCGGGATCGCGCAGGTGGCGCGGGATCGCGCGATGGAGGTGGCGCGTGCGGCGGTGGGCCCGCGTCACACGGCGCTGAAGCTGGTGCTGGGCTCGATCGGGGCGCTGCTGATCGCGAGCGCGGTCATGCCGATTCCCGATCGCGTGGTGTCGCAGGCGAAGGTGCAGGCGGACGCGTCGCGCACGATCGTGCCCGCGTTCGCGGGATACATCGAGCGGGTGGAGGTGCGCCCGGGCGATGCGGTCGAGGAGGGGCAGGTGCTCGCGGCGCTCTCGACGAGCGAGCTCGAGCTGCGTCTGGCTGAGGCGGGGGCGCGTTTCGCGTCGCTCGAAGCGCAGGTGGACGCGGCGCAGGGCGAGAACAAGGCGGGCGAGGCGAGGCGTCTGCGCGCGGAGATGGCGCAGGTCGAGGCCGAGCGGGCGCTGCTCGATGAGCAGATCGCGCACGCGGAGGTTCGGAGCCCGATCCGCGGGCTGGTGGGGCGCGGGGACATCGAAGATGTAGTCGGCGCGCGGGTGGACCCGTCGCAGCCGCTGATGGAGGTCATCGGGACGGGGCGTCGCGCGGTGGCGATGGTCGATGAGCGCGATATTGCGCGCGTCGAGATCGGTGCGCGCTGCGTGCTGGTGAGCAAGGGACGGACGGGGCAGCGGGTCGCGGCTCGGGTGGTGCGGATCGATCCCGTTGCGGAAGAGACGCGGACGGGCAACGCGTATGGCGTGGAGCTCGAGCTTGAGGACGCGGCGGACGCGCCCGCGTGGCTGAGCCCGGGCATGACGGGCGTGGCGCGGATCGAGAGCGGGTGGACGACGCCGCTGGCGAGGCTGCTGCGGCCCGCGATCGACGAGCTGCGTCTGCGCTGGTGGTGGTGAGCGATGGCGCGGCACGATCGTGGAGCGACGCACAGCGACCTGTGGTACCGGCTCGGGCCGACGCGCCCTCGGCTGGGATCGCACGCGCGGGTGACGCGCCAATCGCACGGCGGCGCGAGCGCGTACGTCGTCGAGGACCCGGCGGGCGGCGGGTACTACCGGCTCAGTGAGCCGGCGTACCTGTTCCTCGGGCTGCTCGATGGCGCGACGAGCGTGGACGAGGCGTGGCGGATCTCGTGTGAGCGTCTGGGCGATGACGCGCCGACGCAGCGCGAGTGCGTCGAGCTGCTCGCGCGGCTGCAGATGTTCGGACTGCTCACCGGCGATGTTCCCCTCGCGGCGGACATGATCGAGGAGCGGCGGCGGCGTGCACGCTCGACGCGCTGGAAGCGGCGCACGGGGATGTGGATCTCGCCGAACGTGCCGCTGGTGAATCCCGAGCCGGTGCTGCGGCGGGTGGAGCACCTGCTGCGACCCTTGTTCAGCGTGTGGGCGCTGGTGGCGTGGTGCGGGCTCGTGCTCGCGGGGCTTGTGACGGTCGGGCTGAATCTGGATCGCCTGTCGCACGAGACGGGGCGGGTGCTCGATCCGGCGAACCTCGTGTGGCTCGGGGTGGTGTTCCTGATCGTGCGCGCGGTGCACGAGCTCGGGCACGCGGCGGCGTGCAAGGCGATGGGCGGCAGGTGCACCGAGATCGGCCTGATCCTCATCGCGGGCGTGGTCCCGCTGCCGTACTGCGATGCGACGAGCGCGTGGCGCTTCCCGGAGGTGTGGCGCCGGGTGCTTGTGTCGGCGGCGGGGATGATGGCCGAACTGCCGCTGGCGGCGATTGCGGCGCTGGTGTGGGCGGCGACGGACGTGGGCTCGCTCGCGCACGCGATCGCGTTCAATCTGATGGTCATCTCGGGCGTAATGACGCTCGTGTTCAATGCCAATCCACTGATGAGGTACGACGGGTACTACATCCTCTCCGACCTGACGGGCGTGGTGAACCTCCAGCAGCGTTCGCGGGAACTCTGGATCTACCTCGTCAATCGCTACGCGTTCGGGGTGCGGAACGCGCAGCCGCCGCACGTGCGCGGCCCGGGCGAGGCATGGATGCTCGGGGTGTTCGCGGTGCTCTCGACTCCGTACCGCATTTTCATCACGGTGGGCATCTCGCTGCTGATCGCGAATCGGTATCCGGTGATCGGGCTTCCGCTGGCGGCGGTGATGCTGGTCGCGACGGTGATCGTTCCGCTGCTGCGCGGGGCGTGGTATGTGCTGACCGACGCGCGGCTCGCGGGTCGGCGCGGACGGGCGGTGGCGTGGACGGCGGGCGCGGTGGGCGCGATCGTGGGGATCGTCGGGCTGGTGCCGGCGCCCGCGTCGGCGAGCGCGATGGGATACGCCAAGCCCGTGCGTGACGAGCAGGTGCGGGCGGGCGAGTCGGGATTCATCCAGCGGGTGCGCTGCGAGGTGGGCGATCGCGTGTCGGTGGGCGACGTGCTGTTCGAGATGCGGAGCCCGGAGCTGGACGCGGACCTGCGCGTTGCGCGTGCGCGGCTGGAGGCGGCCCGCGCGTCGCTCGATGCCGCGTGGAGCCAGGGGCCCGCGGCGCGGCGCGTGGCGGAGGCGGAGGTGAAGGCCGCGGAGGATCGCGAGCGGCGGCTTGCGGCGCAGCACGCGACGCTCACGGTGCGTGCGGATGCGCCGGGCGTGGTGTCGTCGGCGCGCGGGGTGGCCTCACGCGTGCACGACATGGAGGGCGCGTTCGTCACGCGGGGCTCGGCGCTCGTTCGGATCTCGTCGCCCGATGACGTGGTGGTCCGCGCGTCGATCTCCGACGTGGACCGCGCGTTCGTGCTCGCGGGGCGGGACTTCGCGACCATCCCGGCGTCGGTGCGCGTGCGCGGGCGGGCGTGGCGCGAGATTGACGCGGAGGTCGTGCGCAGCGTGCCCATCGCGAGCGACGTGCTCGACGACGCCTCGCTCGCGGCGACGCTCGGGGGCGATGTCGTCGTCGATCCAACGGACCCTCGCGGGCGGCGCACGCTGATCGGGCAGCACATCATCGAGGTGCGCACGACGGAGGGCCCGGCGCTGCTGCCCGGGCAACGCGCGCGCGTGAGGCTCGGGGCGCCGAGCGAGCCGCTCGCGTCGCAATGGTGGCGATCGATCCGGCGATACCTCAGCGACAGGCTGGTGAGATGACGACGGGCAACGCCAGGCTGGTGCGTCCGCGGGCGTGGGCGCGGGACGAGGACCCGCGGCGGCTGTGGCCCGCGCTCGCACGCCCCGCGCGGCGATACCAGCCCGCGCGCGGGGCGGACGTGCTGGGCGAGCGCGTGCTGGGAACGCTCGCGCGGCGGCGTTCGCTCCGGGACGATCGCGAGCGGGCGGCGCGCGTGTGCGAGGCGAGCGACGGGCTGCGCACGATGTCGGATCGTGCGCTCAATGAACGGATCGAGCACGTCCACGAGGAGTTCGTCACCTCCTCAGCGGGCGCGATGGACGGGGCGTACGCCGTCATGCGCGAGGTCATCCGGCGCGAGCTCGGGCTGTCGCTCCACGTCGAGCAGGTGATGGGCGCGATCGCGATGGGCGAGGGTTTCGCCGTCGAGATGGCGACGGGCGAGGGCAAGACGCTCACCGCGATCCTGCCCGCGGCGCTGCGCGGGTTCGCGGGGCGGGGCGTGCACGTGCTGACGGTGAACGATTACCTCGCGCGGCGTGACGCTCGCACGACAATGCCCGCGTACCTGCGGCTCGGGCTGAGCGTGGGCTTTGTCGTTGAGGGGATGAAGCCGGTGGAGCGCCGGGCGGCGTACAACCGGGCCGTCACGTATGCCTCGGACAAGCAGGTGATCTTCGACCATCTGCG
This sequence comes from Phycisphaerales bacterium, assembly GCA_034004365.1. Lineage (GTDB taxonomy): Bacteria > Planctomycetota > Phycisphaerae > Phycisphaerales > UBA1924 > JAVEWV01. The sequence goes on from JAVEWV010000013.1 coordinate 40,346, forward strand.
GGATCGCCTCTCGAAGCCGCTGACGAACTCGCTCTCGGGCGTGCTGCTCGATGAGATTTCGGGAGCGGTGCACGACGCGTCGGAGCGCGGCGGCACGCGCGAAGAGGCGGACACGACGAGGCGTGACTGGGCGCGGGTCGTCGTGCAGCGTGATCTGTACGCCGCGATCGTGGACGAGGCGGACAGCGTGCTGATCGACGAGGCGGTGACGCCGGCGATCATCGGCCTCGATCGCCCGGGTGATGCCGGCGACGCGGCGCGATTTGCGCTGGCCGACGCGATCGGGCGAGAGATGCGTTTGGGCGAGCACTTCCGCGTGGACCTTCGGCGGCGCGAGGTCGTCTTTACGCGCGAGGGGCGCTCGTGGCTTGCGCATCGCGCGGGGGTGCTCCCGGCGTTCTGGCGCGGGCCCTTGCGGAGCGAGGAGCTCGTGCGTCAGTCGCTGATTGCGCACCACCTGCACGTTTCGGGCGATGACTACATCGTCCGCTCGGGAAAAGTCGAGATCGTCGACCGCGAGACAGGCCGCGTGCTCGAGGGGCGTCAGTGGCAGCTCGGGCTGCACCAGGCGATCGAGGCGAAGGAGGGCGTGGAGGTCACGCCCGATCGCGGCACGGTGGCGCGCACAAGCTACGCGGGCTTCTTCCGCAGGTATCGGCACCTCGCGGGCATGTCGGGCACGCTGTGGGAGGTGCGCGGGGAGCTGTGGTCGAGCTACGGGATGCGGGTGTGCCGCGTTCCGACGCACAGGCCCGTGGCGCGCGTGCGGCATGCGGACCGCGTGTTCGGCACGGAGTCGGCGAAGTTCGAGGCGATCGCGGGCGAGGTGGCGCGTCTGCACGACGCACGGCGCCCCGTGCTCGTGGGCACGCGGAGCGTCGAGGCGTCGGAGCGGCTTGGCACGCTGCTGCGCGATCGCGGCATCCAAGCGATGATCCTCAACGCGAATCGCGAGGAAGAGGAGGCCGAGATCGTGTCGCGCGCGGGGCACGCGGGCGGGGTGACCGTCGCGACGAACATGGCCGGCCGCGGGACGGACATCCTGCTCGATGACGCGTCACGCGCCGGGGGCGGGCTGGTGGTGATCGCGAGCGAGCGGCACGCCGAGGCGCGCGTGGACCGCCAGCTCTTCGGGCGATCCGGTCGGCAGGGCGACCCGGGCGAGGCGGTCGCGATGGTGAGCTTCGAGGACCAGCTCATCGCGCGGTATGGGCTCGGCCCGCTCGCGTGGCTGGCGCGGCGCGTGCCGATGCTGCGCCGCCTGCTGTGGTGGCAGGCGCAGCGCACGGCGGGGCGGCGTTCGGCGATGTCGCGCCGGGAGACGACCAAGGCCGACGCGTGGCTGGACCTGGCGATGCACCACGAATTCCGGTGATCGGACAGGCCCACATCCGGGCTCGCGGGACGAAGTGACGGAACCCGGGGGCCCGCGCATCGGTATGAGACGGGCCGGCACCACGCCCGGGCGGGCTACCGTGCGCCCTGCGGCGCGGGACGCGCGCGGCGTTGGACCGGACATTCTCTGGAGCGAGTCGCATGTCGAATGGTCTTTCGGGCGAGACGCTGGCGTCGCGGGTGGAACGCTCGATTTCCGAGGTGATCGTCGGGCAGCGGGCGATGATCGAGGGGCTGCTGATCGGGCTCCTGACGGGCGGGCATGTGCTGCTTGAGGGCGTGCCGGGCCTGGCGAAGACGCTGACGATCGCGTCGCTTTCGCGCGCGCTGGACGTGTCGTTCCGGCGCATCCAGTTCACGCCCGACCTGCTGCCGGCGGACCTAATCGGCACGATGATCTACAACCCGCGCGAGGGCACGTTCGCGCCGCGGAAGGGGCCGATCTTCGCGAACCTGATCCTCGCCGACGAGATCAACCGCGCGCCGGCGAAGGTGCAGAGCGCGCTGCTTGAGGCGATGCAGGAGAAGCAGGTCACGATCGGCGACTCGACGTATCGCCTGGAAGAGCCGTTCCTCGTGCTCGCGACGCAGAACCCCGTCGACCAGGAGGGGACGTACCAGCTCCCCGAGGCGCAGGTCGACCGGTTCATGCTCAAGCTGGTCGTCACCTATCCGACGCGCGACGAGGAGCGGGGCGTCATCGATCGCATGGCGACGAGCGGCGCGGCGGCGAGCATCGAGCCCGTCGCGAGCGGGGGCGACATCCTGCGCGCCCGGCGCGAGGTCGACGAGGTGTACGTCGATGGCAAGGTGAAGGATTACGTGCTCGATCTTGTCAGCGCGACGCGGCATCCCGAATCGATCGATGCGAAGCTTGGGGGCATGGTGCGATACGGCGCATCGCCTCGCGCGTCGATCGCGCTGGTGCGGGCGGCGAAGGCGCGGGCCTACCTGCGCGGGCGGAACTATGTGGACCCGGGGGACGTGAAGGCGGTCGCGCCGGACGTGCTGCGGCATCGCGTGATCGTGACGTACGAGGCGCTCGCGGAGGAGATCGGCCCGGAGCAGGTGGTGTCGCGGGTGCTGTCGGGCGTGCACATGCCGTGATGGAGGCGGGGTTCGCATGGAGGGCGTGCGATGCTGACTCGTGAGCTGCTTGCCGACGTTCGCCGGTTGCAGTTTCGCGCGCGCCGACGTGCGGAGGGGCTCATCACGGGGGAGTTCCACACGGCGTTCAAGGGGCAGGGCGTCGAGTTCGCCGATGTGCGTGAGTACGAGCCCGGCGACGACGTGCGCACGATCGACTGGAACGTCACGGCGCGGGCGGGGCGCCCGTACATCAAGCGGTTCAACGAGGAACGTCTGCGCGAGGTCGTGGTGTGCGTGGACGCGAGCGCGTCGATGGCGTTCGGGAGCGGGAGCAAGGACAAGCGGCGGCTCTCGCTGGAGGTGTGCGCGGTGCTCTCCATGGCCGCGGCGCTCTCGGGCGATGCGCCGGGCATGGTGCTGTTCACCAATGCGGTCGAGCGTGCGATCGCGCCTGCGCGCGGCACGCGCCAGGCGATGCGCATCATCCGAGAGCTGGTGGCGTACGAGCCGCGATCCCGCGAGACGAATCTCGCGGCGGCGGTCACGCACCTTGCACGCACGCGCAGCCGACGGGCGCTCGTTTTTCTCGTGTCCGATTTTCTCGACACGATCGACGAGCGCTCCCTGCGGATGCTCGCACGCCGGCACGAGACGATCGGCGTCGTCATCGAGGATCCGCGCGAGAGTGAAGCGCCACGCCTCGGGCTCGCACGATTCCAGGACCCCGAGACGGGGCGCACCGGCGTCGTCGACCTCTCGGGCGGATCGCGCCTGCGGACGTACCACGCCGCGGCGCTCGAGCACGCGGCGGTGCGCGATGCGGCGCTCGCCCGCGCGGGGGTTGATCGCGTCGTGCTCCGAACGAACGAGCCGTTCATCGTCGAGCTCGAGCGGTTCCTGCGTCAGCGGGAGACGAGGCGATGACGCGGGCGGCGCGATCGGGCATCCTGGCGGGGTCAGTAGCGTTATGTGTAGCACGGCGCAGTGGGCTCGCGCTCAGTGTCTCCTTGCTACTCGCGTGCCCGATCGCGCGTGCGCAAGAAGCATTCAATGAGCCTGCAACGAACGCCGCCGTGCAACGCACATCGATCGATGGTGTTGAATTGGTCGCGACGCTCGATCGTGATCGCATTGCGCTGTGGGAGTTTGCGACGCTCCGCCTGGAATTGCGTGCGCCCGAGGGCACGCGTATCGACTGGCCCGAGCTGCCCGAGCAGGCGGGAGAGCTCACGATCACGCCGGCGGGAGTGTCGGCCCCGATCTTCCGTGAGGGGTTCATCGAAGCCACTCGTGCGTGGCGCATCGAGGCGTTCCTGCCCGGGCAGTACGAGGCCCCCGCGGTGGACGTCGGGATCACTACCGCGTCGGGCAGCACGCGCACGCTGCACGTCAACCCATTCACGCTCACCGCGGAATCTGCAATCTCGGAAGGCGATCCCGCGCTCGCGGCACAAGCGGACGGCACGCCGAGCTTCGAGCCCGCTCCGCTCCGCGAAGCGCCACCGCTCAAGGAACCGAGCGACTCCCCGATTGCATGGATCGTCGGCGCGGGCGTCGGGGTGCTCGCGCTCGGCGCTGGCGCATGGGCGATGATCGCAATCGCTTCGCGGCGGAGGCCGAGGGCGATCGCACACGAGGACGTGATCGATCTTCTTGCACGAGCGATCACCGCAGGGGACGCCCCACTGGCGCTGGCGTACGCCGATGGCACGCTCCGCGAGGCCATGTCGCCCGTGTCTGGCCTAGCCGCGAACGAGCCGCTGTCGTCGCACGCGGATGCGATGGGATCGTTGCTCACACAGGATGCGATTCTGACTCCTCCCAACACGGCCGGGCTCGCGTCGATCCGGCGTGACCTCGTCGCGTGCGCCCGCGATGTCGTTCGCGCACGGTACGCACCGAACGACGCACCCGATGCGCTCGCCCTCACGCAACGCGTGCTCAACGTCGTGCAGAGCGCCCGGATGGCCTCGGCCCTCCGCATCGGCGCGGCGACTCCATCCGTGGAGGGCGCGGCATGATCGATCGCTTCGCGCATCCCGAGTGGTTCTTTGCCCTCGCGGCGATCCCCCTGCTGCTGGCCGTCGGCGTGCGCCGCTTCCGTCCCGCAATCCCGCTGCCCACCGCGCCGCGTGCGTTCGCACTGCGCCGATCGATCCGCTCACGCCTGACGTGGATGCCCGGCGTGCTCGGCGCGCTCGCGCTGGCCTGCATCGTCACCGCGCTCGCCCGCCCGCAGCACGTGCTCTCACGCACACGATCGAGCACGGACGCGATCGCGATCAACCTCGTGGTCGATCGCTCATTGAGTATGAATGAGCGGATGATCTTTGATGGACGCGATGGCAATCGCCTCGACGCTGTCAAGCACGTCCTTCGCGAGTTCGTCCTTGGCAATGATCGCGAGCTGAGCGGGCGTCCGAGCGATCTCGTCGGGCTCATCGCGTTCGCTGGCTTTGCGGACACGATCGCGCCGCTGACGCGCTCGCACGACGTTGTGGTGCGACTAGCTGATGCGATCGAGCTTGCGCCCGGCACCGCGCCCGAGGGCGGCACCGCGATCGGAGACGCGCTCGCGCTCGCCGCCGCACGCCTGCGCGACGCGGAGGACGCGCTCCGCAAGTACGCCGACGACAATGAAGACCTGACCATCAAGAGCAAGGTCATCGTGCTCATGACCGACGGCGAAAACACGGCGGGCTCGGTCGATCCGCTCGCGGCCGCGGAGCTGGCGCGCCAGTGGGGCATCCGCATCTACTGCATCGGCATCGGCGGCGACGGGCGCACGATGTCGATGGGCGGGCGACGGATCAGCCTGGGCGGCGGCGTCGATACGCGCATGCTCGAGCGCCTCGCGGAGACCACGGGCGGGCAGGCGTGGATTGCCGACGACGCGAAGACGCTCCGCGAGGTGTACGCGCACCTCGATGAGCTCGAGCGCTCGCGCGTGCAGTCCTTCGAGACCGTGCGTGCCGAGGAGCTGTTCCACCCGTGGGCGCTCGCGGGCGGCGTTCTCCTGCTTGCGCGCGTCACGCTTAGCGCCACGCTCTTGAGGAGGCTGCCATGATGCTCGTGGACGCGATGCAGGGCATCACGCTCGCCCGTCCGCAGTGGCTCTGGGGCGTGCTCGCTGCGCTTCCCACGCTCGCGCTGATGTGGTACGCGAGGCGTGCGCGTCGCGTGGCGATGTCGCGATTCGGTGCACACATCGATCCGCTCCGTCGCTCACGCCCGCTCCTGCGCGGCGTCCTCCGCGCCGGGTGCGTGCTCATCACGATCGTGCTCGTGAGCGTCGCCCTCGCGCAGCCGCGCTGGAACCCGCGGGGCGTCGAGGCGAGGACGACCGGGCGCGACGTGATCTTCCTGGTCGACGTCTCGCGCTCGATGCTCGCGCGCGATGTGACGCCCTCGCGCCTCGAGCGCGCGAAGCTCTGGATACGTGATCTCTCCGAGGCGAACCCGGGCGATCGTGTCGCGCTCATGGCGTTCGCGGGGGCGCCGGTCGTGCGCGTGCCGCTCACGATTGATCGATCGTTCTTCATGATGTCTCTCGACGACCTGCAGCCCGGTGCGGCGGCGCTCGGCGGGACCAATATCGGCGACGCCATCCGCGAGACGATGCGCCTGCTCGTCGGCGAGACGCCCGAGCGCCCCACCGACATCGTCCTGATCTGTGACGGGGACGATCAGGAATCGCTGCCCATCGACGCTGCGGCGGCCGCGGGCGCGCGGGGCGTTCGGATCATTGCGCTCGGCGTGGGTTCGGCGGACGCGACGATCCCGGTCGTCGACGCCGCGGGGCGTGAGAGGCCGCTCGAGTATCAGGGCCAGGTCGTGCGCACGTCGTACGACACGACGATGCTGCAGCGGATCGCGCACGCGACGCCGGGCGGTGTGTTCCTCGACGTCGGGACCGGGACGGTCGAGCTCGATCGCATCTATGCGCAGTTGTCACCCCAAGGCACGCAGGGCGGGGTGCTGAGCACGGAGACGCTGCAATACGACGAGGGATTCCAGTACCTGCTCGCTGCCGCTTTCGCGGCGCTCGTGATGGAGGGACTCATCCGTGAACATGCTCGTGTGCGTGCTCGCGCTGCTGTTGCCTGAGGGCGGCGCAGCGCAGCCCGAGGCGAAGCCCGCAACACCGATCTCCGCGCGGGATGCGCTCACGGACGCGATGCGCGCGTACGCCGATGGTGATGACCAGCTCGCGCTCGAGCGGGTCCGCCTGGTTCCGGTGGATGATGCCCTTGCCGCGCGGGCCGCGATCCTTGAGGGGCTTGCGCTGTCTCGTGCGGGCTCGGCGTCCGACGCGGCGAACGCGTTTGCGCGAGCGGACGTGAACGCGAGCGACCCGCGCGTGGCGTTCGTCGCGTGCTTCGACGCCGCGGCGAGCCTGCATCGCGCAGCGCGAGCGGTGAACGATGAACCAGAAGCGAGGATCGCACTGCTGCAACGCGCGCAGGACGCGTACACCGCGGCGCTCCGTCTCGACGGCACGGACGCGGAGGCCGCGCGTCAGCTCGAGCTGGTGCGGCGTGAGATGCGCGCGATCCAGAAGGCGCAGGAAGAAGAGCGCCAGCGGGAGGAGGCACGCCAGCAGCTCGCCGATGCGATGCGGCAGGCGGCCGAGCGGCAGGAGCAGCTCGCGGATCGATCGCGCGATGCGGCGAATGAGCCCGGCGAGGCGTCGCGGAACCAATCGGCGGGCGAGATCTCTCAGGATCAGCAGGAATTACAGGAGCAAACGAGGTCCGCGGCCCAGCAAGCGGGCCAGGGAACATCATCGGGCTCATCGGAATCGAGCGAGAACTCGTCCGGCAATGAACGATCCGATCAGCGATCCAAAGAGCGGGGCGAGCAGCAGATGAACGCGGCGGACGATCGATCGGCGGCAGGGCGTGAGCGATCGTCCAACGAACAGGCCGGGCAGGGCGAGGACGCGAGCGACGATTCTGCGGCGGGGAAGCTGCGCGAGGCGATGCGGAAGCAGGACGCCGCGCAGGAGGCGCTCGCGCAGGGCGACATGCACAACGCCGAGCGTGCGCAGCGTGAGGCGGCCGAGGCGATGCGGCGTGCCGCGGAGCAGCTCGCGCAGGAGAGCGGCAAGGACGCCAAGAACAATCAGGGCCAGCAAGGCGAGTCGGGCGGACAGCAGCAGGATGGCGAACAAGGCAAGCCCGACGCGGGTGACAGTTCTCGCGAGCAGGTCATCGACACGCTCGCGGGGCGGATCCTGCAGCGTGAGCAGGAGCTGCGTGAGGCCCGCCAGCGGCTGCGCTCGCGTCGCGGGGCGCCGGCCCGCGTGGAGAAGGACTGGTGATGCGCACGACCTCCATGCTTCCTCAATTCGCACGCACGCTCACGATGCTCCTCGTACTCGCGTGCTCGTTCCTTGCGTGCTTTGATGCGCGTGCCCAGAGCTCCGCGCCGGGCGTCGAGCTCATCGCCCCTGACGGGCCGGTCTACGTCGGCGAGAGCTTCACCCTGCGTCTCCGCAGCACGATCGGCGAGATCGAATCGATCAGCATGCCGCCCATCGTCGACGGGCTCCGCATGGAGCGTGGCATGTCGTCGTCCAGTCAATCGATACGCATCATCAACGGTCAGCAGATCGTGCAGGCCGAGGACTCGATCGACCTCGTCGCCATGGCGTCACGCACCGGAACGGTCACGATCCCGGCGATCTCGCTCCGCGTCGGGGGCGTCGATCGCTCGACCGCACCGGTCATGATCCGGGTCGTCGAGCCCGAGGCGGCGCAGGGATTCCCGCTCCGGCTCACGCTGGACGCGCAGGAGGCGTATGTCGGGCAGGCGATTCAGGCCGAGCTGCGGTGGCGCGTCGACGCAAAGCAGCGCAACTGGCAGATCGTTGGTCTTTCGGGGCCCTATGACGTGATTCCTCGCAACGACGCCACGGGCATGAGCGGCGACACGTTCCCGGCGGATCTCGATGGACGGAGGGCGATCGCGCACGTCGAACCGCTCGCGTTTGAAGGTCGCACGGTGCCGGAAGTCATTGTTCCGTTCGCGATCGTGCCGCGTGCGTCGGGCGAGATCGATCTGTCAAGCGTCGCGGTGGTGTTCGACGAGGTCGTTGGAGTCGATCGCTCGGGCGGATCACTCTTCGGCCCGCGCGATCTGACCACTCGACGCATCAGCCAGGCACCGAGCGTTCGCCTGCACGTCAATGCGTTGCCCGAGACGAACCGCCCCGCGGATTTCTCGGGCATCGTGGGATCGTGCGAGCTCGATGCGACGCTCTCGCCGCGCACCGCGAGCGTGGGCGATCCGCTCACGCTCTCGATCCGACTCAGGAGCGATGCGCCGATCGATCGCGTCCTCCCGCCCGATCTCGGCGCGATCACCGGGCTCGATGATGCGTTCAAGCTCGATCCGCGCGGCTGGGAATCGCAGGGCATCGGCTCGGGACAGCGCGTCTGGACGACGACCGTCCGCGCTCGCTCGGGCGAGGTGAACGCTTTCCCGCCGCTCTCGATCTCATTCTTCGACCCGGAACGCGGCACGTACGAACGCGCCAGCAGTGAAGCGATCCCGCTCGAGGTGCGCGAGGTGCGGCGCGTCACGCTCGATGATGCGAGCGTCTCGCCAGGGAGCCCCGCTCGCCCCCCGCTCAAGAGCATGCCGCCCGGCCCCCCCACGCTCGCACGATCGATTGGCACGGTCGTGGACGCCGACGCGCTGGGCGCTCGCACGACCGAGTGGAGCACCGTTGCGCTCGTGGGCGCGGCGGGCCCCGCAACGACGCTCGTCGCATGGGCCGCTGGAACGCTGCTGGCGAGACGGCGTCCCGACGCGGCGCAACGCCGAGCGTGGAAGCGTGATGCGATCAGCGAACTCCGCGGCAGGGAACTTACGCCCGAGCGTGTCCGGCGCGCGCTCGCGTGTGCGGCGTGCTCGGTGGACGCCCCGTTGCATGAGGGTGGTCCCGAGGCGATGAGCGCCGAGGAAGCGGCCGAACGCCTCGCACCCGGCCTCGACGCGACGAGTGCCGACCAGCTCTGCGCGGTGGCGCACTGGGCGTCCGCGGCGCGGTACGCACCATCCAATGGGACGACCGCGCCGCTTCCCATTGCCGCATCCGAGGTCGCACCGTTGGTACGGCGCGGCCTGCGTGCGCGAGGCTCGACGCGGAGCACGGAGGGTGCGCGATGATGCGATTCCGGCTGCCATCCCACATGATCGAACTCACCGCGCGCGTGTTCGGCCTGTTCGTCGTATGCGCCGCGTTCTGTGGATCGATCGCCCGCGCGGATGATCAACCTTCACCATCGAGTTCTTCCGACACGGCCTCGCTGTTCAATGAGGCCTGCCGCGTGTACGAGTCCGCGATCGACGCGGCCGAGCAGGGCAAGCCCGACGCCGCGCGGGACGGCTTCCGCGCCGCAGCGGCGCGCTTCGAGTCGCTCGCGCGTGACCACGGCGCGTGGGGCTCGGGCGTCTGGGCGAACGCGGGCCTCGCGTACGCCTCGGCGGGCGATCCCGGACGCGCGGTGCTCTCGTATCGACGGGCCGCGATCATCGACCCCTGGAACGACGAGATCCGGCGCGGGCTCGAGCACGCCCGGGCGCTCGTCCGCGTCGATGCTCCCGCCGACAAGGCGTGGAGCACGCGCGAGATCGTCCGCGGGCTCGCCCTGCGTCTGCCGACGCGCGGCGTGTGGATCGCGGGGCTTGCGCTGTACATCGCGGGCTTCGTGCTGCTCGCGTGTGTGCTCTCTGCGCGCGCGCGAACGCGACACTCCGATCCACGCCAACCCCATGCGAGGCGCGCCCCTTGGACCCGTCGCACGCTGCGTGTCGGATGGGCGTGCGTCGTGCTTGGCGTCGTCTGCACGGCGGCGGCAAGCGCGGGCACGCTCGCGTCAAGATCGCGCGACGGAGTGATCGTCGCGTCCCGCGTGACGGCCCGCCAGGGGCCGAGCGAGTTGCTGCACGCGCCCGCGTTCGACGAGCCGCTCGGCGCGGGCGTCGAGGTCGGGGTGCTGGAGTCGCGGCGCGGGTGGCTCCGAGTCCGCCTGCGGGACGGGCGGGAGTGCTGGACGCCCGAGTCCGCGGTGGAGCTAGTCCTGCCCGCACGCGATGGTGCGGGGGCGGCGGCGGATCGCCCGGCGTAGAATCGTGGGCATGCCCGATTCGCCCATCATCCTGGAGCAGCCCGCGGGGGACGACTCGCGCTTCCAGGGGTCGCGTGAGATCTTCCACGCGAACCGGGACCTCTCGGGCGACTGGCACGTGTGGCGCCGGATGGGCCTTTCGAGCTGGGCGACGTACCGGCGGTGCGAGTCGCAGGAGCAGGCCGAGCGTCTCGCCACGGATCTCAACGAACAGTACCGCATCGAGGTTTGAGCCGCCCGAGGGGGCCCTGGCGGGTGCCGGGGGGGGGGGTCGCTGCGCGCGGATCGCGGGGCCGATTTGGGCCTTGACCCCGCTATCCACGCAATGAATAATCATGCGATGGCTGTCAAGCACCGCAGGCGAGAGATCATCCTCGGGCTCCTCCGCGAGAACCGCGTCGAGAGCCAGGAATCACTCCAGTCCATGCTCGGGCGTCACGGCGTGCAGGTCGCGCAGGCGACGCTCTCGCGCGACCTCCGCGACCTCGGCGTGCTCAAGGGCCCATTGGGATACACGCTGCCCGCGCCGGGCGCCGCCTCGAACGGCACGCACGACCGCCTCGGGCGCGATCTTGAGGACGCGCTCCGCTCCTCGCTCCTCTCGGCCGAGGTGGGCGGGAATCTCGTCGTGCTCAAGACCGGGCCGGGGCGCGCCTCGCTGGTGGCGCTCGAGATCGATCGGCACCCGCCCAACGGGATACTTGGCACCGTCGCTGGGGATGACACCATCCTCATCGCCGCCAAGGGCCCGACCGCGGCGCAGTCCATCGCCCGGCGATTCCGCAAGCTGATCGAGTCCTGATCGCGTATTGTCGCGCACGATTCACCGGACGCGGAGCGTTCCGGGCGGGAGCCTCATTCACGCATGTCACACGGGCGGGTCAGGACGATCATCATCGGCGCCGCGGGCTACACGGGCTTCGAGCTCGCACGCATCCTCGCGCGCCATCCGCACGCCGAGATCGCGGGCCTGTTCCGCTCGGGCGACGCCGACACGAGCATGGGCGAGCTCTTCCCGCGCCTGCGCGGCGTGGTCGATCTTCCGGTCCGCGCGACGTCTGATGATGCCATTTCTGCATGCCGCGCCGATGCGGCCTTCCTCGCGACGCCGCACGAGGCGAGCGCCCAGATCGCACCGCGTCTGCTCGACATGGGCCTGCGCGTCTTCGACCTCTCCGGCGCGTTCCGTCTCGGCGAGAACGACGCGTGCGAGCGCGTCTACGGCTTCCGGCACGCGAGCGAGCCGCTGCTGGCGAACGCGGTGTACGGGCTGCCCGAGCTGAACCGCGAGGCGATCGTCCGCGCGAATCTCGTGTCGTGCCCGGGGTGCTATCCCACGAGCGCGATCATCCCGCTGCGCCCACTCGTCGAGGCGGGGGCGATCGAGGCGGGATGGACGCCCATCATCGACGCGACCAGCGGCGTCAGCGGCGCGGGACGCACGCCAACACTCCGCAACCTGTTCTGCGAGGTGAGCCAGCAGCCCTACGGCGTGCTCACGCACCGGCACAATCCGGAGATCGATCGGCACGCGGGCATTACCACCATCTTCACGCCCCACCTCGGCCCGTACGAGCGCGGCATTGTGTCCACGATCCACGTCCGCCTTGCTCCGGGATGGAGCGGCGCACGCGTGCGTGAGCTGCTCGCGGCGCGTTACGCGTCGTCGCCGTTCGTGCGGCTGCTGCCCGCGGGCACGTGGCCCAGCGTGGGCGGCGTCGCGCACACGAACTTCTGCGACGTCGGGCTCGCGTGCGACGAGGCACGCCGGCACCTGATCCTCGTCGGCGCGATCGACAACCTCATCAAGGGCGCGTCGGGGCAGGCCATCCAGTGCATGAATATTCGCTTCGACCTCCCGGAGACGGCCGGGCTGGAGGGCGCGTGACGCCCGGCGCGATCGATAGCTCGCGCGGGCCGATCGTCGTCAAGCTGGGCGGCGCGGCGATCTCCACGCCCCGCGCGGGCGAGGCATGGCCCCTCGGCATGGCGATCGCGGGGCTGCACCGTGATGCGCCCGCGGGCGTCGTCGTCGTTCACGGCGGCGGCGCGGAGGTCGACGCGCACCTCGCGCGCCTCGGCATGGGCGTCGAGCGGCGCGCGGGCCTGCGCGTCACGCCGCCCGAGCAGATCGAGGAGGTCGCGGGCGTGCTCGCGGGGAAGGTCAATCGGCGGCTCGTCGCGATGCTCGGCGCGTGCGGTGCGCCGGGCGTCGGGCTGTTCCTGGGCGATGGCTCGAACGCGCCCGGCGGACCTTCCTTTGTCTGCGAGAAGCACACGCCGGACGGCGTCGACCTCGGGCTCGTCGGGCGTCTCGCGGGCGGGAGCGGCAGCGTGCTGCGCGCGATCCTCGACGCGGGCCTCATGCCCGTGCTCTCGTCGATCGGCGCGCTCCCCGATGGCACGCTGCTGAACATCAACGCCGACGACGCCGCGGACGGCATCGCGCGCATCGTGAACGCGTCGGCGATCGTGCTGCTGACCGACGTGCCTGGTGTGCTCGACGCGGATCGCCGGCTGATTCCCGAGCTCGACGCGTCCGCGATCGAGTCGCTCATCGCATCGGGCGTCATCGCGGGCGGCATGGCCCCCAAGGTGCGGGCGGCGCTCGCGAGTGCGACGGCGCTCGGCGCGCCAGCGGTGATCGCGTCGTGGAAGGAGCCGGGCTCGATCGCCGGCCTGCTGCGATGGGACGGCCCGCGCCCCGCGTGCACGATCGTGCTTCCCGCCGCGCGCGAGCCCGTACGCTCCGCGGCTTCCCGCGTCGCAACGAGTCCGGAGGACCGCGCATGACGACGATCGCCGGGCTTCACGCGCCCCGCAGCAAGGACCTGCTCCGCATCACCGACCTCTCTCGCGACGAGGTCGGGGCGCTATTCACTACGGCACGTTCGCTGCGCGCAGACCGTAACGCATTCGCCGGAGCGCTTACGGGGCGGGCGATCATCCTGCTGTTCGAGAAGGCCTCGCTGCGGACGAGGGTCACGTTCGAGGTCGGCCCCGCGCGTCTGGGCGCGCACGCGATGTACTTCGAGCACACCGCGCAGCGCATCGGGCAGCGGGAGTCCATCAAGGACTACGCCCGCAATCTCGAGCGCTGGGTCGATGCGATCGTGGCGCGGGTGTATGCGCAGTCCACGCTCGATGGCCTCGCCGCGAACTGCGATGTCCCGGTCGTGAACGCGCTCTCGGACGCCGAGCATCCGTGCCAGGCGCTCGCCGACCTTTTCACGCTGGAGAACCACCTCGCGGCGAAGGGGCGGTCACTCACGGGCGCGCACGTCGCGTACGTCGGCGATGGCAACAACGTGTGCAACTCGCTCATGCTGCTGTGCGCCATGCTCGGCGTGCACTTCACGTTCGTCGGCCCCGCGGCCCATGCGCCGCGCCCCGAGTTCGCCTCGCGGGCGGGCGACCTCGCGTCGTCGACCGGCTCGCGTGTGCATGTTTCATCGTCGCTTGACGCGCTCGCGAGCGTCGACGCGGTCTACACCGACACGTGGGTCTCGATGGGCGACGAGGCCCAGGCGGCGGCGAAGCAGAGGGCCCTATCGGCGTATCAGGTCAACGCCCGCGCGATGTCGATCGCCGGACCGAACGCCGTGTTCATGCACTGCCTGCCCGCGCACCGGGGTGAGGAGGTGACCGACGGGGTCATCGACTCTCCGGCGTCGATCGTGTACGAGCAGGCGGAGTCACGCATGCACGTCCAGAACGCGCTGCTCCTGCACATGCTGCGGGGGGAGTAGGTAACCCGAACCATCCGCCTCCGAATACACGGAGAGCGCACCGACACGCACACGCCGGCCTCGAACGCCGGCCGAAAGGACCGAGGATCACATGGCGAAGAAGGTTGTGCTGGCGTACTCCGGCGGGCTCGACACCTCGGCGATCGTGCCGTGGCTGCGCGAGAACGTGGGGTGCGAGGTCATCGCGCTGGTCGCCGACGTCGGGCAGGGCGCCGACGAGCTGGCGGGCATCGAGCAGAAGGCGAAGAACTCGGGCGCGTCGGCGTGCATCATCAAGGACCTGCGGCGCGAGTTCGTCGAGGACTTCGTGATGCCCACCGTCATCAGCGGCGCGATGTACGAGGGGCGCTACCTCCTGGGCACGTCCATCGCGCGCCCGATCATCGCCAAGGCGCAGGTCGAGTGCGCCCGCGAGGTCGGGGCCGACGGGCTCGCGCACGGGTGCACCGGCAAGGGCAACGACCAGGTGCGCTTCGAGTCCACGTTCGCCGCGCTCGCGCCCGACCTCAAGGTCATCGCTCCCTGGCGCGATCCGCGCTGGAACCTGCGCTCGCGTGAGGCGCTGCTCGCCTTCCTCAACGAGCGGAACATCCCCACCACCGCCGCGGCGAAGAAGCTGTACAGCCGCGACCGGAACCTCTGGCACATCTCGCACGAGGGCGGGCACATCGAGGACCCCGCGCTCCCCCCGCCCGACGACGCGTGGATGCTTACGGCGTCGATCGCCGAGGCGCCGAACGAGCCCGAGGTGGTGAAGATCGGCTTCGAGAAGGGCCGCTTCCGCACACTCAACGGCAAGCGTCTCGAGCCGCACGACTTCGTCGAGAAGCTCAACGCCATCGCGGGCGTGCACGGCGTGGGTCGGGTGGACCTCGTCGAGAACCGCCTGGTGGGCATGAAGTCGCGCGGGCTGTACGAGACGCCCGGCGGCACGGTGATCTTCGAGGCCCTCCGCGGGCTCGAGGAGCTCGTGCTCGACCGCGAGACGCGGCACTTCCGCGAGCAGCTCGGGCTCCGCTTTGCCGAGCTGGTCTACTACGGGCAGTGGTACTGCACCCTGCGGGAGGTGCTCTGGGCGGCGGCGGAGAAGATCGGGGATCGCCTGACGGGCGAGATCGGCGTCCGCCTGCACAAGGGGCACGCGACGACCGTCACCCGCACGAGCCCGAACTCGCTGTATTCTGAGGCCTTCGCGACCTTCGGAGCCGATCAGGTGTACGACCAGAGCCACGCCGAGGGGTTCATCCGCCTATGGTCGCTGCCGCAGCGGATCGCCGCCCTCCAGCAGATGGGGAAGGCCTGATGACCATGGCGGGTGCGGAGGCGGACAAACAGGACGCCGCACAACCGGACGGGCAGGATGGGCAAGCGCGCCACGCGCCGGGCATGTGGGGCGGGCGGTTCGAGCGCCCGCCGGCGGAGCTGTTCCGGCGTTTCAACGACTCGCTCCCGTTCGACTATCGCCTCGCACGCGAGGACGTCGAGGGGTCGATCGCCTGGTGCGGCGCGCTCGAGCGGGCCGGCGTGCTGGACTGGACCGAGGCCCAATCCCTCCGTGCGGCGCTTGCCGAGCTTGACGGGCTGCTCGAGGGCGACCCCCGCCTGCCGCTGGCATCGGGCGAGGAGGACGTGCACGGGTTCGTCGAGCGCTGGCTGATCGAGCGGGTGGGGACGCTGGGCAAGAAGCTGCACACCGGGCGGAGCCGGAACGACCAGGTCGCGACGGACCTCCGCCTGTGGACGCGGCGCCACCTCGACGAGCGGCTCGTCGAGGTGGCGGGGCTGGTCTCGTCGCTCTCGCGCCTCGCGCGCCGTGAGCACGCGACGATCATGCCGGGCTACACGCACCTGCAACGCGCGCAACCGATCCTGCTTTCGCACTGGGCGCTCGCGCACGCCGAGTCGCTCCTGCGGGATGCGGACCGCCTGCTCGGCGCCCGCGCCCGTGTCAACCTGTGCCCGCTCGGGTCGGCCGCGCTGGCCGGCACGGCGTACGACATCGATCGCGAGGCCCTCGCCCGCGACCTGCGCTTCGACGCGCCGCTCGCCAACTCGCTCGACGCGGTTTCCGCCCGCGACTTCACGCTCGAGACGCTCGCCTCGCTCGCCATCCTCTCGACGCATCTGTCGCGCCTCGCCGAGGAGCTGATCATCTATTCCACGGGCGAGTTCGCGTTCCTGACGATGGGCGACGAGGTCACGAGCGGCTCGTCGATCATGCCGCAGAAGAAGAACCCCGACGCGATGGAGCTGGTGCGCGGGAAGACCGGTCGCGTGGTGGGCTCGTTGGTCGGGATGCTTAGCGTGTGCAAGGCGCTGCCGCTGGCGTACAACAAGGACCTTCAGGAGGACAAGGAGCCGCTGTTCGACGCGATGGACCACACCTCGATGTGCCTGCGGATGAGCGCGCTGGTGATCGAGACGATCGTCGTCGATCGCGAGCGGACGCTCGACGCCGCCCGCGGCGGATACTCCAACGCGACGGAGCTTGCCGACTATCTCGCCGAGCGGGGCGTCCCGTTCCGCGACGCGCACGAGGTGGTCGGGCGGATCGTGCGGCACGCCATCGCACGCGGGCTGAGGCTCGAAGAGCTCCCGCTCGAAGAGTTGCAACGGTTCGAGCGTCGGATCGACGACGGCGTCTTTGCGCGCCTGGAGCCCGCGGCGGCGATCGCCCGGCGCGCCACGCTGGGCGGGACGTCGCCCGCGCGGGTGGGTGAGCACATGGGGCACGTGGAGCAGCGGGCCCGCGGTCTGCACGCCAATGCCGCCGGTCGCCTCGCGGAGGCCCGACCGCATTGATCCCCCGCGCCGCGTCTATCCCGAGCACCGATCCGCGCCGCGTCCTCCCTCGCTCGAGTTCGCTCGAGGGCAAACCGCAGTTCGTTCCCGAAGGCACCGTGAACCCGACCCAGCCCATCGCGACCGATGACCACGAGGCGGCGTTCCTCGCAACGCCCGCGCCGGACGCCGTGCGCCGCATGCGGATCCGCTCGGCCCTTCCTCCTGACGCGCCGCGCATCGCGCACCTCGTCAACACATGGGCGGACCAGAGCGTGATGCTCCACGTCTCTCACGAGGACGTGCTCCAGCGCCTCGGCGAGTTCGTCGTGGCGTTCGACGAGCTCGACGAGGCTGCGGGCATCCTGGCCTGCGGTGCGCTGTCGGTGTTCTCGCCGACGCTCGCCGAGATTCGCTCCATCGCTGTCGCTCCCGCGTGCCAGGGGCACGGCGTGGGCAGCATGGTCGTGCGGTTCCTGATGGAGAACGCCGCGGCGCTCGAGATCGACCGCCTGATCCTGCTGACCAAAAAGCCAGGCTTCTTCGCACGTTTGGGGTTCTACGAGATCCCCGAGCGCATGATGCCCGAGCAGTTCAAGCACGAGGCGATCCTGGGAAAGAATCGCACGACGACGAACAAGTCGATCATGATGTACCAGTTCCTCGCCTAACCCAAACCGGGTATGCGGGATCGAATTTTTACTCTGTCTTAATGTTTGTTCCGCTCCCGGAGCTACTCCCCACCACTTCCGGCGGGGCGTACCTTTCACACAATCTGAACGCACGCTTCATCCGAGCAATTTCCCCAAGAGCAAGGATGTAATCCCGTCCAAGGAATGGACGGGCATCACTCTCTTGTGGAGCGCGCTGCATGATTGCCCCGAAGCATCCGAACGCCTCGCGAGGGTTTACCCTCATCGAGCTGCTCGTCGTCATCGCCATCATCGCCCTGCTCATCGGCATCTTGTTGCCCGCGCTTGGTAAAGCGCGCTCCGCTGCGCAGCAGGCGCGTTGTGCCGTCAATACCCGGACCGTCGCGACCGCGGTCATCACCTACGCGTCGAGCGAGGACTACTTCCCGCCGTCGTACGTGTATGGTGCGGATCAGACCACGGGCTCCTGGAATTTCGCGGATCAGCAGCTCAGCCATCCGAGCCCCGGTAACGGCTACGTGCATTGGTCGTGGGCCCTCTTCGACGGGAAGGAAGGCGGCGCCGGCGTCGCCGAGGACGCGTTCACCTGCCCGACTGTGCCCTCCGGCGGCGCGCCCGCCACGAACTGGGGCGGATCGCAGTACATCGACAACTCGGAGCCCGGGCAGATCGCGCCCGGCGGCGACGTGAAGGACCGCCAGGCCCGGCGCATGGCCTACACGGGCAACGCGGCGATCTTCCCCCGCAACAAGTTCTTCGACGGAGGAGGGCCCCGCAAGAATCAGCTCGTCCGCGTGTCGAAGGTTGACGCGGCGGCCAAGGGCGGCGCGGGCACCATCCTCGCCACGGAGTTCTATTACAGCCGGGAGAACGGCTGGCGGAGCATCCAGAAGGGTTCGTCCGACACCGGCGGCTGGGAGGTGAAGTCGCACCGCCCCATCACGCCCTTCGTCGGCCGTAGCTCGGGCCAGGACGTCTACGCGGAGCCGATCGGCGGCCCGCAGGATCGATTCAAGTACCCCGACCCCTCGGACATCCTCGACACCGCGGACGTCGACAAGCTCGCCGGGGTCATCGACGGCGCCACCCGCGCGATCGTGAACGCCGTGGGACGTCACCATGCCGGTGACAAGGCGAACTTCGCGTTCGTCGATGGGCACGTCGAGACGCTCACGGTGAAAGAGACTATTGAGAAGCGTCTGTGGGGCGACAAGTTCTGGAGCCTCACCGGGAACAACGGCGTCCAGAAGCCGCAGTAATCCACACACGCACGCCGCTCGAAAGGGCGGCGTCGTGCTTCCTGGACAAGGCCGGCGAGAGAGAGATCGCCGCCCAGCACAGAGAACTCAGGCGAATCGCGCTCGGAGCGCGACCCGCTGTCCGTATGCGCGTGCGACGCGTCCTGACCCACACCGCCTCGTCCGTGCAAGCCCATCGTTCCGTTTTCCACGAGAGATCAGCAAGGGGATTCCAGTCATGACGAATACGAACCGTAATCTGTCGATCCTGGCCGCGTGCGGCCTCGCGTGCGGCATGGCCACCGCGCAGCCGTTCTCGGTCAACATCACCGGCGCGACCGCCCAGCGCGCCTTCTTCCGCGACTCGCTCGCTCAGGGCAACGAGTTCCTCGACGTCAACGGCAACAGCGTCACCGGCGACAACCTGATCCCGTTCGACGTCACCGCGCCCTTCGCCAGCAACCACTGGTGGCAGCTCCAGTACCGCGCCGTGGGCTCGGGCAACGGCCTCGCCGAGCTGCTCGCCTGGGGCGACTCGTACGTGACGACCGCCGACGGCGTTGACCTCGACGTGACCCGCGCCGCCGACGGCGCCTCGGTCAACGGCACGCTGTACTACACCGGCACCGCGACCACCGGCCCCTACCAGGCCAACAACCCCGGCGGCGCGCCGAACCGCTCGCTGACCGACGGTTCCTATGCGACCGTCACGACCACGGACAACTCCGCGGGCACCGGCTGGCAGGCCGACCTCGCCACCCTCGACGTGCCCACCGTGTGGTTCGCGACCGTCTCCGGCACCGCGTCGCCCGTCGCGATGCCCGGCGCCATCGGCTACGGCAACAACGGCCTCGTCTCCCTGAACAAGGACGGCACCGTCAACGGCCGCACCAACAAGCTCCGCAGCCTCGGCGCCTACAACATCAACACCGCCAGCCCCGACACCAACACCATCTTCGATACCTCCATCACCCTCGTCCCCGTCGCGGCGATCGTGAACTTCGGCGTGGGCCTCCAGCAGATCGATCAGTCCGACCTGCGCCACCTCTTCGCCTCGGGGCGTCGCGAGAACGGCGAGAACCTCGTCGCCGTCACGCGTGACTCGGGCTCGGGCACGCGTAACGCGTTCTCGAACGGCATCTGCCTCGACCCCTCGTGGTGCGTGGGCGAGAACATCGGCGCCCAGACCGATGACAGCCAGCTCGACCGCCTCGGCCCGAACTTCCAGCCCTCCAACAAGGGTGGCTCGAGCCGCAACGAGGGCACGACCCAGAACCACCGCCTCGCGATCGGGCACACCGCCGCTGATCGCGGCATCGGAAGCTGGCTCACCGCCGGCCGCCTTGAGCTCCTCGGCGTGCGCAACAATGTTTCCGACGCGTCCGCCACTGTCTATGCCCGCCCGACCGTCGACAACGTGACCTTCTTCGGCCTCGCCAACGAGAACGACGGCTACCACATCCTCGGCCCCGCCATCATCGCCCACATCGGCGATCCCCGCGCGGCGAGCGCGACCTACGGCGGCGACTCCAACGGCAACCCCCAGATGAACAACCCCAACGCGGCGGAGTACGTCAACAACATCACGAAGTCGATCGACTCCTTCGTCGCCGGCTTCAGCGTGCCCTTCACGCCCGCGGAGTTCCTCGCGTCGCAGTACCTGCTCGTCGCGGCGTCGGAATTCGTTCCGAACCCGCTCAACCCCTGCGAGCTGATCCCCAACGCCGCGTTCGTGCAGGCCGTCCAGGACGACACCCGCACCAGCGGCAACTTCTCGAACGTCTTCCGCAACGCCGCGTTTACCTCCTTCAACACCTCTTCCGCCGGCCTGGTGCCGCAGCGCACTTCGGGCGGCAGCTACTCCGACGGCAACGCCGGTTCCGATCGCTACGTCTGCCGCGACGGCACCTTCCTGAACTACGCCACCGCCCTGCCCATGAACCTCAAGATCGCGGGCGACTTCAACCGCGACGGCGCCCGCACCACCGCCGACACCACCAACCTCGTCGCCGCCCTCCAGAACCCCGCGTTCAACGTCGGCGCCAACTACTCGCCCGAGATCATCGGTGACTTCAACGGCGACGGTAACTTCGACGCCGAGGACGCCCGCTACTGGGCCGATGGCCTGTACCTCGTCGGCGGCAACCTCGACCGCAAGGCCGGCTTCACCGCCGTCGACAACGCCGGCGGCGGCAACGTCTTCGGCTACTCCGCCACGCACTCCACCGGCGCCGCCTACAAGGCCGGCGACGCCCGCGCCGACGTCGCCAGCCCCGCCGTCTCCGCCGGCACCTTCCACGTGACCAAGGGCTTCGTCCCCAATGGGCACGACGGCGTCATCGGCATCGATGACATCGACTACGTCTGCGCCAACTTCGGCGACTGGTCGAATCTTGACGACGCCGCCACCATCGACCTCTCCTGCGATATGAACGGCGACCTCATCGTTGACGCGAGCGACGTCTCCGAGATCGTCGTGACCGTCCTCGGCACGCAGCTCGGCGACCTCAACCTCGACGGCACCGTCTCGAGCAGCGAGCTCGCGACCATCGCCGCCAACTTCGGCGACACCGGCACCGGCTATTCCGGCGGCGACGTCAACTGCGACGGCATCGTCGACAACGACGACTACGTTGCCGCGGGTGGCTGCCTCGGCGACTGGGACGCCTCGGGCGGCCAGCCCAACAGCTCCGACTTCCTCGCCTTCCTCAACGACTACTCCGCGATGGCCCCCCGCGCCGACCTCGCCGCCCCGGCTGGCGTCTTCAACTCCTCCGACTTCCTCGCCTTCCTCAACCTCTACTCGCAGGGCTGCTAAGCCCACGAGCACGCCGGCCCGCGCGGCGTGAGACATCCTGATGCGTCACACGCGACCCGCGGGCCCACGCCCGCGGGTCGTGCTTTGCGCGGCGCCGCTCCGCACTCAAGGAGCCGCGCGCAAGAAAAGAGCACGCACAACGGTGCGTGCCCTTCACCGGGATCAGTGGATTGCCTGGCTCAGCCCTTGAGCGACGCCATGTCGATCACGAAGCGGTACTTCACGTCGCTCCGGAGCATCCGCTCGTATGCCTCGTTGATCGACTGCATCGGGATCCGCTCGATGTCCGACACGATCCCGTGCTCGCCGCAGAAATCCAGCATCTCCTGCGTCTCTTTGATCCCGCCGATCAGCGAGCCCACCAGGCGCCGGCGACGGAACAGCATGGGCATCACCGCGAGCGGCGGGTGCGGGTGCTCGGGCGCGCCGACGAGGCACATCGTGCCGTCGAGCGCGAGCAGGTTGATCAGCGGATTGAGGTCGTGCGACGCCGAGACGGTGTTGACGATCAGGTCGAACGCGTTCGCGTGGGCCGCCATCTGCGCCTCATCGCGCGAGATGATGACCTCGTGCGCCCCAAGCCGCTTCGCGTCCTCGGCCTTGCCGGGCGAGGTGGTGAGCAGCGACACGTGCGCCCCCATCGCCCGCGCGAGCTTCACGCCCATGTGCCCGAGCCCGCCCAGGCCCACGATCGCGACCTTCTTGCCCTTCCCCGCCCCCCACGTCCGCAGGGGCGAGTACAGCGTGATCCCCGCGCACAGCAGCGGCGCCGCGCCCGCCGGGTCCAGCCCGTTGGGAACCCGCAGCACGAACCGCTCGTCGACCGTCACCGCCGTCGAGTATCCGCCGTGCGTCATCGGCTCCGTGCCGTGGCGGTCCTCGGAGTTGTACGTGAACGTCGCGCCCACGTCGCAGTAGTTCTCGAGGTCCTTCTGGCAGCTCGGGCACTTGCGGCACGAGTCCACCATGCAGCCCACGCCGACGAGATCGCCCTCGCGCACCTTCTTGACGCCCGAGCCGACCTTCGTCACGCGCCCGATGATCTCGTGCCCCGGCACGCACGGGTAGGTCGTGAACCCCCACTCGTTGCGAGCGATGTGCAGGTCCGAGTGGCACACGCCGCAGAACAGGATGTCGATCGCGACGTCCTTCTCGCCCGGGTCGCGACGCTTCAGCGAGTGCGGGCCCAGCGGAGAATTGGCTGACTGTGCGGCGTAGGCCTTGGCGACGGGCATGTGTTCGCTCCTCTTGTGCCGGAAATGCGGCGGGAAAGCCTAGCCCCGGATCCAACTGCCCGTCCGCGCACCCTGACACGAGCCCAGAGCTCGGCGACTCGCCCGGGCCTTCTCGCTTCGCACGCCCCCTCGACACGCCGCGCGGCCTCCTGTAGCATGGGCCCATGCCCGACATCCGCACCTTTCTGACGTTCAATGACCAGGCCGAAGCCGCCGCACGCTTCTACACCTCCATCTTCCCGAACTCGGAGATCACGCGCATCACGCGGACGCCCGACCTCGGGCCCCAGGCCCCCTTCAAGGCGGGCAGCGTGATGACCATCGACTTCACGCTCAACGGCCGCCCGTTCACCGCCCTCAACGGCGGGCCGCAATTCACGTTCAGCCAGGGCGTTTCCATCGCCGTCATCTGCGACACGCAGGAGCAGGTGGACGAGTACTGGGGCAAGTTCGTCGCGGCGGGCGGGACGCCGGTCGCGTGCGGCTGGATCACGGACCACTTCGGCGTGTCGTGGCAGATCGATCCCAAGCTGCTGATCGACCTGATCGCCGACCCCGATCCGGTGCGGGCCGCCAGGGCCATGCAGGCGATGATGGGCATGGTCAAGATCGACAGCGAGCAACTCCGCCGGGCCGTGCAGGCCTAGGCCCGACTCACTCACGCTCGTCCGCGGATCACGTGGCATTGGCCGAGCGTGCGAGCGCCGATCGCGAGAATGTACGGCGCGGAAATACGCCGCCCCGCGGGGTTGTTGAGCGAAGAGGGTTGTTGAGCGAAGGAAGCACCTCGGGAGACCTCTCCATGCGTCCGCTCGCGCCGTTCCGCAGCATATTCCTCGCCTGCTCGCTCACCGCCTCGGTCTCGTTCGCGGGACCGACGCTCGTCGAGCTGTTCACCAGCGAGGGGTGCAGCTCGTGCCCGCCCGCCGACGCGTACCTCCACGAGCTCGCCCGCTCCCCCGCCGCCCGCTCGGGCGACACCATCCTCATCGCGTGGCACGTCGACTACTGGGACAACCTGGGCTGGAAGGAGCCCTTCTCCATCCCCCTCGCGACGCAGCGGCAGCGCGACTACGCCGCCGCGATGGACGCCCGTGGCACCGAGGGCGCGGGCGTGTACACGCCGCAGATGATCGTCAATGGTCATGCGGCGTTCGTCGGGAGCGATCGCGTCGCGGGGCGGGGCGCGCTGAGCGTCGCACGCGGGTTCGAGTGCGCGTCCCTCAATGTCTCACTTTCGTTGAGCGATGACGTCGCGACGATCTCCACGTCGCTGCCCGAGCTCCCACCGAATTCAATCGTCATCGGCGTGCTCGTCGAGGATGGGCTCCGCTCGAAGGTCACCGCGGGCGAGAACGCCGGGCGCACGCTCACACACGACCGCGTCGCCCGCGCGGCATCGCCCGCGACAGTCGCGGGTGGAACCGCAACCATCCGCCTCGATGTGCCGCGAGGGGTCGATCGGAGCCACGCTTCGGTCGTCGTTTTCGCGCAGTCGTCGGACATGGGCGACGTGATCGCGATCGGGTCGAAGCCGCTGAGTGATGCGAGCACTCCGCCCGCCGCGGCGAGCACGCCCGCGAACGCCTCTGCTGGCGCGGAGCGCTACCACACGCTGGACATCGGCACGAAGCAGCTCCGCTACGCCCTCCTCCTTCCCGACAACTTCGACCCCGCAAAGCCGCACCCCGTGCTCCTCGCGCTGCCGCCCGGCGCGCAGGACGAGGCGATGGTCGAGACGGGCCTGCGCATGTATTGGGAAGCGGAGGCCAAACGCCGCGGGTGGATCGTCGTCTCTCCCATCAACCCGGACTTTGCGAAGCTCTTTGAGTCGCGCCTCGATCCGCTCGCGAAGCTCATGGATGACGTCGGCGCGCAGTACACGATCGAGGGCGGCAAGCCTCACCTCGCCGGCGTCAGCAACGGCGGGCGCGCCGCGTTCGTCGCCGCGCTCGAGCATCCCGATCGCTACGCCTCGCTCACCGTGCTTCCCGGGCTGATGGCGCGCGGCGCGGCGCGGCAGCGCGTCAAAGCACTCGCGAACATGCCCCTCGCGCTCTACGTCGGTGGTGAAGACCCCACCTGGGTGCATAAGGCCGAGCGCACCCGCGACGACCTGAAGAAGGCCGGCGTCGACTGCTCGCTCACCATCCGCGACGGCGAGGGGCACGTCATGCCCATCCCGCCCGCCGAGCTCTTCGACCTGCTGGACTCCCGCCGCCACTGACCCCCGGTCCCCCGCCGCTTTCCCAAAAACCGGAAAATCTCGCCGAACGCCTTGATATATTCTCATAGTAGAATATATTCAGCACATGGCCCGCGCCCCCACCACCACTGACGCCTTCAACGCGGTCGCCGAGCCGCGCCGCCGCGCGATCATCGACCTGCTCGCCCGGAATGGCCCCCTCGCGGTGGGCGCGATCGTCGCCGCACTGAGCCTCCCCCAGCCCACGGTGTCCAAGCACCTTGGCGTGCTCCGCGAGGTCGGGATCCTCTCGGTCGAGCGGCTCGGCCAGCAGCGGGTGTACCGACTCCAACCTGAGGAGCTCAAGACCATGTTTGACTGGCTCAAGCAGTACGAACAGTTCTGGACGCACCAGCTCGACCGCATCAAGGAACGCGCGGAGCGCAAGCAGCGCGAGGCCGCCAACACAAAGCGCAACGCCTGAACGAAGGGAGCCCAGATGACCACCAACATCGTGCAGACCATCGATACCCGCAAGGAGATCCTCATCGCCGCGCCGCCCGAGCTGGCCTTCGAGGCCGTGCTCGAAGAGCTCGGCCCGGGCAGCCAGATGCCCGACGGCACACCCTTCCCGATGAAGATCGAGCCCTGGCCGGGCGGGCGCTGGTATCGCGATCGCGGCGAGGCGGGCGGGCATCCGTTCGGGCACCTGTGGGGGCACGTGCAGGTCATCAAGGCGCCGACGCTGCTCGAGCTCGTCGGGCCCATGCCCATGTCATTCCCCGCGCTCAACCACGTGCAGTACCGCCTCGTTGCGGAGGGCGACGGCACCCGCCTCACGCTGCACCACCAGGGAATGGGCCTGTTTCCGCAGGGATTTTACGAGGGGATGCCCGAGGGATGGGCGCACGCCGTGCAGCGGATCAAGCAGATCGCGGAGTTCAAACTTCGCACGCGATAGGCCTGCGATCCTCCATCCGAGTCCATCCTTTCCATCCAAGGAGAAGCACCTTGTCCACCACCGATCATCGCGTCGTTTCCCGTGAGCAGTGGCTGAAAGAACGCCTTGAGCTGCTCGCCGCCGAGAAGTCCTTCACGCGCCAGCGCGACGCGCTGGCCCAGAAGGCCCGCGAGCTTCCGTGGGTCCGCGTCGAGAAGGACTACGCGTTCGACGCGCCCACGGGTCGCAAGCGGCTCGCCGACCTCTTCGGCCCGCGGCGCCAGCTCGTCGTGTACCACTTCATGTTCGATCCGACATGGTCGCAGGGCTGCATGGGTTGCTCGTTCATGGCCGACCACTACGACCGCCTGGTCGTGCACCTCGCGCACCGCGACATCTCTCTCGTCACGATCTCGCGAGCATCCGTGGAACAAATCGAGGCCTTCCGCAGGCGTATGGGATGGACCTTCCCCTGGGTCTCCGATCCGACCGCCGAGTTCGGGCGGGACTTCGCGGTCTCTTTCACCGACGAGGAGATCACCGGAGGCAACGCCGTCTACAACTTCAATCGCAAGCCCGGCCCCATACGCGAGCAGCCCGGGCTGTCCGTGTTCATCAGGCACGACGATGGCAACATCTACAACACGTACTCGACCTTCGCCCGCGGGCTCGAAGAGTTCATCACCGCCTACCGCTTCATCGACATCACGCCGAAGGGACGCGACGAGGACCGTGACGGCGGCATGAACTGGGTGCGCCACCACGATCGCTACGACGACACCAACTTCATCGTTCCCTGGGCCGAGAAGCCCGGCATCACCGCGCCGCTCCCGCGGTAAGTGCGCACCGGAGGACACGCCCATGCGATGCTGCGTTTCCCACACCGAAGCCGGGGCGAGTGAACCACCCGCAGCCCGCCGACCGCTCATCCTTCGCGGGATTACGCTGGTCCAGTGGGCGGCCCCCATCGCCACGCTGGCGCTCATGCCGAAGTGCCCCGCCTGCTTCGCGGCGTACGCGCTCCTCTTTACCGGCATCGGCCTGTCCTTCGGCGCCGCCGCGGTGCTGAGATGGACGCTCCTCTCGCTCAGCGTCGGCATCCTCGTCGTACTTGTCGTGCGCACGATCCGGGCTCACGCCACACGCAGTCGCGCACACGATCAGACTCGCGAGTACGCTTCGCGTTGAAGCCGCATTGGAGGATCATCGGACCCCCTCTCGATCTGGACGCTTTGAGCCATGACACCACGAATGACGCACCTGCGTCCCATGCTCGCCGTGACCGACCTGCGCCGGACGATCGATTTCTACTGCACGAAGCTTGGGTTCACCCTGGGCGATACGTTCGGCGATCCGCCCGTGTGGTGCTCGCTCTCGCGCGATGGCGTGGAGATCATGTTCAACGCGCCGCCGCCCGATGACGTCCGCGCCGACGTCAGCCCGAGGAGTCGGGACTACCAGATTTTCTACGTGAATTCCGACGACGTTGTCGCGCTTCGTGAGGACCTCATCCGCCGCGGCGCGCCCGTTTCCGACGTGCGCGTGACGATCTACGGCATGAAGGAGTTCGAGGTCCGCGACCCCGACGGCATCTGGCTCTGGTTCGGCCAGCCCACCGACGAACCGCCGAGCGTGCGCGAGGACGCGTCGTAACCCCTGCCCCCACGGGGCGTGAGGCTCCCACCCGTATTGGCCTTCTCCGGATGTGGCTCCAAGGCCTTCGCGGCCCCTGCTCCTCCGCCACAGCCGATCGCGCGAAAAGCCATGCCGGGTGTGGAGCATCGCGGTTGACATCGTACAACCATCTGGTATATTAAACCACATGGTATTGGATCGATCGCCGCGACTGGATCTCGTCTTCCACGCCCTGGCCCACCCCGCCCGGCGGGCGATCATCCGCCAGCTCTCCGCCGGGGAGCGCAATCTCAGCGAGCTCGCCTCGCCGCTCAAGATGACCTTTCCCGCGGCGACCAAGCACGTGCGCGTGCTCGAGCGGGCCAGGATCGTCCGCCGGCGCGTCGTCGGGCGGGAACATCTCTGCCGTCTCCACGCCGCACCGCTCGAGGAAGCGGTGCAGTGGACCGAGCAGTTCCGCAAGCACTGGGAGGCGCGATTTGAAGCGCTGGATTCGCTGCTTGATGAGATGAAGTCCGAGGAGCAGCCTCGCTCCCGCCGGCGTTGATCTTTCCATAGGAACCCCGCCATGAGTCCCTCACCCGCGAACGTCTTGCAGATTTCTACACCCACGGACACGACGATCGTCCTCACGCGCACGTTCGACGCGCCGCGTCGCCTCGTGTGGGAGGCGATGTTCACGCCGGACAAGATGCGCCGCTGGACGATGCCGCCCCCGGGCTGGACATTGTCGATCTGCGAGTGCGACCCCCGTGTGGGCGGCGCTCTCCACCTGGAATTCAAGGGCGAGGAGGATGGTCAGGCCATGACCATCGAGGGTGTGTTCACCGAGATAGTGCCGCACGAACGAGCCGTGCACACCGAGACGATGAAGCTGGGCTCCGGCGAGGTGATCGGCACGCTGGTGGAATCGCACGAATTCGCGGAGAAGGACGGCGTCACCACGATGCGCATCATACAGACGTACGAATCGAAGGAAGCCCGCGATGGCGCCCTCTGCTCCGGCATGGATGAAGGTATGGAGGCCTGCTACAAGCAGCTCGACACGGTGCTCGCACGTCCCGCGTAAGCGAGCGGTGCGCCAGGTCCGTTGCTTGAGAGTATTGGCGAACCACCACCATGCCGGGGACTAAATCATGATGACGCAGCCTTGATAGGTGATCCTCGCCTGCGCCAGCCGTGCGAACTCGGGCATGGCAAGCAGGCGACCAATCATGCGAGCGACGTCTTTATCGTCGTACGCACGATGGAATCGAATTTCTATCGCATCGCCGCGAGCGCATTCCCCCTGTAGTTGTCCTCGTAGGAGACACCCTCACGCTTCACCTCGCGATGCTGTCGGCTTGCAGGGAACACGATCGCCCCACGATCATTGAATGCCTTCTTCATGTCATACACCCGGCCATCAACGAGACCGCGAAAGATGCTCTTTGCCCGTCAAAGCCATGATCGAAACCTCCATCGGGCGCTAAAATGATAACGCCCGCATGCCAAGGCTTGCGGGCGACACCATCCGCAGATCAGAGCGTCAGAACTCCAGTTGCACTCTTCGCATCGCAGGTCGGCCTCGGGGAGCGAGGGGAGCGCATTCTGGCTTCGCAATGAAACCGATGGCGTCCCGCCGACGGTCACACGGAGCGCCGCCGACGGACAGCAACCATGCCACCGATAGCAAACAGACCGGCCGTGCCGGGCGCGGGCACGAGGCGGATCCACGGGCCCGGGGCGTCAGAGCCGTCGCCCTCGGACCTGTAGGAGCCGAAGATGCCAAACTCATAGACTGTCGCGTCCACGATGATGTCCTGGACGTTCGCGCTGGCTGTGGCTGTCCCGGTGATGGACTGGAACCGGTAGGTCTCGCCCGGCGTCAGATTATTCCAAACGATCTGGGCAGTCAGCCCGGTGGAGTAGACGCGCATGTCCGCGGCGACCGCTGGCAATGGCGTGCCGGACTCGCCGAAGACAGTGTAGTCCAAGATGTCCGATTCCCTGAAGATCCCCGACCCCAAAGCGCCGAATCTCAGCTTGACGAACGGGGACGACGCAAGGAAATCCGGGACCGCGATCTCGATGAACTGGCCGGCGGGCGCCGCCCACGTGAACGAGAACTCGGTGTCGCCGACCGCGCTGAAATCGAACGAAAGCGTATCGCTCGTCGCGACCGAGATGCTGGCGTCGTTGTAATAGAACCCCGGGTTCTTGTCGTCGTAGATCGCGAATGATTCTTCCGACAGCACGCCCGACCAATCCGACTGGGCAAAGGCGTGCGAACACGCGGCCGACGCCACGATACCAGAGATCAACACCCTGTAGACCATCTCCGTCTCTCCTTCCGGCTCGCTCCCGTCAAGCCATCCTCTTCTGGCGGACGCGCCGCTATCGATCAACGCAAGAACTCAACGCCGCCGACGGCGCGACGCGAGCACGCCCCCAAACGCGAACGCCGCTGCGCCGCCCGGCGCGGGGACTACGCGGATGGTCACCGTGTTGTTGTCGTAGTGCGAGACGAAGGTCCCGATATCCATGCCCAGCGAAGCAAAGGACTCGTCCAGAATCTCGACCGAACCGTCGAGCACAGTGCCCGACTGATACCCGGTGGGGACGAACACGCCGTAGTCGTAGAGGGTGGGCCCGCCCCCCGAACTCGAACTCGTGATGAAGAGGCCGAAGTAGTCCCCGCCCCAGACGGCATCGCCGAACGGGCTCGTGCCTTGCTGGCCCCCCGCCCCGTACGGCTCGGCGCCCGTCTGATCAAAGGGCACGTACCCGCCGCTGACCAGGTCGTACACGTCGACGAGCGTCTGCACGCCCACACTAATCCCGCCGAATTGGGGCCACGTGTAGTTGCCGATGCTCCCGGTGTTGTACGCCTCCCGAGTGCGTGTGAGCCCAGTCAAGTCGAAGCTGCCGGTGCCGGTCACGAGGACGTTGGCCCCGGACTCGACGATCGTAAACGTCACGTCCGCGTGTGCCG
This sequence comes from Phycisphaerales bacterium, assembly GCA_034004365.1. Classification (GTDB taxonomy): domain Bacteria; phylum Planctomycetota; class Phycisphaerae; order Phycisphaerales; family UBA1924; genus JAVEWV01. The sequence continues at coordinate 71,176 of JAVEWV010000013.1, forward strand.
CGCTAGCGCTCATGAGTGCCGCGATCGCGCCGAGAGTCATCCTGGTCATGAGTCGATACCTCTCTCTTCCGCGAGTGGCCGTCGCTACCAGACCCCTTGGGCTCCTGACGAACGACAGGGTGCTTCTGGAGCGTCCTCTCCTGAGGGCATCCTAGAGGAAGAGGAGGGACAGGCGGGCCTGAATCGTCAACTTTCGTGACTTTTTATCCCAAGGACCGCTCGGCTGACCTGAGCACGCTCGCGAGTGTCATACTCACGAGAGGATGGCAAAGGTAGGCAAGAACGGAAAGGCCCTCCGAGGGGAGTCCCATCGGAGCCCTTCACAATGAATCGGTGGGACTGGACGCCAGTTGAACCCTTTGCTGCCCAGATCCGCCACTGGAGCCCGAAAACGCGGCGTCTGGTTCTCCCGGTGAACGCGACAGCCATCGACCTTTCCCATCTCTCACGACGACCGCGCATGCGGCAACACTGTCTCTTACGATCCGCACGCTGCTCTTATGCTCGTGCCCCCAGACTCTTGAGAAAGATGCGTACGAAGAGATGGGGCCCCGCTCCCCGCACGTGCGCGGCACACGCATCGCTCACGCCCCGGCCCGTAACGCCGCCGATCTCGCGTGCGCACTCAGCCCCTCCAGATCGGCCAGACGCCGGGTGTCCGAGATCACGTGCTCGGCGGTCGCAAGGTCATCAATGCGAACCCAGGTCCGATGCCGAACAAGATCCACGACCGAGAGCCCCGCGCGAAACCTCGCCGTCCCCCCTGTTGGAAGCGTGTGGTTGGGACCGATGCCGTAATCGCCCAGCACCTCGGCCGCAGCCGCTCCGACGAAGATCGCGCCGGCGTGTCGGACACTTGCCGCGACGCGCTCCGAATCCATGGTCATGATCTCAAGGTGCTCGGGCGCGATCGCGTCCACGACGCGAACCGCCTCCTCAAGATCTCGCGCTACGCACACGAACCCGTTGCACAGCGCGGCGAGCACGTCTTCTCGTGCGTTCATCCCGTCAAGCTGGCGAGCGAGCTCCGCCTCGACTCCGCGCGCCAACCGCTCGCACGTCGTGACGAGGATCGCGCGCGCGTCGGTGTCGTGCTCCGCCTGCGCGAGAAGGTCCGCCGCGACGAGGACCGCATCCGCCCCTTCGTCAGCAAGCACAACGAGCTCGCTCGGGCCCGCGAGCATGTCGATGCCAACGACGCCCGAAACGGCCAGCTTCGCGGCCGTGACCCAGCGATTGCCCGGGCCGATGATCTTGTCCACCGGATCGAATCCCTCGAACCCGTGCGCCATCGCTCCCACCGCGTGCGCGCCGCCTACTGCGAGGAACTCGTCCGCACCCGCGATCGCCGCGGCCGCAAGCATGACCGGTCGCGCCCCGGGCGAGGCCACCACGACGCGCTCGCACCCCGCGGCTCGCGCACTGGCCGCGGTCATGAGGACCGATGATGGCAGCGGATACCGCCCCGCGGGAGCGTAACAGCCGACCGCCTCGATCGGCTCGATCGTGTGTCCCGCGCGGCCGCCCGGGATCGGCCATTCGAGATCGTGGAGCGTCCGCCGTTGAGCCGACGCAAAGGCGAGGATGCGCTCGTGGGCGCGCTCAAGGGCGCCGCGATCCTCGGGAACAAGCGAACCAAGAGCAGCGCGCATCTCGCTCCGATCGAGGCAGAGGGGCTCCCCCGGACGACGTTCGCCGAAGCGTTCGGCGTAATGGCGTACCGCGGGCTCGCCCTGGTCCCTGACAATCCTCACGATCTCTGCCGCAGCGGCGAGCGTCTGATCATCGACAGGGCTTGGTCGGGCGCGGCGGATCTCGGAAGGTTCGACGCGACGGAGCAACTCAGCGATTGCCACGGACTTCCTCCTTCGCGTCGCCCGCCCGGCGCGTGATGCGCAAGGCCCGTGCATCAAGCACACGCTCGGCGTCGGTGATGGTCGCCCCGCGACGCGCGGCGGCAACAGCAGCAAAGTACAGAACGTCCGCGAGTTCCTCCGCCGCGTGCGCCCGGTCGTTCGCGTTGACGAGTTCGTCGGCCTCCTCGCGCAGCTTGGACGCGATCAGGGCGTGGTCCTCAAGAAGCCGGCGCGTATACGACGATGGCGGTGCATCGCTCACGCGAGCCTCCACCGTTCGTTCGAGAAGGCCGAGCCCTCGCTCATCCCCGAAGCACGTGCGGGTCCCCGCGTGGCAGAACCCGCGTCCATGCTGTCGCACGGTGAACCGAAGCGTGTCGCGATCGCAGTCCGCGTCGACGCGGATCAATTCCTGCGTGTCTCCGGAGGTAGAGCCCTTCTCCCAAAGCGAACCGCGCGAGCGAGAGAAATACACCCCCCGTCCGGTCTCGAGCGACGCACGCAAACTGTCTGGACTCGAATAAGCGAGCCCGAGCGCCACGCCGCGTTCATCGACAATGATGGTGGGCCACAGCCCGTCCGCCCGGTCCGAACGGAGCGGGGCCGCGAACGCATCCGCAATGCCCATCGCGCCCGTGTAGAGCGCCATGCCGACCTGCGCATCAGCGCCCGCCTCGTCGGCCGCAGCGATGTCCCGCGCGTCGCGTACGCCCCCGGCGACTGTGACACGCGCGGGCGCTGCCCGCTCGACCAGCTCGCGAACCCGCTCGGACGGCAGGCCCGTCATCCGCCCCTCTTGCTCCACGAACGTGATCAGGAACCCGCCGACGAGCCCCTTGAGTTCGTCGATGCGATCCTCGACCCTTTGCCCGGTGCGTGTGTTCCAGCCCTCAACAACGACCTCGCCATCCACAGCGTCCAACGCCGCAATGACGCGCTCAGGCGGCAACTCACGAAGAATGTTGGGGCGTGCAGCCGTCCCGAGGATCACCTTCGCGGCGCCCGCGTCGAGCCACCGGACCGCGGCCTGCACGTCCCGAATCCCGCCACCGACTCGGCACCGGGCGATGGGGAGCAGTTCCCGAATCATGTCGACGTTCGACCCGCGCGACATCGCGGCGTCGAGATCGATCACCGCGATCTCTCCCACACGCCCGAAAGATTCGGCGATCGGGCGCGGATCGCCCGCGTCGAGCGCGAGCTCCTTGCCCCCGATCAATTGCACCGTGTTCCCCCCGCGAAGGTCGATGGACGGGACAATCATGAACGCACCTCCACGCCCGCAGACGCGAGCGATCGCTTCACTTCTGTGACCGTGGTGTCTCCGTCGTGAAAGATCGACGCCGCGAGCACCGCGTCGGCGCCGGCCCGGAACGCGTCGAGCATGTGCGCCGATGAATCGGCCCCGCCCGAAGCGATGATCGGAACACGAACCCGCCGCGACATTGCGCACAGCAGGGCGAGGTCGTATCCCTGGCGAGTGCCGTCGCGATCCCAACTCGTGAGCAGGATCTCGCCCGCTCCGAGGCCCTGGGCACGAACACCCCATTCGAGCGCGTCGAGCCCGGTCCGGACCGTGCCGGAGCGTGTGACAACCTCCCACGAGTCCACGTCCTCGCTCGACGCCACGTCCATCGCGAGCACCACGCACTGCGTGCCGACGCGCTGGGACAGTTCGGTGAGAAGGACAGGGCGTTCGACGGCCGCGGTGTTGACGGCGACCTTGTCTGCGCCCGCTTCGAGCAACGCGAGCGCGTCATCGAATCCCCGCACGCCCCCCCCAACCGTGAGCGGGATCGACAACGCCGCTCTCACCGCGGCGACCGTGCGCAGGCAGGCACCGCGCCCTTCGGATGTTGCGGAAATGTCGAGGATCACAAGCTCGTCCGCGCCCTGCTCCTCGTACGCGATTGCGCGCTCGACCGGGTCTCCGGCGTCGCGTAGCCCCGCGAAACGCACTCCCTTCACGATGCGCCCGCCTCGCACGTCCATGCAGGGAATCACACGTCGCGTCAGCACGGCGACACCTCCTCAGCCCGGGCCCATCGCCGGATCAGCCGCAGGCCCCAAGGGCCGCTGAGCTCGGGATGGAACTGGCACGCGAGCACGCGCCCGCGCCACAACGCGGACACGAACGCTCCCGCGTAGTCCGTGTATGCCGCGTCCCAACCCGCTGGCGCCGTCGCGAATCGGTAGGAATTGGCGAAGTACGCGTACCCGGATTCGAACGGCGCAGTGTCGCTCTCGGACGCCACACAATTCCACCCGAACTGCGGCACGCGCACACCCTCAGGAAATCGTGTCACGCTCGCGTCGAGCACGCCAAGCCCTTCTACACCGGGGGACTCTTCCGACTCCCGCGCGAGCATCTGAAGCCCCAGGCAGATCGCGAGCGTCGCCCGACCACTCATCACTCGCTCAATGATCACCCCATCGAGGCCAGCGTCGCGGATCGCGCGCATGCCCGACGCGAACGATCCAACACCGGGAAGCACCAACAGCTCGGCATCCTCGATCGCCGCGCGATCGTTCGTGATCACGGGCTCGATCTCGCACCGCGTCAGGGCCGCCGCGATCGATGCGATGTTCGCGACCCCGGTTCGCACCACGCACGCCCGCATTACAACACCCCCTTGGTCGACGGCACGCATGATGAACCCGGATCGAGGGCGATCGCCTGCCGCAAGGCCAGGGCGAACGCCTTGAACGCCGCCTCCGCACGGTGGTGGTCATTCTCGCCCCGGATCACGTCGACGTGGATCGCGCCGCGTGCGTTCATTGCGAGCGTCATGAAGAAGTGCGTGAGATTCTCGCACGACACGTCGCCCAGTCGATCACGCTTCAGCCCGAGTTCAACGCTCGCGTGAGACCGCCCGGCGAGATCGACGACGACCCGAGCTATCGCCTCATCGAGTGGTGCATACGCCCACCCGAACCGCGCGATCCCGCTGCGCTCGCTGAGCGCCTGGTCGATCGCACGCCCGAGCACGATCGCCGTGTCCTCCACCGTGTGATGGTCATCGACGCGCAGATCACCCTGGGCTTCCAGCGTCAGATCAACGCGGGCGTGCCTGACGAAGGCGTCGAGCATGTGGTCCAGGAATCCAAGACCCGTGCATGCCTCGCAGATGCCCGTTCCATCGAGCGCAAGCCGGCATCGAATCACCGTTTCCTTCGTGGATCTCGAGACCTCCGCGATCCGCGGCAGTGTGGTCATGGCAGCAGTTCCTCCAGGCGTGAGAGATCCTCGAGCACGCGCGCGACGCCAGCCCGTTCGAGCGTGCCCGGGCCATCGCCGGGCGCTGTGATCCCGATGGGAACGACGCCCGCCGCGCGAGCGGCAACCGCGTCGTCGGGCGTGTCGCCGATCATCCATGCGCGCGTAATGCCAAGCCTTTGCAGCGCGAGCACGACCGGCTCGGGCGATGGCTTCGCCGGTGCGTCTTCCATCGCGACAAGCGTCTCAAAGCAATCACGCACGCCGAATCGATCGAGGAGCCACGCGGCCTCGTCTCGAGGCCGACCCGTGACCACCGCGAGCGGCAGGCACCTACGAATCGCTTCGAGCCATGCTCTGCTTGGGATGAGTCGCTCGGACTCGCGCAGCCCCGGAACTCCAGCGTCCCCGAGGTAGATCCGCTGGAACACGCGCGTCACCGCCTCAAGCGAGACGTCGGCGCCGCGTGCGGCGAGCAGACGCCAGGTCAGGACCCAGTCGTTGTTCGCATTCCCGTTCGCCTTCTCGCGAGACACATCATCCGCAGTGAGCGTGATGCCAAACTCGGAAGCTGTGCGAATGATCGTCGCATGGTATGACCCCGACACGTCCGCGAGCACTCCGTCGAGATCGAAGAGGATGGCCTGTGGATTGCCCGCCGCGCGCAGGGCCTTCGCCAACCCCTCGAACTTCGCTGCACATCCGGGAAGCGTGATCCGACACCACGGGTTCTCTCCATCGACCTTGAGCAATCGGACGCTTATGCCCAACGACCCAAGCGCCTCATAGATCCACGCGGCCCGGCGGGACCGGATCGTGACGAAGTTCGCTTGCGAAGGCAGGGGTTCGAGATCGAGCTCTGCGCATAGCTTGATCAACCGCGCCCTTTCATCACACACGATGCCAAGCTGCTTTGCCGTCGTTCGATCCGCCCACGCCCGTCGCGCCGCGGCCAGAGAGACGCTCGACACTGGGTACGGACCGCCAGCCGCTCGCAGCCAAGGAGCGACCTCGACGGGCGCGATCGCGTATCCCACCCGCATGCCCGCGAGCCCCAGCGCCTTCGAGAACGTTCGCACCACCACAACGTTGTCGCGTCCGAGCACGCCCCCGGTCGGATCAGTCTCGGCGAACTCGACGTACGCCAGATCGAGCAGCACGACCGCTCCCACCTCGCGGGCGCGATCGGCGATCCTCGCGATCATGCCCGCGTCGATGACACCGCCAGTTGGGTTGTTGGGAGTGACGAGCGCGACAACGCCGGTCGTCGACGTGATCGCGTCGCAAAGAGCGGCTTCCGGGAACTCCCCCACTTGCCATCCGATCATGCGAACGTCGGCGCCCGCAAGTCGAGCGCTCCGCGGGATCATCTCGAACGAAGGGGCGTGCATGAGCAGCTCGCACCCCGGCTCAAGGAAAGCCCGGCAGACGCGGTCGATCGCATCGTCACCGCCGTTCGTGACGACGACGCGATTTGCATCGATCCTCCACGCGTCAGCGATGTCACGTTCGAGCGGACGCGCATCGGGATGCCGCCTCAAGTCCTCGGCATCCACGCCACGAACCTCGTCGAGCACCGGGTCGGTGGGCGCTGGGCCCTCGTTCGCGTCGAGCCGCAGGTCGATCGCCCAGCGCGGCGTGGGCGGCGCGTACGCACGCACATCCGCGAGCCGGGCGGCGGGACGCAACGCGGGCTGTCCATCGTGGCGTATGAACGTCATCACAGCACGATCTGCTCGGGGATGGTCACGATGACATCCGTCCCGCCACGCGACTTGATCGCAGGAATGACGCTCGCGAGCTGGTCGCGCAGCACGGCGGCCTTGACGGCGTACCCGACGTCACCTCGCAGTGGCGCGACCGTTGGCTCTCGCATGCACGGGAGCACCTCGACGACGTCCGCAAGGCGATCGCGCGGGACATTCACCTCGACCATCACCCGCCGTCGCGCCTCGAGCACCGACCCGATCAGCATCACGAGCCGATCGATCCGCTCACGCTTGCGCGGGTCGTCCATCGCACGGCACGAGGCGTACAGGCGAGTGGTCGACACCATCAGCTCATCGATGATCCGCAGGCCATTGGCGGCAAGCGTTGCCCCCGTGGCCGTGTTGTCGATGATGCAATCGGCGTCCTCCGGCGGCAGCACCTCCGTCGCGCCATACGAGGGCATCACTCGCGCGTCGATGCCCTGAGCGGCGGTCCATCGCTCCGCAAGCCGCACATACTCCGATGCGACGACGAGCGAGCGACGGGGCAGGGCGTCCCCACTGAGGATCGACACGGGAGCCGCCGCGACCAGGCGGACCGGGTCGAGCCCGGTATCGAGCAGCTCGACGAGATCGGCATCGAGCTCGGCAACCCAGTCCGCGCCCGCGAACCCGACGTCGCGTTCGCCGCGCGCAAGCATCTCGACAATCGCCCGGGGCTTGAGGATCTTCGCCTCGAACATGTCAAGACCGATGGAGGGTCGGTAGTCGCGGGACGTCGCGCCGACACCAACGCCCGCGTCGCGCAGCAGGCGGACCACGGCGTCGTACATGCGTCCCTTCGGAATCGCGAAACGGATCGCTTCGTTCGGCTGTTGGCTTTGCACGCTCGGCTCCTGGCTGGAGCCGGCCCATCCCCGACGCGTGCCCCGACGACTCGGGCACGAAAAACGCCGGCTCGGGGCCGGCGTTGCGTGGTCTCATCAAGGGCTCCCGCCCCGTCAGATCGACACCACCTCCGGCATCCGGGTGGGATGGGCGTGGTGGTGATGATGACGGAAAGCGTTCGCCATGGTGACAAGACTATTGCGCAGGGGCGAGCGAAATCAACCTCCCCCTCGCCCGGAGCCGGGTTCCCGCGATCAACAGGCGGGAGCAGGAATCAGGACCGCCGAAGGTCCCGGCCCCAAACGACACCGCGAAGCACCGTCGCAATCGCATTCAAATGGCGTTCACACTGGTCAAGACTTCGTTGCATACGGCGTGCTCACTCCACCTGCATGAGTGGCGGCTGCTTCCATGTGCCGTCGAGCGCCTCGGGCTTGGGCCAGTAAAGTCGCATGACCACAAAGAAGGGCCCGCTGGGCGCGGGCAGCCAGTTGGCTTCCTTGTCCGCGCCCGGCGATTCGTGCTGGATGTAGAACGTAAGGCCACCGTCTTCGTCCTTCTTGAACTGCGGCAGCATCGGCGAGTTGAGCAGGTAGCGGTCAAGCGGATTGGCGGACAGCAGGCTCGCCGGCAGCTCATACATCGTCAGCGACCAGAACGCGTTGACGGGGGGCAACTGGCCCGGCGCGAACCGCAGGGTGTAGCGGTGTGAGGCGGCGTCCAGCGCCTGCCCGTTGGAATCCACGAGGTACAGCGGGTACATCGCCTCCTGCTTGGAATTGCCGTAGATTCCGACGACCGCGGCGGCCATGCGGTAGAGATAGTTGTTCTCCAGCAGCTCTCGCGTGCCGAAGCAGTCGCCCGAGGACACCTTCCCCGCATCCATCTGCTTCTTCAGGCCCGCGAAGTCGGCCCATGCATCGGCCATGCCATCCTCGATAGCCTTCTTCATCTCGGGCGAGAGTTTGCTTGCATCAAACGTCTTGCTCGCGCCGATGCCGATCCTGGCGAACCTCGCCATGAGCTGCGTCTCGGACGGGTGGGTTGGGCAGAACCGCAGGGTGAAGTTCAAGATGTTGAAGAAGTCGAGCGAAGTCTTCTGCTGCTCGGGCGTGAGCGGCTTAATGAACTCGATCGCCGGAGCGGGGGGCGGCGCGGGCTGGCCGAGGAACGCCGACAGCGTCTGCACCTTGTACCCCGCCTGCACCTTCTTGACGTTCTCGATGTCATCAGGGTTGAAGAGCTGCGTGCGGTATGCAACCAGCACCAGCTCCGTCTCCGATCGGATGACCTGCTTCACACCCTTGGGCGCTTCGCCCGTCCACCCCGGCCCGGCGATGACGAAGCTCCCGCCGCCGTTTCCCGTCGCGCGGCTGCCAATGTACGCGAAGTTAAATGTGTACAGATCAATCAACTGGAGGCTGAAGTAGCGATCCTCTTCGATCGACGGCACCGTGAGCACCATGGGCTCTGCACGCACGTCGAGGCCGAGGAAGGAATACGGCGTGTCGGAATTGGGCGTCTGCACGGCCTTGTCTTCCGGCGTGAAGACGCGAGAGAAGTTCAGGATGTGGTTCCAGGGCGCCTTGTACTCGGGGTTCTTGGTATCCACAAAGTAGGCGTGCTGGATGCGGTAGCTGTCCACCATGGGGAAGCCGTAGATATACGCGTCCTTGGCGATGGCGCGGGCCTCGGCGGGGCTGACGTTGGTCTGGGCTCCCGCCGTCGGGATCGCGAGGCCGAGCACGAGGAGTGCGACGAGGAAGCTCAACAGTCGTGTTGTGATCATGGTTATCCTCCGATCGCCATTCGATTGCCGAGGCACGCCGTCTCCTGCACCGCGCGATCTCATCGCACCGACGAGGAGACGAAGAACACCGGCCTGAGTGAGATTCTATCCACGCCGACTCGTCCAACGGTGCGGAGGTTCGATTGGCAAGGCCGCTTGTGCCGCCACCCACGGGCGACGTCGTTCAGATCCTGCCAACACCCCCCGAAGCCAGGTCGGCTTGAGGGAGCCCGCAGGCGATCCTTGGGCCTTGCTATCCGCGGCCTCACTCTGGTCCCGGTCACGAGAAAGCCCCTCAACGTGCTCGCCGAAGGGCTCAATCTTGCAAAGCGCAGGGATGACTGGGCACCAGTAGAACTCTTCTGGCGGGCGTTCGGGTATGGGATACCGGAACACGCCCATTGCTGGCCTCGTGGGTCGCCTGGCGGGGCACGAGGATCCTTCCCACCCGTACACTCTCCCCCGACGCGAGCTTCGTGGTGTATGCCGCGTGGCCCGAGTTGGATCTCGAGAGCGCAAAGCCGCACGGCGTGCTGGTCGTGCGCCGGCTCGACCGCGATGAAACCACCGTCATCGAAGGCACCGAAGGAGCGAGGAACGCAGCGCTCTCACCGGACGGCCGATGGGTGGCGTTCTCCTGCGCGAAGGACCGCGCCGCCACGAAGTTCAACCTCAAGAAGGTCGCGCTCGAGAACGGGCGACCCTCGGGCAAACCACAGACCATTTGCGATCTCACCCAGGGCACGAACCTCATCCTGGGTTGGGTATCGGACCGTGAGATCGTGTTTGCGGCGGATGCGGATTCGACGATCTACGCCGTTTCCGCATTGGGAGGCGAACCTCGCGTCGTCCTTCGCGGAGATCGTGCCCAGAGCGTCGAAGGCTGGGACTGCTTCCGCCCGCTGGTCGCCGGGCAGTCGATACTCGCGACGCGCTACGCCCTCGCCGGCGAGAGCGTCAAGGTCAACACCGAAGTGATCGACGTGGTTGCCGGAACGCGGAGCGTGGTGCTCCCGAACACCGGGCTGGCACAATTGGTGCCCATCCAAACAGCGGATGGGAACGCGCGGGAGCATCTTCTTGTCGCGGCGAGAAGCGATCTGGCCGGCCTGCTCGCGGTGCGGTTCGACCCGAAGACGATGCGAACCCTCGGGGACCCTGTGTCGGTCTGGAGCGGCGGTCAGGTCGTCAGATTCGACATCTCGCCGAGCGGCACGCTCGCGATGGCGACGCAGGAAGCATCCTCAACAGATCGACGCCTCGCCTGGATCGACGACCAGGGGCAGCCGCAGCCTCTCCCGGGGCCGGCCCGCGCCTTGAGCGGAGTTGCGATCTCGCCGGATGGCGGGCGTGTGCTCGCAAACGTGGAGATCACGAGCCCGGACAACCTGAACAGCGAAGCGTGGCTGCAGGACCTCACCCGCAAGACTTCCACCCGGCTCGCGTTCGAGGGCATCACGGACAACCTCCTGTGGAGCAACGACGGCCAGAGCATCGTGTACAACTCACTCTCAAGCGACGAGTTCTCGATCTGGGGGCGGCACGTGACCGCATCGGGCAAGCCCGTGAAGATCTTCGCGGTCCCGATCGCTCAGCACGCGTACCTGACGCTCAATGCCTGGTCACCCGATGGAAAGTTCCTGGCGGTCGCTCAGACGGATATCAAGAGCAACAGGAGCGATGTGCTGATGCTCGAGCAGGAGGCGGACGGCGCCGCGTGGAAGGCGACGCCCTACCTGAACAGCCCGGCCGATGAACACGCCCTGCGGTTCTCGCCCGACGGGAAGTGGGTGGTCTTCTGTTCGGTGGATTCCGGGCGCCACGAGCTGTACGCGCAACGATTCACGGGCGCGGCGTCGGGCGCGAAGGACGCCGCAAGCGAACGCGTCCAGGTCTCGACCAACGGGCACGACGGCGGAGTATGGTGGAGCCCCGACGGCACGGAAATCCGCTACGTTGACGGCGACAGGCAGGTCGTGAGCGTGAACATCAAGACCGAGCCGACGTTCTCCGCCTCACTGCCGAGGGTGCTCTACAGCATCAAGGACCAGAAGATACGAAGCTTCTCTTGGGCTCCCGACGGGCGCTTGATGGCCATCCTGCAGAGCGCGAGCGAGCAGGCGAACAGGATCGATCTGATCGTCAACTTCGACGAAGAGATTCGCCCGAAGATGAACGCGGCGAAGTGACTACTCGCCCTCACAATCTGCACCTCGGACCCCATCTACCCACGCACCCGGGTGGACACGCACGAACGCCCCGAGCAATGTTCACGAGCATTCGTGCTTCCATATAGATGGTCGGATTGTGCATCGGGGGTTCGTTGCCCCACAGGCCCCACCCGTCCGGTGGGGCGATATCTCTGACTTGCGGATGACTCAGACCCGCCGGGCTGGGATCCACTCATCCGCGTCGGCGAACCAGGAAACCACCAGCCGAAGGGGTCGAGCGTCTCGGAACCAAAGGAGAGGCACCGACTCGGGCAGTCACCTCCTAGTGTTCGCGGCTTCCAGGAGTCGTCGAGCATGGTCCTCAGGATCGAAACAACTCATCGTCCGGCGACGGACCTTGGCTACCTGCTGCACAAGAACCCGGCAGGGGTGCAGTCCTTTGAGCAGGGCTTCGGGCTGGTGCACGTGTTCTACCCGGAGGCGAGCGAGGATCGCTGCGAGGTCGCCGTGCTGCTCGACGTCGATCCGATCGGGCTCGTCCGCGGGCGCGGTGAGAACACGCTCGATCAGTACGTGAACGATCGTCCGTACGTCGCGTCCTCGTTCCTCAGCGTCGCGCTCAACAAGCTCTTCTCCACGGCGATGAACGGGCGGAGCAAGGAGCGGCAGGAGCTTGTCGAGACACCGCTCCCGCTGAAGGCCACTCTCGCGGTCGTCCCGAGCCGCGGCGGGGAGGACCTGCTCCACCGCCTGTTCGAGCCGCTGGGCTACAAGGTGACCGCGACGCACCACCCGCTCGATGAGAAGTTCGAGAGCTGGGGTGACGGTCCCTACTACACGCTCACGCTTGAGCACACGCTGCCGCTGCAGATGCTGTTGCAGCATCTGTATGTGCTGGTCCCGGTGCTCGACAACGACAAGCACTACTGGGTCGGCGAGGACGAGGTCGAGAAGCTTCTTGCTCGCGGGTCGTCCTGGTTGCCAAGCCACCCGGAGAAGGACCTCATCGCGCGGCGCTACCTCAAGCACCAGCACCGCCTGACGCGGGACGCGCTCGCGCGACTCGCCGTCGAGACCGACCCCGACCCGGACGCGTCGGAGCGCGAGCACGACGCGGAAGAGGAGCGGATCGAGAAGCCGCTGAGCCTGAACGCGCAGCGCCTGGGCTCGGTGCTGGCGGCGCTCAAGGCGAGCGGCGCGACGAGCGTGCTCGACCTCGGCTGCGGCGAGGGCAACCTTCTGCGCGATCTGCTGAAGGAGCGCCAGTTCTCACGCATCGTGGGCATGGACGTGTCGATCCGCTCGCTCGAGCGGGCCTCCGAGAAGCTCAAGATGGAACGCCTGCCGGACATGCAGCGGCAGCGGATCGAGCTGCTGCACGGGTCGCTGATCTATCGGGACGAGCGGCTCCGACCCGACGGACAGCCGTTCGACGCGGCGGCGTGCGTCGAGGTGATCGAGCACCTGGACCCGCCGCGCCTGCGGGCGTTCGAGCGGGCGGTGTTCGAGTTCGCCCGCCCGGGCGCGGTGGTCCTCACGACGCCGAACGCGGAGTACAACGTGATGTGGGAGACGCTGCCCGCGGGGCAGTTCCGCCATCGCGACCATCGGTTCGAGTGGACGCGCGAGGAGTTCCGGACGTGGGCGGAGCGGGTCGCGTCGGAGCACGGCTACTCCGTGCGGTTCCTGCCGGTCGGTCCTGTGGATGAGGCTGTCGGTTCGCCGACGCAGATGGGTGTGTTCACTGCACTTCAACAAGTGGAGCCCTAAACATGGTCATTTACATGTTCTTGCCGCTCCACATGCACGCTGACGACGGCTATGGTGCGGTGGCAGATGCATTTCACAATTCAGCAGATCAGCTCAACGACGCAGAAGGAAGTTCATCGCTCTTCAATCGCATGCTGCCTGTCTGCTACCTCTACCGCCATGCGATTGAGCTATACCTGAAGTCAGCCTGCATCATCCTCAATCGGCATTTTGGGAGTGACCCGAAGAGCGTGCCGCAGTGTCAGCCCGCGGGGACATCGAAGCCCCGACCAATCGACAAGGTCCATTCGGTGCAGGCACTTTGGGATTGTCTTTGCGATCTTTTAAAGGCAAGCGCCGAGTCCCTACGGGCGATCGACAAGTGCCTCGTGGAATTGCCACCCGCTACATCCGGACACATCGCCACGATAGAGAAGCATGACGCTCGGAGCGACTATTTCCGCTACCCCATGTCGCGGTCCGATGCAGATGATGCAGCGAAGTCGTCAATGAAGCCCATCGGCCTCGATGAGCTAATGGAACAATCGACGAACAATCCAGCCAGCGTCTTTGCTCTAGTTGGTGTCGATGACCAGAAGGTCCCTCAAGCGGCATGGTCTCAGCAGAACCAGGAGGTGGAATCGCTTCTTGCGGTCCTTCGAGAAGTGTCGGGTTTCCTTCATGGTTTCCACGCCGCTACCCGGGCACTGCTCACGGAGCATCGATGATGCCGTATCAACAGCGCTCTGGTTTCGCGATTCAACTGCCGGAGTTGTCGCTCGTGGTGCTTGCAGGCCCTTCTGGTTCCGGCAAGTCGTCGTTCGCGCGCAAGCACTTCAAGCCCACCGAGGTCCTCTCGTCCGACTACTGCCGCGGGCTTGTCTCGGACGACGAGAACAACCAGGCGGCGACCCACGACGCGTTCGACGTGCTGCACTACATCGCCGGGAAGCGGCTCAAGAACGGGCTGCTCACGGTGATCGACGCGACGAACGTCCGCCCCGAGGACCGTCGCCAGTACGTGCAGCTCGCGCGCGAGCACCACTGCCTGCCGGTCGCGATCGTGCTGAACCTGCCCGAGCGTCTGTGCCAGGACCGCAACGTCGGGCGCGCCGATCGCGATTTCGGGCCGCACGTCATCCGGAACCAGTGCATGGCGCTGCGTCGCGGCATGGGCGGGCGTCAGGGGCGCGGGCTGCAGCGCGAGGGGTTCCGGCAGGTCTGGGTGCTCGAATCGGAGGGCGACGTTACCGCGGCGACGGTCGAGCGCACACCGCTGTGGAACAATAAGAAGCACGAGCACGGCCCGTTCGACATCATCGGCGACGTCCACGGCTGCTTCGACGAGCTGGTCGAGTTGATCGAATCACTCGGGTATGGCATCGAGCGCCGTGCGGGCGCGCCCGAGGGCGATTGGTCGCTCACGCCGCCCGCCTTACCGCACGAGGGCGCACCGGAGCGGAGGCTGCTGTTCCTGGGCGACCTGGTCGACCGCGGCCCGAACTCCCCCGCGGTGCTGCGGCTCGCGATGCGCGCGGTGCGCGAGGGGCGGGCGATGTGCGTGCCCGGCAACCACGACATCAAGCTCCTGCGCAAGCTCAATGGCAGGAACGTGCAGATCACGCACGGGCTCGCCGAGACGCTGGAGCAGCTCGAGGGCGAATCGCCCGAGTTCATCGAGGAAATCCGCAAGTTCATCGACTCGCTCGTGAGCCACTACGTGCTCGACGATGGCAGGCTCGTCGTCGCGCACGCGGGGCTCAAGGAGAGCATGCAGGGGCGCGGCTCCGGGGCTGTGCGCGAGTTCTGTCTGTATGGCGAGACCACCGGCGAGACCGACGAGTTCGGGCTGCCCGTTCGGTACAACTGGGCGGCGGAGTATCGCGGCGGTGCGATGGTGGTGTACGGGCACACGCCCGTCCCCGAGGCGGACTGGCTCAATGGCACGATCTGCATCGACACCGGCTGCGTGTTCGGCGGCAAGCTCACCGCGCTGCGGTACCCCGAGCGCGAGCGGGTCTCCGTTGATGCGAAGGCCGTGTATGCCGAGCCCGTGAGGCCATTCCTTCCCGACGGCTCGGTCGCCGAGCTGACCGCCCAGCAGCAGCACGACGACATGCTGCACCTTGCGGACGTCGTCGGGAAGCGGATCGTCGACACCCGGCTCCAGCGCAACATCACCATCCGCGAGGAGAACGCGACCGCGGCACTGGAGGTCATGAGCCGGTTCGCGGCCGATCCGCGCTGGCTGATCTACCTGCCGCCGACGATGTCGCCGTGCGAGACGTCCGAGCGTGCGGGCCTGCTGGAACACCCCGCGGAGGCGTTCGATTACTACCGCAGCCGCGGCGTGGCCGCGGTCGTGTGCGAAGAGAAGCACATGGGCTCGCGCGCGGTCGTGGTGGTGTGTCGTAATGAGGACGCGGCACGCGAGCGTTTCGGCGTGACAACGGGCGAGGTCGGCATCGTCTACACCCGCACGGGGCGACGCTTCTTCAGCGACGAGCAGCTCGAGGCCGCCTTCCTCGATCGACTGCGCGCCTCGATCGAGGCCGCGGGGCTGTGGGAAGAACTCGGCACGTCGTGGATGTGCCTGGACTGCGAGCTCATGCCGTGGTCGGCCAAGGCCCAGGGCCTGCTCCGCGAGCAGTACGCCGCGGTCGGCAGCGCGGCCCGGTTCACGCTCGCTGAAGCGGTGCCCGCGCTCGGCGCGGCGGCGGAGCGGATCGGCGGCGACGAGATCCGCGATTTGCTCGCTCGGTACGAGGCGCGGCGCGCGAGCATCACGAAGTACACGGACGCCTACCGCCAGTATTGCTGGGAGGTCGGGTCGCTCGAGGACTACAAGCTCGCGCCGTTCCACCTGCTCGCGACGGAGCGCGGGGTCCACACCGACCGCGATCACCTGTGGCACATGGCGACGCTCGCCCGGCTCGCCGGGCACGACGCACTGCTCCTCGCGACGAACCACCGCATGGTGGACCTCACCGATGAGGCGAGCAGCGCCGATGCGATCGCGTGGTGGGAGTCCATGACCGCGCGGGGTGGCGAGGGCATGGTCGTCAAGCCACGTGAATTCATCGCCCGCGGCAGCCTGGGCCTGCTCCAGCCGGCCGTGAAGTGCCGAGGGCCGGAATACCTCCGCATCATCTACGGGCCGGAGTACCTCGCGCCCGAGAACCTCGAGCGGCTCCGCAGGCGCGGGCTCAAGCACAAGCGGTCGCTCGCGCTCCGCGAGTTCGCGCTGGGCATCGAGTCGCTGGAGCGATTCGTCCGCCGAGAGCCACTGCGGCGGGTGCACGAGTGCGTGTTCGGCGTGCTCGCGCTCGAGAGCGAGCCCGTCGATCCCCGTCTGTAGAGTGATCCCACTGGATTGAATCGGATTCCTTGCCCTGCCACGCCAGCCCGAACACCTCCGTGAGTATGCGCTCAACGCCCGAACTGGCTACGTCCTGTAGAGCGCCCGGTGCAAGAGACGCATCGCCGAGAAGTTGCCCAGTCGAAGAGCAAAGCTGTCCATGCCATCGAACGAGCAGCCGAGATGCTCGGCCGTCGGCACGCGAACGCGACGTCGCGATCGGGGAACGAGGATCGGGCTACGTATTCCCTCTTGACGCTCGACCCTCGGCCGCACTTGCAGTTCTGGCGATACAATGTCGCACCCTCGATTGGCTTTGTTGAGATCTCTGCCCTCCATGATCAAGGCGTACTGAGATGGCGACACCCACGACCGTCGGTGCCTTTGCGATTGTGCCGAGCAACGATCTGCCAGCCGCCGTGCCATTCTGGGAGCGTCTCGGGTTCGTTCGCGTGGGCGGCGACGATCAATACCTCATCATGTCGGGCTGGGGGTGTGAGGTCCATCTGACCCAGGCGGGGAAGGGCCCTTGGCGCGTGCCGGCGGACAACAATCCGTTCGGCGTGTTCATCCGCACGCCGCAGGTAGGCGAGATCGCCGCTCGCGTAGACGACCTGGTCATTCGTCCCGGCGGGATACTCCGCCACCGCGAGTGGGGTCTCTACGAAGTCGGGATAGCCGGTCCAGACGGACTGCTCGTCCGGATCGGTTGGCCCTCAGACCTCATCAAGCGTGGCTGACGCTGGGCGGAGTGGCTCAGATCAACTGCGATCGTGGCGCTGGCAGTCCGAATGACATTCCAAAGGCACCGATGGCCCCGGCGTGTGCCGAGGCCATCAAGCCTGCAGAGTCGGGGTGACAGAACACCAATAGAACCCTTCTTGGAGGGCGCCAGGGTCTGGCCGGCCGAATTCCGGAGGCTGCTCGCCGAAAGGTGGGAAATACAAAGACGCTCGCTGCCCTGAAGCGTCACCAAGCCTGATTCACTTGTCTCCGATACCAATCTCCGACTTATCCACCGCCGCGGCGTCGGCAGGCTTGACGTCGATCACCACTTTCTCGATCGTGCCCGTGAACATGAAGGGCGGCTGATAGTCGGCCGTGACCGGCTGCCCACTGTCCTCGCCGATGCCGAACGTGTCGATGCCGAACCGTCCCGCGACAGTTGCTTCGCACTTCCCGCGCCCGATCTCCTCCCCGTTCAATTTGATCACGATCTCCGCCGCCTTGCCCAGCCCACCGCCCGCGTACACGAAGTCGTAGACCAGCGTGGCCTTGCCCTCTGGAAGCGGCTTGCTGCCCTTCACGACGGTGTGCTTCTCGAAATAGTTGTAATCAAAGACAGGCACCCCATCCTTGACATAGGCCGACAGCCCCGCGGCGACGCCGCCGAAGCCGAGGATCACGCCCTGTGTCTTGACGCCCTGTGCTTCAATGTGCGCGGTGAGCGTCCAGCTGCGGTTCTTCATTGGCGGTGCTGCGTTCTCAGCCAGGCGAACCGCGCCCGGATAGAACGTGAATGTGGTTGCCTTCGTGTCGGCGCCCGGCGGTGGCGGCTTGGGGCTCGCCAGCCGTGCCGCGCCCCGGTCGTCGAGCGGATACACGTGGTACTTCTCCGCGGCGGTGTCGAACTTCGCCTTCATCTCGGCGAGCTTGTCGGGCATCTTCGCCGCGAGGTCGTTGGCCTCGGAGAAGTCCTCGCTGAGGTTGTACAACTCCCACTTGTCCTTGTCCCAGTTGCCCGGCGCGAGATCCTGTCGCCACGGAAGCGTGTGCTGCGCGTTGGCCTTCCAGCCGTTCTCATAAATGGAGCGATTGCTGAGGATCTCGAAGTACTGCTCGCCGCGCCCCGTCACGCTCGCGTCGGCGAAGCTGGCAGCGAACGACTTGCCCGCCAGCGGCAGCTGCTTGATGCCGTTGACGGTGTCGGGCATCTGCACGTGCGCGACTTCAAGGATCGTCGGCATCACATCCACCAGATGCAGGAACGCATCCCGCGGCTTGTCATCGTGCTTGATCTTCGCGGGCCAGGACACCACCATCGGATTGCGGCTCCCGCCCAGATGTGAGGCCACCTGCTTGACCCACTGGAAGGGCGTGTTCCCTGCCCACGCCCAGCCCACCGGGTAGTGCGGCTCGGTCTCCGGTCCGCCGAGCTTGGCAAGACCGTGCAGGTTCTCCTCGATCGTGCTGTTGATCCCGTTGAGGCTCTTGATCTCGTTCAGCGTGCCGTCCGGGCCGCCTTCAGAGGAAGCGCCGTTGTCCCCCACGATATAGAAGATCAGCGTGTTGTCGGCGTCCGGCAATTGCTTGATCGCGTCGAGCAACCGGCCCACCTCGTGGTCGGTGAAGGCGAAGTACCCCGCGAAGTTCTCGAAGAGTGCGCAATAGAGCTTCTTCTGCTCATCGCTCAGCGAGTCCCACGCCGGCACCCACTCCGGCCTCGCCGTGAGCTTCGTGCCCGGCGGGACGATCCCCATCCTGAGCTGGTTCGCAAAGACGACCTCGCGGTACTCCTCCCACCCCATGTCGAACTTGCCCTTGAACTTGTCCCGCCACTCCTTGGTAACGTGATGCGGCGCGTGCATCGCGCCGGGGGCGAAGTACATGAAGAACGGCTTGTTTGGCGCGACCGACTTGCCGTATCGCATCTTCGCGATCGCGCGATCGGTCATGTCGGTCATGAAGTGATAGCCCTGCTCGGGCGTCTTGTCGGGCTCGACCGCCGTCGTGTTCTCGAAAATGACGGGGTAGTACTGATGCGTCTCCCCCGCGTTGAAGCCGTAGAAATAGTCAAACCCCATACCCGTAGGCCAGCGATCGAACGGCCCGGTGGGGCCGGTTTCCCAGTCGGGCGTGTTGTGGTTCTTGCCGAACCACCACGTCGTGTACCCGTTGTCCCGCAGCACCTCGGCCACCGTCGCCGTCGTCTTGGGGATCATCGTCGTGTAGCTCGGGAAGCCTGTCGCCCACTCCATGAGGAACCCGTTGCCCGCGTCGTGGTGGTTGCGGCCCGTCAGCATCGCCGCCCGCGAAGGGCCGCAGATGGCGGTGGTGTGGAACCGGTTGTAGCGCAGGCCTTCGGATGCCAGCTTGTCGAGATTCGGCGTCGGGATCAGCCCGCCGAATGTGGACGTCTGGCCGAAGCCCACATCGTCGAGCAGGATGACGACGATGTTCGGAGCGTCCTTGGCCGCGGCTGGGATCTGGGGCCACGCGGGCTCAGACTCCTTGTAGGTCTTGCCGATCTTGCCGTCGAAGGGGGTGGGAGGAAATGGAAGTTGGTTGTTTTCCGGCTGAGCGAATGCCGGAGACGCGAGCAAAGCTGTGGACACGAGGACGAAGCTACAGAGTAGCGTTTTCATGGTTTCGGCCCTTTCGGTTCTTGCCGAAGAGTGTACCGAAGGCCCGCGGGCCTGGAACGGCGCGGCCTTTCGGGTGGAGTGACAGGACTCTGAACTCGCAAAGATGCGATTCTGAGGCGGCGCTCGCGATTGCGGAATCAGCGAGCAAGATTCGAGAGGGAGGCTGAGCCGATCCAATCGCCGCTCTTGCCACGAAAAAACCCGCTCGATGCCTGCATCAAGCGGGTCTTTCTTGTCCTGCAAGTCGGGGTGACAGGATTCGAACCTGCGACCTTCTCGTCCCGAACGAGACGCGCTACCAAGCTGCGCTACACCCCGCAGTGGGCACACAATAGGGCTCTCGCACGCCGTTTCCAAGCCGACGCGTTACCCCCGATCCACAGGGCCTCGCCGGCCATACCCCCGGATGCCTCTCCCGGCCCAACACGCCCCGCACGCACCCGCGGGAGCCTCCGGCCCGCGCCTGGGGCACCGCTGACACGAGCGAGCCACGCAGCCGCCCCATGCCCTCGCGAAGCGGCCCCCGCCCCTCGCCCGCCTACTTCAGTTCTTTCGTCTCGTTCGGGAACTGTGGCTTGGTCGTATAGACGTTGTCGCCGCGCACGCCCGGATCGCCGTCCGCACCCGCGGAATAGAAGTACCCGCGACCGCCGACCACGATGCCCTCGTCCGCGTCGCCGATGTCATCGCCGCCCGTGGGCCCGTTGTACGGCTTGGCCGACCGCCGGAACAACTCCGGTGCAGCGTTCTGATACTCCACCTTGATGAGCGGGCGCTTGGACGTGCCCCGCGCGATGTACGCATCACCCGCGCCGCCGTCGAACGCCGGATGCACGAACCGGATCGGCGCGCCCCACGCATCCACCACCGTGACGCCCTCGGGATACTTCCCGTCGATCTGCACGTCAGCCAGACGCACGCGCTGGATCACCCGCGTATCGAGGCTCTTCACGATGGAGTCGGTGCTGCAGCAGAGCGCGGCCTCATTGAGGTACCGCGCGAGGCTCGGTGTCGCTTCGTCGCTGCGCGTCGTGCCTGCGCTGTCGAGGCGCGCATCAATGAGCGGCAACTCGTACTTCCGCCCCGAGTCGTCCTCGATCACGTGGATCTTGGGCGGGTTCGCACCCTTCGACTGCAGGTGCTCGTTGTAGATCAGGTCCAGGGCCCGGATCGTGTCCTGCGTCGCGGCGTTCTTCCCGCTCCCCACGACCCGCTGCCCCACCACCACCGCGATGCCCATCAGCACGCCGATGATCGCGATCACGACCAGCAGCTCGATCAGGGTGAAACCGCGATCCGTCCGCCGATCCGTCGACTGCTTACGCCGCGCCATGCCGTGCTCCTGTGCCGCTCCGCAACCCAATCCTGCGTGGGCCACGGATCGACGCGATGCTTTGGAGAGCATCCGCCCCGCGGTCCATCCCAGTTCCCCGATTCCCGCCCCCTTCTCCAGCATACGCGCCGCCCGAACCGCCCGCGAGGCCCCTGTTCGGTCGCGCCATTCCCCTCCCCGCATCGGGCGGCCGAACATCCCCACGTTGTGTGAAATATGCAAGCCCGAACCCGCGTAGTTCCCATAAACAGGGCCCCCACGGGCCCCATTTCCCATCCCGCGGATTGACGGATCGACGCCGGTCCGATATAAGCAAGTGTCGTTGCTGTGTGCTCGCGTGTCCGTGCCGAACCTTGGTTCTGCACGGGCAGACATGGAAAACACGTCATGCCCTTCCCGGGGGGGAGGGGCGAGCACCGACGCGGGGGGGAGCTGGACCCGTGGGCCGGGGGCTCATCGCAGGGGGGACCTGGGATGCCCGATGGAGGCCGGTTCGGCTTGAGAGGAAAAGGGATCGACATGTCCGCCAGCGGGCGACACGCCGAGCGATCCGCAGACCGATCGGGCGATCGGTCCGACCTCCCGTTCGATCGCTCGCGCCCCGTCGACCAGATGTCCCTGACCGAGCTGTCCGAGCAGCTCGACAAGGTCACCGCCTGGATCGAGTCCGAGCGTTCCAAGGAGCGGGCCGCCCGCGCCGAGTACCAGGCCGTCGCGGACAAGGTCGAGCACCAGATCGCCCTCATCCGCGACTACGCGCGCCAGCTCTTCCAGACCCAGCAGCGCCGCCTCGCCCAGTTCGAGGGCCTCATCGGCAAGTCCGCCTCGCAGGCCGAGGCCAAGCCCCTCAAGGGCGCCGCCCGCGAGAAGCGCACCATCGAGGAGGCCATCCTCTACATCTGGGGCCTTGAGGGCTTCGACCGTCCCCTGACCACCGAGGACATCTCCGCCGCCCTCCCCCTCGTGGGCTACGAGACCCGCGCCACCCCACGCTCCCTCAAGAGCACCGTCAACCAGGCCCTCGCCAAGCTCTGCCGCGACGGGCGCATGCTGAAGTACCGCATCGATGGCTCGCCACTCGGCACCGAGGACCCCAACGCCCGGGCCCGCCGCTACCGCCCCGCGCCGGAGCAGCTCCGACGCGTCCGCCGCGGCTGAGTTCGCGTCGCACGCTTCGGCTCTGCTTCCACGCATGCCGCGGAGTGGCTGCCCTCCTGGCCTCGGTCATGCAAGCCCCGGCCCGCTGATCGAGCTCCCTCCAAGGTTCACCACGCCGCGCGGCGCCCCCGCGGGCTGTCCTTCCCCACCACCCGGCCCGCCGCCAGGTCCGCCCACCGGGCTCGTCGGGCCCGCGGGACGACGCACCGGGGGCGGCGGCGGCATCATCATCGCCGGGTTGATCCGCGCCCGGAAGATGTAGTCCGTCACGCGATCACGCACGCCGTCGAGCATCTCCTGGAAGAGCTGCGAGCCTTCCTTCTTGAACGCGATCCGCGGGTCCTGCTGGCTGAACGCGCGGAAGCTGATCGAGTCGCGGAGCTGGTCCATCGCGTAAAGGTGGTCCTTCCACGACGTGTCCAGCGTGTCGATCAAGACCGCACGCTCGAACTGCAGCAGCTCCGATCGCAGGATGCTCTCCACCCGCGCACGGATCGCGTTCACACGCTCCTCGCCCTCCAGCCATCGCATGTGGTCGCCCAGCGGCACGCCGTACCGCTCGCGCAGGAATGCGTCGAGCTCATCGTCCGTCGTGTACAGCAGCGCCTCCTCGATGCCGTGGCGCAGCTTGTCCTCCGCGACGAACCGCTCCGAAGCCTCGAGCAGCTTCTCCATCACCTTCGCCGGCGGCGTGCTCTTGAGCTCGTCCTCCGAGAAACCCGGGCCGTAGCGCCGCGTCGACCACGCGGAGAGCTGCCCGAGCGCCGCCATGGCGCCCTCCCGCTGCGCGATCGCCTTGGTCATCTCCATCGCGTACTCGACGGGGTATCGAACCTCGCGCTGGTGGTACAGCTCACGCACACGCTCGAGGATGGGCTTCGCCGGATCGCCCTCATCCTCCTGCTGCTGCGTGCGGATTTCCTCGATCGGCACGTCGATCCCGAACTTGCCCTTCGCCCACTTCGCGAGCTGCTCGGCGCCGTAGTCCGCGCCGGTGAACTCGACGAGCCCGGACAGGTCCGTCTCTTCCACCCGCTTCTCCGCCGCCTCGACGAGCATGTCCTCGACGAACCTTCGGTCCGCGGTGCTTCCCTGCGCGATCTGCGCCTCGTCGAGCTCGACGCCGAAGCGGTTCTTCGCCCACGACACCAGGCCCTTCGCGTCGAAATCGACGAGCACCTCCGACCCCTCGGCTGCGATGAACTCACCGAGCGTGACGTCGATCATCGATCGCATCTCGCTCTTCGCGTCGCGCCGGATGGTCTCCTCCATGTCCTCGCGATCCTTCTTGCGGAGCCGCTCGGGCATGATCGAGCACTCGATCTTCTGCTTGGCGAACTCCGCCGCGCACGTCGCCGCGTAGTCCGGATCGAGATACTTCGCGCACGCGTCCCGCGTCGCTTCCTCGATGTAATCGAAGATCAGGCCCTTGACGTCGCGCCCCTCGAGCACGCGCTGACGCAGTCCATAGAAGTACTGACGCTGGTGCTCCATCACCTCGTCATACTCGAGGATGTTCTTGCGGATCTGGAAGTTCCGCTCCTCAACCTTGCGCTGCGCCCGCTCGACGCTCTTGGACACCCACGGGTGCTCGATCGCGTCGCCCTCCTTCATGCCGAGGCGCGCCAGGACCTTCTTCTGCGTGTCACCCGAGAACAGGCGCATCAGATCGTCGTCGAAGCTCACGAAGAACCGGCTCGAACCATTGTCGCCCTGACGCCCCGATCGTCCGCGGAGCTGGTTGTCGATGCGTCGGCTCTCGTGCCGCTCCGTGCCGATCACGTGCAGCCCGCCCATGTCCTCGACCGACTCGTACCAGCGCACGCGGTGCAGCGCGCACCGCCCGCCCTCATCGAGCGCCGTGCGCAGCTCGTCCACACCCATCGTCTCGATCTTCTTGTCGCCGAGCCATGTGAACTCCAGCGCCCACTTCCTGAGCAGGCGCAGCTCCAGCTCCGCCCACGGGATCTCCTCGGCCTCTCGCTTGTTGATCTCGAGCTCGTTCGCCGCGACCTTGCGGTACACGTTCTCGCGCAGCTCTTCCTCGCTCGCATCGACCGTGAGCGTCCGCGAGCAGATCCCGCGCTTAAGCCAGTGCTCGAGCAGCGACGCCCGCGTCACGCGCCCCAGCTTGATGTCCGTACCGCGACCGGCCATGTTCGTCGCGATCATCACCGCGCCGAGCTGCCCCGCGTCCTCCACGATGTGCGCCTCGCGCTCGTGCTGCTTCGCGTTGAGCACCTCGTGCTTGGCGCCGTGCCGCTGCGTCAGCATCTTCGAGAGCATCTCGCTCTTCTCGACGCTCGTGGTGCCGACGAGGATCGGCCTGCCGACATCGTTGAACCGCTTGATCTCGTCGACGATCGACGTCCACTTGTCCTTCTCCGAGAGGAACATCAGGTCCTCACGGTCCGTGCGCACCACCTCCTTGTTCGTCGGGATGCTCACCACGTCCAGCTTGTAGATGTCGTGGAACTCCTGCGCCTCGGTGTCCGCCGTGCCCGTCATGCCCGCAAGACGCTTGTACATCTTGAAGAAGTTCTGGATCGTCACCGTCGCGACGGTCTGCGTCTCCTGCTTGATCGGCACCTTCTCCTTCGACTCCACCGCCTGGTGCAGCCCGTCCGACCACTGCCGCCCCACCATCGGACGACCCGTGTTCGTGTCCACGATCACCACGCTGGGCTGCACGCGCCCCGTCATCTGGTCGGGCAGGTCCATCACCACGTAGTCGCGATCGCGCCGGTACACCGCGTGCGCGCGGATCGAGTTCTCAAGCAGGTGCGGCAGGTCCATGTTCTCGCCCACGTACAGCGAGCCCAGCCCCGCCACGCGCTGCGCCTCCGCCACGCCGTCGTGCGTCAGCTGCGCGCTCTTCCGCTCCAGCTTCACCTCGAAGTACTGCACGTGCTGGTCGCGCTCCGCCTGGAGGCGCGGGAGTTCTTTCTTCGCCTCCGCCAGCTGCGCCTGCAGCTCCGGAACGCGAGCCTTGTCCCGCGACTGGCGGATATCGCCCTCGATGCCCTTGATCCGGTTCTCGCACGCCGTCACCTTCTCGTCCAGCTCCGCCCACGGGCGCTGCTTGTCGACCAGGTGACGCGCGAGACGGTCCGCGAGGTCGTACCGAGGCTCGTCCTCGTGCGCAAGGCCCGAGATGATCAGCGGCGTCCGCGCCTCATCGATCAGCACCGAGTCCACCTCGTCCACGATCGCGAAATCGCGCCGCTTCTGCACCTGCTGCTCCGCGCTCCGCTTCATGTTGTCGCGCAGGTAGTCGAAGCCGAACTCGCTCGTCGTGCCATACACCACGTCGCACCGGTACATGCGGCGTTTGACGTCCTCGCCCTGCATGTGCTGCGGGTGGATCGCGCCCACCGTCAGCCCGAGCGCGTGGAAGAATGGCGCCGTCCAGTCGCGGTCGCGCTGCACGAGGTAGTCGTTCACTGTCACCACGTGCACCTTCATCCGGCGCACGCACCCCAGGTACGTCGCCAGGGGCGCGACGATCGTCTTGCCCTCGCCCGTCTTCATCTCCGCGATCTTGCCGCCCGAGAGCACCATGCCGCCGATGAGCTGCACGTCGAACGGCCTCGCACGGAACGGCGGGCGGCTCTCCGTGTAGATCTCGCGCACCGCGTCGTAGAACGCGACCGGGATCTCCACCCGACGCCACCCCGGGATCGGAGCGTCCCACCCGAGCCACTCACCGTCCGGCTCGATCGGCTCGAGCGCCGCGCCCTGCGCGACCAGCTCCTCGTGCAGCGCCCGCATCTCCGGGCTCAGGCGGTCCTGCGCGAAGCCCAGCTCCTTCCATTCCGGGCGGATCGCGTTGCGGATGCCCACCGAGCGGTCCATCGCCTCACGCGCGTACGCGAACGCCGGGACGAGCAGGTCGTCCTCCTTCGCCCCCGCGTCGAACTTCGCCCGCAGCTCGCCCAGCTTGCCGCGCAGCTCCGCGTCGCTCAGGCGCCGCGCCTCCGCCTCCATCGCGTTGATCTGCGCGACCCGCGTCGTGTACCGCTTGACGAACCGATCGTTCCGCGTGCCGATGATCCGATTCAGGATCGGACCGACGACCGGGATGCCGCCCGAGGACTGCTTGCCCATGTCTGATGCTCGCTTCGTGCGCGTCCTGCTCCACCGGGGAAGCGGACGCTCGTGAGTGTTCCGGAAGCCCGCCGCGCGACCCGCGCACTCGTGCGCGCGCTCGCGACGCTCGCTGACCCGCGGCGTTCGGGGCCCTTCCGCCGTCCATCCGGATGAGTGGATGAACCCCTGCCGCGACCTTTGGATGATGATGTGGAACGAATCCGATCGTGCGTCCATCCGGATGAACGGTCGAACCATCCATCCGGACGCACATCGCGCGCGTCCGACACGCGCAGACCTGCGCGCATCAACGCCGCTCAGGCCACCGGCGGCGGCAGCGCGATCAGCGACTCGC
>JAVEWV010000030.1:0-24569 GCA_034004365.1 Phycisphaerales bacterium
TGCCGCCGCGCGTGATCGGGTCCGCGCCGGCGTCCTCGGGCGCGAGGCGGACGCTCGTGGGCGAGACGTCGCTGCGCGAGCCATCGCTCGCGAGGCGCACGATGCGGGCTTCATGGGATGCGGGGCGTGCGTCGACGAGCGACTGATCGAGGAGCTCGGACCGCACGCGTACGAGTTGTCCGACCTCGCCGCGCGTGGGGTTGCCCTCGAGCGTCGCCGAGCGCCCGCCGCGGGCGAGGCTCGTGCGCCCGAGCGCACGAACGATCGGCAGCCAGAACCGCTCGGGCAGCGTCTCGCCGCGGGCGTAGCGCCAGCGCCACACCTCGTCGGTCGCGACATAGACGATGCGCCCTGCGCCGTAGCGCATCGAAAGGACCGCGGGCGTGCGCGGGCCCGTTCCATCGACCGCGGCGAATTCCGCGAGCACCTCCGCCGTCGGCTTGAGCGATTCGGGATCGATGCGCTGCGCCCAGCGGAGCATGCTCCATCCGCTCGCGGGGTCGCTTACCGCGCGCGGCCAAGGCTGGCGCGCCGAATCGCCGAGCTGCAGGAGCGCGAGACGCTCGGCGAGCGGCGTGCGCTGCATGACCACCGGACGATCCCACGCCGGCACGAGATCACCCGACGCGCGGAAGGGCAGCAGGTCCGCCAATGGCGACGTGACCCACGACGAGGGCGTCGCGCCGGGGCCGGCGATCCAGAGCAGCCCGGCACCGCGCTGCGCGACGTGCTCGCGGAGCTGCTCAAGCTGCAGATCGCCGAACGTGTCGGCCCGGACATCACCGATCACGACCACGTCGAGCGGGGCCCACTCTTCGGGCGAGCGTGGGAGCGCATCGAGCGTCGTGTCGCCCTCTTGCAAGTAGCGACGCGAGGACGACAGCAGCAGGTTCGACGAGTTGATCGACCGCTCGCGCAGCAGCAGGTTCTTGAGATATCGCTGCTCCCAGCGGGGATAGCCGTCGAAGTACGCGACGCGCAGCGGGCGATCGACCAGGCGCAGGTCGACGCGCTCGACATTGTTCGACTCGACAAGATCGCCGCCCTCCGGCACGACGCGCACGCTCCACTTCCGCTCGCCGGGCGTGCCCTCGCGTGACGAGAGCGTCACCGAGTCCTCGTCGGGAGAAACATCGACCGAATCGAGCACCAGCCCTGTCGCGTCATCAACAAGCTCGACGCGCGCCGGCCCGGGATCACCATCGCCCGAGCGCGCGAGCCGCACGCCAACCGGGACAGCGTCGTCCACGAACGCCAGCGACGGCGCGTCGACCCGCGCGATCGCAACGTCCGGCGGCGCGTGCTCGCTGCCCAGCGCGACCGCGAACACCGGGGCGCGCTCGCTCTGGAGCGATTCGATGAGGCGATTGCCCATCGGGGCCGCGGAACGCCCGTCGCTGATGACGAGCACGCCCGAGAGCGGATGGGCGAGCGAGCGGGCGAGCGCTTGCGACAGCGCCGCATCGAGGTCGGTGCGCCGACCGTCGGGCTCTCCGAGCTCGAGCCCGAGCATGCGATCGGGGTCCGTCGGATCGCGCGCAACGTCGAGGTCGAACACGCCCGCATCAAAGCCCAGGAACGCAACGTCCTTCTGCGTGCCGATCTGCTGGAACGCGGGCCACGCGGCGCGGAGTGCGGCCCGGAGCTGAGCTTCCCGATCGGCATCGTCGGGCGCGTCATCGACGCGCAGGCTCGCCGAGCGATCGATGAGCACCACGAAGCGGTCCTTCTCGGTGCGCACGTCGGGGCGTTCGAGGCGCGGGCCGCAGGCGAGCAGCACAAGCAGCACGAGCAGTATGGCGCGGACCATCGCAAGAGCGGCTCGCGCCCCGCGCGATCCGGTCAGTCGGTAATAACTCGCGCCCGCGACGATCACCGCGCCCATCGCGAGGATGAGCCACGCCCAGGGCGGCACCGGACGCGTCAGCGCCCACTCCACCCGCGGGTCGGAGGGATCGAGCGAGCGCAGGCTGAAGAGGCGGGAGAAGAGTTCGCTCATGCGCCCGCCTCCCCTCGCGCGATGGTGGCGTGGCTGGCGAATCGTGCCAAGGCCAGCTCGAACACGGCGACCGCCGCGGCGCAGAGCAGGAGTGTCAGCGCGAGCGACTCGCCCGCGTTGTCGCGTTGCTGCGAGAGTGTTGTCGGTGTGCCCGCGGTGTTTGCCTCACGCTCGGGCGCGTTTCCTGTGACGCTCGTGAGCCACGCGCTCCATACGCCCGGATCCGCGAGGGACGTATCGCTCGCGCGCGTGTCGGGCTGCACGGCAACGACCGCGATCGTCCGCCCGGCTTCGTCCAGGGCGCTGAGCAGGCGCGGCGTGCGCTCGGCGGAGGGCCCCGTGCTCCAACGCACCGCGCCGGACTCGTCGCGGAGCTCGCGCGCGTCCGCGGGTGGAGTGATCGCGCCCGCGATCGCCTCGCTCGCCGGGCGCGACGACGCGACGCCCTGACGCACCAGTTCCTGCGCGAGCGGCACCATCAGCGGGCGCGCGGGCAGGTCCGTCCACGAAAGGTCCGGCGCGACGGCGAGCAGCGCGATCGTTCCGACCGCACCGGATGCACGCTCAGCTTCATTTGAAATTGTGGGTGTCCGTTCGTCGGCTTCCGCGGATGAAGTCTCGTTCGAATCTGATGGGCGATCATTACCCATGCGCGCGATGAGCAGCAGCGGACGCCCGTCCGGCATCGCGAGTAGCGCGTTCTCGGGCGGCGCCGAGATCGCCAGCATGCGCGAAATGTTGACCGGGGCGAGCAGCGAGGCGAGCTCGCTGCGCAGCACACGGAGCACGTCCGTCGTCGGGGGCTCGCTCGGAACGACGGGCGACGCCGCGGGCGCGAGCTCGATCGATTGCCGTTGCACCTGCCAGGGCAGATCGAACGCCGCGATCATCGCGTCAGCCCACGCGTGCGAGGGGAGCTCGGAGGGCGGCGTCACGAGCACGAGCCTCCCGCCGCGCGCAAAGTCGGCGAGGCGGGCCCACGTCGGCGCGTCGAGGAGGTCGGGACGCGTGAGCACGAGCGCATCGAGCCCGCCGAGGCGGGCGGGCACGAGCGCGGGCGTGTCGAGATCGATGGTTCGGATCGTGGCGACATCGTCGTCCGCTGGCCCGCGCGAGTCCGGAGCGAGCGCGAGGCGGAGCCAGTCCGCGGGCACGAGCTGGTCGATGGAGCGCGTCACGTTCGAACGCCCACCCTCGCCCTGCAGCCCGACGCGCAGCGATCGCTGGCGTGTGACGACGACGGTGCGCTCATCGTCGAGCGAGAGCAGGTCGCCGGGCGTCTGTGCACGGAGCGAGATCGGCACCGTACGCTCGCCGCGCAGGAGCGCCGTCCCCACACCGGGCGGCGTGACGATCGCGATCGACGCGGTCGCGGTGCGCTGCCCCTCGCTCCAGGGCACGAGCGTGTGGGACTCCGCGCCCGAACCGGTGCGAGCGGAGAGGGCCGTCGTTGCGGACGTGGAGACGCCCGGGCCGAACCGCTCGATCGCGACGCGCAGGGTGATCGACGCGGGCTCGTCGTCCTCGGCAAGGACGACGCGCCGGAGCGGCTCGACGCTCGTGATCGCGGTGTTGCTCACGGGGGAGTTCGCCTCGCCGACGACGAGCATGCTCGCGCCGCGCATCTCCAGAGCGGGCAGCGGACGAGACGCGTTGATCGCGCCCGCGCGCATGGACGAGACCATCGCGACGAGCGTGCGCCCGGCATCATCGCCGTTCGTCATGCGCCGGACGGTGTCGATCGCGGCGTGAACATCGCTCCGTGCGGCGGTGGGCTCGATCGCGGCGATGGCGCGACGCACGGCCTCGAGGTCACTCGAAGCGGGAGTGATGATCGCCTGCGCCGGTGCGGCGAGGGTGATGAGCGCCGCACGATCTCCGCGAGAGGCGTCGAGCTGCGCGAGCAGGCCGCTCGCGCGACGCTTGAGTTCCACGAGCGGGTCCGCGGGCGCGTCGGACGACCGCGGCGATGGGACGGACGAGTCGGGCGACTGCACGGCGCTGGTAAGCGAATCGTCGAAGAGGATGTAGAGCGTTCGCCCGCCCGCGCCCTGCCCGAGCAGGCCCGCCTCACCCAGCACGGGACGCCCGATCGCGATCGCGACGAGCGCGATGAGCAGGCATCGCGCGGCGAGCAGCAGCAACTGCTCGAGGGTGAGGCGGCGCTTCTGGCGCTTGTACGCCTCCATGAGAAAACGCATCGCGGCCCACGGGATGGGGCGCCGACGCCGACGCATCAGCAGGTGGATGAGGATGGGCAGCGCGATGCACGCGAGCCCGGCGAACGCGAGGGCGGGGTTGATGAACGTCATCCCGCCTTACTCCGCTTGATCTGCGCGTTGCGCCGCGCGAGGTACGCGGCGAGCGGCGGGCCCAGCCAGTCGTGCGTCAGTACGCGGTGGTAGTCGAAGTTGAACGCGCGGCACGTCCGCTCGATCGCCGCGTTGTGCGCGTTGATCGCCTCGCGGTACGCCTGGCGCACCGCCCGCGGATCGACCCGCACGATGCCGTCGTTCTCGAGCCCCTGGAACGGCGCGGCGTCGGTGAAGTCGAACGTCAGCTCCGTGCGATCGAGCACCTGGAAGAGCACCACGTCGTGCTTCTTGTGACGCATCCGCGCGAGCGTCGCGCGCACGATCTCGGGCTCCATGAAGAAGTCGGAGATCAGCACGAACAGGCAGCGGTTCGTGGTCTTGGCGAGCACCTGGTCGGCGCAGCGGCCGAGGTCGGTCAGCTCGTTGACGGGCTGCACCGAGAGCGCGCCGACGATCTGCCGCCACACGCCCGAGCTGCTCGAACGCCGGACGAGGTTCCGCAGCTCGCCCGCGAACACGCTCAGCCCCACGCGGTCGCCCTGGCGCAGCGTGATGTAGCTGATCGCCGCGGCGAGCGCGGTCGAATGGTCGTACTTCGTCCAGTTCGGGCGCCCGCGCGGGTTGGTCTTCTGCCCCGTGCCCGACGCTTCGGAGAACAGGCGCGAGCCGTACGACATCGAGCCCGACGAGTCGACCATCAGCACGACGTCGAGGTTGGTCTCCTGCTGGAACTGCTTGAGGTGCAGCTTGTCGGTCCGCCCGAAGACCTTCCAGTCGAGGTGGCGGATGTCGTCGCCCGGCACATAGGCCCGGTGCTGCGCGAACTCGACGGAGAACCCGTGGTGCGGCGAGCGGTGCTGCCCGCTCATCACGCCCTCGACGATCATCTTCGCCCGCAGCTCCATCGTGCTCAGGCGGGCGAGGGTCTGCGGGTGGAGGTAGAGCTGCGCGTCGGCCTCGGGGAGCGGCGCGCGGGCGGGCACGTTCTGGACGGGGGAATCCTCCATTGACGCAGATGGTACCGACCGCGGCGGAACGGGTTCGCGCACGAGGGGCGACGCATCCGAATCGTGGCACGCGGGGAGCGACTCTGCGGTCCGAGCGACCCGCGCGGGCGACATCTCGCGCGTGCCGATGGTTCTGGGGGCGGGCTACTTCTTCTGCAGGTCCGCGACGATCGACGCGAGGGCCTTGGGATCGCGCGAGGCGCGGAGGGCGTCCAGACGCGACGCGGGCACGCCCACCTTCGCGAGGGTGTCCAGGGCACGCTTCCACAGGGCGTCGGCCTTCTTGCTCGGAGCGCCCCCGGCAGCGTCCGCCGCGGCGAGGTAGACCTCGGAGACGAGCTCCTGCAATCGCGTGAGCTGGATGGTGTCCAGGTTCGCGTAGTAGCGATCGATGATCTTGCGCTGCCCTGCGGTGAACTCGCGTCCGGAAGCCATAGAGGACTATATGACGGGATCACGCGGGCGCGGCGAGCGGCTGTTCAGCCACGCGGCTTCCTTGCAGTCGTACAGCACCCGCGCGAGGCGCGAATAGAGCAGCGCAAAGAGCACGCAGGCAATGAAGGGACCGGGCCAGGCCGCAAAGATCAACGGCCCAGCAAAGACGCTCAAGACGGTCAGCATGGCGAGCACCGGCGCCAGCCACCGGAGCAGCCTCGCGCGGCGATGGATCTTCCGATCGGGGATCAGGCGTGCCAGGTCGGCGATGTAGCTTCCTTGAGCGGACAGCGAAATGAGCACGAGGACGCCTGCAACAAGCCACAAGGCCACGTCAAGGTTCAATCGCCCCACCCATCGGGGGAACAGGCCCATCGCAGGAAGCACGAATGTCCCCACGCCGATCGCGGCGATCGTGAGCGTGGACCAGCGGAACAACGCGCGATCACGAAGGCCCTCAGCCATGCTGGCAGAGAGTGGGGTGGTGATAAGCCAGCACCCAAGCGGGATGAGAGTGACGGCGGCAAACGCTGGGATGATCGAGACGCAGATCGAAGTGGTCAGCATTCCCGCGGAGATATCCGAGGACGTTCCCGAGAGGAAGCTGTACACCGCGAACAAAGCGAAGCAGAGCCATGTCATAAGCGTGATGAGCGCGCCGATCATGCCGATCTGACTGAGCCGTGCGCCCACATGGAGCGTTGCCACCCACCTTGGATCACCACCCTTGAGGAAACCCTGCATTGACCGTGCGATCGGCGTCGCACACTCGGGGCAGATGCCGTCGGGCGCAAGCCCGTCGAGGGCGTAGCCGCAGGAAACGCAATGGATTGAGTTGGCCACGGGCGTTGGCGCGGTCGCGGGGAGCAGTCCGCCTTCGTCGTTCATGCTTCCCCCGTCCAGTAGGGAGCTCCCCACGGCCAAATCGAACACCCGCAATGACGAACTACGGCCAGTCGATTTCAACGAAGTGCGCATTGTCCGTCGTGGACGAGTTCACGAGCACGCCGAGGTCGTCGGTCAGCATCGTGAATCCCTCGAGCTCGTCCGTGAGATCGGGCAGGTCCACGCTCGCGAGCCCGCGCAGGTCGAGTGCCTCGCCCTCGCCGAGTGCGCCCAACGCGACGCCCAGGGCTTTGGCGTCGATAAACGTCAGGCGGTAGCCCAGCCCCGGTGTGGTGTTCTGCACCAACACGATGGCGTTACGTCCCTCGATCCAGCGGATCGACTGCACGAACGAGCCGCACGGCATCGCGTGCACGATCACGCCCGAGTCGGTCGTCAACGAGGCACGCGCGAGGGCCGCGGGATCGTACAAGCGGAGATGGTTGTCCTGATCGCCATAGTCGCTGGTAGCGATGAGCGTGCGCCCGCCGATCACAACCGCCTCGGGGCGCGTGCCGTTGCTCGCGGCATCGTCTCGCGTGATGTTGAGGATCGCATCGTCGAGCGTGCCCGAGTCTCGCGCGCGGGCCCAGTCGATGGTGAAGATGGTACCGACGCCGCGCACCGTATCGCCCACGAAGCAGAGCGGCGGAAGATCGACGCCCTCGATCTGCGCACCCGTGTCGGCCCACGTGAGCCCGGTGGGGTGGGGCGCGAGGTCATCGCCGCCGAGCGTGCAGGCGAAGGAGCGCCCCGTGGGGTCGAGGCGCGGCGTGGACGCATCGGCGTGGTCGAGCGCGAGCGAAAACTCGCGGACGACGCCGGTGTCCATGTCGGCGAGGACGTAGGCGACGCCGTCATGCATCACGATGCCCTGCGCGTACGTGACGCCCTCAAGTGTCTGCGACGAGACGAGCGTGACGCGCGGCGTCAGCGCGAGCGACGCCGGTGCGGGAACGAGCCGCACGGGTGCGGAGCGGGACGCTGATGTGCCGCGTTCCGTGACGGGGCGAGCCGCGTCCTCGCGTGCGGCGAGCGAGAACTCACGCCCCGCGCAAGCGGTGAGTGCGAGCGGAACGAGGGTGGCAATGAGGAGAGCCGTTCGGCGGTGCGGTGCGATCTTCATGGACAACGCTAGGCCGAGATCACACCGTCGCGCCGGTGCGGCTTCATTTCGCGAGGTTCAGGACGGCTCCTGCCCGGCGAGCCACATCGTCATCGGAATCACATCGCTCAGGATGTGGGCGACGATGCACGGCCAGAGCCGCCCAGTGCCGACGACGTACGCCCCGAGCGTGATCCCGCCGATGAGCGCGGAAAGGATCCCGTAGCCGCCCTGATACGCGTGGTACGCGGAGAACGCGAGGGTGGTGAGCATGATCGCCGCGAATGGATTGATGCCGACGTGCGCGAGGCGGCGGAGCAGGAAGCCGCGGAGCACGACCTCCTCGGTGAAGCCATTGGCGAGCGACATCGCGAGGATCGTGGCGAACGAGAGGACGCCGAGCACGGGCGCGGGAGATCCCATCGGGGCGACGTCCTCGCCCTCGATTAGCAGCACGCTGTTGGCGGCTTCGGCGACGACGTGGAGGGTTGAGCCGAGGACCATGTAGCCCAGCCAGCTTATGGCGTACAGCGCGGCGCCGATCAGCGTGTCGCGCACCGGGCGGAAGCGCACGAGCCCGAAGCGGCGCACCCCGCCGACCAGGTGCATGATGAGCAGCGTGGGCAGGGCGATCTGTGCG
The DNA here is from genome assembly GCA_034004365.1 of Phycisphaerales bacterium. Taxonomy (GTDB): domain Bacteria; phylum Planctomycetota; class Phycisphaerae; order Phycisphaerales; family UBA1924; genus JAVEWV01. The sequence goes on from JAVEWV010000030.1 coordinate 8,387, forward strand.
CATGTGGCGATCAGGTAGACGGCGTCCGCGACGAACGTCGGAGGCGTCGCCTGCCCGCTGCCCGATCTCGATTGGATGAAGGGCAGAATGTTCACGACGATGTGAGGCATCACGCCCAGTGCTGTGACCGCGCCGATCTGCATCCACGCAGAACGGCGTTGCTGCGGCGTCAGCGATCGATCACGAGCAACCTCCAGCGCCGGATCGCGCGTGGGAGGATGGGGCGAGACATTGGCCGCGCCTGCCGGGCGCTCGGTGGGCAGAATCGGCTCGGGCGTTTGGGGATCTTCCGCGGGCATGGCCCGCAGTCTACTCGTCCGTCGGCGAGTGCAGCGCGAGGCGGTTGCCCTCGCAATCAATGATCAGGGCGCGGAAGCCGTAGGGCCCGATCGAATGCACGTCCTGCGTGACCTTGCCGCCGAGCGGGGCGACCCTCTTCACGGCGTCGCGGATCCGCCCGGCGACGTTGAGGTAGACCAGCGGGCCGTGGGCGCTCGAGATCGCGCCGGGGTCGACCACGAGGCACGCGCCGTTGCCCTCGTCGACGTGGTCGAGCACCGCGAACTCGAAGCCCTCGTGGTGCTCGTAGTGCACGCCCATGCCGCCGACCTCGCGGTAGAACGCGATGGCGCGCTGCAGATCGGCGACGGGGATGTCCATCCAGACGAAGCGGTTGCGGGCAGAATTTGTTTCGGACATGGCGAGGCTCCTAGGGCTCGATGCGGAGGTCGAGGGCGTTGGATCGGCCTTCGGCATTCGCAATGAACGATTCAAACACGCGACGATTGGCCTCGTCCCCGAACGCTCTGATGGGAACGGAAGCTCGGAACGCCGGCCCTTCCATCAGGAAGAGCCGGTCGCGGAACTCTACGATCGAATCGATCCGCCTGGCCCGCATGGAGATCAATTCTTCTCGATCATGCCAATACCAGTCCAGGAACCCGTCCCGGAGCGTCAGTGTGTGCGTCCCGAAGGGGACGATGTCGTTGGAGCGGCTGATGTACCTCTCCGCGAGCTGCTTCTCTGGCTCTCCACGGAGCGCGCCACGCGCAATCCGATTCTGCGGACTGAACCTCATCAACAGGGGGAAACAGATCGCAAAGAGCAGCCCACCCGTGATCGCACCGGACAATCCCGAGGCGGCGTACACCATGCATCCGGTCGCGATCGATCCGAGGATCCAGAGCGTGGGACTTGTGACCGAAGAACGACGAATCGCGGGGTTCTTGCCCAGTTGGCGAATCTGGAACGTCACCACATTCACGTGGTCGTCATGCACGTACTCCCACGTATAGCTCGGGCTTACTGTCGGCATGGCGAGGTCTCCACTACGCCATCTGCCTCGCCTCATTGAGCTTCTTGCGGATCACCGTGTGCAGGATGCCGCCGTTGCGGTAGTACTCCACCTCGATCGGCGTATCGATGCGGCACAGCACCGGGAACGTCGTCTTCTTCCCGTCCGGCGACGTCGCGGTCACGGACAGCTCGCAGCGCGGCTCGATCGACGCGGGCAGCGCGATGTCGAACGACTCGTCGCCCCTGAGCCCCAGCGTCTCGGCCGACGTGCCCTCCTTGAAGCACAGCGGCAGCACGCCCATGAACACGAGGTTGGAGCGGTGGATGCGCTCAAAGCTCTGCGCGATCACCGCACGCACGCCCAGCAGGTACGCGCCCTTTGCCGCCCAGTCGCGCGACGAGCCCATGCCGTAGTCCTTGCCCGCGAGCACGACCAGCGGCGTGCCGGCCTTCTTGTAGTTCATCGCGGCGTCGTAGATGAACGACACCGGCGCGTCGGCCAGCGTCTTACCCTTCGTGAAGTCGCGCGTCCAGCCGCCCTCGGGGATCTTGCCGTCGGTGCCCGCCGCGATCTTGTTCCGCACGCGCACGTTCGCGAACGTGCCGCGGGTCATGACGCGGTCGTTCCCGCGCCGCGAGCCGTAGGAATTGAACTCGTGCTTCGGCACGCCCAGCGAGAGCAGGTACTGCCCCGCGGGGCTCTTCTCGGCGATGTCGCCCGCGGGCGAGATGTGGTCGGTGGTGACGCTGTCGCCGAAGATGCCCAGCACGCGCGCGCCGCGGATGACGCCCGACGCGGGCGGTGCATCGGTCATGCCCTCGAAGAACGGCGGGTTCTGGATGTACGTGCTCTCCTCGTCCCACGGATACAGCTCGGAGGTCGAGACGGGCACCGCGTTCCACGTCGGATTGCCCGTGAACACGTCGGCGTACTTCGCGCGGAACTGCTCGGGCGTGACGCACGAGCGAACGATCGCCTGAACCTCCGCGTGCGTAGGCCAGATGTCCTTCAGGTACACCGGCTTGCCCGCGGGGTCGGTGCCGAGCGGCTCGGTCGCGAGGTCGATGTCCACCGTGCCCGCGATCGCGTACGCGACGACCAGCGGCGGCGACGCGAGGTAATTCATCTTGACGTTCGGATGGACGCGCCCCTCAAAGTTGCGGTTGCCACTGAGCACGCTCGCGACCGCGAGGTCGCCCTGCTTGATCGCGCCCTCGATCTCGTCGGGCAGCGGGCCCGAGTTGCCGATGCACGTCGTGCATCCGTAGCCCACGGTCGCGAAGCCGAGCGCGTCGAGGTCCTCGGCAAGGTTCGCCTTCTCGTAGTAGTCCGTCACGACCTTCGAGCCCGGCGCAAGACTGGTCTTGACCCACGGCTTGCGCGTCAGCCCGCGGGCCCGGGCCTTGCGTGCGACCAGCCCCGCCGCGATCATCACGTCCGGGTTGCTGGTGTTCGTGCAGCTCGTGATCGCGGCGATCACGACGCTGCCGTGGCGCAGCGTGCTGGTCATGCCCGGCTTCTCGCCCGGGCGTTCGATCGTGTGCACCACCGGCGCCGTCGCGCCGAGCTTCGACGGATCGAGCCCGACGCCCTGCGGCCCGACCGGCGCGACGATCTGCTTGTGGAACGTCGCCTTCATGTCGGTGAGCAGGATGCGATCCTGCGGGCGCTTGGGCCCCGCGAGCGATGGGCGGACCGTCGCGAGGTCGAGCTCGATGATGTCCTTGCACGCGGGCTCGGGCGCATCGGGCGTCCAGAACAGGTTGTTCGCCTTCGCGTACGCCTCGGTCAGCGCGACCTCGTGCTCGCTCTTGGCAGTGAAGCGCAGGAAGTCGATCGTCGCCTTGTCGATCGGGAAGAAGCCCATCGTCGCGCCGTACTCGGGCGCCATGTTCGCGATCGTCGCGCGATCCGGAATGCTCAGCTCCGCCATGCCCGGCCCGAAAAACTCGACGAACTTCTCGACCACGCCGTACTTGCGGAGGATCTGCGTCACGGTCAGCACGAGGTCGGTCGCGGTGGAGCCCTCGGGGAGCTTGCCCTTGAGGCGGAAGCCGATCACCTCGGGCGTGAGCATGTACACGGGCTGGCCCAGCATGACCGCCTCGGCCTCGATGCCGCCCACGCCCCATCCCACGACGCCCAGCGCGTTGATCATCGTTGTGTGGCTGTCGGTGCCCACAAGCGAATCGGGGAAGACCTGCGTCTCGCCCGTGACGTCGCGCGTCAGCACGCCGCGCGCGAGATACTCCAGATTCACCTGGTGCACAATGCCCGTCGCGGGCGGCACGACGCGGAAGTTCGACAGCGACTCCTGCCCCCACTTCAGGAAGCGATACCGCTCGTTGTTCCGCTCGAACTCCTTCTGCGCGTTGATCGTCAGCGCGACCCGCGTGCCGAAGTCGTCCACCTGCACCGAGTGGTCGATCACCAGGTCGCACGGCACCGCCGGGTTGATCTGCGACGCGTCCCCGCCCAGATGTTTCATCGCGTCGCGCATCGCCGCGAGGTCCACCACGCACGGCACGCCCGTGAAGTCCTGCAGCACCACCCGACCCGGCATGAACGGGATCTCGACCTGCTCCGGAGCCGCGGCGTTGTACGACGCGAGCCCCGACACGTCGTCCGCCGTCACCACGAAGCCATCAACGTTCCGCAGCATGCTCTCGAGCAGCACGCGGATCGAGAACGGCATCCGTGCCAGCCCGCCCTTGGGGATCAGCCCACGCTCCTCAAGGGCGGCGAGGCGGTGGTAGGCGTAGGCCTTGTTCCCCACGTTCAGGGTGGTCTTGGACTGGAACGGGTCGGGGCGGGCGGACATGGGGAACCTCCTTGTCGCCGGGCGTGGTGCCGGGGTGCGGACTGCGAATCTGGTGAATCATCGCCGTGTTGGAGCAATGACTCAAATCGATTGCAGAACTGACTTGAATAGATAAAAACTATCGATCGGCTGCGTCGGGGGCTCCCGAGGCCGGGTCCATCCCCGCGAGCAGCGTCCGCTCGAACAGGGCCGCCGCGGGGCTGGGGGTGCGATCGCGGCGTCGGATGACGGCAAGCTCGCGCGTGACGGGCCCGTCGGCGCAGCTCGCGCCCCGCCCGAAGCCGGTGCGCGGATCGGCGAGGGCGAACCGCGAGACGAACGCGACGCCGATCCCCGCGCGGACCATCTGTTCGATCGACTGGATCGAGCGCACGTCCATCACGACGTCGAGCGTGACGCCGTGCGCCGCGGCGGCGGCATCGATGACGGCGCGGACCGCCGAGCCTGCCTCGAAGCCCACGACCGGCTCACCAACGAGCTGCTCCCAGCGGAACGACGCGGCGTTCGAGAGCGCGTGCCCCGCGGGCGCGATCAGGCGGAGCTCGTCGGCGAACTGGCCGACGCTCATCAGGTCTCCCGAGCCCGGATGGCGCACGGGCGTGGTGACGATGCCCAGGTCGAGCTCGCCCGAGAGGATCGCCGCGGCGATCGCCTCCGAGCCCGCCTCACGCACGTAGAAGCGCAGCGCGGGGTGACGTTCGCGCACCGCGCGCACGGCCCGGGGCAGCAGGTACGCCATCGCGGTTGCACCGCCTCCGACCCGGATCAGCCCGGTCTCAAGCCCGGCGAGCGCGCGAACGGCGCGCCGCCCCGCCTCGACATCGCGGAGCGCGCCCGCGGCGTGCTGCACGAAGACGCGCCCCGCCTCGGTGAGCGACACGCCCCGCCCCGTTCGATCGAAGAGTGGAACGCCCAGCTCGTTCTCGAGACGCCGGATAGCGGCGGACATCGTGGGCTGCGCGACGCCCAGCGATTCGGCGGCGCGGGTCATGTGCCCGGTTTCGGCGATCGCGACCAAGTATCGGAGCGGCGTGAGTTCCACGACGCGATGCTACATCCGCGCACGAAAAGGGGCCCGGCGCAGCGGCCGGGCCCCGTGGGGTTCAGGATTCATGCCGAACAGATCGGCGTGTGCTCAGCAGCCCTGGCTGTACGCGTTCAGGTAGGCCAGGAAGTCAGACGAATCGAACACGCCGTTGCCGCCGGGGGGCGCGAGGTCCGCGGCGGGGTCCATCGCGGAGTAGTCGTTGAGGTAGGCGAGGAAGTCGGAGCTGTTGGGCTGCCCGCCGGAGTTGTCCCAGTCGGCGACGCAGCTGGGCTCGGGATCGGTGCAGGAGGCGCTGGTGACGCTGAAGGCGTCGACGCCAGCCTCGACCACGGCGCCCGGATCGGGGTCCTGCGCGATGAAGCGGACGCGCATGCTGGCGGACGGAGTGATGACGCTCGCGATGTCGAAGGACACATAGAACCAGCCGCCGGAGGACTCGCTGGTGTTGGGTCCGACGGTCTCGAGGGCCTGCCAGCTCGAGCCGCCGTTGTTGGAGATCTGCACGAGGAAGGTCTTGGATCCGGGATTGGAGCCGGTGCCGGAGCCGGTGTTGTCGAACCAGCGGGCGTAAGCGAGCTGGGCGTTCTGCCCGGAGCCGTCGAAGATCGGGGAGATGAGGATGGTCTGCCCGCCGTCCACGTCGGAGTTGCCATCGACGTTGTCGGTGAGGTAGCACTGGCCCGAGCCGTCATAGTCGCTGGGCGGATCGCCGCGATCGCCGCCGCCGATGGGCGTGCCACGGCCCCACGGGCCATCGGTCAGGCCGATGTTGGAAACGGTCCAGCCCATGTCGGTCTCGAAGTCGTCGCTGATGACGGTCTGGAAGTCACCAACGATGGCGCTGAAGGCGTCGATCGGCGCGCTGCTGGGCACGAAATGGGGGCCCGTGACGGTGCCCGTCGCCTGGACGAAGAACCGCGGCGTGTCGGCGCAGAGGAACGCGGGGAGCGTGGCGGTCCACGTCGTGCCCGAGACGAAGGTGAGCGGGATGTTGGAGTAGTTCACGCCGTCGGCGGCGACGGAGAGCTGGGGCGTGCCGACGATCGACTCGTTGCGCGGATCGATGTCGACGGTGAAGTTCGTGGTGACGCCGGGGTCGACCTGGTCGGGCGCGCCGCCGGGCAGGGTGATGAGGACGCCCTCGAAGGGGGGCGCGGTGACGTCGAGGCCGAGGTCGTAGAGCTGGATGCTGTTGGCGCTGCCGCCCAGCACGCGGATGTAGTAGGTTCCGCCCGCGGGGACGCTGGCGGAGAGGACCTCGGGCTGCCCGAGGCCGGAGATATTGCTGCTCGCGAGGATGGTCGAGCCGTCGGTCCCGATGAGTTGCAGCGCGAGGTTGTGGATGACGTTGTAATCGGTGACGGTGCCAGAATTGCATGCCTGCGTCTGCGTGCCCTGCTGGTAGGGCGCGGGGGCGGCGGGGGTGGCGGTGATCGTCACGCCCTGCGAGCCGCTCACGGTGAAGCGGTAGTAATCGGTGTCGGCGTCGTCGTCGATCGAGACGTCGTTGACGAAGGCGTTCTGCCCGGTCGAGAGTGAGCCGAGGTTGGTCGCGCTGCCCGAGTTGTCGTTGGGCTCATTGATGTCGCCGTAGTGACGCTGCCCGTTGAGGATGTCGTCGGGCTGAGGGCCGTCGTAGGCGAGGGAGATGAATGGCTCCATGAGCTTGACACCGATGGCGGGGCAGACGTGGAGCATGCCGGCGCCGTGCCCGTGCTCGTGGGCGGCAACGTTGCGGAAGCGGAGGGAGTTGCTGGCGGTGGAGTTGTAGAACGAGTCGAAGGCGTCGAAGACCATGTCGCCGTCGTTGGGGAAGTTGTTGTACGCGAGCACGCCCGAGTTGCCGTCGAGCGGGATGGCCGCGATGCGGAGGTCGCCGCGAACGCCGAGCACGCCGGAGCCGGTGTTGAGATTGCTCCCATCGTCGTTGGGCTCGTAGATGTACGTGACGTTCATGACTTCGGACCAGCGGTTGAAGACCTGGGCGAACAGGGGCTGCCAGTTGGCCGGCGAGCCATAGATGCCGTTGAGCCAGGCGAAGAGCTGACTGTTGCCTGTAAAACCGGTGATGTTGGGGACAAAGGTGCCATCGGGCACGAAGCTGTACGTCAGGGTAATGGGCGTGCCCTGCGTGCCGGTGCCGCCGCTGGCGGTGCTGCTCCAACGATTGGTCTGCTGGAAGCGGGTAGTGTCGGTGTAACCCAGGAGCGAGCTGACCGCGAAGACCAGCTCGGGATTGGTGTCGGGCGTGAAGCAGAGCGCGGGACGAACCTCGCCCTCGGGCAGCGCGGGTGCGTCGGCGAGCGTCACGAGCAGCTTCTGGTGGAAGGGGCGGAGCGCGTCCCACGACTCGCGAGAGATCACGCTCGCGACCTTCTCATAGTCGAAGGGGCCTTCGAGCTGCGCCTGGGCGTCCTGCGCCGAAGCGATCTCGGCGCCGATCGCGTCAAGACGCGCCAGCTCGCTCGCCGCGAGGAGGGACTTCTGGTCCTCCGGGAGCATCCGGAAGAGGCTGGCCTCGATCGCCGCCTGCAGCGCCGGCGTGGCCTCGATCGCCGAGGACTCATGCCCGGAACAGCCGACGCAGCACGCCTGACCGTTCGGGCCCGCCAGCGCGGCGGGGGTGACCAGTACGCTCGCGAGGGAAACACAAGCTCCCCTCAACCCATGGTTGATTCGCATCACGATTCCTCCCTGTCTCTTTTGGCGACCGCCGGGGAGTCCCGACGGATCGAGAAGCACTGGTTCTTCGCCCGGATCCGTGGGCGGGATCCCGGAAGTTCGGGAAGTGGATTCTCCCCGATCAATATTCTGTTCGGCGGGACAAAAACGTTCGGAATATGTACGGATCATCGAACACAGCCCATCCCGCGGCCCCGCGATCGGCTATGACGCACCGGCACAAATGCCGTGCGAGAGGGTCAGCCAGCGAGGGCCTGGTCGAGGTCCGCGATCAGGTCCGCGGGGTCTTCGACGCCGATGGACAGGCGGATGAGCCCGTCGTGGATGCCGCGGGCGGCGCGCAGGTCCGCGGGGATCGACGCGTGGGTCATGATGCCCGGGTGCTCGATGAGGCTCTCGACGCCGCCCAGCGATTCGGCGAGCGTGAAGATCTCGACGCGCTCAAGCACGCGCTTCGCCGGGCCCAGCCCGCCCTTGACCACCAGCGAGATCATCCCGCCGTACCCGCCGCACATCTGGCGCTTCGCGAGGTCGTGCTGCGGGTGCGAGGCGAGCCCGGGATAGATGACGTGCTCGACCGACGTGTGCTTCTCGAGATGACGCGCGATGTGCATCGCGCTCTCGCAGTGGCGCGCCATTCGCAGGTGCAGCGTCTTGGTCGAGCGCAGCAGCAGGAAGCAGTCGAACGGGCTGGGCACCGCGCCGACGGCCTTCTGATAGAAGTGCAGGTCCTTCGCGAGGGCGTCGTCGCTGGTGATGAGCGCGCCGCCGATGATGTCGCTGTGCCCGCCGAGGTACTTGGTCGCGCTGTGGCACACGACGTCGGCGCCCAGCGCGAGCGGGGCCTGCAGGTATGGCGTCGCGAACGTGTTGTCGACCGCGAGGCGCGCGCCGCGCGACCGTGTGAGCTTCGCGATCGCGGCGATGTCGGCGATCTTCAGCAGAGGGTTCGTCGGGGTCTCGAGCCACACCAGCTTGGTCGCGGGCGTCATGGCGCGCTCGACCGCGGAAACGTCCGTCACGTCCGCCTGGGTGTACCCGATCCCGAACTGCTTGAAGACGCGCTCGAACACGCGGAACGTCCCACCGTACACGTCGTCGCCCAGCACGACGTGGTCGCCGGACTGGAGCGTGTGCAGCAGCGCCGCAAGCGCGGCGCAGCCCGAGGAGAACGCGATCGCGTGCGTCGAGTGCTCAAGCGACGCGAGGTTCGCCTCCAGCACGGTGCGCGTCGGGTTCGCCGCCCGGGAGTAGTCGTAGGGCATGTCGGGCGGGCCCTTGGAGACGCCCGGAGACTCCTGCGCAAACGTGCTGGTCATGTAGATCGGCGGCATCACGGCGCCGGTCGTGGGATCAGGATGCTGTCCGGCGTGGACGGCGCGGGTGCCGAAACCGTGGCGGTGGGGCATGTGGGCTCTCTCTTTGCAATCGAGCGGCGTGAACGACTGGTCGGTGATTCAGGGGATTCGCGGCGGGCGCTCGCGTTACGCGGCCCCGTTGCGCTTGTGCTTCGTGAGGAACTCGATGAGGTCGATCTGGCTGAGCACGCCGACGACGGCGCCGTTGTCGACGACGATCGCGACCTGGTCGTGCTCGAAGATCTGGTAGAGCTCCTCGATGCGCGCCTTGGGATAGATCAGCCCGCCGACGGGCTTGGCGACGTCGCGCACGGGCGATGTGGGCGAGATCTTGCCCGAGTGGAGCCCGCGGAGCACGTCGACCTCGTGCACGATCGATTCGGGCCTGCCCTTGTCGCTGACCACGGGCACCTGGCTGATGCCGCGCGAGGCGAAGAGCTCGACGACGCGCGAGACCGGGTCGGTTGCGCGGGCGGTCACGACCTCGTGCGGGCGGGCGTGCAGGACCTCCTCAACGAAGCCCAGCTCCTCCTTGTCATCCAGGAAGCCGAAGTCCTTCATCCACGTGTCGGAGAGGAACTTGGTGATGTAACGCGAGCCCGAGTCGGGCAGGACGCACACGACGATCTTGCCCGGCCCCATCTCCTGCGCGACACGGACAGCGACGTGCACGATCGCGCCCGCGGATCCGCCGCAGAACAGCCCCTCCTCGCGCACGAGGCGTCGCGCCATGGTGAAGGCCTGCTTGTCGGTGGTCTGGCGCATGTCGTCGACGTTCGTGAAGTCCATCGCCTCGCAGGGGATGTCCTCGCCGAGGCCCTCGACCTTGTACACGTGCGCCGTGGGCAGCATGCCGGTGTGGAAGAGCCCGTAGTGGACGCTGCCGACGGGGTCGACGCCGATGATGCGAACCCCCGGCTTCTTCTCCTTCAGGAAGCGAGACGTGCCGCTGACGGTGCCGCCCGTGCCCGTTCCGGCGACGAAGGCGTCGAGCTTGCCCTCGGTCTGCCTCCAGATCTCGGGGCCCGTGAGGTTGTAGTGCGCCTCGATGTTCACGGGGCTGTGGTACTGATTCAGGTAGAATGCGCCGGGCGTCTCCGCGGCGATGCGCTTCGCGGTGTTCACATAATGCTCGGGCGAGTCGCCCGGGACGTCGGTGGGGGTGATGACCACCTCCGCGCCGAACGCCTTGAGCATGTTGATCTTCTCCTGCGACATCTTGTCGGGCATGGTGAAGACGCACTTGTAGCCCTTGACCGCGGCGGTCATCGCGGCGCCGAGCCCGGTATTGCCCGACGTGTTCTCCACGACGGTGCCCCCGGGCTTGAGCAGGCCCTTCTTCTCCGCGTCCTGGATGATCCAGTACGCCATCCGGTCCTTGATCGAGCCCGCCGGGTTCATGAACTCGCACTTGGCGAGCAGCGTGGCGCTGTTCGGGAGCACGACCTTGTTCAGGCGCACGAGCGGCGTGTTCCCGATCGCGTCCAGGATGGTGTTCTTGAAGTCCACGCGCCCCTCCTCATGAGATTGCCCGGCGAGCCGCGCGAGTGCCGGCCCGGGCCGGGATGGTACGGCGCGAGGGTGCAGGCTCCCCACCCGCCTCCACCCTGCGGAAAGCCCGTACACCACGAAACACAAAGCCGCAGACGCCGGCTCAGGCCGAGGGCCCGCCGGTGGGCGGGGCGGGGCGTGCCTCGGGCGTCCCGTCCGCGGCCCGGGCGAGGATGAGCCCCTCCAGCCCCGGGGCGGAGCGGATGTGCAGGCCGCGCTGCGGGAAGGCGATCTCGATGCCCGCCTCGCGGAAGGTGCGCTCGATCGCGAGATTGGTCTGGTGCCGCACGTTGAGCAGGTGATCGAGGTGCGGGATGAAGACACGCAGCTCGAAGTTGAGCGTGCTGTCGCCGAAGCCCTGGAAGATGACGTACGGCCCGGGCTCTCGCATGATCAGCGGGTGCGCCCGGGCAACCTCGAGGAGCGTGCGTTCGACCATCGCGGTGTCCGAGCCATAGGCGACGCCGACGGGGATCACGACGCGGAGCGTGGTGTCGGAGAGAGTCCAGTTGATGAGCTGATCGGTGATGAAGGTCTTGTTGGGGATGATGAGTTCCTTGCGGTCCCAGTCGAGGATGGTCGTGGCCCGCATGCGGACGCGCGTGACGGTGCCCGACACGCCATTGATCGTGACGGTGTCCCCGACGCGCATGGGGCGTTCGAGCAGGACGATGAGCCCCGAGACGAAGTTCGCGAAGATCTCCTGCAATCCGAACGCGAGCCCGAACGTCAGCGCCGCGGCGAGCCACTTGATGCTCGTCCAGCCGATGCCGATGCTCCCGAACGCGAGCGTCACGCCCACGATCACGATGATGTACCGCGCGATGGTGCTGACGGCGTACCGCGCGCCCGCGTCGAGCGGGAGGCGTTTGAGCAGCGTGATCTCGAGCAGCCCGGGCACGTTCCGTGCGCCCGCCACGACGAGGAAGAGGATCACGAGCGAGATCGCGACGTCCGCGAGCGTGACGCTCCGCGGCGCGTCCGATGGCTCCTCGCCCGTGGTGGAGGGCGCCAGCAACGCCGCGGGGGTTCCGGGCGGCATGGCGACCGATTCGCTCGCCGGGGCCTCGGCGCCGTTGCTCGCGGGCGTCGGCTCGATGCTCGGCCCGTTCGGAGCCGCGGTCGGGGCACTCGGCGCGATCCGAGTCGCGGAAACGCCATCGACCTCGGAGATCTGGAACGATGGGTACACCTGCACACGATCGAGCACGCGCAGCGCGGGCGACACGTCCGACCATATCGCGCCGAGCCCCAGCGCGAAGCCCACCGCGATGATCGTGCGGAAGAGCTGCCGCGTCTGGGCGCTGATGTCGGGCAGGCGCATCGCGGATTCGGCGTCTACGTTCTCTCGCGGCTCGCTGCTCTCGCTCGCGACCCGCTCCATCGCCTGGTGCAGCGCCAGCCGCCGACGCTCGACGTAGAGCCATCGCAGCAGCATCGCGTTGAGCACCGCCAATGCGAGCACGAGCCCGAGCGTCGCGACGAACCGGCGTTCGAGCTTGAATGCCGTGAACTGGTATCCCGCCATCGCCAGCACGGCGAGCACGACGGGCACGAGCACGAGGATCGGAAACCACACGCGGCGCGTGCGATCGATGAGGCCCCCGCGGTTGCGCTTCATGAATTCGTCCATGAAACCGCCCTTGGCGCGGAGGAGCGCCCAGAGCCCGCCGGCAAGGACGAGCAGCCCCCAGACGAGGGCGAGGCGTCCCAGCGACGCGTTCCACTCGTCGCGCGCCTGGTTGTCCATGGCGTTGACGACGAGCACCGCGGGCAGGCCGAAGACGAGCGCGCCGATCATCACGCGCCGCACATGGCGCACCGCGCGCGACGGCTGGCGGAAGTGCGCCTCGCCCAGCCCGTCCGGACGCGAAATCGCAAGGATAATGGCGAAGACGCCCAGGGCGATCGCACCGGCGCGGAGCGCCGCGCCGATCGACTCGCCGAGGTCGGACTGATCGCTGGGGGCGCCCAGCCACGCGCCGATCGTCCAGACGAGCAGCGGGAGCGGTGCGGCGAGCGTGAGCGTGTACAGCGCCGCACGCACGCTGTGCGAGAACGAGTCCGTCGACGCTCGCTCGATGGGCTTCCGAGCCTCGCGCAGGGCGCGCCGCACGCGCGGGCCCAACGCCAGCAGCGCGAGCGACATGCATCCGAGCATCACCGCCCACGCGATGTGCGGCGACGGGCGCGCCGCGCGCACCACCGCCCGCCACGCCTCGCGCGGATCGAGCAGCCACTTCGCGGCGCCCGCGGCGTCGCGGAGCGAGGGCCTCCAATCGCCCGGCACGCTCCGCACCCAGAGGATCCGTTCCTCGATGAACGCGCGCAGCGCCCGCTCGCTTGAGACCGCCGAGGCGAGCTGGCGTTCCAGCCCGTCGAGCTCGCGCACGAGCAGCTCAAGGTCGGCGATGCTCGCGTCCATCAGGTCGCGCCGCGCACCGACGAGCTCGCGTGCCGCGGCGCGGACCTCGCCCGCGTCGTTCTCCGGCACGGCTGCGCCGGCGAGCGCCGCGTCCGCCGCGGCGGCGACGTCCCCGATCTCCTCCCGACGCTCGCGCAGCTCGAACAGCTCGACCTCGGCGTCCACGAGCCGCTCGCGCGTCAGGTCAAGCTCACGCCGCAGCGTCTTTTCATCGGGCAGCGCGGACAGGTACTGACGCAGGCGCAGCCCGCGAGCCCGCGCGAAGCCGAGCTGCTGCGCCTCGCGCACGATCACGCTGAATCGCTTCGACAGATCGGCGGCAAGCGTGGTGTATTGCGCAAGCGAGACCCGCGCCCGATCGAGGCGCGCGGCGAGCCCGTTCGGGCCCGTCCGGGCCTCGGCGAGCGCTTCGTTCCCACGCGCGAGCGGTACAAGCGCGGGGCTCGACCGGGCCGCGGCCCGGCGCTGCGCCGCCGCGTCCTCCGCAGCGCGCGCCGCGACCTTGGCCCGTTGCGCCGCGACGAGCTCGCGCCATGCCGAAGCCGTCGCTTCCTTCTCCATTTGTGAGCGACGCGCCAGGTCCCGGCGCAGCGGCGCGAGGTCCGCGCGAGAAGCCTCAAGCTCCGATTCCGCCTCGAGCGACGCGACCTCCGCGAGCCACTGCGCGCGCTGCGCCCTCAGCAAAAGTTCAGAGGCGTCGCCGTCCGAGTTCTCCTCGCCCGTGATCCGCGTCGCGACGTCCGCGAGCTGCTGGCGTCGGGTCGCGAGCGTCTCGTTGATGACGCGCCGACGCTCCTCGCGCCGGGCCGATTCGGCCTGGATCTCCTCCGTGCTCGCGCGGGCCGCGCTCGCCTCGCCCTCCGCCTGCGCGAGCAGCTTCTCGAGCGCCGCAAGATCGGCGCCCTCGGGCGGCGTGATCGGCGCCGGCGGGCTCGGGGGCGTGGCAAGCTGTTGGCGTGCCGCGTCGATCCGCGGACCCACCTCCGCGAGCTGCCCGCGAAAGTCGCTCGCCTTGGAAAGCTCGCGCGTCGCCGCATCAAGCGCGGTGCGCGCGTCGCGCAGCGCGGTGCGCTGCCGCGTGATCGCTTCCGCCTCGTCCGGCGCCTCCGCGGGGAGCGAACTCTGGAGCGTCTCGATGCGTGCGCGGAGCGCGTCGATCGTGGCGGGATCGACGGATCGTGCGAGCGCCCCCGCGGTGCTGATCCCGGGCTGCGCCATCGCCAGACGCGGGACCGCCCCGGCGAGGCATGCCAGCAACACCACCGCCCACATCGCCCGCCATGCGCGCATCGGGCAAGTTTACGCGGGCGGAACGGGCTCGCCCCAAGGTCCGAGTGCGCGAATCCACCCTCCCGGCACGGGGGAAGGCGCGGCGTGCCCGTGCACCGATCGCACCAAAGCTCCCCGCGGCATGGGCCGATCGTGCGAAGCGGAGGCGAGCGTTCCACGCGAAAGGCACACCATGGAGCAGGACAGCAAAGAACGTCGCACGGAGTCCCGCCAGCGCTCGAGCGACCCGGTGTGGTGGCGTGTCGAGCCCAAGGCCGACTATCGCATCGCGTGGTTGCTTGAGCGGAGCGCCAGCGGGCTGGCCTTCGTGACGCGTGACGCCGTCCCGCCGCGGGTGGGCATGTCGATCTCGCTGCACGCGTGGGAGCCGCCGACGCCCGAGGCCCCCGGACAGTCGGGCTTCGTGCGCCGGGTGCAGCACGTGCATGCCGACCTGTACCTGGTCGCGGTCAAGCTGTTCGAGACGCGCGAGCTTCCCTCGGAGGCGACCAGCGCCGAGGCCCTCGACGACGCGCCGAACCACCGCATCGAGGACCACATGCGCAAGCGTGAGATCCCCGCCGCGGCGTGATCACGCCCGGACGTTCCCCCGCGCCTGAAGGATCGCGCGAACGAGGTCCTCGGGCACCGCGTTCCTCGATTGCTCGCACTTGCACATCTTCGCCATCGAGATCGTCCGCTTGTAGCACTCCATGAACGCGCGGCAGTCGCCGCACGCCTCCAGATGCCCGCGGAAATGCTCCGCCACGTCGGGCGGGAGCTCGCCCTCGAGGTACAGCATCAGGAACACGGAGAACTCGCGGCAGTTCATCGCTTCATGCCCCGCCATGCGCGGGCTCCATGAGTTCGTCGATCGCGCGAGACAGCGCCAGACGCGCCCGGTGCAGACGCTGCTTGAGCGCGTCCACGCTCACGCCCAGCATCTCCGCGGCCTCGGCCGTGTCGAGCTCTTCAATATCGCGCAGGACGATCACCGTGCGGTGCGCCTCGGGCAGGCGGTCGAGCGCCCGCTCCACCAGCTCGCGGGCCTCGAGCTCCTCCAGCCCGCGCTCGCGCACGTCCGCGACGCTGTCGCGAGGGGAGCGGGCGAAGTGCCCGTCCTCGCGGAACGCGGGCAGCATGTCCTCGATGCTCCGCTCGGGACGCCGACGCTTGGAACGCAGCTTCATCAGGCACGCGTTCACGACGATCCGGTGCATCCACGTCGACAGCGCCGAGCGCCCGTCAAAGTCGCCGATCTTCCGGAACGCGCTCAGGAACGCGTCCTGCACGGCCTCCTGCGCGTCATCCTCATTGCGGGTGATGCGCCGAGCGACCGCGAGCATGCGGGCGATGTTCTCGCGCACCAGGTCCTCATACGCCGAGTTGTCGCCCGCGCGGAGCCGCGACAGCAGCTCCGTCTCGTCGCGGCGAGCCTCGCCGTCCGCCAGGATCGCGGGCGGGTCGTCCATGCTGATCGCCTCCTCGCGCATGCCCAAGGCTACCCGTTCGATCGGCGGGTTATTCGTAGCTTCCGCGCGAAGCCGCCCCACGCCCGTTCCACCACCCGCGAGATGCCAGCCCGGGCCCACGGCGTATCGCGGTGTGGCGCTCGGCCTCGCGCCGAGCCCCCCGGGGCCGAACGAGCTTCGTGGACGTTCCATGCAGCACAGCAAGCGGTGCTCCTTCCGGCGGACTGTGATGCGTCGTGGAGGGCGTGTGTAACGGATGC
>JAVEWV010000014.1:0-94342 GCA_034004365.1 Phycisphaerales bacterium
CCCGATGGGCAACTACAGCCCCGCGCCCGGATCGCCCGTGATCGACGCCGGGCTCAACGGCGCCGTGCCCGTGGGACTCGTGTCGGTCTGTCGGCTTAGCTTGCGGTGGCCATCGCGGGCTTGGCGGACGGGGCGTTGTCGACCTTGCCATAGGTACGTGCGGTCGGGGCGATGAGGTCGGCGTCGATCGGGATGAGGTCGATGGCGACGGAGTTGGACGCGGCGTTGTAGCGCGCGCGGGTGGCCTTCATGAAGTTGGCGTCGTCACGCTCGGGGAAGTCGGTGCGGTAGTGGGCGCCGCGGGACTCCTTGCGTTCGATCGAGCCGCGGGCGATCGCCTCGGCGATGGCGAGCATGTCGCCCACGGCACGGGCGTAGCACATCGACTGGTTGGTCCACTGGGCGTTGTCGGCGAGGGTGGCGCGCGAGAAGCGGGCCTTGAGCTCGTCGAGCTTCGCGATGCACTGCCTGAGGCGGGGCTCGCTCTTCACAACGGTGCACGCTGCGGTCATCTCGATGCCCAGCTCGCGATGGATCTGGTAGGGATTCGTCGCGTCGTCCGCGGGGTCACCCTTGCCGACCGTCGCGAGCATGTCCTTGAAGCGCGACTCCTCGGCGTGCTGCACGCGATCGTACTCGCCCTGCGGGACGTCGGCGTGGTTCTGCTTCGAGGGGGCCTCGTGCTTGAGGAAGTTCATGACCGACATGCCGCAGAAGAGCCCGTCGAAGATGCAGGAGAGCAGCGCGTTGGCGCCGAGGCGGTTGGCGCCGTGGTAGGCGAAATTGACCTCACCAAAGGCGTAGAGCCCGGGGATGTTGGTCTGCATGTTGATGGGGTTGCCATAGTCCATGCCGAGCCCGACCTCGGCGCCGATGGGCGCGCTCGCGCCGCTCTTGTGCTTGGGGCGGGGCTTCTCGGGCGCGTAGCGACCCTTGGCGTACTGCGTCCAGAGGCCGCCCATGGAGTAGTGGACGGCGGGGAAGATCTTCATGGGCTGGAAGCGCGGGTCGACGCCCACGAACTTCTCGTAGATCTCGAGGATGCCGCCGAGCTTGCGGGTGAGGTAGTCGGGCGGCTGGTGGGTGAGGTCGAGGTAGACCTGGTTCTCACCCGAGACGCCCATGTGCTGGTTGACGCAGACGTCGAAGATCTCGCGGGTCGCGATGTCGCGCGGGACGATGTTGCCGTACGCGGGGTACTTCTCTTCGAGGAAGTACCAGCGTTCGTCCTCGGGGATGTCGCGCGCGTCGCGGGCGTCACCCTTCTTCCGCGGGACCCACACGCGCCCGCCCTCACCACGCGCGGACTCGCTCATGAGGCGAAGCTTGTCGGCGCCGGGGATAGCGGTGGGATGGACCTGGATCATCTCCGGGTTGCCATAGTCCACCCCATGCTTAAAGCAGCGCGCCGCGGCGGCGCCGGTGCAGACGACGCTGTTGGTACTCTTGCCATAGACCAGCCCGCAGCCGCCGGTCGCCATGACGACGGCGTCGGCGCGGAAGGCTCGGATCTGCATGGTGCGGAGGTCCTGCGCGATGATGCCGACGCAGCGCCGCGTGCCGCCCGTGTCGCTGATGACGGGGGCGAGGAACTCCCAGTACTCGTACTTCGTGACCTTGCCCTCGGCCTCGTAGCGCCGGGTCTGCTCGTCGAGGGCGTACATGAGCTGCTGGCCGGTCGTGGCGCCCGCGAAGTGCGTGCGTTTGAAGAGCGAGCCGCCGAAGAGGCGGAGGTCGCGGAATCCCTCGCTCGTGCGATTGAAGGGGACGCCCATGCGGTCGAGCAGGTCGATGATGCGCGGGGCCCAGTTCGCCATCTCGAGGACGGGGTGCTGATCGGCGAGGAAGTCGCCGCCGTAGATGGTTTCGTCGAAGTGCTCGTACTCGGAATAGCCCTGCTGGCGAGCGACGTCGTTGCAGGCGTTGATGCCGCCCTGTGCGCAGACGGAGTGCGAACGCTTGACGGGGACGAGCGAGAAGAGATCGACGGGGATGCCGGCCTCGCCCAGACGGACGCAGGCGGCGAGGCCCGCCAGTCCCCCACCAACGACGATGACGCGCTGCTCGCTCATGGTCCAGTCACCTTTCCCGAGTCCGTCCTGTGCGTCCTTCGATCCTGATGCCCATTCGGATGATGCTCCGCTTGAGAGCGGTGCGGGCGCATCACCCGCCGTGGTCGTTCGTCGCGGGCACGCCCGCGTGCGCCGGCGCGGATTCCGCGGGCTGCGTGTGTCCCTCGATCAAGCGAAGCTCGTGGGCCCGGGCGTCGTCGTGGCTCAGCGTGACGAAGCCGATGACGCTCGACCACGCGGCGAGCATCAGCCCCGCACCGATCGCGGAGCAGACATAGCCCCACCGCTTCTGCGCGCTCTCGGAGATGGTCAGGCCCCACGTGATCGCGGCGGTCCAGAGCCCGTTGGCGAAGTGGAACACCAGCAGCGTCACGCCCACGAAGTACCACAGCGAGATCAGGACGCCCGCGGGGGTCATGCCCTCGGTCGAGCCCTGCAGGCACGCGGCGAGCGTGGACGCGGCGAACTCGTGCGACCACTTCGTGCCGCCCGGGACGAGGAAGGACCAGCCCCAGCGGAGCGTGGCGATGTGGTAGAAGATGAAGAAGATGCCGACGTAGCCGCTGATGCGCTGGAGGGTGTACCGCCAGTTGTCCTGGTAGGCGTAACGCTGAACGTTGGCCTTGCCGGAGCGGGCGTACATCACGCCGAGGATGGAGTGGAACGCGATCGCGGCCCAGAGGGTGATCTCGATGAGGAGGAGGGCGGGGAGCCCGTTGATGAAGTGGACGTCCTCCTGGAAGGTGACGACGCCGCGCATGGCGGCGTTGTCCGCGTAGGCGTCCGCCCGGGCGTTGAGCCTACCCCAGAGGATGGAGCTGTTTGTCGTGAGGTGCGGGATGAGGAAGACGCCGACGGGCACGATGCCCGTGAGGGAATGCAGGCGTCGGAGGAGGAAGTGGTGCTTGTCGAGGAATGATCCGGTGGGCACGTGGCGCCTCCGTGGATGAATCGTCGCGCGTGCGAAGCCACGCGCCCGGCGTGAGTATCGGCCGGTCGGGGCAATATACGCGCGGGGATTCGGTGCGGGGCGGAAGGGACGCCGCGCAGGGCTAGAGCCCGGGGCCGGCGATGCCCGAGGCGCCCGAGATTCCGGAGGCTCCGGGGGAGGGCGGCATGCCTCCGCCCGGCATGGCCTGGGGCTTGATCTTGCCCTCGCGGACGGCCTTCTCGATGGCGCGCGCGGTCTCGACGAAGGCGTAGCGGAGCTCGGTGACCATCTGGTCCATGAGCTGCTGCTCGTCCTCGGAAAGGTTGCCCCTGGTCTTTTCCTGGAGCACGCCCAGCAGGTCGATGTGCTGCTGGGCGATGTCGGGCGCGAGCACGGCACGCCCGGACTGCGGATCGGGGATCATGCCCAGGTACATCATCGCGGGCGTGGCGAGGGCGCCGACGAGGTCCTGGAAATCGAGCGGCGCGTCGGGATCACGCTTGGGGGCCTTCGCGGCCTGACGCTCGGCGTCCTTCTGGGCGAGCTTGTCCTTCTCGGCCTGGGCCTGGGACTTCCAGTCGGAGTCGATGATGATCTTGCTCTCGCCCTCGGACATGGGAAACGCTCCGGAGTGGTGTGCTGGGCCTGGAATGGGCGGCGGAGGCCCGTGCCGGAAGGCGCGGGGTTATGCTTGCACGGGCAGTCTAGGCGGGGACGCGTCGGAGACGCGGAGGAGCGTCGCATGGCCGGAGAATCGCGGCAGGGATGGCGGCGAGCGGGGCGGACGCGCGGTGCGCTTGGCCCAATGGGCGTGGTCGCGCTGGTCGGACTCGCGATGACGGGGTGCGCACGGGAGCACAAGAGCACGCTGACGGCGGCGGACTTTTCTCGCTCGTCGGGGGCGGTCGTGGAAGGCAGCGCGTCGCGGGCCGCGCCGCCCAAGGTGGCGCGTGAGGTGGAACCCACGCCGGTCGCGCCGACAAGACAGCCGCCCGTGATCTCCGCGCGCGAGGCGCGCGGGGGGATTGAGGACGTCTCGGGCGTTGTCGGCGAGCCGGGCCTCGATGGGATGGACTCAGAGGATGAGGCTGGACTCACGCCGGTGGGCGCGGGGGTGCTGATCGAGGAGAAGGTCGGCGACGTGAACGGGAAGCCGATCTACGCGTCGCGGTTCTTCGAAGGCGGCCTGCTGGAACGCCTGATCGCGGACCGCGCGAAGATGGACGAGGCGGCATGGACGCGGTCGACGCAGGGGCTCGTGCGGGACAAGCTCGAATCGCTCATCGTGGACGAGCTGCTCAAGGCGGAGGCGCTCGCGTCGCTCTCGCCCGTGCAGAAGCAGGGCCTGCGCGGGTTCATCCGCAACTGGGAAGAGGACGTCGTGCGATCGAACCGCGGCGCCCGATCGCTCGCGGAATCCCGCCTCGAGAGCGCGGGAACGACGCTCGACGAGCAGTCGCGCCTGCAGGAGCGGAAGGCGCTCATCGACCTCAAGCTCAAGGAGCTCAGCGGAGGCGTGTACGTCAGCCGTCGCGAGATCGAGATCGCGTTCGAGCGCCAGCGCGACGTGTACCAGCCCAACCCGCGGGCGACGGTGCGCCTGATCCGCGTGCCCGCGTCGGACTCGGGAGCGATCGCGCAGGTGCGCGATGCGCTGAACGCGGGCGAACCGTTCGCCGAGGTCGCGAGCCAGGCGCCGAACGAGTTCAAGCGGAGCGAGGGCGGCCTGCTCGTGCTTGACCAGGAGGTCAGGGGCGCGTTCGAGGAATCGTCGCTGACCGGGATCGACGAGGTGAACGTCGAGATCCGGAAGCTCACGCCCGGGGCGTGGGCCGGGCCCGTGATCGTCGGGACGAACGCGTGGTTCACGCAGCTTGAATCGCTGAAGCAGACGGACGTGCCGCTGGAAATCGCGCAGCTCGAGCTCGACGCGGAGCTGCGCTCGGAAGAACTCAAGAATCTGCACAACGAGTACCTCATGCGGCTGATCAATCGCGCGAGCTTCACGAGCGTTGACGTGATGACCGCACGCCTCGTCGAGATCGCGCGGGAGAAGGTCCGGGACGCGGGGGCATGACGACGATCGAGCTCCGGCGGCGTCTGCGATCGCTCCTTGGCGGCGGGCGCGGCTGGAGCGAGGATGCTCTGCGCAAGCGTCGCGTCGGCGTGATCGGCGAGCGGGCCGCGGCGAGGGCGTGCCGGCGCGCGGGGATGCGCGTGATCGGGCGGAACCTCAGGCTCAGCGCGGGCGAGGTGGACCTTCTCTGCCTGGAGCGAGACCGCTGGACGCTGGTGGTCGTCGAGGTGAAGGCGGGGCGCGTGGGCGCCGCAACGCCCCTGTCCTCGCCCGAGCAGCACGTCGACGCGGGCAAGGCGCGGACGCTGCAGACGCTTTGCCGCTCGCTCGCGCGGGCGAACGGGTGGACGGATCGCCCGTGGCGGATCGACGTGGTGGGCGTGGACGTGGACGGTCGCGGGCGGGCGGTGCGCGTGCGGCGGCATCGTGGGATGGTGCCCGCGCCGCAGTTCGATACGCCCCGCCCATGAATGCACGGGGAACATGCGATCGTGAGTAATGAGATCGTTCGTGATGCGATCAGCGCGTCGCGCCCACGCGCGAGGACGCGATGTCGGCACGGGCGCGATCGCCCTCGCGGAGCGCGGGCCCATCGATGCGCAGCGGCATGATGATGCTGAACATCGCGCCGCGCCCCACGTCGCTCACGACCTGGATCTCGGCGTGCAGGAGCGTCGCGAGCTCCTTCGCGATCGCGAGCCCGAGCCCGGTGCCGGTGGACTCGCGGGTGTGCGAGGCGTCGAGCTGCTGGAACTTGTCGAAGATGCGAGCCTGGTCGTGCGGGGCGATGCCGGGCCCGTTGTCGATGACGCTGACGCGAAGCTTGCCCTCGCCCTCGGCGCGGAGGATCTCCGCACGGAGGGTGACCTTGGGGCGCACCGCGCGCGCGTCGCCCGCGGTGACGAACTTGACCGCGTTGCTCAGGAAGTTGAACACGATCTGCTGGAACTTCTTGACGTCGGTCTGCACGAGGGGCAGGTCGGCCGCCGCATCGAGCTCCAGCTCCACGCCGCGGCGTGCGGCGAGCGGATGGATCAATCCCAGCAGGCCCTGGCACGTATCGCGCACGACCATGGGCTCGATGTGGAGCGTGACGCGCCCGGCCTCGATGCGGGCCATCTCGAGCAAACCATTGATCATCTCGAGCAGGTTGCGCCCGGCGGTGAGGATGTTGTCGAGGTAGCGGATGCGCTTCGAGAGGCCGGGCGGCGCGGGCTGACGCATCGAGGCGAGCTCCGCGGCCTCCTGCTCGGCGATCTCCTTGAGCAGCTCGGCGAAGCCGATGATCGAGTTCAGCGGCGTGCGCAGCTCGTGCGAGACGTTCGCGAGGAACTCGCTCTTGACGCGGTTGGCGTCGTAGAGCTGGAGATTGCTCTCGGCGAGCTCGTTGAGCTTGCCGTCGAGCGCGGTGTTGATCGCGCGGAGGCGGTCCTGCCCGGCCTGGAGGTCGCCCAGCATGAGGTTGAAGGTCTGGGCGAGCTCCTCGAACTCATCGCCGGTGTCGATCGCGGAGCGAGTGGAGAGATCGCCCTCGCGGACGCGTTCGGCCGTCTCACGAAGGGCGCGCACGGGCGAGAGGATGAGGTACCGCGTGATGAGGTAGAACACCAGCACCGCGAGCGCGAGCACGAGCGAACCGGCCGTGAAGAGGTAGATGGTGTTGATGAGAAGGAGGGCGCCCGCGCCGTCCGAACGGCGATCGAGCACGAGCACGCGGGCGATCGGTCCGGCGGGCTCGTCGCGGAGGGCGCGGACGTAGCGATACGCCTTCGCGGCGCCGCGCCAGGAGGACGACTGGAAATCGGCCCGCTCCGAGCCGCGTTCAAGGGCGCGGAGGGCGCGCCGGAGCGAGGCGTCGCCCGCGGACTCGGCGCGTGCCGCGTCGAGCGTCAGGACACGGGCCCCGATCGAGGACCGCCCCTCGTCGGCGAGCCACGCGGAGGCGAGCTCGCGGGAGACCTGCAGCTCGCCCGCCTCGACCAGCCCCCCCATCCGGAGCCACGGGACCATGAGTGCCGCGCCGACGATGACCACCACCGCCCCGCCGAAGAGCAGGAGGCACTTGTTGGCGAGCGAGATGCCGCGGATCCAGCGGCGGATCATCGGGGCGATTGTAATTCGCGGGCGGTTCCGGGGCGGGGCGTCATCGGCATAAACTGCCCGCATGGGCGGCTTCGGGCGCAGGTCGGTCTATCTTGAGACGTTCGGTTGCCAGATGAACGAGCTCGACTCGGAGCTCGTCGCGGGACAACTGGCGTCGCTGGGGTATCGGTTCGTTCCGGAGGCGGAGCGGGCGGACGTGATCCTCTACAACACGTGCTCGGTGCGCGAGCAGGCGGAGCAGAAGGTGTGGAGCCGCCTGGGCGAGCTCAAGTCCGAGAAGCGGGCGAGGCCGGGGCTGGTGGTGGGCGTGCTGGGCTGCCTGGCGGAGCGCGAGGGCGCGGCGCTGATCCGGCGGATGCCGGTGGTGGATGTCCTGTGCGGGCCGGGCGAGCTCGACAAGCTGCCCGCGCTGCTCGACAACGCGCTGCGCACGCGAGAGTCCATGCTCGCGGAGTGCGAGGGCGAAGCGTGTACAGGGGCGGCGGACGGGGCGCTCGACGTGACGCATGCACCGCTCACGAGCGCGGGGCAGGTCGCGCTCCAGGGCAGCGCCTCGCGCCGCAGCGCCACGCTCGCGGCGGCGGGCGATTCGCTCGAGCTGCTCGATCTCTCACGCTCGGTGAGCCCGATCGATCCCGACGCGGCGAAACGCCGGAGCGCGTACGTCCGGATCACGCGCGGGTGCAACAAGTTCTGCACGTATTGCGTGGTCCCGTTCACGCGCGGGGCAGAGATCCACAGGCCGCCGGCGCACATCGTCGACGAGTGCCGCAGGCTGGCCGATCAGGGCGTGATCGAGGTGACGCTGCTCGGACAGACGGTGAACCACTACCGCTTCGAGCACGACTCGGCCGAGACACGCGACGGCGTGCTCCAGCCCCAGAAGGGACGGGCGTACAAGCCGTTCTCCGAGGGGATGCACCGGCGCGACCCGTTCGCGGGCAGCGGCGTGACGACATTCGCGGACCTGTTGCACGAGATCCACGAGAAGGTGCCTGAGATCCTGCGCCTGCGATTCGTGACGAGCTACCCGCGCGACTTTGGCGACGACGTGCTGCAGGTGATGCGGGACTGCCCGCGGATCTGCCGGTACCTGCACGTGCCGGCGCAGTCGGGCTCGAACGAGGTGCTGCGCCGCATGAACCGCGGGTACACGATCGAGGAGTACGACGAGTTCGTCGCGCGGGCGCGCTCGTTCCTCGACCAGCCCGAGATCGGACGCCCGCTGATGCTCTCGGGCGACATCATCGTGGGCTTCCCGGGCGAGACGGACGCGGACTACGAGAAGACGGTCGATCTGGTGCGGCGTTCGCGGTACAAGAACTGCTTCATCTTCAAGTACTCGCCGCGTCCGGGCACGCTCGCGTACGACAAGATCCCCGACGACGTGCCCGAAGAGGTCAAGCGGGCGCGGAACAACCATCTGCTGTCGGCGCAGTCGGAGATTTCTGACGAGATCAGCCGCGCGCAGGTCGGGCGGACGTTCGACGCGCTGGTCGAGGGCGTGAGCAAGCGAACGCTCAAGTCGGCGGGGCTCAGCAAGGGCCAGATCCGCAAGTCCAACGCGGTCATGCTCACGATCAATGGATTGGGCAACGGCTCGGGCGGGCACGATGGCGACGCGTGCGACGACGGCGCGTGCTCGGGCGCAACGGGCGTCATGCTCGCGGGCGCGGAAACCGCTTCGGAGCACTCTACGCTCGCGGGCATGGGCGAGAGTCCTGTCCAGATGACGGCGCGCACCGACAGCGACCTGATCGTGTTCTTCGACGCGCCGGCGAACCGGGCGGAGTCGATGGTGGGCTCGATCGTTCGCGTCCGCGTGGACGGCGCCGATCGGCTCGCGCTGCACGCGACGCGGGTGTGAAGCACGCCGCCTGAACTGCGCTGCCTGAACCACATCGCCTGAACCACTCTGATGGCTGAATGAGTGTGTCGCGCGAGGCGGAATCGCCGCGTGTGCGTTACTCGTCGCGCTCCATGCGCTCGCGGGCCCGGCGCTTGGCCGCGAGCAGGCCCGACTCGCCCGTTTCCGCAGGCCTTTCCGGTTCAACATCGATGGGCGCTTCGCGGGGCGATGACGAGTGACCAGCCCCGCGCACCGCGCCGGGCACGCTCGGAGCTTTGCCCGCCGATGCCGCGGGTTCCTCGGGCGCGCCCTGCTCACGCAGCTTCTTGAGGCGGTCCGCCAAGCGACGCTCGCGGGCCTCACGTGCGATGCGTTCCGACTCGCCCGCGGCGTCGAAATCGACCGCGCCCACGTCCTCACGCTCGCGCACCGGGCGCGCAAGCCCTACGCCCGCACGCTCACGCTTCGCGCCCGCCGCACGCTCCGATCGCGCGGCGTCCGCGAGCAGGCGATCCCACGCCACGCGGCGTGTCGCAACGTCGAGCAGCGCCACCGCGAGGCACCACACAAGCAACGTCTCCGCGATCGGCGAGCGTGCCTCACGCCGCGGCACGCCCTCGCGCGAGAAGAGGTCGTCGAGCTCGTTCCACTCGCGCACGCGTCCCTCGCCCGCGGACGCGATGGCTCGCAGCGCGTCCGCGTTCGACTCGACCGCGCGCATCTCCGCGTCGTCGGCGCCCGTCGCGCCGGCCACCGCGGGCGAGAGCGCCCGCCCCGCCACGACCGGGCGTCCGATCGCGACGTACGCGCCTCCCTCTGTTGCGGAAACGCTCGCTTCATACCTTCCCACGCCGGTCTGCACGAGCTCAACCTCGCGCGTCGTGCCATCGGGCGCATACACGCTCACGGGCACGCGCGCACCATCGATGGCCTCATTGTGCGTGCCGCGGAGCTGCGCGACGAGGCGGAGCGTGCCACCCTGCCAACGCGCGTCGAGCGTGGTACGCCCGTCGCCCGGGCCACGCCGGACGCGGGCGATGAGCTGCGACCAGAACTCGGCGAACGCGGGCGTCCGCGGCCAGGCACGGGCCCACGCGCCAGCGTCGGACGTGTACACCACCACCTGCCCGAGCCCGACGTTCCAGTGCGCGAGCAGCGGCTCGCTCTCCGCACCCACGACCAGCGCCGTGGTCACGCCGGGCGACTCGCGACGCTGCGTGACGACATATCCCCCGACTTCCTCGGGCAGCATGCCCGGCGCGAGCAGGGGCGACGACGCATCCCACGCGCGCGGCGTGAATCGGCCCATTGCGACCGCGGGCGATCGCGCCACACGCACCGCGCGCAACAGCACGCGCGGGAGCACGCTCGGATTGATGACGCTGTAGAACGCGCCGCCGCCCGAGAGCGACATCGAACGCATGCCCTCCGTGTCGGCCTCATCACCCACGGCGATCGCGCTCACGCTGATGCCACGTGCCGCGAGCTCCGTGGCGATGCCGGGCAACTCGTCGGCGTCGGTCGATCGACCGTCGGAGATGACGATGACGTGGCGCACCCGCGCGTCCGCCTTGCCAAGCGCCTCACCCGCGGCGGCAAGCGCCGGGCCGATCGTCGTACCGCCATTGGGCGCGATCGAGCGCAGCTTCTCGGCGGTGGCACGCGAGTCGCGGTTGGGCGAGAGCGGGACGATGGTGTCGTGCGCGCGATCGAAGGCGATCACGC
Source organism: Phycisphaerales bacterium (assembly GCA_034004365.1). Taxonomy (GTDB): domain Bacteria; phylum Planctomycetota; class Phycisphaerae; order Phycisphaerales; family UBA1924; genus JAVEWV01. Next base: position 10,758 of record JAVEWV010000014.1, read on the forward strand.
CGATGAGGTCTCGCTCGTCGAGCGAAGCGACGGCCTGCGCGGCGGCCTCGGCGGCGATGAACATCTTGCTGCGCGACGAGCCCATCACGCCGAAGCCCATCGAGCCCGAACGATCAATCACCAGCATGAGCGCGAGCTCGGGCGTGAGAACGCGCTCGGGCAGGCGGAGATCAACAGGGAGGATCGGATCGAGCTCGCTCCCGCGCCAGTTGCCGGCGGTGAGGGCGCTGGGCCCGCCGACGAGCACAAGCCCGCCGCCAAGGTCGCGCGTGAACTCGGCGAGACGCGCCGGGGCCTCGCTCGGGAGCGCATCGCGCGGAACATCCTCAAGGATGATCGCGTCGAAGGCCTGGAGCGCGAGCATGTCGAGCGGCATTGCGTCGGGCGCGATCTGGGCGACATCCACACCCGCGCCGCGGAGCGCATCGGCGAGCATCGAGGAAGAAGCCTCGCTCACGAGCAGCACGCTGCCCGCGCCCTCGCCGAGCGCGAACGCCGAGGCGCGGTTGTTGTCGGGGAAGGTGTCGCCGTCAGGGACGACCTCGCCGCCCGCATCGCGAACGAGATCGGGCTCGAACACCGCCTCGAAGCGGTGCACGCGCCCGGGGCCGATGTCGGCGTCGAGCGCGACCACGTTCACTCCCGCTTCCAGCTCGACGCGCCGTCCCAGGGCCGCCGACCCCGGATCGAGATCGATCGCACGCCCCTCGTTCAGCAGTTGCAGCGTGCCGCGCGCGGGCGAAGTGGCTCGCAGCACGACGCGGACCGTCGCCACGCCGCCCGATTCGACGTGCGCGGGTACATCGACACGCTCGACAACAACCTCACGCTCCGCCCGGTAGCGCACGGGCACGACATCGACCGGCACGCCACCCGCGAGCGCGGCGCCACGGGCGCGGCGCGCCGCATCGGCAGCGCCGATCGTGGTCGCGTTGCCGTCGGAGATGACGATGATGCGCCCGGCGCTCTGCGCGGGGATGATCGCGCGAGCGGTGCGGATCGCGCCCGCGAGATCGCTGCCCCGCTCGCCCGAGGGCTCGAGCGAGCGACCGGTAAGCGGCCCGCGCGTGGGCGTCACGACGACACGCGTCGAACCGTCGAAGACAACCAGCCCGAGGAGGTCGTCGGGCCCGCGGGCACGGTCCATGCGACGAACGATCTCGCGGACCCGCTGCTCGACGCCCGCGGCGGATGCCCCCTCGTCGCTCGCGCCGTCGTTCCCCTGCGCCTCGGCGAGGCGCGTGACCGATGCGCTCAGATCCACGACGAGCACGACCGAGAGATCGCGCGTCTCGCGCACGCGCGTCGCACCCGCGAGCAGCGCGCCAAGCAGCAGCATCAGCGCGAGGCGCGACCCTGCGGCGGACCATCGGCGTGCGCTCGACATGCCGCGCAGCCATCGCAGCGCAAGCACGCCCATCGCGACGCCCACGAGCGACGCGCCCAGCCACACGGGCTCATCGAAGCGCAGCGTCACGGTGATGCACCGGACGAGGGTTTGGCGGGGGCGGCGTCCGGCGCATCAGGAACGGACGAACGCTCACGCAATCGCCTGCCGTACCGCTCGAACACGCGGCGCACCACGTCGCGATAGGCCTCGGGCACGTCCCCGCGCTCGACAGCGCGGCGTGAGCCCTCGACGGCGCGGATCGCTTCCTGAGCACTTGCGGCGCCGGTGGACGCGTCACCGGCGTCCGGATCACGGAGCCAGCGCGCGAGCTCACGCTCGTCAAGGTCGGGGCTCGCCCGCGCGGCGTCGGGCGCACGAACGTCGTCGTGCTCACCCACCCACGATTCGGCGCGGGGATCGCGCGGCGTGCCGGACGGAGCAGCGTTGTGCATTCCGGGCACGATGCCCTCCCCACCATCGACCGCGCCGTTCGCAGAACCGACGCGCTCGGCACCACGCGTGCCGTCGGGGCGATCGTTGTTCACTCGATTCCCATCCACCTCGGATGACTCGGGACCGGGAGTTTCGGGGGATGCACCGTCCCGCCGCGGCTCCGCGCCCTCGGGCGATTCCTGGTCGGGACGCGAGAGGCGTTCGGCGGCGTCGCGCAATTGGCGGGCCGTCTCACGCGCACGCTGACCATCGCGCAGGCGTTCCTGCAACTCGCGCAGCGCGTTGGGCGGCGCGTCATTGCTGTTCGGCGCACCATCGCTGCCCGGCGCGCGCTGGTTGTCCGGCATCGTCCCGCCGGGCTGATTCGGCGCGGGTTGAGTCGATCGGGTTGGATCGGAGCCCGGACGATCCGAAGGACCACGCTCCGCGGATGGAGTGCGCTCGGCGTTGGGCTGCGCGTCCGGATCGGCAGACTCTTGCGCAGCGGAACCGCTAGGACGATCACGCGATCCCTCTTGATTCCCCTGCGGCGTCGATGACGCGCCCGGCTTCGCGTCGGGAGATGTCGCGTCGCCCTCGCGCGGCTGCTGCTGACCGGGCTGACTCTCGCGCGGTTGGGCTCCCTGCGGCTTGCCCTCGCGCGCGTCGGGACGCGACTCGGACTGCGTACCGCGATCGTCGTCGGGCGAAGGCTCGGAACCATCCGTAGCCGAATCGTCCTCGCCCGACGGCTGTTGCTGAGAGTTGGGCTCCGCGGGATTGTGGGGCGATTCGCGATCCTCGCGCGGCGCGGGCTCCGCGGCGTCATCACGCGCCCGGCGCGCGGCGTCGCGCAGATCGCGTGCGAGGTCGCGGAGCGCCTCGCGTGCGTCCGGCTCGCGATCCGCGTCGTCCGGATTGGTCGGCGCGTTCGTCGGCTGATTCTCGGTCGATGGCGGCGCGGGCGGCGTTTGCGAAGCATCAGCCTCGGGAGCGCGTTCCGACGCCGCATCGTCGTTGGGCCGCGCATCGGGCGGGAGCCCGGGCGAAGTCTCGGGAGTTGGTTCGGTCGTCGATTCAGTCACACGCTCGGGCATCGATTCGCGTGCGGGCTCGGACGCTGAGGCCGCGTCGGGTGCGCCCGCGGCACGCTCCAGCTCGTTCGCGAGGCGTTCGAGATCACGCGCGAGTGCTGGATCGGCATCGCCCGAGCCGCGGGCCACATCGATCGCGTTATCGAGAGTGCTCGCCGCTTCATCCAACCGACCCTCTTCCAGCGCCCGGGCGAACGCTTCGAGCGCGGGATCGTTGATCGTGTCCTGCGCGGCCCGCGCGAGCGCGTCACGAGCCGCGAGCGATTCACGCTCCAGACGCTCCGCCTCCGCCTCGGCCCGTTCGGCGAGACGCTGCACCTCGCTCGCCAGACGCAGCGGCGCATCGGGCGCGGCGTTCTCCGCAAGCTCACGCTCGATCTCCGCGATCCGCTCAAGCTCCTCCGGCGTCGCGAGGGCGAGTACGGGATCCTCCGCGGCCTCGCGGGCCAGCTCCGTCGCCTCACGCGCATGCGTGATCGCGAGCTCGCTCGGACGCACGGGGGGACGAGCCGCCGCATTCTCGCGCAGCGTCCGCTGCGGCACGAGCCACGCGGCAGCGACCGCGAGCACGATCGCGGCTGGAAGCACGGCCAAACCATGCCCGACGCGGGACGGAACGACGCTCGACGCGCGAACGCTTGTCAGAACGCCCATCGCATCCCGCCGCGCGAGATCGGCGAACGGATTGTCCGTGCCCAGCGCCGCGGCGCTCGAGAGGCGATCGGACAGACGCGCCGACGCATCGGCCCGGATCAGCATCGAGAGCGCCGAAGCCCGGGCACGCAGCGACCACGCCGCCCCGAGCATCGCGCCCACCGCGGCAGCGACGAGGCTCGCGATCCCCCCATCGAGCGCGGGCGACGCGGCCATAGCCGGCAGGCGGAGCACGCCCGCACGCTCGGCAAGGATCGCGACCAGCGCCACCCCCGCGCCGCAGGCCCCGCCCCACGACGCCGCGCGGAGCGCGCGGAACGCCGCCTCACGCCGGGCCAGGCGTCGCCCGAGGCGGAGGATCTCGGCGGGAGGATCGGTCGCGCGGGACATCGCTCCATTGTACGAAACGGGTGGGGCCGCTGATCGTGATTTCGGAGGCGACGTCCCCGTTGCTTGGGCGATACTGTCACGCCATGTTCACGCTGCACGGGGTGCTGTCGTCGCTGGTGCGTGGGGAGCCGCTGGGAGAGGACGGCACACGCTGGGCGTTCGAGGAGCTGCTGTGCGGGCGGATGGACGACGCCTCCATCGGCGCGATGCTCGCCCTCATCCAGGCCCGCGGCGCGACGGTGGGCGAGCTCGTCGGCGGGGCCAGGGCGATGCGCGAGCACGTCACGCCCATCGAGACGCCCGACGGCGCACGCGTGCTCGACACCTGCGGCACCGGGGGCACGCCCAAGGCGTTCAACATCTCCACTGCGGCGGCGATCGTCATCGCGGCGGCGGGGCGCGAGCATGGCGTCGTCGTCGCGAAGCACGGCAACCGCAGCCGGAGCGGGCGCGGGAGCGCCGAGATCCTCGAATCGCTGAGCGTGAACGTGGGCGCGACACCCGCGCAGCAGGCGCGATGCCTGCGCGAGGCGGGCGTGTCGTTCAGCTTCGCGATCCACCATCATCCCGCGATGAAGCACGCCGCGGGCCCGCGCCGCTCGCTGGGCTTCCCCACGATCTTCAACCTGCTCGGGCCGCTGACGAATCCCGCGGGCGCACGGAGGCAGCTCCTGGGCGTGTACGCGCCGGAACTGGTCGAGGTGATGGCGAGCGCCTTGCTCCGCCTGGGCGCCGAGCGCGCGATGGTCGTGCACGCGAGCGACGGGCTCGACGAGATCACGCTCACCGGCACGACCCACGCCGCGATCGTTGACGCCGGGCAGGTCCGCCTGCTGGAGATCGATCCGCGCCACGAGGGGCTCGCGTGCTGCGCGCCCGCCTCGCTCCGGGTGGACACGCTGGACGCGGCGCGTGACGCGATCGTGCGCGTGATCGATGGCGACGCACGCGACGAGAACGCTCGCGCGCGCCTCGAGTGCGTGCTGCTCAATGCGGGTGCGGGGCTGATGGTGGGCGGCGCGTGCGAGACGCTGCGCAAGGGCGTGGCCATGGCGCGAGACGCCGTGACAAGCGGCGCTGCTCGCCAAACGCTCGACGCACTGGGGCGCGTCTCGCACGAGGCGGCGTAGAACGATGCGGGCCAACCTCGGCGCGCGGCCACAATCGAACCAGAGCGCGACGATTCGCGACGCTCATCGTCGGCGTGGATGCACGAGTCTTGCGAGGGTTGGATCCGCGGGCTCGCGCCCGCGGCTTGTCTGGGTATGAAGGATCATCTCGGTGCAAGTGCCGACCTACCCCAAGCACGGAGTACCTACCCTGCTGCGGCGACGCCTTCCTTCTCGGCCCGGCGACGCTTCAGCTCCGCGTCGATGAAGGGCATCAATTCGCCGTTGAGCGCGGTGGTCGGGTTCATCTCGTAGCCCGTGCGATGGTCCTTCACGCGGTTGTCATAAAGGACATAGCTGCGGATCTGTGTGCCCCAGCCGCGAGCAACATCGCCGCCCGAAGCGATCTTGAGTTCCGCGTCGCGCTTCTCCTGCTCGATCTGTTCGAGCTTCGCCATCAGCAGCGAGAGGCACTGCTTCTTGTTCTGCGGCTGGTCGCGATACGTGCTCGACACGACCATGATGCCCGTGGGCTTGTGCACCAGGCGGATCGCCGACGCGACCTTATTGACGTTCTGCCCGCCCGGCCCGCTCGAGCGCGCGAACGCGGTGATCTCGAGATCGTTCTCGGGGATCTCGATCGCGGTCTCCTCGAACTCGGGCGTGACGTCCACCGTCGCGAACGAGGTCTGCCGCTTGCCCTGGCTGTTGAACGGGCTCACACGCGCGAGGCGGTGCGTCCCGCGCTCGCACGACAGATAGCCGAACGCGTACGGCGTCTTGATGTGCAGCGTCACGTGGTCGATGCCGACCTCGGTGCCGTGGTTGAGCGCGACCTCCTCGATGTCCCACCCCAGCTTCTCGAAGAACATGAGGTACATGCGGAAGAGCATCTCGGCCCAGTCGTTGGCCTCGGTGCCGCCGTCGCCCGCGCTGATGGTGAAGAAGCACGTGCGGTGGTCGTGCTTGCCCGAGAGCAGGGACTGCATCTCGATGCGTTCGAGGCGCGGATGGAGATTGAAGAGCGACTCGTCCGCCTCGGCGAGCAGGTCCTTGTCGCTCGATTCCTTCGCCATCTCGTACGCGAGGCGGGCCTCCTCGAAGTCCGCGATCAGCGCCGTGAGCCCGTCGACCTGGGCCTTGACGCCCTTGAGCTCCGACACGACCTCCTGCGCCTTCTTCTGGTTGTCCCAGAAGCCCTCGGCGCCCATGCGGGACTCGAGATCCTTGATCTTGGTGAGCTTGGCCGGGTAGTTAAAGAGAGTCGCGGATCGTTACAATCCGCGCCTCGAGCCCGTCGATCACGGGCTGGTGTGCGTCGTAGTGCATGACAACTCCTTCGCGCGGGCGGTTTCGCACGCCGCGGGGGCGAGTATAGGCGTGCGGGCCGGAGGCAAACCCGACCGGAGGCCGAATGGATGCCGCCCGAAACTCCCCCGCGAAGTTTGCGCCAAAGCCACGCCTCGGCGGCGTCATTCCCATGGACGTTCCTTTCACCCGCACGGCACAGGAGGCGAGCATGGAACCGATGACGAGCCCGACCCGCGAGATCACGCCCGCCGCGATAACGCGCCGCGCACCACGCCGCACCACGCGCCGGGACATAGGCACTACAAGCCGCCCGCGCATGCTCGCCGCGATGCTCCTCGCCTGCGGCTCACTGGCGTCTGTGGCAACGCCGGCGCACGCGCAGCAGGACTCGCACACGCTGCTCGCGGTCGAGGCCTCCGCGAACCCCGTCGTGGTCGATTCGCTCGAGTTCCGCGGCGGAACCATGGGCGACCTGATCGAGTCGCTGCGCAAGGCATTCGCCGCCGAGGATCGACCCTTCAACGCGATCCTCCGGCGCAACGCCGCCAACATCCCCGTCGGCCCGCTGAGCCTCAAGCGCGTCACGCCCGGCGCGGCGATCCAGGTGAGCGTCGACCAGTGGGGACAGTGGACCGAGGTCGACGGCGGAGAGATGGTCGATCGATACCGGGGGTTCGAGGTCGTGCAGGGCCCGTACGGCGAGCCGGTGTACGTGCTCGACGGGTGGGAGATGCGCCGCCCCAGGCAGATGATCTCGGCGGAAGCGCCAGTAGAGGTGTACGTGATCCCCCTCGGCGATGCGATCGGCCTGCCCATGGGCCTCGGGCCGGAGGAGCGCAGGGCGCGCTTGAAGAGCGTGATGAGCGCCGTGGACGCGGCGGTCAAGTTCGCGGGGCGCGAGGGTGTCGAGACGCTCGTGCACGAGGAAACGATGCTGTTGTTCGTGCGCGGGCCGAAGGGCGAGGTGGAGAGCATCCGACCCGTGCTGGAGCAGGCGATCTCGGAGGTCGCGCGTCAGGCGTTCCAGCAGGGCCCCGCCGAGAGCGGCTCCACGCTGCGCAATCAGTACCGCGACGTGTGGTACCGGCTCGAGCAGCAGCAGACCGAGTTCAAGTCGGCAAACGAACAGGTCGAGCGCACGCGAGCCCTGCGTGATCGCGGGCAGGCGAGCGACCAGGAGATCGCCAGCGCAGAGCTGGAAGTCGCGCAATCGCGCATCGAGATCTCGATGCTGCGTGACAAGCTCCAGGACGTCATGCGCCAGATGAGCGAGCGCGGCGTCGACCTGCCCGATCTGGGCAAGAACCCGTGGACAGATCTGGACGAGGTCACGCCCGAGGATCTCAAGGCATGGTTCAGCCTGCTCGAAGCGGAGCGTTTGCGCCGCTGGAACGAGCGTGCGGACCAGCGAACCTCCCAGGAGCAGCGCTCCCGCATCAGGACGCCGAACCCCGACCCCCAGTGAACCACGCCGCGCCCATCGCGATGCCGCGCCACGCGCCCAGCACGACGCACGACACCCGCGCCGAGGGCGTGGGCGTGCTCGCGGCGCTCATGGCAGACATCGAGCGGGGCGATCGCGACGCCCTCGCGGCGTTCTTTGAACACTGGTTCGAGCGGGCCATGTCCTTCGTCGCGCGCCTGACGCGGCGCGACGAGGCGTTCTGTCTCGACGTCGTGCAGGACGCGATGCTCCGCGTCGCACGCCACGCACGAAGGGTCGAGAGCGACGACGCGGCCCGCGCGTGGATGCTCCGGGTGCTCACGTCGTGCGCGATGGACCACCTCCGCGCCGAGGCGCGCCGCGCGAAGCGTGAGGCCCGCGCCGGGATCGCGCGGGACGCGCACGAGCCCGGCGCCACCCCGCCCAGCGAGCGGGCATGGCTGCGCGAAGCGGTCGCACGCCTCGACGAGCGCGACAGACGCCTGCTCATGGAACGCTTCGCGCACGGGCGCACGCTCGCGTCCATCGCCGAAGCGGCGGGCCTGACGCTCGGCGCGGCCCACGGACGCATCCGCCGGGCGCTCGCGGAACTGGCACGGGAGGGAGGCCCCGATGGAGCGTGAGACGTTCAGCACCACCGATCGGGATGATGCATCGCGTGCGGCTCACGACGCCCGCCGCGCAAGCATCCTCTCCCTCGCGCAAAGCGAGCTTGACGCGCGCGTCCGCCGCCGGCGGATGGCCCGCGCCACGCTCGTCGCGGTCCCGATGATCGGGCTCGCGTGCGCCCTCGCACTGCGCCTCGCGCTCTCGCACACCGCGCCGGGCTCGACGCCCCACGCGACGAATGACACGAGCGGCACGAGCAACGATGACGCTGCTCAAATAACGCCCGATGCGCCGTCGCCCGCACCAGCGCTCGCGCGCCAGGACGCCCCCCCCACCTGGACCTCGATCGACGATGACCAGCTCCTCGCGCTGCTCGCCGAGGCGGGGCGACCCTCCGGGCTCGTCCGGCGCGGCGGCCAGGTGATCGTCGTGGAGTACGCCCCGCGGGGCGGCTGATCGCCTCATGCACCCGCCCCCTCGCGCCCCGCGCGGGTGTGCGGTACGATCGCCGCATGCCCCGGGCCCTGCATCGCGCGCTCGTCACGCTCACCTCGGCGCTGCTCGCGCACGCCGCGTGGGCGCAGGACCAGCCCGCGCATCCCGTGCCCGAGTCCGTGCGCCGCCTGAGCTGGAACACGATGTTCGTCATGCTCGTCGTGCTCGTGATCGGCACGACCGTCGTGCTCGTCATCCTGCGCCGGAGCACGCGCCGGGCGCTCGGCATGAGCAGGAAGCACGAGCCCCGCCACCGCGCCTCGCCCGATCCGTGGAGCGAGGCCGCGCGCCGGGCCGAACCCGAGCCCGTCGATCCCACCCGCGACATCGGCGAGGACCGCCTCGCCGCGAACGATCCGCACGGCGAGCACGGGGCGGATCGAGATCCGGAGGACGACGAATGACCGCGCGCCCGATCGCGATGGTGACGGGCGCGACGCGGCGCGTGGGGCTCGCGATCGCGCGAGCAATGGCCCGGTCCGGGTTCGACCTCGTCCTCACCTACAACACCGGCTCCGGACGCCTCGCGGAGGTGCGCGACGAGCTCGAACCCCTCGGCGCGGGCGTCGTCTTCGAGCACCTCGATCTCACGGACCTCGGCGCGAGCGAGTCCCTCGCGGCCCGCCTCGCGGAGGATCTCCCGCGACTCGATGTGCTCGTGCACAACGCATCCGCCTACGTCCCGACGCCCCTCGCGCAGACCACCGCCGCGAGCGTCGAATCGCTCATGCGCGTGCACGCCATCGCGCCGCTGCTCATCACGAAGCACCTCGCGCCGCGGCTCGCACAATCCGCCCTCCCGGGCGGCGGCGCGATCGTCGCGATGGGCGACATCCACGCGCTCGGGCGCCCGCGCCGCGACTTCGCCGCCTACGCGATGTCCAAGGCCGCACTGGTCGAGATGGTCCGCTCGCTCGCGCGCGACCTCGCGCCGCGTGTGCGCGTGAACGGGATCGCGCCGGGCGTCGTCGCGTTCCCCGACGAGGGGCACGAGAGCGACCCCGCGGCACAGGAGGCGTACCTCCGCAAGGTGCCGCTCGAACGATCCGGCACGCCCGACGACGCGGCGGAGGTCGTCCGCTGGCTCGCGCTCGACGCGCACTACGTCACGGGCGAGATCGTCCGCGTCGATGGTGGACGCTGGCTGACGCCATAGCGCGTCGCTGAATCTTCACTCCATCGCGTGCTTCACTCAGCCGCCATCGCGCAGGCGCGCCACGAATGCGGGCGCCTGCGCGTGCCCGAGCGATTGCGCACGCTCACCGAAGCGCACCGCCCCGGAGAGGTCCTCCGCACGCTCCGCCCACAGCGCCGCCTCAAAGGCGAGGTCCGCGTCCTGCGGCTGGCGGTCCGACGCCTCGGCGTACATCGCCGCCGCCTCCTCGGGCAGACGCAGCATCCCGAAGCACTGGGCCATCAACCGCATCGCCGCCGGATCGCGCCGCTGCGACTCGTCGAGCCCGCGGAGCACCGCGATCGCCTGGTCCGGCTCGGACTGACGCAGCAGCAGGCGAGCCTCGATCATGCGCCACGTCGGATCGCGCGGCTGCAGCGCCCGCGCCCGCTCGATGTGCTGCGCCGCGATGTTCAGCTTGTTCTCACGCAGCGCGATCTCCGCCAGCGTGCCCCACCCCACCGCGAGCTCGGGATCGAGCGTCACCGCGAGCATGAGCGACGCGACCGCCGCGTCGGACTGGTTCTCCTTGAGCTGCGACTGGCCCAGATAGAGCGGATACTGCGGATTGGTGCGATCGATCGACTGCGCCGCCGAGTAGTGCTCGATCGCGCGCTCGTTCCGCCCCAGCATCGACGCGAGCGTGCCCGCGGCGAACTCCGTGCCCGCCTCGCGCGGGCCGATCGCCAGCGCCTTCTCGTACGCCTCGTACGCCCCGGCCGTGTCCTTCCGCGACATCAGCACGTTCGCGAGCGAGAGGTACAGCGACTGCTCGTCGCTCTTGCGATCGATCGCCTCGCGGAGCATCGCCTCCGCCCGGGCGTTGTCCTGCGCACGCATCGCGTCCTCGGCGGCGCGTGCGAGGTCCTCCCAGCGACCGCTCGCGGGCGCCGGCCCGCCCCCCTGCGTCGTCCGCGGCCCGGGCCCGCTCAGCACGACCACCGCGCCGACGCCCACCAGCACCAGCACGCCCACACCCGCAGCGAGCAACTTCTTCGCGTTCATGGTCCGAGGCCTCCGGTGCCCGCCGCGCAACCCCATCCCCCGTTCGGGGCAGGCGATCGCGGCGCGTACACTCCGCGGGGAACAGTATCGCGCGCAGGAGCAACCCGTGGCGGACCTACCAAAGACATACCAACCCGCCGAGCACGAGCGGGGCATCTGGGGCCTCTGGACGGGCGCGGACGCGTTCACCGCCGATCCACGGCGTGTGGACGCCGATCGTCCCGGGTACTCGATCGTCATCCCACCGCCCAACGTGACCGCCGCCCTCCACCTCGGGCACGCGTTCAACAACACCCTCCAGGACGTGCTCACCCGCACGCACCGCATGCGCGGCTACGAGGCCATGTGGATCCCGGGCACCGACCACGCCGGCATCGCGACCCAGACCGTCGTCGAGAAGCGGCTCCTCAACGAGGAGGGCAAGCGCCGGACCGACTTCACCCGCGAGGACTTCATCGCCCGCGTGCAGGCGTGGAAGGACGAGTACGAGCGGCGCATCACCGACCAGCTCAAGGCGATGGGCTGCTCGTGCGACTGGTCGCGCCAGCGCTTCACCATGGACGACATCTGCGCCCGCGCCGTCCGCGAGGCGTTCTTCATCCTCTTCCGCGACGGGCTGATCTATCGGGGCAAGCGCCTCGTGAACTGGGACCCCGCCTCGCAGACCGCCCTCGCCGACGACGAGGTCGAGATGCAGGACGTCGCGGGCCGCTTCTACTACCTGCGCTACCCGCTCGTGCATGCGCCCGCGAACCCGGGCGACATGGCCGACGTGCAGGAAGTGACGTGGAGCGAGCTCGCCGCGCGCGGGTATCCCGGCGCGAGCGGCATGCCCGACGACGAGAACGCGTGGGTCACCGTTGCGACGACCCGCCCCGAGACCTATCTGGGCGATACCGGCGTCGCGATCAACCCGCACGACCCGCGGGCCAAGCCGCTCCGCGGGCTGATGGTGCAGCTCCCGCTCGTGGGGCGCGTGATCCCGATCGTCGAGGACGACTACGTCGTCATGCCGCTGGAGATCCCCGGCGCGCGCCTCCCGGAGCGCGACGAGGATGCGCCGATCGACCCCAAGGCGAAGTTCGCGACGGGATTCCTGAAAGTCACGCCCGCGCACGATCCCAACGACTTCGAGATCGGGCGGCGCCACGGGCTCGACGCGATCAACATCATGGCCCCCGACGCGTCGATCAGCGACCACCACGGCTGGAGCGACGTGGGCGACGCGCGGATCTTTGTCGGGCTCTCGCGCGAGAAAGCCCGCGAGCTGGTCATGCGCGAGTTCGACGCCCGCGGCCTGCTCGAGAAGAGCGTGCCCTACGAGCACGCCGTCGGGCATTCGTATCGCACGCACGTCCCCATCGAGCCCTACCTGAGCGACCAGTGGTATGTCCGCGTCACCGACGATCGCCTCGTGGGCTTTGCGCAGCGCGCCCTCCGACCCGAGCAGCGCACCACGTCCACGCACATGCCCATGCGCGGCGTCTCGGGCGATGGCGAGATGGCCTTCTTCCCCGAGCGATACGCACGCTCCTACGAGCAGTGGCACGACAACCTGCGCGACTGGTGCATCAGCAGGCAGCTCTGGTGGGGGCACCGCATCCCCGTCTGGACGCGCGAGTTCGGCACGTGGAAGAACCTCATCGGCGAGGCCGACGGGCCGGGCGAAGAACTCATCACCACCCTGCTCGCGCTCCGCGACCGCGAGCCCAACGCGCCCCTCGCCTACTTCCTCGCGTCGAAGTCGGACATGTCGCGCCCGCTGCTCGAGGCCGACGAGATCCAGGACTGCACCGACCTCGTCTGCGTCGTGTGCGTCCGCCGGTCCGGCCCGCTCGAAACCACCCGCGTCAAGCCGCGAGACTTCGAGGCCTGGCTCGCCAAGCACGGCTTCGCGCAGGACCCCGACGTGCTCGATACATGGTTCTCCAGCGCGCTCTGGCCCCTCTCCACGATGGGCTGGCCCGAGCCCGAGCAATCGCCCGAGACCGCGGGCCTGCTCGACGCCTTCAACCCCACGAGCCTCCTCTCGACCGCGCGCGAGATCATCACGCTCTGGGTCTCGCGCATGGCGATGTTCAATCGCTACTTCACCAGCCCCGACGCCGGGCGCACGCCCGGACGCATCCCCTTCCAGCACGTCTACATCCACTCCGTCATCCAGGACGGGCACGGGCAGCGCATGAGCAAGAGCCTGGGCAACGGCGTCGACCCCCTCGACATCGTCGAGTCCCACGGCGCCGACGCGCTCCGCTGGACGCTCACCTCCATCGCGACCGGCACGCAGGACGTCCGCCTGCCCGTCGATCTCATCTGCCCGCACACCGGGCAGACCTTCGCCCCAACGTTCATCCAGATCGCTTCCGGGCACCACGTCCCCGCGCCCGTGCAGGACAGCCCCTTCGCGCCGGGCAAGAAGATGGTCACGTCCTTCGGCGCCGCGTCGGGCCTCGCCAAGCCCACGCCCGAGACGCCGCTCGCGCGCAACACCAGCAGCAAGTTCGACGCGGGCCGCAACGTCTGCAACAAGCTCTGGAACGCCGGACGCTTCGCGATGGGCATGCTCACGCGGGGCGAGCCCGCGCCCATCCCCGCCTCGACCCTCCGCGCGAGCGAGCGCCCGCTCGTCGATCGCTGGATGCTCTCGCGCCTCGCCCGCTCGGCCCGCGCGTGCGATGAGGCGACCAACGCCTACCAGTTCGCGACGCTGAACCAGGCGCTCTACGACGTCCTCTGGCGCGACTTCTGCGACTGGTACCTCGAGGCCATCAAGCCCACCGCCGAGGGCGACGCGCACCAGCGGGCCGTGCTGCGCGACGTGCTCGATGCGATCCTGCGCCTGCTGCACCCCGTCATCCCCTTCGTCACCGAAACCATCTGGCAGGGGCTCCGCGAATTGCCCCGGACCACGAGCATCGAGGGCCTTGGGCTCGACAACGACGCGTCCATGCTGTGCCTCGCGGGCTGGCCCGCGATCGACGACGCGCTCATCGACGAGCGGGCCGAGCGCGATTTCGCCCGCGTCCAGGCCCTCGCCGAGGCGATCCGCAACGTCCGCGCGACGCACAAGGTCAAGCCGCAGCGCCGCATCACCCTGCACCTGCCCGACGCCCTCCGGGGCGAGATCGAGGCCTCGGGCGGGCTGGACCTCGTCCGGACCCTCGCGGGCGTCGAGCACGTCGTCGCGATCGGCGCGGACACGGGAACAGGATCGACCCCGACGCCGTTCACCTTCGAGGGACAGGCCCTGGCGCTGTCCGACCTGGCCGACGCGGTGGACGCTGGCGCCGAACGGGAGCGGCTCATGAAGCTCGTGGGCGATCTGGACAAGTCGATCGCGGCACTGACCGCCCGCCTCTCGAACCCGGGCTACGCGGACAAGGCCCCCGCGAAGCTCGTGCAGCAGACCCGCGACGAGCTCGCCCGCCAGCAGGCCGAGCGTGAGCAGGCCGCCGCGGCGTTGGGGTCACTCGCGTGAGCGTGCCACGCCCCGCAAGCACCGCGCGCCCGTGGGTGCGCTGCGCGCGTCTTGCGCGGCATCTGGTCTGGGGCGCGGGCGCATTTTCGATCGGCATGCTCGTCGCGTCCTGCGCGGGCCCGCGCGTCGCGCCCGCAAGGACCGACGCGCCCGCGATCGACCTGGGCGACGTCCCCTTCGTCATCTCGCGCGAGGCGTGGTCGTTCGCCGGCAAAGAGGGCGTCGTGCTCATCACGCCGACGCATCGCATCCACACCACCATCATGCGCGGCTCGCTCGCCGACCGGCTGCCCGTGTTCCTCTCCGCCGCCAGCGCCGCGCACCGCACGCTGTTGGGCGAGCTCCCCCCACCGCGCCAGGCGCTCGAGGTCTACGTCCTCGCCGATCGCGACCAGTGGGCCTCGCTCTCACGCTCCATGCTCGGCTCGCGCGCGAACACCTACCTCCAGATCGACCGCGGCGGCTTCTCCATCGACGGGAAGGCCCTGCTCTTCGACATCGGCACCTACGACACCCTCTCCATCGCCGCCCACGAGGGATGGCACCAGTACGTCCAGACCACCTTCCGCGATCCGCTGCCCTCATGGCTCGACGAGGGCGTCGGCACATGGTTCGAGGGCTTCCGCTGGCGCGGCGCACGCGGGCAGAGCCCCGACGATGGCTCCCGCCCCGACTTCCGCCCCTGGGCCAACCCCGAGCGATACGGACGCATCGTGCACTCGCAGCGGCGCGACCGCCTGATGTCGCTCGAAGAGGTCACCAACTCGCGCCCGCAGGACCTCATCCCCGAGGGCGGCGACGCCGTCCTCACCTGGTACGCGCAGAGCTGGGCCCTCATCCACTTCCTCCGCGAGGGCGAGGGCGGCAGGTACCGCGACGGGCTCGAGCGCGCCCTCAAGGCCGCCGCCGACGGCACGCTCTACGACGAGGTCCGGCGCGTGCGCGGCTCGCGCGAGGCGTCGCTCGCCGAGCGCCACCGGCGCGGGACGGCGATCCTCCAGACGTTCATCGACGAGGACGTCGCGCGCCTGTCGGACGAGTACGCCGCCTGGCTCGCGCAGATCGCGAGCGCGCGTCGCTACGACCTCATCATGTCGGGCCGCTCACCGATCGAGACGCCCGAGTAGCGTGCATCACGCAACGCACGTTCCATTCGCATAGAGAACCATCGACAAAGAAGGGGGCCCCGCGCTGGCGGAGCCCCCTCGAAGCGTTCATGCGTCCTCGCACAATTCGCGAGGCGATGCGAACTCAGCGACGACGACGCGTCGCGACCAGCCCGCCGAGGCCCAGCAGGGCGACGGACGAGGGCGCGGGCACCTTGAGGGTCACCCACTGATCGCCGGTGAAGTTGTTGAAGTTGATGCCCGCGA
This sequence comes from Phycisphaerales bacterium, assembly GCA_034004365.1. GTDB lineage: Bacteria > Planctomycetota > Phycisphaerae > Phycisphaerales > UBA1924 > JAVEWV01. The sequence continues at coordinate 26,716 of JAVEWV010000014.1, forward strand.
GCGAGCCGTTGATGAAGTTGCCGAAACCGTCGTTGCCGAGGTTGCCCTGGCCCGCGGGCAGCCCGCCGATGACCTGGTTGGAGAGGTAATCGTGCCCGCCGCCGTTGACGAAGCCGGCGAGGCGGAGCAGGCCGCCCGTGTAGCCGATCTCGGCGAGGGAGATGCAGATCTCATGCCCGGTCAGGACGAGTGAGGGGTCGGAGTCGGGAGCGTTGTCGAAGTCGCCGACGCCGCCGGTGTTGGACTGGTTGGACGCGAAGGTGTACCCGAAGCCGTTGGCGCCGCCAACAACGATCTGGTCACCGTCGGCGCCACGCGCGCCACCGCCCTGGAACCCGCCGGGCCCGCCGCCGAGCGTGTTGAGCTGGGCCGCGCTGGTGTAATGCTCGTTGCGATCGCCGTTGATGGTGTACGTGAGGAAGTAGTCGGCCTCGAAGCCGGCGTCGAAGGTCAGCCCGCCGAGATTGTTGTTGAGCTGGTTGAAGTCCACGTCGGCGTTGTCACCGCGGAGGCTGTTCTGCCCGCCCGCGGTGCTGTCGAAGAACAGGTCGAGCTTGTTGAAGTCCTGCATGTTGCCGGTGATGCCGAGGTACAGGTTGCCGCTGTCGCAGTAGGCGTAGATCGCGTTGATCTCGGAGCGGTTGTTGCCGAAGCCCGTGCCGAGGGTGTTGCTCCAGATGAGCTGGTAGCCCGCCTCATTCATCACGCCGTCGATCACCTGCGCGTTCGCCGCGCCCGCGACGAGCGCCAGCGCGCCCGCGAATGCGAACCTCTTCATGTCTCGTACTCCCTCTCACGGGACGTTCCCGCCCCGAGCCCTGGGCCCGCGGCCCGTTCGTTCTTCCAATCGATGCGACACACCACCCCGCGTCCGGGGCAGCGACGTGGGGATTGTACAGGGAACCCCTCATTCGACCAAGCCGCTCAACCCCACTTTTGGTGGATCGTCCGCAGAACGCGGACCTCCGCCCGCACGCCGGGCACAGCTTGCCCACTTTGACGCGCCGGCACGCGATCTGACCGCGTGATCGGGCCAGGCCGTACCCGCACGCCTTCGCGCAATCGTTCTTAAATATCTGTCATTGCTTCGCTTGCGCGAGCGCGGGCGTCTCCCCCGCCGTCGGCGTGATGCCCAGGTAGCTCAGCCCCCGCTCCATCACCCGCCGCACCACAGGGCCCGCGACCGCCGAGCCGTAGTAGCTCCGCGTCCGCACCCGCTCCGGGCCCGGGTCGTCGATCACGACGAGGATCACGATCCGGGGCTGCTCGATCGGCCCTGCCGCGATGAAGCTGCTGTAGTACTGCTTCTCGAAGTAGCCCCCGAACCAGCGCGGGCGGCGCTTCCCCTTCGGCGCCACAGCGGCGATCTTCGCCGTCCCGCTCTTGCCGAACAGGTCGTACCGCCAGGCGTGCCCGTCCGTGGGCTTGGCCCAGTTCGTCTCCATGTTGTGGGCGACGTCGCCCATCGCGTCGCGCGCGAGCAGCACGACGTCCTCGGGCAGCACCCGCGTCGCGACGTTCGTGAGCATGTCCCGCTCCTCGACCGCGGTCAGGCGGAGCTCGGGCAGCGTGCCCGCCATGGAGCCCGAGCGTGCGAACGCGCTGAACGCCCGCACCATCTGCACGGGCGTCACGCCCACCTCGTAGCCCATCGCGATCGAGGTCTGCGAGTGCTTGCTCCACGCGCGGGCGCTCGTCACGAGCCCCGCCGTCTCGCCCGCCAGCCCCAGGCCCGTGCGCGTGCCGAACCCGAAGCGGGTGACGACCTCGCGCAGCTGCGCGAAGGACAACCGCTCCGCGACCTTCGCCATCCCGATGTTCGACGAGTGCACGAGCACGTCGTGCCACGTCAGCTCGTTCCGCTTCGCCTCGTCCTCGAGCGATCGCCCGTACGACGTGCGCCAGCGTCCGCCCTCGACGTCGATCATCTCGCCGGGGTCCGCCGCGCCCATCGCGGTGATGCTCGACCACACGAAGCTCTTGAACGTCGAGCCGGGCTCGTACACGTCCTCGACGCACCGGTTCCGCCCGAGCGCCGCGTGCACCCCGCGCGCGGGGTCCGCCTTGAGCGTCTCGTAGCGTGGGCGTTCGCGGTGCAAGGGCGGGGCAGGCGTGCGTTCGGCGCTCTTGGCGTCCTCCCACGGCGCGGGCGTGAGCCCGGGCACGTCGCGGAGCACGTCGACCATCGCGAGCACCTCACCCGTGTGCGGATCGACCATGACGAGCCGCCCGCCCGCCGCGTCGGCCTCTTCCACACCCCGCAGCAGTTCCTCGTGCGCGATGCGCTGCAGCTCAAGATCGATCGACAGACGTACGTCGCCCCCGCGGCTCGCGGGCAACCACGCGTCGCGCGCCACCCAGAGCGGGCGTCCGCGCGCGTCGCGCACGTACCCATACCGCCCGTCCGTCCCGAGCATGCGGTCCGAAAGGATGCTCTCCGCGCCGATCGACCATTGCGGCTCATCGCCGAGCTTGCCGACGAGCGTCGCGACCGCCTCCCCCGCCGGATACTCACGCACCTCGACCCGCTCAAGATGCACGCCCGGCAGCTTGAGCCCACGCACGCGTGCGATCGCGTCCTCGCTCAGCGGCTGCCCGATCCGCAGGTACCGGATCGGGCCCGGACGCGCCGGACGATCGCCCGACGACAACTCATCAAGCTCGATCTGCTCGCGCTCGTGCGCCTGCATGGCGCGGGGAGTGCCGCCCGTGATCCGCGCGATCGCGGAGCGGGCCGTGTCGAGCAGGGCCTGCGTCGTGATCTCGCGCGACGCCTCGGCCTCGTCCCCCATGCGTTCGAGCGAGAGCTCCATCGCCCAGACCAGCCGCTCGCCAACGCGATCGCTCGGCTCGTCGATCGCCTCGGCAAGGCTGGTAATCAGCTCATCGAGCGTCGGCGCGTCCTTGCCCCGCTTCTCCGCGAGTCGCTGCGCCTCGATGAACTCGACCGGATCGATGAACGCGCGATACCCCCAGCGCGACATCGCCAGCACCCGCCCGCGCCGGTCCACGATGTCGCCGCGCAGCGCCGCATCGACGCGCGTGCTCGTTCGAGGTGTGAGGTGACGGGCAAGCTCCGGGCTCGGCGCGAGCTGCACCTGCGCCACTCGCCCGAGCAATACCAGCATCGCGAGCGTGATCCCCGCCGCGAGGACGAGCCCGATGCGATCCACCCGACCCGCGTCCTGCCCCACGCGCGATCCTCCCGCGACTATCGCACCTGGGTGCGCGGCGTGCCCGTGCTCCCGCCCTCGTGCACCGCGCGCAGCGCCGGGGCCTGCCCCGCGGGCACCATCCCGCCCGCCGAAGCGATCCGCGCCTCGAGCTCCTCGGGCGCAAGATGCCGCGCGATCTCGGCCCGCACGACCCACAACCGCTCGTCCGCCGCCCGCAGACGCAATCGACTCTCGGCAAGCTCGTGCATCGCCTGGATCCGCTGCTGGCGCAGCGCGAGCAGCGTCGCCGCGACGGCCCCGAGACACAGGATCACGACCACCAGCTTGGCGAACATCGCTCGATCTCTTGGGTCAAGGGTCAGGAGGGAAGCTTCAGACGCATGCCCACGAAGATGGTGTCGTCATCGTCCAGCTTGTTGAGCTCGACGATCTCCTTCATGCGCTTGACCGTCCCCAGCTCGTTCTGCGCGATCTTGCCGAGCGAATCGCCCGACTTGACGACGTACACGCGCTCACCCCGCGCCGGCGCCTTTGGCTGCGTGCCGCTCGTCGCGGCGGGCTTCTCACTCGCCAGACGCACCGGCGTGCTCGATCCAGCCTGCGGCGGAGTAGAAACCGCGACCGTCTTCCCCGGGATCACCAGCGACACGCCCACACGCACGTTGCCCTGGTCGTCAACCTTCCCCTCGTTCGCCCGGGCGATCTCGCGCCAGCGATTTCCGTCGCCCAGGTGCTTCGCCGCGATGCGGTACAGGCTCTCGTTCGCCTGCACGACGTGTCGCAGAGGCTCGGCACGCGGCGCGGGCGTCTGCGTGCGTTCACCAGTGGTCACGGGCTCGCGCGAGATCGTGTCCACGCGATCCGACGGCACGCGATCACGCTCGACGAGCGTCGGCAGCTCGATCTCGCGGAGGTGCTCGCCCCGCGCCAGCACCCGCCCGCCGAAGCGTGAGATCTCGTCGATCAGGTCGCGGTCCGGATCACGCACCACGGGCTCGCCCCCCGCCGCGCGACCCTGCGAGATGACCAGCGGCTCGGGCCGCGACTCGGAGTTCGTCGCCTGCATCGCGAGCGCGTCGCTCAGCCCGGGCAGGACGGGCTCGCCCGCGCCGTCCAGCGGCGCCTGCGCCAGGAGCGGCGCATCCTCACGCACGATCTGGGCCTCGCCCGGGCCGCCGTGGAACACCACGCCGGGCATCAGGGGCACATTGGGCTCGGGGACGAGCGGCTCGGCGCGGAGGACCTCCACGCGGCCCGAGTCGTCCATCGCGAGGACCTCGCCGCCCGAGGCCAGGCGGGCCCGCGAGAGGTGGTCGCTGATGAGCACCCCCACCACGAGGACGAGGGAGAAACCGATGATCAGGGCGAGCTTGTGTTCGCGATTCACGTCGGGAGCGTCCTTGCTCGTCTGCGGAATGTCGGGCGGGTCCGCCGAACGCGGATGCGAACGGAGGGAGATGCGGCGGGCGTCGTGCCCGACCGCGACTGCACAGTAGATCGGTCAGCGGACCCGAATGACCCTGAGTTTCGCCGAGCGGGCGCGAGGATTGCGCCCCACCTCCCCCTCACTCGGCGTACCAACCTCCTCGCCGACACGCTCCGCCCGCCCCTCGCCCACCAGTTCCTTGAACAGGCGCTTCACCGGACGGTCCTCGAGCGAGTGGAACGAGATGATCGCGACGCGAGCGCCGGGCGCGAGCCACTCGCGCGACTCCGCGCCGCGCCGCGCGTCGCGGGCGATCGCCGCGAGCAGGGCCTCGAGGTTCCCGATCTCGTCGTTGACGGCGATCCTCAGGGCCTGGAACGTGCGGGTGGCGGGGTCGATCCCCCCCGGGCCCTTGTCCCGCCCGGGTGGCACGCCCAGGGAAGCCCGGATCACTTGGGCCAGACGCCCCGTGGTCTCGATGGGGGCCTCCCTCCGGGCTTTGACGATCGCCGCAGCGATGCGTCGGGCGGCGGGGTCCTCGCCATACTCATGGATGATCCGCGATAACTCATTTTCCGGCAGAGAGTTGACGAGATCCGCCGCCGAGGACGTCCGGGCCGCGGGAGGTGGCAAAGCCTCACCCGATTCCGGGGGCATTTTCGCCTCGCGATGCAGTCGCATATCGAGCGGCCCGTCCCGCTTCATGCTGAACCCGCGGGCGGGGTCGTCCATCTGGCTCGACGCGAATCCGAGGTCCGCGAGCACCATGTCCGCACGCAGCCCGAGCCTCGACAGGCGAACGGGCAGCGAGGCGAAGGAGGTGTGCAGCGTCTCGACGCGCGCCCGCGGCGCGGCGTCCCGCACCCGTGCCGCGGCGTGAACGAGGTTCCCCGCGTCAAGGTCGCACAGGACAACCGTCCCGTCCCCCATCCCGCGCGCGACCTCCGCGGCGTGCCCGCCCAGGCCCGCGGTGCAGTCCGCGTACACCTCGCCGGAGCGCGGGGCGAGGGCCCCGACCACCTCGTCGAGCATGACGGGCACGTGCGTCGGACCATCCTCGCCCATGACGGAGCGTATCCCGCGGGCGGGTTAGACTCCGCGCATGAGCATCCCCACCACGGGCGTCTTCCGTTCTGTGCGCACATGGTCGCTCGCGCTGGGCGCGGCGTGCGCGACGATCCTCGCGCCCGCGTGCGCGCCGCTGGAGTTCAAGGCCGTGCTCGGCCCGGGCGAGCCCAAGGCCAGCGAGGGCGTGGTGCTCAGCGACGACGGCGCGCCCAGCGCCAAGGTCGCGATGATCGACCTGCGCGGCGTGATCGCCGATGCGCGCGCGCCGGGGCTCTTCGGCTCGGGCCCGAGCGTGCTCGACGACACGCTCGCGCACTTCGAGCGAGCCCGGAACGACGAGGCGGTCAAGGCGGTCGTGCTGCGGATCAACTCGCCCGGCGGAAGCGTGACGGCGAGCGACGTGCTCGCGAGCGAGATCGAGCGGTTCCGCGAGGAAACGGGCAAGCCCGTCGTCGCGTCGATGGCGGACGTCGCGGCGAGCGGGGGCTACTACGTCGCGCTCGCGTGCGACAGGATCATCGCGCACGAGAGCACGCTGACCGGCTCGATCGGCGTGATCTTCCCGACCCTCAACATGAGCTCGGGCCTCGCGAAGATCGGGATCGTCTCGCGCCCGGTGGTCTCGGGGCCCAACAAGAACATCGCCGATCCCTTGAGCCCCATGCAGGACGCGCACTACGCGATCCTGCAGGGGATCGTTGACGACATGTACGCCCGGTTCCGCGCCCGCGTCGTCGAGCACCGCCCTGGGCTCGACACCTCGCGCCTGGGCGAGCTCACCGACGGGCGCATCATGACCGGGAGCGCCGCACGCGAGGCGGGCCTCGTCGACGAGACCGGCGACCTGCACGACGCATTCGCCCTCGCGAAGAAACTCGCGGGCCTGCCGCGGGCGAAGCTCGTGAAGTACACCTCCGATGGCGTCGCGCCGCGGACGCCTTACGCGATCGCAAGTGGTGAGCCGCGCGCAGCGAGCGAGCACGCCGGCGCTCCGGGCGGCGCTTCCGGAGCGAACTCCGTCGAGATCAACGTGCTCTCGCTCCAGCTCGGCTCGGTGTTCGGCTCGTCCCCGACGGCGTACTACCTGTGGATGCCCACGCTGCCCTGAGGATCGCGACGCATGAGCACGCCGGAATCCAAAGCGAGTGAGATCGTCGTCCGCCGCCTGCGGCCGGAGGACGCGAGCGTCTACCTCGCGTTCCGCCACGCGATGCTGGTCGATTCGCCGCTCGCGTTCGCGTCCTCGCCCGAGGACGATCGGCACGGGAGCGATCCGTCGATCGTCGCAACACAGCTCGCCAGAGCGGAATCGGCGATCCTCGGCGCGTGGCGCGATGAGCGCCTCGTCAGCGCGGCGGGCCTCGTGCGCGAGGAGAAGCTCAAGATGCGGCACCGCGCGTTCATCTGGGGCGTGTGGACCGAGCCGGCGTTCCGCGGGCGTGGGATCGGCGAACGCGTCATCCGCGCGTGCGTCGACCTTGCACGCTCGTGGCCCGGCGTGCGCATCGTGTACCTCGCCGCGGGAGCCGGGCAGCACGCGGCGATCCGCCTGTACGAACGCGTCGGCTTCGTCGCGTGGGGCGTCGAGCCTGCGTGCGTGCTCTACGACGGCGCGCTGCACGACGAGGTGCACATGCAGCTCCGCCTGGACTGAGCGTCGCATCAACCCACAAACCAAAGCGGAACGCCGCGCTCTCGCGCGACGCGCCGTGCGATCATGCCCCCGGGGGTCTGGATCGCCACCACTCGGGGCGCTCCCCGCCCGCGCGTGCGCTGGCGAGGCGGGCCTCCTCGCTCCACGCGGGCTCGCGCCCGACGAACGAAACGCGGGCGGACACCAGCCCCAGGCTCGCGAGCAGGCGCAGGGCACGCTCGCGGGCTCGCCTGAAGTACGCGGACTCGGCCTCCCTGCGCTCGAACGACACGCGGGCGGCCAGCTCGGAACGCTCGAGCCTCTCAACGGTCAGTGACGGGTTCATCACTCGATTCCTTCTGCCCCTGCGGGGCGACGCGCCCGCACGCGCGGGCGATCCGAACACGCGCGCCGCACGGCGCACGCCCATTGACCAAAAACGACAACCCCCGGAGGGCGGCCTCCGGGGGCAGAAAACGTCACGCGGGGCGGACGCCTACCTCGAAGGCCCGAGATCAGGAGTGGGATCGATCACAACGTCGAGCGTCACGAAGCCGAAGGCCGCGCGTTCATACGTGAAAAGGAAGGACGCGCGAGCGCACGGCGTGTGCTGCGTGCTCGACTGGCGATTCAACGTTGTTCGCTGTGCCATTGCATCCTCCTTTCCGACCGCTCGATGCGGGTCCGATCGCCCGATGAGAGATCCGGGCGTGGTGATCGGAACAATAGATAGCATAACGTAAGCAATATTCAAGTCGGGGCGCGGTGCGATCGCCGCGGGCGCGGGGAATCCCCGACAATTCTGCACGATTCCTTCACATTGGCCCCCGATCCTGGGCATCTATCCGGCGACCAGCGCTCAGTCGTCCCGCCCGGGCCAGCCCGCGTGCGCGAAGACGCCGTCCTTCTGGACCAGCTCCCCGTCGGCGTGGATCGTGCCCCCGGGGAGCTTTCCGGCGCGGCGCAGGTCGCAGACCATATCCCAGTGCAGCCCGCTCTCGTTGGTGTTCCCGCTCTCGGGGTATCCCGCGCCGACGGCGGCGTGGAAGGTCCCGCCGATCTTCTCGTCGAACAGCGTGTTGCGCGAGAAGTCCTTGATCGCGTAGTTGGTGCCGACGGCGATCTCGCCCAGATTGCGCGCGCCGGCGTCCTGATCGAGCATCTCGATGAGGAACTTCTCGTTCTTGCGTGCGCTCGCGTCGACCACGCGCCCGCCCTTGAACACCAGGCGCACGCCCTCGACCTCACGACCGCCGTAGACCGCGGGGAAGGTGTAGTTGACGTGCCCGTCGGCGCCGCGGGGCCCGGCGAAGACCTCGCCATCGGGGAAGTTCTCGCGCCCGGAGCAGTTGATCCATGTCGCGCCATCGACGCTGATGCGGAGGTCGGTGCCGTCGTGCCCGTCATGCGGAGGGACCTGGAAGTGGACCTCCTTCTTCCCTTGCAGGAACGCGCGGACGCGCTCCTGCCCCTCGTGCACGCGCTCCCACGCCGCGGCGGGGTCGTGCTCGTGCAGCAGGCCCGCGGCGAAGACGAAGTTCTCGTAGTCGAGCAGGCTCATCTCGGCGTCCTGCGCGGAGGCAAGCGTGGGGAACTGCGTGCCGACCCAGCGCAGCTTGCCCTCGGCGGCCCGCTGCATGAACCGCGTGGTGATGGGGCGGCGCGCGGCGCGGTTCATCGCGACGCGGGCGGGATCGACGCTCGCGAGGTATCGCGTGTTCACCTCGGCCCAGAGGCCGATGTGCACGTCGATCGTCTCGACGCGATCACGCTCGAGCGGGGAGAGGAAGCGGAGTTGCTCCTCGCTGCCCTCGCGGAGGAGGATCTCCTCGACCGCCTCGCTGCGGACGCGCCACGACGGATGCCCCCCCGCGTGGAGCACCTGCTCGACGATCGCCTCGATCAGCGGGAGCGCGATGGGCTCCGCGATGACCTCGACGATGTCCCCGGGACGCACCCGCGTGCTGTAGCCCACGAGGACCTTCGCGAGCCGGTCGAGCCTTGGATCACGCATCGCCCATACCTCCACGATCGAAGAAACACCCGCACCACACCCGAACCGATGGGCGGGCATGGTAGAAGCCCGGGGACGGGGCCGACGGAGCGAGGCATCCCTACAGTCGTACCCGCGGCGCGCGGATGATGGTGCATCCCTCGCGCCCGAAACCCTGCGAAAGCGCACACCCGCGTGCCGCGGCACGCACGGAGCCTGCCATGAGCTTTGTCGAGCGGACCTTCATCTATGTCGGCCTCGTGCTGGCCCTGTGCCTCGCCGTCGCGGCGAGCAACCTCGGCACGAAGGCGCACGCGAGCGCCCCCGCCGCCTCGGCGGATTCCGTGGGCGTGGTGAACGTCGTCGCGCTCGCGCAGCAGCTCCTCGAGACCGAGGCCTACTCCGAGGTGCGGAACGCCCGCGCAGGGGAGCTCACCACGCAGCTCGAGGGGCTCAACGGGCAGTTGCAGCAGATCGCGCAGCGTCTCCAGCTCACCGGGCAGAACGACCCCAACTTCCAGCAGAGCGTGAACGAGTACCGCCAGCTCCAGTCGCAGCTCCAGCAGGCGAGCGCCGAGGGACGCGTCGAGATGGAGATGCTCGGCTCCAAGCAGCTCGTTGAGACCTACCGCATCATCCGTCAGGCGTCGATCGACGTCGCCAAGCGCGAGCACGTCGGCGTGGTCTTCGCCTCGCACATGGAAGCGCCCGACGACAAGGACCGCTCGCTCAACGACGCCGAGCACGAGATCTTCGCCCGCCCCGTGCTAGGCGGCGAGGCGGTGCGCGACCTGACCGACCTCGTCCGCACGGAGCTGGGCCTGCCCGAGCCCACGCCCGAAGCGGCCGGTGGGGCCGATGCAACCGGTGCGGATGCGCCCGCGTCCGATGCGCCCGCGCAGCCCAAGTAAGCCAGCCCAGTCGCGAGACTCGTCGACCCTGCCGAGCGACTCTGCTTAGCGGCCCCGCTGGGCCACGGCGCGATCGCGCTGCGCGCCGACCTCGCGCATGATCGCCTCGCGCAGCGCGGCCTTCGCATCCTCCATGGTCGGTGCCGCGCGCCCGCGCGCGGGGCACTCGACCTCCAGCGACGTCACCGGACGCCCCACCAGCCCGCACGGCACGATCAACTGGAAGTGCCGCAGGTTCGTCGACACGTTCAGCGCCAGCCCGTGCATGCTGACCCACTTGCGCACGCGCACGCCCATCGCGGCGATCTTCGCCAAGGGCGCGCCGCCCTCGTCATCTCCCCCACCGGCGCGCACCCACACGCCCGTCGCGCCCGGATCGCGCCGGGCCTCGACGCCGAACGTGGCGCACGCGTCGATCACGACCTGCTCCAGCAGCCGCATGTGCTCGTGCAAACGCAGCCCGAGGAAGTCCAGGTCGAGGATCGGGTACGCGACAAGCTGCCCGGGGCCGTGGTAGGTGATGTCGCCGCCGCGATCGGTCTCGGCGACCTCGACGCCCTCCCGCTCGAGCATCTCGGGCGTCGCGACGAGGTGCGTCCGCGCGCCCGCCCGCCGGCTGATCGTGATGACCGGGTCGTGCTCCACGAACAGGACCACCCCCGCGACGGGCCGCCCCGACTCCCGGGCCGCGAGCACCGCGGCGTTCGTCTCGGTCTGGATCTGGTACGCCTCGGCGTAGCCCATGCGCCCGAGGTCGCGGAACGTCAGCGCGGGCGGGTCCGTCCCCGCGGCGTGCTCCGCCCGCGACATCCCGTCCGCCGCTCCCGCCGCGCTCGACATGCTGGACCCTCAACGCCCCGGGGCTTCGCCCGGCGCTTCGGCAAGACGCCCGCGCCCGCTACCATCAGCACCATATGGCGAAGGTGCATCCCACCGCCAGCGTTTCGCCTGAGTGCGAGCTGGCATCGAGCGTCGAGATCGGCCCGCACTGCGTGCTCACCGGTCGCGTCGTGCTGCACGAGGGCGTCCGCCTCATCGGGAGCACGTACGTCCAGGGCCCGACGACCATCGGCGAGGGCACGCTCATCTACCCCTTCGCCTGCATCGGCTTCGAGCCGCAGGACTACAAGTTCGCCCCGGGCTCCGCGACCGCCGGGGTGGTCATCGGGAAGAACTGCCTGATCCGCGAGCACGCGACGATCCACGCCTCGACGCGGACGGACCGCCCCACGACCGCGGGCGACCGCCTGTTCCTGATGGTGGGCTCGCACCTGGGGCACGACGTGCAGGTGGGCAACAACGTGGTGATGGTCAACGGCGCGGGGTGCGCCGGGCACGCCGAGGTGGGCGACGGCGCATTGCTCTCCGGGCAGACCGGCGTGCACCAGTTCACACGCGTGGGACGCCTCGCGATGCTCTCGGGCGGGACGGCGGTGTCGATGGACGTGCCACCCTTCTGCATGGTGCCCGAGCGGAACCGCCTGGGCGCGCTGAACCTGGTGGGCATGCGTCGTGCGGGCATCCCGCGGGACCAGATCACCGAGACGCGCCGCGCGTTCCGCGACGTGTTCCGCCCCGCGCTCCCGCGTGACGAGATGGTCGCGATCCTGCGCGAGCGCGGGCGCGATTGCCCGCCGATCATGGAGATGGCCGAGTTCGTCGCGAGTGCGAAGCGTCCGATCTGCCCCGGAGCCGGACGACCGCCGCGCCTGTTCACGACGTTCCTTTCCTACAGCAAGCGCGGGCGGGCGAACCTCGAAGCGATCCTCGCGGGCGCGGACGAGGACGACGACGCGTGAGCGCGCGATCGCCCTACGTGCGTGTGTCGAGCGTGCTCAAGCGTGAGCGGATCGTGCCGCCCGAGCCGCCGGCGCTGTGCGTGCTCGCGAGCGGCTCATCCGGTAATTGCAGCGTGCTGCTGACGGGCCCGGCCCGTGCGCCGCGCGCGACGCTGATCGACGCGGGCCTCTCGCCCCGGCGCGTCGCGGCACTGCTCGCCGAGCGTGGGCTGGGCATGCATCAAGTCGACGCGATCGTGCTCACGCACCTCGACCGCGACCACTGGCACCCCGCATGGACGAAGAAGGTGCGCGACCTCGCGGCGCCCGTGTTCGTGCACGCGTCGCACCTCGGACGCGCCACGCGCGAGGGCGTGCTGCCCCGCCGGACGGAGAAGTTCGTGCACGAGGTCGCGCCCGTGGCGGGCGTGCGCGCCACGGCGATGATGATGTCGCACGACGACCTGGGCGTCGCGGCGTTCCGCTTCGAGCTCGAGGGCGACGCGGGCACGCTCGGCTTCGCCACGGACGTCGGGCGCGTCACGGGCGACCTCATCGACCACCTCGCGGGGGTCGACACGCTCGCGATCGAGAGCAACTACTGCCCCGACATGCAGCGTGCGTCCGACCGCCCCGAGTTCCTCAAGCGCCGCATCATGGGCGGCGCGGGGCACCTGTCGAACCACGAGTGCGCCGACGCGGTGGCGCGGATCGCGCCGCGCGAGCATGTGGTGTTCCTGCACCTCTCACGCCAGTGCAACCGCCCCGAGCTGGTCGGCGCGATGCACGCCGGCGCGGACTACGCGTGGACGATCACGAGCCAGCACGAGGCGACGCGCTGGATCCCGCTGCGCGCTGGAACACCGCGCGAGCCGGGCGTGATTCGTACGTCCATCCCAGCGCCGCCCGAGCCCTCGCAGCTCGCGCTGTTCTGACGCCGCACTGGCCTGAGGCGATACTTGGGTAGATGTGCGCGCGATCCATCGCTTCACCCACGCTCGATCGATTCGATCACGCGCTCCCAGCCCTCGACCTTCCCGCGCCGTTCCGCGAGGCGGATCGACCGGCGCATCGGGCGCAGGTCCGTGAGCAGGTTCTTGGCGTACAGACGCTTCGCCCGCGCGAGCCGCTCCCGCGCCTCCTCGATCGTGAACCCGCCGCGCGCGATGTGCTCGAGCATCGGCTCGCTGCGGCGAACGCTCCCGAGCAGGCGCGCGAGGTACGCCCGCGTCTGGCGCCGCGCGGGGATGATGTGCCCGATCGCGGCGTCGGGCGTGTACCACACCTGCCAGCCCGCACGCCGGATGCGGATGATGAGCTCGGCGTCCTCACCGCAGTCGAGCACGTCGCCCCGGTGGCACTCGAGCGTGCGCGCCTCGTTCCAGCCGCTGTCGCGCCACGCGTCGCGACGCACCGCGATCGACGCGCCCATCATGAAGCTCTTTGGATCGTCGAGGCGCACGCGCGAACTGCCAAGCAACTGATCGCCGAGGGAACGGTGGTAGATGCGTGCGAGGCGCGTCGAGCCCGATTCCCACACGATCCGCACCGGCCCGCCGACCACGCCCGCGCGGGGCTCGTCATCGAGCATCGCGAGCATGCCGCGGGCCCAGCCGCGCTCCGGGATGGTGTCGTCGTCGAGCATCGCGACGATCGGCTCGTGCGTGCGCTCGAAGAGCGTCTGCATCGCGAAGGTCTTGCCCTGGCGCAGCTCGTCGATCCGCTCGAAGGGAAAGGCCGGATTCTCCGCGATGAACGCGTCGATCACCGCGGCCGTCTCATCGGCGGAATTGTTGTTGACGACCACGCACCGGGTCACGCGGGGACGAGCATCGCAGTCGTTCTCGCTCGCACCAACACGATCGATCGCGGCGATCGCCTCCAGCGTGCGCAGGATCTCGCGCCCGCGGTTGTAGGTGCACACGCCGATCACCATGTCCTCGCGCGAGTTCGTCACCGGCGCACCAGCCTGCGCACGCGCGCCTTCAGTGGCACGCCGATGCCGACCCGCCGGGCCTGCTCGACAATGAGGCCCCACGTTGCCGCGTCCACGCCCGCCCGCGCGCACGCGTCGATCAGCCATCTCGTCGCGTCGCGGAAGTGCGCCCGCGAGGCATCGTTCAGGTAGCGATCGAGCAGCACGCCATGATCCCGCACACGCCGCGCGAGGTGCCCCGCGCCGGTGAGCCCCCCCGCGTGCGCACGCTTGCGCACGACGGGCTCCGGACACACGCCGATCGGGCCGACCTCGCGCGCGACCCGGCAGAAGAAGTCGCGATCCTCACCAATGCGCAGCCCTTCATCAAAGCGCACGCCCGCATCGATCACACGCCGATGCACGAGCACGCCCGTCGAGCTGAACAACGCGATCGGGCGGAACACGTCCTCCGCGCGCGGGAGCGTCCGCCCGACCCACTCGGGCGGAACCTCGCGCACACGCTCCCTCTCGGCGTGCCCGCTCGCGTCCATACGCACATCGACATGCGCGCCGAGCACGATCGCCACGCCCAGGCGGTCCCCCAGATCAACCATCGCGGCGACGCCCTTCGCGATCGCCTCGTCGTCCGCATCGAGCAGCAGCGTCCACGTTGCGCCGACACGCGACAGCCCGATGTTCCGCGCGTGCGACGGGCCGCGATTCTCCGTGCGTACGAGCTCGATCACACCGGCACGCGACAAAGGGTCCACGCCGCCGTGTCCCCACTCCGGCGCGCGCTCGATCGGCACGCGCGAGCCGTCATCCACAATGACGATCCGCGACATGCCCGCGCACGCGCGGAGGCTCGCAACCGCCGCGGCGAGCTGCGCCGGATCGGGGTCGTAGGCCGGGATAACCGCATCCATGTCCGACATGTCCCAGGATCGTCCCGCCGCTCCGCGAGCTCGGTGCCTCGGTGCCTCCTAATGCGTCCACGTTTCACGCAGCACGTCCCGCGCGCGCCGAACGACATCATCCTCATCCCGCCGCACCCACACGCGATTGACGCCGATCCACCCCGCCGCGCCGTACCCGTGCCGCTCCAGCAGCGATGGCACGCGCGCCTCGACGCCCTTCGTGTTGTCCTCGACGATCAGCACGCGCGGTCGCAGCCGCGCGTCCTCCATCCCCAGCCCCTCGAGCACGCCCAGCTCCGCGCCCTCCACGTCGACGACCGCCAGATCGATCCCCCCCCACTCCTTGGGCACCAGCGCGCCGAGCGTCGTCAGCGGCACATCGACCTTCTTTTCCCGGCTCTTTCCGCTGCGCACGCGCTCCCGCTCCCACGCCTCGAGCTCGAGGCTCGAGCGCATGTCCGACGCGAGCTGCTCGTCCTCCAGCACGCTGAACGTCGCAACGCCCGTGCTCCCCGGGCCCGCGCACGCGGCGTGCTCGACCACGCTGAACGGACGGTTCGTGCGGGCCTGCGCTGCGCGTTCGGGCATCGCCTCGACCAAGAGCCCGTTCCATCCCATCGCCTCGAGCGCCCACGTCACGCTCAGCTCGCGCCCGTCGTACGCGCCGATCTCGATGAACGTGCCGGCGAGCGGGCGTCCCAGGATCTCCCACGCCAGCACGTCCTCGCCGTACTGCGAGCGGAAGCGCATCTCCAGGCGCGCCCCGCGCCCGGCCCGCGCGAGCATGCCCTCCGCGACGGACTCGTACAGGCGTGCGCGCGTGCGGATGATCTCGAGCGTTGCGCTGCGATCGCGGTCTTCGAGGAACGCGAGCCGCTTCTTGGCACGCTCGTGCCGCTTCTGCACGATCGCGCTCAGCGCGACCACGCCCACGCACGCCGCACCACCGAGCGCCATCGCGATTGCTTCCATTCCCGACATCGTCACCCCACTCGTCTTCGTACCCGTTCACGCGATGCCGAGCGCATGCAGCTCGCGCACCACCCACTCGACCATCCGCATCTCGCCCATCGCGCGCCGCCTCGCCTCCGCGATGGCGTCCAGCCGCGAGCGCCACACGCCCTCATCCGCGACCGCCTCGCGCACGACCTCCACGCCCGCCGCGCCAAGGTCGGGCAGCCGCACGATCGCGCCCTCGGGCACCAGACGCTCGACCGCGCGCGGGCCGTAGTAGAGCGGCAGGCACCAGCACAGGAGCGCGTCCCACAGCTTCTCCGTCACATAGGCCTCGCCCGCGTCGTGGTTCTCGATCGCCAGCGCGCAGCGGGCCGGGAGCATCGCGCTCGCCTTGCTCATGACCGGGCCCATCGCGCCCAGATCGCCCGGCACGCCCCGCCCGAACAGCGCCATGTCCACGCCCGCGCGCCGGAGCATCCGCAGGAACTCCAGACGCTTCTCGTGCCCGGGGATCATCGCCTTGCCGCTCGTGACGCACGCGAGCGGCACGCCCTTCGCAGGCGTCTCCATCGCGCGCCACTGCGCGAGCGGGCCCTCGACGTACCACAGGCTGGGGAGCGTAACGCACCGCGTCGCGCGATCGTCGGGCCCATACACCTCGCGCGCGTGCGCCCTCGCCGAGGCGTACGCCGCGTCGCGCACGAGCGTGGGCGGCTCATAGAACATGCAGAGCGTTCGCTCGCGCTCCATGCCCCGCGTGCGCTGCTGGTGCTGCCACGCCCGGTCAAACCTGGCCCGCTCAAGGTCCGCCCCGCGCAGGCGCCCGATGAAACGTTCGCCCCGCGAGGGGCGCGATCCCCCCGCGCCACTCCCCGCGGGCGGGATGGGCGTTCCGAAGCACAACCACGCGTCGGCACGCTCGGGCCAGGCGCGGATCGTCCAGCCCGCGTGCGCGCCCATCGGGGCGTCGCACTGGTTCCACAGGATGTCCGCGACGTGCTCCCGCTCGGTCAGCACGCCCAGCACGCGGGTCATGGGGCGAGTGTACGAACGTTCCCGACAGGTCCCCGGCGTCGCGGGCGGTTCGCCCGGCGGGCGCGCCGCGCGTAACCTGCGCATGCCGCGGGCCATCCCCGCGTGCATTCCATACCCCGATCCGTAGAGAGAGCATCGACGCCGCATGACCCACGAGCCCCCGACCCGGCACGACCCCGACGCCGCCTTCGCCGCCGCCCGCGCCGACGCGCAGCCGAGCACCGGCGCCGAGCCGTCCTTCCCCTCGCGCAACACGGGCGACGTCGAGCGGGCCCGGGCCTTCGCGATCGAAGCGGCCCGCATGTGCCGCGACGACAAGTGCTCCGACGTCGTGCTCCTCGACGTCCGCGAGCTGAGCCAGATCACCGACTTCCTCGTGATCGCCTCGGGCACGTCCGACCGCCAGATGCGATCCGTGCTGCACCACATCGAGGAGCTCGGCAAGGACCAGAGCTTCCCCGCCGCACGATCCAGCGCCGACGATCGCGGAACGTGGCTGCTCGCCGACTTCGTGGACGTCGTGGTGCACCTCTTTGAGCCCAACACCCGCGCGCACTACGACCTCGAGATGCTCTGGGGCGACGCCCCGCGCCTCGAATGGCAGCGCGAGGGCGGTGCACGCCCGGGCCTGCCCCGCAGCGCGCCAGGCGACGACGCCAGGCCCGCCTCGCGCGACTACGCCGGGCTGCACTCCACCACCCCCACGCCCCCGCCCACCCCGGACCCCGGCGAGCCATGACCCGCCCGCACCGCGTCCGCGTCGACCTGCACCCCGAGCCCGCGGACCGCGGGTACGACGTCGCCATCGAGCGGGGCGTGCTGGCCCGCGCGGGCGATGAGGTGCGTGCCGCGCTCGGTGCTGCCCCGCGCTCGGCGCTGCTCGTGCGCGACACGGGCGTGCCCGACGCGCTCGCGGAGGCGTGCCGCGGATCGCTGGAGCGGGCCGGGCTCCGCGTCGTCACGTTCGAGTTCACCCCGAGCGAGAAGGACAAGGACGCGCGCACGTTCGCGGCGATGCTCGCCCGCGCGTTGGATGCCCGGCTCGAGCGGCGCGACTTCGTCGTCGCCCTCGGCGGGGGCATCACGGGCGACCTCGCGGGCTTCGTCGCGGCGAGCTACCGGCGGGGCGTCGCGGTCGTGCAGTGCCCCACCACGCTCCTGTCGATGGTCGACGCCTCGGTCGGGGGCAAGACGGGGATCAACCTCGCGAGCGGCTCGGGGGAGCTGATCAAGAACATGGCCGGGGCGTTCCACCAGCCGGCCCGGGTGCTGATCGATCCCGATGCGCTCAAGTCATTGCCGGACAGGGAGTTTCGCGCGGGGTTGGCCGAGTGTGTCAAGCACGCGCTGATCGCGGGCGGGCTGGATGATGCCGGGCTGCTGGAGTGGACCGAGCGAGTCCTGTCGACCCGGGGCCCATCGGCGAACACGCATTCAAATTCTTGTTTTGCAGATGCTTACGACGATGCGATCGAAGAACTGATCGCCCGCAGCGTGGCCCTCAAGGCCCGCGTCGTCGCGGCGGACGAGCGTGAGACCGCCCCCGCGTCGGTCGGCGGGCGGGCCCTGCTCAACCTCGGGCACACCTTCGGGCACGCGATCGAGACCCTCCCGGGCCTGTCCCCCGACGACGACCCCGCCCACGCGCCGCTCCTGCACGGCGAGGCGGTCGCGCTCGGCACCGCAGCGGCGTTCCACGCGGCGGAGGCGGCGGGGCTCATCGATCGCGCGCTCGTCGCGCGGGCGTGCGCCATGCTCGATCGGGCGGGCCTGCCGACGCGCGTGCGCGGGCTGCCCCCCTCCGACGAGGTGCTCGCGCGGATGATGCACGACAAGAAGGTGATCGGCGGCGAGCTCCGCCTCGTGCTGCCCGTGGGCGCGGGGGTGTGCCGGGTGATCGAGTCGGGCTCGTTCGCGGGCGACCTGATCGGCGCGGCGCGGATCGGGATCGACGCGATCCGTCGCGCGTGAGCGATTCCGCACACGGCATGTACGGCGAACGCGCACCCCATTGCGGGGGCTGAACTTCCGCTTTCAAGACCAACGCATCCCGCACCCGATAACGCCGCAGTCGGCGCAGGCGCTGCGCGGGCGGGGCACCAACTTTGCGCGGGGCGGGTCGTGCGCACGATCGCGATCGTCAACCAGAAGGGCGGGTGTGGGAAGACCACCACGGCGATCAATCTCGCCGGGCTCTTCGCGAGCCTCGGCGTGCGCACGCTGCTGGTGGATCTGGACCCGCAGTCGCACTGCGCGGCGGGGCTGTCGATCCCCGAGCACCGGATCGACCTCGACGTGACGGACCTCCTGACCTCGGGCGATCGGACGATCGACTGGTCGCGCCTGATCTGGAGCCCGGGGGCGCACCTCGACCTGATCCCGAGCCGCACGAGGCTCGCGGGCGTCGAGGCGCTCGCGGGCGGGCTAGCGGAGGGCGATGGGCGCGAGCGGCGGCTGGCGAGCGCGCTGCTGCACGTCGCGCCGCGGTACGACGCGTGCCTGATCGACTGCCCGCCCTCGATCGGGCTGCTCACGTTCAACGCGCTCGCGGCGGCGGACACGGTGCTGATCCCGGTCGAGACGGGGTACTTCGCGCTCCAGGGCGCGACGCGGCAGCTCGGGACCGTCCGCTCGATGGCCCGCAGGATGGGGCGGTCGATCCAGGCGTTCGTCGTCCCGACGATGCACGACGAGGCGAGCGAGCTCTCACGCGACCTGCTGACGGAGCTCCGGCGTCGGTTCGGGAGCAAGGTACTGCCCGTGGCGATCCGCGCCGATGCGTCGCTGCGCGAGGCGGCGTCGGTCGGACGCGCCGTGGTGGAGCACGCGCCGGACAGCCGCGGCACGCAGGACTATCTCTCCCTCGCGGAGCACCTGATGGAGGCGCTGGACCTCGTGCCGTCGCGTTCGGCGCGGGCGGGGATCGAGCAGCTCGCGGTGGCGCGGACGAGCCCGGAGGCTCGCGAGAAGGCGATCGACGCCGCGGAGCATGAGCCGCTGGTGATCGAGGTGGTCTCGCACGAGGCGCTCGTCGCGTCGGCCGAGGCGCGGGCGACGCCCGGCGCCGGGAGCGAGGTGCGCATGTCGCTCGATCGCGCGGCGGACCTCGCCCGGCGCGCGCGGATGCTCAGCGCACACGCCAAGGAGCCCGGCTCGGGTAGCCACAGCGGCGATGGGCTGCACGCGCTCGTTGCGGGGGGCGTGACGCGCGAGTCGCTCGTCGAATCGAAGCACGCGGCGGGGGTCGAGATCGGCGGGCCGACCGAGTTCGCGGCGGACCACGCGAATGCGAGCGAGCGCTCCCGAGCGATCGAGCCCGTGCGGTTCGGCGTCACGGCGCGCGCGGGCGGCGTGCGGCTCGCGCAGCCCCTGTCGGTGGGCGGCGGGGTCGCGGTCGCGGGCGAGTTCAACGGCTGGTCGGCGTCCTCGCACACGATGCGGCGTGATGAGGCGCTCGGCGCGTGGGTGATCGAGCTGGACCTCCCGCCGGGGAAGCACGCGTACCGCCTCGTGATCGACGGGCAATGGGTCGCGGACGCGTTCAACCCGCTGGTCCAGTCCAATCCATTCGGCGAATCCAACAGCATCATCGACGTGCCCGCGGGATCGTGACGGCGCGCTCGGGGAGTCATGCCATGCATCACCAGCCCACGAGCCCGGCGAGCGGGCACGCGAGCGGCGGAGACGCCCCAATGCCGCCCTTCGAGCGGGAAGATTCGCCGCGCGAGTACCTCGGCGTGCGGGAGCGCCTGCGTCTGACGGAGCCGCCCGAGGAGGTGTTCGACGCGCTCGCCGACCTGTTCCTCGGCGATGGCGCGCTCGGCGCGAAGGTGCAGGGCCCGGCACGAAACACAGAACGGAACGAAGCCGTCCCGGTGGATGGAGCGTTGCGCGAGGCGGGGCACGAGCGTGCGCTAATGGACGACGCTCTGGAAGAGCCGCCTGCGGTGATCGCGTCGATCGGGCGCGCGGGGCGCGTGCCGGAGGAATCGCGCGAATCTGATGGCGGCGTGGAGCCCGAGGTTGTGGACACTGCGGATGCGCCCGTCCATGCCTCGCCAGCGAGCAGCACGCCCGCGGCGTACGAGGGGCGAGCGCTCGTCGAGTGCGTGGTGCTCGGGCACCTGCCCGTCATGGCGGCGGCGTGGGTCGGGCAGTACGCGCGGCATCGCTCGATCGAGCTCGACGGCACGGTCGGGCTCGTGCGCGTGTGGCGGGACGATGGCGACTCGACGATGGTCTCGATCGATCTCGTCGACGAGACACGCGACCACGCGGAGCGCGGGGATCTTGAGGATTCGCGGGACGTGCTGGGCGCGATACGGCGGCTGTCGCCCGAGGTGCGCCTGTGGATCGTGCGGGCGGGTGAGCTCGACGAGCCCACGCTCGCAGGAAGGCGGGACGTGGACCGCGTGACGCTGCTGACGGGCGCGGACGAGGCGGCGATGGTCGCGTCGTACCGGGCGCTCAAGCGCCTGACCCCCGAGGCCGAGGCGGGGCCCGTCGAGCCCGCGGCGGAGGGCTCGGAGCGGCTGGGCGTGGCGCTGATGGGGGGCGATCCCGAGCGAGCACAGGCGGCGATCGCGCGCCTGGAGCGGGTGGCGGCGTCGTTCCTGGGCGAGGGGCTGCGGTCGACGGTGTGCGGGAAGATCTCGGCGCGCGGGCCGGCGCAGAACGCGGGGCGTGGGGCGTGCGCGGGCGGGGTGGACGAACTGCTCGCGACGCTGCGCGCGGCGTCGGAAGACGCGGCGCGAGACGACGCACCACGCACCGAGGCGATGGTTGAAGCGGACCGGGGCGTCGTTGGCTTCGTTGAGCCACCGGCCTCGATCGGGCGGGAGGCGCCCGAGGAACGGAAGCCGCTCGCGATCGCGCGGGGATGGATCGAGGACGCTGCGGAGCAGGAAGAAGCGTCGAGCAACGTGCCGAAGGTGGTCGTCACGCCCGCGGGGCGGGACGCGGGGGCGGACTTCGGGGATCGCGAGGCGACGGGGCATCCTGGGCACGCGGGGCATGGGGCGCTCGAAGCCACGAGCGGTGTGCGTGCCTCGCAGGGCGTCACAGAGCTGCTCGGGCTGACGGCGCTCGAGGCGAGGTGTCCCTACGCGCCGGCGATCGAACTGGCGATCGACGGGCGGCGCATGCTGCACCTGATCGCGTGCGACGCGATGACGCCGGACCGCACGGGCGGCGGACGCATGGGCGAGGCGGCGGAACGCGACGCGACGCGCTGCGTGCGCGAGCTGGTCGAGGCGGCGGCGTGGGCGGGTGCGCACGCGGGGCTGCTGGGGCTGTCGCTCGGGCAAGGGCTCGCGTCGGGCGAGGCGGTCTTGCACCTCGTGACGCGCGAGCCGCGCCGGGTGCGCCGGATGCTCGACGCGCCGGTCAAGGTGCATGCGCTGGTGGAGTGCGGGGGCGAGCGGGTGGCGATCGAGCTGAACTAGCTCGAAGGCACTGTCGCGCGCCATCCACTCATTCGATCGCGAGCAGCGCGAGCCACTCGGCGTTGCCCGAGCCCTTGGACTTCTTGCGCGAGGCGGCACCGCCCAGCACGGGCGAGCGGGTGAGGCCCAACGCCCTGAACCCCATCGCGGGGAGCGATTCGTACACGGCACGCGCGATGCGCTCGGCCTCGGGCTCGTCGAGCACGCCGCCCGGCGGGAGCGCGGACTTCTCGACCTCGTAGTGCGGCTTGATGAGCGTGAGGATCCGTCCCGCGGGCGCGAGCCACGTCCGCGCGGCGGGCAGGGCGAGGCGCTGCGGCGTCCAGCCCAGGTCGATGACGACGAGGGCGCAGATCGGGCCCTCGGGCGGCTCGGCGTGCAGCGCGTTGGAACGCTCGATGACGACGACGCGCGGGTCGGTGCGGAGCTTCCAGGCGAGCTGCCCGTAGGCGGTGTCGACCGCGAAGACGCGCGACGCGCCGGCCTGCAACAGGCAGTCGGTGAAGCCGCCCGTGGAGCACCCGAGGTCGGCGCAGGTCATGGCTGCAGGATCGAGGGCGAACGCGTCCATCGCGTGGCGGAGCTTGAGCCCGCCGCGGGAGACGTAGGGGCAGGGATTCGAATGGGGCTCCGAATGGGGCACGGGATCGGGCCCGGTGGGCTCCGCGGGCGAGGGCATGGTGAACGCTATGCGGACGCCCCGGGGCGTGCGGGATCGCGGAGACGCCTCGCCGCGAGAGCATGCCGCGGCAGGTCCCGCGGGGTCGTCGGGCGAACCGCTCGGGGCGTGCGCACCTACGATCGATCGATGCGGGCGCGGCGGCTTTCGCGACAGATCGTGATCGGCGACGAACGCGTAGGACTGGTCCGCGTCGGAGGCGGGCTGCCCACGGGGCGCCATCCCCACGCGACGGGCACGAGCACGCCCGAGGACGGCGGGCCCGCGCCGGTCAGCGTACAGACCATGACCGCGGGGTACACGCACGACGTGGCGGGGTGCCTCGCGGAGATCCATCGATACGCCGCGGCGGGGGCGGACGTGGTGCGCGTCGCGGTTCCGGAGAAGAAGGACACGCAGGCGCTGCGTGAGATCCTGCGCGAGAGCCCGGTGCCGATCGTGGCGGACGTTCACTTCCACTTCCAGCGGGCGCTGGAGGCGGTCGAGGCGGGGGTGCACAAGATCCGCCTGAACCCCGGGAACATCAGCGATCGGGAGCAGGTGCGCGAGGTGATCCGCGCGTGCAAGCAGGCGAACGCGGGGCGGGGCATCCCGATCCGCGTGGGTGTCAATGAGGGCTCGATCGTCGAGCGGCGCGACAAGCAGAAGCGCCTCAAGGAGCTCGGCGCGGTGTTCGGCGAGCACAAGAACGGGTACCTGCTCGCGATCATGATCACGAAGCTGGAGGAGTACCTCGACATCTTCGCAGAGGAGGAGTTCGAGGACGTCTGCATCAGCGCCAAGAGCATGGACGCGGCGCTCACGATCGACGCCTACACCGAGATCGCGTCGCGCTTCACGCACCCGCTGCACCTGGGCGTGACGCACGCCGGCCCGCGCGAGACGGGGCAGACGCGGAGCGTGCTCGCGCTCGGCACGCTCTTAGCGAACGGCATCGGCGACACGATCCGCATCTCGTACGCGTCGGACCATGCGCTCGAGGTGACCGACGGGCTCGAGATCCTGTACTGCCTCGGGCTGCGCCAGCGTGTGGGCGCGGAGCTGATCGCGTGCCCGACGTGCGGGCGGATCCAGGTTGACCTGATGACGCTCGTGCAGGACGTACGCCGCACGCTCGAGCGAGAGATCACGCTCCCGATGAAGGTCGCGGTGATGGGGTGCGTGGTGAACGGGCCGGGCGAGGCGGAGGGCGCGGACGTCGCGGTGTTCGCGGGCGATCGGCGCGGGATCATCTACGTGCAGGGCGAGCGGGTCGCGAACGTGCCCGAGGAGGAGATCCTCGCGCGGTTGCTCGGCGAGTGCAAGGCGTTCGAGGACCGCGTGCGGCGAGGCGGGGCGAAGCTCGGCGAGAAGAAGGTGGACATCGTGCCGCCCGATCCGCTGGGCGAGCTTGGCTCGGGCTGGGAGAAGATGGCCGCGGAGCGGATCGCGTCGGACCACTCGCCGGCCGAGCGGGCGAAGGGTGCGCCGCTCACGATCGGCAAGACGTAAGCGATCGGGCCCGCCTCACGATCCGCGATCGGACTCGGGCTCCTTCGATCGATTCGCCTCGGCGGCGCGACGCATCATCTCGACCTGCATCTGCATCGACGAGCGGATCATGGCGCGCATCGCCTCGATCCCCGCGGCCTGGTCGCCCAGGTCGGCCTCGATCGCGGTAAACCACGTCGTCGGGCCGGGCGTGTATCCGAAGCGTTCGACCAGCGACGATTGCATGTCCATGAGGTGTCCCGCGCCGTAGAAGACCGCGACGCTCTTCACCTCGGGCTCGTTCTCGGCGATCGCCCGCAGGTCCGTCAGCACCTTCTCGTTGCGATCGACGATCAGCACGCGCATGAGGTCGCCCATGCCGCCGGGCATGGAGAGGAGCATCTCGTCGCTCATCTCGAGGACGTCGATCATGAACACGCGGGCGGCCTGGCGCGCGGTGTCGCTCTTCTCGACGAAACGCAGGATCAGGTTCGTGATCCGTGCGCTCATGCCCTGCCCGGACAAAGCTCCGAAGATCTGCTCGCCCGCCGCGGCGCCCGCGGGAGATTCGGCCAGCTCGGCGCGGACCTCGTCGATCGTCATGTCGCTGTTGCGCCAGTTCGGGCGGGTGTAGTCGATGCCGTCGAGCTGGAACACGAGCCCGAGCGCCTCGGCGAGGCGGGCCTGCACGCCCTTGGGCGCATCGCCCGCGGGACGATCATGCGCGTCATGCTGCGTTGCGTCCTCGTTCGCCGCGTCACCTGCCTCGGCGTTCTCACCCTCGCGCGCCGAGCGGAGACGGTTCGCGTTGGGCCCGCCACCCACGCCCTCGAACAGCACGACGTCGTACGCGGACATGTCGTCCTGCAATGCCTGGTAGTACTCGCGCTGCCCCACATGCACCGCGCCGACAAGGGCCACCCGCGGCCCCCCCGACGGGCCGGGCTCGAACTCACGCGCCGCGATGAGGAGGCGCACGACCCGCCCGTCGTCCTCGACGCGCACGTACGCCGCGGGCGACTGCGCCGCCGTGGAACCCTGCGCGGCGTCGCGCGTCTGCGCGAATGCCGGCATCGCGGCGCACGCGAGCGTGCAGGCTGCAATCGAGAGGGTGCGAATACCGAAGAACGACGGGCGGCGTGGGCTCATGCCGTATTGTCCCGGGAAGCGCGCCCCGCGTTTCGCGCACGGCGGAGGAATCTGTTGGACGCCCACCTCGACGAAGCCCATCCCCCGACCGAGCCCGCCCGCCTGCGACGCCTCGCGTCGGCAACCCTCGCCAGCCTCGCGGCGGGCCTGGGCACGATCGCGCTCTCGGGGTGCATCGCCGTACAGACGCCGAATCCCGCGTTCCCGATCACGACGCGCGAGGCGATGCGCGAGTGGGAAACGATCAAGGCCAGGCACGTCGAACTGGAGCGCCCCGTGCTGGTGCTGGGGGGATACCGCGCGATCCCGTCAATGGCGCGGCGTCTACGGGTCTCGCTCGAGCGGGGCACGAGCGGGCGACGCGAAGATTTCCTCTCGATCAGCTACCCGTGGTCGACGGACATCGAGGCGATCGCGGCCCGTGTTGTTGAAAGCGTCGCGGAGCGATGGCCCGGGGCAATCGTTCCGCCGGACGGCGCGGCATCGGACACGCAGAGCGATGGCACGAGCGAACCGATGCGCATCGACGTTGTGGGCATCTCGATGGGCGGGCTGGTCGCACGCCAGGCGGCACGCACGGACATGGGGCGTCCCGCGATCCGCATCGCGACGCTCTACACGCTCGGTACGCCACACCGCGGCGCGATCCTCGCGGAGAAGATCACGATCGATCGGGCGGGGCGCGACATGCGCGCGGGCAGCGCGTTCATGGCGTCGATCGACGCGGCGCTCTCGCACGCGGACTTCCCGATCGTGCCGTACGCGCACCTGCGGGATACATGGGTCGGCGCGACGCGCAGCGCGCCGGCGGGGCAGGAGCCGATCTGGACGGGCGGGACGCTGTTCCTGAGCCACCAGGCGCTCCCGGACGACGTGCGCATCCTCGTGGACCTGAGCAAGCGTCTGCGCGGTGAGGAACCCATCGGCTCGCCGAGCCCGCCGCCCAGGAACTGAGGAATCAGGCTGCGTTGCGGACGCGCTGGCGATCGGCGAGCACCTCGAGCGACGCAACCTCGCGCTCGGTGAGCCCCGATCGGAACTCCGGACGCTCGCGTGCAAGGTCATCGAGGGCGGAACGCATCGCGCTGGCGCTGAGCATGAGCGCGACGGGCTCGACGTCGCCGTGCAGGTGCGCGAGCTTGCGGATCGCGGTGCGTTCGAGGGTGCCCAGGCCGAGGCGGCGTGCGACGGTGCGGAAGGCCTTCTCCGCGGGCGGGCGGCTCGCGTAGCCCTGCCACGCGAACACGATCGCGGCGACAATGCTCGCGACGCCCAGCACGCCGAAGCCCATGACGATCGGGAAGAGCGGGTGCTCCCAGATCGGGGGCGTCGGCGGTTCGTCGTAAAGCACAACAGCGCGGTGCGCCTGCGCGAGGACGGGATATGCCGAGAGCGTGAGGGCGAGGATCGCCGCGGGCAAACAATGCGTCGATCGGGCGGCGTGCGGGTGATGCGTCCGCTTCATGCACGCCCCCCTTCGTGGCGGAGTTCGTGTGCGCCGAGCGTCGGGGCAAGCAGCGCGATCGCGGGGAGCGCCATTGTGGCGCGGGCCCGCACGCCCGCGTCGGCGTCGTCGTGCGCGAGCGTGCCGAGCCGCGCGGCGATCATCGTCCACTCGTCGCCCGAGGCGTGGAGCCGACGGGCCGTGCCGATGCGTCGCAGCGCCCTGCCCGAGGCCCATGCGCCGGCGCGCCGGGCCATCGAATCGTCGCTGGAGAGGAGATCGAGCAGCACGCTCGCGGTCTCGGGCGCGTGCCCCGGTGCGGCGTCGGTCTTGTGCTCGATGAGCGCGAGCGCACGGTTCGCACGGACGCGATGGTGCGCGTCGCCCTTGAGCTCGATCGCCACCCCGGGCAGCGAGGGGAGCATGCCCCGCGCGTGCCAGTGTCCCAGCGTCTCGACCGCGTCGGCCCGGACGCGCGGATCGGCGTGCGCACAGCGGGCATTGCACGCCGCGAGCGCACCCGGGACGGAACGCGGGTCGATGCCGCGCATCGCCCCCAGGGCCGCGGCGATCGCGCGCGGCGCGTGCTCCGTGCGAGCACTGGCAACGAGCGCGTCACCGAGTTCGCGGGCGATTCCCAGCTCGCGTGTGCGGACGCACGCGATGACCGCGCGGTTCTCGTCGGCGCCCTCGATCGCCTGGCGGATCGATCGGAGCGTGCCGGCCCGATCGTCGGCGAGCGCACGCCGGGAGGCGATGCGCGCGTGCACGTCGCTCGCGCCGAACGGATCGAGCAGCGAAATCTCTCGCACGGCGAGGCGGCGGAGCGTGTGCAGACGCGAGCGCGACGCCGAGCGCGCGACGCCCGCGCGATGGGCCCGCACGCCCTCGCCGGGGCGCGACGAACCGATGACGGAGCAGCGGAGCATCGCGCCCCGCGCCACGCCCGAGTCGGGATCAGCAAGAAAATCGCCCAGGTCGCGCGGCGGGCTCGCACGCATGCTCGCGTGTCGCGCACGAGCGTCGGGGCTTGCGAGCAGCGGCTCGAGCGCGGCGCGACGGACGCGATCATCGCATCGGACAAGCTCTGTAAACAGCGGCACGCCGCGCTGCGCGATGGGGCGCAGCTCCGGGGCGATCTCCGCGTTCGGCAGCACGCCGCCCGTCGCGAGCGAGACGACGCCCGCGCCCGGCGTGGACCCCTGCGCGGGGCGCTCGAGCGCACGCTCGGCCCGCGCCTCGATCGAGGCCAGCACGCGGGCACGCGCGGGGCGCAGCGCAAGGTGCCAACGCTCGAGCACCGCCGCGTGCTCACCCCGCGAGGCGGCGCGGGCAAGGCGTTCGCTCGCGAGGAGCGTCATCGCGGGGTCGGCGGCCCATTGCCACGCGCGGGCGCGATCGATGGGCGACGCGCCGCCGCGGAGCGCGGCGCGCAGGGCGCGATGCGCGGGCGTGTCGTGCGAAGAAATAAGCGACCAGAGGCGCACGTCCTCCGGGCCCTGCGCGTGCGGGCGGCACATTGCGATCGCGATGAGCAGCAGCGTGCGCGAGCGGTGCGACTCGATCGAGTGCAGCGCGTCGTGCAACCCGCGGAGGAGGACCTGGCGGGTCGCCTCGGAGAGCGGCTCACCCCCGGAAGTCCCCCCGGAAGTCCCCCCGGAAGTCCCCCCGAATTTTCCACCGGACTCATGGGCACGGTCCGGGCCTAGCGACCAGTCGATGGGCACGCCCTCGTCGAGCGCGGGATCGAGCGCGGCGCGAGCGTGCCACGCGTGGCGCGTCAGCGTGACGACGAGCGCGTGCTCGGCGCGCTCACGCACGCGCGGCGATTCGTCCTTGAGCAGGGACGCGAGCGTGCGCACGACCGCGGGCTCGGCAAGCTCCGCTCCCAAGGCGCACACGGACAGACGCTCGGGCTCGCTCCCCGACGCGCACGCAACACGGGCGGCGTCGCCCCATCGCCCCGCCCCCACGACCGACGCCACGCCCCGCACCTGCGCCGGGATCCGCGCCCAGCAACCCACGACCCGGGCGAGGGCGTCGTCGGCCTCAGTGCGATCGCGCTCGGCGCGACGTTGCGAGCCGAGCAGGCGAGCTGCGACCTCGGGCATCCTGGCGGGCTCGCGCGGCGGGGGCGTTTCGGGGCGCACCGCGGCGCCGATCAGTTCGACCGCCAGTTCGGGGGCTTCGCCTTCGGAGGCGAGGCGCAGGGCATCCGCCGCGGCGAGCGAGCGGGCCCCGGGCGAGAGCCCGGCGAGCAGGCGTGCGGGCGTCTCACGCGCAGAGGGCTGGCGTGCGGCGGGCTGGCGTGATTCATCACCAGATTGGGTGAACTTGCCGTCTGAGGCGGAGTGGCCAATCACCGCGCGGGGCGTGATGCTCCGCATGGCGGTTCGGGCGGCGAGTTGGAGTTTCGTGAAAACCACAGTTTGTTGTGGACTCGATGCTTGGGAGCAGGATATCTTGTGGTCATCCGTTCGCCAAGGTGCATTCGGCGATGACGGGCATCTTCGGTGTCTCGCTCATCATCGAGATCGGATCGCGGCCCGATCGGGCTGGAAGAGCTGGAACTCATGACGGAGGTCTTGGGGGGAGAGATCCGGTGTTCTATATTTTCGGGCTTGGCGCGGCGCGGGGACGTGTGCCGACGGTGCCGCGGCCCGGAAGCGTGCCGATCGTTCTCGGGGGAGATCGGCGCGGGGCGACGCTCGGCGGCACCCAGCGGAGTTGGACATCCAGTTGGACGACTGGGCTGAGCCCAATGCGTGCGTAGGAACGCGCACCGTGCCCCGTGGGGCACCCCCGACAGGACGGCGGAGGTATACCTGACATGACGATCGCGCCGAAAACGAACGCCCTCTCCACCTACCAGGTCATGCTGTTCGAGGCCGCGCTGCACCCGGAGCTGTTCGACCTGCGGGACCGACGCGTGGTCCGGCACGGGGAGTACGAGTTCGAGGCGTGGCTGATGCCGGGGGGGCACGCGGCGCGGTTCGAGAGCCACGGACGGTGCGCGACGGAGCTGGTGACGGACCGGGAGAGCGACCTGCCCATATCGGGGCAGGTCGTGGCGTTTCTGGCGGCGGGCGAGCGCGACTATGAGCACGCGTTCAAGGGCTGGAAGACGTCGTACATCACGACGGTGCAGACCGAGACGCTCTCCGAGAACCTGTATCTCTCGACCCACCGCGAGCTGACGGAGTTCGCGCGGGAGGCGGGGGCGATGTCGCTCTCGTGGAAGGACTCACACGGGCCGTGCCTGTCGGTGCTCGACGTGCAGCGGCACCAGCGCGAGGTGCACTTCCAGGGGTACCACCTGGTGGCGAACGGGGGGATCGTGCTGCGGACGCAGTCGATCTTCGAGCCGACCGGGGCCTGATCTCGGGAAGATCGGGGTTCGGGCCGAGAGTCGGGCGGGCTTGATTCGGCGGCTGATCGGGCCGATGCTTGGGTCATGCTGCGGAAGGCGGTTGCGAAGACGATCCGAATTCTGAGGCCCCGCCCGGTGTCGGCGGGGCGCGGTCGGGCGTAGGTCTTCGCCGGACGCGGCTTGCGATCACATCGGGACGGGGCGCGGTCGGTCGCCGAACGAGCGGCGGCGGGCGATGATTGCACGTTCATTTCGTGGATGGGTTGGTTTGGGGCGTCCGGGCGCTTGGCGCTGCGGGCGGGGATGTTCTCAGCAATCGAGCGCGCCCATGCGGCGCGAGGGAAGGGCGGGCCATGAGCGGAATGGGGAGCGGATCGGCCAGCGGGACGGGCGGGGCGAGCGGGACGGAGAAGCCCGGCAAGAACAAGTACAAGGACACGCTGAATCTGCCGCAGACGTCGTTCTCCATGAAGGCGAACCTCGTGCAGAACGAGCCGGCGACGCTGGCGCGCTGGCAGAAGATCGGTTTGTACGAGAAGGTGCGCGAGGCGCGGAAGGGCGCGGAGCTGTTCGCGTTCCACGACGGGCCGCCGTACGCGAACGGGAGCATCCACCTCGGGCACCTGATGAACAAGTGCCTGAAGGACTTCGTGGTTCGGACGCGGACGATGATGGGCTTCGACGTGCCGTACGTGCCGGGGTGGGACTGCCACGGGCTGCCCATCGAGCACAAGGTGATGACGGAGCTGGTCGAGAGCGGGAAGATCGAGAAGCTGCGCGCGCTCAGCGAGGACCAGCGGAAGATCGCGGTGCGGCGCGCGTGCCAGGGGCATGCGGAGAAGTACCACGCGCTGCACACCAAGCAGATGCAGCGGCTGCTGACGCTCGCGGACTATGAGCATCCGTACCTGACGCTGCAGCCGTCGTACGAGGGGGCGACGCTTGAGGTGCTCGCGGAGCTTGTGGCGCAGGGGCTGGTGTACCGCGCGCTCAAGCCCGTGCACTGGAGCGTGGCGAACGAGACGGCGCTCGCCGAGGCGGAGCTGGAGTACGAGGACCGCGAGGACCCGAGCATCTACGTGGACTTCGAGTGCTACGACACGGCGGACGTGTTCGCGCGGTTCGGACTGAGCGAGGACGATCAGGAACGCCTGAACCTGGGCGCTCGTCCGTCGCTCATGATCTGGACGACGACGCCCTGGACGCTCCCGGCGAACGTGGCGGTTGCGGTGAACCCGGACTACCGGTACGCGCTCGTGCGCGTGGACGGGAACGTCACGATCCTCGCAGAAAAGCTGATCGAAAAGGTCACGACGGTGGGCAAGAGCGAGGAGGTCGAGGTGCTCGCGACGGCGATGGGCGAGGCGCTCGTCGGGATGCGGTACCGCCATCCGTTCGTGTCGAGTGTGCCGGCGTGCGGGCTCGGGCATAAGTGCGCAGAAGAGAAAGTCTGGTCGCTCGTCGCGGCGGACTACGTCACGCTCGAGGACGGCACGGGGCTCGTGCACACCGCGCCGGGGCACGGCACGGACGACTTCAAGACCGGCGTGCGCGAGCAACTGCCCGTGTACTGCCCCGTGCGCGAGGACGGGACGTACGACGCGACGGTCCCCGAGTGGCTCCGCGGCAAGAGCATCTGGGACGCGAACAAGCTGGTGATCGAGCACCTGCGCGACAGCGGGCACCTCTACCACTGGCACATGTTCACGCACAGCTATCCGCACGACTGGCGGAGCAAGACGCCGGTGATCTTCCGGTGTACGGAGCAGTGGTTCGTGGGCGTGGACCGCGCGACGAAGCGCGAGGGGAAATCGCTGCGCGAGATGGGGCTGGCGTCGCTCGAGGGCGCCGGGGCGGTGAAGTTCGTGCCCGAGTGGGGCAAGAATCGCCTGCGCGGGATGCTCGAGAGCCGCCCGGACTGGTGCATCAGCCGCCAGCGTGCGTGGGGCCTGCCGATCCCGGCGTTCTTCTCGAAGGACGGCGTGGTGCTGATGACGCCCGCGAGCGTGCGCGCGGTGGCGCTGGTCGTGCGCGAGAAGGGTTCGGACGCGTGGTTCACGATGGAGGCGAAGGACCTCTTGTCGAAGTACGACTACGCGGGCGATCCGGACGCGCCGCGCGGGCTCGATCTTGCGAGCCTCAAGAAGGGGCCCGACATCCTGGACGTGTGGTTCGAGTCGGGCAGCTCGTGGAACGCGGTGATGCGCGAGCGGGGGCTTGGATTCCCGGTCGAGCTGTATCTCGAGGGCTCGGACCAGCATCGCGGGTGGTTCCAGAGCTCGATGCTGCCCGCGCTGGGCGTGGTGGGCAGGCCGCCGTACAAGGCGCTGCTGACGCACGGCTTCATCAACGACAAGGACGGGAAGAAGCTGAGCAAGAGCCGCCCGGACGCGAAGGACTACGAGGTGGACAACCTCCTGGTGAACTACGGCGCAGACGTGATGCGCTGGTGGGTGAGTTCGCTGGCGTACGAGAACGACGTGAAGGCCGACACGGGCTTCTTCGCGGGCGCGGGCGATTCGTACCGCAAGGTGCGGAACACGCTGCGGTTCATGCTGAGCAACCTGTACGACTTCACGGCGTCGATCGACGGCGTGGAGGGGCACTGCGTGGCGCTCGACCTGATCGAGCCCACCTCGATCGATGCGTGGGCGATGGCGCAGTTCGACGAGCTGTCGGCGCGGGTGGTCGAGGCGTACGAGCGGTACGCGTTCGCCGACGCGCACAAGGCGCTGTACGACTTCTGCAATGACACGCTCAGCAGCGTGTACCTCGCGGCGGTGAAGGACCGGTTGTACTGCGACAAGGCCGACTCGGCGCGCCGGCGGCGGACGCAGACGGTGCTGTTCGAGATCAGCGACGGGCTGTCGCGCCTGCTCGCGCCGCTGCTGCCGCACACGGCGGACGAGGCGTACCGGGCATTGCGCGGCGCGACGGCGGACGATGTGACGGTGCACCTGCGCGGATTCATCCGCGAGAAGGACGCGTGGGGCTACGGCGTGCGCTGCGACGAGGGCTGGAAGACCGTGATGCGCGTGCGCGACGATGCGCTCGCGGCGATCGAGCGCACCCGAGCGGCGGGCGAAGTCGAGAACCCGCTGGAGATGGGCGTGCGTCTGCCCGACCCCGACGGCACGCTCGCACGATTCGACGCGCGCGATCTGGCAGACCTGCTCGGCGTGAGCCGCGTGGAAGTGGGCGGATCGTCGATCGAGGTGATCGACCTGCGCAGCGAGAATCGCTGCGAGCGCTCGTGGAAGCGCGACGGCACCGTGCGTTTGCGCCCGGACGGCGGGATGCTCTCGGATCGTGACGCCGAGGCGGTGGGCGTGGCGTAGGTGAAAGAGACGGATTGCGGGGATGCGCGACGGATCGCCCCGTCAGGCGGCGTGGGCCTCGGGGCCCGCGTCGTAGGCGGACTGGGCCGCGGCGCGGGCGACCATCTCGTCGTACTCGGTGAAGTCGAGCGTGACGAAAACGGGGGCCATCTCGGGATCGAACTGCGATCCCGCGCAACGCTTGATCTCTTCGAGGACCTTGTCGCGTGAGAGGCCCGCGCGATACGCGCGATTGGAGCTCATCGCGTCGAACGTGTCGGCGAGCGCGAGGATGCGCGCGACGCGCGGGATCGCCTCGCCCGCGAGCTTGTGCGGATAGCCCCGCCCGTCCCAACGCTCGTGGTGGTGCAGCACGCCGGGGAGGGCGTGCTGGAGCGAGGGGATATCGCGGAGGATGGTGTGCCCGATCTCGGGGTGTCGCTTGATGTGCTCGAACTCTTCGTCGGTGAGCCGGCCCGCCTTGAGCAGGACGCGCTCGGGCACGCCGATCTTGCCCACGTCGTGCACGACGCCCGCGATGCGGATGCCCTCGGCGGCGTCGAGCGAATCACCCAGCGCCAGCGAGAGGCGCTGCGCGAGGTGCGCGACGCGCTCGGAGTGGCCCCGGGTGTACGGATCCTTGGCATCGATGGCGCTGGTCAGGGCCGCGAGCGTGCCGAGGAACGAGCGGCGCTGCATGTCGTAGAGCGACGCGTTGTCGGCGTGCTGCCCACAGAGAATCGCGGCGGACTGGATGAGCTGCGTGTCGAAGCTGGAGACCTGGGGGTCATCGCCGTACTTTGCGCCCGCGACGATCGCGCCAGCGGGGCGCCCCGCGATGGCGATGCGCTGGACAATGACCTGCGAGCCCGCGTGCGGTGAGACGAGCGTGCCATCGCAGATCGTGTGGCTCGTGGGCGGGACGTTGGCCGCGAGTTGCTGCTCGACGAGCGCCCGAAGGCGTGGCTGCAGTTCGTCGCGAGCCTTTGAGTCGATGCCCCAGAGCCAGTCGCGCCCGCGGAGCTCGACCGGCAGGCACTCGACGTCGAGGAAGAGCGCACCGATCCAGCCCACGGGCAGCGTCGCGTGGATCTCGCGGAGCGCGCTGGTGAGGAACTCGTCCGGGGGCGTCGCGGCGCCGATGGACCGGCCCAGCGTGTAGAGCAGGTCGATGGTCTCGTACGAGCTCGACAGCTCGTTGGTGAAGCTGCTGGCGACGGCGTCGCGCGACGCGGCGAAGGCCAGGTCGGACGCCATCCAGCGGCAGGTCATCGCGGCACGCTCGACGCGGGTGCGCGTCGGGAGCACGATCTGCGACAACGCGGCACGCGTGCTGGGCGCATCGAGCTGCGCGGACTGGCAGATCTGCATGAACTGCTCGGAATCGAGCACCTCGGGCGTGAGGACGCAGGCGATGAGCGCGTAGCGGACGGGATCGCTCGCCTCCTCCCGCGGCGTGTGGACGCACAGGAGGAACGCGCCGGGGAAGATCTCCTCGGGCGGGAGCGTCGGATCGAGGGTCTTGAAGGTCGCGGAGCGTTCGATCGCGCGGGTGAACGCCGAGGCGCTGAACCACAGACGCGAGAGCCCCTGGATCGCGACGGGGGGCGAGAGCCCGGCGCCGGGAGCGGCCTGCCACATGGGAAAGCCGAGCGCGGCGGCGCGGTGCGCGAGCTCGTCGCGCCATGCGGCCCGCGCGTGGCTCACGCCACGGACGGTGAAGACGTTCACGCGGCACCCCGCATCGAGCTCGCCTCGACGATGCCGCGCGCAAGCTCCACGACCTTCCGCGCACTGAACGGCTTGGGGTGCGTCATCCGGATGTTGGTCTGCTGCAGGACGGACTCGCTGGCGAGGTATCCCCGGGCGGTCAGCAGGAGCACGGGCACGTCGTGCGTGTTGCGGTCGGAACGGAGGGCCTGAGCGAGTTCAAGCCCGCTCATCAGCGGCATCTGGAGGTCGGTCACCACGACGTCGGGCGCTCGCTCGCGTGCGAGCTGGAGCGCCGCCTGGCCGTCGTACGCCGAGCGAACCTCGAATCCTTCCGCGGCAAACTTGCGCGTCAGGATTTCGAGGATCGGCGCCTCATCGTCAGCGATGATGATGCTGATGGGTCGGGCCGCATCGTTCATCCCCACAACCTCCGGACCGGCGTTCTTTGCCGATCAGAAGCATCGGGTGATGAGCGGCGGGCCTGGCGTCCGAGGGCCGATTGCGGTGCGGCGTGGCGCGTTTCGTGCGGCTCAGGCAGTACACACGGCAGCACCGGTCCCGATAACCCCGATTCAGCCGGCGGCGCGCGATCCCTCGGGGTCGATCCCGAGCTGCTTCATCTTCTTGTAGAGCGTGGTCCGGTTGATGCCCAGGATCTCCGCGGCACGCTGGCGGTTCCACTCCACCGCGTCGAGCGTCTGCAGGATGATGCGCCGCTCGGGCTCGCGGAGCGCGGCGTCGAGGGCCATGGGCTCGAACGGGCCTTCTTCGTGCGCCTCGCGGGGCGAGAGGTTCTGGGCGAGCGGATTCTCCGCCTCGCCCGTCACGCTCGGGGGAAGGTCCTCGGGCAGGATGGTCTGCCCGCGAGCGAGTACCGCGGCACGCTCGACGACGTTCTCGAGCTCGCGCACGTTGCCCGGGAACGCGTAGCGCTGGAGCAGTGACATCGCCTCGGGCGAGAACGCGATGATCTGCTTGGCGAGGTCCGCCGCGTGACGCTTCAGGAAGTGCTCGGCGAGCGCGGGGATATCGCTGACGCGCTCGCGCAGCGGCGGGAGCTCGATCTTGACGACGTTGATGCGGTAGTACAGGTCCTGGCGGAACGCGCCGCCCGCGACGAGCGACTCGAGCGGCTGGTTCGACGCGAGCAGCACGCGCACGTCGACCTCGATCGTGCGCGTCGCGCCCACGGGCTCGAAGCGGCGCTCCTGCAGCACGCGGAGCAGCTTGAGCTGCATCGCGGGGCTCGCGCTGTTGATCTCATCAAGGAAGATCGTTCCGCCGTCGGCGGCCAGGAAACGCCCGGCCTTGTCGGCGTGCGCGCCGGTGAACGCGCCCTTGACGTGACCGAACAGCTCGCTCTCGAGCAGCGTCTCGGGGATCGAGCCGCAGGAGAGCTCGACGAAGGGCTTGTCGCGGCGCGGGGAGCGCTG
Organism: Phycisphaerales bacterium; assembly: GCA_034004365.1. Taxonomy (GTDB): domain Bacteria; phylum Planctomycetota; class Phycisphaerae; order Phycisphaerales; family UBA1924; genus JAVEWV01. Next base: position 63,547 of record JAVEWV010000014.1, read on the forward strand.
GTGGATCGCGCGGGCGACGAGGCTCTTGCCCACGCCACTCTCGCCCGTCATGAGCACGGTGGTCTTGCTGGGCGCGACGGCCTCGATCAGCTCGTAGACGCGCTGCATGCGCCGGTCGGAGCCGACGATGGAATCGAGCCCGTAGCGCGTGTCGAGCTGCTGGCGGAGGGACTGGTTCTCCGCGCGGAGCGACTGCTGCTGCAGGGCGCGCTCGACGCTCAGGCGGAGCTCGTCGTCCACCACGGGCTTGGTCAGGAAGTCGACCGCGCCCTGGCGCAGGGCCTCGACGGCGGTCTCGACCGTTGCATAACCCGTGAGCATGATAACCGCGATGCTGGGATGTTCCGCGGACAGACGCCGGAGCACCTCCACCCCGCCCATTGCGGGCATCGAGATGTCCACGATCGCGAGCTGGTACGAGCGTCCCTCGCCCGCGGCGGCGTGCGCGGCCTCAAGCGCCTCCGGCCCCGACTGCACGACCGAAGCGTCAAGCCCGATCGAGCGCAGATGCTCGCCCAGGCTCTCGGCGACGATGGGATCGTCGTCGACAACGAGCAGTCGTGCACGCGCCTCAGGCATGGTGCCCCTCCGGCGCGGACGAGCCGCCGCCGAGGGTGATCGATCCCCAGTCACGCGGCTCCGGGAACTCGGCGACGAAGACCGCGCCACCCCCGGCACGCGGCGCGAGCGCGAGGCGCCCGCGCATTCCCGTCACGATCCGGGCCGCGAGGGCGAGCCCGACGCCCGCGGAGCCGGGCTTGGTGCTCACGCCGGGGCGGAGGGCGAGGGCGGGATCGAGTGCGGGATCGATGCCCGGCCCGTCGTCAACGACCTCGATCCGCAGCATCCCGGGCGCGAAATAGCCGACGGTCATGAGGATGTGCCCCGGCGCGGCGCGATCGCTGCGGCGCGACATCGCGTCGAGCGCGTTGCGGAGCGCGTTGAGCGCGACGGCGTACACCTCGCCCGCGTGCACGCCCGCGAGCGCGGGGTCGAGGCGGTCCTCGATGACCACGTGCTGTCCGTGCACGTCCGGCTGGATGGTCGCGCGGGCGACCTGCGTCGCGTGCTGCAGGGCCTCGAGGAGCGACCCACCCGCGAGCGTCTGGGCGCTCAGCGCGGGGCTGGCGACGCGGCGGACCAGATCGTTCATGCGGAGCAGGGACTGCTCGACCGTCGAGAGGCGGAGGCGAAGATCCTCCTCCGAACCCGCCTGGGCGCCCGCGATCGCGCCGCCGTCCGCCCGGAGCGTCCGGAGGGCGAGCTGGAGGGAGCGGAGCGAGCCATCGAGGATGTTGGAGAGCTCGTGGATGAGCGTGGTGAGGCGGGCGGAGGCATCACCCGCATCGAGGGGGTTGGGAAACGCTGGATCGCGTGCGTGTTGCGTCATTGCAACATACATCGGCACGTTGACGCGCCGGCTTCGATCGGAAGCGTTGCGGCGCGGCAACGCGGACGGGCCGGGCGGGGCCACGCCGGGGATCAACCGACCAGATCAGGGGATGACGCGCCGGAGGGTCCCGCGCTGGAGCACGACGCGATCGGGCGAGGCGAACATGGGGGGCGGGGCCCGGTCGAGCATGGCGCTGGGCTGGACGAGGACCGTGCCACTCACCGTGATGTCGCTCTCTCCCACGACGCACCCCGCGATGTTGGTCTCGCCGTCGAATGTGATCGTGTCGTCGGCGTAGAACAGGCCCTGGAGCAGGCTGGGGTAGGAATCGGAGGTATCGGAGTCGGTCGTGGCGTCATCGGCGGGGATGACCGAGTTGAGCGTTACGCCGGTCGCGGACTCGCGGAGCGGGTCGGACTCGAGGTCGAACGCGAACTTGCCCCCGCAGATGAGCGCGGGCATGCCGTCGCGGGGCGGCTTCCATGACACGGAGTTGCTGACGCCCGAGGCGTCGCCCGCGTCGAGGAGGACGAGCGTGATGGCGAGGCGGCAGTCACGGATCTCGAGATCGCGCCCCGCGCAGTCGATGACGAGCACGTCGCTCTTGATGAGCACACCGCCGACCGTGGTCCCGTTGGCGACCTCCGCGTTCTGGATGCTCCCGCCGGGCGCGATCGACCCGATGGACACCTGCTGCCCGATGTCCTTGTAGTACTTCACGACGTCGCTGGCGTTAGGCATCGAGAGTTGGGCCTGGGCCGAACGCGTGCCACCCGAGAACGTTCCGCCCGAGACGCTGCCCGCGGCGGCAACGGGCGCTTGGACGCTCGCGACGTTCTGTCCCTTGATGTCGCTGTTGGAGGTCGCGACCCGATCGCCCACGAAGGACGTGGCGTTGAAAACGAGCTCTCCACGCGCGTGGATTGAGGAGGAAAGGACCGCATAAGCCGTTCCCCTGGGCGTCGCGCGGACCGACATCACGCGCTGCGCATCGTTCCAGAGGGCGTACGCCGTGATCTCGACGTCCTCCCATGGATCGTCGCGGAGATCGCCGTCGGCGGGATCGGTCAGGCGGTAGATGAGAACGGCGCGGTCCATCACCGCGACGTTCGTGCCCGCCATTTCGCTCGCGACGTAGTCGTCGCGCCAGTTCGAGCCCGAGGCGTCCAGACGCGAGAGGGCGAGCTCGACCCCGGAGCGGGCCAGGGCGGAGGCTCGCACCGCATTCACGGTGTCCACCGCCTCGGCACGCTGCGCGCGGACCACGGCGATCGCGCCCAGCACGATCGCAAGGACGACGACGGTCGTCGAGAGCACGAGCAGGTAGACCACGCCGCGCTCGCGCGTGTCTCGCGCGTGAGCGCACGTCATGGGATGGGCGACGCGTCGTTGCGGAGTGCTCATGGCGCGTCGGCTCCGAGAGGCTCATCGGTAAGCACACGCTCGACCGCGACGCGATCCGGGAGGTCGGCGTCCCACGCCGATGAGCGGAGTCGGACCAGACGCGCGAGCGGCACGCCGCGGAACGCAACACTCACGGTGACGCGCTTGAGCGTCGTCCGCGAAGCGGAAACCGTGCCCGGCGCATCGACACGCACGAACTCCACGACAACCGATCTCGACCAGGAGTCCATGCCGGGATAGGCGGTCCCGTCCCGGTCCGTGGGCGGCGATTCGGTCCAGGCGTTGTAGTCGTCGCAGTCGTTGTACTGGTTCCGCTGCAGCGCGGGGCCCGGACTGATCGGCCCGCCCGGCGAATCGGGATCGTCCCAGGGCAGCGTGTCGATCTCGCCCATGAGGTCCTGCGCGAGCGCCATCGCGCGTGCCATGCGCTCGTTGCGGAGACGACCCTCCACCGCCGCGGGGATCGTGTTGAGCGCCGCGACCGTGAGCACGGACACGACGAGGGTCGCGATGATGGCCTCGACGAGCGTGAACCCCCTCCGGCGGTGCACACCAATCCACCGAGCGCGAGCCCAATCACTCTGTGATGGAGAGCGAAGGATCATTCCACCACGCCCCCCATCGCTGGAACGGCGGTCATGATGATGGGCTGGTCCGCTCCTTCGGGCGTCAGCTCGATGTTCACCGTCTCGACGAAGTCTCGCGTGGTGGTCCCGCCCGATGCCCGGACGAGCGCCGTGCCATAGACACGAAACGTGAGCGAAACGACCGGGCTGACGGCCCAGGTCGCGCCCGAGTCGCTGCTGACCAGCAACGCCATGCTGGGCGAGCCCTCATTTGCAAACGAGATGTTGAACGACGCGGTGGAACCCGCCGCAACGAGCACGACGTTGACGCCCTGTGTGGGAGCCAGATCGGGCTTCGAGAGGTCGACGGATTTCCAACCGAGAGTGATCGAGAGCAGGCCGGAAGAAACGTTCTCTCGATCGAGTTCTGACCCGGTGGGCTTGCCCTGCGCATCGGCAAGGTAGAGGTAGGCATCGAGCGTGCCGCCCAGGCCGACGTTCGCCATCGAAAACTCGATGCGCTCGAGCGACCACGAGATCGCGCCCGCAGGAAGCGTGGGCAGCACGTACTGAGAGAGGCGCACGGACGAGTTTGCGGAAACCGTCCCGTTGGAGCTGGAGTTCGAAGCGAGGGCAGAGGTCGCCCGGCGTTCGAGATTGTCCGGCGCTGCCTCGCTCGTGGTGGTGGTGGTCGCGATGAAACGCGCACCATCGAGCACCGGCGTGACCGCGGAACGGTTGCGGGCGGCGCGGGTCACATACAGCGGCGAGCCCGCGCCGGGCCAGTCGTAGGCGACGACGTCGGCGGACCCGTCGGCATTGCGATCCGCGAGCGTGAACGTGATGCCGTCCGCCTCGAGCGAGCGGAACGTGCGCGCCTCGGCGATTTCCTCGGTCATGCGAGCCATCGCGGGCGCGAGGTCATTTTCCGCGGGGGTGCCCGGGGCCACGACGCGGGTCGTCAGAGTCATCACCGAGACGATGGAGCCCATGATCAGCGCGACGACCACGCTCGACACGGCAAGCTCGATGATCGTGAACGCGCGGCGACGCATCATCCGCCACCCCCCATGCCCACGGGAGCGACCATGCCGTCATCGCCCTCGACATCACCCACGACGAGCCCGCCATCCACGTCGAGATCCGCACCGATCATCGCCCGTCCCGTGCTCCCATTGAGGCTCACGATGAGGGTTGATCCCGCGTGACCGATCGTGACCGTGCCCCCGGACGCGGGCAGGCCGAACCCATCAAACTTGACGCTGCGCTGCCCCGCGAAGTCGGCGGCGACCAGATCGGCCGCCCACGGACTCTTGGAGATATTGATGTCCTCAAGGATGTCGGACGCGTCGGTCGCGCTGCGGACGATCACGCGATCCCCCGCGGCGTCGAAGGCGACCTCGATCGCCTGAGAGGACGACTCCGCCCGCCGAGCGGCACGATCGAGCGTGCGCGCGACGAGCGTCGCTGCCGCATCAAGGCGATACCGATGCTGGGCCGAGGCGTACCTCGGGAGCGCGATCGCGGCGGCCGCGGCGATGATCGCGACAACGACCACGAGTTCGACGAGCGTGAATCCCCGGCGCATGTCGTGCTCCGCGTGGGGGGCCATCCAAGCAAACGCCCGCGGGTGTCCCCACGGGCGATGGTGTGCGTGTTCGATCATCCATGCGGATCAATAGTCGGTGTAGGGCACGCCGCGAGCGTCAAGCTCCGTGTTGGGGAGGTTGGCGGTAATGGCGCCCGTGGTCGCGTCGTAGATCCAGCCCACGCCAGCGGCGTCGGCGGCGGCGATGCCATTGCTGCCCTTGTTCGTGCCGACGGGCAGCGGCGGGATGGTGCGGATGTACGGCCCGTAGATGTAGGTCGTGTCCTTCGTGGCGTTGTCGGCGCCCGCGGCGGACGTGTAGGTCGTGAGCTGGGCCTCGATGTCGGCCGCCGTCGGCAGCAGGCCCTCGTGCTCGGCCTGGTACAGCTCGATCGCGTTGCGCAGCACCGCGAGGTTGGCGACCAGCGCGCTATCGGAGGCGCCCTCGGATCCGCGGCTCATGCGGGGGATCGCGATCGCCCCGATGATGCCCAGGATCACGACCACGATGACCAGCTCGAGCAGGCTGAACGCCCGCCGGAAAGAGTGCGTGTTGGGAACCATGTGCTGCGCCTCCGTCCTCATTCGCGGGCGACATGCCGGCGCGACAAGGTGCGGATTGCATCGGCGGGTGACCCACCCAACTTCAGCGTGTGGACACGAAAGTGTGGCCCGATCCGGTCCACACGGTGGTTATCGGCGATCATGTCCCGCGACGCCGACGGTGCCGCGCCCCGTGAGCTGCGGCTCGCCCAACTCCACCATCACGCGGGCATCGCCCTGCGCCAGCTCCACGCTCCGCTCACTGATGGATCGGATCGTCCAGGCGCCGACCGAATCACCCTCGGCGAAGGGCTGCCCATCGAGGATCGCACGACGTCCGGCGCTGGTTGCCATCACGGCCGTCAGCGTGGGCAGCGGGCCGCGGGCCAGCTCCAGCATCGGATCGGGCTGGGGCTGGTCGCTCGCGGCTGCGGCGCCGACAACATCCCACGCCTCGGGGGCAACGAATGGATTCCATGCGATCGACGGATCGTGCCGCTCGAGCATCTCAAGCGTGCGCTGATCGATCGCGGGCACTTCGCTCGAACCAGCCCCCGACTGGTTGGACTTGCCGCTCGGTGCGCGCGGCGAGGGCGCGACGGCGCCACGATCCTCCGCGGCGCCCGCCCCCGACGGGCCACTGATCCCGAAGAACATCCGATCCGCGCCCAGGGCGAGCATCCCGAGGGCGAGGACCGAGAACAGCCATTTCCGCTCGCGCGTCATCCTCATGTGCGGAACGGAGCAAACAGGGCGCGGGGTGTCAAGCGTGCCCGACGTGCATCCAACCTCATCCGCCCGCAGGATCCGCATACCACGCAAGGGCGAACACAGCACGCACGTCTTCGGACCCACGCGCCGGCGTTCCCTCGATATCAAACCCGCGCACGTCAATATCCGGCGTCCGATCATGCAGCGCGCCGATGAACCGCGACACGTCCGCATACCCGCCCCGGACGCGGGCATTGATCGGCACCTCCGCGAGCGCGCCACGGACGATCCCTTCCTTCGGCGTAAGCTCGTCGATCGTCAGCCCGTACTCCGTCGCGAGCGAGGTCAACCCCGCGAGACGCTCGTTCATGCGCGATCGTGGCAGCACGTCGATCCGCTCATCGAGCTGCTCCCGCAGGCGATCGTGCTCTGCCGAGAGCAACCGATGCTGGTCCCGAAGCTGCTCCATGCTCGCCTGCTCGCGGGACAGCTCGCCCGCCTCGGCGTGCGCATGGGCCCGGGCGTTCTCCAGCGGCCCCAGCGCGAGCGCGTACCACGCCCCCGCAACACATGCGATGATCGCGACGCCCCCCGCGTGGATCACCGGCGTCGGAACGCTTGCGATCCGGATCATGGCGTAGCCTCCTTCGCAACGACGAACGCCTCGATGCTGAACCTCACGGCCTCGGACTTGCCCAGCGCCGCCCGTTTCGATTCAACCAGCCGGACCCCGCTGAGCAGGCCCGTTCGCTCGAGCGCAAGCACGCCCGATGCGACGTCCGTCTGCTCCGCCGCCCAGCCCGTGATCGCGAGCCTGGGGGGCGACGACGGCGATGCGGGCTCGAGCGTGATCCGCTCAAGTACGCCGCCCTCACCGACGGCTCGAGCGCATGCCGCGATGAGGTGCGTCCAGTCCGGACGGCGTCGCACGAGCTCAAGCGTTTCCGCATCGCGGCGCAAGCCGACAAGCAAGGCCCGCTCTCTTGCAATCGCCGCCTCGCTCAGGGCGATCTGTCCGCGGAGGTCCGCGATGGCCCGCGCGTTCTCTCCCCCCGCTTCCATCGAACCCGCGCGGATCGCGACGCCCGACACGAGCGCACCCGCCACACCGGCGCCGATCGCAGCATACCACGCACGGAGCACGCGCCGGCGAGCCCCCATCGAGCGTCGCGGCGCGGGCAGCAGATTGAATCCGGCGCTCAACGCTGTCATGGCTCGCTCCTTGCCGCACCCGTCGCGCTCGCGAACGCTGGTTCCAGCGTCGTCTCGGACACCACCATCTCGATGGGCCGGACCTCGCGCCCGATCGCGCTCTGCAGCCTCGCGACGAGCGCGGGGATCGCCGCCCCACCACCGCAGACCTCAACGGGTGAATCGATCCGGGCAGATTTCGCGCCGTAGCCGAGCGCTTCTTCCACGCCACGGCGCAGATCACGGACGAACGCTTCCATCTCTCCATTGATCGCACGTTCAACGGGCGATCCGGCGCGTCGTGCCGCGATCTCGCACGCTTCGGCGCGTGCGCCCAGCGTCTCGCCCACCCGCTCGAACACGCGGGCCAGCCCGGCGTCCTGCATGGCGCGATCGAAGAGGACAAGCCCGTCGCGCACGAGCGCCACGCGCGCGCTCGACCATCCCAGGTCCAGCACAATGCGATGGCTCCGCCCGACCGACATCGCCTGCACCAGCGCAATCGTCGGCGGGATCATCCCCTCCACACGCAGCCCGGCCCGCTCCAGCGGGGCGACGTACGCCTCGGCCTTCTCGTGCGCGCACGCGACCGCGATGATCCGCTCCGTGCCGTTGCGGGAGCCCGGCTCGCCCGTGGACCAGAGCGCGAGCTCCGTCCGCTCCGGATCGATCCTGTTGCGCCCGGCGAGCTCGCCCATCGCGATCTTCTCGATCGGCGCGCCCGTCGCACGCGGGGGCAGATCCAGCACGGAGGAGCACAACGCCGCGCGCGGCGCGACCATCGACACCCGAGAGCCCGCGAAGCCAAGGCGATCGAGCGCGTCGGCCAGACGCCCGCACTCGTCGTCGCCGAGCGTCTCCCCGCCCACGGGCGGTCGCACTATGCACAACGTTCGGTGCACGCGAGCCCCGGACGCGTCGAGCTGCACGGCGCGAATCCGGCGTTCGCCGATGTCGAGACCAATCAGGCCGTGACGCATTACCCACCACCTCCCGCGGGCGCCGGGCCCTGCGTCATGCTGGTCAGGTCGAACAGCGGCATGAACATGCTCACCGCGATGATGCCCACCAGCACGCCCATGATGATCAGGATCACGGGCTCGATGAGCGATGTCGCGGCCTTGAGCATCACCTCGTTGTCCTCGTCGAGGAACTCCGCGAGGCCCGTCAGCACGGGGCCCATCGCGCCGGTCCGCTCACCATTGCGGATCGCCTCGACCATTGCGGGCGACACCAGGTCCGATTGCATGAAAACGTGACTGATCTGCTCACCGCGAGTAAGAGCCTCCTCGGCGCGCGTGAGCAGGTCCGCGAAACTCAGATTGCCCGCCGCGGCCCGGGTGAGGTCGATCGCGTCGAGCATGGGCACTCGGCTTTCAAGCAGAATACCGAGCAGGCGGGCGATCCGGGCCGTCACGAACGAACGCGCAAGGCTGCCGACGACCGGCAACTTGAGCACCGCGCGATGCGCCACGCGCACGCCCTGTGGTGTGCGCAGGAACGTGACGAGTCCCGTCACCGATCCCGCGACGCCCAGCAGCACCACCCACCACCACGCACGCAGGAACTGCCCGATCGACAGCAGGGCCGCGGTCGAGGGCGGGAGCGGCATGCCGAGCGACTCGAACAGCCCGCCGAAGCGCGGCAGGACCACGGTCACCATCATCGTCAGCACGGACACCGCCACGACGATCAGGAGCATCGGATACACCATCGCGCCCGTCACGGCGTTCCGCGTCGCGAGCTGTCGGCGAAGCAGCGACGACAAGCGATCGAGCATCATGCCGAGCTTGCCGCCCGCCTCGCCCGCGGCGACGAGCGAGACCGTGATCGAATCGAACCACTGCGGATGGGCCCGCATCGCCTCGGCGAGCGGGATGCCCTCCTCGACCTGCTGGCGCACGGATCGCAGCACGCCGAGGAATCGCTTGTCGCTCGTCTGTCTTTCGAGCGCGCCCAGGGCATCAACGATCGGTGTGCCATTCACGACCAGCACCGCGAGCTGGCGCGCCATCCCCGAAACGTGCTTGAGGCGTCCACTCGCGCGGCCGCCCGATCGCGCGGGCGTCGTTCGTCCTGGCGCTTTGCCCGCATCGTCAGATGCGGCTCCGATCTCGGACACGAACAGCCCGCGCGCGCCGAGCGAAGCCCGGGCCGCGCGCTCGTCGCTGGCGTCGACCGACCCGGTGCTCCGCGTTCCCGCGCTATCGAATGCGACGTACTGGAACTTCATGCCGCCCTCCCGGCCGGAGCGGCGGCTTCGTCGTGACGCTCCATGGGAGGCTGAGTCTGGCCCGCGACGGGCGCGACATCGTCCGAATCGTCATGGGTGACACGCAGCACTTCCTCAAGGCTCGTGCGTCCCTCGATCGCGACCCGCACGCCCTCTTCACGCAGCGACAGCACGCCCATACGCCGCAGCTCGGCGCGCAGCTCGTGCGTCGGCGCGCCGGTGTGCACCATCCGGCGAAGGCGCCCCGTGATCTCCATCATCTCATAGATGCCGACACGGCCCTTGAAGCCCGAGTCGTGGCACTGCTGGCACCCCGAGCCCTTGCGGAACGCGACCCGCTCCGCCGGATCGAGCCCGGCGTCGACGAGCGCCGCCTCGCTCGGGTAGTACTTCGTCTCGCACGCGCTGCACACCTTGCGTGCAAGACGCTGCGCGACGACGCCGTTGAGCGCGCTCGAGATCAGGTACGTCTCAACGCCCATGTCCGACAGGCGTGCGACCGCACCGGGGGCATCATTCGTGTGCAGCGTCGCGAGCACGAGGTGCCCCGTCAGCGCGGCCTGCACCGCGACGCGGGCGGTATCCTCGTCGCGCACCTCGCCGACCATGATGATGTCCGGGTCCTGCCGAAGGATGCTGCGCAGCGCCCGCCCGAACGTCAGCCCGATCTGCTCCTGCACCTGGATCTGGTTGACCATGTCGAGCTGGTACTCGACCGGGTCCTCGACCGTCACGATGTTCGTCTCGGCGCTGCGCAGCAGGTCGAGCGCCGAGTACAGCGTCGTGGTCTTGCCGCTGCCCGTGGGGCCCGTAACGAGCACGAGCCCGTGCGGACGCTTGAGCACGCGGGTGAACGTCGCGAGCGTTTCGGACCGGAATCCGAGGTCTTCCATCCGCACGTGCAGGTTCTGCTTGTCGAGCACACGCACCACGAGCTTCTCGCCCAGCAGCGTCGGCATGCTCGACACGCGAAGATCGATCTCGCGCCCTTCGGCGACGATCCGCACGCGACCTTCCTGCGGCAGGCGGCGCTCCGCAATATCCATGCGCCCGATGACCTTGATGCGCGACACGATCGCCGCGTGCATCCCCATCGGAGGCTTCATCAGATCGCGCAGCGTACCGTCGATGCGATACCGCACGCGCGTACCGCGCTTGTCGGGCTCGATGTGGATATCGCTCGCCCCATCGCGCACCGCGGTCAGCAGGGCGACATTGACAAGGTTGATGATCGGGCTGCCCGCGACCATCTTGTCGAGGTCCGTCGACGGGCCCTCATCAACCTTCTCACGCTCGACGACCTCGACATCGCTCTCGGCGAGGCTCGTCAGGAACGCGTCGATGTCGACGTCGCCCGTCGCGTACTTGCGCACGAACTCGAGGATGTTCGACTCGAGCGCCAGCACGGGACGGATCTTCAGCCCCGTCAGCTCGCGCAGGCGGTCGATCGAGGGCAGCGAGAGCGGGTCAGCCATCGCGACCGTCAGGACGCCGTCCACGCAGAACAGCGGGATCGCGCTCAGCCTCTCGCAATCTTCCACGCCGACCAGCTTGAGCATCGCCGGGTCGATCAGCCCGTGACGCAGCATGACGCCCCGCACGCCCATCGTCGGCGCCAGAGCGCGGATCAGCGTCGCGGACGTGATCACGCCCTGCTGCATCAGGATCTCGCCGACACGGGCGCCGCTCTTGCCCTGCTGCGCCAGCGCGGCGTCGAGCTGCTCCTGCGTCACCGCGCCGGAGTGCACGAGCGCCTCGCCGAGACGCATGGGCGTGTTTGAGGTCTGTGGTTCGGTGCTCACAGGAAGCTCCTCACCGCGTCGGGCACCTGGGCGTAGTGCTCGAACAGCCCGCCGATTTCCGTCAGTTCCATCGCCTCACGCACCGTGTCGTTCACGCCGCAGAGCTTCAGGGCGAACCCGCCCGCGTCGAGCTCACGCGCACAGTCGGCGAGCAGTTGCAGCCCCGTGCTATCGGCGTACGCGATGCCCGTGGCGTCGATGACCAATCGTCCCATGCTCGAGCGCAGGATCGAGCGCAATCGACCACCGAAGGACTTCGCGTCCTCCGCCACCAGTGCCCCCGCCGGCTTGAGCACCGTCACGGCGCCGTGCTTGTGCTCCTCGATGCGCATGACTCACGGCCCGCGATCAGGCCGCCTCCTTCATGGTGGGCACGCTCAGCGTGAACGTGCTCCCGGCGTCGAGCTGGCTCTTCACCGTGACATCCCCGCCGTGCATCCGCGCGACCTCACGCGCGAGCGCGAGCCCGAGGCCCGTGCCCGTGATCGCCTCGACGCGCTTGTCCCGGGCGCGCTGGAAGCGCTCGAACAGGCGGGCCTGATCCTCATCCGAGATGCCGATGCCCGTGTCAACGACCTCAACGAGCAGCTGGTCCTCGACAACATCCACACGCACCGTGATCGAGCCGCCGCGCGGCGTGTACTTGATCGCGTTGCCCAGCAGGTTGTGCACCGAGAGCGCGAGCTTGTCGCGATCACCGAGCACGCGGGGCCACTTCGGCGGGAGCTCCCAGCTCAGTTCGAGCCCCTTCTCGCGCGCCGCGGCGGCGTAGTCATGCTGGAGGTCCTCGAACATCGTCTCGAGCGGAACCTCCGCGCTGCGGATCGAGAGCGAACCCGACTCCATCTCCGATACGCTGAGCATGTCCGCCACCACCCGCTCGAGGCGTCGCGCCTCGGCGTTGATGACGTTGAGCGCCCGCGCCGTCTGCGTCGGGTCCGCTTCTCCCGACTCGATCGCTTCCTCGACGTACAGGCGGATGTTCGTCAGCGGCGTACGCAGCTCGTGCACCGCGTGCGCCACCATCGAACGGCGCGCCTCGTCCGCCGCACGCTGCTGCGTGACGTCCTCGATCGTGACGACCACGCCAGACTCGCCCTCGCCCTTCGTCGGACGAACGGCATATCGCAGCACGCCCGACCAGTCACCCTCCGCGAGGCGGTGCTCGACTACGCGCCGCTGGCGGTGCGTGCCCGCGCACGCCGCCGCGATGGCGTCCCGAACCTCCTGCGATTCAAGGATCACAGACACATTCGCGCCGACGATCTCCTCACGCTTCTTGCGCAGGAACATCCCCGCGGCGCCGTTCGCGTACTTCACGTCACCGCGCGCATCGAACACCACGAGTCCGATCGAGAGCGCGTCGAAGGCCTCGCTGAGGTCGCCCCGACCTCCGGTCCCCGAGCTCGCGCCTCGCGTGATCCGCTCCGCAAGCTCGCCGACGAAGCGTCCTTCACGCTCCTCGACGACGATGTTCCAGCACTCGGCGACTTCGCCCAGCTTCGGGTCGATCCGCACGCCGCCGGCATCACGCTCGCCGCGCCCCGCCGCGATCACGGCGGATCGCAGTGCCGTCACAGCGCGCAGCAATCGATCGCTCGCCAGGCTCACGCCCACGCCCGCGATGACCGCCGCGGAGAGTGCTCCCGCAACCATCACGCGCGGCGCGCCGAACTGTTCTGTTGCGAACGAAGCACCCGCCCAGACCACCGCGGACATCACGCCCGCGCCGATCGCCAGGCCGGTGCTCCATCGGATGCGCATGGTTCTTGAACGCATGTGCGGCCGCCTCCCACGACGTCAGGGCAACCCGCCCCGACCGTCCCGAGGGCCTATCGGTCCATGCACATGCCCGGTTGACTCGCTCTCGCGCGCCGGCGGCATCATTCATGCCTGTCGAAGAACGACTCTCCCCGCGAGAGTCCGATAAAGACCGCTCGAAACCGTTAGCCGGGAAAAACCGCCATCTGCACGACGAGGTTGCGCATCGAACGCGCCACTCGCTCCGCATTGCTCGCATCGGGCGTCGCGTCGGGCGTCACGAGGATCAGCCTCGGCTCGTCGGCGTCGGCATTCATCTCGACCCACACCACCGCGTCGAGCCCGTCCGCTGCGCCAAGCCCGCCTGTGAGCCAGCGACGCAGCGCGTCGGCAACCTCTGGCGCATCGATCGGACGCAGGGCACGCACACGCCGCGCCGCGGATTCCAGCTCGACCCACTCGCTGTCATCCCCCTCACTCGCGTCCTCGCGCGAGAACACCGTGAACCCCCGCTCCATCACGCGCCGACGCACCGCCTCGAACGCCTCCCGCTCGGCGGGGTTCGCGTCCTCACCCGGGGCGCCGCCCGTGAGGATCAGCACACGACCGTCCTCCACGCGCTGCACGCTCACCACGCTCGCGAGCATCTCGCCGCCCGCACTGCTCGGCGCGAGCAGGAACTGCTGCATCACGAGCCCCGCCTGCAGCGCGAGCGACATCGCATTCTGCCCGACGCCCCGCGGCGCCGTGCTCGCGTCGATGACCATCCCTTGTGGTGCATTCAGCGCAACGTCGATGCGCTCCACGGGCTCCGGCGGTTCGATCTCAGCGCCCGCGAAGCCCATGTCCTCCGCCGGATCGCTCGCACCCTCGACCGTGACGCTCACGTTGGGCCTCACGCCGCGCATCGCCAGCGCGCCAATCCCCCCCACCGCGCCGAGCGCCAGCAGCACCGCGACGACCACGCCCGCGTTGATCCCCGAAACGTCGTTGCCCTCGCGCGAACGCCGGCGCGCGTCCATCCGTGCGCCCACCCGCGCCCGGGCGGCGTCGGCACGCGCTCGCGCGCTGGCGAGCTGCTCGTGCGCCGGACGACGCGCGCCCGCCGCGCGCGGCGTGCTCTCGGCCTGCGCCCCCGGCACTGCCGCAACACGACCGATCTTGACATCGAACTTGACACCCGCGCTCGCGAACTTCTCGCGGATCGAGTCCGCGACGTGCGCCACGCGATCCCCGCTCCGGGCCGCCCCGCGATCCGCCGGTCGATCGCCCGCACGCTCGTACCGCCCGGTCCACCAGTTCGCGACGCGAAGCAGCGGCGCACCCACCGCGGCGGCCGCACCCTCCGCCCCAGCCTGCCCAGGAACCGCCTGCGCCGGCGCACCGACGTCCCGCGGCGTGGGGCTCGCCGCGCGAGCACCGGCCCGCGCGAAGGGCGTGAAATCCTCCTCGCTCGGCGCGGGCTCGGGCTCTGCATCGCCCGAGAAGCTGGGCAGATCCGCGGGCTTGATCGCGAACGGATCGCGCGCCGACGCCACGACCCGCAGGTCCGCGAGCATCGCCGCCGCGCCGGCGTACCGCTTGTCATAGTCCGCCATCGCGCGCCGGATGATCCAGCGCAGCGCCTCCGGGCAGCGTTTGCTTACGGGGCTCAGCACGCCGTGCGCGGGGAACGAGTTCTCCACGATCGCGTACAGCACCGCGCCCGCGGCATACACGTCGAACTTCGCGCCATCGACCTGGTGCACCTTCACGCCCCGCAGCGCCATCCGCACCAGCTCTGGATCGCGGAAGTACTCCGTCCCGTGCGTGGTCAGCGTCATCGCGGAGCGCAGCGGCGTAACCAGCCCGAAGTCGACGAGGTGCGCGCGACGCTCGGCGTCGACGATGATGTTGTCGGGCTTGACGTCCTTGTGCCACAGCCCGCCGCGGTGATACTTGTCCAGCGTCACGAGCAGGTCGGAGATGAACACAGACGCCTCGCGCAGGTGCTTCTCGTCCAGGCCATCCGCACCGCTCGCCGCGTGCATGCGCTGCGTCACGACGCCCAGCGAATCGCCCGGCACGTAACGCATCACGTAGTAGAACCGCTCGTCCGTCAGCTCATGGTCAAGCACGAGCCCCAGCTTCTTCGCCGCATCGAGCGAGCGGCTCTCGCGCACGATCTGCGGCAGCGACGACCCGTCCTTGAGCGAGAACACCTTGATGACGACGCGATCGACGTCCTCCTGCCCCGAGCGTGTGAACGCCGCGAGGCGGATCTCGTCGGGCCTGGCGACGTAGAGCTTGCCGCCCGAGCCGCCGCCCGGGAGCGAACCGACGATCGTGTAGCCCTCGAACTGGCCCGTTCGGCCCGAGCGTGGCTTGTCCGGCCCCGGGGCCCGCGCCACCGCGTCGGGCACGCGACGCTCGATCCCCTCCGTGAGCGCACCGAGCCCGAACAGGCGGGCCGGATTCGCGAGCAGCACGCGATACACCGCACCACCCATCGCCGCGAATTCCCCGCCGATGGATCGCCCGTAGTGCGCCGACGCGCTCCAGCGCCCGATCAGGATGTTCGCGATGACCAGCGGGATGAGGACCGCCGCGGTGATGATCGCGCCCACGAGGCGGGCCGTGTCGGCGATCTCGCGCCCGATGAACGTGAAAACGTTCCCGAGTCCCTTCGCAAGGGCGCGCATCAGCGGCGCGAGCAGGAACACCGCCGCCAGAATGACGACGACGATGAGCACGATGCCCCCAAGCACGATGAGCAGGATGGCGGGAGCTGCCATGGTCCGACCTCTCGATCCGGGCGGGCGCTGCACGCCCCACGCGCCGGCTCATGCCAGGCTGGAGGCCTCGTCCTGGCGACGCAGTTCCATCTGGCGGTGGTAGATCTCCGCGATGGCCTCGTCGAACAGGGCGTCGTCAACCCGCTCGCCCGACCTTTTCGGATTCACGCCCAGCCCGTTTCGGGCCGCCTCTTCCAGCTCGTCGTCCGTGAAGCTGTACGTCGCGATCACCTCTTCAAGCCGGGAACGCAGCAGATCCCGCACTTTCGCGAGCCGCCGGCTCACCGTCGGCTCGCTCATGCCCAGCTGCGCCGCGACGTCCTTGCCCGACATCCCGTCCAGCACCCGCATCCGGTAGATCGAAAAATCCGTGAAATCCGACTGCTTCTCCGACATGCGGATCGCCGCCTCGACCTTCGAGCGGAACACCGCGGCCTCGTACTCCTGGTCCGCCTGCGTCCCCGCCCGAGGCGCCATCCAGCTTTCGTCGAGCGACGCATTCGCGCGCCCGCCCCCCCGCTTCAGGGCCCCGCGTCGGTCCAGCTCGTCGCCCAGCACGTGCTTCGCGATCGCCAGCAGCCACGTGCTGAAGCGAGCCCCCTTGCTCGGGTCGTACCGCTCGATCGAGCCCGACAGCGCCGCAAGCGTTTCCTGCGACAGATCCCGCACCGTCTCCGACCCGATCCGCCCCTTGCCCCACTTCGTGAGCTGCGCGCGGATCACCGGGCCGAACGTCTCCCACAGCTCGAACCACGCGGCCTGGTCGTTGGCGCGCAGGCGACCCACAAAGCTGGTCGTCAGCGGGTTGAGCATGCATCCCCTCCGCATATTCCGCGCGATCGGCCTTCGTTCGTAAGCATACCCGCCGGATTCCCGCATCCCGAGCCCGAACAGCGGTTTCCGGACCCCCGCGAATCCCGCCGCCCCGCGCGATCGGCCCCCGCGTGCTCCGGGACGCGACACAAACACGTGAAATCCACCTGGGCCCAGTCCCACCAACTGCCTCGAACCGGCGTCCTCACACGCCGGACCACGCGACATCGCTCGCTCGGCTCGGCGGCGCCGAACGACAGCACCGCGTCGAGAACGCGGAAGGAGACTCGGACATGTGCGGCATCGTGAGAGGAACCGTTCGTACCGCCCTCATCGTGGCGCTCGTCGGCGGCGCCGCCGTCGTCATCGCCGGACCCCATCGCATCCACGCGATGGTCCACCAGGCCCGTAACAGCGTGAACGCGGCGATCGACAAGACCATCGACGACCCCGTCGCCCTCCGCGAGCAGCTCCGATCGCTCGAGGCCCAGTACCCCGAGCGCATCGGCGAGGTTCGCGGCGACCTGTCCGAGGTCTCCGAGCAGGTCGCCTCGCTCGAGCGCGACCTGAAGGTCAGCCAGCGCGTCATCGAGCTCGCCGACGCCGACCTCGGACGCATCCAGGGCCTGCTCACCCGCGCCGAAGACGCCCGCAACACCGACGGCTTCAGCGTCGTGAAGGTCAGCTTCGACAACCGCACCCTCGACCTCGACGACGCGTACGCCGAGGCGAACCGCATCAGCCAGGTCCGCTCCGCGTACGCGACGCGCTCGGGCGAGCTCGAGCGCGACCTCGGCTACCTCAACCAGCAGCAGTCCCGCCTGGGCGAGCTCCTGACCACGCTCGAGACCGAGCGGGCCCAGTTCCAGGCCCAGCTCTGGCAGCTCGATCGCCAGATCGACGCGATCTCGCGCAACGACCGCCTGATCGAGGTCATGCAGGACCGCGAGCAGACCATCGAGAAGCACAGCCGCTATCGCGTCGCCTCGCTCGAGCAGCTCCAGGGCCGCCTCGCGGAGATCCGCACGAAGCAGGAAGCGACCCTCGAGGGCCTGGGGCGCCAGCAGAACACAACCAGCTATGAGGACCGGGCGAAGATCGACCTCGACGCCCGCTCGGGCAAGGCCGTGCTCGTCGTGCCGCCCTCCAGCTACACCGTCACCCCCCCGTCGATCACGATCGATGAGGACGACTGCGACGACGCCCCCGCCCGGGGCAAGGTCGCCAGCCGCTAGGCGGGGACGCTCCCCGAAACCCACGTGCTGGCCCGCCCTCCGGGGCGGGCCGGCGCTTTGGACCAGCCCTCAGCCCAGCCCACGACCGCACGTTCGGCCCAACCCTGGGGCCGGCGCTCCCGACCGCCGGGGCGTCGGCCCCCTTCTGTTTGAGGGTTCGCCCTCCCCCGGTGTGGTGGCGGACCGCCCGGCGCGCCGATAACCTCTGCCCGGACCGGGAACTGGAAACGACCGGCGCGTTCGTGGGCGCGCCCGGCAGCCCTCGCCGACACGCCCCGAGCCGGTGCAAGGATTTGCCGTGCTGCTCGATCGCGTCCTCTCACTGGTCGGCATCGACATGGGCATCGACCTGGGGACGTGCAACACCCTCGTCGCGGTCCGTGGTCAGGGCATCGTTCTCAACGAGCCCAGCGTGGTCGCCGTCTGGAAGGGCACCAACAAGGTCCTCCGCAACGGCGAGGCCGTCGGATGGATGGCCAAGGAGATGCTCGGCAAGACCCCGGGCACCATCCAGGCGATCCGCCCGCTGAAGGACGGCGTGATCTCTGACTTCGAGATCACCGAGGCGATGCTCGCGTACTTCATCCGCAAGGTGAACGGGAAGCACCGGATCGTGCGCCCGCGGGTGGTCATCTCGATCCCCTCGGGCATCACCGCGGTCGAGAAGCGGGCGGTGTTCGACTCGGCCGAGCGGGCCGGGGCGCGCCGGACCTATCTGATCGAGGAACCGATCGCCGCGGCGATCGGCGCGGGCCTGCCCTTCGCCGAGCCCACCGCGAGCATGATCGTCGACATCGGGGGCGGTACGACGGAGGTCGCGATCCTGTCGCTCGCGGACATCGCGGTGTGCCAGAGCGTCCGCGTTGCGGGCGACGACCTCGACGAGGCGATCATCGCGCACATGAAACGCACGTACAACCTCATGATCGGTGAGCAGACCGCCGAGCGGATCAAGATCGACATCGGCTCCGCGGCGCCGACCGGCGAGGAGACCAAGATGGAGGTCCGCGGACGCGACCTCGTCTCGGGCCTCCCCCGCAAGACCATCGTCACGAGCGAGGAGATCCGCGAGGCCCTGAGCGAGCCCGTCAACGCGATCGCCGAGGCCGTCACCACCACGCTCGAGAAGGCCGAGCCCGAGCTCGCGGCGGACCTGGTCGAGAACGGGATCATGCTCGCGGGGGGCGGCGCGCTGCTCCGCGGGCTGCCCGAACTGCTCAAGAAGGCCACGGGCCTGCCCGTGCAGGTCGCCGAGGACCCGCTCACGTGCGTGGCGCGCGGGACGGCGATCTATCTGGAGAACATCGAGGTCTGGCGGGCCCACCTCGAGAACGACATGGACCTCTGACCCCGTCCGTCCGACGCCCCGCGGGCCCATCGCCCGCACGCACGCACCCTCATGGCACGAGCCTCCGCGACAACGAGCGCCCGAAGCCGACTCGTGCCGCTCGCGATCGCGCTCGCCGTCGTGTTCACGTTCCTCCCGATCCGGTACTCGCGCTGGCTCGACAACTTCGGGCAGCTCGCCGAGGTCCTGATCGGGCCCATCGCGGGCCCGCTCTCGAGCTTCGGACGCACGATCAGCCCCGCCTCGCGCAAGCCCCCCGAGCCCGAGCTCGTGCAGCGCCTCCAGAACGAGCGCGACATCTTCGAGACCCTCTACAACCAGGAACGCAACGAGAACGAACGCCTCAACCGCATCATCGAGCAGCTCCAGCGCGGCATCGCGCTCAACCCGCGCCTGCCCGTTCGCCAGCTCGCCGCCCCGGTCATCAGCACGCCCAGCAACCTCGCGGGCGTCCTGACGGTCCGCGCGGGCTCACGCCTCGGCGTGCAGCGGAACAGCGTCGCGGTCGTGGACGGTGTGCAGCTCGTCGGGCGCGTCACCCGCGTCGGGCCCGCGACGTGCTGGGTGCTGCCGGTGACCGATCGCGCCGCGGGCAGCATCGAGTCGCAGGTCATGCTCGATGACGCGGGCGTCGGGCTCGCCTGCCTCCTCACGCCCGGGGACGACGGCACGCTCTCGGGACCATTGCAGGACCCGAGCGAGCGCGGGCTCCCGCCCGACGTGCGCGTCGAGCCGGGCATGGTCGTCCGCCTGCTCGACAACTCGGGCGCCTGGCCCGCGAGCGCGCGGATGCTCGTCGTGGGCGAGGTCGTGCGCGTCGAGGACGATCCCGACCAGCCGCTGCGTCAGCGGGTCGTGGTGCGCCCGCCGCTCCGCCTCGACCGCGTGAGCGAGGTCACGCTCCGCATCCCGCAGGCCGAGGGCGACGCGAGCGAGACCGGGGGCAATTCCGGGGGGAATTCCGGGGGCAATTCTGGAGGCGGCCAATGAGCTGGATCGCCTTCGCCGTCGCGACGTGGGTGTGCTTCGGGCTCGAGACGGGCCTGCGCGACGCGCTCCGCCTCGGAACGGGCGGCGTTGCGCCGTCTTTCGTCGTCCCGCTCCTGTGCTTCATCTCGATGCACGCCTCCCCGCGCGAGGTCGTCCGCGCCGCGCTGGTCCTGGGCCTCGTCGCCGACCTCACCAGCGCCCAGGCCCTCGTCCCCGCGGAGTACGCGACCATCGTCGGCCCGCACGTGCTCGCGTACGCCGTCGCGGCGCAGCTCGTCCTCGCGCTCCGCGGCGTAGTCATCAGCCAGAACCCGCTGACCCTGGGCGTGCTCTCCGTCCCCGCGTCGCTGGTCATCACCATCGTCACGACCGCCCTGCTCACCATCCGCAGCTTCTACGACCCTGTCGCCATCGCCCCCTCCCACGACCTGCTCCAGGGCCTCGGAACGGCCCTGTTCTCCGGCGTCAGCGCCATCGCCCTGGCGCTCGTGCTGTTCCCGATGTCCTGGGCCTTTGGCTTCCACAGCCGCCCGCCCGCGCGGTTCTTCTCCCGCCGATAGCACCGGGCCCGCGACGTGTACACTCGCCGCGTGAGCCTCGTCCTCTTCGAAGATCCGTGCCCGCACCTCGCGCCGATGACCGACCTGCGCCCGGCGTGGGACGTGCGTTCGGGCGCGATGACGCTCCTGGAACGCCTCGCCGCGATCGGGCACGCGCCAATCGCCGCGGTCCCGCGCGACGACATCGCGAGTGTCGCGCGGGAGGCGAGCCCCGCCCTGTCGCGCACGCCCGACGAGCTGGCCCATGACGACGCGATCGCGCGCGATCCGGGCGGCGTGCTGCTGCTGAACGCCGCGTGCGTGCTGCCCGACGATCGCGTCTGGTCGCTCGCGGCGGGTGAGGCGCTGGTCGACGCGTCGCATCGCCTGATCGCGGCCCGGGTCGAGGCGCGCGACCTCCCGCGCGTGCTCGGGCTCGCGCAATCGGGCACGCCCCTCACGCCCGACGCGCCGCACACGCTCCGCGTGCACGCGAGCGAAGGCCTCTCGCTGCTGTCCCGCCCGTGGCACGTGCGCACGCTGCGCGATCGCGCCCTCACGCACGACCTCGCGCTGCTCGCACGCGGCCCGACGCTCACGCACGCCGACCTCGCGCAGCGCGGCGTGACGCTCATTCCCGGGCATCCCGTCCGCGTCGATCCCTCGGCGCGCCTGTCGCCCTCGTGCGTGCTCGACGCCGAGCGCGGGCCCATCGTGATCGACGCGGGCGCGATCGTCCGCCCGCTCGCCGTGGTCTCGGGGCCGGCGTACATCGGCCCGGGCTCGAGCGTGCTCGACCACGCGATCATCAAGGCGAACACCGCGATCGGGCCCTCGTGCAAGGTCGCGGGCGAGGTCGGCGGCACGATCTTCCAGGGCTTCGCAAACAAGGCCCACGACGGGCACCTGGGCGATTCGTGGGTGGGCGCGTGGGCCAACCTCGGCGCGGGCACGACCAATTCAAACCTGCTCAACACCTACGCCGAAGTGACGGCGAGCGCGTTCCACGCCGGGCACATGCTCGCGAAGCGCGAGCGCACGGGCGAGACGTTCCTCGGTGCGGCCATCGCCGACCACGCCAAGACCGCGATCTGCACACGCCTCATGACCGGCGCGATCGTGCACACGGGCGTGATGTGGGCCGCATCGCGCGCGATCACGGGCACCGTGGCGCCCTTCGCGTGGGTGACCGGTGAGGGCGAGAAGCGATTCCGCCTCGACAAGTTCCTCGACATCGCCCGCACGGTCATGGCCCGGCGCGGCATTGCGCTCGGCGGCGCGATGTCGCATCGCATCGAACAACTGTTCCACGCGACCGACGCCCCGCGAGGCTGAACCAACGCACGAGGCACGCACGTGGAAACACTCTACATCATCGACGCCTACGCGCAGTTCTTCCGCGCCTACCACGCCATCCGCGCGCCCATGACCAGCCCCGTCACCAAAGAGCCCACCAACATGACCTTCGGCTTCGTGGGCTCGCTGCTCAAGCTGCTCCGGGGCGACACGCCGAACATGCTGAGCGCGGGCGGATCGCCCACCTACCTCGTCGTCGCGACCGATGTCTCGGGCGACCTTGGCACCTTCCGCTCGCAGTTGTATCCCGACTACAAGGCCCACCGCCCGCCGGCGCCCGTCGATCTTGAGCCACAGGTCGAGCGTTGCACGCAGATCCTCGAAACGATGGGCGTGCCGATCCTCGGCGCCGAGGGCTTCGAGGCCGACGACGCGATCGCGACGCTCGTCGATCAGGCCCGCGCCCGCGGCGTGCGCGTTCGCATCATCTCTAAAGACAAAGACCTCAAGCAGCTCTTCGACGCGGCGAGCCCCGACGCCGTCGAGCTCTACGACCCCAAGGACGATTCTGTCGAGAACGCGCGCACCCTCATGGAGGACACCGGGCTCACGCCGCCGCAGGTCATCGACATGCTCGCGCTCATGGGCGATACCGTCGACAACGTGCCGGGCGTGCCGGGCGTCGGGCCCAAGACCGCGTCGCAGCTCATCGCGCAGTACGGCACGCTGCACGACCTGCTCGAACGCGCCGAGGAGATCAAGGGCAAGCGCGGCGAGGCGATCCGCGAAACCGCACCCGCCCTCCCGCTCTCGCGCGAGCTCGTGACCCTGCGCCACGACACGCCCGTCACGCTCGATCTCGACGCCGCGCGCACGTCAGGGCTCGACCTCCGCGCCATCCTGCCCATCCTCCGCGACATGGGCTTCAACACGCACCAGCGCACCGCACGCGAGCTGCTGGGCGAGGATGTCGACGCCCCGGACGCCCCCTCCCCCCGCAACGAGCGTGCGTTCGAGCACATGCCCTCGGCGAGCAATCCCGCAGCCGCGCCCGCGAAAAACAGCGCATCTCGCGGCTCCGCGCTCGGCACGCTCTTCGAATCCGTGCCCGACCCGACCGGCGTACACGCGGTCGCGGCACAGGACGGCGAGTACCGCTGCGTGCGCACGCGCGCCGATCTCGACGAGCTCCTCGCCGAGCTGCGCACGTGCAAGGACGAGTCCCGCCCCTTCGCGTTCGACACCGAGACGACCGACCTGCACCCCCGCCGCGCGCTCCTCGCGGGCATCAGCATCGCGACCCGCGCGGGCGCGGGCTGGTACGTCCCGGTGCGCTCGCCCGAGCCGGAATCGCACCTCAGCGAGCAAGTCGTGCTCGATGCGCTGCGAGACTTCTTCGAGGACGCCTCGCTCCCCAAACGCGCCCACAACGCCAAGTACGACATGCTCGTGCTCCGCCAGGCGGGCGTCATGGTCCGCGGCGTCGGCACGCACGAGGGCTCGTGCGACAGCATGATCGCCTCGTTCCTCGTCGACGCGTCGCGCTCCAGCCACGGGCTCGACGCGCTCGCCAAGGCCCTGCTCGATCGCACCAACATCCCCATCTCCGACCTCATCGGAAGCGGCAAGAACCAGCGCACGTTCGACCAGGTCCCGCTCACGTCCGCCACGCCCTACGCCGCCGAGGACGCCGACGTTACGCTCCGCCTCTGCGACATCCTCATGCCGCAGGTGCGCGCGATGGGCCTCTCGCCGCTGCTGTATGACCTTGAGATGCCGCTGATCGAGGTGCTGGCGGAGATGGAATGGAACGGCATCCGCGTCGATCCCGACGTGCTTGAGGCGCAGCGCGCAGCGCTCGCCGAACGGGCTGAAGCGCTGCGCAACCAGATCATCGCCGAGGCCGAGCGGCGCGTCGCGCGATCCTTCAATCCCGACTCGCCCAAACAGCTCGCGGGCGTGCTCTTCAACGCCTCGGACGACGACGAGCGTGGGCTCGGGCTCAAGCCCGTCAAGCAGCGCAAGACCGGTCCCTCTACCGACGAGGAGGTCCTCACGAAGCTCAGCGAGGACCCGCTCATCGAGACGACCATCCCCGCGCTCATGCTCGAGTACCGCGAGCTCACCAAGCTCGTCAATACCTACCTCGAGAGCCTCAAGCACGAGATCCTGCCCGACACCGGACGCATCCACACATCCTTCCACCAGACGGGCGCCGCGACCGGGCGGCTCTCTTCCAGCGATCCGAACCTGCAGAACATCCCCATCCGCACCGACGTGGGCCGACAGATCCGGCGTGCGTTCGTTGCCGAGCCGGGCTGCACGCTCATCACTGCGGACTATTCGCAGATCGAGCTCCGCATCCTCGCGCACCTCTCCGAGGACCCCGGGCTCATCGACGCCTTCATCGCGGGCGAGGACATCCACGCCGCCGTCGCCGGCGAGGTTCACGGCATCGACGCCAAGGACGTCACGCGCGAGCAGCGAGCCGGCGCGAAGATGGTCAACTTCGGCATCGTCTACGGCATCACGCCCTTCGGTCTCGCGCGGCGCCTTGGCGTATCGAACACCGAGGCCGAAGAGATCATCACGCGGTACAAGAAACGCTTCGCACGGATCACGACCTTCCTCGCGGAGTGCGTCGAGCACGCCCGCGCGAAGGGCTACGTCCGCACGATGCTGGGTCGCAGGCGCCCCGTGCCCGACATCGATTCCAACGTGCCCAACCGACGCGCCTTCGCCGAGCGCATCGCGATCAATTCCGTCGTGCAGGGCTCCGCCGCGGACCTCATCAAGCTCGCGATGGTCGACCTGCACCGGCGCCTCGCCCCCTCCGCGGCCCACTGGCGCGAGGGCGCGCCGCCCGAGATCGAGGGCGTCCGCATGCTTTTGCAGATCCACGACGAGCTGGTCTTCGAGAGCCCCGAGCCCGTCGCGAAGGACGCCCTCGCCCTGGTAAAGTCGCGGATGGAATCCGCGATGTCGCTCCGCGTGCCGCTCGTCGCGGACGCCGCGTGCAGCCGGAACTGGTACGAGGGGAAGTAACGCAGAGCCGCCATGAACGCCGACGTAAGTGTCACGCCATCGGCCCACGAGCGCACTCGATTGAGCGAAGCACGCTGGACAACCCGCTCGCTCCTCGCGTGGATGATCGACGCGTTCACGCGTCAGTCGCTCGACGCGCCGCGTTTGTTCGCCGAACTGCTCCTCGCGCATGTCATCGGGTGCGATCGCCTGCGGCTCTACATGGACCCCGACCGCCCCGCGTCGCCGCTTGAGCGGGACGCGCTCCGAGCGCTCGTCGCCCGCGCACTCAAGCACGAGCCCGTGCAGTACCTCGTCGGCGAGGCGTGGTTCTTCTCGCTCCCCTTCAAGATCGATCGGCGTGTGCTGATCCCGCGCCCCGCGACCGAGACCATCGCCGAGCACGTGCTCCAGCACGCCCGCGCCGCCGGGCGGACCCGCGAGCCCATGCTCATCGCCGACGTGTGCACGGGCTCGGGCGCGATCGCGATCGCGCTGGCAAAGCACCTGCCCGAGACGCGCGTCGTTGCCACCGATGTTTCCGCCGACGCGCTCGAGCTCGCCCAGGAAAACGTCGCGCGCCACAACCTCGGGACGCGCGTCGAACTCCTGCAGGGCGACCTGCTCGCGCCGCTGGAGTCGCACCCCGTCGCCGGGCGTGCGGGCGCGCTGCACTACCTCGTCAGCAACCCGCCCTACATCCCCGACGACGAGTGGGACGCCGTCGCGCCCAACGTCCGCGAGCACGAGCCCGAACTCGCCCTCCGCGCCCCGCCCGACGGGCTCACGCTCATCCGTCCGCTGATCGATCGCGCCCCGTTCTTCCTCCGCCCGGGCGGGCAACTGCTCATCGAGTGCGCCGCGTCGCGCGCGGGGCTCGCCGCGGAGATCGCGCGTGCGAACCCGTCGCTCACGAACGTCCGCGCGCTCGATGATTTCGAGGGCCTGCCGCGCGTGCTGCTCGCAGATCGGGCCTGAGCCCGCGCGAGCACCGCATCACGCGTTCACGCGGCTCCCGTCGGAGGTCGTCGCGCCGTTGCCCGGGCCGCCCTGCGGCGCGAGCGCCTTGCGCACCTCTTCCACGAGCTGCTCGATCTGGAACGGCTTGAACAGGACCGCCCGCAGGCCCTCCTGGCTCGCGCGCACGATCGAGTGGTGCGGGTCGTACCCGAAGCCCGTCATCAGGATCACCGGCACCTCGCCCAGCGTGCGGCGCGCCGCGCTGAACACCTCATACCCGTTGCGGTCCGGCATCTGGATGTCGCTGATCACCAGCTCGTACGCCTCGGCGCGATCCGGGATCGCCTCGAGCTTCCCGATCGCCTCCCCACCATTCTCGCACATCGTGACGACGCACCCGCGCGAGCGGAGCACGTCCCCGATGATCCGCCGGATCTTCGCCGCATCATCGGCCACCAGCACCCGACGCCCGCTCAGCACGGGGTCCTTCTTCCGCACCGCGAGCGCCTTGTCCACGCCCAGCAGCGTCTGAGGCCCGCTCGTCACGTTCGCGAGTCGCTCGCGGATGCTCGACACGTCGCTGATGATCCGCGCGACGTGCGCCGCGGCCTCGGGGTCCTTCGCCGCGACCTGCCTGAGCCATTCCGCCTCGTGCGCGATGTCGTCGAGCGGCTCGTCGATCTCCCCCTGCACCCGCCCCGACACCGTGAGATTCGTCTCCGTCCGCTCCGCGACCATCAGGTCCAGCGTGTGCAGCGCCAGGCCGACGTACCGCGCGAACAGCTCCGCGAAGCGACGATCGCTCTCCGTGAACGCGTGCGCCCGCATGCTCTCGACGTCCATCACGCCCACGACCTTGTCGCCCACCCGCAGCGGCACCGTCAGCGAGCTCCGCGCGTCCGCCAGCCCGGGCAGATACCGCGGGTCCGTCTCCGCGTCGGTGCACACGTAGCTCCGCCCCGTCGCCGCGACGTGCCCGCTGATCCCGCTCCCCTCCACCGCCGGGCGCAGGTCGAACGCGCCGATGTCCTCCGGCAGCCCCGCCGAGATCACGATCTGCAGCTTCTGCGTCCGGGGATCGATCAGGAACACGACGAAGTGGTCGAAGTTCAGCAGGTCGTGCGCATACTTCACGACCTTCCGCTCGAGCATGCCCAGCCGCTCGCCCGCGTTCATCGCGCGGACCGTCTGCAGGTCGAAGCCCACGAGGTCATCACCCGCACGCTCGATCGCGGAGAGCTTCTGCTGGAACCGCGCCGCCTCCGTCGCGTCGCGCACCACGACCGCGAGGTGCAGCGCCTCATCGCCCTCCGTCGGCATCGCGCGACCGATCACCACGTCGAACGCGCGGTCGCCGTCGCCCACGTTCTCGCGCAGCAGCTCCGTCCCGGGGGCCTCGCCCTGCCCATGCGCCGGGCGGGCCCGCATCGCGCCGATCCGCGCGCTCGCCTCGAGCACCTCGTGCCGCACCGCCTCGGGCAGGCCCAGGTAGAACGAGTTCGCGTACAGCACCTCGATCGGCGCGCCGCGAGGCACCCGGAGCAGGGCCGCCCCCTCGCCCATCGCGTCGAGCAACTCGCGCGTCCGGGCCTCGCCCACGCTCGCGGAACCGCCCTCATCGCTCACCACGAGCTCAAAGCCGTCCCCAAGCAGGGGAGCCAGCAACCGCGCCACCCCCGCCGAGCCCGGCGTGAGCACCACACGAATTGGCCCGTTCGTCGTCACCGTCCGACGCCTCCAACCCGACGCACGATCCTAGACACCCCCAGTACAGGGCATTTCATGCACACCGCTCCAACAAGCCGACCTTTCATCTGCAAACTCATCGGGCAACCGCCCCCTCATACTGTGGTCGCGCCATGATCCAGGTCCGAGACATCCGAAAGTCCTACGGCAGGCTTCGCGCCGTCCGCGGTATCAGTTTCGACCTTCCCCAGGGCCAGGTCGCCGGTCTGCTCGGGCCCAACGGCGCGGGGAAGAGCACCACCATCCGCATGATCACCGGGGCCCTCTCGCCCGATTCGGGCAGCATCTCCATCGACGGCTTCAGCACCACCCGCCAGGGCCCCCGGGCCCGCTCCCGCATCGGCTACCTCCCCGAGTCCGCCCCCCTCTACCCCGAGATGACCCCCCGCTCCTACCTCCAGTTCCGCGCCCGTCTGTGCGGACTCTCGCGGTCGGACGGACGCCGAGCCGTCGACCGCGTCCTCGAACGCTGCTGGCTGCGGGACGTCGCCCGGCGTCGCATCGGGCACCTCTCGAAGGGTTATCGCCAGCGGGTCGGGCTTGCGGGCGCGATGCTCGCCGACCCGCCCGTGCTCATCCTCGACGAGCCCGGCAACGGGCTCGACCCCACGCAGATCCGCGAGACCCGCGAGCTCATCCGCGAGCTGGGGCGTGAGCGCACCATGCTCATCAGCTCGCACATCCTCGCCGAGATCGAGCTCATCGCCGACCGCGTGCTCGTGATCGCCTCGGGCACGCTCCGTGCCGACGCGCCGCCCGCCGAGCTGGTCGCGCAGGCGTCGTCGATCTCCAGCCCGCACGTCCGTCCTCGCTATGTCATCGAGCTCCGCGTGCCGAGCGACGATCGCGCCGCGCTCGTCGACGCGACCGCGTGGCTCGCGAGGGTCCCGGGCGTCGAGCGGGTGGACCTCGCCGCCTCGCCGCGCGACGGCTGGGCCCGGGTCACCGCGCTCCCCGACGCCGCGCACGCCCACGAGGACCTGCGCGAGGCGATCGCGGGCGATGCAACGTCGCGGGGTGTGATGCTCCGCGAGCTGTCGCGTGAATTGCCGTCCCTCGAGCAGGCGTTCCTGGCGCTGATCGAGTCCGCGCAGGACGACGCGTCCGCGGAGCGTGCCGCGTGAGCACGATCGCGATCGCACTCCGCGAGTGGCGTTCCCTGTTCCGCCTGCCGGTCGGGTGGATCGTGATCGCGCTGTTCCTGCTCCTGACGGGCATCGTCTTCGCCTATGAGACGCTCTCGCCCGGCGCGCCCGCCTCGCTCCGCAACTTCTTCTCGCTCTCGGGCTTCATGCTGATGGTCGTCGCGCCCGCGATCTCGATGCGCCTGCTCAGCGAGGAGTACCGCATGGGCACCTGGGAGGTGCTCTCGACGCTGCCCGTGCGCGAGAGTTCGATCGTCGTGGGCAAGTACGCCGGCGCGTGCCTCTTCCTCGTGAGCATGTTCCTGCCCACGCTCGCGTACGTCGCGGTGCTGTACCGATTCGCCGACCCCGCGCCCGACCCCGGCCCGATCCTCGCGGGCTATCTCGCGCTCGCGCTGCTCGGGCTGTTCTATCTGTCGATCGGGCTGTGCTGCTCCGCGATCACGTCCAACCAGACGCTCGCCTTCCTCGCGACGCTCATGACGATCTTCGCGATCCACATGGCCTCGGCCCGCCTGCCCGCGCTCCTGCCCGAGCCGTTCGCATCGATCGTCCGCGAGCTGGGCTTCGCGCCCCGCGCCGCCGACTTCGCCCGCGGCATCGTCGACCTCGCGCACGTCGCGTACTTCCTCGCCGGGAGCGCGTGGTTCGTGCTCGCGGCGTACATCGCGGTCCTCGCGCGGAGGTGGCGATGACCGCACAGCGCAATCACACCCCGGGCGTTCCCCGCCTCCGCCGCCTTGCCGGTCGCGTGACCGCCCTGCTCACGCTCGTGGTCCTGCTGGCGAACGCGGCGTTGGTCGTGCACATCGCGTCGCTCGCGCGGGTCCGCCTCGACGCCACCGCCGCGGGGGAGCACCGCCTCGCCCCGCGCACCCGCGCGATCCTCGACCAGCTCAAGGGCGAGCACGAGATCATCATCGCGGCGGGCCCGCTCATCGTCCGCGATTCCGACGTGCGCGACGTGCTCGACGCCTTCGCCGCCGCGTCCCGGAACGTGCGCGTCACTTTGATCGACGCGTCGGCCAGCGATGGCCCGGCCCAGCGCGCTGCAGCGCTCGCACGCGTCATTGAACGCTCACGCGCGGAGATTGATGCGTACGCCGCGAGCGCCGAATCGCTCGCCTCCGCCGCGAGCGATGCCGCGGAGCGTCTCGCCAATCTTGCGCGTGCGCTCGACGCCTCGGCGTCGAACGTCGCGGACGTCACCCGCGCGGGCGACCAGCTCCGCCAGTACCTCGCCGAGCGGGCCGCGGGATGTCGCAACGACGCGCGCGTGCTCGGAGAGGCCGCCTCGCGCGCCCGGGCCGCGGCCTCGACGCGCGTGCTGGACCTCGACCTGCCCGCCGCGGACGCCGCGCTCGACGCCATCCGCCCGGCGCTGGAGGCCGTCGCATCGGGCCTGTCGCGTTTCGCGGACGAGGCGTCGCAGATCGCCGCCGCCGCGGGCGTGCCCGAGCCCGCGCCGCGCGACCTGCCGGGCGTCTCGCGCGAGGCGTCGTCCATCCGCGATGCGCTCGCCGCGGCACTCGACCGCGCGAGCCGCGTGCCAACGCCCGATGCGCTGCGTGTCGCGCGCGTGCTCGAACGCTCGCCCGCCGCGCTCATCGTCGCGCCCCCGCGTGAGGATTCGACCGCTCCCAATTCCGCCGCCCACACCCCGCGCGTCACCGCCGTGCCGCTCGTACGCCTGTTCCCGCCGACGGACCTGAGCGCCGGCGCCGTCCGCGCCGT
>JAVEWV010000039.1:0-4933 GCA_034004365.1 Phycisphaerales bacterium
GAAGCGGCGAACCACGCGGCGGTGGCGCGGATGCTCGAGCTCGTTTCGCGGCGGGTGCGGGAGCACATGTCACGCGGGCGGGGCGAGATGCCGGCGCTCGTCTCGGCGGTCGACGCGCTGCGCGAGGCGGAATCGCTCGCGGAGCGGAACGTCAATCTCCAGTTCGTGTTCGACGACCTCGCGGCGCGACTAGGCGAGGGGCTGGGCGAAGGGCTGGGCGCGGGCCGGACGGCGCTCGCGTAAGAAGTTGGTTCAGTGATCGGGCGGCGCGGATCAGGCCTGCACGCTGAGCGGTGTGCGGCGGGGCGTCGGAGCGTGCGTGGGCGTCGCACTCGGCGCGGCGGAGGCCTGCTCGGCGCTACCTCGCTCGTCGGCGAGCTTCTGCATGAGCATGACCCAGGTCTCGCGCTCGTACTCGAGCAGCTCGATGACCTTCTCAATGCGCGGGACGCTCTTCTCGAAGCCCGCGGACATCAGCTCGCTGAACATGAACATGTAGAGCGATCGGGCGTTCGCGGCGAGCTCGGGGTTGGGCTCGTCGCGAATGGAGGTCAGCAGCTCGGTGATGATGTTGCGGCAGTTGGAGATGCCGGTGAAGGCGGACTCCCAGTCGCGCGAGGTGAGCGCTTCGGCGCCCTGGCGCGCGAAGCGGATCGCGCCGTCGATGAGCAGCAGGCGGAGCTCTTCCGGCGAGGCGGTCAGCACGCGTGTGCGGAGGTAGGCGTTCGTGGGGGAGGACGCCGGGCGGGACTCGTGCTGTGCGGTGTTGCTTGGCATCGCGTTGATGATCGGGCGTGTGCGGGGCTGACTTCAGTCCTGCGCGGGTTGCGTCAGCCCTGCCTCTGGGTGAGCCCCGTGAGGGCGGAGGACTGCTGCTGGAGGGAGGCGATGGCGCGCTCCATGGCGAGGAACTGCGCCTCGAGCTTGGCGCGCTTGGCTTCGAGCTGGACGCCGAAGTTCTCGATGCGGTCCTGCTGCAGCTTGATCTGGTTTTCGAGGGCGTTCTTGCGGTTGGTCAGGACGCCGTCGATGGAGTCGGTGTAGCTCTTGACGAGTTCTTCGATGCGTGTGAAGACGCCGAGGGAGGTGAAGGTTTCCTTGGCGTCGGGGTTGACGACGATGATGCCGTCGGAGACTTCCTCTTCGTTCTGGATGCCGGCGGAGTCGCGGGCGGTGAGGAGCCGCTGGACGCTGTCGGGGTCGCTCTCCATTGCGGCGCGGAACTTGGCCTCGTCGAGTTCGAGCTTGGCGCCCTCGCCGACGCGGATGCCGACCTCGCTGAGGTTCTTGTACGCGCCGCCGGGCTCGATGGCGTTGCCCTGCACGTAGGTGAGCAGCGACTGGCGGATCTGCTGCGCGAGCGAGTCGCCCAGGAGGGGGCCGCGGGAATCGCTCTCCTGGTCGTAGCGGGTGAGGAAGCCGATGCGTGCGACGGCATCGTTGAAGGAGGTGATGAACTTGTTGACCTGCGTGACGATGGCGTCGTTGTCGCGAGAAACGTCGAGCGTGACGGCGTCTTCCGAGGCGCGCTTGAGGTCGATGGAGACGCCCTGGATCACGCCGTCGATCGTGTTGGAGGAGCTCTGGAGGAGGACGCCCTTCGCGGGGTCGGAGGAGCCGAAGAAGACGCGAGAGTCGTTGCCTTCCTCGATGGTGGTGAGGCCCAGGTCGAGATCGCCCGTGTCGATCACGAACTGCCCGGCGCGTCCCGCGGCGGCGCTGGTGAGGGAGATGCGGAAGGGCGCGGTGCCCGAGCCGTCGTTGATGACGGCGGCGGACACACCGGCGGAGGACTGGTTGATCTTGCTGGCGATCTGGTCAAGGGAGTCGGTGGCCTCGAACTCGATGGTGCGTTCGAGGGAGCCGTTCAGGAAGTTCTCGGCGTTGATTCCTTCGGCCTTGCCCGCGATGCCGAGGCGCTTTGCGATGACACCGGTCTCGTCCTCGACCTTGATGGCGATGCCGTTGGCGACGGTGGACTCGATGAGGAGCCCGTCGCCGTTATCGTTGATGCGAGCGCGGACGTCGATGCCGAGGCTGTTGATCTCGTTGATGAGATCGCCGACGGTGCGAGAGTCGGAGCCGACGTCGAGCTGTGCGTCGACGCCGCTGGAGTCGAAGAAGCGGACCTTGCCCGTGCCGATGCCCGCGCCGTTGTTCAGTGAGGAGAGGAGCGTGGCTTCGGAGAAGTAGCGGTGCTGGGTGTTGGCGCCGGTGAACGTGTTTGAGGCGACGCCGGAGGCGCCGGTGGAGATGCCCAGCGCGGCGGCGGAGTCGGCGCCATTGGTGCCCGCGATGACGAGGTTTCCGGAGCCGGCGGTGGTGTCGGTGATGGTGAGCCCGGTGCCGGAGCGCCCGAGCGAGGCGACGATCTTGCCCCCGTTGCCCGCTGCGTTGTTGATGAGCTCGACAACATCATCGAGCGTCTCGGCGGACGAGACGTCGATCAGGATGGGATTGCCTGCGCGCGTGGCGATGGCGATCTGTCCGTCGCCCGTGATGCCCGCGCCGCCGTTGAGGTTGCGGGCGAGGGTGGTGGTCAGTCCGGCGATGACGCGCTTGCCCGAGAGCGTTCCGGTCGCGGGCGAAGTGGTGGCGAGCCCGAGGTCGCGCGCGGCGGTGGCGCCGGAGCGGTCGGCGACGGAGATGGTGCGTCCCTGGATGTCGACGATCTCGAGGCGCGCGCCGTCGGAGCTGATGCGCGCCGAGACGTCGGTCTGCCCGGCCTTGGTCAACGCCGCATTGATGCGTCCCACCACGCCACCGAGGGTGGTGACGGCGGAGTCGGTGACCTCAAGTGAGGTCGTGTTGGTGTCGGGGTCGGTGACGTTCTCGTAGACGTCGCCGATGTTGACATTGACGACCGCCTGCCCGGGCTGCCCGCCGGCGATGGTGATGGCGAAGTCGAAGCGGTTGGTGCCGGTGGAGAAGGAGTCGATGTACACGCCGTTGCCGTCGTTGAGGCTGGCGAGGGCGGTGGAGGCGCTGGCGTAGTAGACGTTCGCGCCGGTGAGCGTGTTGCCCGAGGACGAGCCGGCGATGCCGAGGGACGCGGCGGTGCCGGAGTATCCCGCGGCGTCGATGACGTCGAAATCCTCGAGCCCCGAGAGGACGAGGCGTCCACCGTCGGCGGTCGCGGTGATGCCGAGTCCGGAGGCGTTGATCTCGTCGAGCACCTCGCTGATGTTGGAGGCGCGGGAGAGGTCGAGGGTGGCGCTGCTGCCGGAATCGAGTTCGATCTTGATCTTGCCGCGTGTGATGCCCGCGCCGCCGTTGAGGTCGGCGAGGTCAACGTCGCGGTCGAGGCGCGCCTGGGCGGACTCGATGGTGAAGGAGGTGGCGCCGAGGCCCGTGTCGCGGGCGTTGAACCCGCGTCCGAGGAGCTGCTGCGTCGAGACGAGGCGGTCGACGATGAAGCGGTAGGTGCCGCGGGCGGCGCCGGCGCTGGTCGTCGCGGTGAGCACGTCCTCGTCGCTGCTGACGCCCTTGGTGGACTGGAAGGTGCGAGCGGTACGGAACGCGGCGGACGCGTCCTTGATCGAGTTGATGCGGGTATTGAGGTCCAGGAACGAGGTCTGGATGAGCTGGAGCTGCTGGAGGCGGACCGTCGCGAGCTGGCGCGGGCGGGCCTCGATCGCCAGGAGCTGGTCGATGAGCGACTTGGTGTCGATGCCGCTGAAGATGCCGACGCCCGTCGTGATGCCGCTCATGGTCTCCCCTCCCTCTCGTGCTTCGTGTTGCGGGTCTCAGGCCGCCCGGGGGTGGTGGGGCGCGAGGATCGGACGGTGGGGCTCCCAGCCCGTGCGCCAGGTGGGGCGATCGAGCGCGGCGCGTCGGAGGCGGAGCGCATCGCTGGCCCAGCGGGCGAGGACGCGGGCCTGCATCGCCCGGGCCTGCTCGGGCGTGGGCGCGTCGGATGGGCTCGAGGCCAGGCTCGCGTTCGGCACGCCGGGGCTCCATGGGGGCACATCGCCCGAAAGAAGATCGGTCCGGAGGGCGGCCCGGCTCAATGTGGATTGGCGAGGCAATGGGCCTCATCGCGGAGCGGGGCAAACCCTGCGCTTTGGTCCGACGTAGGGTGTCGTTACCCGGAGTCAGGGGGGATGCGTATTCGCCCCTTAACAGGGGATTTTTGAACGAGCGTGCCGAGTGATCGCCGGGAATCGTGCTCGGGCAGGAATCAGGCACGTCTCGGACCGATACTTCTCGACTCCACCTGAGTGCATTGCGGGGGATCGAATGCCCGTCGTCGAGACCGAGAATCCAGCACAGAGCACCGCCCGTCCCACGCCACCTGCGCCGGCGGAGTCGCCTCGCGCGACGGGCGATCCGAGGCTGCTGCCCGCATGGGCGGCGTGGATGGGCGTCGCGGGCGGGATCGGCGCGGCGGGGAGCGCGGGGCTGATCGCGTTCAAGGTGCTTGAGCAGGCGAACGTGCTGTACGTGTCGGCGGGATTCGCGGTGCTCGGCGGCTTGTCCGGACTCATGGGCGTGCTCGTCGGGCTTCGCATGCTGCGCTCGTGGCCCGCGTTCGGGCTGGTGACGGCGGGCGGGACGTCGGCGCTGTGCGCGGCGTTCCTGGTCCTGTCGACGAACCAGGGGCGGGTCGGCAACGAGCGTGTGCTGAACTGGCTCGCGGTGCTCGCGGTCTTCGGGCTGGTGTGCGCGGCGGGTGGCGGGCTGGCGATCGTGTCGAGGTCGAGAGCGGCGGTCGTGAGCCTCGCGAAGGGGCTCGCGGCGTGCGCGCTGCTTGCGGCGATCGGTGCGGGCGCGTTCGTGCTGATGCGCGGCGGAACCCCGACGTGGATGACCGGGAGCGTGAAGGCGGTGGCGATCGTGCTTGGAGTGCTCGCGTCGGTGGGCCTGATCGGGCTCGTGTCGTACGCGGGTCACGCGCTGATCCGGGCGTTCGAGATGGGCACGGACGCGGCGG
>JAVEWV010000040.1:0-4649 GCA_034004365.1 Phycisphaerales bacterium
AATCCGCTCGAGCGTCCATCCGGATGAACGGTCGAACCATCCATCCGGACGCACATCGCGCGCGTCCGACACGCGCAGACCTGCGCGCATCAACGCCGCTCAGGCCACCGGCGGCGGCAGCGCGATCAGCGACTCGCGCGCCAGGTATCGCAGCGATGCGTGCGGATCGGCGGGAATCCCGCCGCATGCGCCGAACGCGTCCGCGCCCCGCGCGCCGCACTTCGCGGCGATCGAGGCCAGCTCCGCCCGGGGGCGCACGCCGCGGGTCCGCTGGACCACCACGCGGGCAACCTCGGGCGCGTTGTGCCTGAAACCGGGGAAGCCCTCGCCCGGATGGCCGGTGCTCGCGGGCAGCCCGGCGAACTCGAGCGAGCGCAGGTCGGGCAGCCCGCCCGCGACCAGCATGGTCAGGACCAGCGCCAACGGGAACGCGCCAAGGCCGGCGCGGGTGGGCGCTCGGCGGGCGGCGGGTTCGTGGCTCCGGTCGTCGATCACGTCAGGAGAAGTATCGGCCCGCGGGGGCGCGGGAGCAAACCGAACGCCGAGGGACGCGAAATCTGTCCATTCCCGCGCGGCGGGTCCGATACCCGTGGGCCGCACGTGTGCGGCGAGGCGTTGTTCCCGGGACGTGCCGAGCGGGGTCTGTTCGGTGCGGCGTGCGTAGACTGCGCGCATGGACGATGCGCGCGAATCCGTTGGACCGGACCCGGGGGCGGGAGCCGACCCCGGCCCGGACGTGAAGGGGTCGAGGCGCATGATCGCGACGCGAGAGGTCCTGCCCGCCACGCGGGAGTCGATCACACACAAGTTCACCATCGACCGGCACGAGGGATACCTCACGATCGGTCTGTACGGCGATGGTCGCCCGGGCGAGATCTTCATCAAGATCTCGAAGGAGGGCTCGGCGCTGTCGGGGATGTGCCAGGCGTTCTGCCGGGCGTTCAGCCTGTCGCTGCAGCACGGGCTGGACGTGGAGGACGCGGTGGTGCGCTTCAAGGGGATGCGGTTCGAGCCGCTGGGGCTGACGAGCAACCCGCAGATCCCCGAGGCATCGAGCATCGTGGACTACGTGGCACGGTACCTGGAGCTGGAGTTCGGGGGGCGAGGGCGGGTGTAGACGTGCTGAGTGGCGGGTGAACCAAAGAGGGTTGCCTAGGTGACCCGACTCGTTCAATGCGTACACCAAAAGCCGCTTCACGCTGCCGTACAATGCAAGTATTACAGTCCCACAGCCGCCCCAACAGGCACTCTATACGACCAGAATTAGGGGGTATCATTGGCAACCATGGCCAAGCCCCGCATTTTCGTCAGCTCCACATTCTACGACTTGCGGCACCTTCGAGATCGGCTCAAGGAGTTTATCGAGAGCCTTGGGTACGAGCCTGTCCTCTTTGAGGCTGGGAACATTCCGTACGATCCTAACAAACCACCGGGCGACTCATGCTACGACGAGGTGCGGCTGTGCCACGTCCTCGTGCTCATCATCGGCGGCCGACACGGATCCGCAGCGAGCGGTGAATCGGTACTGCCAACCGACGCGCCCGCCACAGACAGGATGTATCAGCACTACAAATCGATCACAGAGGGCGAATGCCAAGCCGCGGTCGATAAGAAGATTCCCGTGTACACGCTCGTAGAGAGCGCAGTTCTCCAAGAGTACGAGACATTCAAGAAGAACAGAAACAATACCACCATCGTGTATTCAGCCGTAGATAATGTGAATGTGTTCCGACTGCTAGACGAACTGCAACAGCGCCCACACAACAAAGCCATGTCTTCATTCGATGATTTCGAGGACATTGCGGACTGGCTACGCCAACAATGGGCTGGGCTATTCAGCGAGTTCTTGAGAGATCAGCAAGAAGAAGCTCCGATTAAAGCTCTCGAGTCGCAGATCGGCAGGCTGAGTGACGTAGTAGATGCCGTCAAACAATACACAGAGGGCATCTTCTCCAAAGTCGTTGAGAATCAAGCCGGCGGTGTAATTAAAAAATCCGATGTCGAGAGCAAGCTGACCGACCAGATACTCGCCAGGCTAGTTGAGTCGAAGGCCGCGGAGATTCTGGGGCGACCGAAGCATCTAGCGCCCCGACAGGTCCTTGATGAACTCAGGGCTGCCGGATCGGCAAGAGATTTCTTCACCAATCTTGGATTTCAATCTCGCGTTGAAGCTGATGGACGTGAGACGTATGAATGGATGCCGCCGCAAGGTGGAGACTACTTGTACTATGGGTATCCCGATCGCACATACAAAAAACTCCAGCGGACGTATCTTGTGGACTAGGCTGTGATATACGCCTGAATGCCCCCGGCACCCCCGCTCCAAAGCGCGGCGTGAATGCTCGAGGCAGGACGGCTCGGGTTTCACAACGCTTGCCGCGCGGGCATGAAACCGGGTTCCCAGTCCCACATACCCCTGCGCGACCGGTCCCGCGCTGCGTCCTTCCCCCCGCCGTGTCCTTCTCCCCTACCGCAACTATCTCCCCCGCCGCGTACTTCTGCCCGCCGCGCTCGCTTCCCCACCGCTCCCCTACCGCACCCGGTTCGGCGGCTCGCGACCCGCGAGGATGGCGCTCGCGTTGTCGCACACCATCTTCGTCATCAGTGCGCGGAAGCGGATCTCGGCGCTCCCGATGTGCGGCGCCATGACCACGTTCTCCAGCGGCACGAGGGCGGGGTGCACCTCGGGCTCGCGCTCGAAGACGTCGAGGCCCGCGCCGTAGAGGCGCCCGTTCGCGAGCGCGTCGGCGAGGGCCACCTCGTCGACGACGGGGCCGCGGGCGGTATTGATGAGGATCGCGGTGGGCTTCATGAGCGCAAGGCGTCGCGCGTCGATCATGTGCCGCGTGTCGGGGGTGAGGGGCGTGTGGAGGCTGACGACGTCGGCGCGGGCGAGGCCCGCGTCGAGCTCGACACGCTCGGCGGCGAGGGGCGCGAGCTCGAAGTTCAGGTGCGCCGAGCGGGCGGTGTACATCACGCGCATGCCGAAGGCGAGGGCGCGGGTCGCGACGGCGTAACCGATGCGTCCGGCGCCGACGACGTGGAGCGTCTTGCCCGTCAAGTCCATGCCCAGGAAGTCGGCCATGCCGAGCGGCCCGCCCTTGGCCCAGAGGCCCGTGCGTGCGTACCGATCGCCCTCGAGCAGGCGGCGCGCGACGGCGAGGAGGAGCGTCCAGGCCATGTTGGCGGTGCCCTCGGTGACGGCGTCGGGCGTGTTGGTGACGACGATGTTCCGCGCGGCGCAGGTCGTAAGGTCGATGTTGTCGTAGCCCACCGCGAAGTTGCACACGCCCTTGAGCGAGGGGCCGGCGGCCTTCAGGACGGCCTCGTCGATGCGGTCGGAGAACATCGAGACGATGATCGCCGCGCCCTCCACAAAGGCGGGCAGACGCTCGGGCGGGATGCGGGTGTCGCCCGCGACGCGGAGCTCGGCGCCGGGGATGGAGGGCTCGCCCGGCATGCGGCGGGTGGCGGCGACAATGGGCGTGGTCTCTCTCGGTGCCGTGGTCATGCGCGGTACGGTAGTCGGTGATGCACGGGCGTGAAGAAGATGGCACGGGAGCGCGGCCGCGGGCGGACGGCACGGTGTTCGGCGCGTTGGGCGACGCGCCCTCAGAAGGAATGGCGCGCCCGGGCGGGGCGGTGACGATCGTCGCGTGGAACCTGCTGCACGGGGGCGGGCGGCGGCGGATGGCGGAGATCGCGCTGTGGCTCGTGGAATCGGGCGCGGACGTGGTGGTGCTGAGCGAGTACCGGCGCGCGATGGGCGGGCAGCTCCGGGGGATCCTGGCGGACCACGGGCTCTCGCACCAGGCGTGCAGCGACCCCGCGACGGGGAAGAACGGGCTGCTGATCGCGTCGCGCTCGGCGGTTCGGCATGTGGACAACTCGGGTGAGAGCGGAGAAATCCGGCATTTCTGGCTGGAGGTCGAGGTGCCGGGATACGGGCTCGCGCTGGCGGGCGCGCACATCCCCGACGCGTCGCGCGAGCGGCTGAGGCTGCTCGCGTGGAGCCACGCGGCGGCGCGGGCGCGGGCGCGACGCGACGAGCGTTTCCTCGTGATCGGCGACCTGAACTCCGGCAGGCCCAGGCTCGACGAGCCGGGAGATACCCTCAGAAACGCGGCTTTTCTCGGCAAGTTCGCGGCACTTGGCTACGTCGACCCGTGGCGCGAACGGAATGGGCTGCGACGTGAAACGACCTGGGAGAGCCATGAGGGCACGGGTTTCCGCATCGATCACGCGCTGGTCTCGGGGCGGCTTTCGCCGGGGATTCGGGACGTTTCGTACCGGCACGGGGTGCGGGAATCGGGGCTGAGCGACCACTCGGCGATGGTTGTTGTGGTGGAAACACCCTGAAAAATCCGATGGAAACGCGCATCGGGAGTTGCACGCCCCGTGTCGGGCGTGCCATACTCCTGCGACGCGGCGGCGGGCGTGTGCCCGGTCGCGGCGGGATTTCTCGGTGATTCGCCGGGTCGAGAGGGGTCCGGCGCCAGCAACGGAGTGAAGCAATGGCAGCACGGATGGCGACGAAGTCGGGCGGCAAGAAGACGACCTAGCGGACCGCGGGCCGCGCCAGCGCCAAGCCGACCGCGAGCTCGAAGCGTCCCGCGAAGAGCAGCGCGGCGTGCTAGGCCCGCTCCATG
>JAVEWV010000041.1:0-4438 GCA_034004365.1 Phycisphaerales bacterium
GTCCGCCATAAGCTCTGTGAGCGCGGTGAGGAGGGTGAGCATGGCCTGGAGCGCGCCAGCGGACTGGTGCTCGTAGAGGCCGAGCTTGAAGTGCATGCCCATGACGGCGAAATCATCGCCCGAGTTGGAGAGGAAGAGGTCGAAGGGCGATGCGTCGGCGCCCTTGGTGTTTGCGGAAGAGGCGCCGACCTTCTGGAACATCTGGCCCGGGCCCTCGAACATGCGGAAGATCGCCTCGGGGTTGCGGAAGATGTCGCGCGGGCCCATGAAGCCGGCCATCGAGCGCTTGACGGAGAGGATCGCGGCCTCGGTGCTGATCGCGGCGGAGGCGCCCTTGGAGTCCGAGAGCTGCTTGCCCGCGCGGATGGCGCGGAAGGGCACGTAGTGCGCGACGACCATGCCGATGGCGCTCTCGATCTGCTCGGCGTTCGCGCCCACCATCGCGCCGAAGGTCGCGGCGGAAGCAACCGCGCCGTGCAGCACATGGTCGATCTTGTACGACTTCAGGCTGAACGCCTCGGCGAGACGCCCGCGGATCTCGTCAACGAGCACCATGCCGCGGAGCGCGGTGGCGCCGTCCGCGCCGAGCATCTGCGCGGCGGCGAGGGGCACGGCGTAGAAGTCGTTGTGCCCGAACTCGCCGGCGGTCTGCTTGCGATCGGGGTTGAAGCCGAAGTTGGTGCCGTTGCTGTCCCACTCTCGCACGGCGGCGCAGTTGGCGACGATGGCCTTCTCGCTCTTGACGCGCGCGGGTGCGCCGCCCTCGAGCGCGCCGAAGGTGGTCGCGCCGTGGTGCTTGCTCTTGCCCAGGCCCGGGCCTGTGTGCCCAGCGGGGACGCGATACTCGAACGCCTCGCGCCGGAGGATGTTCGGCGCGTTGGTGCCCATCGCGAGCGCGGATAGCCCGCAGAGCGTGGCGTCGGTGTGGAAGAGGTTGGTCTTCTCGAGCACGGCGGGCGCGGGATCGCCCGAGGCCATGAACTCGATGGCGTAGCGGGCGATGCCGAGGGCCTGGTTGGTGTCGGCGGGGAGGTGGGTGACGGGGTCGGGCATGGGTTGGCTCTCCCGGAGGATCACTCTCTCGGATGGCGTGTGGGGCGTGGAACGTCGTCGCGCCCGCGCGGGAGGCGAGGGTAGGAGGGGCGATCGCGGGGAGGGCGGCGGCGTGGTTCGGTGGCGGTTGGGTGGTGCGTAGAATCGCGTCCGGCGCGTGGCGCGGGGCCCGTGAGACGCCCGCGGCCCGATCCCGCGCGAATCGAAGATGGGAGCGTAAAAGATGAGCAGCGATCCGGACACCATCCTTCTCGAGGCCGAGGAGGCCATGACC
This sequence comes from Phycisphaerales bacterium, assembly GCA_034004365.1. Lineage (GTDB taxonomy): Bacteria > Planctomycetota > Phycisphaerae > Phycisphaerales > UBA1924 > JAVEWV01. The sequence continues at coordinate 1,328 of JAVEWV010000041.1, forward strand.
AAGGCGCTGGACTACCTGAAGAACGAGCTTCGCGGCGTGCGGACGGGTCGCGCGAGCACGGCGCTGGTGGAGTTCCTGAAGGTGGATTACTACGGGTCGCAGACGGACCTGAAGGCGATCGCGGCGATCTCGACGCCCGAGCCGACGCAGATTTTGATCAAGCCGTTCGACAAGGGCGCGCTGGGCGAGATCAAGAAGGCGATCGAGTCGTCCTCGCTGGGGCTGAACCCGGTGCAGGAGGCGGGGCAGATCCGCCTGTCGATCCCGGCGCTATCGAAGGATCGGCGTCAGCAGCTCGTCGGGCACGTCAAGAAGATGGGCGAGGAGCAGAAGGTCGCGATCCGCAACGTGCGGCGTGATGCGAACAAGCACGCCGACGCGCTGGCGAAGGACACGACGCAGAACATCCCCGAGGACGAGATCGAGGGCCTGAAGGAAGAGATCCAGGACCTGCTGAAGAAGCTCGAGGCGGAGATCGACAAGGCGGTCGAGGAGAAGAGCAAGGAAGTGATGGAGGTCTGAGGGAAGGCAACAGGCAACGAGGCATCAAGGCATCGGGGGAAGTCAGTGAGTCAATGAAGTCGGGCATGGTGCGTGGTCACGCCGCCTGGGCGGGGGGCAGGCCGCGCGAGGACGCGAGACGCTGGCGCTCGAGGGCGCGATAGGCGCGATCGAGGAGCGCGAGGTCGGCGTCGCGCCCGACCATGCACGCGTGGTCGCGCAGCTCGTCGAGTGTGTCGGAACGCATGTAGCCGATCTGGTCGGGCGTGCGGCCCGCGCACACGATCGCGACGCCCGCCGCGGCGCGGGCGAGGCTGATGGCGTCGGACGCGCCGCTCGAGAGTTCCGCGATCAGGAAGGCGGGCGCGCTCGGGCCCGCGAGGGCGTGGGCGCCCGTGAGCACCGCGTCGGCGTGCAGGAGCGCGTCGATCGCGGCGGCATCGCTGCCACACGCGAACAGGACCGCGGCGAGGCGCAAGGCCGGGGCGGGCTCGGAGGCGAGGACGGTGCGGGCCAGCTCGCAGACGCGGGCCGCGCCGGCGGGATCGCGCCCCACGAGCGTCAGCGCGTGGGCGCTCGCGACGCGGCAGGCCAGACGCTGCGTCTCGTGCGTGCGGGGCGTCTCGTGATCGAGGAGCGCGGCGCACAAGTCATCGAGCGCGGCCTGCGCGAGTGAAGTGTCGGGTGCGCGGCCGCGGAAACGATCGGCGACGCTCAGACGCGCCGGCGTGCGCGTCAGCGCGGCAAAGGCGCGAACGAGGTGCGACCACAGCCCGGGCGCACGAAGATCATCGGGCGAGAGACGCCCGAGCACGCAGCGCGCGGCGTCCACGCGCAGCGGGAGGGCCGCGGCGTGCGACACGGGCGGCGTGAGCGACCAGTCGTACCACGCGGCGTCGTGCCCGGGGAACTCGCGCGATTCGATCACGACCTCGCCGGAGGGCGCGGTCGAGAGCGTGGCGTCGAGCGCGTCGCGTGCTGCGACGGGCGCGGCGAGCGGAACGAACACCACATCGAGGATGTGCATCGCGCGGAGATTCGGATAGATCGGATCGTGCTCGGACACGCCCACGCGCAGCTCGCGCTGGGCGGGGATGCGCTGCGCGAGCGCGCCGAGGACGCGCCCGGAGAGCGTCTCGCTCGACCAATCGCGCGCGGCGCGCTCGTCGACGATGGAGCCGTCGGGATCGGGGCACGCGGCCCGGCGCTGGAGGAAGTCGCTCGCGTGGGCGAGCAGGCCCGGGATGCTCGTGGAGATGGAGCTCGAGAGCGCGTCGCCCCAGGGACCGACCGAGCCGCGGGCGCCGCGGAGCCCGCCCCGAGTCAGGGCGAAGGCGACGGCGATCGCCCAGAGGCCCGTGGGCACGCCGAGTGCGGGCTGGGCGAGCCACTTCGCGCCCATGAGGTAGCAGGTCGCGACGAGGCCCGAGCAGGCGAGGAGCGTGGCGGCGCTGGCGGTGGTCTCGCCGGCGCTGGCCTGCCGCTGGAGGGCGGCGTTCTCGGACGCATGGATGGGGTCGGGCGTGTCGGCGGTGATCGCGCGGGTGCGGCTCATGCCCCCACGATCGGGTGGGTCCCGGGGTAGGGTGAGGCGGGCTCGGGGCTGCGGGGGGAATTCGCGAGTTAGCGGCGCTGGAAGAACCGCGCGATCGCGTGGATCGTCACGGCCCGACCCATCGCGGCGATGGACTCGGTGAGGGGGATGTGCTTGGGGCAGACCTTGACGCAGTTCTGGGCGTTGCCGCAGTCGGAGACGCCGCCGGAGCCCATGAGGGCGTCGAGGCGGTCGGGCTTGAGGATGGCCCCGGTCTCGTGGGCGTTGAAGAGGCGGGCCTGGCTGATGGCGTGGGCGCCGATGAAGGACTCGTCCCACTTCTCGGGGTCCTGCTCGATATTGAACTGGGGGCAGGCCTCGAGGCAGCAGCCGCAGGACATGCACTCGGAGAGCTTGTAGCGGGTCTCCTGCTTCTCGGGAGATTCCTTGGGGCCCGGGCCGCGGTTGAAGGTGCCGTCGATGGGCACCCAGGCCTTCACGCGCTTGAGGTTGTGGAAGAGGCGCGAGCGATCGACCCAGAGATCGCGAACGATGGGGAACTTGCTCATGGGCTCGAGGGTGATCTCGTCGCCCTCGTTCGGCGCGGCGTCGTCGATGAGGCAGGAGCAGGACTGGCGGACCTTGCCATTGATGACCATCGTGCAGGCGCCGCAGACCTCTTCGAGGCAGCCCGAATCCCAGACGACGGGCGTGGTGCGCGTGCCGTCGGTGGTGACGGGGTGCGCGGCGATCCACTGGAGGCAGGAGATGATGTTGGCGCCGCGCTGGTCGATGGGGACGAGGAAGGTCTCCCAGCGTGAGGGCTTTCCGGGCCCTTCGGAACGCTTGATGGTGAAGCGGACCTTTCGCCCGAGGCGCGGCTCGTTGCGCGGGGCGGGGCTGGACTCGTGGTTCGTGGCGGGCGCAACCATGGATGGTCTCTCCGTGGATGTCGGTCTGTCGGCTTAGCTTGCGGTGGCCATCGCGGGCTTGGCGGACGGGGCGTTGTCGACCTTGCCATAGGTACGTGCGGTCGGGGCGATGAGGTCGGCGTCGATCGGGATGAGGTCGATGGC
>JAVEWV010000015.1:0-85003 GCA_034004365.1 Phycisphaerales bacterium
CCTTGGGCCTCACCCCCGCCATGAACGGCACGGGCATCTCGGGCCGCGCCGCGAACAGCGGCTCGTACAGGTCCATCGTGAATCCCACGGGCCGCCCCGCGACCAGCGACAGGCGCACGTCCTCCCAGTCCTCGTCCGTCGTGTTCTCCACGATCGCCCAGCCCTGCAGCGTGGGCTGCCCGCCCGACTCGCTCGTCCCCTCGGGCAGCACCAGGCGATAGCTCGTCTTCCACACCGGCATCTCGTGCACGTATCCCACCGCCACGCGCCGCGAGCCCGTGCCGTGGAACGACAGGTCCACCGCCTTTACGTTGTCCGCCCGATGCTCCGCCATCGCGGCGAGCGCCTTCGTGAGCTCCCCGGCGAGCTGCTCGTCCGTGATCTCGAACGACGACACATTCGCGACGTCGATGCTCCGCACGCCCTTACTCGTGATGAGCGACACGAACGCGTGCTCCACCCGCTGGTCGTTGATCACGACCGGGCGACCCTCCACGCCCATGATCGTGCCCTCGATCCCGCCGTCGATCGTCTGGAGCTTGACGGGCGCGCCCCGCAGACGCTTCATCAGCTCGGCGATGCTCGGATTGTCCGACACGTCGATCGCGAAGCTCGAAAGCCGCCTCTCGAGCGGCTCCTTGCTCGCGTACCGCGCCGCGCCCACCTCGCCCCCGCCCAGGTCGAGCACGACCATGCTCTTGAGGATGTCGTTGATCTGGTCGGCATCGAACCGCAACTGCACCTCCGCGTCGCCCTCCACCAGCCCCTGACGCTGGAAGAAGCCCACGCCCGAGCGGTACAGCGTGATCGCCGACACGGGCAGCTCGTCGTCCGCCCGCGCCGTCCCACCCAGGAACGAAACCCCGATCGCGATCGCACCCAGCGCCAGCCCCGCCCGCCGCGAGAGCGTCCCCGCGCCGCGCCGAACCGCGAGAGTGCCGCACTCCACGCCCATCGTCCCGCCCCTGTTCAAGCCGTTCCCGATGCCCATGCCGTGCTCCTTCCGCGATGTTCCGTCCCGCGCGGCCCGCCGCCGGGGTTCCCTCAGACTAACGCGCAGCCCCGCGTCCGGTTCCCCACAGAGGCGAGGTCCGTGACGCGTGCGTGACACGTGCCGCGTCCAGCACACAAGCCGCCCTCCCGCGAACGCAGGCATCACCACCGGCATTCCTCGCCGCATCCCTACACTCGCACATGCCCGAGCTGCCCGTGCTCGATGCCCGAAGCGAAGCCCATCTCGACCGCGCGGACATCGCGCGCCGCCTCGCCGCGGCGATCGAGGGCGAGGTCCGCTTCGGGCTGCACGATCGCATGCTCTACGCGACCGACGCGTCGCTCTACCAGATCGAACCGCTGGGCGTGGTCATTCCTTCGAGTATCGACGACGCCGTCCGCGCCGTGCGATTCTGCGCGCAGCACGCGCTCCCGATCCTCCCCCGCGGCGGTGGCACGTCGCTCGCCGGGCAGTGCACGAATCGCGCCGTCGTGATCGACTTCTCGCCCGCGTGCAACGCGCTCGTCGAACTCGATGAGCACGCGTGCACCACCCGCGTCGAGCCGGGCCTCACCATCGACGACCTCAACGACGCGATCCGCTCCACAGGCCTCTTCTTCGCCCCCGACCCCGCGACCAGCCGCCACGCCAACATCGGCGGCTGCATCGGCAACAACGCCGCGGGCGCACGCTCCATCCGCTACGGGCGCACGAGCGAGAACGTCCTCGCCGTGGACGCCGTCCTCGCGACGGGCGAGCGCGTGACGTTCGACGAGGGCGCCGCCGAACGCGATCCCATCGTGCGCCGCATCTCCGAGCGCGTCGCATCAATCGTGCGCGAGCATTCTGGCCTGATCCGCGAGCGATTCCCGAAGACCATCCGCCGCAACGCCGGATACAACCTCGACCTCGTGCTCGCCCAGCTCGATGCGTGCACGCCGGGAACGCTCGATCGCCTGAACCTCGCCCACCTCCTCTGCGGCAGCGAGGGCACGCTCGCCGTCACGCTCGGCGCGACGCTCCGCCTGCATCCCATCCCGAAGGCCCGCGGGCTCGCGGTCGTCGCGTTCCCCACGCTGGACGCGGCGATCGACGCGGTGATGCCGATCCTCGCGACGCAGCCGACCGCTGTCGAACTGCTCGACGACATCGTGGTGAACCTGGCCCGCGCGAACGCGGAGTATCGCCGCTACGTCGACCTGCTCCCCACGCCGCCGGGCGAGAGCGTGCGCGCCGTGCTCTACGTCGAGTACGCCTCGGACGCTGGCGAGCACGAGCTGCTCGAACGCTTCGCCGACCTTCGTCGCACGTTCGGCGACGCGCGCGTGCAGTCGCACACCAGCGCGAGCGCGATGGCACAGGCCTGGAAGCTCCGCAAGGCGGGCGAGCCGCTCCTCCACGGCGTGCCGGGCGATCGCAAGCCGCACACCTTCGTTGAGGACAACGCCGTTCCGCCCGCGCACCTCGCCGAGTTCGTGAGGCGCTTCCGCGAGATTGTCCGCCGCCACGGCACGACCGCGGCGTTCTACGCCCACGCGTCGGTGGGGGTGTTGCACGTCCGCCCGCTCGTGAACATCGCCGACGAGGGCGATCGCGCGATCATGCGTTCGATCGCCCTCGAGGTCGCCGATCTCGCCCGCGAGCTGGGCGGCGTGATGTCGGGCGAGCATGGTGATGGTCGCGTCCGTACGCCGCTGCTCGAACGCTTCTATGGGCCCGAACTCATGCGCGCATTCACGGGAGTCAAGCGTGCGTTCGACCCCGCAAACCTGCTGAATCCCGGCGACATCGTCTCGCTCGATGGGCAGCCGCGCACGATCGAGTCCATGACCGAAACGCTCCGCGTGAAGCCCGGCTCGCGCGACGTCGCGTTCCCCGCGGTGCGGACGTACTTCGATTACGACGATCAGCACGGCTTCCGCGGCGCGGTCGAGATGTGCAACGGTTCCGGCGTCTGCCGCAAGAAGCAGGGGGGCACCATGTGCCCGTCCTACATGGCGACGCTCGATGAGCGGCACTCCACCCGCGGGCGCGGCAACGCGCTCCGCCTCGCCATCACGGGCCAGCTCGCACAGGGCCCGACCTCGCGCAGCACCGAAACCCCGCAGTGGCACGACGAAGACACGCACTCCACGCTCCACCTCTGCCTGTCGTGCAAGGCCTGCAAAACCGAGTGCCCGAGCAACGTCGACGTCGCACGCCTCAAGGCCGAGTTCCTCGCACAGCACTACAAGGATCGTGGTCGCACCCCGCTCGCTGCACGCCTCATGGGGCACGTCCACATCCTCAACGCGCTCGCCGGCCTCACCCCGCGTCTGGCGACGTTCATGAACGACCTCCCGCCGACGCGTATGTTGCTCGAACGCTTCGCACGGATCGATCGCCGCCGCTCGCTGCCGCACTTCGAGAAGCCGCTCACGCGCGCCTTCTCGCGCGACGCACGCCACGTGCCGCAGCACGCCGCGCATCGCCCCATCGTCGTCCTCTTCGGCGACTGCTTCACGACGTTCAACGAGCCGCGCATCGGGCTCGCCGCGAAGCGTGTGTTCGAGGCGCTGGGCTACGAGGTCCGCCTCGCACGCCCCGGCTGCTGCGGGCGTGCGCTCATCTCGACCGGCCTGCTTGAGGACGCTCGCCGCGTCGTCGAGTCTTCCGCACGCAGCCTGCTCGACTGGGCCCGCGCCCCCGGCGTGCGGGCGATCCTCTTCCTCGAACCGTCGTGCCTCAGCGCGATCAAGGACGATTGGCAATCGCTCCGCACGTCCATCCCGCGCGAGCGCATGCGCGAGATCGCCGACCACTGCTTCCTCGCCGAGGACTTCCTCGATCGCGCGTGGAGCATGCACCCGCGCTCCGCCGCCATCGAGCGCACGCTCCAGCCCCGCGGCGAAGCCACCCTCCACGCGCACTGCCACCAGAAGGCCCTCTGGGGCGCCGAGACCTCCGCCCGCGCGCTCCAGCGCGTGTGCGAGCACGTCACCACGCTCGACTCTGGCTGCTGCGGCATGGCCGGCAGCTTTGGTTACACCACCGATCGCTTCGATCTTTCCAATCGCATCGGCGAGCTCACGCTCTTCCCCGCCGTCCGCGCTGCGCCCGCCTCTGCGGAGATCGCCGCTCCCGGCACGAGCTGCCGACACCAGGTCCGCGACGCGACCGGCGTTCGCGCCATGCATCCCATCGAGATCATCGCCGATCGAATCGCGGGCCCAGCCTCGCGCACGCCGTCACCGCGCGAGTGAAACTCTTCACCGCGCCGGATCGCCCTGCGGCCCGCCCGCGATGTGGTCGCCCACCTTGAGCGCCGTCACGCTGTTCGTGCTCTTCGCCTGCCCGAGCGGCCTGCCCGCCGCGAGCACGACGTAATCACCCTTCGCGACCCAGCCCCAGCGCAGCAGGTCACGCTCCACCTGGCGATGCCAGTCCGCGAGCGCCCCCGACTCGGGCGGCGGCGTCACGACGGGCGTCACGCCCCGCATCAGGCACATCCGCCGCGCCTCGCGCTCGCTCGACGTGTACGCCACGATCGGCGCCTGGAACCCCGTCTGCGAAAGGAACCGCGCCGTGCCCCCGCGCTGCGACCAGCACGCGATCACCCGCGCGCCGATGTCGTGCGCGATGTCCCACGCGCCGTGCGCCAGCGACGCCGTCCGGTGCCGCTGCGCCACCATCCGCGCGGGCGGCGTGGGATACTGATCGCGCTCATCGACCGCGTCCTCCGCGAACCGCGCGATGCGGCGCATCGTCTCCACGACGAGCGCCGGATGCTTGCCCGTCGCCGTCTCCGCGGAGAGCATCACCGCGTCCGCCCCGTCGAAGATCGCCGTCGCGACGTCGCCCGCCTCGGCGCGCGTCGGCGTCGCGCTCGTGATCATCGACTCGAGCATCTGCGTCGCCACGATGCACGGCTTGCCCCACGCGTCGCTCGCCCGCAAAATCCGCTTCTGCTCCACGGGCACGCGCGCGATGTCCATCTCGACGCCCAGGTCACCTCGAGCCACCATCACCGCGTCCGTCGCTTCCACGATCGCCTCGATGTTCTCGAGCGCTCGCGGCGTTTCGATCTTCGCGACCACCGGGATCGCCGAGCCCTCTACCTCGCTGCGTTCGCGGTCGATCGCGCACATCCCCGCGAGCCGATCCTTCAGCAGCAGCACGTCCTCCGCACGGCGCACGAAGCTCAGCGCGAGGAAGTCCAGCCCGTGCTCCACCGCCCACGCGACGCACGCCCAGTCCTTCTCCGTCACCGCTTCCACGCGCACGTCGCTCTCGGGAAGGTTGATGCCCTTGCGGCTCGTCACTAGCCCGCCCACCGTCACGCGGCAGCGCAGCGAAGAGCCGTCCGGCGCACGCTCGACCGCGAGCATCCGCACCGCCCCGTCGTTGATGAGCACGCGCTGCCCCGGATGCACCTCGTCGATCATCGCGGCGTAGTTGATCGGCGCGTGCACCACCCCATCGCGCACCGTCCCCACGCCGCCGATCGACGACGCGTCCCGCAGCAGCAGCACGTCCGAACCCGCCTCAAACTCGATCCCCGCCTCGGGCATCTGCCCAAGGCGGATCTTGGGCCCCGCGAGGTCTCCCAGGCACGCGACCTGCACGCCCAGCTCCGCCTGTGCCTTCCGCACGACGCCGAGCCGCCGCGCGTGGTCTTCCAGCGTGCCGTGCGAGAAGTTGAAGCGGAAGATGTTGACGCCCGCCTCGATCAGGCGGCGCACCATCTCGGGCGAGTCGCTCGCCGGGCCGATCGTCGCGACGATCTTCGTCCGTGAGGGAAGCCGCATCCGTCCCGACGCGTCAAGCGTCGCTTCGCCCGACTGGCTCATGCGGCGTCCTTCCTCTCCCCCTGGCCTATCACTCCCGCGTCCGAACCTACTTCACGCCCGTGGTAGATATCGACCACACGCCGGTAGTTCTCCGCGAAGAACTTCGTGTACGCGATCTGCGCCCTTGCCTGCACCGCCGGGTCGCGCCACGCCCCCCGCACGTCCCGGTAGTTCGCCTCGCTGAAGACCAGCACCCGCCCGTCGCCCAGTTCCTGCTCGGGCCACGCGTAGAACAGCCGCTCCATCTCCGCCAGCGCCCCGGGGGGGAACGACGCGTCCGCCCGCGCCCGGCACAGCGCGTCCCACGCGGGGTGCAGATCGTCGAGCGTGTCGATCGCGAACGCGCCCATCATGATGCCGATCGCGCTCCGCCACGCCCCGGGCCGCGCGCTCGACGCGATCGCGAATGGATCCACCCGGTCCACGAAGTGCTCGAAGTACCGCTCGTACATCACCCGCCGCACCGGCAGGCGGCGCAGCTCGTACGTCGTCGGCCCCAGCGTCACACCATCCTTGCCCACCACGCCCGCCGTGCCGTTCCGCTCGCGATACGCCCGGCTGTGGAACTGCCACAGCGCCTGGCCTTCCTCGCTCATGCAGAACTCAACGAAGCGCCGCGCGAGTTCCGGGTCGGGCCCGCCGCGCAGGATCGACACCGGGTCCGCATCGATCTGCACCGACCCCGCCGGGTCCGCATATCCCACCCGCGACTCGCCCTCACGCATCACCGACTGCGCCTGCGAACGCCCGTAGAAATCGATCGCCAGCCCCGCGGCCGCCTCGCCCATGCTCACGTCGATCGGCGGCTTCGTCGACGACATCGTGAAGTACCGCGCATTGGCGCACATCTCACGCAGGATCCGCCACCCCTCGTCCCAACCCTCCGCCGCCAGGATCGAGTCGAACGTCGTCGTGATCGATCCCGACTGTCGCGGGTCGGCGAGCGCGATCCACCCGCGCAGCTTCGGATCGGTCAGGTCGCCGAAGCTCTCGGGCTCATCGACCCCAAGCCGCGACATCACCTCGCGGTTGTAAACGATCCCGAAGCTCGACAGCGCCGTCCCGAGCCAGTACTGCTCGGGGTCGTAGAGCACGCCGCTCCCGATCACGTTCTCGCCGTACCACGCATCGAGCTGTTCCTGCGTGAATCCCATCGGCGTCGACATGGGCAGCGTCACCGACTCGCCGTCCGCACGCTCGACCTTGATGCCATCCTTCACCCGCCCGTGGTCGTAGCTCCCGCCGCCGAACATCACGTCGGGAAAATCGCTGACCGCGCCGGTGAACTCCAGCGTCCGCTCGTCGAAGTGCCCGCCCTTCCACGCCGCGGAGTACTGCGCCGAGAGCTGCTTGAGGATCTCGCTCGTCCCGCCCGGACGTCGCACGTCGAGCCGCACGGCCTCGCCATACCGCCGCTCGTGCCACGCGCTGAACGCGGGCCCGAACTCCGCCAGGATCTGCTCCACGTGCGGCGTGATGACCACCAGCGTGCGGACAGAGTCCGTCGCCCGAACCTCGCCGCCGCCCGCGGTCCGCCGCGCCACCAGCGGCAGCGACAGCACCGCCAGCAGGCACGCGATCACGATGGCTCCCGTCAGCTTCATTCGTCCTCGCCCGAAGCATCCGATCGCGGTCGCGGACGAACCCATTCGCCCCGGGCGACGCTCAAACGCCGCGGATCATACGGGAGAACAATCCCCCATGACCGAATCCACCCCGAACGCGCCCGTCGCCATCCTGACCGGCGCGGGCTCCGGCATCGGACGCGAGGTCGCCCGCATTCTCTCCCGCGAGGGCTACAACCTCGTGCTCGTCGCACGCCGCCGCGAGCCGCTCGAAGACACCGCGCGCCTGTGCCAGTCCGACATGGGCACGGAATGCCTCGTCCTCCCGCTCGACGTGGGCCTGCCAGCGTCGGCGAGGGCAATGGTCGACGCCGCCCTCGAACGCTTCGCCCGCCTCGACGCGCTCATCCTGAACGCCGGGACCGCGCCGCTCCTGCCCATCGACCGGCACACCCCGGAGATCATCGAGGACGCCTTCCGCACCAACGCCCTCGCCCCGGCCTACGCCATCGCCGCCGCGTGGCCCGTGTTCTCAAGCCGCAAGTCGGGCCGCATCGTGTGCACCTCGACGATGGGTACCGACGACCCCTTCCCCGGCTTCTTCGCCTACGCCGCCGCCAAGAGCGCCGTGAACTCCTTCGTACGTTCCTGCGAGCGGGAGGGCAAGCGCCTGAACATCCGCGCCTTCGCCGTCGCCCCGGGCGCCGTGGAGACGCCCATGCTCCGCGCGATCTTCTCCGAGCAGCAGATCCCGGCTCAGAAGACGCTCACGCCCGAGGCCGTCGCGCGCGTCATCGCCGACTGCGCCCTGGGCCGCCGCGACGCCGACAGCGGCACGACCATCTTCGTCCCCAGCCCCTGACCCGTTCGCATCGATACGCTCCACCATGACCACGCACCGACGTGCCGCGATCCTCTCGATCGGAGACGAGCTCACCCTCGGGCAGAACCTCGACACCAACTCGCGCTGGCTCGCCGACCGCCTGCTCTCCTTCGGCATCGTCACCATCGAGCACGCGACCGTCCCCGACGACTTGGGCGCCATCACCCACGCTTTCGAGCGTCTGAGCTCCACCGCCGACCTCGTCCTCTCGACCGGCGGGCTCGGTCCCACCGACGACGACCTCACCCGCCAGTCCCTCGCGCGCCTGCTCTCCGAAGAGCTCGTACAGGATGCCGAGGCCCTCGCCGCGCTGCGCGCGTGGTACACCTTCCGATACCGCGAAATGCCCGCGACCAACCTCGTCCAGGCCCTCCGCCCTACATCCGCGACATGCCTCCCCAACCCGCACGGCACCGCCCCGGGCCTCGCGCTCACCGCGCCCACCGGCGCGCTCGTCTGCGCCCTTCCGGGCCCGCCGCGCGAGATGCAACCGATGTTCGAGGACCACGTCCGCCCGCGCCTCCGCCCGCCGCCCGGGCTCGTCCGCACGCGATTCCTCCGCACCGTGGGCCTGGGCGAATCCGCGATCGCCGAACGCTTCGCCCACCACCCCTCCGGCAACCTCATGTCGCGCGAGCGCAACCCACTCGTCGGCACCACCGCCAGTGGCGGCATCGTCACCTGCCGCATCCGCTTCGAGAGCGCAACGCCCTGCAACGAGGACGCCGTCGCGCACACGCTCGACGACCTCGAGCGCGACATCCGTTCCATGCTCGAACCCGCCGTCTTCGCAACAGGCGACGCGACGCTCGAGCAGACCATCGTCGAACTGCTGACCGAGCGCCGCGAGACCTGCGCCACCGCCGAAAGCTGCACGGGCGGCATGATCGCGCAGCGCATCACCTCCGTCCCCGGCGCATCGCGCGCCTTCCTGGGCGGGCTCGTCACCTACGCCAACGAGATGAAGATCGCGCACCTGGGCGTCGCCGAGGGTGTTCTTGCCGAGCATGGCGCCGTCTCCGCGCCCGTCGCGCTCGCGATGGCCCGCGGCGCGCTGAGCGCCACCGGCGCGACGCACGCCCTCGCCGTCACGGGCATCGCCGGTCCCGACGGCGGCACGCCCGAAAAGCCCGTCGGCACCGTATGGATCGCCCTCGCCTCGCGCGCTGCACATGGGGCGAACGCCCACGCGCGCCGCTTCCTGTTCAGGGGCTCGCGCGACGCGATCCGCGAATGGTCCGCACTCGCCGCACTCGCGATGCTCCGCCTCGCGCTCGTTGAGCGCGACATGGCGCTCCTGGGCGAGGTCGAGCGTCAGCCGCCCAGCCCGCTCCCGCGTTGACGCGCATCGCTCGCCCCGATGCCCCGTGCCGCGAGCCCGCCCGATCGCACGCCATTCGGGCGGATCGAGAATCCGAAGCTCGTCTCTTCCTGGATGTTGTCGAAGCTCGCCGTGGCGCGGAACGTGAAGTTCGGCAGCTCCCGCTCCACCGACAGGCGCAGGTTCTGGATCTGGTCCTCGTCGAAGTTGTATCCCACCCCCGCGCCGACGTAGTACTTCGGGCTCAGGCGGTATCGCACGCCCGCGTCCAGCGACGAATCGTCCTGCGAGTTGATGTAGCTCAGCGCCGCGTACGCCGACAGGTCCGCCTGCTGATCGAGCAGCACGCCGACGCTCGAGATCGCCTGCTGGTTCAGGCGTAGGTCGTACACCGTCCGCCCGCTGAACGCCACCGCGTCCGACGCCTCCCAGATCGCCTCTGCGTCCACAAACTCGCCCGGGTTCGACAGCTCGGGCCGTCCGTCGATCCATCGCCCGATCGGCGATTCCTCGTCCGTATCACGCCCGAAGTTTGTGTACGCCACGTTCAGTTGCAGCACGTCCACGCTCCGCCAGCGCCCCGGCCCGCCGCGCTGCGTCTGCCACGTCTGATCGAGCGCGAGGTGCACCGCCGTCCCGTCCGAGATCCCCTCGACCGACTCGTCATACACCGGCAGGTCATCGCGCTGTATCGTCGTGTCCGCCGCCCACAGCGTCGCGTGCGGACGGATGATGTGCCGCACGCGGTGCAGGTCGAGCACGCGCGATTCCATGCCGTTGTCGACGCGGTAGATCTCCGTCCCGAAACGCACCCCGCCCCCGCCCCACAGACGCACCTTGTCGTCCTCCTGCGGCGAGTACGCCTCGAACGAGTTGTCCCACGCCGTCAATCTTCCGACGACGAACGGCGTGACGTCCAGCGCTCCGAACTCCATCGGTGCGCCGAGCTCGTGCCGCGTGTCGAGCCGCACGACGTCGTCCGAGATGTAGCCCTGCGCGCGGAGCGCGTCCTCCTGCGACTGGTCGGGATCGATCCCGAAGAACTCCTGCGACTGCCTGGCCCGGATGAAGCCGATGTCCTGCGCCTCGGGCTCGAAGAACTTCATCCGCAGGTTCGACAGGCTCGTTTCGCCGTGATACGTGAGCCGCCCCTCATCGAAGATGTCATCGCCCGGGCGGATGTACCGCAGCTCGGGCAGCCGCTCGACCGTGAAGCCCTGGCTCGAGAGCAGGTATTCGTTCGCGGAGAAGTCGTTGAGGTTCGCCCGCGCCTGCCCCACGAACAGGCTCTGCTGCGTCGTACGCCGCAGCATCACGCTCGTCGCAAGCTCGCGCCCCGACTCGCCCAGCTCGGGGAAGAACGCATCGACGAACGTCGCATCGCTCACATATGCCAATTCCGCGAACACCGACCATTGATCGTCGATGTTCCACTTCTGCTCGCCGAGCAGGATCCCCCGCGTGCGACTATCCGGCTGGATCTCCGCGCCCGTCCGCGTGGTGTCCTTGCCGTCGTCATCGGGCAGGATGTATCCGAACGCCTCGCCGCGCCGTCGATCGCCCACCCACGAAAGCCGCTGCCCGAACGCGACCCCGCGATCGAAGTACCAGTCCAGCAGCGTCTCCGCGTCGAGCCCGGGCCCCGCGTCGATCCCGAGGATCGACAGCGTGTCCCACGCCGTCGTCAGCGCCTGGCCGCTCCCCGCCGAGTCCTCATACCCCAGCTCACGGAGCGGCACGTCCCGCGGATCGCCCTTCAGCCGCGGCACATACAGGAACGGGATCAGCCCGCCCGCCACCAGCGTGATGTTCTTCGCGTCGACGACCGTCCGATCCTCGTCCTCGAGCCGCGTCAGCGTCACGCTCGTCGTCCCGATCGAGAAGTGCGGCGTGAAGAACGCCGAGTTCGCCATCGTCGCCCTGCCCGCCGAGAACTGCGTCGCCGATTCCTGCCGCACCACCTCCGCCCGCAGGTACAGCGGCATCGCGAGGCGCCGGTCATACGTCCAGAACACCGCATCCACCGCCGCCGCCGCGTTCCGCTCGACGTCGTAATAGATCCGCGGCGCCCGCAGCGTGTACTGCCCATCGCTCGCCGTCACGCCGCCCTCGAGATAGATCCCGCGCACGTCTCGCGCCGCGAACGTCATCGAGTCCATCGCCGCGCCCTTGGACAGGAACACCACCCCGCGTTCCGCCGAGAGTTGGAGCGTCCTCCGCGAAGCGCGATCCCAGTACTGGAGCGCCACACCGTCCGTCACGAGCACCGCATTCTCGCCCTCACCGCCGACGATCGTCGCATCGCCCGCGTTCACGCTCAGCACGCCCGTGTCCGCGAAGATCGGCGCACGCTCATCACCCGCCGAGAGCCCGCGCAGCGCCGACTCCGCATCCTCCGGGAGCGACTCCGATCCGCGCAATGCGGGTCGCGCCGCTTCCGCGATCGGAACCTGGATCCCGCCCGCCGCTTCTTCCGGCTCATCGAGCGGCAGCCCGCTCGCCACCCGCCGCAGCGCGTTCGCGAAGTCCCGCTCCGCCTCTAGCAGGAACATGTCCCGCGGCCGCCCCTTCTCCATCAGGTCCGCGCGAACCTCGACCTCGTCCTCCGCGCTCACCACCCCGCGCACCGCGAGCCGATTCGCCGACACCGCGACCGCCGCATCCGCCGTCGGCGTGCGCACGTCATCGAAGTACACGTACACCTGTCGTTCGCCGCCCGACTCGCCCCCGCCCCCGGACGCCTCGACCGTCTCGAACCACACCGCCGCGCGCTTCGCCGCGAACTCCTGCAGGCCCAGCCGGATCCGCACATCGCCCTCGATCAGGAGACGCTGCGTCCCGCCCTCGCGCCACGCCCACATCCGCCGCCCCGCCGCCCCGAACCAGCCGTTGCTGACCGCCAGCGGCAGCCTGATCCCCTGGAACGACGCGCCCGTCAGGTCGAGCGGATCGATCGCCCGCTCCTGCGCTCCTGCGGCCCCGACCGAGAGCCCGATCGCGAGCCCCGCCGCCGCACACAGCCGGGCGCGCCGCGCACCGCTCGCGTTCCGTCCACGCACGCCCGAGCGCCCGCACACTCCATCTCGTCTCGTCACGCGGCCTCCTGCCCCAATCCCCCGACCACATCCCCCGCACGTCCCGTCGGGGGCCCGCAGGATACCGCCCCGCCCCGCCCCCGGCGCACGCATCCCACCCTGAGCCCTGAGCCCGGATCTCCGCCCCCATCTGCGCCCCAATGTGCGCCAAAGATCAGCCATGACCCCCGCCCCGACGACCGCACCCACCCTCCCCGAGCCCGCCCTCGCGCCCCTCGCCATCGCCGGACGCACCTTCCACAGCCGCCTCTTCGTCGGCACGGGCAAGTACGCCTCCTTCCCCCAGATGGCCGCCGCGCTCGACGCCTCCGGCGCCGAGGTCGTCACCGTCGCCGTCCGCCGCGAGCGCCTCTACAACGACAAGGGCGAGTCCCTCCTCGACCACCTCGACCTCGCCCGCTACACCATCCTCCCCAACACCGCCGGCTGCTTCTCCGCCGAGGACGCCGTCCGCGTCGCCCGCCTGGGCCGCGAGATCCTCGAACAGTTGGGCAACCCCGGCGCGAGCTGGGTCAAGCTCGAGGTCCTGGGCGACAAGCAGACCCTCCTCCCCGATCCCGTCGGCACCCTCGAAGCGTGCCGCGAGCTCGTGCGCGATGGCTTCCAGGTCCTCTGCTACACCTCCGACGACCCGATCATCGCCGAGAAGATCAAGCAGACCGGCGCCGCGAGCGTGATGCCCGCCGGCTCGCCCATCGGCTCGGGCCAGGGCGTGCTCAACCGCGCCAACATCGTCCTCTGCCTCGAGAAGCTCAAACGCGCCGATCCCGACTACCCCGTCATCCTCGACGCCGGCGTCGGCTCCGCCAGCGACACCGCGATCGCGATGGAGCTCGGCGCCGACGGCGTGCTCCTCAACACCGCCATCGCGCACGCGAAGGACCCCGTCACGATGGCCCACGCGATGCGCAAGGCCTGCGAGGCCGGCCGCCAGTCCTACCTCGCCGGGCGGATTCCGAAGCGCCTCTACGCCAGCGCATCGAGCCCGTGGGAGGGCACGATCAGCTACATCCCGGGCGAATGAGCGGCGAGTTCGACCAGTTTCAGCTTGGATTACTTGCACATTGAGTCTGTCTCGTGTCGCAACGACGATGACCGTGTTTTCCGCTTCGACTTGAGCCGTCTTATGAGTAGTGGAGACTCGGTCGCCGTCGCGGCAGCTGTACCCGTCAAGAGGCCCATTAGGCCGGCAAGTGCGACGGTGCCCAACCGCACGCCGAGCGACGCAGAGTGATCAATCTTGGAAAGTACCACTCCACGGTCGACAGAATCGAGCGTGACTTGTTGTGATGGCATTCCTTCATGGACCACGACGAACGATATTGTTGCACCACGATTCAGTGGCGGGCATTGGACGTATGCGCCCTGCCCGTTCTCGGCGATCCGCCACTGCGTTGCCTGCCTTAAAGCGTTTCTGTCGGAAGCAACATAGAACGAAACGATGCGGGCATTCACCTCCAGATATACCTGAACGGAATCGAGATGTACGTTTCCACTATTGGTGATCGTTGCGGTTGAAAAGAATGGGCTCTGGATCGTGCTGTCACCAATATTGAGGCTGAATCGATCGCCGTCAGGAACGAGGGGATCGAGCACGGGCGATGTCACGATGTTGTATCCGAGTTCGAGCCTGTCGGCCAGGACTCGCTGGGTGATCAATGTGCCCACGATGCCAAGGGTACAGCCCGCGATCCATTCCACGGGCTTTGCATGCCACCACCTGCGTCCTACTCTCGATATACCCATGCTCCCAGTGTATTGGAATCCAGCAGAATGCGGGACTAGGTGGAAGACTCTTCGTCGCTCGTCACGCACAAGTCCTTGAGCCAATGGATCCCCCGGAGACATGGACTCGGGCGGCATTGTGGACTCCGCTCGATCCCTTCTTCACCCTTCCTTCACACACGCCGCCCCTCGCACCGGATAACGTCTCTCCGCCTTCACACCTCGGGAGACTCCCCATGACCCGCCGCACCGCGATCGCACTCTCCGCCCTCCTCGCCTGCGCCACCGGGGGCGCGCCCGCCCTCGCCCAGCACGATGATGGCGGCGGCGCTCTCACCCCGCGCAACAACACCACCGACCGCGAGCACACCCGCCACACGCACCAGCACAACCCCGACCATCCCACCGTCGAGCCCACGCCCGACCGCTACACCACCAACCGCACCAGCCCCGTCGTCCTCCCCCTCCCGGGCGAGCAGGACGCGTTCTGCTTCGTCGTCTTCGGCGATCGCACGGGCGGCCCCGACGAGGGCGTCGCCGTGCTCAAGGACGCCATCCGCGAGGTCAACCTCATCGAGCCCGACCTCGTCATGACCGTGGGCGACCTCGTCCAGGGCTACAACGAGAACGACCTCTGGATGAAGCAGATGCGCGAGTTCAAGTCCGCGATGGACGAGCTCATCTGCCCCTGGTTCCCCGTCGCGGGCAACCACGACGTCTACTGGCGCGGGCCCAACGGGCTTGAGGGCAAGCCGCAGGGCGAGCACGAGCACGAGTACGAGATGTACTTCGGCCCCCTCTGGTACGCCTTCGAGCACAAGAACTGCTGGTTCATCGCCCTCTACTCCGACGAGGGCAACCCCGAAACCGGCGAGAAGAGCATCTCCAAGCCCGAATCGCAGCGCATGAGCGAGGAGCAGTTCCGCTGGCTCGAGAGCGTCCTCGACAAGGCCAAGGACGCGGACCACGTCTTCGCCTTCCTCCACCATCCGCGTTGGCGCAAGGGCAACTACGGCGACGACTGGGACCGCGTGCACGAGATGCTCGCCAAGGCCGGCAATGTCTCCGCCGTCTTCGCGGGGCACATCCACCAGATGAAGTACGACGAGCAGGACGGCATCGAATACTTCACTCTCGCCACCGTCGGCGGACACCAGACCTTCGACGCGCCCCGCGCCGGCATGCTGCACCACTTCAACATCGTCACCGTCCGCAAGGGCCAGATCGCCACCGCCGCCGTGCCCGTGGGCGAGTTCATCGACCCGCGCGAACTGACCGAGCAGCTCACCGTCGCCGCCACCACCCTCGCGGGCGCCGCCGTGCCCGTCGCGGGCGAGGCGAAGATCAAGCCCGACGGCTCCGTCGCGCCCACCGTCCTCACCGCGACCATCGCCAACCCCACCGGGTTCGATGTTGATATCACCCTCGCCGCAGAATCCGACGACAGCCGCTGGATCTTCGAGCCCGACCACACGCACGGCGTGATCCCCGCCGGTAAGACCCGCGAGTATTCGTTCCGCGTCTCGCGCATGGAGGACTCGCTCGATCGCGCGTACCGCCCCGCGGAGCTCGTGCTGAGCCAGGACCTGCTGACCGAAGCGTTCCGCTACGAGATCCCGCCGGTCCACGCCGAGATCCCGCTCGACGTTCACTCGATCATCCCGCCGCGCTCCGAAGGCGAGCTCGCGATCCGCACTGGCGATGGCGCCGCGCTCGTGATCCCCAGCAACGCGTTTAATCTTCCCGATGGCCCGCTCACCGTCGAGGCGTGGCTCAAGGCCGATGGCTTCAATCGCCGCACCGGGCTCGTGTGCAAGACCGAGTCCAGCGACTACGGCCTCTTCGTGAGCAACGGGAAGCCCGAGTTCAGCGTCTTCGTCGGGAGCGCGTACGCGTCCGCCGAGGCCGAGAAGCCGGTGCTCCAGCCCGACCGCTGGCACCACGTCGCGGGCGTGTTCGATGGGAGCGAGGTCCGCCTGTACGTGGACGGTGCGCTCGTCGCGCGCGTCCCCGGCTCGGGCAGCCGCAAGACCAACAACCTCCCGCTCGTGATCGGCGCCGACGTCGATGGCAACGGCAATCCGACCAGCCCCTTCACGGGCCTCGTCGATGCCGTCCGCGTCAGCAGGACCGCGCGATACTCGGGCGAGCGTTTCCAGCCCGCGCGCCGCTTCGAGCCCGATGCGGACGCCGTGCTCCTGTTCAACATGGACGGCGAGGCGCTGGGCTACGTGTTCGACGAGTCGCCCACGAAGGCCGCAACCCGCCTCGGCGCCGCCGCCCTCGTGCCGGCGAACTGAACCGCCGATCGGCGCGTATGCTGCGTCGCATGCACGACGCACGCCGACGCCAGACGTACCTCACGCTCGCGCCCCTCGCCCTCTGCGCCGTCGGGCTCACGTCCTGCGCGGGCGGGCTCGAGTTCGCCGCCGTCGGCGCGGCCTTCCAGGGCACGAACTTCGCGACCGCCGTGTACAAGCAGGGACGCCTGAGCGTCGTAGAGGAGGCCGAGTACGCCCTCGTCGAGCAGGCCGCGCTCAAGGCGATCGACCAGCTCGGCCTCACACGCCGGCGCGAGGACACGGAGAACGACGATCCCTCCGTGGACCGCCGGACCATCTACGTCGAGGACGACGACGGGCACGACCTCGCCATCTCCACGCGGCGCCTCACCGAGCGCATGACGCTGCTCCAGGTCGACGTGGGCTCGTTCGGCATGGAAGAGCTCGTCCGCGCCGTCATGCTCCGCATCCGCACGAACCTCTTCCAGGAGATCAAGGCGATGCAGGACGCATCACCCTCTCCGGACAAGAAGTCTGAATCGGACTCCGACGCGCACGACCAGCCGCCCCCGATCGGCCTGACCATCCCGCGCGAAGCGCAGGAGTGATCGAACTCCTTACTCCGCGCCGCCGTCCTTGGGCGTGTAGTCCCGCATGTGCGGCACCTCGAAGCCCTCGGGCGCGAGGCGACCGCCCACGAACGCCCCGCCCGGGAGCGGCGCGTACAGCTCGATCGAGATCTGCGAGATCGGCAACTCCACCCCGTCGAGCTGCGCCTTGTCGCTGGGCGTGATCGTCGCCATCACCATCACCGGGCCCGCGTAGTCGCCGATGTGCGCGAGCGGCTGGTGCCCCTCGGCGCCCTTCGCGAACTCGCCCATCATCCGCTGGTGCGTGTCGCTGCGATACCAACGCTTGACCGACTCGGGGTCCTTGAACCACGCGATGATCGAGCGCTTGCCGCCCATCGTGCCCGCGAGCTCGACGCCCAGGCAGCCCTCGGTCTGTTTGAGCGCGCCGACCAATTCCATCGGGTTGAACCCGAAGCCGCCGCCCGGGGCGCGACCACGCCCCGGCTGCCCCTGCGGCTGGCCCGCCGGCTGGGCTTGCGCCGGGGTGGCGGGCTGGGCGAGGAGCGTGACGGACGCGAGCCCGACCACGCCCGCGGACAGGGCGAGGACGATCGCGGTGCGTGCGAAACCGGTCGGGGCGAGGCCAGTCGGGACGAAGGCGGGGCGGCGCTTGGGCATGGCTTTCTCCAGTCGGGATGTTCCACGTGGAACATGAACGCCGGGATTGTGCGCGCAATCGTGACGATCACTCGATCATCGCGATCGTGCGCACGTCATCGTACTTCGTTTCCGGCCCGGGCGGTTGCGTTTAGGTTGTGCCCGCGAGCGGATCAGTCCCAGGTGTTGGTGCCCTTGACGCCCTTGGTGCCGTTCGCGGCAACGGGCTGGGCGTCCTGCGCGCGTGCCGAACGGACCTCACCCGGGGCGAAGTGGTCCTGCCGCCAGCTCTCGGGGTAGTGCGCGTCGTCGAGCTCGAGCGCGGCCTTCGTCGGATAGAGCGGGCGGAAGGTGTCGCACATGACCGCGAGCTCGTTGGTGAACTTCGCGCCGAGCGACGCCTCGACGGTGCCGGGGTGCGGGCCGTGGGGGATGCCCTGCGGATGCAGGCTGACCGAGCCCGACTCGATGCCGCGGCGTGCCTTGTAGTTGCCCTCGACGTAGTAGAGGACCTCGTCGGAGTCGATGTTCGAGTGGTTGTAGGGGACGGGGACGGCGTCGGGATGGAAGTCGAGCACGCGCGGGCAGAAGGAGCAGATGACGAAGTTGTGCCCCTCGAAGGTCTGGTGGATGGGCGGGGGCATGTGGAGCTTGCCGACGATGGGGGCGAAGTCGTCGATGTTGAAGCAGTAGGGGTAGTAGCAGCCGTCCCAGCCGACGATGTCGAGCGGGTGGTAGGGATAGACGTAGGAATGCACCGAGTCGCGGGCCTTGATGCGGACCTCGAACTCGCCGTCCTCGTCGTAGGTGAGCGGGAGCTCGGGCAGGCGAAGGTCGCGCTCGCAGTACGGCGCGTGCTCGAGGAACTGGCTGGTCTGCTTGGAGAGATATCGCGGCGGCGGCAGGATGTGGCTGGCGTTGGCGGTCTCGAAGCAGACGAACTTGCCGTAGGGCATGTCCTCGCGTGCGACGCCCTCGGGGCGGTCCTCGTCGGCGAGCGGGTTGAACTCGATGCGGTAGATCGTGCCCTTGGGGATGACGAGGTAGTCCTTGGGCCCGAACGCGAGCGTTCCGAACATGGTGTACGCGGTGCCCGAGCCGAAGTGGATGAAGATGCACTCGTCGCCCTGGGCGTTCTTGAAGTGGTAGCCCATCTGCTCCTTGGGATTGCAGATGCTCATCTCGACGTCGCTGTTGCCGAGGATGATGACGCGCCCGGTGACGGGGTCGCCCTTGGGCTTGACGGGTCGGGTCTTGAGGTGACGCATGCGCATCACGTCGGTCTCGACGTACTCGGGCTTGGTGGTGTAGAGGTTCTTCCAGCCCGTGACCTGTGTGGGCGGGTGGATGTGGTAGAGGGTGGAGGTGGGCCCGACGAAGCCCTCGGTGCCGAAGAGTTCCTCGCTGTACAGCGCGCCGTCTGGGCGGCGGAACTGGACGTGGCGCTTCTTCGGGAGTTTGCCGAGCTTGGTGTAGTAGGGCATCGTGGGCCTCCTTTCCTCTGAACCTTCGATCCAACGTCACGCGGGGTCGCGGACCGCGTTCGATCAGTCCTTGCTGGCGAGCAGGCGGAGCATGTCGACGCAGCGGGTGGCGTATCCGGACTCGTTGTCGTACCACGACACGACCTTGAAGAAGCGGTCATTGAGCTGGATGCCGGCCTTGGCGTCGAAGATCGACGAGTGGCGATCGCTAATGAAATCGCTGGAGACGACCTCCTCGTCGGTGTACGCGAGGACGCCCTTCATCGAGCCGTTGGCCGCGGCCTTCATCGCGTTGTTGATCGCGTCGAGGCTGGTGGGCTTGGCGGTGCGGAAGGTCAGGTCCACGACGGAGACGTCGGCGGTGGGCACGCGGAAGGACATGCCCGTGAGCTTGCCCTTGAGGGCGGGGATGCAGAGCGTGACGGCCTTCGCGGCGCCGGTGCTCGCGGGGATGATGTTCTGGTAGGCGTTTCGCCCGCCGCGCCAGTCCTTCTTGCTGGGCCCGTCCTGCGTGGGCTGGGTGGCGGTCGCGGCGTGGACGGTGGTCATGAGGCCTTCTTCGAGGCCGAACTCGTCGTTGATGACCTTCGCGATGGGCGCGAGGCAGTTGGTGGTGCACGAGGCGTTGGAGATGATGGTGTGCTTGGCGGCGTCGTAGGTCTCGTGGTTCACCTTGTAGCAGAGCGTGGGGACCTGCGCGGGCTCGCTCTTGGTGGGCGCGGAGATGATGACGCGCTTGGCGCCCGCCTGGAGGTGGAGCGAGGCCTTCTCGTGGTCGGTGAAGAGGCCGGTGGACTCGAGGACGTACTGCACGCCCATCGCGCCCCAGCCGAGCTTGGCGGGGTCCTTCTCGGCCATGGTCTTGGTGGTCTTGCCGTTGACGGTGAAGGAGTTCTCCGTCGCGCTGATCTCAACGGGCTTGCCGTTGAGGCGGTAGCGCCCGTGCATGGTGTCGTACTTCAGGAGGTAGGCGAGGTTGTCGGCGGGGACGAGGTCGTTGATGGCGACGATCTCGATGTTCGGATCTTCGGAGGCGATGCGGTAGACGAGGCGACCGATGCGACCGAAGCCGTTGATGCCGATGCGGACGGGCATGGAATGGTCCTTTCTCTGCTCTCTTCGTGCGCCCGCGTGGGCGGGCGAGAGGGGTGCGACCGAGGGCGGCAAACCGCCGGGAAATGATAGGGGGCGGGTTGCGTGGCGGCAGTGGAGCGGATAAGCCGTGCCGGGGAACCACAACGCAAGGGAGGCGGCATGGAACTGGACCAGGACATCACGCAGAAGGTGCTCGCGGGCGACGAGATCGGCGCGATCAAGCTCTACCGCGAGCGGCACGGCGGGTCGATGGAGCAGGCGATGGAGGCGATCGCCGCGGTGCGGGACGCGGTGGCCGACCTCCGCCCCGCGGGCGGCGGACCTGGCGGAGCGTCCGGCGGGGGATCGGGGAGCGGCTGGGGGGATGACGTCGATGAGCTGATCCGATCGCGGAAGAAGATCGAGGCGATCAAGCTCGTGCGCGAGCGGGCGTCGATGGGGCTCAAGGACGCCAAGGACGCGGTGGAGCGGAGGGCGGTCGAGCTGGGCGTGCAGCAGACCGCGAGCAAGTGCTTCATCGCGACGGCGGCGTACGGCAGCGGTCGGGCGGACGAGGTCGCGACGCTGCGGCGGTATCGCAACCGCGTGCTCAGGAAGTCGGTGGGCGGGCGCGTGTTCGTGGGCGCGTACGAGGCGGTCAGCCCGCCGATCGCGCGAGTGGTGGCGCGGAGCGGGCTGCTGCGTGTCGTGGTGCGCTCCGGGCTCGGGCCGGTGGCAAGGTGGGCGGGACGGCGCACGCCGCGGTAGGCGCGGGCGCGCGCGAATGGGTTCTTGCGATGCGGAAGTATTCCTGCGGATCGCTTGACGCTTGGCGGACGGGTGTGTAGGGTCGTCGTACTTGAGACGCAGTCTCAATTGCGCTCAACGGTCATGCCGCTGTACCCGCACAGACCACAACCGGCCGACGCACCAGCCGTCGCCCCGAGACATCCCGATCCCTTCCGGTCCGGAGACGCGCCTGGGCTGGTGAGATCGGGCGATGACGAGGGGAAACATCGACGACTGGATGGACCCGATTGCCTGTGGAACGGTGGCGAATCCCCACGAGGGCCCGTTGACAACGGGACACCCTCTCGGAGGTGCGTCGATGAGAGTTTCCGCTTTCGCGGCTGTCGCTCTACCCATTGTGGCGATGGCAGGGCCGGCCTTTGCCCAGTACGTGCCCGGTGAGGCGCTGGTCAATCCTTCCATCACTGGCAACACCCAGTATGACGGGTGGATTGGCCTCACGAGCGGCAATTACCCGGGGTATGGCGCATTCCCCGGCAGTGCCGCGTGGCCGGCACCGATCGGTTCCAACCGGACGCTCGCCAATACGTTCAACAGCGCCGAGCCGGGCGACGCTGGCTTGATCAAGCTTGGCAATGGGACGGGTGGGGGGCCCTACCCCGCCGGGCAGGGAATCTATTTCGGCGGATTCTCCGCCGAAATCAACAACAACGGCGGCACGCTTGCCGTCACCGACTCGACCCCGGTGGCGGACCTGCGCAACGTGATCTTCCAGGTGCAGATCGGCGAGGCGTGGACCTTCGACTTCTTCAACCATGAGATGCCGACCTTGAGCTTCAACGGCGGCAGCCAGCAACTGGCCGCGACGACGTCGCTCACGCTCGAGCAGTTCTACAACGGCACGGTGGACATGCCGACCGGTCCGGAGGACGTGTTCATCAATACGTACCTCCTCCAGTGGGATCTCAGCGGGATCGCGATGCCGATCACGGACTTCAGCGTTTCCTTCACTGGTGTGCAGCATGCGCAGCTCTATGGATTGCAACTCAACCAATCGGACGTGTACACCCGAATCGGCCGCGTTCGCTCTCCTCTGGGCTATGGAGTGCAGGGCGACGTGTCGGCCGCGTTCGCAGCGATACCGGCCCCGGGAGCTCTGTCGCTCGTGGGGCTTGGTGGGCTCGTGGCGATGCGTCGTCGGCGCTGACGTGATCCGTTCGGATGTCGCCTGTCCGTGAAACTCCCATCGTTGTTCGGGGAGGGCATGGCGGCCAGTCCGGCGGAGAGCGCGTCGGAAGTGCTCTGGCGTGTTGCCATCACGTCCTCTCTCCGTCGGCTGGCCGCTTTTTCTCGGTTGATCCTGCAACGCACGCTTGTCGCGAGAGCTCCACATGGACCATCGTCGCGCGTTCACACTTCTCGAACTGCTCGTTGTCATTGCAATCATCGCGCTGCTCGTGGGCATCCTGCTCCCGTCGCTCGCCGGCGCGCAACGCCAGGCCCGGATGTCTCGCGAGCTGGGGGCATGCAGGCAGCTCATGCAGGGCTATCTGGGGTACGCGATGGATCACCGGGACGTGCTGTTGCCCGGGCACGTGAACGAGTCCGCCGGGCTGCTCGACGACATGGGCATGCCGCTCTCGCCCGCGGAGGTCGCACGGCGCTGGCCTTGGCGGCTCGTGTCATACATGGGCTGCGGGGTAGTGGGATCGGTGCTGGTCAATGAGCGTGCACGCGAGCTTGCGGATCGCCGCGCTTCGCTGTGGTCGTACATGGTGAGTCTGACGCCGAGCATGGGGCTGAACTACTTCAACTTCGGGGGGGATATGACGGGCGGCGGCGCGAACAACGCCCCGGGCTGCCTGTTCAAGCTTGATCGGGCGATCACCCCGACCAGGATGATCGTGTTTGCATCCGCCCGCTCGCCGGGCGAGTCGGGTCCGGTGCAGGGCTACTTCAAGATCGTGCCGCCCACGAAGGCGTTCGAGTACAGCGCCAGCGGCTGGACACTAGAGAAGTTCCACGAGAGTGGTGAGCCCGCGGCATGGGGGTATGTCCATCCACGATGGAATGGGCAGGCGGTCGTCGGCTTTCTCGACGGGCACGTCGGCTCGCTGGGGATGGACGAGCTTCGTGATATGACGCGATGGTCGAACGAGGCTGCCCGCGAAGACGATCCTCACTGGGGTTCACGCTGAACGCCGACCATTGGCGTGAGAGAGGCTCAGGCGGTCTGGCGCGCGAGCTCGTGCACGATGTGCCCGGCGACGATCGTGCAGATCGCACGTCCGCGGAGCGAACGCCCCACGAAGGGCGTGTTCACGCTCATGCCGGCGAGCGTGTCGCGGGAGAGCGTCCAGGCGTGCTCGGGGTCGATGATGGTGACGTCGCCCGGTGCGTCTTCACGCAGCTCGCCCAGCGAGGGCGAGCCCGGACGTGACGAGTCGAGCCCCAGCAGGCGCGCGGGATTGATGGTGAGCAATTCGATGAGCTTCGGCCAGCCGATCGCGCCGGAATGTACGAGCGCCTCGGCGTACAGCGGCACGGCAGACTCGAGCCCGATCAGGCCCATCGGCGCCAGCTCGAAGGGCTGGGACTTCTCGTGCTCGGAGTGCGGGGCGTGGTCGGTGCCGAGGATGGTGATGGTGCCGTCGGCGACGCCCGCGGTGATGGCCCGCGCGTCGGCGGATTCACGCACAGGCGGATTCACCTTCGCGAGTGGGTTGGGCGTGTGACCATCATCGCCCGCGCAGGCGTCGTGCGTGAGCAGAAGATGGTGGGGGGTTGCCTCGCCCGTGATGCGCTCGCCCCGGGCGCGGGCGGCGCGGATGATCTCGACGGAGCCGGCGCTGGAGAGGTGCTGGGCGTGGTAGTGCGCGCCGATCGAGGCGTTCAGGCGGACGTCGCGCTCGATGATGATCTCTTCGGCGACGCGGGGCCAGCCGGTGAGCCCGAGGCGCGTCGAGACGCTGCCGGCGTGCATCTGCGCGCCGCGGGTGAGCGTGGGCTCCTGGCAGTGCTGGAGGAAGGGGAGGTTCGTGTGCGCGCACATCGCGAGCACGCGGGCCATCATCGCGGCGGAGGCGATGCAGTCGCCATCGTCGGTGATCGCGACGGCGCCCGCCGCGGCGAGGAGCTCAATCTCGGTGATCGCCTCGCCACGTCGCGCAACGGTCGCGGCGGCGGAGGGAAACACGCGGCAGGAGGCGGTCTCCATCGCGCGGTGGATCACGGCGCGGACGATCTCGGGGGAGTCGATCGCGGGCTGCGTGTTGGGCATGCAGCAGACGCTCGTGAAGCCGCCCGCGACGGCGGCGCGGGTGCCGCTGGCGATGGTCTCCTTGTGCTCGTGCCCGGGCTCGCGGAGGTGGACGTGCGGGTCGATCAGGCCCGGCGCGACGATGCAGCCCGAGGCGTCAATCACGCGGTCGAAGCCGGCGGGGTCGATGCGATCGCCCGGGCGGGCGATGCGGACGACGAACCCGTCCATGAGCGCGACGTCGGCGACCTCGTCGCGCCCCGAGGCGGGGTCGATGACGCGGCCGGCGGTGACAAGGATTGAAGACATCGCAAGCATGGTAGAGGGCGCGGGCGGGCGACGCGGGTCTCAGGGCATGGCGTTCTCACGGACCTCGATGACCTCGCCAACTGCGGGCAGCGGCGCGGGCTCGCGCGGCGACTGGAAGGTCTCGTAAGCGGCTTTGCAACCCATGTCGGACACCATTGTGATCCTGAAACGCCCGTGTGTTCCGTTCGAGGCGGTGTAGGGAAACTCGAGCCCCTCGTACGCGCCGCCGGCGGCGCCCGGCTTGAGCGTGCATTCGACCTCGACGCGCTCAACGGCCCGGCCCATCATGGTCCGCACCTTCGGTCCCACGGACAGGACGGTGACCGATTGCGGCGGCGGGATCAGCTTCGAGCGCCAGGGCTCGGGCAGTTCCGGGAGGCCGACAACGATCGGCCCCCGTGGCATGCCTCGTATCCTCGGCGTCATCATCTCGAGAGAAGGGCGGAGATCCGTACGGTCGAGATGTCCGCTGTTGAAGTCATCCACGACATCCGGCAGTTCATCGCAGCCGACCAGGTATCGACGGGCGACCTCGCCGTCCGGACCGCGCCAACGGATCAGGTGCAGTTGGTCGGAGGGGGTCTTCGTGCGCTCCTCGGCGGCGGCGTCCCAACGGATACGCAGCGTGTCCCGCTCGCCATCGTCGTCGACATCGATCCAATCGACGACGTCTCCCGTGCGAATGGAATTCTGGCCCCTGAAATGGCCCCATTCATTCACGATCACACGCCCCGACGGACCAAGCAGCGCGCTCCGCCCGCCATCATCGAAGCCGTCCCAGTAATCCCCGGCCCACTCCCGGGCCCAGCCGTCCGCGGGGAGCTGCTCGCGATCGAGCTGGGTCAGTTCGTTCGCGAGTGTCTTCCATTCCGCGAGGGCTTCCTCTACGCGGGCTCGCTCGCGCTCCTCCCGCGCCGGGTCTGCATCTGATGCAGCGACCGACGGGCGCCCGCCCCGGCCGCGCGGCTCCCTTCCCTCCTGTGAGAATCCCGCTGGTGAACATGCGAGGATGCACAGCACGGGCAGGAGGACGATGCGCATGGATCGTGTGCACATGACGCCATGCTACTGCATCTGATCTTGATTGATGTCACGGCAATGTAAGTCCGCGGGTCGGACAGGCGTCAGAGGACCATCCGCACGCGCTCCGCCAGCACCACCGCATGGTTATGCACGGGGTCCTTGGCCGCGTAGATGAGCGTGACCGCGCGCTCCTCGCGGAGCGGCGTCAGGACGGGCTCGAGCACGCTCGGGTCGAGTTGGGCGAGCTCGCGCAGGTAGCGGGTGCGGAACTCGGGGAAGAGCTCCGGATCGTGGCAGAAGTCCTTGCGGAGCGCGGTGCTCGGGGCGGCGTCCTTCAGCCAGAGCCTGATCGCCGCGGCTTCTTTGGTGATGCCGCGGGGCCAGAGGCGGTCGATCAGCACGCGCAGGCCGTCGGCGCGGGAGGGATCTTCGTACACGCGTTTGATCCGCAGGCGATCGCCAGCCATCACGCACCTCCCGACGCATCGATGCGTGCGGTGGGGCGGGAGTGACGCGGGCGGGGCACGGGTTCCACTATGATTCTGATATGGCGACCATCATCGAGCACCGCCCCACGGGACGCCGGTACATCCTGCTCGGCGCGGGCTACGGCGTGTGGGCCTCATCAAGGCCGAATCGCGTGCTGGGCGACCTGTTCGCGCACGATCGATCGGGCGAGAATCACATGCTGTACGTGTGCGACGCGGATGGAGACGTGTTCTGGCTGCACCCGAACGAGGCGCGCGTGGTAGAGGTGGACGGTCGCGCGCCGGGCGGGGTGCTGGGCTGAACGCCGGGCACGCTTCAGACGATCGGGCCGCCCGACTGCTTCTCGCCCCAGACCACGCCGGCAACCGTCGCGACGGTCAGGCCCAGGATGACCAGCGCCGAGTGCGCGACCATCGGCACGATGCCCAGACCGATGCCCGCGAACAGGCTGATCGGCTTCTGCTGCTTCTTGCCGTAGACGACCAGGCCCATGCTGAACGCTCCGGCGATGACGCCCGCGATCAGCACTCCGGTGCTCATGTCGCCGAACATAGGCAGGCCCTCCCGGGCGTCGCGCCCGCGTCACTCATATCGACCCTCTGGGGCCAAGGCTGGCATGCGGTCGGGGCATTGGCAAGCCCGGAGCGGGCGGGCTCGCACGATGGGGGCTCTTTCCGGACGTGCGTCTTTGCGCGCCGGAGGGCGGGCGGTAATCTGCGTCCATGCCAGCCAACGCCGCCAAGCCCACGACGCCCGCCGCGTACCTCGCGTCACTCCCTCCGGAACGGCGTGAGGCGGTCGCGACGATCCGCGACGTCATCAATCGCAACCTCGGCAAGGGGTTCGCCGAGGGCATCCAGTACGGCGGGCTGGGTTGGTTCGTGCCGCACGATGTGTACCCGCACGGATACCACTGCGACCCGAAGCAGCCGCTGCCGTTCGCGTGCGTTGCGTCGAAGAAGGACCCATCGGGCTGTACCTGATCTGCGTGTACGTGGACCCGGCGATGCAGCGTGCGTTCGTTCAGAAGTGGAAGGCGAGCGGCAAGAAGCTCGACATGGGCAAGGCGTGCATCCGTGTGAAGGACCTCGATGGCGTGCCGCTGGACGTGCTCGGAGAGGTCATCCGCGGGGCGAGCGTCGAGGGCTTCATCGCGAAGTATGAGGCGGCGCTCCCGGAGAAAGTTCGGGCGAAGCGGGCGAAGGCGGCGGCTTCGGGGAGTACGCCCGTCGAGACCAAGGCAACGAGCAAGAAGACGGCGAAGAAGTCCGCGAGCGCGCCGGCGTCGAAGAAGGAGACCAGCAAAGCCACGACCAGGAAGAAGGTCGCGAAGACGGTGGCAAAGAAGGCTCCTCGCAAGGCCGCGAAGAAATCGTCGAAGAAGGCGGCAAAGAAGGCATCACGCGCGTCGTAGGGCGCTACTCGCGGGGCTTGGTGTCGCTCGGCTTCTGGTCGTCGAAGAGCATGCGCAGGGCGGGGGAGTCGAGGTCGTCCATCTGCCCCGTGCGCACGGTCCAGACGAACGCCGCGACGCCGATGCCCGCGAGGATCAGCGCGAGCGGGAGCACGATCAGCAGCACGCTCATGATTCACCTCCGAAGGTCCGCGCCCGGAGCGCCAGGGCGATCACCGTCAGCGAGCTAATGGGCATGATGACCGCCGCGGCGAGCGGCGTGATGAGCCCAGCCACAGCGAGGGCCGCGGCGATGGCGTTGTACCCGATCGCGATCGCGAGGCACCGACGGATCGCGCGGACCGCACGCTTCGATGAGTCGACCAGCTCGACCAGGAGCGACGCATCATCGTGCCTCATGTAGACGTCCGCCGCGGCGAGCGACGCCTCGGCGCCGCCCCGCACCGCGATCCCGACGCTCGCGCTCGCGAGCGCCGCGGCGTCGTTCACGCCGTCGCCCACCATGACGACGCGGCCCGACTCGGCGCGCTGCGCAATGTACTCCCGCTTGCCCTCGGGCGTGACGCGAGCATGTG
Organism: Phycisphaerales bacterium; assembly: GCA_034004365.1. GTDB lineage: Bacteria > Planctomycetota > Phycisphaerae > Phycisphaerales > UBA1924 > JAVEWV01. The sequence goes on from JAVEWV010000015.1 coordinate 28,301, forward strand.
CGGCGTCCGGCGCGAACCCGCACGCTTCGGCGCAGGCGGAGACGGGACCCGGGTCGTCGCCCGAGAGGAGCGTCGTGGCCCAGCCGCGTGCGCGGAGCGCGTCGAGCGTGTCGCGCACGCCGGGGCGGAGCGCGTCGCCCAGCATCGCCGCGGCAACGACGCGCGAGCCCCGTGCGATCAGCACGGGCGTGAGCGCCGACGCGCTCGCGGCGCAAACACGCTCGGCGAGCGGGGCCTCGAGCGTGACGCCCAGCTCGCGCATGAAGACCTCGGAGCCGACCGCGATCCGCTCGCCCGCGAGGTTCGCGAGCATGCCGCTGCCCGGGACGTGCTCGATCCGCTCGAGGTCCACGTGCGCGTCACCGGCGTGTGCGAGCGCCGCGGCGATGGGGTGCGACGCACCGCGTTCCATCGTCGCGACCACGGATCGCATCGATTCATCGCCGATCCACTCGCGCAGGTCGAAGCGTCCCTCGGTGAGCGTGCCGGTCTTGTCGAGCACGATCTCGCCCGGGCGCGACAGCGATTCGAGCACGTCGCCGCCCTTGATGAGGATGCCGCGGCGCGCGGCCCGCCCGATCGCGGCGGACGTTGCGAGCGGCGTTGCGAGCGCGGCGGCGCACGGGCAGCAGACCACGAGCAGCGCGACCGCGTGCTCGAACGCGGCTGGAAGACCCTCATGGGCGTGCAGCGCGAGCGTCAAGCCCGCGAGCAGGAAAACTGCGAGCACGAACGGGCCCGCGATGCGGTCCGCCGAGCCGATCACCGGCACGCGGCGGCGTGACATCTCCTCGATCAACGCCATCATCCGCCCGACGCGCGTGTCGCGACCCACTGCGCTTGCACGCACGCGCACCACGCCGGACAGGTTCACCGAGCCCGCCGCGACCTCGTCGCCCTGCGCGATCGGCACCGGGCGGCTCTCGCCCGTGAGCACCGACGCGTCCGCCGTCGATGCTCCCACGAGCACGATACCATCGACCGGGAAGCTCTCGTTGCAGGCGATCTCGAGGATGTCGCCCCGCTCGAGCGCGTCGACCGCGACGTCCTCGATCATGCCGGCGTCATTCACGCGGTGCGCGCGGCGCGGCGTGAGCGAGAACAGGAGCTCCACGCTGTCCGTCGCCTGTCGCTGCTGGCGGAGCTGGAGCCATCGCCCGCCGAGCAGGAGGAAGACGAGCATGGTGAGCGAATCGAAGTAGAGGTGTCCCTCGCCGCGCAGCGTGTTCACGACGCCGACGATCGTGCCCACGCCCAGCGCGAGCGCCACGGGCATGTCGAGGTGCCACGTGCGCGTGCGGATCGCGGCGAACGCGCCGCGGAAGAAGACGCTCCCGGGCCACGCGATCGCCAGCACGCCCAGCAGCATCGACAGCACGCGGAAGATCGTGAGGAAGGGCTCTTCGATCGTTGCGAACTCGCCGCTGTACAGCGCGAACGCGAGCAGCATGACGTTCCCCGCGCACGCGCCGGCGACGCCGATGCGGATGAGCGCGTCACGATCCTGGCGGCGCCTCGCGGCACGTGCCTCTCCCGCGCGGGCGGGGTGCGCGACGTAGCCGAAGCGGGCCATCGCGGTCGCGATCGCAGAGAGCCTGGTCCGCTCGGGGTCCCATGCGACGCGCACGAGCGAGCGCGTGAAGTCGAGGCGGGCGCTGACGAGCCCGGGGACCACGCGCGTGAGGTTCTCGATGAGCCACATGCACGCGGCGCAATGCACGCCCTCGACGAGCAGCTCGCACGACATCGCGCCCGACGCGTCCCGCACGCACGCGCTCGCCTGGAACGCGGGATCGTCGAGCTCGGCGAAGCTCGAATCCGCGAGCTTCGCGGGGGTTTCGCCCGACTCCATCCGCTCGCGCAGCGCGTAGTACTCCTCCAGCCCGCAGGAGTGGATCGCGTGGTAGACCGCACGGCATCCGCCGCAGCAGAACTGCTCGTGCTCATCCTCACGCACCTCGCCCGCGGGCACGATCGTGCGGCAGTGCGCACAGAGGCACGGCGTTCGGGGTGATGCGTGCGGGAGCGATGGCGTGGTCAGCGTGGTCACGGCGTCGTCTCGTGCTGGCAGCAGGGGGGCGGCTCTTCGGTTGCGACGCGCAGCGCGTCGTGAGGATCGTTGCTCGCCTCGTTCGCGGTGGCGTTCCGCTGCACAGCCTGCGCGATGCGCGACGTGCCCTCCGCCCGCGTTGTCACCGAGCCGAGGCCCAGCACGAGCAGCAGGACCGCCGCGGCGACGCGGATGCGCGGCGTCAGACGCGTGCCGATCGCGCGCACGAGCCCACCGACGACCAACAGAATCGGCACCGTTCCCGCCCAGAACGCGAGCATCACGATCGCGCCCCTCGCGGGATCGCCCGTCCCCGCCGCGACGATCGCGAACGCGTATAGCCAGCCGCAGGGCAGCAGCGGCGTCACCAGACCGATGATTCCGGCGCGCGGGACGGCGGGCACACGCATCGCACCGCCCAACGCGCGTTTCGCGGCGCGTCCGAGCCACGCGGGGGCCGGAACGTGCAGCCCGCGCACGCCCGCCTCACGCGCGAGGGTCGTGATCGCAAGGGCGATGATGGTCACCGCGGCGATCCACGCGGCGATAGTCTGCAAGCCCAGCATTTCGCCGCCGAGGTTCATCGCGCCGCCGATCGCGCCCGCGATCGCGCCGAGCAGCGTGTACGACGCCATACGCCCCATGTGGTACGCCGCGTGCAGCATCCCGCGCGGCGCGGGGCGATCCTGCCCGATGCCGACGGCGAGTGCGACGATCGCGCCGCACATGCCCGCGCAGTGCAGGCTGCCTAGCAGGCTCGCGACCAGCACCGCGCCCACGAGCGTCAGCACGTTGCGTTCTCCTGCTTCCGGTCCAGAGCGTGCGGCATGATGCACGCCGTGTCCGAATCCGCGGCCTCGATGTCGAGCGTGCGGACGAAGTGCTCGGGGCCGCGATCGATGCGCAGGCGGACGCGGTATCGCCCGGCAAGGGGGGCATCGAACGCGCCGGAGTAGGCGTTGCTCGTCGCGTCGTTCCCTTCGGGCGCGAGCTCGAGTATGACCGCATCTGCGCGCCGGGCCATGTGGAATACCTCGGCCTCGACATGAGCGCCCGCGAGGGCCACGCCGTCACGCGTCGTCAGCACGATGCGCAGCGTGCGCTGCGCAGGAGCAGCAGCGGAATCGCTCGCGGGATCGATCGATGCGTCGACGAGCCAGCCCGTGGCATCGCTGGCGGCACGGGCGCGGGCGTCCTCGTCCCAGTGCATCGACTTCTCGTAGTAGTGTTCCTCGATGGCGACGGACGGATCACGCGACGCGACGATCGCCGTCACGACGCCCGAAACCACGCTGCCGCTGAGGAGCAGCACGACGAACATGGGCCAGACCCAGGCGCGTGCGTGGGGCGTCTTCGCCTCATCGTGCGTCGCCACTTCGATGCTCATGGCGTTCCCTCACTCGGTTCGTGCGTCTCGTGCGCGCCACGCATGTGCCCGAGCGGGCCGACGAGACGGTGCGCGATCACGCGGTCGTATGTCGCGTGGTCGGTGACGCGGAGCTGGATGTCCAAGCGGCCGTTCACCGCGCCCTTGAACGCGTCGCGCGGCACGGCAAGACGCACCGCGGCGGTCTCGATCTGCCCGGGCTCGACGAGCAGGTCACCCGATTCGCCCACGACCTCGGCCCCATCGATGCCGACGATGGTGACCTCGTACGCGCGGGGCTCGGTGTCGCGGTTGTGCACCTTGATCTTCGCGGGGTTCGAGATGAGCCCCGACTCGAGCACGGTGTACGGCGCGCCGACGCCGCGGAGCACGCTGACGAACGCCGTCCCGCGCCGGGCGAGGACCGTCGCGAACGCGGAGACGAGCACGAGGATGATCACGGGATAGATGAGCACGCGCGGGCGAAGGAGGCGCCGCTTGCCCTCTTCGAGCGTGCGCTGCGAGGCGTATCGGATGAGCCCGGTGGGCTTGCCGATCTTGGTCATGATCGAGTCGCACGCGTCGATGCACTGGGCGCAGTTGACGCACTCGAGCTGGAGGCCGTCGCGGATGTCGATGCCCGTCGGGCACGTCGTCACGCACATGTGGCAGTCGATGCAATCGCCCAGCGCCGCACCATCGCCCACGACCTTGAGCGACACGTCGCTCGCGGCGGCGCGCTTCCCCTTGCCGCGCGGCTCGCCCCGGGCGCGGTCGTACCCGATGATGAGCGAGTCGCGATCGAGCATGACGCTCTGCATGCGTCCGTACGGGCACGCCACGATGCAGAGCTGCTCGCGGAAGAAACCGAAATCGAACATCATGAGCCCGGTGACCAGCATCACGACGAAGAAGCCCAGCGGGTGCTTGAGCGGCGAGCCGAGCACCCAGTGGTAGAGCTGGTCGGTCCCGACGAAGTACGACAGGAACGTGTTCGCGAGGAAGAACGAGAGCACCAGGTAGATCACGATGCGCAGCGGGCGGCGCCACGCGCCGGTCTTGGTCTTCTTGCCCGGCGTGCCCTCAAGCAGCCGCTCGATCGGGCGGAAGACCAGTTCCAGGTACACCGTCTGGGGGCAGGCCCACCCGCACCACACGCGCCCGAACATCGCCGTCAGGAAGAAGATCGAGAGGAAGATCGACACCACCAGCAGCGCGAGGAGCAGCGTGTCCGTCGGGTAGAGCGTCGTTCCGAAGAACGTGAACTGACGCTCGATGATGTTCAGCAGGATCGGCGGCTTGCCCGCGATCCGCAGGTGGGGCAGCGTCACGAACAGGGCGATGAGCGCGTAGCCCAGCATGCGCCGGCGATTCAGCCACCGACCGGGGGCGGGACGCGGGCGCATCCAGCGCCGCGTGCCGTCCGCGTTGAGCGTTGAGAGCACGTGCTCCTGCTGGCCCGAGGCGTGCGAAGTCATTGCGAATCCTCCGGGACGATCGATGAAACGTCCTGACGCCCATCACGCCGACGCTCTGCGTCAGCCCGCCGAAGCGGTCTGCTGCGTCGGCTCCTCAGCCTTGGGCGGCGGCGCGGGCGGCCATGCCGGCACGACCTCGCCCTCGGGCGATTTGCCGCCCGCGGGGTTGCTCCCGCGCAGCGACGCGATGTACGCCGACAGCAGCACGATCTCGCTCGGCTGGAACTGCTTGCCCCACGCCGGCATCGCGCCGTTGCCCGCACCGTTGGTGATCACGCCCGCGATGCCCGTGATGTCCTTGATGTTCTTCCACGAGTCGTCGGTCAGGTTGGGCCCGACCAGCCCGCCCGCGTTCGCGCCGTGGCACGAGGCGCAGTTGCCGCGGAACGTCGATTCGGCGATCTGCAGCAGGTCCGGGCGATTGACCGCGAGGTCCATGATCTGCTCGGGCGTGTTCTGCAGATCGCCCAGCAGCGCGAGCAGGCGCGCCGCCTTCTCACGCTTCGCATCGGCCAGCCGCTGTGTCTGGTGGATGAAGTACGGGCTTCCCAGCGACGCGAGGAAGTAGAACCCGCTGAACACGATCGACAGCAGGAAGATGATGTGCCACCACCCGGGGGTGGGGTTGTCGTACTCCATGATCCCGTCGTACACGTGGTCCTGAATCAGGGTCGAGTCCGTCTTGTTCTTAGCCACGGTTGACCTCCCGTCCCATCGCGCCCGCGTCGTTCGCGGGCGAGCCATCGCCCTCACGCAGGGGCATCATCGCCATCTGCGAGGCCGACCTCCGGCTCCCGCGCATCGCGACCACCGAGACCACCACGAACACCACGAAGAACAGGACCAGCGCCGCCTCGGCGAAGAACGACAGGCCCATGTGAGATATGACGTCGCGCAGCATCACGTGCTCCTTCGCCCGCTCAAGAGCGGGCACGATCACTCAGTCCCGCATCGCCACCGGCGTGCCATCCTCAACCTCGCCCTCGGCCGTCGCCGGCGTAGGGAGGCTCCGCAGATAAGGAACAACCTCGCCCTCCGGGCGCGTCAGGTCCGTTCCCATCCGCTGCAGGTACGCCACGAGCGCGATGATCTTCTTGTCCTCCATCGAGCGGTACGGCTCGAGGTCGGCGTTCGGGTCGTTCGCGGCGATCTCGCTTACCAGCTCGTTCGTCAGCGCCTTCGCCTGCGCCCGGGCCAGCTCCACCGCAAAGCCGTCCTTGACCGCCTCGCCGTAGGGCACGCCCAGCATCGCCATCGTGCCCACGCGCGCCTGGATCGCCTCGAAGTTCAGCGGCGTCGTCGCGAGATGCGGGTAGGGCGGCATCACCGAGCCCGGCGAGATCACCGGCGGCTCAAGGAAGTGCTGCACGTGCCAGCTCGTGCTCTTCTTGTTGGGTGGCACGCCCTCGCGCGCCAGGTCCGGACCGATGCGGCGCGAGCCCCACTGGAACGGATGGTCGTACACGAACTCGCCCGCCTTGCTGTACTCGCCGTAACGCTCCACCTCCGCGAAGATCGGGCGGATCATCTGCGAGTGGCAGTTGTAACACCCCTCCGCGATGTAAACGTCACGCCCCGCGAGCTCGAGCGGCGTGTACGGCTGCACCGTCGCGATCGTCGGCACGTTGCTCTTGATGAGGAACGTCGGGATGATCTCGAACAGCGACGCCGTCGCTACCGCGATCACCACCCAGATCGTGAACCTGACGGGCAGGCGCTCCATCCGCCGGTGCCATGCGCCCTGCAGCCACACGTCGCCCTTGTGCCCGAGCTCCACCACGGCGCTCAGACGCGACGCGGGCATGGGATCGTCCTCGTACACGCGGGACAGCGGCGCCACACGCTGAATGGGCGTCTCGTACTTCCTGGGACGCATCGACCAGGTCAGGATGAGGTTCACCAGCCCGAGGATCGCGCCGGCGAGGTACAGCGTGCCGCCCACCGCACGGATCCAGTAGAACGGGACCAGGCGCGTCACGGTCTCGATGAACTGCGGGTACTGCAGCGTGCCCGTGTCGTCGAACGCGCGCCACATCAGGCCCTGCGTCACGCCCGCGGTGTACATCGAGATCACGTAGAGAAGGATGCCGATCGTCGAGATCCAGAAGTGCGTCGTCGCGAGCTTGACGCTGAACAGGCCCTTGGTCTGGAACAGGCGCGGCGCGAGCCAGTACGCCATGCCGAAGATCATGAACCCGTTCCAGCCAAGCGTGCCGCTGTGCACGTGCGCGATCGTCCAGTCCGTGTAGTGGCTCAGCATGTTGACCGTCTTGACCGAGAGCAGCGGGCCCTCGAAGGTCGACATGCCGTAGAACGTGATTCCCACCACGAAGAACTTGAGCACGGGGTCGGACGCGACCTTGTGCCACGCGCCGCGCAGCGTGAGCAGCCCGTTGATCATGCCGCCCCACGAGGGCATCCACAGCATCACCGAGAACAGCATGCCCAGCGACGACGCCCACTCGGGCAGCGCCGTGTAGTGCAGGTGGTGGGGGCCCGCCCAGATGTAGATGAAGACCAGCGACCAGAAGTGAACGATCGAGAGCTTGTAGCTGAACACCGGGCGGTCCGCCGCCTTGGGCAGGAAGTAGTACATCAGCCCCAGGAAGGGAGTGGTCAGGAAGAACGCCACCGCGTTGTGCCCGTACCACCACTGCATGAACGCGTCCTGCACGCCCGCGTACACCGGGTAGCTCTTCATGAGCTGCTCCGGGCCCGAGACGTGCCCCGTCGTGAACAGCTCGTACACGCCCACCGGGATCCAGAGGTTGTTGAAGACGTGCAGCATCGTGACCGTCACGATCGTCGCGATGTAGAACCACAGCGCGACGTACAGGTGACGCTCACGACGACGCACCAGCGTCATCAGGAAGTTCGTCCCGAAGAAGCCGAGCCACACGACCGCGATCGCGAGGTCGATGGGCCACTCCAGCTCCGCGTACTCCTTGGACTGCGTGATCCCCAGGGGCAGCGTGATCGCCGCCGACACGATGATGAGCTGCCACCCCCAGAAGTGCATGCGGCTCAGCACATCGCTCCACATCCGGCACTTGCACAGACGCTGCGTTGAGTAGTACACCGCCGCGAAGATCGCATTGCCCGCGAACGCGAAGATCGCCGCGTTCGTGTGCAGCGGGCGGAGGCGGCCGAACGTCACCCACTCGTGCATGTTGAGCTGCGGCACCGCCAGCTCGAACGCCAGCACCACACCGACCAGCAGCGCGACGATCCCCCAGAGCATCGTCGCCCAGAAGAACAGCCGCACGATCCCGTCGTCGTACGTGAACTCGTCCAGCCCCGATCGCGGGGCCGCGTGCCCCCCTTCGGGCGCGTGCTCATGAACCGTTGCCCCCGCGGCCTGCCCGACGCTCGGGTCGAGTGGTGACGTGCTCATCCGACGGCCTCCGATTGCTGTGAAACAGGAAAATGTGCTGATCGACAGAAAGAGTATGAGTATCTCTTGAATTCGTCAAGGATCTCCGCATATGATTATCGATATATCACGATATGGCCCCCTGAGTGTGGATCGCGGTTTATCGGCACGTGTGAGGCAGTTTGATCGGCAGTCGTTGCGGCACCGACCAAAGTCCAAGCACTTCGCCGGCCACGGGGGCAGAGACCCACCAACGCCCGTTCCGGGCGCGTTGCCGAAAGGCGAGGAGCAAGCCATGTTCAGCCTGACGACCGAATACGCCCTGCGCTCCGCCGTGTGTCTTGCCGAGCGTTACCCCGAGATGCTGACGTCGCAGTACATCGCCGACGTCACCCAGGTCCCCGTCCGCTACCTCTCCAAGGTCCTCCAGACCCTGGCCGAGGCGCACCTGCTCACCAGCCAGCGCGGGCCCAGCGGTGGCTTCGCCCTCGCACGCAAGCCGTCCGCCGTGACCCTCTTCGACATCGTGCAGGCCGTCGACCCCATCCAGCGTGTGCTGACCTGCCCGCTCAACCTCCCCGAGCACGAGGTGGAGCTCTGCCCGCTCCATAAGACGATGGACGACCTCGCCCGGTCCGCGGAGGATCACCTCCGCAAGAGCACCCTCGGCGATCTCATCGTCCAGCCCATCGTGCCGCTGGGCCTCTCAGTCCGCCAGCACCTCAACGGCGATTCGCACCGCAATGGCGCCCACAGCAACGGCAAGTCGCACAACGGCACCGCCAATCACGCCCGCGACTGACCCGCAGCGAGCGCGTCACTGCTCCCCGCGTCGCCCGCCGTTCCAGGCTCGGAGCACCGCCCGGCGCACGACCGTCGTCCAGAGCGCGTACCCCTCGGCGTTCAGGTGCAGCCCGTCAGCCTCGAACAGCTCCGGGCGCGGGCGGCCGTCCTTGCCCAGCATGGGCGTTGCGATGTCCAGGAACATCGCGCCGTCGGTCTTGGCGCAGTAGTTCGCGACGATCGTGTTCGCGCGGCGCATCGCGTCCCAGTTGCTCCAGCGGGCCAGGCTCGGCTTGATGGCGATATAGAGGACCTGCACGCCCGGCCACAACGCCCGCGCACGCCGGTCGAACTCGATGAATCCCGCCGCCGCGGCGTCCGAGTCGTGGTTGTCTGTCCCGAGGTCGTTGTCGCCGCAGTAATAGACGATCACGCTCGGCTCCTGCGGCGTGACGATCCGGTCGAACACCTCCATCACCTCGGAGGTCTTCGAGCCGCCGAAGCCCCGCGCGACCACGGGCGCCGGGCGCATGTCGCGCTCGAGCGTGGTCCACATGCGGATGCTCGAGCTGCCGACGAACAGCACGCGCCCGGGCACGGGGGGATGGGCCCGGTCCGCGGCCTCGAAGGCGCGGATCTCGGGCTCGTACCACGCGTCGGGGCGGGCGTCGGCCTGCGTCTGCACATTGGTGTCGGGCTGCGAACCGCCCTGGGTCGAAGAAGCGGCCTGGGACTGGTCGGGCGGACCTCCGGACGACGACGTGCCGGGCGGAGAGGAGCAGCCGGCGAGGCTGGCCGCCCAAAGCATCACGAACAAATTGAGAACACCGGGGAAAAGACGATTCTGCATGTGTGGAATCACGTCTGCCAAGATACCGAGACAATCTGTCGGTCGTGGCCATGATGCGATGTCGTCGGGGCTGACTGGCTCAAACGACTCCCCAACGTCCGATTAGTAAACGCTAACCACAACTGTTTCATGGGAATTGCGAATAGGCCTGTGGGTATAGTACATATTGGGGGAGACCCGCCGGCAGAGAGCCAATTTGCCACGACAGGCGTGGATCTTGGCCGATGGATACCGGCCCGACGGGAGCAATGCCATGACCACGACTCCAAAGACGGCTCCGATTCGGAGTTCTCAGCTATCTGATTCCGAAAAGGCTGAACGCCTGCTCGAGGAGGCGAAGAAGCAGCCCGGCATCCGCGAACTGGCGGAAGTCTATGAATCGTCCCGTCGATACGAAGAAGCAGCTGCGGCATACCGCGGAGCCCTGTGCCCGGCGCCAGTCGAATGGGCGTCGTCATCCACCTCCGCGTGCTCTCTTTGATTGACCGTGTTATCATGGCGGCACTATGCCGACATGGAGCGGAATTCTCGAAGAACTCACGAAGCTAGGTGACGATCCCGCCAAGTTCGACACGATTCGGCGGACATATCTCACCAAGTTGTAGGCTCTCACAGGTCGCAATGTGATCGTCTACGCGACGAAGTGGACGCAGGGTGATGCTCCGCCTGGAATGACCAGCATCACAAATGAGGACTTGAGTGGACTCATGGAGGTTGTCCACGGACTTGACGGGCCGGACCTTGATTTGATTCTTCACAGCCCTGGCGGCTCCCCCGCAGCGGCGGAAGCGCTCGTCAAATACATCCGCTCGAAGTTCGACGATGTTCGTGTGATCGTGCCACAAATGGCAATGTCGGCCGCCACAATGATCGCCTGCTCCGCAAATCGAATCGTTATGGGCAAGCATTCGTTCCTCGGCCCAATCGATCCCCAGTTCCTTCTGCCAACCGGCGTCGGCGACTCGCGGCGGTTCGTCCCAGCAGACACCGTGAAGAAAGAGTTCGACCTTGCCGTGCAGGAATGCGCAGACCCCAAGAAGGTCGGGGCGTGGATGTGGAAGATTCAACAGTATGGCCCCGGTCTTCTCGTCGAATGCGACAACATGATTGCGCTCTCGAAGTTGCTCGTTAAAGAATGGCTCGAAGCGTACATGTTCAAGGGCGAAATGGACGCGGCGACGAAGGCCGAGCAGATCGGAGAATGGCTCGGAAGTCACGGGGAGTTCAAGACTCACGCCCGACCGCTTGATCGTGACCGCTTGGCTGCTCAGGGGTTGAAAATTGAGCACTTGGAAACAGACCAAGCGGAGCAAGATGCCTTTCTGACCGTCTTCCACACATACATGCACACATTCAACGGCACAGGTGCGGTAAAGATGATTGAGAACCACTTGGGAAAGGCATATCTGAAGCAGATCCGCTCGATACAGATGCCGATGATGTTGCCGGTCCAGACGCCAATTCCTGCACAGCCTGTTCTGCCGATCGGACTAGACGAGGCCCCCGTCAAGACAAGAAAGAAAAGAGGGACCAAGAAACCGGCGAAGAGAAAAGGCAAGTAACTGCGTGTCCTTCCCTACTGCCCCTTTTCGGGCCAATTCAACACAAACAAAAACCCCTGCATTGCAGGGGTTTTTCAGTGGAGCGGAGGAGAGTCGAACTCCCGACCTCATCATTGCGAACGATGCGCTCTACCAACTGAGCTACCGCCCCATGTATGCACTTGTCGCGGGCCCTCGCCCCGCACCCCGGCCCGGAAGCCCCCCGGAAATCTCCGGAGCCCCGGGTCCCCGACGAGCCGCCGCGGTGCCATCGGCACGTGGCGTCCGTCCGGGCCACCATTCTACCCACCATCCCGGCGTTGTCCGCCCCGGCTCGATCTCCACGCCGCTCACCCCCTCCGTGCTCGCCCTCGCCGCCCGGCGACCGCGCGGCCCGGCCCGCCCGCCACTCCATCCACCTTCCCCGCGAACCGCCAGCGCCGGGTGGGCATACTCCCTGAACGATCCGGAACCGCCCCGGCCCGCTCAAGCCTCCGGGGCCTCCGGCTGACGCCGCGGACGCCGCCCCACACACTTCGGGAGATCGACCCCATGCCGACCACCGCCCGCCGCCCCGCGATCGCGCTCCTCGCCTCCCTCGCGGCGATGCTGCTCACCGCGTGCGGCGATCCCAAGCCCGCCGCGCGTGCCGCGGGCCCGGCGCGGGTGGTGGTCTCGATCCCCCCGATGGAGGGGCTGATCCGTCCCATGCTGCCGGAGGGGGCGGAGGTCCGGGTGCTGTGCCCGCCGGGCCGCTCGGTGCATGGGTACGAGCCGACGCCGGACGACGCGGCGGCGGTGGCGCGGGCGGACCTGGTGGTGATGGTGGGGCTGGGGCTCGAGCCGGGAGTGGAGCGGCTGCTCTCGAGCCGGAGCCAGTCGCCGCGCCGGGTGCTGCGGTTCAGCGAGGCGGTGGGCGTGGGCAGCGCTCCCGCGGCGCATGACCACTCGGAACACGACCATGACCATGAGGCGCACGATCACGGGCATGATGACCATGACGGACACGACGGGCACGACCACGGCGTCGATCCGCACCTGTGGCTCGACCCCACGCTCGCGAAGCGGTTCGTGGGCGAGGCGGCGAACGCGATCGTGACGCTCCCCGCGGGCGCGGACGGCAGTGGGGCGGGCGACTCGGCGCGGGTGAACGCCGCGCGGGACGAGCTGGTCGCGCGTCTGGACGCGCTCGACGCGGCGTATCGCGAGCGGCTCGCACCGCTGGCGGGGCGGCCCATCATCACGGAGCACATGGCGTTCGCGCGACTCGCCGAGCGGTATGGGCTGGTGGTGCCCGCGGTGCTGCGTCCGATCGAGGGCGAGCCGACGCCGGAGGCGATCGCCGCGGCGGTGCGCGCGGTGCGCGACCTCGGGGCCCCGGCGATCTTCACCGAGCCGCAGTTCGACCCGACGCTCGCGCGGCGCGTGTCGGAGGCGGCGGGCGTGCCGCTGGGCGTGCTGGACCCCGAGGGCGCGGGCGACTACTTCGCGATGATGGAGAAGAACCTCGCGGAGATGGTGCGCCTGCTCGGCCCGGGGGCGACGGGCGGCTGAGGCCTGCACGACAATTGGCGCGACAGTTGGAACACACCCCAGCAAACCTAGACTCTCGCTCCGTGCCCGCGACACCGGCCCGCCAACCCGCGACGCACCCCGCCCCGCGCGACACGAGCGGTGATCGCGCGATCGACATCCGCGACGTCAGCTTCGCGTACCCATTGCCCCCCGACGCGCCCGCGACGTATCGCCCCGCGCTGGAGCGCGTGTCGCTCTCGGTGCGCGAGGGCGAGCGTCTGGGCATCGTGGGCCCCAACGGCGCGGGCAAGAGCACGCTGCTCAAGCTGATCCTGGGCATGCTCGAGCCGAGTTCGGGCGGCGTCCGCGTGCTGGGCGAGGAGCCGCGCGAGGCGCGGGCGCGCGGGCTGATCGCGTACGTCCCGCAGAAGAGCGACGCGAGCACGCAGTTCCCGCTGTGCGTGCGGCAGGTGGTCGAGATGCCGCTCGTGGCGCGACTCCCCGCGTGGCGGGGCCTCGGGCGGGAGGATCGCGAGCGTGCGATGCACGCGCTCGAGCTGGTCGATATGCGGGGCTTCGCGGAGCGGCACATCGCGGCGCTCTCGGGCGGGCAGATGCAGCGGGTGCTGATCGCACGGGCGATCGTGACGCGCCCGCGCGTGCTGCTGCTCGACGAGCCGACGGCGGGCGTGGACGTGGCGGGGCAGCGCCGGTTCAGCGAACTGCTGCAGCGGGTGCACGCGGAGCTCGGGCTGACGCTGGTCATCGTGAGCCACAACCTGCGCGCGGTGGCCGCGGGGTGCGACCACATCGCGTGCCTGCACCGCACGCTGCACTCGCACGTGACGCCGGAGGGGCTGACGCCGCAGGTGCTGGCGGAGGTGTTCAGCCACGAGATCGAGGGGATCTTCGGCGACGTGCACGTCGATGCACACCCTGCGTCGGCGTGCGGGCACGACCACGGCACGCACCATGCGCACGATCACTCCTGCGCGCACGATCACGTTCATGCGGATGAACGGATGAAGCGAACGGACACCAAGGGGGGGAGCTGATCCGTGCGCACGATCACGTACCTCTCTGATCCCGACCTGCGCGCCCTGCTCTGGCCCTGGCTCGTGACCGGGCTGTCGGTGGCGCTGCTCGCGGCGCCGCTCTCGGTGCTGGTGGTGCTGCGCCGCCTCGCGTTCATCGGGCAGGGCGTGAGCCATGCGGCGGTGGGGGGCGTGGGCGTCGTGGCGATGCTCGGGCTGGCGGGCGGGAGCCTCGCGGCGACGGGGGTCATCGCGGGCGCGTGCCTGCTCGCGGCGGCGGCGATCGCGGTGATCTCGGACCGGCGCTCGACGAGCGAGGACAGCGCGATCGGGATCGTGCTCGTGGGGTCCATGGCGCTGGGCGTGCTGCTGCTGCAACTCGCGCACAACCTCGGGCGGACGGGCTTCGGATCGTGGGAGGCGGCGCTCTTCGGCGCGCTCACCAGCGTCGGTCCGCAGGACGCGTGGATCGCGGTCGTGAGCGCGATATTGCTCGGCGGGACGCTCTGGGTGCTGTGGAGACGGATCGTGTTCTGGGCGTTCGACGAGGCGGCGGCGGTGTCGCGGGGCGTGCCGGCGCGGGCGATGCGATGGGCGCTGCTCGTGCTCCTGACGCTGGCGATCGTGGCGTCGATGCGCCTCGTCGGCGCGGTGCTCGCGACGGCGCTGCTCGTGCTGCCCGGGGCGATCGCGATGGAGCTGTCGTCGCGGATGGGGCGGGTGGTGGCGATCGCGTTGCTCGCGGCGTCGTTCGGCATGGTCGGGGGGATCGTCGCGAGCATCGAGCTGAACCTGCCGCCCGGGGCGTGCATCGTGTGCGCACTGGCGTTGATGTACGGCGCGGCGCGCGGGTGGGCGTGGCTGGGACGACGGAGGGCGAGTGAGAACATCAGCGCGGGCACGCCCGCGATGGGAGGGCGCGGATGAAGGCCGAGACGATGCTGGCGGAGCTGAACCGCCTTCGCAAGGACCTGGACGAGGACAAGGGCGATATCGAGTGGCTCACGCTGCACCACGTGTTCTGCTTCGTGTCGTACAAGATGGGCGAGTTCCAGAAATACCTCGACGGAGAGGCGGAGAAGGGCTCATTCGAGGAGTTTGAGGGGTAGACGCGGGTGCATGATCGTATAACACACGACGAAGCACCGTGGCGTTGAGCTCGTGTCGATCGAACCCCCACCCCGGCCCGTCCCCACGGGGCGCGGGGGAGGGTGAGCGAAGCGGCATGCGGCATTGAGACACAAAGGACGGACGGCGCCGAGGGCGGAATCTGGCGTGCATCCTCTTGTGTCCGGCGTGCGAATGTCGATAATGACGTATCGCGGTTGGCGGGCCCCGCGCAAGCATCCGGAGAACCCGGGTGTGAGGCGAGGCCGGGCCGCGACGAGCGTCCGGAACCCGACGGTACCCGGGACGGACGCGCGATGTGCCCCGGGCGACGGCCCGGGGGGAAGGAGCCCGGCGGGGCGAGTGCAGGCTCGTCCGTTGGCCGGGAGGGCCCTTTCCGAAGGAGGTGATCCAGTGCGAAATGTGACCTGTATCGAAGGGCTCCGCTGCTAGAGCGGACGCTCGACGGGGCATCCGTCTGCGGAGCCCACGACAGGAGCAAGACTCCTACGGCTGCCCTCGGGAAATCCCGGGGGCAGTCTGCTTTTGGGGAGGGACTAGCCACCAGGCATCAGGCATCAGGAAAGGCAGGGAGCAGGAAGGGATCAGGGATCGGGCACCAGGCATCAATGAAGGCAGGAAGCAGGGAAGAAGCGTTCGCGCGGCGGAGGAAGATCGCCGGCGGATACCCTCGCGGCATGGCGATGATGCGCGAGGGCGATGCGCCCGACATGACGCTCGCTTCGAGCGTGACGATTGATGATGTTCGCCGCGCGGCGGAGCGGATCGCGGGGCACGCGGTGCGGACGCCCGTGCTGACCTCGGCGCGGCTCGACGCGATGCTCGGCGTGCGGGCGTTCTTCAAGTGTGAGAATCTGCAGCGTGTCGGCGCGTTCAAGTTCCGCGGGGCGCTCAACGCGATGAGTGCGCTCGATGGCGACGCGCGGACGCGGGGCGTGCTGGCGTACTCATCGGGGAATCACGCGCAGGCGATCGCGCTCGCCGCGAGCCTGCTGGGCGTGCGGGCGGTGATCGTCATGCCCGAGGACGCGCCGCGGACGAAGCTCGACGGCACGCGGGCGTATCTGGAAATCTCGGGGCGTTCCGCGGGCGAGATCGTGACGTACGACCCGAAGACGACGCTGCGCGAGGAGCTGGGCGGCTCGATCGCGCGGGAGCGGGGGCTGACGATCATCCCGCCGTACGACCACCCGGACGTCATCGCGGGGCAGGGGACGGCGGGGCTCGAACTGCTCGAGGAGGTCGGCGAGCTCGACGAGCTGTACGTCTGCACGGGCGGAGGCGGGCTGCTGAGCGGGTGCGCGATCGCGGCGAAGGCGATGAGCCCGCGATGCCTCGTGGTGGGTGTGGAGCCGGAGGCGGGGGATGACGCGACGCGGAGCTTCGCATCGGGGCGGCTGTGCACGGTGCGGAACCCAGGAACGATCTGCGACGGCGCGCGGACGCCCTATCTGGGACGGTACACGTTCCCGCTGGTCGTGCGTTATGTGGACGCGATGGCGACGGTGGATGACGCCGAGGTCGTGGCGGCGATGCGCCTAGCGATGGAGCATCTCAAGATCGTTGTGGAGCCGACGGGCGTGCTGGGGCTCGCGGGGATGGTGAAGTCGGTGCGTGAGGTAGGTTCGCGCGACGGTGCGACGCGGCGCGTGGGCGTGGTCGTGAGCGGGGGGAACGTGGATCTGGACGCGCTCGCGGGGCTGCTGGGGCGGGGGTAGAGCGGCAGCGGGGCACGCCTTTTCGGTTGATGAAGATTTCTGCCGATCGAGCGGCGTGGGTGCAACCCGCGAGCGCGGACGTGATACGCCAAGGTTGCGGGAGCACTCGACGGTGCTCTCTCGCAGGAGGTGGCACATGGGCATTCGGGGATGTGCGGCAGCGTCGTTGTGGGTTGCGATGGTCGGCGTGGCCCGGGGCGGGCTGGTGATCGAGAGCGCGTTCGACTCGCCCGGAAACTGGAGCCCCCTGCTGATCGGGAATGTCGCTGGAAACGCGTCGTACTTTCCAACCGGCGGGAACCCCGACGGACACTACGAGATCAGCCTGACTGTGCCTGGCGGGGTCGCGCGTGGTGGGCTGGGCATCATGACCGGATTCATGGATCTTGGTGCGTTCGAGGGGGGCTCGGTTCGGCTGTCATTGGACTATCAGTATCTGGACTTTGCGACCCGTGTGCCGCCGCAAATGGCGATTGTGCTGGTCCAGGGCACGCGGGCGTACTTGCCAACGGCTCGTCTCGACCCCGGCGCGGAAACGTCGTGGAATCGCGTGGGCGAGATGGAGTTTGATCTCGACGACTTCGCGAACTCGACGGGCGTGCCGTTGGATTTTTCGTCGAGCATGCGCGTGGCGATCGTCGGGTGGCTCGAGAACCCGAACGGCGTGACGCCGCAGACGCGATTCAAGATCGACAACCTGCGGATCGAGTTCGTGCCGGGCGCGGGGAGCGGCGTCGCGCTGATCGGCGGCGTGCTCGCGATGTCGCGCCGGAGACGCTGAGGCTCAGCGTGCGGTGAGCGTGATCGCAAGGACCACGACGGCTTCAATCGCGAGGGCCGCTTCGACCCAGTCGCGCGCGGGCGAGGGGCGGCGCACGAAGAGGATCAGCGTCGAGGCGAGCGTCGCGAGGGCCCATGCGCAGCGCGGGACCGGCGGCGCGGGCATCAGCACGGCGAGCGCAATGGCCGTCGTGGCGCGCACGCCCAGTGCGAAGCGCCAGGACACGCTCGCGCCCAGCGCAACGGGGAAGGTGCGCGTGCGGTAGGCGCGATCGGCGGGGGCGTCGTCGAGATCGCAGAGGATCGCGTCGGCGAACACACGCGCGGTGACGATCGCGCCGACGCCGATGGCGAGCAGCGGCGCGGGATTCGGAGTCGTGAGCGGCCAGAGCAGGGCGGTGGACGCCGCGAAGGACGCGATGCCGAGCGCGACGAACGCGTTCTTGAGCGCGAGGAGGTCCTTCGGGCGGGGTCGCTCGCGCCGGGGGCGTCCCGCGTAGATGAACACGCCGATAAGCGTGCTGATCGGGGCGAGCGCGAGCAGGTGCGCGTGGAAGCGGAGTCCGAAGAGATCGAACGAGCCTCGCGCGAACACGAGCGCGAGCACGCCAGCGCACGCGAGCGAGGCGAATGACGCGAGGCGGATGGCGCCCTGGTGGCGCTCGATCGCGGCGAACCGCTCGGGCTGCGCGGCCTGGTCGGCGGGATCGAGCCAGGAACGCCTGAGTTTGGCACGATCGAGCAGGTACGCGCCCGCGGCGGTCGCGCTGGCGAAGATGAGCGCGGAGACGAGTGAGGGCCACGCGGCGTCGAACCCGAGGAGCGATGCGGTGAGCGCGACGCAGGCGGCGACGTAGATCGCGGGATACGCGGCGAGATGGGAGGCCCAGCGGCGTTGCAAACCGCGGGATTGTTGGGGCGGTGCGGCGCGGGTGCGATCAGGGCGTTTCGGAGGGCTCCGAAGATTCACTCGTGAGGGCGTCCGCGCGATCGATCCAGCCGCCGCCGAAGGCCTTGTAGACGCCGATGGACGCGGCGTAGAGCGAGGCGTGCAGGCGTGCGGACTGGAGGCGCGCGTCGAAGAGGTCACGCTCGGCGTCGAGGACCTCGAGGTAGCCCACGAAGCCGTTGTCGTAGCGCTGCTGTGCGAGCGCGGCGTAGGAGGCGAGCGCGTCGACCTGTCGCCCCTGCACCTCGAACTCGCTGCGCGTGGTGGAGAGCGTGACGAGCGAGTCCTCGGACTCGCGCAGGGCGGTGAGGATGTCCTGAAGATATTGCTCGAGCGCGCCGCGGCTCGCGGCCTCGGCGGCGTCACGCTGGCCCTCGAGGCGGCCCGCGGTGAAGATGGGCCCGGCGACCGACGCCGCGAGTTGGTAGATCCCGGCGCTCGAGGTCGCGAGGTTGGAGAGGTCATCGCTGGCGACGCCGAGCAGCCCGGTGAGCTGCAGGCGCGGATAGAAGTCCGCGATCGCCTGCCCGAAGCGTGCGTTGGCCGCGACGAGACGCTGCTCGGAGGCGCGAAGGTCCGGACGCTGCCTGAGCAGTTCCGATGGCACCCCCGCGGGGATCGCGGGGAGGGACACGGCGTCGAGCGATGTGCGTTCGATGGGCCCGGGCGGGCGGGCGAGCAGGACGCTCAGCGAGTTCTCGACGAGCGCGATGTTGCGCTCGATCGTGGGGATCGTGGCGCGGGTGCGTTCGAGCTCGGAGCGGACCTGCTCGAGCTCCAAGCGGGAGATGATTCCGCCCGAGAGCTGGAGCTCGAAGAGTTCGAGCGTCTTCTCGCGGGTCTCGACGCTCTGGTGCGCGATGCGGAGCTGCTCGTCGAGGCTGAGCAGGGCGGTGTAGGACGTCGCGACGGCGGTCACGAGCGTCAGCACCACGGCGCGCCGGGTCTCGACCTGCGCGAGCAGGTCCGCCCGGGCGGCTTCCTCGGCGCGGGCGACGCGCCCCCAGAGATCGAGCTCCCATCCCACGTTGAGGTTCGCGGAGAAGACGTCCACGACGCGATCCGCCGAGGGCGACTTCCCCGCGCCGGCCTCGCGAGAGATCTGCTCGCGCGCGGCGTCGGCGCCGTACGCGACCTGCGGGAACTTGTCCGATCGAGCGATGCCCACGCGGGCCGCGAACTCCTCGACGCGCAGCGCGGCGACGCGTACGTCGCGATTGTTGCGGAGGGCTTCCTCGACGAGCGTCACGAGCGCGGGATCGTTGAATGCGGTCCACCACGCGGCGTCGGCATCGCCGGTCGCGCCGTCGAGCGTGAAGCGATAGGCGTCGGGCACGTCGGTCTTGGGCGGCTGGTAGTCCGGACCGACGCGGCAGCCCGCGAGCGCGAGCAGCGGGAGGATGGCGAGGGCGGGCCTACGCATGTGCGGCACCGCCTTCGGCGTGCGCCCCATCGCCCGGCGTCGGCTGCGCGGGCGGCGAAGCGGACGAGCGGCGCGAGGCGCGGGCGATCATCGCGTAGAACATGGGCACGAAGAGCAGGGCGAGCGAGGTCGCGGCGATCATGCCGCCGATGACGCCCGTGCCGATGGAGTTGCGTGCGTTCGCGCCCGCGCCGGTCGCGAGCACGAGCGGGAGCGCGCCGAGGATGAACGAGAACGACGTCATGAGGATCGGGCGGAAGCGGAGCGCCGCGGCCTCGATCGCGGCGTCGGCGGGCTTGGCGCCCTCGCGGTGCTTGATCTCGGCGAACTCGACGATGAGGATCGCGTTCTTCGCCGAGAGCCCGATCAGCGTGATGAGCCCGACCTGGAAATAGACGTCGTTCTCCATGCCGCGGAGCCAGACCGCGACGAGCGCGCCGAACACGCCGAAGGGCACCGCGGTGATGATCGCGAGCGGGAGGGACCACTTCTCGTACTGCCCGGCGAGGATGAAGAAGACGAGCACGATCGCGAGGGCGAAGGCGACGACAGCCGTGGAGCCCGCGTTCTTCTGCTCGAAGGCCTGCCCGGACCACGCGTAGCTCATGCCCTCGGGCAGCGCTGCGGTCGCGAGGGATTCCATCGCGTCGAGCGACTGGCCCGAGCTGAATCCCTTCGCGGCGTCGCCCGTGACCTTTGCGGCGGGGAAGCCGTTGAATCGCGGGACGAGGTCGGGGCCCGCGCGATACTGCGTCTGCACAACGGCCGCGAGCGGGAGCAGGCTGCCCTGCGACTGGCGGACGTAGATGCGTTCGATGTCGCGCGGCTCGTCGCGGAACTTCGACTCCGCCTGCACGATCACGTCCCAGACGCGTCCATACTTGTCGTACTGGCTGACGGTGGAGGAGCCGAAGAAGGATTCGAGCGCGCCGTAGATGCCGTCGACGGGCATGCCGAGCGTCTCGGCGCGAACACGATCAACGACGATCTCGAGCTGGCGTGAGGAGGCGTTGAAGGTCGAGCCGAGCCCCGTGAGGGCGGGACGCTCGCGCGAAGAAGCGATCATCTTCTGCACGGATTCGGCGAGCAGCGCGGGATCATCATCGCCGCGGTTCTGTACCCAGAACTCGAAGCCGCCCTGCGTGCCCAGGCCCGGGATCGACGGGGGCTGGATGGGCACGACGAGCCCGTCGCGCACCGCGGCGAGCTTCGGGCGGAGGCTCGCGACGACGGCGTTCGCAGAAAGCTCGGGGCTCTTGCGGTGCTCGAAGTCCTTGAGCGCGATGAAGACCGTGCCCGCGCCGGTCTTGTACTGGCTGTCGATCAGGCTGTAGCCCGAGATCGCGGACGTGAACTCGACGGCGGGATGCTCCTGGAAGATGCGGGCGACGCGCTGGGTGGTCGCCTCGGTCCGGTCCATGCTCGCGCCGTCGGGCATGATGATCGCAGCGAAGAGGATGCCCTGGTCCTCCGTGGGCACGAAGCTCGACGGCACGGTGCGGAAGAGCGTGAAGATGCCGAAGCCCATGCCCAGCACGAGCAATACGCCCACGAGCGCGAAGCGGACGAACAGGCGCACGCAGTGGGTGTACACGCGCGTGCCCGCATCGAGCACGGCGTTGAACACGCGGAACGGCGCGGGCACGCCCTCGCGCGGGCGGAGCAGCACGCCGCAGAGCGCGGGCGTGAGCGAGAGCGCCACGACGCTGGAGATCGCGACGGAGATGGCGATGGTGACCGCGAACTGCTGGTAGAGGACGCCGGTGGTCCCACCCAGGAAGGCGACGGGAACGAACACGGCGATGAGCACGAGCGTGGTGGCAATGACGGGCCCGGTGACCTCACGCATGGCGTGGGCGGTCGCTTCCTTTGCGCCGAGCTTGAGCTCGTGCATGTTGCGCTCGACGTTCTCGACGACGACGATCGCGTCGTCGCAGACGATGCCGATCGCGAGCACGAGCCCGAAGAGGGTGAGCAGGTTCAGGCTGAAGCCCAGGACCATCATGCCCGCGAAGGTCCCGACGACCGAGACGAGGATCGCGGCGGTCGGCACGAGCGTCGCACGCACGCTCTGGAGGAAGAGGTACGTGACGACGATCACGAGGATGATCGCGATGACCAGCGTGATGATGACCTCGTCGATCGAGGCCTGGACGAAGCGGGTGGTGTCGTAGGAGATCTCGTAGTCGATGCCGTCCGGGAAGGACGCGCGGAGGCGCTCGAGCTCGGCCCGGACTCCCGAAGCGACCTCGAGCGCGTTGGACCCGGGCTGCTGATACACCGCGATGAGCGTCGCGGGCTTGCCCTGGAAGTCCGAACGCATCAGGTATCGCTGCAGGCCAACCTCGACGCGCGCGACGTCCCCCAGGCGAACGACCGCGACGCCGTCGCCCTCGGCACGCACGATGATGCGCTCGAAGTCCGCGGGCTCGGAGAAACGCGCCTCGGTCACGACGGGGACGGTGAACTCGGTGGGCGTGTCGGAGGGGGCCTGGCCCAGGGTGCCCGCGCCGAACTGGCGGTTCTGGCGTGAGATCGCGTTCTTGACGTCGTCCGCGGTGATGTTGAGGCTGGCCATGCGTTCGGCGTCGAGCCAGACGCGCATCGCGAGATCGGGCACGCCGAAGATGCTGGCCTGGTTGGCGCCGGGGACGCGCTTGAGGGCGTCGAGGATGTAGAGGTTCGCGTAGTTGCCGATGTAGAGGCTGTCGAAGGAATCGTCGGGCGAGTAGAGCGCGACGAGCAGGAGGATGCTGGAGGAACGCTTCTCGACATTGACGCCGATGCGCTGCACCGTCTCGGGCAGGCCCGCGAGCGCACGGCTCACGCGGTTCTGCACCTGCACCTCGGCGGTGTCAGGATCGGTGCCCAGCTTGAAGAACGCGGTCAGGGTCATCTGCCCCGAGGCGGCGCTGGTGGACTGCATGTAGATCAGCCCATCGGCGCCGTTGAGCTCGGCCTCGATGGGCGAGGCGACGGTGTTCGCGACGGTCTGCGCGTCGGCTCCGGGATAGGTCGCCGAGACCGTGACCTGCACGGGCGTGATCTCGGGATACTGCGTGATGGGCAGATTGAGCCCGGCGATCGCGCCCGCGAGCACGATGATGATCGAGAGCACCGACGCGAGGATCGGGCGGCGCACGAACAGTGGCAGGCTCATCGTGGCGCGTCCCCGGAGGTCACCTCGAAGCGGGCGATGCCGACGACCGAGAGCGGCGTTCCCGGGCGGAGCCCGGTCGAGCCGTCGACGACGACGCGATCGCCCGCGCGGAGGCCCTGCTCGATCACCCAGCCCGAATCGCTCCAGGGACCGAGCATGACGGGCCGCTGCTCGGCCTTGCTCTCATCGTCCACGATCCAGACGAACGCGCCGCGCGGGCTCTGGCGGACGGCACGGAGCGGCACCGCGAGCTTGCCCGGGCGGGT
Organism: Phycisphaerales bacterium; assembly: GCA_034004365.1. Lineage (GTDB taxonomy): Bacteria > Planctomycetota > Phycisphaerae > Phycisphaerales > UBA1924 > JAVEWV01. Next base: position 51,715 of record JAVEWV010000015.1, read on the forward strand.
GGCGCCGTGGAGGAGCACGCGGGCGTACTGCCCGGGATGCATCGTGCCTTCCGGGTTGGGTGCTTCGGCGCGAACGAGGAGCGTGCCGGTGGTCTCGCTGAGCGTCGCGTCGGCGAAGGAGATGTGCCCGCGATAAGGATGCACGCTGCCATCGCCCAGCACGAGCTCGACCTCGAAGGTTCCTTCCTTGGGAAGGCGGACCTCGCCCGACTGCTCCGACTCTCGCTCGCGAAGCATCTGCGATTCGGAGATGCTGAACTCGACCCAGATGGGGTCGATGCGGGCGACGTACGTGAGCGGCGCGGTCGAGATGTTGACGTACGCCCCCTCGCGCTGGGTCGCGGCGCCGGTGACGCCAGCCACGGGGGACCGGATGGTCGTGTATCCCAGGTCGAGCTCGGCCTGATAGACGCGGGCCGAGGCCTCCTCGACCGCCGCCGCCGCCGCGCGGACCTGGCCCTGCGCGTCGTCGAGCTCCTTCTGCGCGACGGCCTGCGCCTTGGCGAGCGGCTCGATCCGCCGGAGCAGGGCCTCCGCGGTGTCGAGCCTCGCCTGCTGCTGGGCCAACTCGGCCCGGGTCGCGCGCACCTGGGCCTCGAACGGCTCGTCGTCCATCTGGAAGAGCACGTCGCCCTGCTCGACGGACGAGCCCTCCTCATACGCGATCTTCTCGAGGAAGCCCGCCACGCGGGCCCGGATCTCGACGCGCTGAGAGCTCGCCGCGCGCCCGACGAACTCGAACTTCACGGGAAGATCGACGGGCGCGACCTGCACGACCTCGACCTCCCGCGGCGGCGGGGGGGCGGGGGGCGGCGCATCGGGCGCGCACGACACCAGCGTGCAGGCGCAGAGCCCCGAGGCGATCAGCATGAGCGGGCGGACGTGTGGCATGCGACGTGCTCCGACCTGGGAGGCGGAGCGTATCACATCCGGAGCGGCAGGGGTGTTTTCGCGGGGCGGCTTTCTTCCCGGAGCGATCAATGGGCCCGCCGGGACTTGAACCCGGACTCCGCGTGAGCGGAAGCGGATTTTAAGTCCGCTGCGTCTGCCAGTTTCGCCACGGGCCCGTGCCGCGATTCTACGAGGACGCACGCCGGCGGCGTGGTGTCGGCGTGCTCGCGGGGCGCGCCTTCGCAGCGGGCGCGGGCTGCACGAGCACGGATCGTGCGGCGTGCTCGCTCATCGCGACGAGATCGCCCGCGGGCGTGCGGAGGGAGATCGTGCCCGCGCCGGGCTCGCGCGCCTCGACGAGGATCTCCACGCCGATGGTGAGCCCGGTGCGCTCGAGGAACCGGAGCGTCTCGCCCCGCTGATCGAGCACCTGCGCAACGCGGACGCGCGTGCCCTCCCCAGCGTCGGAGAGCGCGAGGAGCGTGCGCTCCGCGAGCTCGCCCGCGGCGCCGGGGATGGGGTCGCCGTGGGGATCGAAGCGCGGGTGCCCGAGGTGGCGATCGAGCGCGTCGAGCACGCGCGGGGAGATGGCGTGCTCAAGGCGCTCGGCCTCGTCGTGGACCTGCGACCAGTCGAGCTTGAGCGTCTGCACGAGGAATGTCTCGACGATGCGATGGCGGCGGAGGATGTCGAGCGCGGCGCGCGAGCCCTTGGGCGTGAGCGAGATGCCCCCGAAGCGTTCGTACTTGACGAGCTTCGCCGCGGAGAGCTTCTTTGCCATTGAGGTCGCGGTGCCCGTGGTGACGCCGACGGCGGCGGCGACGCGGGTCATGCCCGCCTCGCCGGTGGGGGACTCGGCGCTGAGGGTGTAGATGGCCTTGAGGTAGTTCTCGACGGCTTCGGTGGGCACGGCGGGGCTCCGGGGCGGCGTGAGATCGGGCGGGGTTGACGCCGCTGGGGCAAAGTGTACACTTTGAGTCATCAAACTTTGAGCTTGGGCTCAAAGAAGATTGTTTGTTGTACGCACGCCGGGCGCCGGCGGGACCGCAAGGAGCGGGGCATGGGCCGCGGACGATGGTTCTGGGGTGTGCTGGGAGCGATGGCGGTGCTCGGGGCGGGGGGCGCGGGCCCCGCGCGCGGGGACGGCCCGCGGGTGGTCGCGACGACCAGCATGATCGCCGACGCGGCCCGGGAGATCGCGGGCGATCGGGGGCAGGTGACCGGGCTGATGGGCCCGGGCGTTGACCCACACCTGTACAAGGCCTCGCCGAGCGACGTCCGCGCGATGGGGAGCGCGGACCTCATCCTTTACAACGGGCTGCACCTCGAAGGGCGGATGGCGGACGTCATCGTGCGCATGGCCTCGCGCCATCGGGTCGTGCAGGTGACGGAGTCCATCGACGAGTCGCTGCTGCGCGAGCCCGCGGAGTTCCAGGGGCACTACGACCCGCACGTGTGGTTCGACGTGTCGATGTGGTCGTCCGCAGTAGCGCGCGTGCGCGATACGCTGATCGAAGCCGACGCCGACGGGAGCGCCGTGTACCAAGCCCGCGGCGATGCCTACCTGGGCGTGCTGCGCGAGCTCGACGCGTACGTGCGGGCCACGCTCGCGACCATTCCAGAGGAACGCCGGGTGCTCGTGACGGCGCACGACGCGTTCGGCTATTTCGGCCGTGCGTACGGGCTCTCCGTGCGGGGCATCCAGGGCATCAGCACCGACAGCGAGGCGAGCCTACGCGATATCAACGCCCTGGTCGATGAGCTTGTCCAGCGGCGGATCCCCGCGGTGTTCATCGAGAGCAGCGTGCCGCGGAAGACCATCGACGCGCTCGTTGAAGGCTGCAAGGCCCGCGGGCACCCGATCGCAATCGGCGGCGAGCTCTTCAGCGACGCGATGGGCGACGCCGGAACGCCCGAGGGCACGTACGTCGGCATGGTGCTGCACAACGTGCACGCGATCACGCGCGGGCTCGGCGGGCAGGTGCCGGGCGAGCTGCCCGAACCGCTGCGTGAGTACGTCGGGAGCCACGGGGGATGAGCGACGCGACGCAAGGAGCACCGACGCGCGAGCGTGTCGCGGTCGAGGTCCACGACCTCACGGTCGCGTACGGGCGCAAGGCCGTGCTGTGGGACGTGGATGTATCGCTGCCCGAGGGCAAGCTGATCGCGATCGTTGGGCCGAACGGCGCGGGCAAATCGACGCTGCTCAAGGCCGTTCTCGGGCTGGTGCCGCTCGCGAGCGGTCGCGTCGAGATCTTCGGGCAGCCCCTGCGCCGGGCGCGACGGATGGTCGGGTACGTGCCGCAGCGCGAGGCGGTCGACTGGGACTTCCCGATCGACGCACTGGGCGTGGTGCTGATGGGGCGATACGGGCGGCTCGGCTGGGTGCGCCGCCCCAGGCGCGCGGACCGCACGCGTGCGCTCGAGTGCCTCACGCAGGTCGGGATGCAGGACTACTCGTCGCGCCAGATCAGCCAGCTCTCGGGCGGTCAGCAGCAGCGCGTGTTCCTGGCGCGGGCGCTCGCGCAGGATGCCAGCCTGTACTTCATGGACGAGCCGTTCGCGGGCGTCGACGCGGCGACGGAGCGCGCGATCGTCGGCGTGCTCCGCGGGCTGCGCGAAGAGGGACGCACCGTCGTCGCGGTGCACCACGATCTGCAGACCGTCGCGGAGTACTTCGATCACGTCGTGCTGCTCAACACGCGATTGATCGCGGCGGGATCGGTGCGCGAGGTGTTCACGCCGGGGAACGTGCAGCGGACGTACGGCGGGCGTCTGACGATCCTGGACGAGGCGATCGAATCGGTTCGTCGCCTCGGGGCGTGATCGGAGGTTGCGCGTGGAGGAGCTGATCCGCCTGCTGACGCTGCAGGACGCCAACACGCGCGTCGTGCTCGCGGGCGTGGGGATGCTCGGGCTCGCGCTGGGCGTTGTGGGCGCGCTCGCGGTGCTGCGCAAACGCTCGCTCATGGGCGACGCGATCGCGCACGCGGCGCTGCCGGGCGTGTGCGGCGCGTTCCTGATCTTCGGCGAGCGGAGCTTCTCGCTGCTCCTGCTCGGCGCGCTGATCGCGGGCGGCGTGTCGGTCGCGTTCGTGAGCGCTGTAAAGCGGTACACACGCATCAAGGAAGACGCCGCGATCGCGCTCTCGATCGGCGGCTTCTTCGGGCTTGGCATCGCGCTGTCGGGCATCGCACAGAACACCGCGAACGGGAACCAGGCGGGGCTCGACGGGTTCATCTTCGGCAAGGCCGCGAGCATGGTGACGTCGGACGCCTGGCTGATCGCCGGGGTGGGCGTCGCGGCGGTGGTCGTCGTTGCGCTCCTCTCGAAGGAGTTCCGCCTGCTGTGCTTCGACAGCGATTTCGCGTCGGGGCAGGGCTGGCCCACGCTCGTGCTCGATCTCGCGCTGATGTCGCTGGTGTGCGTGTGCACCGTCGCGGGCCTGCCCGCGGTGGGGGTGGTGCTCGTGGTGGCGCTGCTCGTGATCCCGCCGGTCGCGGCGCGATTCTGGACGGACAGGATGGGCGTGATGCTCGTGCTCTCGGGCGCGATCGGCATGGCGTCGGGCGTTGTCGGCGTGGCACTGAGCGCAACGGTGCCCGCGCCACCGGGCACGCTCTCGCGCGGATGGCCCACGGGGCCGATGGTCGTGCTCGTCGCGGCGTCGGTCTTCATGCTCTCGCTGCTCGTGTCTCCGCGACGCGGGCTGCTGGCGGACGCGGCCCGGCGCGTCTCGCTCCGACGCCGGATCGCCATGCAGAACCTCCTGCGCGACGTCTATGAAGCGCTCGAGCCCGACGCCGACTTCGCTCGCCCCTGGCGGAGCGATGAGGTCGCACGCCACGGCAGCTTCGAAGGGCGCGTGCTTGCACGAGCGCAGCGCAGGGGATTGATCGCGCGCGCACCGGACGGCTGGTCCCTTACTGCGGAAGGCCGGGGCGAGGCGGCCCGGGTCGTGCGCGCACACCGCCTCTGGGAGCTCTTCCTCATCGAGCGGGCGGACATCGCGCCGGACCACGTCGATCGCGACGCCGACCAGATCGAGCACCTGCTCTCGCCCAGCGTGGTCGCGATGCTCGAGGCGCGGCTCGCGAGCGAGGGACGCCTCCCGGGCACGACGACCATCGTGCCAGCGGTGCCCGAATCGCCCCATCCGATCGAGCCGCCCGCGCGTCGCGGCATGGCGGGGATGCTCCTCGCGGGCGCGGCGATCGCGCTGTCCGCAAGCCGCGCATCGGCGAGCGACGCGCTCTTCCACATAGGTTCGTACGGCGTGCAGGGCATCGACGTCTGGACCGTCGCGATCGGCGCGTTGTGCGCCGCGTCGTGCGGGCTGCTCGGGTGCTTCCTCGTGCTGCGCAGGATGTCGCTGCTGGGCGATGCGATCTCGCACGCGATCCTCCCCGGGCTGGGGATCGCCTTCCTGATGACGGGCACGCGCGATCCGTGGGCGATGCTCGCGGGCGCGGCGGTCGTCGGCGTGCTGACGGCCGTGCTCTCGGCGGCGCTGCACAGGTGGGGACGCGTGCCCGAGGACGCGTCGATGGGCGTCGTGTTCACGACGCTCTTCGCCCTCGGCGTGGTGATCATCACGTTCGCCGCCCGCGACGTCGATCTCGATCCCGGCTGCGTGCTGTACGGCTCGCTCGAGTTCGCGGGCGCGGACACGCGCGAGGTGCTGGGGGCCGAGGTCCCGCGCGCGTTCATGTGGCTCGGGGCCGTGTTCCTGCTGAACATCGCGCTGGTCACGATCTTCTACAAGGAGCTCAAGATCGTCTGCTTCGATCCGGCGCTCGCCGCGACGCTCGGATTCAGCGCGTGGCTGGTCCACTACACGCTGATGGCGGGGGTGGCGTCGACCTGCGTCGCGTCGTTCGAATCGGTGGGCTCGATCCTCGTGATCGCGATGCTCGTCGCGCCCGGCGCGACCGCACACCTGCTCACCGATCGCCTCTCACGCATGCTCATCATCGCCGTGGTCGTCGGGGCGATCAGCGCCGTTGTCGGGTACGTGCTCGCGGTGGTATGGGACACGTCCGTCGCGGGCATGATCGCCGCGGCGTCGCTCGCGATCTTCGGGCTCGTGGCGCTCGTCGCGCCGCGTCACGGCGTGATCGCGCGGGTGGCGCGCCCGAGGCGGGTGCTCCCGCCGGAGGGCGTGTCGTCCTAGGCGGCGCGCGGGGCGACCGAGCGGGGCTCCGCGACGCAGCGCAGCAGGCAGTCGGCCAGCTCGCCCGCGTGCACGCGCGAGGTCACCACGTAGCGCACGCGCGTCCCCGCGAGCGATGCGGGGCGCAGCAGCATCCCGTCCTCGGCGATCATGACGATGGGCACGTCGCGCCCCGACCGCTCCGAGGCGAGCAGCCGCGCGACCTCGAGCCCGATCTCGCCCGCGAAACGCGTGCCGAGCAGGATGCACGACACGCGCCGCGCCGTCAGCAGGCGGAGCAGCCCGACGAGGTCGCTCGCGTCCTCGACGCACGCCCCGCGCGACGTCAGGCGCTCCACGATCGACGGGCACCACCAGCCGCCCTGCGCGAGCAGGATCACGGGCGCCTTGACGCTCGGCTCGGTGCGGGCGGACGGGGGCTGGTCGGTGCGAGTGGGCTCGGGCATCGATGCAGGCTGCGATTCGCGACGCCCCGATGCCAGCCAAGAAAGAAGTCGGAGCCTGCCCTGTCGAGCGTCGGGGCGGTTCTCGGTCCACGGCGCGGGGTTCTCCGGATACCATGCGGGCATGACGACGGCCCCCGTTCCGCGTGCCCCGGCATCCCGAGGGCGCAATCCCGAGGCGAAGCCCGTGGGGGACGATCTCCCGCTCGGGCTTGCGGCGGCGGTGGAGGCCGCGCTGATGTGCGCGGATCGCCCGCTGCCCGCGCCGCGGATCGCGGAGGTGCTCGCGAGCGCGGGTTGGCGTTGCCCGGAGAAGGCCGAGGCGCCCGACGCCGCGGAGATCTCGCGGGCGATCGATGAGCTCAATCGCGAGTACGACCGCACGGGGCGGGCCTTCCGGGCGGAGCGCGTCGCGGGGGGCGTGCGCCTGGTAGTGTGCGCGGAGCACGCGGCGATCGCGGCGTCGATGCAGCGGACCCGTGCCAGCACGCAGCTCTCACGCGCCGCGATCGAGACCCTCGCGATCATCGCCTACAAGCAGCCCATCGCTCGCGCGGACGTCGAGGCGATCCGCGGCGTCGCGAGCGGCGAGATCCTCAAAACGCTCATCGACCGGCGGCTCGTCACCATCACCGGGCGAGCCGAGGAGCCCGGGAGGCCGATGCTCTATGGCACGACGCGCGAGTTCCTCGACGCGTTCGGGCTCTCGAGCGTGAAGGACCTGCCGAGCATCGCGGAACTCTCGCCCGGCGGCTCGGACTGACCTCGGGGCGGGAGTCGGGCAGAGTGTCCAAGGAGGGACGAACGATGCGACAGGCAAGAAGGACGTTCAGGATGCGTGCGCGATCCGTCGCGGGCGTGGGCGCTCTGACGCTCACGGCGCTGCTCGGGGCGTGTGCGCCAAAGACCACGCTGCATGGGCGGGCCATCGAGGGCACGGCGAGCATCGCGGTGCTCGTGTCGGACGAGGATCAACGCCTCGAACTGGACGGCATCGGACCCACGCGGATCGAGCTGCGATACAAGGGCGCCATGATCGCGAAGGCCGAGAGCGCCGCGGACGGCCTGTTCAAGCTCGTCTACAACCCCGACTCTGTGCCGTCCGACCCCGTCGAGATCGTCGCCCGGCGTGATGGCTACGCGCCCGCGCGGACGACCGTGTTTCCCCCGAAGCCCGGGCAGGCGGCGCTCGTGCAACTGAAGCGTCTCGGGCCGGTCCCGGCGCCCGCGGAAACCTCACCCGGGCGGAAGCCGTAACACTGCACATGGGATTGCGCGATCGCACCATCCGGCGAGGCCTCGACGAGGATGGTGCGCGGATCGTGCGCCGCCAGTATCACCTGCACTTCCCCGGCATCGTGTACGCGATGACGACGATGCTCATCGCGCTCGGCGCGTTCAACGGGCCGAACAACCTGCTGCTCTGGGTATTCGGGCTGGGCGTGGGGGGGCTGGTGGTGAGCGGGATCATCAGCGGCTCGTCGCTGATGGGTGTGCGGATCGATCGGCGCGCGCCCGAGCGGGCCAGCGTCGGGCAGGCGGTCGGGCTGCGATACATCGTGCGCAATCGCAACCGCGTGTTCCCGGCCTTCGCGATGGCGATCGATGAGGAAGAGCGCCCCGACTCCGCGCACACCCCGTCGGCGGGCGTGGCGCACGTCGGCCCGCGCGAGTCCGTGATCGCGAGCACGAGCTGGGTGTTCGATCGCCGCGGAGAGTTCACGCTCCGGCGCATCGTGTGCTGGTCCACGTTCCCGTTCGGGCTCGCGAAGAAGAGCGTCGTCTTCGAGCACACGCAGCACGTGCTCGTTCGTCCGATGGACCTGCCGCTCCGCCCCGGCATTGTTCCGCCCGCCTACGCACGCGGCATGGCCGGTGCCAGCGCCACGCAGCGCCTCGGGCCGGGCGATGAGTTCTTCGGCGTGCGCGAGTACGTCCCGGGCGACGCGCCCCGCTCGATCTCGTGGCGGCGTTCGGCGATCACCGACGCGCTCGTCGTGCGACAACCGTCTTCGCCCTCGCCGCGGCGCATGCGCGTCGTGCTCGATCTCCCGCTCGGCTCGGACGACATCGCGTGGCCCGCGTGGGCGGAAGCGGCGATCGCGCTCGCCGGCGCGGTCCTGGGCGAGGGCGAGCGCCTCGGCTACTCCACCGCGCTCGACGCACCCGGGCTGCACCTGCCCTTCGCACGCGGGCCCGCGCATCGCGGCGCGTGCCTCGACGCCCTCGCACGCCTCGCGCCGAGGAGCGCCCACCTCGGCACCATCGAGACGCGCGGCGCGAGCGCGCTCATCGTGCACATCGGAAGAACGCCCGCCCAGGCGCGGGGCGCGATCTCCCTCGACCCGACGCACCCCGACGCGTGGCTCTCGAGCAGGACAACGCCGCAGATCCGCGAGCTGCTCGACGCGTCGCTGCGTGAGAACGTGGCTGCAAATGGCATGACCGCGCGCGTGCGGCGGTTCGTCAAGCGTGATGCGGCACGCCCCGCCGCGCCCGTCCCGAGCCCGACCGGAGGACGCGCATGATGGGCTCGCGTGCGTTCCTCATCAGCGCGTTCATCACGATCGAGCTCGCGATCCTCGCGTACGCCGTCGCGGCGGGCAACGTGGCGATGGCGCTGCTCGCGGCGCCGATCGTCGCGCTCGGATGGTGGCTGACCGAGGGCCCCGCGAAGCTCCGCCTGCCCAAGGTCGTCACGTCGCTGGGGGTGGCGGGCGTCGTGCTCTGGGGAATCCTGCGCGCGCTGCAGGGCGGCGTGGACGTCGATGGCTTCTGCATCTTCATCGTGCTCGTGCAGTTGCTCAAGGTCTTCGAGCCCAAGAAGCCGCGCGACCATGCGCAGTTGCTCACGCTCTCGGCGTTCCTCGGCGTGGGCGCGGTGCTGACCAGCAACATGCTGGGCTTCGCCGCGCTGCTGCTCCTGCTCGTTCCGTCGCTGGCGATCAGCGCCATGCTGTTCCAGATCCACGCGGTCCGCGAGCGTGCCGTCGAGGGGGGGAGCGGGAGTGTGCGTCTCGCGATCGGGCGCACGCCGCTCGCGCACCTGCGCGGAACGGTGGGGGCGGCGCTCCTGCTGAGCTTCATGATCAGCGTCGCTCTCTTCGTGTTCATGCCGCGCGGGCTCGGGACGCAGGTCTTCGGCGCATGGGGCAACGCGCTCGCGGGACGCGTCGTCGGATTCAGCGATCGCGTCGAGCTGGGCCGCGGGGGTTCGATCTCGCAGTCCGAGGCGACGGTGCTCGACCTTCGCGTGCGCGACACGCAGGGCAACTCGCTCAGCGGGGGCGGGCGGACCTGGTACCTCCGCGGCGCCGTGCTGAGCGACTACGACCCCGACCGCGGCACATGGACCGCCGCACGCGAAGATCAGCCCAGGCCCGTGCGTCTGTCCTTCTCACTCGCCGGCGGGCTCGCGGGGCACGCGATACGTTCTTCGATCCCGCAGGACGCAACGCGGATCGTGCAGGAGATCACGCTCCGCGGCGCACCGCCCGGACAGACGTACCTCTTCGCCATCTACGACCCGGCATTCATCGAGACCGCCCACGTCATGACGCTCTTCCGCTCCAACGCAGAAGGCACGCTCCGCGCCGAGACCGGCGGCGGGCAGATCTCCTACACCATCACCAGCGTGCCCGATGAACCGACGCGCCCCCGCAAGCCCTCGCCGCGCGAGAAGCAGTCGCTCTCGCCCGCGATCGCATCCTTCGCCGAGGATGTCCTGCGCGACGCCGACCTCGAGCCCGACCCCGCGCTCCGCCCGCTCGAGGACGACCTCCCCGCGGCCCGCCTGCTCGCGGCACACCTGCGCCGGAACCTTTCGTACACGCTCGACCTCACCGCGCCCCCGCCCGGGCGCGAGCCGATCGAGTGGTTCCTGTTCGAGGAGCGCCGCGGGCACTGCGAGTACTTCGCCTCGGCGCACGTCGCGTTGTGCCGCGCCGTAGGCATCCCCTCGCGCGTCGTCACGGGCTTCCTCGCGAGCGAGTACAGCACGAGCACCGACCATTACGACGTCCGCGAGAGCGACGCGCACGCATGGAGCGAGGTCGAGTCCTCGCCGGGACTCTGGGTCACGCTCGACGCGACGCCCGAGGGCACCCTCCGCGCCGCCCAGCCACGCCCCACCGGGCTCCTCGCCCGCGCGCGACAGCTCATTGCCGCGATCGACTACGCCTGGGTCCGCGGCGTCGTCGGGTTCGACGAGCACGACCGATCGCAACTGCTCGGCACCGAGCCCGTGCGCGACGCCGACATCGCCGCCCGCTTGCAGGGCGTCGCGCGCCGGATGCAGGTGGGGGGCACGCCGCTGATCCTCCGCGCCGCGCTCACGGGCGCGCTCGTCGGCGTCGCGACCATCGGCGTGGGCCTCGCGCTCTTAGCACTGTGGCGGATCGTCCGCCTGCCCGCGATCGCGCGCCGCGGGCTGTTCGCCCCGCGCGATCCCGTCGAACGCCTCGCGCGCGACCTCGCCCGCGTGCTCTCCCGGCGCGGCGTCCCGCGCACGCCGTGGGAGCCCTTGCAGCACCACGCTTCCCGCGTGTCGTGGCCCGATGCCGACGCCGCCCGTGCCCACGCCCGCCTGGTCGATCTGCTCTACGCCGCCCGCTTCGCCGGGAGCCCGCCGGGCCCCGCCTCCCTCGAAGAGGCCCGCCGAGACCTCGCGACCCTCCGCTCCGCCGCAGGCCAGCCCACGCTCGGGCCTGACGCCCCGGCCCTCGTCGCCTGAGCATTTCCGGACGCTCGCCCGCCACTCAAACCGCCCCACCCGCACGAGCCGAATCTTCGCCCCGCCCGCGCCCGGCGCAGGACTGCCCACGCCCCCGCCCATTTCCGATCCCCTTGGTGCAAGCGGCACGCGCCGCCCCACCCAGCCCAACCCAAGAGGGGGTCCGACATGCCCGCGAGCCGCTCACGCACTCTCCGCTGGCGCGATTGCCTCCAACAGATCTTCGAGCGCAACGGCGGCATCGAGCTCACGCTCGCCCGCCCGGGTGGCAGCCGCCCCGCGAGCGAGGGTGAGACGCCTTGGCCCGACGCCGCCCCCGCCGACCTGCTCTGGCGTGTCCGCCTGCTCTCGGTCACGGACGACGAGATCGTCGTCGAGCAGCCCGCCGCGATGGGGCAGGCGATCGACCTCGCCGACGGCGTCGACCTCGTGGGTGTCATGTCCATCGGGCAGAACCGCTGGATGTTCCACACCACCACCCGCGGGCGCACCACGGTCAATGGCACGCGCCCGACGCCCGGCCTGCGCCTCAGCCCGCCCGAGGGCGTCGAGCGTTGCGCACGCCGCCAGTTCGACCGCATCTCGACCGCGTCGCTCCACCTGCCCCGCGTGGAGTGCTGGCCGCTCCTGAACCCCGGGAGCGTCCGCCCGGCGGAGGTCGCGAACCGCGCGACGATCGAGGGCATCATGTCGGGCACGCTCTCGACCACCAAGGCCGCGAGCGAGGACCGCCTCGCCCAGAGCGAGTTCGCCTCGGGCGGTGAGCCGCTCGTCCTCCCCGAGGTCGGCCCGCGATTCCACGCGACGCTCGAGAACCTCTCGGGCGGCGGCGTGGGCCTCCGGATCGACAAGGGCGACGAAGCCTCGCTCAACATCTCGCGCCTGCTCTGGCTGCGGATCGACCTGCGCCCGGCGGTGCCCGCGCCGCTGGCGATCACGTGCAAGATCGCGCACACGCACATGGACAGCGCCCAGACGGTGCACGCCGGGCTGGCCTTCGAGTTCGGGTATCACCAGGCGCACCGGGCGTTCGTGGTCGAGCAGATCCAGCGCGTGGTCAACCGCGTGCAGGCGGCGCAGAAGAAGGTGGCGTGATTCTGTACTCGCACACCGGGGGGTGGCATGCTACTTCGTCTTAGTCACAGAATTTGGGGAGCCATACTGCTTGTTTGCGGCATCGTGTGTGGCTTTCCCGCGGTGCTGACTCCATTTGCTATTCTGGTTTCTCTATTCAACTACAAGCCATCGGTTTTGCCATCCTTGATTGTCTCGATCTTTATGGTTGCTATTTTCGGACTGCTATCACTCATATGTATTCGACGTGGATGTCACCATCTGCGGTATCAGCCTCGTGAAATGCTGCGCGGCGTTCCAATGACGATCGCGTTACCATCTCCTAGCAGCTTCGAAGACTCCCGCAACAAAGAAATGAGCCCGGCAGGCTACGAAATGGACTGCGCTCGTCGTCTTCAAAAAGCAGGTTGGATGACTCGCGTTCAAGGCGGGTCGGGAGATCAGGGCGTCGACATCGTTGCAACCCGTAGCGGTGTGATCGCTGTGTTTCAGTGCAAGTACTATTCAAGCCCTGTTGGCAACAGCGCGGTGCAACAAGTCCATACGGGCAAACTATTCCATCAAGCCCATATTGCCGCCGTCATCACGAACGCCGGGTACACAAGCGGCGCTCGCGAGGCTGCCATGAGGGCAAACGTGCTCCTGCTATCCGAGCAGGATCTCGATTCGTTCCTTGCGGCCAGTGCGGCCTGAGCCTCACACCTCCACCACCATCGCTACCGCGTTGCCGCCGCCCAGGCACAGCGCCGCCAGGCCGCGCTTCGCCCCCGTCCGGTGCATCTGGTGCACCAGCGTCGTCAGCACGCGAGCGCCCGACGCGCCGATCGGGTGGCCCAGCGCGACGCCGCCGCCGCAGATGTTCAGGCGCGACTCGTCGATCTTGAGCTCCTTCACGTTGCACAGCACCTGCGCCGCGAAGGCCTCGTTGATCTCGAACAGGTCGATGTCCTTGACGCTCAGCCCCGCCTTCTTGAGCACGCCCGAGACGCCCCCGATCGGGGCCGCAAAGATGTCCTTGGGGTCGACGCCGTGCGTGTGGTACGCGACGATCTTCGCGAGGGGCTTGACGCCCAGCGACTCGGCCCTGGTCGCGCTCATGACGATCGTCGCGGCGGCGCCGTCGGAGATCTGGCTCGCGTTGCCCGCGGTGATCGTCTCATGCCCCGGCACGGGGCGGAGCTTCGCGAGCCCGTCGGCGGTGGACTCGGCGCGGATGCCCTCGTCGTTCGCGACGCCGCCCTCGGGCCCGGGGTTCTTGCGGTTGCCCACCTGCTCGCCCGTGAGCGCCACGATCTCGCTCTTGAACCAGCCGTTCTTCGTCGCCTCCGCGGCGCGCTGGTGCGACTGGGCGCTGAAGCGGTCCTGCTCGGCCCGGGAGATGTCGTACTTCTTCGCGATGTGGTCCGCGGCGTTGGTCATGCCCCAGCACTCGAAGGCGCAGCGCAGCCCGTCGTACTGCATGTGGTCCTGCATCGCGAACTCGCCAAACTTGACGCCATTGCGGAGCGCGCCGAAGTGCGGAGCCGCGGTCATGTTCTCGAACCCGCCCGCGACGACGCACTCCGCATCGCCCGCCTTGATCGCCTGGGCCGCGAGCATGACCGCCTCGAGCCCCGAGCCGCAGACCTTGTTGATGGTCTTGGCGCTCAGCGTCGAGGGCAGGCCCGCCTTGAGCCCGGCCTGACGCGCGGGGTTCTGCCCGAGCCCGGCCTGCAGCACGCAGCCCATGATGCACTCGTCGATGTGGTCCTTCGCCTGCGGCACCGCGTCGAGCGCGGCCCGGATCGCGTACGACCCCAGCACGGGCGAGGGCGTGGACGCGAGCCCGCCGAAGAACTTGCCGATGGGGGTGCGCTTGGCGGCGACGATGACGGGCTGGCTGGGCATGGCGATCTCCCGCGAGTGCGTGGGGTGTGGGCGGCCCGGAGCGCGCAAACGATCGCGCGGGCGACGGGTCGCCGGGAGGACATGTTAGGTTCGGATTCCGATTGGAGCCCGGCGTGACGCGAGGGCCAGCGCCGGGCGCGGCATCAGCGTTCGTGCGGGAAATCCCCGATCAGAACGGCTCCATCTCCAGCCCGGGGCCGCCGCTCTTGAAGCAGAGCAGCAGGACGCGCTTGCCCGAGGTGTAGAGCTCGGGCGCCCATTGCGGCGCGGGGAGTTCGAGCACCGTCTGGAAGCCCGCGCGGCGCATCATGCCGATGAGCGCGAGGCGGCTGGGGACGATGACCGCTTCTTCCAGCCCGTTGTGCTGGAGCGTGGTGTCCTCGGGGCGATAGACGCACGTGTCGCCCGCCTGGAGGCACACGTTCGAATCGACGAGGCAGAGCCACTTCGTGACCTTCGCGAGCTCCTTCGCCGCGGCGATGGGGTTCTCGAGGTGGTACATGTACCCGAAGCCGAGGACAACGTCCTTGGGCTGGTACATCTCGGAGAGGTTGTAGACGTTGCCGACGCGGAAGCGGACCTGCGCGGGGTCGATGCCGCGGAGCTCGCGCACGAGCTCGCACTTGGCGACGTTGTCGGGGCGGCCATCGAAGGCGTCGATATCGCGCGCGCCGCGCTTGTAGAGCTCCATCGACCACAGCCCCGCGTTGCAGGCGCAGTCGAGGAACGACAGCTTCGGGAAGCGCTCGTGCCCGATCACATTCTCAAGGATGGAGAAGATCATCTTCCGCCGGCGGAGGTGGTACGCGTGCGTCTCGTCCTTCTGCGGGATGACGACGCCCGGGCCGAGCTGGTAGCGGTACTGCCACGTGCCGAGCGCGCGGGCGCGGTCCCAGAGCGCGCGGGCCTGCGGGTCCATCTGCGCGGGGGGAATGGCGACGGGGGTGGGGGGCGTTGCGGTCGCGTCGGACATCGTCGGGATCCTCCATCGATTCGGCGCTCGCGCGAGGGTCACACGGCCACCACGGACAGGGTAGATCGCCCGCGGGCCTGGGGCGAAAGTGTGATCACCCGGGCCAGATCACGCGTGCCCGAGGGCGTGCTCGACGCCCTCGACGAGCGTGTGCAGCACGAGCTTATGGACTTCCTGGATGCGGTCGGCCGTCTCGCCCGGGGCGATGATCTCGACATCGCCCACGCCGCGCAATCTGCCGCCGCCCTTGCCCAGCAGCGTGATCGTGAGCACGCCGCGGGCCTTGGCACGCTCGACCGCGCGGACGACGTTCTCCGAGTTTCCGCTGGTGGAGAGGGCGATGAGCGCGTCGTCGGCACGCGCAAGGGCATCGACCCAGCGCGCGAAGACCTCGTCATAGCCGAAGTCGTTCGCCGTGCAGGTGATGTGCCCGGGCTCGGTGCATGCGATCGCGGCGAGGGGGGGGCGGTCCTTGCGGAAGCGGCCCGTGAGCTCCTCGCAGAAATGCGCGGCGTCGCAGGCCGAGCCGCCGTTGCCGATCGCGAGCAGCTTGCCACCCGCGCGGAGCCGCTCGGCGAGGAGCGTGCACGCCCGGTCGACCGTGCGGGCGTGCGACGCATCGCGCGCGAACGCGGCAAGGTTCGTGGCGCACTCGCTGAGCGATCGCACGCTCGTCCACGGCTCAGGCATGGGCGTTCGCCTCCATCGCGGGGCCCGCGTGCGCATCGCCATTGGGCTTCGTCGGTTCGCGCCTGGACGGCGACAGCCCGATCGCCACCACGCCCAGGATGATCAGCACGACGCCTACAAGTTTTCGCGCCGTGAGCGTCTCGCCGAGGAAGAGCGCTCCGAGCACCACGCCCGCGGCGGGCGCGATGCCGAACGCGATGGGCTTCACCCGCGACACCTCGCCCACGCTGAGCGCCCAGTAGAACAGCACCATCGCCATGCCGCCCGCGACGACGCCCGAGCCGAGCGTGAGGCGCGTCCAGTTCCCCGCGCCCATGCGTGTCCAACCATCGGGCTCGCTCGATGCGTGCAGCACGCGCCACGCGATGAGCCACGCGCCCACGATCAGCGGGAGCGCGATCAGCGATCGCATCGCGACCGCCGTCATGGGTCCGATCTTGTGCGTGTGCAGCACCGCCCGCGTGCACACCTCGCCCACGCCCCAGCACAGCCCGGCCCCGATCGCAAGCAGGATCGCCCTCATAGGCGGGAAGGATATCTGCGTGGCGCGTCGCGCGGCTCACTCCCGCGGCTTGGCGTCGCGATTCATCCCGTCGATGAACGCGCCGCCGATGTTCCGCGCGTTGACCTCGGGAACCGGCACCTCGCCGGGACGCCGGAGCGAGCGGAGCGTCTCCCGCGCGATCCGCGCCCCCGCCGCGACGCCCGAGAGCGGCGTCATCCGGGGCTTCCGCTCGTTCGGGCGGAGCAGGAGCATCGTCAGGTCGTCATCAATCGCGCCGAACCGCTCCGAGAGCGACGCCGCGAACCGGTCCAGCAGCGTCTCGTGCGGCTGCGGGTCGATCGCGTCGAGCAGTCCGAGCAGGCCTTGCTCGCCGATGATGCGTCCGTTCGCGTCCTTGATCTCGACGAGCGCGTCGGTGTACAGCAGCGCGACGTCGTCCGGGCCCATCTTGAGGCGCTGCTCGTTGTATCGCACGGGCTCCATCACCCCGAGCGGTAGATCCGCGGGACGCTCGTCGCCCGCGCCAGCACCCTGTGACGCTGCGTCGAGGCTCCCGCGTGCGTTCGCGGTCTTCGCACTCGCGCGACGCGCGTCCTCGCCATCGGGAACGACCTCCCATCCGCCCGAGCCCGCACGCCGGATGAAGGGTCGCGGGTGTCCCGCGCGGCTCAGCACCAGCTCGTTCGTCGGCGTCCAGACCGACGCGACGACCGCCGTCGCGAACCGCCCCGTCGTCTCGCTCGTGACGAACGATCGATTGAGCTCCGACACGAACTTGCGCTGGTCGAAGTAGTTGACGTACTTCCGCATCAAGCCGCGCAGGCGGACCGCCGTGTCCGACACCGCCGCGCCATGCCCGCTCACGTCCGCGACGAGCACGCGCACGATCCGCCCCGTGGCGCACGACGAGACGTAGTACAGATCGCCGCCCGAGCCGCCCTCGAACGGACGCGCGTACACCCACGCGTCGAGCCCCGCCATGCCGACGGCGTTCGTCGCGCTCGTGTTCCCGCCCCACACCTCGAGGCACTGCATCGTGTGGGCGTTCGATTCGTCGCTCATCGCCCGCTCCCCGTGCGAGACGCTTCGCCAACAGCGATCGGCGTTCGCCGCGATCGTCAACTCACGAAGGCACGCGGATCTTCCCCTCAAGGAACGTGACCGCGTGCCCCGCGATCTTCACCCGCCCCGTGTCCGTCACCTCACAGGCAAGCTCGCCCCCGCGCTTCGACACCTGGTGTGCCGTCAGATGCTTCTTTCCGAGGCGTTTCGCCCAGTACGGCGCGAGCACGCAGTGCGCCGACCCGGTCACGGGGTCCTCGTCCACGCCCGCCGCGGGGGCGAAGAAGCGGCTCACGAAGTCGTGCCCCGCGCCGGGCGCGGTGCAGATGATGCCCGTCGCGGGGAGCGACGCGAGCGCACGCATGTCGGGCGAAAGTTCGTGCACATCACGCTTGTTCTCGAACACCGCGAGGTACTTCTCGCCCGCGTACAGCTCGACCGGGCGGCGTCCCAGCGCCGTGACCAATGGCCCGGTGACCTCCGCGGGCGTGATCGCGATCTGCGGAAAATCGAGCACCAGGCGACCTTCCTCGCCCCTCGACACGCCGAGCGGCCCGCTCCTGGGCGAGTGGAAGCGCACCGCACCGCCCGTGAAGCCCATGTGCTCGATCAGCGTGTGGGCGCTGGCGAGCGTCGCGTGCCCGCACAACGCGACCTCACGCACGGGCGTGAACCAGCGGATCGCGTAGTCGCCCTCGCAGCCCGCGTCCTTCGCGGGAAGCAGGAACGCCGTCTCGGAGAGGTTGTTCTCGAGCGCGATCGACTGCATGAGATCGTCATCGAGCCACGCGCCTCGCAGCGGCACCACCGCCGCCGGATTCCCATGAAACGCACGGCTCGTGAACGCATCGACCTGCCAGATCGGGAGCTCGATCATGCACTCCTCCAGTTCCTGCGCAGATGCCTGCCGCCCATTCCACGAAGCGTGGCCGCGTGGCGAGGCGGCGTGCTCATGTTGCGGGGCGCAGCGTGCCGACCATGGACCGCTCGATCGGGAACGCGGCCAGCACGTCGCGCACGTCCTTGAGCGTGACGCGTGCGAGGCTCGCGAGCTCGTCCTCAAGCGAGAGATAGTCACTCCGCACGCAGCGCATGCGCCCGAGACGCTGCATGCGATCGCTTGGGCGTTCGCCACCGATCGTCACGCCCGTGCGGATCTTCGCCCGCAAACGTTCGAGATCGTCCTGCGTGATCGCGTCGGCCAGGCCCTTCGCCTCGCGCACGCACACGTCCCACACCTCGTCGATCCGCTCCGGCTCGCCCGACGCGAACACGAACCACGCGCCGCACCCGTCGTGCGGGTCGTACGACGCCTGCGCCTCCTCCGCGATGCCCGGCTCGATCAGCGACCAGTGCAGGCGGCTGTTGCCCGGAGCGCCCAGCGCCTGCGACGCGAGCGCCGCCGCATAACGCCGCTCGTCCTGCGCCGAGGGCGCCGCCGCGAGCGACAGCACGTACCCCCGCGACACCTTGTCGTCCCGCACGTCGAACCGTCCGCCCGTGGCCCCGGGCGTGGAGCGCGCGTGCGCATCGCGCGAGGGCGTCCATGCCGACGTCAGCCGCTCGATCTGCTCGCAGGCCCGGTCGAAATCGATCCGTCCCGCGAGCGCGACGTGCACGTTGTCCGGCGCGTACCGCCGGTCGAAGTACGCCCGCATCTGCCCGCTCGTCAGCGCCGTGATGCTCTCCTTGGTCCCCAGCGTGCGGTAGCCCAGCGGGTGCCCCTCATAGAAACGCTCGGCGACCTTCTCGTACAGCACCCAGAACGGCTCGTCGTCGTACATCGCGATCTCTTCGAGGATCACGCCCTTCTCGGTGTCGAAGTCCGCGTCGCGCAGCGCCGGGCGGAGCATGCGCCCGATCAACTCGATCGCCTCGCCCGCACGCTCGGGCACCACCTGCGCGTGGTAGCACGTCTGCTCGCTGGATGTGTACGCGTTGTGCCGAGCGCCCATCGCGTCGAACGCGCGGTTCAGCGCGTCGGCGTCGAGATCGTCCGTGCCCTTGAACAGCATGTGCTCGAGGAAGTGCGACACGCCCATATCGATGCGTTCCTCGTCGCGCGTGCCCGTGCGTACGAAGTAGCCCACCGCCGAGGAGTGCGCTGCGGGGTCGATCTCGCCCAGCACGCTCACTCCGCTCGAAAGACGCTTTTCATGGAACGTGACTGCCATGCCCGGAGTGTAGTGGGGCGAGCGCGTCCCTGATCGCGCGGGCCGCCGCCTCCGGGTCCGCCGCCGAGCACACCGCCGCGCTCACCGCGACCCCGCGGCAGCCAAGTCGCGCCAGCTCCCCCGCCCGCGCCGCGTCGATCCCGCTGATGCAGAGGTGGGGCAGCCCGCGCGTGCCCGGATGGTCCAGCACGGCGCGGAGCAGCCCCGTGCCCGCCCGCGCCACCGCCGACGCGTCCTTCGGCTTGGTCGTACTCGGAAACATCGGGCCCAGCCCGACCATGTCCGCCCCGTCGCGCACCGCCGCGATCGCGTGTTCCAGCGTCGCGCACGACACGCCGACGATGAGCCGATCGCCCGCGATCGCGCGCACGTCCCGCACGCCGAGGTCGGACTGTCCGAGGTGCACGCCCGCCGCCCCGCCCGCGAGCGCAACGTCCGCGCGATCGTTGACAACGACGTTCGCCCCGTGCTCGCGCGCCGCCCCGACCAGCCAGCGCACCCGCTCGACCAGCCCTCGCCCGTCGAGCGTCTTCTCGCGCAGTTGCAGGCAGTCGGCCCCGCCGCGCATCGCCGCGAGCGCCACACCGCGCCAATCGCCGCCCGGGCAGAGCGATTCGGTGAGGAGCACGCACAGCGCCCACTGCCTCGCGCGGGGTGGTGAGAGCGCGAGCAGCACGCGCTTCTCGACGTCATACGCCGCGTAGCGTGCCCGCTTGAACGCCCCGCCGTCCGTCGCGACGAGCTTCGCGCACTCCTCGAGTGATCGGAGCGATTCGGTGAGGCGTCCGCACGCCGCCGCCGCGATGGCATGCAGATCCCCGCGCGCACCCTCTGCGTCCGTCGTGACGCCCGTGCCCACGTCGCCCGGCGTGTCCCGCGAAAGCAGCATGGCCCGCTCGCCGAACACGCCGCCCGCCGCCACGATCGCGTGGCGCAGCTCCTTGATCTCCCGGCACAACTGTTCGTCATCGAGGTGGAAGCGTGCGACGTCGTCCAGCACGCGGAGCGCCTCGCGGGCCCGGTTCAGCGACGCGTCGGCGATGCGGATCGCGCTGTCAGAGTCGTGTCGCATGCGTGCCGAACTTCTCGGGGCCGAATCGAGCCCGAACCTTTCCGCGGGCCCCCTGTGGCGTCGCGCGCCGAACGGGCGCACAATAGCCCGATGAGTGGCCCCCCCGACGACATCCGCCTCACCCCCGACGAGGACGACCTCCCGATCGCGCTGGGACCCGTGCGGGCCGAGCCGCCGCGCCTCGAAGGCCTGGGCGGGCGTGCCGTCGTGCGCGACCTCCCCGACGATCTCGTCGACGCCATCGCCGCCGACCTGCGGTTCCAGGCGATCTCGTGCGCGCGGGCCTGGGGCGAGTTCCACCTCGTGCTCGCCGCGGCCCGCGAGCTCGAGCCGCTCTACCGACGCCTGATGTACGACCCTCCGCTCCGCGACATCCCGTGGGACCGCACGCACCTCTGGGTCGCGTCCGAAGACGCCAGCGGCTCCGCGGCCCGTGCGCTGGGCGAGCTCGTCGTCGAGCACGCCGATCTCCCCGCGTCGCACTTCCACGGCTTCGCGGTGGGCCTGCCCAACGCCGCCGCGGCGTACGAGCGTGAGCTCACGCACGCATTGACGCAGCGCGAGTCGGGGCACGATCGCCCGGACATGGCGCTGCTCGCGGTCCGCGAGGGCATCGCGCGCGGCGCCTCGGCGCACACGCTGCTCGGGCTGTGCACGGGCGACGGGCTCGCGGGCGTGGGCGAGGGTGCGGGCGAGCCCGCCTTCGCCATCACCCCGCGCTTCGTGCGCGGCACGCGCCTCGTCTCGATCCTCTGCATCGGCGCCGAGCGCGGTGCGGCGCTCGCGTCCAGCCACGGGCGGAGCGATGTCGCCCCGCTCGGGGGCGAGCTGCGTTGGTATCTCGACGCGCCCGCCGCCGAGGGGGCGCGCGGCGTGCTCGCGAAGGACGCACGCTCGCGCGGCGGGAGCGGCGCAGGATGAGCGTCCGGAGCGTCGAGCCCAACGAGCGGGTGCGCGTCCGCGTGCTGTTCGAGGACGAGCACCTCATGGTCGTCCGCAAGCCCGCGCGCGTCGTCACGCAGCCCGGCGTCGGGCACGAGCGCGACGCGCTGCTCAACGGCCTGTTCGCGACGCACGCCAACGCGCTGCAGGCCCTGGGCGCAAAGCGAGACTTCGGGCTCGTCCATCGCCTCGACCGCGACACCAGCGGCGTGCTCGTGGTCGCGCTGCGTCCCGAGGCGTACGACGCGCTCCGCGCCCAGTTCGCCTCGCGCCGCGTGCGAAAGTTCTATTGGGCCATCGTGCGCAAGGCCCCGCGTGAAGCGACCGGCGTGCTCCGCATGCCCATCGAGGAATACCTCGAACGCTCGACCAAATACACGAACGTCAAGCGCGCACGCATCGCCCCCGCGGGCAAGCCCGCGCTCACCGCGTATCGCGTGCTCGAAGCGAGCGACATCGCCGCGAGCATCGAGGCCCGCCCCGTCACCGGACGCCTCCACCAGGTCCGCGTGCACATGGACGCGATCGGATGCGCGATCCTGGGCGACGATCTCTACGGCCCGCGCGGCGTGAAGGAGGCCTCGCCCCGCCTCGCGCTGCACGCCCATCGCATCGTCCTCGCCCACCCCGCAACGGGCGAGACCATCGACGTCTCAAGCCCCTGGCCCGACGACCTGCGCCGCCTTCCAGCAACGTACGGCCTCGCCCGCCCCACGTTCACGCCGGGCAGCGTGAGCGAGCGTCTCACCGATGACAGTGACGATCGCGCCGAAGCAACCGACGACGCGCCATCGCCGGGTGAAGATGGATTGGACGAATCGTGAACCACGCACGCAGAGCCGGGGAGAACCGCTGATGGAGACCGCATCGGGTGCATCCTGGGCCGGCCTGTCCGCGCTGGAGCGTCGCATGTGCGAGCACATCGCGCAGCGGCAGGCCTTTCTTCTCGACGATCTCAGATGCCACGTCGCGATCCCCACCGGCGGCAATAACGTCCCCGCGCTCGACGAGACCCGCGCCCTGCTCACGCAGCGCCTCGCCAAACTCGGCGCGAGCGTCGAGATCCACCCGGGCGATCCGCGCCCGGAATGGCTCTTTGGCGTCGACGCCTCATCGCCCAACCTGCCGACCGCCGTGTGCGCGCGCACGAGCGGGCGTGCCAGCGCAACGCGCATCTTGCTCGCCGGGCACCTCGACACCGTGCACGATCCGCACGGCCCGTTCCGCGAACTCTCCATCCGCCCCGACGGGCAGACCGCCACCGGCCCGGGATGCGTCGACATGAAGGGCGGGCTCGTCATCCTCGTCGCCGCGCTCGAATCGCTCGAGGCCTGCGGCGTGGACGTCGCGTGGAGCGTCGTCCTCAACAGCGACGAGGAAACGGGCACGTACTGCTCCGACCGCCACCTGCGCGAGCAGGCCGCGAAGCACGACGTCGCCCTCACCGTCGAGCCCGCGCTCCCGAAGGGCGAGCTCGCGATCGAGCGCCCGGGCAGCGGGCAGTTCTTCGTCGAAGTGCGCGGCAGGAGCGCGCACGTTGGTCGCGCGTTCACCGAGGGCGTCAGCGCCGTCAATCGCCTCGCGCACGAACTGCTGCGCATCGCCGACATGCCCGACCCCGCGCGCGGACGCATCATCAACGTCGGCCCGATCGAGGGCAATCGCGCGGCGAACGCCGTCCCCGACCGTGCCCGCGCCTGGGGCAACGTGCGCTACCCCGACGCGCAGATCGAGCGCGAGCTGGGCGACATGCTCGACGCCCTCGCGACCCCGCCCGACGCGACGCCCGGCGTGCGTGTCGAACGCTCCTTCAACCGCCCGCCGAAACCCCTGACGGATTCCGTACAAAAACTCGCCCTGCTCGCACGCGAAGCGGCCGAGAACCTCGGACAGTCCCTCCCCTTCGCCAAAACCGGCGGCGTCTGCGACGGGAACAACATGCAGGCCGCGGGAATCCCCGTCATCGACACCCTCGGCGTCCGCGGCGGCGGGCTGCACACCCCGGACGAGTGGATCGATCTGCGCAGCCTGGTGGAGCGGTGCCAGCTCCTGGCGCTCGTGATCGCACGCCTTGCCGAGGGTCGCCTCGCGTCCTGACCGATATCAGGACAGCACGCGCAACAGCCCGGCGGCATATGCGGGGAAGCCCCCATCAGAAGGGCCGAAACGCCCCGCCCGCCTAGCATCGCGCGGCGGTGTGCGCGGCGTCGATCCGCGCGTTTCCCGCACGGAAGGAGCCGGTAGAGTGACCACCCAGACCAGCGCAGGGCATTCCATGACGCACGGCGAGCAGCTCCGCCATTCGCCTCGCGTGACGCAGGCGATCGACACGATCGTCGAGGAAGTCCGCGCCGCGTCGGCGCAGATCACCGACGTGCGCAAACCCGTCGCCGAGTTCGTCGAGAAGTACGACCAGCTCATGCAGCGAGCCGCGGACGTGCGCGGACGCGCCCTGCTCTATCCGTACATCGGCAGCGGCCTGGGCAACGGCGCGCTCGTCGAGCTGCTCGATGGCTCCGTCAAGTGGGACATGATCGCGGGCATCGGCGTCCACTTCTTCGGGCATTCCGACCCCGAGATGGTCCGCGCCGCCGCCGAGGGCTCCTTCGACGACGTCGTCAAGCACGGCAACCTCCAGACGAACAACGACGCCTTCGAGTTTGGCGAGGCCCTGCTCGCCCAGGCGAAGAAGCACTCCCGCCTCGCGCACTGCTTCGTCACCACGAGCGGCGCGATGGCGAACGAGAACGCCATCAAGATCTGCTACCAGAAGCACGCCCCCGCGTCGCGCGTCATCGCCTTCCGCGACTGCTTCATGGGACGCAGCGTCACCATGTCGCAGATCGGCGACGCCGCCGCGAACCGCCAGGGCATCCCGCTCTCGACGCTCGTCGATTACTTTCCGTTCTACGACGAGGCCGCCGCCGAGCGCATGAGCAAGGGCAAGTACATCGCACGCTGCGTCGCGCACCTCGAGGAGCTCTTCCACCGCTACCCGCAGCAGCACGCGTGCTTCATCTTCGAGCTGATCCAGGGCGAGGGCGGCTTCAACGTCGCCGACCGCGAGTGGCTCAAGGCGCTCATGGAGTGCTGCCGGGCGCACAAGGTCGCGGTCTGGGACGACGAGATCCAGTGCTTCGGTCGCACGACCCGCATGTTCGCCTACGAGCACTTCGACCTGGGCGAACTCATCGACGTCTTCTGCGTCGGCAAGATGACCCAGGCCTGCGCCACGCTCTACACCGAGGAATACAACCCCAAGCCCGGGCTGCTCAGCGGCACGTTCACGGGCGAGGCGCAGGGCCTCCGCGTCGGGCGGCGCGCCATCGAACGCCTCGCCTCGGGCGATTACTACGGCGCCACGGGCCGCATCGCGAAGCACCACCAGGCCTTCGTCGATCAGGTCCGCGCACTCGCGACGAAGCACCCCGCGTGGTTCCCCAAGGTCACGTCGGGCCCGACGGTCGCCGAGGTGCGCGATATCGTGGGCGGCGTGGGCGGCATGATGCGTTTCACACCCTTCGGCGGCGACAAGTCGAAGATCATGGCCGCGTGCAAGGCCTGCTTCGAGGAGGGGGTCGTGCTCTTCTACTGCGGGCACGGGCCGTTCCATATCCGCATGCTGCCCCCGCTGGGCGTCATGAAGCTCGAGGACTGGCCGCGCGTCTTCGCGTGCGTCGAGCGTGGGCTCGCCAAGGTCGGCGCGTAAAGGACCGTTCATCACTCCACGCGCAGGCCAGCCGCGCGTGCGCAGGGAAGGAGCCCGCGGGTGTTCCGGATTCGTCGCTCACGCCTGGAAGACGTGCCCACCTTCCTCAAGCTCGCGCGGATGGTGCACTTCATCAACCTCCCGCCGAGCGAGCAGGTCATCGCCGCGAAGATCGAGCACTCCACGCGATGCTTCGAGAAGGTCGCCGGCATCGCGCCCGAGGAGCCCGCACGCAAACGCCGCAATGCCCGCGGCGGCCTCGCCGCGATGGAGACCGATTCCGACCTCTTCATGTTCTCGATCGAGGACCCCGACACGGGCAGCGTCGTCGGAACCTCGCAGGTCCGCGCCCACCAGGGCGGGCCCGGCAATCCCAACTGGTCGATGCAGATCACCGAGCGCACCTTCCGCTCGCAGCCGCTCAGCGTCAGCACCACGCACCACGTCGCACGCCTTTATGGCGACGAGTCCGGCCCAAGCGAGATCGGCGGTCTCATCATCGAGTCGAGCAGCCGCGGGCACCCCGCGCGCCCGGGGCGTCTCCTCAGCTTCGTGCGCTTCCACTTCATGGGCATGTATCGCGCGTACTTCGCCGATCGCGTGCTCGCCGAGATGATGGCGCCCATCACCAGCGAGGGCGACAACCTCTTCTGGGACCACTTCGGTCGCAAGTTCATCCCCGTGCGTTACAGCGAGGCCGATCGCTTCTGCCAGCACAACCGCCAGTTCATCCCCGAGTTGCTCCCGCACGAGGACGTCTACCTCTCCCTCTTCCCGCTCGAGGTCCAGAACCAGGTCGGGCAGGTCGGGCCCGAGACCGTCCCCGCGCGACGCCTGCTCGAGAGCATGGGCTTCAAGTACCGCGGCTTCATCGATCCCTTCGATGGCGGCCCGCACCTCGACGCCCCGACCGACGACATCCCCCTCGTTCGTCACACGCGCGCCGTGACGCTGGGCGAAGCGACGAACCAGCCGCACGCCACGACGCACGCGATCGTCAGCACGATGAACGAGGACGGCGAGTTCCTCGCGATCGAGTCGAACGTCCGCATCGAGCGCGACACCATCCACCTCACCCGCGCCGCGATGCGCACGCTGGGAGTTGAAGCGGGCGCGACGCTCGGCTTCACCCCGCTCATCTTCGATGCGCACCCCGCGTCCGATTCCGGCATCAGCCGCGACGCACCCGCGAAGGACCGCAAGCCGCGCAAGCCCGCGCCCAAGCGGAAGAAGGTGTCGCCTTGAGCGGTGCGCGATCCGAGCTGAAGCACCCGCCGAGCGACCTCGTGGGCGGTGCATGGCGCGCGCTGCCCACGACAGGCGGCGCGACGATCCGCGCAACGAACCCCGCGCGCCCCGATTCGCTCGTGTGGCAGGGCGTTCCCGTCGTCGACCACATCGACGATGCCATCGCCGCCGCGCGTGCCGCGCTCCCCGCGTGGTCGCGCACGCCGCGCGAGAAGCGTTTCGCCGTGCTGCGTCGGTACCAGTCGCTTGTCAAGCAGCGCACCGACGAGATCGCGGGCCTCATCGCCGACGAGACCGGCAAGGTCATGTGGGACGCCCGCGGCGAGGCCCAGGCCCTCGCGGGCAAGGTCGACATCACGCTCGACGAGTCCGAGCACGGCGCGCTCCGCCGCGTCGCGCCCATGCAGCACGCGATGGGCGAGACCAAGGACGGACGCTGCTGGTTCCGCCCGCACGGCGTCATGGCAGTGGTGGGGCCCTTCAACTTCCCCATGCACCTCGCCAACGGGCACATCGTCCCCGCGCTCGCGATGGGCAACACCATCGTGCTCAAGCCCAGCGACAAGGCGCCCGCGTGCGGACAGCTCCTCGCCGAGCTGTTCGACGAAGCACTCCGCGCCGAGAACGCCCCGCCAGGCGTCGTGAACGTTGTGCAGGGCGCCGCCGAGAGCGCCAAGCGCCTCGTCGCCCACGACGGGATCGACGGCATCCTCTTCACCGGCTCCTGGCCCGTCGGCCGCGCGATCCTGCAAGCGAACCTTGATCGACCCGGGCGCATCGTCGCGCTCGAGATGGGCGGGAACAACGCCGCCGTGGTCATGGACGACGCCGACCTGCTCCAGGCCGCGGTCGAGTGCGTGCGCTGTGCGTTCATCACCAGCGGGCAGCGCTGCACGTGCACGCGCCGCATCATCGTCCACGAGAAGATCGCAAAGAAGTTCATCGCCGCGCTGTGCAAGGGTGCGAGCAATCTCATCTTTGGCGATCCCCGCGCCGAGCACCCCGTCTTCGCGGGCCCGCTCATCAGTTCTGCCGCGCGGGACGCCGTGCTCGGCTTCCAGCACGCGCTCGCCCGCGCGGGCGGCGAGGTCCTTGTCGAGGGCACAGCCATCGATACGCCCGCGGGCGGCTGGCTCGTCTCGCCCAGCGTCGTGCGCGTGAATCGCTTCACCTCGGACGAACAGGACCCCGCGAAGCACGCGGGCTGCGACGCCGAGGTCTTCGGCCCGCTCGCCCGCGTGTGCGTCGTGCGCGATCTCGACGAAGCGATCGAGCAGGCCAACGCCTCGCGCTACGGGCTCGCCGCCAGCATCTTCACGAAGAACCAGCCCGCGATCGACCGCTTCCTGCACGAGGCCCGCGCGGGATGCATCAACGCCAACTGCGGCACCGCGGGTGCGAGCAGCAAGCTCCCCTTCGGCGGACTCGGCCTCTCGGGCAACCACCGCCCCGCGGGCAGCTTCTCGCTCGACTACTGCGCCTACCCCGTCGCCGGCATGATCGAGCGAAGCAGCGCGAGCACGACCTCCCCCGGCATGCGCGTCGAGCCCGAGTGGCTTGCGTGAGCCGCGCGCTCTAAGTACATTCACGCGAGATCCACACGCGTATCGCACGCACGGAGTCTCGGCGTGGCTATGTCGGCCAATCCACAACACCACCCAGCCGAACTGCAACTCCTCCAGCGCCCGATTGCCCTGCTCGTGTGGGGCATCTGCACGCCGGGCGTTGTGGGGGTGGTCGCATCAATCATCCAGTCGATGTGTGATCGCTGGTTCAACCCGCCGTTCACGGCCGCCCGATCGGATATCTTCCTGAACGTTCTCCATCGTGAGATCGAAGCAAGCTGGCGCTGGCTACTCATGGGCGCTACACCACTCCTGTGCGGCCTCCTGCTGGGTTGGATGCTCTGGACCGGGCACGCATGGCGGTGGCTCGCATGGTCGTCGAGCAAGGCGCGGCACGGGGGGCACGCATGAACGGCGCAGTGTTGACTCGCATCGCGCTCCGCATCATCGGCCTCCTGCTGATCGGGCTCGCTCTGCCGAACTGCATCGGCTCGATCGGAGCCCTGATCAGCCTTATCGCACGCGCGTCGGGCCCCAACTCCCTCCCGGGCTTTTCGGTTTCCGACTTCTTCATTGGCTACGCGCTCGCCTGTCTCGGACCACTCGCCCAGCTCGCACTCGGGCTCTACCTCCTTGCCGCGGGCAACGGCATCATGCGGATCTGCCTCTCTGGCCTCGACCAGGCGCGCTGCCCACGATGCGGATACGCGCACGTGGTAGCGCACGACTCTCCCTGCCCCGAGTGCGGCTTCCGAGGCCTGCCAGTAAGCGTGAGCGAACCCGCGCCCGCCGAAACGCGCCCCGGCGACTGACGCAACGCTCCCGCTACACTCGCGCCATGCCCGACCCGCGCACCATCATGCCCGACTCACGACGCTCGCCGCGATTCGCCGGCGTCTGCACCTTCTGCCGTTACCCGCTGCTCGAGCTCGTCCCGCCCGCCTCGCGCCCGATCGACTGGGCCCTCTACGGCGTGCCCTACGACACGGGCGTCACCTATCGCCCCGGCGCACGCTTCGCGCCCCGCGCCATCCGCGAGGCCTCGCAGTACGTCAAGCGATACCACATGGAGCACGCGGTCGACGTGTGCGACGTGCTCAGCCTCTGCGACGCGGGCGACGCGCCCGTGCTCCCGTACCACCCCGAACAGTGCCTGCGCGAGGTCGCAACATGGGCGACGTCGCTCGCCGACCCCGGCACGAAGCTCCTCGCCATCGGCGGCGACCACTCCATCGCCTACGCGAACATCCGCGCGACGTGGGAGCGCCGCGGGCGTCCCGCGGGCGGGCTCGCCCTCGTCCACTTCGACAGCCACCTCGACACCGTCGATTCCGTCTGGGGCGAGAAGTGGTCGCACGCCTCGCCCTTCATCCGCGCAATCGAGGACGGGCTCGTCGATCCGCGCGCCATGATCTCGATCGGCATCAAGGGACCGCTCAACACGCCGAAGGACCTCGACTTCGCCCGCGATCGCGGCATCGAGATCGTCACGTACGACCGCTGGTCGCGCGAGGGGCACGCCCCCATCGACGCCTTCCTGCGCAAGCTCGCGGGCCGCGACGCCTACCTCACCTTCGACGTCGACTGCATCGACCCCGCCTTCGCCCCCGGCACCGGCACGCCCTGCCCCGGCGGCTTCACCAGCGCCGAGGTGCTCGCGCTCCTCCGCGCCCTCCGCGGCGTCAACCTCGTCGGTGCGGACGTCGTCGAGGTCCTGCCCGACCGCGACCCCGCTGGCGTCACGTCGTTCCTCGCAGCGCACGTCGCCTTCGAGATCCTCGCGCTCGATGCCGCAAAGCGCGCGTCCACGCGCTGAGCCGCGCACTACAGCACGCAATCACACGCGGTTCTTACGAACGCCGCAGGTTCAGGATGAGCTCCACCTGCCCCACGGGCGTGCCCGTCTCGCGCGCGATGTCGACGGGCGAGAGCCCAGAATCCGCGAGCTCATGCACACGCCGGTGCGAGGAGGGCAGCCCCGGCTCGCGGGCCTCGTCGTCCGCGTGCTCGTACCGCCCCGCGCCGGAACGGGCCGGCCCGCGCGGCGTGGTTCCGACCGCCGCGTGCGAAGCGTGGGCCGTCGGTGACGAGAGGCGCGAGTCGAGCTCGCCCATCACCCGCTCCGCCTCGCCCAGCAGTTGCTCGAGCCGCTCGGCCTTGTTGTCGAGCTGCGCCGCCAGCCGCTCGGCCAATTCCTCGAAGTCCGCCATCAGCGTCGTCATGTCGCCCGCGGCGCTCCCCGACCACGCAGGACGATCCCGCGGCACGTCCCCCGCCCGCACATCCGGGGCAACCGCCGACAGGGCCGCCCGCTTCCGCACGATCTTGTGACGCCGGATCAGCGTCCCCATCAGCACCGCGACGCTCAAAAACATAAGCAGCGGCGAGAGCCACGAAGGCCCCAGCACCTCCCGCGAGCCCTCCTCGGGCGGCAGCAGCGACCCCTCACGCGACGCGACCTCGCCACCCTCGGTCGTCCGTGGGGCGTCCGCCGGCGTCGCCTGCTCTGCCCGACTCGCCATGCCCGGATCGGCGTCCTGCCCCATCTCGTCGCTCCGAAGAGGGCATCCCTGCCCGCGTCCACACCGTACCATCGGACGATGGGCCGTGCGCACCACAGCACACCCGCTGCCCCGGGCCGACCGCTCGACCCGCGATCCCGCCCGCGCGCCATCGCCCGATCGAACCCCGAGACGCGCCGCGTCCTCGCCCGCTGGCGGGAGCTCACGGGCGGCTCGCGCACTCCCGACACCGCTCGGGCGACGCTCGTCGCCTGCTCCGCCGGGGCGGACTCCTGCGCCCTCGCCGTCCTGCTCGCGTCCTCGGGTGCGAGGATCGTCCTCGGGCACGTCCAGCACGACCTCCGCCCGCCCGACCAGACCGGGCCCGACACAGAGCACGTCCGATCGCTCGCCCAGGCCCTCGGCGTGGGCTTCGCGCTCGCCCAAGTCGCCGTCCCGCGCGACGCCGGCAACCTCGAACAATCCGCCCGGCGCGCCCGCTACGCCGCCCTCGCCCAGCTCGCCCGGGACGCCGAGTGCCCCTACATCGCGACCGCCCACCACGCGGGCGACCAGCTCGAAACGCTCCTCATGCGCCTCATGCGCGGCTCGGGCCCGCGCGGGCTCGCGGGCATCCCGCCCACCCGCCGCGTGCGGGCCGCTGGCGGCGTCAAGCTCACCATCGTGCGCCCGATGCTCGCGTCCCCGCGCACGCTCTCGCGCGAGGTCTGCGGCATGCTGTCCTGCTCGTGGCGAGAGGATTCGACCAACGCCGACACGCGCCTGCTCCGCAACGCGCTCCGCGCACGCGTGGCGCCCGAGATCGAGCGCCTGTGCCCGACCCTCGGCGAACGTCTGGAATCCGGCGCCGAGTCGCTCCGCGCCGCCTCGCTCCTGCTCGAGCGTGAGGCCGAGCGTGTGCTCGGAACCGCGAGCTTTCAGAACAGCAGCGCAATGCGGAAGGCGTCCATCCCGACGTCCTCGCTCGCGGGCGTGCCCGCTGGCGTCGTCGGCGCTTCGCTCCGATTGCTCTATTCACGCCTGACCGGCCTGCGCGGCGATCGCCTGCCCGCTCGCACCATCGGACGCATCGCTAGCGCCATCGCCGATCAGCCGGGCGAACCGCGGGAATTCGTGCTGAGCCGCGTGCGCATCCGCGTCGACGCGCGAGCAGTCACGATCGAATCGGATGCATTCCACGCAGCGCTCGAGTCAGAATCGCGTTAGCGGGCCTTCCGCGCCGCCGCCGCGGCACGCTTGGTGAACGCATCAACCTCCTGCTGGAACCGGTACCCGCTCGTGCCAAGCACTACCCGGTCCGGTCCAATGAGGAACAGGCGTGACGGATGCATGATGTTCGCCATCTCGCCGCCGCCGGGCAGCTCGATGCGTCCATCGGGCGACGTGTCCTCGCCGACCTCAAACTGAACTCCCTCCATCACAATCCGTTCGATCGTCGCACGATCGCCCGTCAGGAACCGCCAGCGTTTTCCGTCCGCTCCCATGCGCTCCGCATACTCGCGCATCGCCTCGGGCGTGTCGTGCTCCGGATCGACGCTGATCGACACGAACTGCACCTTCGTGCCGTCAAGCTCGCCGTACAGCTCCGCCACCTTGCCCTGCAGCGCGGGACACACCGTGATGCAATGGCTGAAGAAGAACGACAGGATCGTCACCTTCCCATCGAAGACCGACGCGTCCACGGGGCGACTGTCCTGATCGATGAGCTGGAAGTCCGGGATGCGCAGCGCTTCGAACCCCGGATCGGGCGTGAGCGGCCCGGGCACGGGCTCATCGCGCAGCGAGAGCAGCGTCGCCGTGCTGGCGACCAGCCCGAGCGCAACCAGCGCGATCGCGAGGATGAGTGTGCGGGTGCCCATGACGCGTCCTCCTGCCCGGAAGATCCTCTCAAACAACGAACGCGGCGTGCGCTCAGCTCGCCCGGATCGTACGGGGGCGCGCCATCGACCACCACGCCGCCCCCGCGCCCGCCGCCGCGAACAGCACGCTCCCCGCCCAGTGCCACACGAGCGCCGGATCGCCCCCCGCGTGCAGCGCGTCCCGCAGCACCCGCGTCACCCACGCCAGCGGGTTGACCGCCGCGATCAACCGCAGCACCGGGTGCGCGTCGCCCGGGTCGTAGAACGCGCCCGAGAGCAGCCACATCGGCATCAATAGCGTGTTCATCACGCCGTGGAAGCCCTCGACGGAATCGATCTCCCACGCGAGCGCGAGCGAGATCCCGCCCACACCCAGGCACATCATCGCCGCCGCGAAGAGCGCGCCGATTGCGTGCGTCGCGTCGAGCGACAGCCCCGCCACCGGCGCCGCCAGCAGCAGCACCACGCACTGCGAGAGGCACACCACGAGCGTCCCGCCCAGCTTGCCCGCCGCGATCGACCATCGCGGCGCGGGGCCCGCCATCACGCCGCGCAGGAATCCCTCGTGCCGATCCGTGATGAGCGAGATCGACGCGAACACGCTCCCGAACAGCGCCACCAGCGAGATCATCCCGGGCAGCAGCACCCCCGCGTACCCCGCGCCCTCTCCACCCATCCCCGGCGCCAACGCGCGACCCAGCCCGCCCGCGAGCAGCAGCCACAACAGCGCCGCCGTGCCCAGCGTCGCGATCACGCGGCTCGGCTGCC
>JAVEWV010000016.1:0-11079 GCA_034004365.1 Phycisphaerales bacterium
TCGGGCTGGAGGTCGCGGAGGGACTCGTCACGATCGCGCCGGGCGGCAACGCCGAGCTGCGCCTCCGCGGGCGCAGCGTATCCGGGGAGAGCGCCGCCCTCGCCGCGCGCGATGGCGGCACGCTCCATGTCGACGCACGCGTCAGCGCGCTCTGCAATGTCAATGGCACGCTCGAGCCGCAGAACGCCAGCGTTGATCTGACCGCGACGCTGACGGAGCTGCCCGCCGCGCTGCTGGGCGTGCTCGGAGACGCGGGCGTGCGCGCCGGCGCGGCGTTGGGAGACCGCTTCTCGCTCGACGCGAAGGCCTCGGGGAACATGAGTGCGCTCGACGCCGCGCTCTCGCTCCGCTCATCCGGCGCGACCGCGGAGGCCGCCCTCGCGCTCGACGCCACGAGCCTTCGCGCGGTGTCGCCCATTCGCGCCACGCTCGCAAAGGATCGGCTCTTCGCCGCCGCGCCCGAGCTGGCGCACACCGCCGGCGCCGATGCCGCTCAGCGCGTGACCCACGCGCCCGAGGTCGAGATCGTGATCGACGAGCTCGACGTCCCGCGCACGTCCTCGGGCGGGTTCGACCTCGAGACCACGTCCTTCGCCGCCACGATGCGCACCGGCGTCACCGACGGCGTCATCACGATCCCCGAATCCGCCGGCGGGCGCACCGTCGCGTTCAATCTTGCTCCGGCGAGCTTCTCCGTCATCAGCTCGGCGCTCGGCGGTGGTGTTGAGCTTGAGGCCCACGCCACCGGCGAGTTCGACAACCATCCCGCCGGAACGCTCGATGTCTCGCTGCTCGTCCTAGGCGTGCTCGACGATGATGGCGCGCCCACCAGTGGTTTGCCCGAGGGAATCACCGGCACCATCGCTCTGCGTGACGCCGCGTGGGGCATCCTGCAACCAATGGTCGACGATCTGGGCGTGCGATTGGATCGCGACGTGGGCCCGACGATCTCGCTCGAACTCCGCGCCAACTCCGCCCTGACGCGTGCCGCAGCGGGCGCTGCGGGTGTTCGTTCTGATCTGTCGATGAGCGTGCGCGCCGAGAACCTCACGGCCGATGCGAACGCGTCGTTCGACGCGGGCGTGCTGCGTGTGGAAGCGATCACCGCATCGCTCGCGACCACCGCGCCCGCGTTGACGCGCGTACTCGCCGACCACGGGATCGACGTCGCCGCGGGCGCGGGCGTCGAGCTTGCGCTCCGCGACGTGCGGATCGACGCGAACCCGCTTGGCGACCAGGCGATCGACGCGGACGAGCAGTTCCGCCATGTGCTTGAGAGCGCGTCGGGCCACGCGACGCTCCGTGTCTCACCTACGACCGCGACGATTGAGGTCCCCGGCGAGGCGCGTCCACGAGAGCTGCGCCTCGGCGAGCTCGTCGTCGATGCCGAAACCTCCTCCCTCGCGCAGCGTGTCGATGCGAGCGTTCGTGGCGGCGCGTCCTATGAGGGCGCCGCGCCGGGCGAGATCTCCGCGCAGCTCGCGATCATGCATCCGCTCGACGCCCTCGCGGTCCGCGGGCGTGCGAGCCTCTCGCGCATTCCCACCGCGCCCATCCCGCTGCCGCCGGACGTCCGGAACCATCTCGGGCCCGAGCTCTCGATCGAGATCGAGGCGCTCGACGGAGCCGACCCGAGCGACACGCGGCTCAACTGGTCGATCGCCGCTGAGCGCCTCAATGGTGTGGGCGCGGTCGAGGTGCATCCGAACGAGATCGTGCAGGTCGGCGACCCCGCGACCATCACGATCCGGGACGCGGGCCCGCTGCTCTCCGCCGTGTCACCGAGCGCGAGGGCCACGGGGGGCGAGCTCGCGCTCACAATTCAGGACGTCCGCGCTCCGCTCCCGTTCGATGCCTCGGGCCTGCGTGTTCGCGCGCGCGGCGACCTCACGAACCTCTCGCTCGCGCTTGCTTCTTCCCCGGACGCTCCACCCACGGCGTTCACGGTCGAATCGCTGGGCGTGCAGGTCAACGCCGCGCCGCGCCAGATCACGCGCATCAGCTCGCGCGGCCGCGCAGCGAGCAGCGCCGGCCCGGTCGTGCTCGCGATTGACGCGCAGGGCGCTCCGTTCGCCGACGTTCTTGCCAATGCGCAGCCCGCCAGCATCATCCGTGAGATGACGCTGCGCCTGACTGATCTGCCCGCCGACCTCCTCGCCATTGTGCCGGGCGACGGGCCCGCGCTCGCGGCGCTCGCGCGTGACGCGATCGGTCCGCGCGCCAGCGCGCAGATCGACGTGAAGCCTGAGGGCGCCAGCAACCTCGCCGCGGCGATCTCCGGCTCGCTCCAGGGCTCGCGCGGGCGTGCCGAGTTCGCCGGGCGGGTTGATCGGGCCGAGCTGCGGCTCGATCGCATGGAGGCCGGTGCGAAGCTCTCGCAGGCCGCCGTCGGCGCGTTGGCAAAGATCCTCGACATGCCGGAAGCGTCGCTCCCGCGCGTGTCGGGCGACGCGGAGCTGACCGCATCACTCTCACCCGGCGTCATCATGCTCGCGGGTGATCCCGCGGACCGCTTTGCCCGTGCGGGCGACCTCTCGCTCACCGCCCGCGCCACGCTCGCGCTCCCGCCCGTTGACCTGTCTGCAAGCAGCGAGAACCAATCCGATGCGTCCGCGCCAAGCAGCGGTGGGGGCGATCCTTCTACTACCCGTCTCGCCTCGCTCCCCGAGCTTCACGACGCGGCGCTCACCGCCAGCATCCCGCTCCGCGCGTTGGGAGCATCGCGCCAGCGCATGCGCGGCTCGTTCGAGGCAAGCCTCGCTGATGCTTCGGGTGATGCGGGGCACCTGAGCGCGACCATCGACGGGCTCATCGAGCACGCGCGACCCATCGAGCGATTCGGGATCGACGCGAAGTTCACGGCGATTGCGCCGCGCGTCATCGATCCCTTCATGCCCGAGCTCTCCGCGATCCCGCCCGCTCCTAGCGCGAATGATGAATCGAGCACGCTCCCCACGACGCTCGCCGTCGCAACGGAGGCTCTGGGTGGTCCGCTGGATCTCACCGCATCGCTCGTGCTGCGTCCGCAGCCCGGCGCGCCACTGCTCGACGCACGCACCACGCTCGATCTCACGCTCTCCTCGCCGCGTCTCAGCACGCCCCAGCCCGTGCAGGTTGCTCTGCTGCCCGATCGCGTCCGCTTGCGTGCGCCCGCCACGATCGATTGGACCATGGCCCCGCGCCTGGGCGAGGCCCTGCTCTTCCCGGGTGCGCCGCCCACGACCGCGCCGCGTCTCACCTCGCCCGCGCGATGGACGCTCGCCGCGAGCACGCTGGAGCTCGCGCTCGGTGGTCCGCCGCTCCGCCCCGACGTCTTCCTCGCGGATCTCGTGCTCACGAGCGATCGCGTCGAGCTCGTTGCCCCGCCCGCCGAGCGTTTCACCATCCGCGATTGGCGCACGACGATCAGCGCGAAGCGAGCCGAGCCCGGCGTGGTGCGATTGACGCACAGCGTCGCGCGCGACGACGGACAGGGCGGGACCGTCACCGCTTCCATCGCCTCGCTCACCGACGAGAAGGGCAACCTGACGCCCGATCGCGCGACTCTCACCGCGAAGGGCCGACTCCCCGCCGCGCCCGTGTCTGCGCTCGACGCGCTCGCCGATCAGGGCGGGTTGCTCGTCGAGGCCCTTGGCGCGACGGCTCGCATCGAGATCGACGCCAAGGATCTCAACGACAACTCGGGTTCGCTCCGCGCCACGCTCGAGAGCCCGCGCGCCAGCATCGTCATCGATGGCGTCAATCGCGAGGGCCGCTTCGAGGCCGGCCCCGATACCACCGCCCGCGTCGTCGAGATCACGCCCGAGCTGAGCGCGCGCCTCGTCAAGGGCCTCCCGCTCGCGGGTACCTTCAGTAAGACGACCAAGGACGCGCCCGCCAGCGTCACCACCGAGACGCTCATGATCCCCGTCGATGGCGATTTCTCCATGCTCTCCGGCGTCATCCGCATCGACCCGGGCGAGGTGGGCTTCGAGACCAGCCGCGTCTTCGGCACCGTCCTCAAGGCCATCAAGCAGCGAGAGCAGGGCACGCTCGGACGTAAGCTCGAGCCCATCACCATCCGTGCTGACAAGGGCGTGCTGACCTACGACAAGTTCCGCCTCCCGCTCGGCGAGTTCACCGTCGAGGTCGAGGGTTCCGTCGACCTCGTACAGAAGGTGATCGACGTCGTCATGTGGATCCCCGTCGGCGCACTCACCGACGAGGCCTCCGGCACGCTCAACTCGGGGCTGGGCAAGTTCCTCGGCGTCATCCCGACGTTCGAGTATCTGACGATGGTGCCCGTTCGCGCGAAGGGCCCGCTCTCGTCGCCTTCGGTCGCGCCCGACGCCGAGCTGTTCGCCAAGAAGCTGCCCTCCCGGCTCCGACCCGATCGCGTCATCGAGCGCGGCGTGGGCGACATCCTCGACATCTTCCGCCCCAAGAACACGCAGCCCAAGCAGCCGTCGGGAGACTGACACGCATAGCTCGTTGTTGTTGCACTACTTGATTCTCTGTTCTGCGGGCGTCACTCGCGAAGATCGAGAGAATAATCCTGGCCGAGTCCTTTGCGATCTTGACAGGGCCAAAGGAGAGTGTTGCACTGGCCCATCTCGAAGGAGGTCGATGCAATGCGAACGATGTGTTTCATTGTCGCGGGCTTGGCTTGGTGTGGCCCGTCGTCCCTCGCCGCGGCGCAAGACCTGATCGGATCTCCGCTCTGGAACACGGGCCTGCCGGAGGACGATTTCATCTGCATTTCGTCCCAGGACCCGCACTCCTCCGTGGCGGATGATTTCGAGATCACGGGAATCTCGGATGGGTATCTGCAGAGCATCAGGTTCGACGCCGTCATGCCGACGTACGTCGATCCGGAACAGATCGAGGTCGACATCTACGCCGACGCGTCCGGCGCTCCCGGCCAGTTGGTTCATGTCGCTCAATGGTCCGGTGCAAACCGAGCAGACATCATCGATCCCGTATTTGCCGGTTCGATGGTTCGGTATCGGTACTTCTACACCTTCGTCGCTCCGCAAGGATTGCGGCTTGCGCCCGGCCGATACTGGTTCTCCCCCCATCACAAGACGATGGGCGACATCAATGAGAAATTCTTCGTATGCACCGGAGATGGAGGACCCCTGCACGGAAGCGAGGCCCACCTCAGGGCCACCTTCCTGGCGATCTTCGATTGGACACCCGCGAGCATGGTGACCGGCGTGCCCCCCACCGACCTCGCCGCGCTCCTCGGCGGAATCCTTCCGTGCGAGGAGGTGTATGCGAACACGGGTGAAGCGGACGGCCGGCTGGACATCCCGGCGTTTGGTAGGTTCTCCAACGGTTCATACCAGAGATGCGCCGACGACTTCGAGGTGACCGCGAGCCACGGCAGCCGCATCCGGTTCATCGATGTCCAGATGGATCTCGGCGTCTCGGGTGTGTCCAATCCGGCGAGGATGTTCTGCGACCTGTTCAGCGGGTCGGAGTCGGTTCCCCAGCAGTTGATCGCGACCCTCCCGCTCCACGAGTTCACGTCGTATGACAACGATCTTGGCTTTGATCGATGGATCGCACGGTTCCGCGCCGACGACTTGCTGCTCGCGCCGGGAACCTATTGGATCTCGCCGTACGGCACACAGGACACCCTCGACAACGATCTGCCCCGTGCCTGGAGCGCCGAAGGCCCGCAAGAAGGATCTGAGGTGCTCGTCCGGGCGCCGTCGCTGGGCATCACCGAGTGGGAGAAACTGGCCGACGTCTCACCCGCGCTCACGCCCCGCGTCGACATCGCGTTCTCGGTCTGCGGCGTGGACCAGCCCTCGCCGTCCAGCATCGCGAATTGGAACGGTGACGGCGCGGTCAATAGCAGCGACTTCCTGGATTTCCTCAACTCGTGGTCGAATCAGGAGCCGCGTGCCGACCTTGCTCCGTTCGGCGGGGATGCCGCGTGGGACTCCAGCGACTTCCTCACCTTCCTGAACGCCTACGCCCAGGCCGGCTAACGCGAGTCGTCACGCCGAGGACCACAGAGTGAACGAACATCCCTCGCGGCGTTCGGCATACGGATGACCCGCTCCAGGATCTCGCGCACCGAATCGTGCTGGTCCGCCCAGTGAAAGTCTTCGGTGCGCGTGACCCATCGATGCGCATCGTGCGACGCGTCCAGCATCGGCTCCCATTCGCGCGCAACCTCCACCGCGAACCGCGGCGAGAGCACCACCTCGTCCCGTTCCAAGAGATAGAACGGATGCACGCGCTCGAGCGCCCAGAAGCCCGCGACGCGAGGGTCGTTCGCGTCGAGCCCCGCCTCTTCACGCAGCTCCCGCATCGCGGCCTGCGCGCTCGTCTCGCCCGCCTCGACGTGCCCCATCACGGGCTGCCACGTGCCGCGCATCGGCTCCCGCGACCGCCGCAACTGAAGGAACTCGATTGTGTCGCGCCCGCCCGTGCTGCTTCCTGCACGCCGGAAGACGTACACGTCGACGATGTCGCTCCGAACCCGCGCCCCGCTCACGCGCCGTCCTCGATCGTGGTGACGTGCCGCAGCACCGACGCCTTCACGAGCGTCTCGCGCCACTCCTCGCCGGGGTCCGAGTCCGCGACGATCCCCGCACCCACGCGATACTCCGCCCGCGCGCGCACGAACGAGCCCATGTCGCGCGGGTCGCCCTCGCCCTCGATCACCAGCGTGCGGATCGCAACGTTCAATATTGCGCGCGCGCATCCGTTCCCGTCCGGCTCGATCAGCCCGATCGATCCGCAGTACACGCCCCGGTCCTCATCCTCAAGCTCGTCGATGATCTGCATCGCCCGCACCTTCGGCGCGCCCGTCACGCTGCCCGGCGGGAACGCGCCCGCGACGAGTTCGCCCACGCGCTCGCCCGCGCCGCGTGGCGTGCCGCCAAAGTCCAGCATCCCCGACACGCCCCATGTCCCCTGCACCACGCCCGCCGCGTGATGCTCGATCGCGCGCTCCGCGTCAACGCGCACGCTCCCGATGGCGCACGTGCGCCCGAGGTCGTTGCGCATGAGGTCCACGATCATCGCGAGTTCCGCACGGTCCTTCGCCGATCGCTCGAGCTCCGCCGCCCCGCCCTCCGCCCGTGTGCCCTTCATCGGGCGTGTCAGCACCCGCAGCGACCGCTCGCCCTCACGCGACACGCTCAGGAAAAGCTCGGGCGACAGCGAGATCACCACGCGTCGGCGTCCATCACCGAGATCGTGCTCGACATACGCCCCGTGCGCCGGTCGCGCGCGCGCAAAGAGCGCCGCCGCCAGCGCACGCGCATCGCCCGCGAAGGTGCCCTCCAGCGCGTGCGAGAGGTTCACCTGGTAGCAGTCCCCGGCGTGGATCAGCCCGATCGCGCGCGTCACCGCGCCCTCGAACCTCGCCCGCCCCGTGCGGCTCCGCATCGGACCCAGCGTGAACGGGCCCGTGCTCGGCGCGTCGCCCATTCCCCGCACCCGCGTCGCGTCATCGAGCGCGAACGTCTCCGTCCGTGCCCCTGCCCTCGCCCGCCCCGCCGTGGGTTCGAGCGCACGCCCGACGCCGTAGGGCAGGACCACCAGCCCCGGCGTGCCATTCGCCGCGGACGCGAAGGCCCGGGCCAGGGTGTCCCTCAATGCCGGAGCGTCATTCGCCTCGGGCGATGAACACGGGACGGGCTTGCCGGCCCAGCCTTCTGCAAACGAGTCATAATTCATTGTTGTAAAACGATTTACACCACTCGAAATCACCAATGAGACCGCTCGATCCGGTGTCCATCCGCGGAGCAGGTCGCACGCGGTCGCCCCGTGGGGCGGCTGGTCGATCGGGCCGGAACGCCCCGCCGCGGCCCGTGCGCTCGGCGTCTCGCACGGCGCGGGCTCTGCGGGCCCCGCGTCGCGTTCCGAGGTGTGCCGATCGAGGCGGGTCATGTGCGCACGCTCCTCTGCGTCGTGGGCCGTGCCGGGCGGCTGGAGTGCTTCGGGCGCCGCACGAAATCGCCGCAAAGCGGGGGAAACCCGCATGAAACGGGCGGTGCGGGTCGCCCTCGCCCCGAGCGCACTCTAGCATTCCCCCCGGGATCGGAAGCACAACCCACGCCTCGCGAGGCCCCATCCTGCGGGCCTCGCCGCGAAAAGGAACAGCACGCTCATGGCACGCGACAACGCCTCGGAGGGATCGAAGTCGGGCAAGCAGGTCGCGCGGGTGTCCGCGCTCAAGGGCACGCCCGCGGTGGCGAGCCGCCCGCGCACGAAGGCCGCCAGCAAGAAGAAGACCACCAAGAAGGCCCCCGCCACCAAGCCCACGAAGCCCAAGGCCGGCAAGATGGTGTACTACTTCGGGAAGTCCCGCACCGAGGGCGACGCAACCCTCAAGGACCTCCTCGGCGGCAAGGGCGCGAACCTCGCCGACATGACCTCCATCGGCCTGCCCGTGCCCCCCGGCTTCACGATCACCACCGACGCCTGCGCGAAGTACTACGAGGGCGGCAAGCGCCTGCCCCACGGGCTCATCGGCGAGGTCAACCAGCACATCGCCGTGCTCGAGAAAGAACTCGGCAAGAAGTTCGGTGACGACACCAACCCGCTGCTCGTCTCCGTCCGCTCGGGCGCCCGCGTCTCGATGCCCGGCATGATGGACACCGTGCTCAACCTGGGCCTGACCGACAAGAGCGCCGAGGGCCTCGCGAAGAGCACGGGCAACGAGCGCTTCGCGTTCGACGCGTACCGCCGGCTCATCAACATGTTCGGCGACGTCGTCATGGGCGTGGACCACGAGCACTTCGAGCACGCCTTCGACGAGCTCAAGCGCCGCCTGCACGTCGAGAACGACACCGATGTGAACGCCGCGGGCATGCGCGAGCTGTGCGACATTTACAAGGAAGTCTTCCGCAAGCACGTCGGCCAGGAGTTCCCGCAGAACCCGCACAAGCAGCTCGAGCTCGCGATCGAGGCGGTGTTCAAGAGCTGGAACGCCGAGCGCGCGGTCATCTATCGCCGGCGCGAGGGCATCGTGGGCCTGCCCGGCACGGCGGTGAACGTGCAGGCGATGGTCTACGGCAACATGGGCGATGACTCGGGCACGGGCGTCGCGTTCACGCGCGATCCCAGCACGGGCGACAGCAAGTTCTTCGGTGAGTTCCTCATCAACGCGCAGGGCGAGGACGTCGTCGCGGGCATCCGCACGCCCAAGCCCGTCGCCGAGATGGCCAAGTGGAACAAGAAGGTCTACGACCAGCTCCTCAAGATCAAGCAGAAGCTCGAGAAGCACTACCGCGACATGCAGGACATCGAGTTCACCATCGAGCGCGGCACGCTCTACATGCTCCAGACCCGCAACGGCAAGCGCACCGGCGCCGCCTCCGTCAAGATCGCGTGCGACATGGTGAAGGAGAAGCTGATCGACGAGAAGACCGCGGTCAAGCGCATCCCCGCGGGCGACCTCACGCAGCTCCTGCTGCCCTCGTTCGATCCCAAGGCCAAGAGCGTCGCGACGGTGCTCGCGCGCGGGCTGCCCGCGTCGCCCGGCGCGGCGGTCGGTCGCCCCGCCTTCACCGCCGCCGAGGCCGTCGAGCGCGCCCGCGCGGGCGAGAAGGTGATCCTCGTCCGCAAGGAGACGAGCCCCGAGGACGTCGACGGCATGCACTCCGCCGCGGGCATCCTGACCTCGACGGGCGGCATGACCAGCCACGCCGCGGTCGTCGCGCGCGGGTGGGGCAAGTGCTGCGTTGCGGGCGCGGGATCGATCCAGATCGACGCCGCCAAGGGCCAGTTCAGCGTGGGCGGACGCGTCATCGGGCGGAGCGACCTGATCTCGATCGACGGCTCGACGGGCGAGGTCATGCTCGGCGCGATCTCGACGCAGGAGCCCAAGCTCTCGGGCGACTTCGCGAAGGTGATGCGCTGGGCGGACAAGTATCGCACGATGGGCGTGCGCACGAACGCCGACGCACCCGCCGACGCGCGCCGCGCCCGCGAGTTCGGCGCGCAGGGCATCGGCCTCTGCCGCACCGAGCACATGTTCTTCGAGGGCGATCGCATCAAGGCGATGCGTGAGATGATCCTCGCCGAGAGCGTCGAGAGCCGCGAGCGCGCGCTCGCCAAGCTCCTGCCCTTCCAGCGGGAGGACTTCATCGGGATCTTCCGCGCGATGGACGGCTACCCCGTCACGGTGCGCCTGCTCGACCCGCCGCTGCACGAATTCCTGCCCAACGACGACAAGAGCCAGGCCGAGATGGCCCGCATGCTCAACGTCGACGTTGAGAAGGTCCGCTCGCGCGTCGCGATGCTGCACGAGATGAATCCCATGCTCGGGCATCGCGGCTGCCGCCTCGCGGTCACCTATCCCGAGATCCTGAAGATGCAGGTCCGCGCGATCACCGAGGCGACCATCGAGTGCCTTGCCGAGAAGGTCCGCGCCCTGCCCGAGATCATGATCCCGCTCGTCGGCACGCGCAAGGAGCTCGCCATGCTCCGCGAGCTCACGCAGCAGACCATCGACGAGGTCAAGAAGGAGATGAACTGGGCCAAGCGGCTCGACATCAAGATCGGCACGATGATCGAGATCCCTCGCGCCGCGATCACCGCCGACGAGATCGCCGAGGTCGCCGACTTCTTCTCCTTCGGCACCAACGACCTCACGCAGATGACCTTCGGCTACTCCCGCGACGACATCAACTCCTTCCTCCCCGACTACATCGAGAAGGACATCCTCGAGCGCGACCCCTTCCAGACCCTCGACAAGGACGGCGTCGGCAAGCTCGTGCAGATGGGCATCACGCTGGGTCGTGAGACCAAGAACGATCTCAAGATCGGCATCTGCGGCGAGCACGGCGGCGACCCTGCGAGCGTGCACTTCTGCCACCGCGTGGGCATGGACTACGTGTCCTGCTCACCGTTCCGCGTGCCCATCGCCCGCCTCGCCGCCGCGCAGGCCGCGCTGATGTAAGCCAGACCTTACTTTCTTGTCCGTTTTCCCGCCCCGCGCTCGCCGCGGGGCGTTTCTTTGCGCGAACTGCGCGCGTGCCTTCCGAGCCCGCCGGTATCCTTACTTCCGATTGCCGATTGCCGATTGCCGATTGCCGATTGCCGATTGCCGATTGCCGATTGCCGATTGCC
>JAVEWV010000016.1:11179-83655 GCA_034004365.1 Phycisphaerales bacterium
CGCGGGGCGTTTCTTTGCGCGAACTGCGCGCGTGCCTTCCGAGCCCGCCGGTATCCTTACTTCCGATTGCCGATTGCCGATTGCCGATTGCCGATTGCCGATTGCCGATTGCCGATTGCCGATTGCCAAGCGAGAG
Organism: Phycisphaerales bacterium; assembly: GCA_034004365.1. Classification (GTDB taxonomy): domain Bacteria; phylum Planctomycetota; class Phycisphaerae; order Phycisphaerales; family UBA1924; genus JAVEWV01. The sequence continues at coordinate 11,316 of JAVEWV010000016.1, forward strand.
CCACGCCATGACCACCCGCGACGTCACCGTCATCCGTCCCGGCGAGGGGCCCATCCTCGCGGCGGGCGCGGGCGATGAGTACCAGCTCAAGATCACGCGCGAGCTCTCCGCCGGCGCGATGATCGTCATGGACGCCACCATCGAGCCCGGCGGCGGCCCGCCCCTGCACGTGCACACCCGCGACGACGAGTGGTTCTACATCACTGCGGGCGAGGTCGCGTTCTGGAACGGCCGTGAGGCGATCACCGCCGGCCCCGGCGCGTTCGTTTACATCCCCAGCGGCGTGCCGCATACGTTCAAGAACCGCGCCATTGCGCCAGCACGCATGCTGATCGGCGTCACACCGGGCGACGCCGAGGATTTCTTCCGCTCGTTCGGACAGCTCAACCCCGATGGCACGCACCCGAGCGACATGGAGATCGGCAAGCGCGTCCTCGCGCTCGCGCCGAAGTTCGGGATGGAGATCCTGGGATCGAGCCCGCTGTAGCGCGGCGCGAATCTCAGATCCGGCGCCCGTTCAGCCGCTCGAAATCATCTCGCAACATGGCGCGGATCGCGCGCGGCAGGTCGTCAATATCACCCGGCATGGCGAAGTACTCGTTGCCGTCGCACGCGGACAGCCGCGCGAGCCACTCACCGAGTGAATGAGCGCAGACGGTCACGCAGGTCGCGTCCTGTGTTGTCAGCACGATCGAGCCTGCGGGATTCCCAGCGCACACCCGCGTCGTGGAGAGCAGGTCGTCGGAAAAGAGCGTCCATCCGAACATGAACGCGGAGAGTTCGAGCCACTCGCGCGACGCGTGCCCGTCCTTGATCGATTCGGGCCAGTATCGAAAGAACAGCTTCTCAAGCGGCGGCGACTCGAAATGCGAGATTCCGTCTGGTGGCTCGATGCCGATCGGGTCCTCGATCGTGTTCTGTGGATGGTCTCCTTCGATCATCTCCCCCGTCATGCTCATCAGCCCGCCGGGGCGATGGTCTGCCTTTCGAGAAAGCTCGGGGTTGACGAGCGACCGCCACTTCTGCGGCGTCCACCAGCGATAGAACTCTATGAGATCGTCGGGCAGCGAGCGCCCGAGTCGCTGTTCGCATTCGGTCAACCGCTCATCGGCGACCGGCGCATCCTCGATCGTCCATCCACGCGAGGCAATCACACGATCGCACGCGCGAAGCCCGTCCTCCATCGTCGCGCCAACCCAGGGAATCGTGCGACGGAACAGGCTCATGGGCGATCACCTCCACCCCACGCTTCGCGCACCGAAGTCCAGCCCCATCGACTGCTTCGCGAGGTGCAGCGTTTCCTCCGCCACGGCGTTCGCGCGGGCGGTGCCCTCGCGGATGATCGCGATCACGCGCTCGTCGCCGTCCGGGCCCTCGAGCTCCGCCCGTCGCGCCCGCATCGGTTCGAGCAGCTCATTGATCGCGTCGATCACGTACGCCTTCACGTGCCCGTCGCCCAGATTGTCGCCCTTGCGATACCGCTCGCGCAGGTCCGCCACCAGCGCCGCGTCCTTCACGAACACGTCCGCGTACTGGAACACCGGGTTGATCTCCGGGTCGCCCGGCTCGTCCGGGTTGCGGCTCTGCCCGGGGTACATCGCGCCCATCTTCTTCTTCACTTCCTTGGGCGTATCGCTCAGGAAGATCGCGTTGTTCAGGCTCTTGCTCATCTTCTGCGCGCCGTCGGTGCCCACGAGCCGCCCCACGCGCCCGATCAGCGCCTCGGGCACCGGGAACAGCCCGCCGCGCGACGGATAGTCCACGTCCTCGGTCTGCGGATCGACGTTGCAGTACACCTGGTCGAACCGTCGCGCCACCTCGCGGCACATCTCGATGTGTGCCACCTGGTCCTCACCCACCGGCACCAGCGCCGGGCGGAACGCAAGGATGTCCGCGCACTGCCCGACCGCGTACATCGGGAACCCGAAGCTGTACGTATCGCCCAGCCCCTTCGCGTCGATCTCCGTCTTGAGCGTCGGATTCCGCATCACGCGGTTGAACGGCAGCAGCATCGCGAAGAACCACGTCAGCTCCGCGATCGCCGGCACCTCCGTCTGCAGGACGATCGTGCTCTTCTCCGGATCGATCCCCGCCGCGAGCCAGTCCTTCACGATCTCGATGGTGTCGCGCCGGATGTCCCGCGGCTTGTCGCTGCGGGTGGTGAAGGCGTGCATGTTCGCGAGCAGGAAGTAGCAGTCGTACCTGTCCTGCAGCGAGACGCGGTTCTCGAGCGAGCCCACCCAGTGCCCGAGGTGCAGGCGCCCGGTGGGCGTGTCGCCGGTCAGGATGCGGGGTTTGGGCGGGTTTCCGGGGCTTTGTGTCATGGCGGGGCGATGGTAGGGGATACCAGTGCGCTTGCCCACCGCCTACGTCGAGCCCGCTAGATCGGTGCACACTCGGCACGACTGGCTCGATAGCACCCTAGTCTATGGGGATGATCCCTGAGCAAACTCTTCGGCTTGGCCCTAGTGTTCTGAGTCATGTATTTGAACGGCGTCTACAAGCGATAACATGGGATGTGACTGTAGCCATATCTGGCGTACAGATGCCCAGCCTGCCCGCAGATGAAGCGAGCAAGGGCATCGCGTTCCGGAGCTACGTTGGAGCAATGCCCGAAGTGACAACAGATTCGGTCGCTTCTAGCTTGTCATGGATCGCAGGCCACGCCACAAAGGATGCATTTGAGTGCATTTCTCTGCTGTGCGATGACGCTCACGCGTTGATCGAAGTGTGTAGATCGATAAAGAAAAATCCCGAAAAGATCCTCTTTCGGGCTGGCGAGCCCATAACTTTGCGAGAGATTCTTCGGAAAACACGTGGTTCAGAAAGGGATAAGTTCGAAAAGCAGAAGTGGCGAGAAAAATTGAAGATACTGAGCAGAGAATATGGATTGTTGTGCAACTCGCTCTATGCGTGCGAATCTTTCTTGGTCATGAGGAATTGCTTTGTCCATCGATTTGGCTTCGTCGAGGACCATGATGTTAACGACAAGTCGCGGGATGCACTGGTCGTCCATTACACCAAGAATCGTCTCGTGCTGCATACAGAATCGGGGCAAGAGCTCGTCGAGTCGGTACCATTTCATTTGAAATCGACTGCAACCGCTTCGCTCGAATTCGGGATTCCATGTACTAAACAGATCCCACGCGGCCATCGTATAGATCTATCAAAGCAGGAAATGGTTGATATGATCTCCTTCATACATTTCGCGGGGATTCGATTCATTCAAGAGATTGGTAACAGGTGGACTCTTCTGACAGGCGAGGCGGCTCGTGATAACGAGATTCAGTGAGGCTTTCTGAATGCCGTCTCTGCTTTGCGTCCCTGCGCCTCTGTGGTTGCCTTGGCCTTCGACAGCCCGCCCTACGCCGCCAGCGCGATCGCCACGTTCATCGCGTTGAAGCACGCGTGCATCGCGATCGGCACGCCCAGCCGCTTCGTTCGCTCCATCGCGATGCCCATGCACAGCCCCAGCACGAAGATCGTCGCCAGCGCGTGCCACGGGATGGAGAGCTCGTCGCCCGTCCACCCGATGTGCGACGCGACGAACACCACGCTCGTGATCCCGATCGACGCGACGACCGACCCCGTCGCCCGCAGGATCGCCGACTGCATGAACCCGCGGTAGATCACCTCTTCCACCAGCGGCGCCCCGATCACCACGACCGCGATCAGGATCCAGCCCCACACGTTCGACTGGTTGTCGACGATCGCCACCAGCGTCGGGTGCCCCAGCGCGCTGGGCGCCTTGCCCGTCAGCTCCGTGTGCAGCCACTCGGCCCCGACCGCGGTCAGCAGCACGATCGGCACCGCGAGCACGAAGCATCCAACGCCGTTCATGAGGTCCACGAGCCCCATCGTGAATCCCGCGTTGGGCGCGGAGCGTTTCGCGAGGTGGACCATCCCGAGCGCGAACAGGCCCGCGCACAGGTACGTGATGCCCGCGATGGTCGCCTGCGCGCGTGCCGAATTCGGGTCGGGCCCGATCAGCCAGCCCATCTGCGCGATCGTGGCTGGCAAGAGCGCGAACGACAGGAACACCACCAGCCCGCCGAAGAGCCACACGGGCCATGCCAGCGGCTTGACGTCGCGCACGCCGTGGCGCTTGACCGCCCCCGGGCGGAGCACGTCGCCCGCGACCAGCATGACGATCACCGCGGCGCTCAGGATGCTCAGCAGCGGCAGCCGCCACGCGACGGCCTCATTGACGAGGTCGGAGAGCGTCATGTTGCTGACGTTCTCTCCGTTCCCGGACGAACCCCCGGACTTTCCGGCGGGGGCGTTCGCGGTGTTTCCGCCGTTCTTTCCGCCCGAGCCGCCCGACTGGGCCCACGCTGCGCAGGTCGTCGCCATGACGAGCGCCGCGCAGAGCCACGCGCCCCAGCGCATCGTCGCGCCGCGAGCGACCCGCGACCCCTTCACGCCAACAATCCGTCCCATGCCCCCTCCGGAGCCCCATCCCGAAGGCCCCCCGCCCATCCCCCCGGTGCTCCGCGAGATCGTCGAGCACAAGCGTGAGGAGATCGCCCGGGCGAAGGCCGCGACGTCCATGAGCGAGCTGGAGGCCCTGGTCGCGCAGGAGGAGCCCCCGCGGAACTTCTTCGCCGCGGTGACCCACCATCGCCATCGTCGTGACGTCGCCGTCATCGCCGAGATCAAGCGCACGAGCCCCTCCGCGGGGCTGATCCGCCCCGAGTACGCCGGCGAGGGCTTCGCCCCCGAGGCCTTCGCGCGGGCCTACCACCAGTCCGGCGCATCGGCCATTTCGTGCCTGACGGACGAGAAGTTCTTCGGCGGGCACCTTTCCTTCATCCGCCGGGTGAAGGACGCCGTCCCGCTGCCCGTGCTGCGGAAGGACTTCCTGATCGACCCCTGGCAGCTGTGGGAGAGCCGTGCCGCGGGGGCGGACGCCGTGCTGCTGATCGCCGAGTGCCTGCACGAGGCGGACCTGATCGACATGCTGATCCTGTCGCAGCAGCTCCAGATGACCGCGCTGCTGGAGGTCCACTCGATGGAGAACCTGCTGCGGGTCCGCCCGCACGTGGGCTTCCCGCACCCGTCCTACTGCCTGCTGGGGATCAACAACCGCGACCTGTCCTCCATGAAGGTCGATGTCAGCCACACCCTCCGCCTCGCCGACATGGTCGAGAACACCGCCGTGCTGGTCTCGGAGAGCGGCATCACCTCCCCGGCGGACCTCGACCGCCTGAGCGAGGCGGGCGTGCGGATCGTGCTCGTGGGCGAGCACCTGATGCGCCAGCCCGACCCCGGCGACGCCCTCCGGACGCTGCTCACGCCCACCAGCCGAAGGGCGTGAGATTCGTTGGTCCTTCCGCTGCGCCCTGCCATGTTGCGCCCCCGTGACGCACCGCCGGGGGTGCCCCGCGAACCGGGGTGGTCCCCGCCCCTATGGTTTTCGGTTCGTCCCTCGCACGGATCCCGCGCCCCCGGCGCGCCGCATCTCGGAGCAGCCCCATGAAGTGCCTCCGCCCGCTCGTCGTCCTCCCCGCGTTCCTCGCGTGCGTGCCCGCGATCCTCGCGCAGGACGCCCAGCCCGCCGGGACCCCGACGCGCTCGCAGCCCGCCGAGGGACGCCCCACGCGGACGCTCCAGCCAGCCCAGGCCACGGCGCCTCAGGCCGCGAGCTCTGCCAACGTCGACCCGGTCGCGCGTCAGGTCCTCGAGGCCGCCCGCGACGCGATCGCCGCCGCACCCTCGCTCTCCTTCCAGTTCTCCGCCTTTGCCGAGGGCAACAGCCTCGTCGTCTCGAACAGCCCGACAGCGGACGGCACCATCCTCCTGCGTCCCGGGAGCGACGTCGCGATCCGCGTCACCGGCGCGGGTCGCACCGTGGGTCTGAAGGAGGACAAGCCCTTCGACGTCTCCTGGCGTCACGACGATGGCGGCGAGTGGGTTTCCTGGGCCGACGAAGCCCAGAAGAAGGTCTTCGAGCAGCGCGTCGGCTCCATGCGCGGCAGCGTCGCCAAGACCCTCGACCTTGCCTCCCACGTCCGCCCCGCCAGCCTGCTCTCCGGCTTCACCGACGAGCTCGCCGCGAGTTCGCTGACCCTCGAGCCCTCCGCCACGTTCGACGGTGTGAACTGCCGCGTCGTCCTCGCCGAACTCCCCGCGCGCAAGGGCACCGTCCGCTGGGCCTTCGGCGCCGAGGACAACCTGCCCCGGCGATGGGAGCGCGTCTTCGCGGGCAACGACATCGAGGCCGCGATCATCGTCGATCTGCACCAGCCCGCCCGCGTCGATCGCCTCGCCGACAACGACTTCGTCATCCCGCTCCCCGATGGCTACCAGCGTGAGCGCATCGAGACGCCCGTCCGTCGTGCGCCCCAGTCGCTCCAGCCCGGCTCGGGCGCGCCGGCCCGTTCCGAGCCCGCGACGCGCCCCGCCCTCGCGCCCGTTGCGCCGCCCAACGCCCCGGCCTTCACGGCCAAGGACGCCAACGGGAACGATGTCTCGCTCGCCGCGCTCAAGGGCAACGTCGTCGTCCTCGACTTCTGGGGCACCTGGTGCCTGCCCTGCAAGAAGAGCAGCCCCGAGGTGCAGAAGCTCCACGAACGCTTCAAGGACAGCAACGTCCAGGTCATCGGCGTCGCCTCCCGCGAGCGCGACGCGGAGGCCCCCAAGAAGGAGTTCGCCGACAAGGGCTACACCTTCACCCTCATCCCCAAGGGCGATGACCTCGTCCGCGACTTCGGCATCCGCCAGTACCCCACCTTCGTCATCATCGGTGTCGACGGCGAGCTCATCCGTTCCATCGACCAGCTCGACCGCACCGCCGGGCAGACCTACGAGCAGTTGCTCTCCGCGATCGGTGACGAGATCGAGGCCTACCTCGCCAAGAAGGGCGGCTGATCGCTCCACGAGCCCTGTTCCAAGGCCGCGCACGAACAACAACGACGGGACGGCGCTGCGAAGCTCCGTCCCGTCTGTTTCTTTCTTCGCCGCGGCGCATCAGAGCGGGTTGTCGCCCAGCATGTCGATCGCGTACTGCGGGGCGAGATCGAGGATCCGGCGCACCAGCTCCGCGTTCGGCGGCACCGATCCGTCCGCGTTGAGCGCCGCGAAGTCGCGGAAGAACTGCTCGAGCTTCCCGGGCGTCATGCCCACGAGCATGAGCACCTTTTCGCCCGAGCAGTTCCGCCACGTGTGCGCCACCTCGCGCGGGCCGAACACGAACGTGCCCGCGTGCGCGTCGAACACGCGACCGCCCACCCAGAAGCGCATCGTCCCCTCGATCACATAGAACCACTCGTCCTCCGCGTGGTGCACGTGCAGCGGCGGGCCGCCCCCGGGCGCGATCGTCGTGTGCATCACCATGCACGCGCCGCCCGTCATCTCGCTCGTGATCCCGATCTCGTACGTATCGCCCGGCGTCCCCGCCAGAACAACGCCCCCGCGCGGCGGGATCACCGCGGGCGGATGGATGCGTGCGGCGGGCGGTTTCAGTGTCGTGACCATGAATGGGCCTCCTTGCCCATCCAGGCGCAGCCCGAGCGCCGGGAGTGACACGCCGGCGCGGATTCGCCGTGCGAGGCTTGTAGCGTGGTTGTTATCGAGCCCCGCTCAGCGCACCCCGCCCGCTGTCGCCCGGGCGTACACCGCTTCCAGGCGCGCGACCATGAGCTCCGCGTCGTATTCCCTCGCGCACATCCGCCGCCCGTGCTCGGCCATCGCCGCGCGTTCGAGCGGGTGCTCATGCATCCACACGACCGCCTCGCGCAGGCGCGTCGCGTCGCCGACCGGGAACAGGAGCCCCGTCGCGCCATCCTCGCCCGAGATCGTCGGATCGATGCACGCCTCGCGCGTGCCGTCCACGTCCGACGCGACCACCGGCGTTCCCGCGAGCAGCGCCTGCGGCACCGTGCGCGGCAATCCCTCTCGATACGACGGGTGCACCAGCACGTCCATCGCGCGCATCAATCCCGGGATCCGCTCGGGCGGAACGAGCCCGGTGACGATGACTTGTGGTGGATCGCTATCGCGTGCCGACACGTTTTCGCGCGATTCTGCAAGCCGCGGGCTCGAGCCCGCGGAAGCTTCTCGTGTCGAGCTTTGTGCCGACGAATCCCCCTGATCCATCTCGCGCACGATGAGCCCCATGCCCCGAGCCCGCGCAACGAGCCTCTCGCGCCACCACCCATCGCCCACCCACAGCAGCACCAAGCCCCGTCGGGCGAGAAGCTCCTCGCCCAGCGCATCGAGCACGTCGTCGTGCCCCTTGTGCTGCGCGAGGCGTGCGACCGTGCCGACGACGAACGCCGCTCCGGGATCGTGCGCGACACCAAGCGACGCCCGCACCTCTTCACGCCCCGCACCACGGGCCGCGTGCAGGAACGGGCCCGTTTCCATCCCTGATCGCACCGTGACGTACTGGGGCTCCCGCCCGATCCCGCGCCCAAGGAACTCGCGGGTCATCGCGTCCGCGACGCTCACGATCATGTCGCAACGCTTCGCCGCGCGACGCTCCGCGAGCGTGTACGCGCGGTTCAGCGCCCACGTCTTCGCTCGTGCGACGAGCCCGCCATCGATCGGCATGAAGGGCGGCCCGTGGATCGTGTGCACGACGCCGGGCCGGCCCGAGCTCCGCCCCGGTTCGTTGCGTGATTTCGCGCGAGCGGACCACGCCGCGCTCCGCCCCAGGATCCCCGCCTTCGAGCTGTGCGTGTGCACGACGTCCGCGCCGATCTCTTCGATCAATCGTCGTAGCGCGCCGGTGCAGCGCCAATCCTTCAGCGGCGAGACCTCGCGCACCAGGTCCTTCACCTCGTGCATCACGATCGGTGCGCACACGCTCCCGGCCTCACGCACCGGCCCGTGCCCGCCCACCGGGCGCACGCGCTCCTCGCCCGCCCCGCACCGCGTGTTGAACGCCTCCACCCGCGCGCGCAGCGATCCCTCGGGTCCATAGATCGGCCCGAACGCCAGGTGCACCTCGTGCCCCAGCCGCGCCTGCCCCTCGCACGACAGGATGGTGTTCTCCTGCGAACCACCGAGGATCAGCCGCGTGGAGATGTGCAGGATTCGCATCGTCGCATCTTCCGCTGTACTCACGCTCGCGCGTGGATCACTCGGCCTCGTCCGCGTACCACACCCGCTCCAGCCGCAGGCCCTTCGCCGGAGCCGTCGGCCCCGCGCGCGTCCGATCCCGCGCGGCGAGGATCTCTTTGGCCGCGTCCGGCTCGATCTTCCCGCGGCCGACCTCCTCAAGCGTCCCCGCGATGATCCGAACCATGTTGTACAGGAATCCGCCGCCCTCGATCGTCATCACGATCCGCGACATCCCCGCCCAGGCGTCACGCGCGCCCGGCTCGTCGCCCGCACTACGCCGCGATTCCTCACGCACCTCGCAGCGGAACACCGTGCGCACCGCCGACTCGCGCCCGTGCCCCAGCGCCGCGAAGCTCGCGAAGTCGTGCGTGCCGACGAGATGCCGCGCCGCATCGTTCATCCGTTCCGCGTCGAGCGCGTGCCACGTCTCGTGCACGTAGTTCCGCTCGAACACCTCGCGCACCATCCGTGGCGAGACCCATCCGCGCGCGATCGCATGTGCCGCGGATTCCGCGTCCGTCGCCTCGCGGCTCGCGGCCGTCCTGTCCACCATCGAGCCCGCGCCCACCCGCGGCGAAACGAACGTATACGTGTACCGCTTCCGCACCGCGTCCGCGATCGGGTCGAAGGCGCCCTCGACCACACGCGCCGCCGTCACGGCGACGTCCCCGGGCAGCCGGCTGTTGATCGCCATCACCAGACGATCCAGCCCGCGCTCGATCGGCCATCCAAGCCCGCCCGCACCATCGCCACACGTGAACGCGCCCACCTGCCCGACCGCGTGCACCCCCGCGTCCGTGCGGCTCACTCCCACCAAGATCACCGGCTCACGCACCACCTCACGCACCGCTCGCTCCACCACCTCCTGCACCGTCCGCAGGATCAGGCGCCGCTCACCGCCCGTTCCTTCCGCGCCGGCGGGTTCCGCGTCCTGCCGCCGCGCGTCCTTCTCGCCGAGCACCATCCCCGCGCGCATCCCCGCCGTCGCCGGGCCGATCGGCGGCTCCTGCTTCTGCCATCCGCAGAAGTCCGTCCCGTCGTACGCGATGGTCAGTGCATACCGAGGCATGGCGAACAGTATCCGGGCAACAGAGAACCCCTGCGCCGACGCTCCCGCCTATCGTCCGCGGCCTCCATCGACGTGACGGGCAATCCATCGAAGGAGGTGCATCATGCAGCGTGAAGAGTGGTTCGAAGATCAGGGCCGGTTTCGAGAACATCAGCAAACGCCGTAGGGGTTTCCCGTCCGAGACGCGCGTCGGTCGTGGTGATCGGGGCGTCGTGACGAATCAGGGACATAAAGAGTTCGTCGAGAAGCTCGGACGGAACGATCCCTGCCCCTGCGGCAGCGGGAGGAGATTTCAAGAAGTGCTGCCTGCGTAAGGCGGCCTTCGATGGCTCAAACCGAGACGAGTACCGTCGTGACTGATCGTTCACCCCGTGCGAGGCCGCGCGGGGTGTTTTCGTCTCAGGCTCCGCAAGTATTTCAACGATGTCCTTCGCGAGGCGCATCGTGTGCTTCCACCGCGCTCAGCCCCGCAACATACCCGCTCGCCCACGCCCACTGGAAGTTGAAGCCGCCGATCCGCCCGTCCACGTCCAGCACCTCGCCGCACAGGTGCAGCCCCGCGCACGCGCGGCTCTCCATCGTCTTGACCGACACCTCCGCGAGCGGCACGCCCCCCGCGGTCACCTCCGCGAACTTGAACCCGCGATCTCCCGTCACGCGCAGCTCCATCTCTGTCAGCGTGCGCACGAGTGATCGGCGTGTCTCGCGCGTCAGAGTCGCGCCCGTCGCCCGCGCGCTCACTCCCGCTTCATCCAGCAGCGCATCGACCAGCCGCTCTGCGAGCGCGTCCCGCGTCCGCTCGCGCAGCCATCCCCGCACGCTCCCGCCCCCGAGCGCGACGAGCTCATGGTCCATCTCCTCCGCCGAAACCTCCGGCGTCCAGCACACGTGCAGCGTCGCTGCCGCGTCCTCCGCCCGCGCCGCGAAGTAGTGTCGGCTGACGTCCAGCGCCGCCGGCCCCGACACGCCGAAGTGCGTGCACAGCATGCTGCCCCGCACGCGTGTCAGCCGCTTGCCACCCCCGCCGCGCACCTCGAGCGCCACATCCGCCGCGAGCCCGCTCAGCCCGCGCACGAACGAGCCTTCCTCCACGATCAGCGGCACCAGCGCGGGCACGATCCGAGCCGTCGTCGTGTGCCCGAGCGTGCGTGCGAACGCGTACCCCGCGCCGTCGCTCCCCGTCGCCGGGAGCGCCATGCCGCCCGTCGCGAGGACCACGCGCCGCGCGCCGATCTCTCCCCATGCGCCGCGCACGACGAATCCATCCTCAATGCGTTCGATCGACTCGACCCGCGCAGGATGGCGCACCTCCGCGCCCGCCTCGCCCGCCGCATCGAGCAGCGCATCGAGCACGTCCTGCGCCCGATCGCTCACCGGGAACAGCTTTCCCGTCGCCTCGCGCTTGAGCTCCACGCCCCGCTCGCGGAAGAACGCGATCGTGTCCTCCACGCCGAACCGGCGCAGCACGCTGCGGATCCCGCCCGGCGTCGAGCCCGCGTAGTCACGCTCGCCCACCGCGTGGTGCGTGACGTTGCACCGCCCGCCGCCCGCGACGAGGATCTTCGCCCCGATCTTCCTCGCGCCATCGAGCACGATCACACGCGATTCGTCGGCACTCCGCCCCGCGGCTGGTTCGTCCGTGACGCGCGCCCGCAGCGCCCGCGCGGCCCAGATCGCCGCGAACAGCCCCGCCGCCCCCGCGCCCACCACCACGATGTCCGCCCGCTCACGCACGCGGAACTGTACGAATGATCCGCCCGAAAGTGCCGGGAGATCGCTCGGAGCGCCCGGGGCGGAGCCGGTATTCCATTACCCTCCTCGCGGTCAGCGAAAGTCCTCCGGATTCGCGGCGATGAACTCCCAGACCCGCACCTCGAAGTCGTCCTCGTCGGCACTGAAGACCTTGTCTTCGGCGTCGAACGGATCATCATCGCGTTGGTGGATGCCCGCAACGGCCGCGTCGTAGTTGCCAAGGTCGGGGCCGTTGCTCCCCATCTTCATCGCGGCCGATCGCAGCGCGCTCGCGAGGCGAGGAGCGCCAATCGTGCCCAGTGCATCGACCGCGGCCGACCACTCCCGCCCGAATCCGTTGACGAAGTACTGCGAGACGCCGCCATTGTCCACCTGATCCTTGACGTCGCGCACCAGCGCGAAGATCCGGTGCGCCTCCGTCGTTGGGTTGCCCTCATCTTCATCGCGTTCGACCCGCGCATAGGGGTCGGTGATGCCCATGGCGGTGCATGCCGCCTGGGCCGCCGCCCTTCGTACGCGCTGAGAGGGCGACGCGCGCAGCTCGGGCACGAGCGGCGTCACGCGCGAAGTATCGAGCGTCGCGAGCATTAACAGTGCTTCGGAGATCGCACACGCTTCGCAGTAGGCCTCTGCATCGAGTCGTGCGTGCTGCGCAATGAGGCCCTCGAGTGCCGCGACTGGGGCGGCGACGCCCGACTCCCGCATGGCCTTCAGCACCTTGGAGCAGCCGCGATTCGACAAGCCCATCACCGGTGGCTCGCAGAGCACCCGGGCCGCCCGCTCGCGATCGAGCGCGATCAGGCAGGTCGCGTCCGGATAGAGGTCATGCTCGCGCTCGGAGAAACAGCGGTGCGCGACGACCTCGAACAGCGCCGAGCGCACGGATGACGACGCCCGTCCGTGCTCGCACGCGTGCGCAAGGCTCCGCAGTGCAGGAACCGCGACGGAGCGGTCCGGGTCAAGCAGGATGTGCCGGAGTCCCTCCACACAGGCGTCGCTCGCGATGGCGCCCAGCACACCGCCAGCGGACCATCGCGTGCCACGATGTTCATCGCGTGCGAGTCGCAGCAGCGCCTCCGTTGGCTCGCGCAGCGCGCCCTGGCGCGCGGCCTCTGTGAGGCAATCCAGCACGACCTCGATCGGCTGGCGGCCGCTCCCAAAGAGCCCGACCCGCACCCGCGTCGCCTCGTCGTAGGGCTCCCGATACTCCGCTCGATCGAGCGCATCCAGCAACGCCGGCGTGAGCTCCACGCACCGTGCCTCGGCGGTCCGCACCGCGGGGTGGCACGCCATGGGCGTCGCCAGCAGGGCGACCAGTTCGCCCGCGGGCATTGACATGCACGTCCGCTCGATGCGTTCTGCCGAGGCGATGATCTCGCGCGCCCACTCCCGCCGGTTTGGGTTTCGAGCGAAATCAACGTAGCCGCCGTCCCCTCCGGAACGGCGGCCGCGCAATCGTCGGATCATGCTGCGAATGAACGTCCACGCCATGCATTGAGTCTACATCCGACGCGGGCCATCGCCAGGGCGCTGTGCGCCGCGAAGGTGAGAGGCCAGCAATCGCCTCACCCCGCGTTGTAGTAGAACCGCTCGCTCGCGATCTTCCCGTCCTTCCATCGCTGCACCGCGGCCTGGGCGTAGTTCACCAGTTGCCCGTCGTGGTTGATGAACGAGAAGCCGTATTCGATGAACGCCACACCGCTCGCCTCGTCCACCGCGACCGCGTGGATGTCGAGCGACTTCCATTCCTTCACGCTCGCGAGGAACTGCTCCTCGCGCACGCGGTTCGCCGCCTTACCCACCGTCGCGGGGGAGGTGTTCTCCTGCATCTCGACGCCATCCGCGTACCAGCGGTCGAACGCGCCGAGGATGTCCCCGCCCTGCATCGACGCGATCAGCGAGTCCACATTCTGCCGAAGTGCCACGAGAATCTCCTTTCGGTTTCTGCCTTAGTACCTTGCTGCCCCGATCCCCCGATCCCTCGATCCCTCGGTGCCTTGATGCCTCGATGCCTTTGCCTTCCTCAGACCGTCTCGAACACGATCACGTCCGCGCCATCCTCCGTCGAGAACTCGATCGTCGAGACGCCCGCCACGCCCGCGCCATCGCCAGCAGCGAGCTCTTCCTTGCCCGCCGCGCTCGATACGCGCACCGAGCCCGAGACCACGTGCACCCACGCGCGCTTCCCCGCGCCGATCGCGAGCGTTGTTCCCTCGCCCGGCGCGAACTCCCGCCGCACGATCGCGGCGTTCTGGTGGATCGTGAGCGATCCATCGCGCCCATCGTGCGACGCGATTACCTGCCACGCCCCGCGACGCGCCGCGGCGTCGAACGCGCGCTGCTCATACCCCGGATCGATCCCGCGCTCGCTCGGCGTGATCCACACCTGGAAGAAGTGCACCGGGTCCGTGGGCGACGCGTTGAACTCGCTGTGCACCACGCCGCGACCCGCGCTCATGCGCTGCACCTCGCCCGCGCGGATCACCGCCGCCTCGCCGACCTCCCGCGGCGAACTCCCGCCGATCGCGAGCATCCCGCTCGCCGAGTCGCGGTGCGCGAGCTGCCCCTCGAGCACGATCGACACGATCTCCATGTCGCGGTGCCCGTGCGCCGAGAACCCGCCGCCGCCCTTGACGACGTCGTCGTTGATCACGCGCAGCGTGCCCCACTGCGGGATCACATCGTCGTGCCAGTTCCCGAACGGGAACGTGTGCTTGCTGTCGAGCCAGCCCAGGTCGGTCCGCCCGCGATCGTCCGACCGACGCACCATCATCACCGCACCACCCATCGAACCACGCACGCCAGACATGACACCCTTCCTTTCCATCGTCCCCGCGGGCCGAACCCCACCCGGACGAGTATATGTGATAACAATAATTGTGACAACAAGTATATTCCAGTTTCGGGTCCTGCAAAGCCATAATGGGACAAAGGCTCATAAAATACTAAACCACAAGTGTTTAAGAACGATTCTCTGCGACCAGCCCACCGCCCGCCCGCCGGGCCGCCGCCATCAGCCGGCTGATCTCGGCCAGGTCCGCCCGCGAGAGCGACCCGAGCTGGCTCCGGTTCAGCGCCCGCACGGGGGTGTCCAGCTCGCGCAGCTTCGCCTCCCCGGCCGGGGTCAGCCGGACGTGGGTCACCCGCCGGTCCTCCGGGCAGGCGATCCGCTCGACGAGGCCGAGGCGGATGAGGCGGTCGATCAGGCGGGTGACGTCCGGCGTGTGGACGACCATGTCGCGCCCGATCTCGGTGGTGGGGCGTCCGCGCTGGCCGGGCAGGGCGCCCGAGCCGCGGAGGATGCGGAGGACGTTGTACGTCGATTGGCTCAACTCGTGCTGCTTGAACAGCTTATGGAACGCGGCCTCGAGCTCCGCCGCGGTCCGGACAATGTTCAGGAACGCCTCCTCCTCGGGCAGGTCGAAGGGGGCACGCTTGCCGATCTCGTCGGCGAGGCCCCCGCGATCCGGGTGGTCGCGGCGCAGCGCGGCGTCCAGATCGGCGGCGTGCGGGCTCGATGCCCGTTGCGGGGAGGGATTGGCCGGATTGGCCGCGGGGTCGTCGTGGGTCGAACGGGGTCGGCGGGCCATGCGCATCAACGATAGTTGTGAGAACAGGTATTGGCAACGGCGAGCGATTCTTGCTGTGTGAGCGATCGATAAGCGATCCTCAGGAGGCGTCCTTCCCGCTCTGTGAGCGCGAGGAAAGCCGACACTTCGCGTTGATCCACATCCCCACTCGCCTGCGGGCGGGGATGCTCGCAAGGCTGATCGCGAGTGCGGCGAGCAGCCAGATGCCCATGCACTCAAGCAGGCGCACCGGGTCCGTTTGAATCCAGACAGAGTGAAACGAATCGAGATCGTAGTAGTGAACGAACCAAGTCACAGGCCAACCCACTCGCTCGATGCGGTCCGCCCACGTCAAGTGGCGCACTACATCAACAATCTGGACGAGATGGATCGCCGCCCCGACCAGCAACACGAGGCTGAACGAGGACCAGAAGCTCGATAGTCGTCGGATCGCAACCGCCGTTCGTCGGGTGGCGCGGCTCGTGTACAACAACTCAGGTGTTGCCTGGCGACCACACTCGGGACAGATTGCGCCGTTCTCTGCAACGACGATCACGTAGCCGCATTCGCAGATACCGCAGGAGGCGGACAAGGCACCTCTCATTTGCCGGGCTGCGCTGGGAATCTTGGTATTGTCTGAGTTTCGTCGCATGGATCTGCCGCGTACTGATAGGGGTACAGCATCTTTAGGCACTCGCACGTATCGGAGACCGTGCTGAGGCACGATCACTACAAGTCCCTCCACTGGAGCGGTGGAGGGGTCAGTGCGCGTTGCGGCGCAATGGACTGTCATGAGAAAAGCGGTGTCAGCACCAAATTCGCCAAGCCAGCCCGAAGAATTACGCCTACGGCTTGCGAGAGCATGAGAGCACGTCAGTCGATCGTCACGGCGTCGCACTCGATCTCGACGAGGTACTCGGGCGCGATGAGGGCGTTCACGCCGACCTGGGTGAGGCAGGGGCGATGGTCCTTGAAGAACTCGGCGTGGGCGCGGCCGACGCTCTCGGCGACGGCGATATCGGTGACGAAGATGCGCGAGCGGGTGATGGCGGTGCGATCCAGCCCGAGCTCGCGGAGGGCGGCCTCGATGATCTCGTAGCAGCGCAGGGTCTGGGCGTGGGCGGAGCGGAGCGGGCCGTGCGGGGCGAAGGCGTCGGCGTGGGTGACGCCTTCGGGCGGGCGGGCGACGGTGCCGGTGAGGAAGACGAGGTTTCCAGCGCGGAGTGCGCGGGAGTAGGCGAAGTCGCGTTCCCACTGCGAGCCGGTGGAGACGCGGGGCCAGTCGCGTGGGTGGGTCATGTCGAGAGGGTAGTGGGGGGAAGGAGCGCGGTGATGCCTCGGGGGCGTGCGCGTTTCTGCGCAGGCGCGGCCCCTCCCCAAACCCCTCCCCTCAGGGGAGGGGTTCAAGGCATGTCGCTGCGCGACCGCTTCATGTGTGTGCGGGCCATGGAGCAAGTGTCACAGGGCGACGTGCCTACGGCGTTCCAATCGCCGCGTCGAGCGCGTCCGCTTCGGCGTCACGCGAGGCGGCGCGCAGGGCGCGCCGGAAGCGTTCGAGCCGCGCGCGCGCTTTCAGACGCTCGTGCTCCATGGCGTTCGGCGGCGCGCTGTCGTCGATCGTGTTCCCGACGGGCTCGTTGCGGAGCCGGTGCAGCCAGCGCTCCCAATCGACGGGATTGGCGACGCGGCCCGCATCATGCCACCTGCCCGCGTCGGCGAGGCGATCGAACGCGCGCGGCGATCCTCGCAGGGCGCGCACGCCCGCGTCGGCCAAAAGCATGCGATCGAGCCACGCGTCGAGCGCGTCGCTCCGGCCCAGGATCGGCATGATGGCGAGGTACGCGTCGATCGCGCCGGCGGGGGCGTCGGGCTCGGGGCCGTCGGCGTCGAAGCCTTCGGCGAGCGGCGCGATCGCGTCCCGCGCGGCGGGGTCCTTGGCGAGCGTGGCGAGGAGGCCCGGGTATCGCTCGCGGCAGAGCCAGCGGAGCGTCGGCGGCGTGTCGGGCTCGACGCTGGCCCGGACCCAGACCTCGGCGAGGGCGGTCGCCGCGGCGCGGGGATCGTCGCCCGCCATGACGAGGTTCATCGCATGGTCGTGCAGGCGTTCGAGCGACGCGTTGGCGTCGGAGGCGGTGGGGGGCGCGGGGTGCTCGATCCAGCCGCGGACCTGGTCCGCGGTGTGGAATCCCAGCAGGCGGGAGGTGGTGCCCCCGGGATCGATGCGGACGAGCGTGGGGAAGGCGCGCACGCCAAGGCGGGCGGCGGAGTCGGGATCGGCGGCGGCGTCGATGCGGAGGGTCTCGGCGCGCGCGTCGATCCACGGCGCGAGGTCGGGATCGGCGAGGGTGGTCCGGTCCATGCGCATGCACGCGAGGCATCCGGGCATCGAGACATAGGCGATGAGCGGGCGGGCGTCGTCGTGCGCGCGTCGGAGGGCCTCGTCGAGGTCGCCTCCCGCGCGAAAAGCCTGGGCGAACGCGGTCGGGGCGGCGAGAGCGAGCAGCAGCAGGACGCGCATGGAGGCCTCCGGACGCACCGATGCGCTCGATGGGGCGATCCGTCGCGCGGGGTCGGGTTTGGCGGGGTTGTCCCCTAGCATTGCCGCCGAAGATGGGGTGTGAGGGAATCGTGCGGGGCGTGTGCCCGGGAGCGGAGCGATGGGCGAGCGGAAGTCGATGGACGACATCATGAGCCTGTGCAAGCGGCGCGGGTTCGTGTACCAGGCGAGCGAGATCTACGGCGGGATCAACGGGTTCTGGGATTACGGCCCGCTGGGGTCGCTGCTCAAGAAGAACCTGCGCGACGCGTGGTGGCAGGACATGATCATGAACCCGTGCTGGGGTCGGAAGGGCCCGGACGGGGACGCGGTGCGCTGCGTGTCAGTGGAGACGTGCATCATCCAGCATCCCCGGGTGTGGGAGGCGAGCGGGCACCTTGCGGGCTTTGCGGATCCGATGCGCAAGTGCGCCAAGTGTGGTCACTTCGTGCGGGCGGACCAGTACTGGGAGATCCTGGCGACGGGGTCGGAGTGGTTCGCGTCACTGATTCAGGAGTTTGACCCCGCGCCGGAGGGCACGCAGACGCCCGGGATCGATTCGGCGCGGCTGATGAAGTGGGCGCGCGGGAAGGGGAAGAAGCTTGCGCCGAACCTCGCGCTCGTGCGCAATCCGGAGGTCACGCTGTCGTGGCTTGCGACGCGCGTGAATGGGCAGCCCGACGCACCGCCGGACGTGCAGGAGATCGTGAGGCACATCGCGACGGAGCAGCTCAACGCGACGGGCCTGCAGGAGCCGTGCCCGCGCTGCGGCGGCGAGCTGGGCGAGCCCGCGCCGTTCAAGCTTATGTTTGAGACGTGGGCGGGGCTCACGCAGTCGGATGACAACAAGGTGTACCTGCGCCCCGAGACGGCGCAGGGGATCTTCGTGCAGTTCAAGAACGTTGTGGACACCACGCGCGTGAAGGTGCCCTTCGGCATCGGCAACACGGGCAAGAGCTTTCGGAATGAGATCACGCCGCGGAACTTCACGTTCCGCTCGCGCGAGTTCGAGCAGGCGGAGCTGGAGTTCTTCTGCCATCCCGACGCGAGCCAGGACTGGTACCGCTTCTGGCGGGATTTCCGGATGGAGTGGTGGCAGTCGATCGGGCTCGAGGGCGAGAACCTGATCCTGCGCGAGCACGACGCGGACGAGCTGTCGCACTATTCGACGGGCACGAGCGACGTCGAGTATCGCTTCCCGTTCACGTCGCCGGGCTTCGGCGAGCTGGAGGGCATCGCGCACCGCGGCTGCTTCGACCTGACGCAGCACCAGCAGCACTCGGGCGTGAAGCTCGATTACTTCGACACCGAGCGGGGCGAGACGCTGCCCAACGGGTCGAAGAAGGGCGAGCGGTACATCCCGCACGTGATCGAGCCGGCGGCGGGGCTGGACCGCGGCGCGCTCGCGCTCATGTGCGAGGCGTACACCAAGGACGAGACGCGCCCGAGCCCGGAGATCATGAAGTTCCATCCGCGGATGGCGCCGATCAAGGCCGCGGTGTTCCCGCTGGTCAATAAGGACGGCATGCCCGAGGTCGCGGAGAAGCTGACGGCGGACCTGCGGAAGCGGTTCGGGCACCTGGGGCTGATCGAGACGGACCCGAAGCAGTCGATCGGCAAGCGCTACGCGCGCATGGACGAGGCGGGGTGCCCGTTCTGCTTCACGATCGATGGCGACACGCTCACGGGGCAGACGGTGACGGTGCGCGATCGCGACACGGGCGCGCAGGACCGCATCGCGATCGAGAAGGTTGTCGGCTTCGTCGCGGAGAAGCTGGGGCTGTAGGGCGGATTCGTCGGGCGGGTCAGTTCGTCGGCGGGCTCTGCCAGATGATGTTGACGATCTGCCAGCGGCCGTCGAACTTGGCGAGGTGGACGTAGTCCTGCCCCCAGAACCCGACGACCTTCGCGCACGCGGTCTGGTCGGCGACCTCGAAGACCTTGATCTCGCGCGGCGGGTTCGCGGGCACGTGCCCGCCGGCCTTGAGGATCTCGGTGAGGTGGCGGAGCTCGTCGAAGGTCATCTCGGCCATCGGCGGGTACTCGGCCGCGCCGTCGGTGCGCCAGAACCCGGCCTTGCGCAGGTCGGGATGGACGGAGCGGTCGATGCGTTCGGGCTCGGCCTCGTAGATCCCGATGACGTAGTCGTTGCAGGCCTCTTCGACGAGCTGCGCGTCAGTCATGCGCGGGGCGGAGGGCACGACCGCCCACGCGAGGGCGCAGGCGGAGAGCGTGGCGGCGAGGGCGGGAACGGTGCGCATCACGTGTTCCTTTCGGGAATCGAGCGTTGGTTCAAAGCAACGGACCCCCGGCAGCATACCGGGGGTCCGTGCGGGGTCGTGCGGGGTCGTGCGAGAATGTGCGGAGCGTGCGCCCGTTGAGGAGGCTCAGCGGGTCACGACGTAAGCCGCGTCGAGGGCGCGCTCGATGCGCGTGCGGACGTCCTCGAGGTGGGCGCGGGTGTAGGGGTCGGGCGAGGCGCCCAGGGCCTTCTCGGTCATGGCGTCGATGCGCTTGAGCTCGGCGCGGGCCAGCGTTGAGATCGCGCGGAGCGTGGCGCTGCCGTTGTCGCGGAGCAGGGCGAGGGTGATGAGTCGCTCGGCGTCCTCACGCTGCAGGTTGCGCCGGAAGGAGGAGATCATGGGCTTCTGCGTGGTGAAGGAGCCGCGGGCGGGGCTTGCGCACTCGGTCCAGCAGGCGTCGGTGACGGAGGTGACGAGCTCGACGAGCGTGAAGGGGTTCTTCTCGTTGGTGGTGCGGAACTCGTTGTCGTAGACGCGCCGGAGGGTCGTCGGGTTCATGAGCATGGTCAGCGCGAAGGACTGCGCGCTCCCGACCATGTCGTGGATGGTGTAGCTGGACTCCTGCAACAGCTCGCTGATCGCGTCATCGTCGTAGTAGTGCTGCTTGCCGAAGTGGCGCACGAGGTCGGGCGTAAGCCCGAAGGCCTCGTCCTTGAAGGCGTTGTCGATGATGAGGCGCATCGCGAGGCGCTGGCGATCGGCGGGGATGTCCTCGACGGGCGCGCGGTCGGCGGGATCGCCCTTGTAGTCGTTGTTCAGGAACGAGCCGCCCACCCAGCGCGACGCGATCGAGAGCATCTGCAGGTGCGTGCCGAGCAGGGCCTGATAGCGCCGGCGGGCGACGGCCCAGGAATCGCCGTCCTTCACGACGTTTTCGAGCAGCTTGGAACGGACGCTCTGGACGAGGTCGAGGCGGCTCTTGGCGAACTCGAGGTTGTCGGCGCCGAGGTCCCACGTGTTGTTGCGCGGGTCGGAGCCGAAGGAGATCGCGATCTGCGCCTGGTAGATGAGATCGGGCTCGGCGACCTTCTTCGCGAGCTCGGGGAGCTTGTCCTCCGGGCCGTAGCCGTAGGCGATGACCCACTTGTCGTACGGCCCGATCTCGGTCGTGGCGTAGGGGCCCTGGACCTCTCCGAGGTTGTGGTTGATGTTGACCGCGGCGTATTCCATGACGCTGCCGACGGTGGGCCCGGAGAAGCCCTTGGAGTTGATGTCCTTCAGGGAGTGGATGGTGGAGGCGATCATGTTGTGTTCGAGGCCCAGGCAGTGCCCGACCTCGTGCGCGGAGATGTAGCGGATCATCTGCCCGATGAACTCCTCGGGCAGCCCGTCGAGGAGATCCTCGCCCGTGTTCTCGAGGAGATTGGACGCGAACGCGGCGTCGGCGATGGAGAGATCGAGGGCGAGGAGATCGCCGATCTTGCACCCGCTGCCGTTGACTCCGGGAACGCCCGCGTTCATGGAGTTGAGCGCCCACTGGGAGCGTGACGGGGTTTCCGTCTCGCCCTGCGCGCCCGCGGCGCGGAGGGCGCGCTCGCGGAGGATCTCGTCACGCTTGAGCGGCGAGGCCATGCGCACGCGCGGGTCCCACGTGGGATTCTCCTCGAGCCAGGCGAGAGTCTCGGGGTTGAAGGCGTGCTCGGCGAGCGCGTCCGCGAAGTTCTCGAGCATGTTGCGGACCGAGCGGGTGAGGCCCTGGTGCCAGACGACGTCGGCGTCGAGGATCTCGCCGGTGAGGGGGTTCGAGCGGCTCGGGCCGATGGCGTAGGCCTGGTCGCTGGTGTTCCAGCGGAAGAAGTTGTAGCGAGCGTCCTCGGGGTCCTTGTCCATGTTGGCGCCGGTGGTGGCGTCCTGCTGATAGACGACGATCGCGCCATCGATGCCGACCTCGCGGTAGGCGTCGTTCCACATCTCGATGCCCTCGCGCACATAGCGACGGAACCGGACGGGCGTGGTGTGCTCGATGTACCAGACGATGGGCTGCTTGGGCGGGCTGAGCTTGAGGCTCGGATCGGCCTTCTCCAGGCTCCAGCGGGTGATGTAGCGCTCGGTGACGTCCTCGCTGGCGACCTTGGCGAAGTCCTGGTGCCAGTCGTAGAAGTAGCCGAAGCGCGAGTCGGTCTTGCGGGGCTTGAAGCCCGGCGTTCCGGAGCAATCACCGATGGAGTACGCGAGGCGGATGATCTGCCCGTCGGGGCGCGGGGCCTGATACTCAACGACGATGTTCTTGGGGAAGGCCTTGGCCTTGGTCAGCTTCGAGAGCATGGGGTTGATGGCGTAGAGGTTGGGCCCATACCCGCCGAAGGCCGAGCCGCCGAAGAGCTTGGACGCGTCGCGCGTGGCGATGGCGCCGAGGTCGATGACGGGGCGATCGCCCGGGGCCATCGCGAGGATGGGCGTCGAGAGCAGCACGCGGCCCGTGTAGAGGGACTCGACGGAGGACTGCGCCTCGGCGTCGCCGCTGGTGCGCACGAAGAGGTTGGGCACGACGAGGGCGAGCTGCTTGTCGTATCGCTCCCACTTCGCGTAGTGCGTGGGGCCCATGACGCCGGCCTGGGGATCGCCCGCGGTGACGGTGCAGGCGATCATGATGAGCGTGGACTCGTAGTCCTTCGAGAGGACGGCGAGGAGCCGCCCGGTCTTGTCATCGCGATAGAGGTCGTAGAGGGGCTGGGAGCCGTCGGTGGTGGAGACGACCTTGGAGAGGCCCTCGACGACCTTGTCGAAGGGGGGGAACTCGGGCTTCTCGTCGCCGCCCTCGGCGCCGCGCGGGCCGCCGGGCTGGGCCAGGGCGGCGGGAGCGACGAGTGCGAGCCCCGCAGCGCAGGCGAGCATCGCGAGCGTGCGTGGGGTGGTGTTCGGACGATGATCGGTGGGCATGGTGGTCCTCCGCGGTTTCGGCGGCGAGGAATGCCGCGTGCGCAGCGAAACCGAAAGCGTACCCGGCTGATGGGGGTCGGGTTGCGAGGAAGTTGTATGAGAGGGTCGCGCGGTGCAATTGCGCGGGCTTGAATCCATATGAGAGAGCTCCGAGTTCGCGTGGCTCGGGCGGGGTGGCTTTGGCGCAAGGAGCCCGCGACGTGTGGAAGTGGCTGATCATCGGGTTCGTGGGGCTGCTGGTGCTCGCGGGGGGCGGCGCGGCGGCGCTCATGGCGACGGACGCGGGCGCGAAGTTCCGCGCTCAGCTCACCGGGGGCGAGACGAAGAAGAAGGGCACGCCGGTGCGGCTTGAGTCGGCGACGATCGGGACGCTGACGCGCACCGTCGGCGCACCGGGCACCGTCGAGCCCCGCACGAAGGTGGAGATCTCGGCCCAGGTGAGCGAGCGGGTGGTGAGCCTGCCGTTCCGCGAGGGCGAGTACGTCGAGGCGGGCCAGATCGTGGTGGAGCTGGACACGACGAACCTGCAGGCCCGCCTGACCGCGGCGGAAGCGAACCTGCGCGCGAGCGAGGCTCGTCTGCAGGGCGCGATCGCGACGCGCGACGCGGCGCTCGCGGAGTTCGGGCGCGTGCGTGAGCTGAACCAGTCGGGCGATCGCAGCAAGGCGGAGCTGGACCGCGTCGAGGCGGAGTACCTGCGCGCGAAGGCGGGCGTGCACGAGCTGGAGAGCGTGATCGAGACGAGCCGCGCTCAGATCATCGAGGCGCGGAAGGACCTGGAGAACGCGATCATCAAGGCGCCGATCTCGGGGACGATCACGCGATTGGAGGCCGAGGTCGGCGAGCTGGTCGTGGTGGGCACACTGAACAGCCCCGGGAGCGTGATCCTCGAGATCGCGAACCTGGGCGACATGGTGCTCAAGGCGGCGGTGGACGAGACCAATATCGCGCCGGTCCGCGAGGGGCAGAGCGCGATCATCTACATCAACGCCTTCGACGACAAGGAGTACGAGGGCGTCGTGGAGCGGATCAGCCCGCGGCGCCAGGTCGGCTCGGACGGCGTGGGGTACTTCGAGGTCGAGGTGCGCATGGTCCTCTCCGAGGGCGAGACGCTGCGATCGGGGTACACCGCGAACACGGATATCGCGGTCGAGAGCTTCGAGGACGTGCTGCTCGTGCCGAGCCAGGCGGTGCTGGAGCGACGGATCGACGAGTTGCCCAAGGACGTGCTGGACACGGCGGGCGCGTGGCTGGACCGGACCAAGACGTTCGCGCGCTGCGTGTTCGTGATGCGAGATGGGAAGGCGATGGTTACGCCGGTGCGCATCGGAGCGAGCGACCTGACGCGGACGGTGGTCGAGGCGGGACTCGCTGCGGACGATCGCGTGGTCTCGGGCCCGTACAAGGTGCTGCTCGAGGTGAAGCACCAGCAGGCGATCGAGGACATGGACGCGAAGCAGGAGGCGGAAGAGTCCAAGGGCGATACGCCGGAAGCGGTTGCGCAGGGCGCGGGCGAATCCTCGGGCTCGACCGATTCGAACACCTCGGGCACGAACTGAGCGGCATGACGATCACGATCCGCAATCTCGAAAAGGTCTACCGCGTGGGCGTGGAACGCGTGCACGCGCTGCGCGGCGTATCACTCGAGATACGTCGGGGCGAGTTCGTCGCGATCATGGGCGCGTCGGGCTCAGGCAAGAGCACGCTCATGAACATCCTCGGGTGCCTCGACCGCGCAACGAAGGGCGTGTACGAGCTGAACGGCAAGCCCACGCACAAGATGGGCGCGGGGCCGCTGGCGCAGGTGCGGAATCAGGAGATCGGGTTCATCTTCCAGAGCTTCGAGCTCTTGCCCAGGCAGACGGCGCTCAAGAACGTGATGCTGCCCATGCTGTACTCGCCCAAGCGTTGGCTCGGCGCGCGGAAGCGTGCTCGGGGGGCGCTCGAACGGGTCGGGCTGGGTGATCGATGGAAGCACAGGCCCAACCAGTTGTCGGGCGGCCAGCGTCAGCGCGTGGCGATCGCACGCGCGATGGTGAACTCACCGAGCATTTTGCTGGCCGACGAACCGACGGGAAATCTCGATTCGCAGACGACCTCGGAGATCATCACGCTGTTCAAGGAACTGCACGCGGAGGGACAGACGATCGTGATCGTGACGCACGAGGAGGACGTCGCGGGGCACGCGGACCGCATCGTGCGCCTGCGCGACGGGCGGATCATGAGCGATCATTGCACTGATAAAGATCCCATCCACCTCGCGTGGGTGCAGCAGGCCGCGGCGAGCCTGCGCGCGATGGAGGATCGCGGCGTGCGCTCGGGCGATGCCGAGGCGACAGCCGTCTCTGGCGCGGCGGGGGGTGCCGCATGATCCTCGTACGCGTGCTGTTCCAGACGGTGTTCCTGGCGCTCGGGCAGGTGTGGGCGAACAAGGTCCGCGCGATGCTCACGGCGCTGGGCATCATCATCGGCGTGTCGAGCGTGATCGCGGTGGTGGGGGCGATGGGCGGGCTGGAGCGGTTCGTGCTGTCGCAGGTCGAGAGCTTTGGTGCACGGAAGATGTGGGTCTGGGGCTTCGTGCCGCGGGATAAGCGGACGAGCGTGTCGTGGGACGACGTGAAGGTGACGGTGTCCGAGGGTGAGCGGATCGTCGAGAACGCGCCGTCGATCGACGCGATGACGCCGATGACGGAGTCGCGGTACGACGTGCGCGCGGGCAATATTCTGGCGCGCGCGGCGCGCGTGACGGGTGTGCGCCCGGCGTGGCACATCATCGAGAAGCGCACGGTGATCAGCGGGCGCGAACTCATGCCCGTCGACGAGGAGGAGGCGCGGAACGTCTGTCTTGTCAACGAGAAGGCGATCGACGAGCTGCGCCTCCCGCGCGATCCGAAGAGCGAGTACATCCTGATCGACGGACAGCGGTTCCTCATCGTGGGCGTGCTCGAGACGAAGGAAGTGAGCCCCATGTTCGGTGGGGGCGAGAGCCAGACGGAGATCTTCGTGCCGTTCGCGACGGCGAAGAAGATGGACCCGTACGACTGGACCTACATCATGGCCCAGCTCACGCGTCCCGAGGCGGCGCAGGACGCGCTCGCCGAGGTGCGGTTCATCCTGCGTCAGGCGCGCGGGCTTGGTCCGGAGGACGAGGACACGTTCCAGACCGAGATCATGCAGCAGCACATCAACAACTTCAAGGCGATGTCGTCGGGCGTGACGGCGATCGCGGGCGGCATCGTGAGCGTGTCGCTGCTCGTGGGCGGCATCGGGATCATGAACATCATGCTCGTTTCGGTCAGCGAGCGGACGCGCGAGATCGGGCTGCGCAAGGCGATGGGCGCGCGTCCGTCGATCGTGCTCGCGCAGTTCCTCGTCGAGGCGATCGTGCTGTGCCTCGTGGGTGGGCTCATCGGGATCGCGCTGGGGCAGGGGCTGATCGCGGTGCTGCGGGTGATTCCCAATTCGCCGCTCGATGAGGCGAGCGTGCCGAGCTGGGCGGTGGCATTGGCGCTTGGTTTTTCGGCGGCGGTGGGCGTGATCTTCGGCATGTTCCCGGCGATCAAGGCGGCGCGGTTGGACCCGATCAACGCGCTGCGTCATGAGTGAAGCGGAGGGTGCGGATGGTGGAGTGGGGGCTCGTGACGGGGAGCGTGCGCATCGCGATGTGCGCGGGATGCGCGATGGTGCTGGTTGCGGGGTGCGAGAACCCGTTCCACACGTCCGATCGTGATCGCGCGCCGTCGCTCGATCGCACGAAGCTCGGCGAGATCGACCACCTCAGCCTCGGTGAGGGCAGGCCCCTGCCCGACGTTGAGCAGTCGCGCGACACCGGCGCCACGCTCGAACGCCTGCGAGAGCGGGTCCGCGAGATCGGCACGGAGGGCAATCGCGTGCCGCTGACGCTCGAGGAATGCCGCGCCGCGGTGCTGGAGAACAACCTCGATCTGCGCGTCGTGCTGGTGGACCCGGCGCTGGCGCAGGAACGCGTGTCGCAGGAAGAGGCGGCGTGGGAGGCGACGTTCACCACCCGCGCGTTCTGGAACGAGAACGACTCGGCGACGTCGTCGGACCTTGAGGACGGACGCTCCCGCTTCAATGGCATCGAGCCGGGCGTGCGCGTGCCGCTGCGCACGGGTGGTACGGCAACGGTGTCGTTGCCCTTCCAGCGATCGGAAACGAGCAACCAGTTCGCGACGCTGAACCCCGCGTACACGAGCGATCTTGCGTTCTCGATCAGCCAGCCGCTGCTGCGCGGGGCGGGGCGTCGGGCCACGATGGCGCCGCTCAAGATCGCGGGGTACGAGGCGCAGGCCGCTGGGGCGCGGGCGAAGCTTGAGGCGATCCGCCAGGTCGCGGCCGTGGATCGTGCGTACTGGCGCGTGTACGGCGCGCGTCAGGCGCTCGACGTGCGTCAGCAGGAGCTCGAACTCGCGCAGGCGCAGCTCGATCAGGCGGAGCGGCTCGTGAATGCGGGCAGCGTGGCGCATATCGAGGTGCTGCGTGCGCAGTCGGGCGTTGCGGATCGGCTTGAGGGTGTGCTCGTCGCGCACAACGACCTCCTGCGCGAGGAGCGCACGCTCAAACGCATCGTGAACGTGCCCGGGCTCGGGCAGGAGACGCGGGCGGGCATCGACATCGCGAGCGCGCCCGACCCGGTGATCTACGACCTCGACCGTGAGGCGCTCGTGTCTGACGCGACGGATCGGCGGATGGAGCTGCTCGAGCTGGAGCTGCAGATCGCGGCGGACGAGTCGCGGATCGGGCTGGCGCGGAACCGCGCGCTCCCGCTGTTCTCGCTCGACTACACCTACCGCATCAACGGCCTGGGCGAGAACCTCTCGTCGGCGATGCGGCAGATGTACGACAACAACTTCGAGGACTGGGCCGTCGGGCTGAACGTCGAGGTCCCCATCGGCAATGATCGCGCCGAAAGCGTGGTGCGCGAGGCGATCCTGGCCCGCGTGCAGAGGCTTTCGACGCGAGCGGCGCGGGAGGCCGCGATCCGCCAGGAAGTGCTCGACGCCTCGGACCAGCTCGAGACGACGTGGCAGCGCATCCTCGCGGCCCGCCAGAGCGTGATCCTCAACGCACGCACCTTCGAGGCCGAGCAGAACGAGTTCCGCGCCGGCACGCGCACGAGCACGGACGTGCTCGATGCGCAGGCACGCCTCTCGGGCTCGCAGCTCGCGGAGATCCGGGCGCTGGTGGAGTACCAGATCGCGCAGGTGGACCTCGCGTTCGCGACGGGCACGCTGCTCGGCGCGGCCCGGATCGAGTTCGAGACGCCGACGTACGACCAGCTCGTCGAGGAATCGCGAGAATTGCCGGGGTACACCCCGCTCGATGCGGAGCCGAAGCCGCTGCGCGACGGGCTGTAGGCATCGGGCCGCGGGCGGCTAGCATTCGCGTCCCGCGCGGGAACGCGCGTGGTGCGGTGGCCGAGCGGCTGAAGGCGACGCACTTGAAATGCGTTAAGGGCTTACGCCCTTCGGGGGTTCGAATCCCTCCCGCACCGTTTGCACGGGTCAGCCCGTCGACTGCATCGCGGCGGCGATGCCGTTGATCGAAGCGAAGATCGCGATGCGGAGCTCGGGGTCGATCTCGTGGGCGTCGCGCGCACGGGTCAGCAGCTCGATCTGCGCCAGGTTCAGTACGTCCGTCCACGGGTTGCGCATCTTGATCGCGGCCTCGATCACGGGCGCATGCTCAAGCAAACGCTCGCGCCCGGTCAGGTCCTGCACGGCGCGGACCGCGGCGTCGTGCTCGCGTTCGAGTACCGCGTAGAAGCGATCGCCGCCCGGGGCGTTGCGTGCGTAGCGACGAGCGATGGGCAGGCGTGCGCGGGCGAGCTCCTGCGCGGCGTTGTCGATGACGCTGGCGGGGAACGCGCGGGCGGCGCACGCGGCGCGGATCGTGTCACGCTCCTCGGGCGTGGCGCACTCGAACGCCGTGCCGAGCCCGAACCAGCCCGGCGCGAGCACTCGCATCTGGATCCACGCGAAGACCCAGGGAATCGCGCGGAGGCGATCGAAGGTGAGGTCGGCGCCGGTGGCGCGGGAGATGGGGCGGCTCGCGATGGGCAGCCCGCCGATGTGCATGATCGGGCTCGCGCCCGCGAACCAGGGCCAGAACGCGCCGTCGTCGATGAGCGTGCGGTACGCGTCCATCGCGGCGCGGGCCATGCGTGAGAACGCGGCGCGCACCGCGGGCTCGTCGGGCGGCGTTGCGCTCGCGTCGAGCACGCCGATGCCGCGCGCGTCCGCGGCGCCGAGCAGAGTGGCGTGCACGATCTGCTCGAGGTGGCGGTGCGCGATCTCGTGCATCGCATAGCGGAAAGAGATGACCTCGCCCTGCTCCGTGAAGCGGATGCGTCCCGTACGCGCCGCGGGCGGTGCGGAGAGGATCGCGCGCCCCGCGCGCCCGCCGCCACGACCCACCGTGCCGCCGCGACCGTGGAAATAGCGCAGGTCGATCCCCGCGGCCTCGACCTCGCGGGCGATCGCTTCCTGCGCGACATACAGCGCGGCGTTCGCCATGAGGAAGCCGCCGTCCTTGTTGGAGTCGGAGTATCCGAGCATGACCTCCTGCACGGGGCGCGGCGCGCCAGCGCGGAGGCGTTCGAGGTGCGCGCGATACGCGGGCTCGGCGAGCGTGCGGCGCATGAGCTCGGGCCCGCGCTCGAGATCGTCGATGGTCTCGAAGAGCGGCACGACGTGCAGCGCGGGCGAGAGCGTGCCGACGCCGGCCTCCTTGAACAGGAGCAGCGCCTCGAGCATGTCGCTGACCTCGTGGGTCATCGAGATGATGTACGAGCGCACCGCGCGGGGCTCGCGCCGCGTCTCGTCGCGCACGACGCCGAGCGTGGCGAGCAGCTCGCGTGCGTCCTCGGAGAGCTCCGCGCCGATCGGCACCAGCGGTCGCGGTCGCGCGAGCTCGTCGCGAAGCACGCCGAGGCGCTCGGGCTCGGACATCGATGCGTAGCTCTCACACACGCCCGCGCGAGAAAGCAGCTCCGCCACGACGCGCTCGTGCACGTCGCTGTGCTGGCGGATGTCGAGCGTCGCGAGGTGCAGCCCGAACGCACGGGAGCGGGCGATCGCGTCCGCGAGCGGGCCGCCCTCGGCGGATTCGGTCAGGCCCGCGTGCGCGAGGGCGTCGCGGAGTGCGCACAGGTCGCGCGTGAGATCGTCGGAGGTGTACGACGGATCGCTCGCGACGCGCCAGCGCATCTGCATCAGGCGCACGCGCAGCGGCTCGTTCTCGCGCTGCGGGAGGTTCTGCGGGCCTATGACGTGCCCGAGCCCGTCGTGCTCGATCAGCTTTGTGATGTCCGGTCCAAGGTCGGCGCGCCGCACCGAAACACCCAATTCGTGTTCGAGCGCGTGCAGCGCCTCATCCCAGAGCCCGGCGGCGGCGTGGCGGAGGCTGTCGATCGCGCTGCGTGTGACCTCGTGCGTGACGCGCGGGTTGCCGTCGCGGTCACCCCCGATCCACGAGCGGTATCGCAGCATCGCGGGCAGCTCGGTGAGGCGGAGCGCGCCCGGGCCGAACGCGCCCTCCGCGGCACGGGCGACGTCGCGCATGAGCCTCGGGACGGCGTTCCACATCGTCGTGGTCAGGAAGTAGAGCCCGTTGCGGATCTCGTCGGCGACGTCGAGGCGACGCATCCGTACGTCGTCGGTGACGAGCAACAGCGAGACGAGCTGTCGCAGGCGGGCCATCGTCTCTTCACGCTCGCGCGGGAGCAGACGCTGGTCTTCGAGGCTCATGAGCCCGCGGGCGATCTCGAGCTGCTTCTCGAGCACGCTCCGCCGCCGCGCCTCGGTGGGGTGGGCGGTGAGCGTGGGCTCGATGTCGAGGGCATCGACGAGGCTCGCGACGTCCGCGCTCGACGCGCCCGCGCGGTGCAGGCGGGACATCGCGTCGTCGATCGACTCGGGGCGGGCGTGCTCCGGCGTAGCGCGGCGTTCACGCTCGCGATTGACGCGCACGATGTTGACCTGCTCGACCTTGTTGAGCAGGTGGAAGCGTGCGGTCACGAGGCGCACGACATCGAACAACTCGGGCAGCGAGAGCGACGCGATCCGGGCCGCGGCCTGGTCGCGGGCCGAGTGCTCGGCGTCGTCCCCGGCGCGCCGGCACAAATCGGCCAACTCGTGCGAGAGCCCCGCCGCCCGCCCCAGCGGGAGGGACTGCGCCACCTCGTCGAACAGATGCTCGACGAGCACGCGATCATCACTCATCATGCGGGATCATTCGCCGACCGGGCGCGACGTGCCTCAGGCGCACGCGTGCGAGCGCTGCGGCGCCGACTCGAACTTCAGGCCCAGGCGGAATCGTCCGTCGTCCTCGGTCTCGACGTGGACCACGCGACCGAAGTTGGTGGGGAGGCGGCAGCCGGGCCGCCCATACGCCTCGAAGTGGGTGCCGATGGGGAACTCGCGCTCGACCAGCACGCCCATGCCCATCGCGCTGACGTCGACGAGCTCGAACGACGACACGGCCCGCGAGCCGTCCGGGAGCGTGAGCGCCGCGAGCAGCCGCCCCTCCGCGGGGCGACGGTCCAGCAGACGCCGATCGGCGAGCGAGACGGAACCACGGGCGGACGCGGCACTCTCGATGAACAGACGCATGGCAGCCTCCGGGGCATCGCCCCGGAGCGGTTATCGACGCGATCGGGCCCGGGCTTGCGGAGAATCTCTGTTCGAGAGGCGTACGGGCGGAACGCGCGAAATTTGCGCGATCATTCCGCCGGGCGGGCCGCCGTCCCGCTCATGAGGTTGGAAAGCAGGAAGGCCATCTCGAGGGCCTGCTCGTAGTTGAGGCGGGGGTCGCACTGGGACTGGTAGTTGGTCGAGAGGGCGTCCTCGGTGATGCCGCTGGCGCCGCCCAGGCATTCGGTGACGTCGTCGCCCGTGAGCTCGAAGTGGACGCCCCCGAGACGGGAGCCCTGCTCGCGGTGGATCTCCCACGATCGGCGCAGTTCGTGCAGGATGTCGTCAAAGTGGCGGGTCTTGATCCCGGTGGGCGTCGTGCGCCCGTTGGCGTGCATGGGGTCGCACACCCACAGGACGCGCTTCCGCGCCGCCTGGATCACCCCGATCAGGCGGGGCAGGACGTGGTCGACCTTCTTTGCACCAAGGCGAGTGATCAGGACCAGTCGCCCGGGCTCGTCGTGCGGAGAGACGGCGTCGACGAGGCGGAGCAGTTCGACGGGGTCGCAGTCGGGCCCGAGCTTGATGCCGATGGGGTTGCGGATGCCGCGGAAGTACTCGACGTGCGCGCCATCGAGCTGCCTCGTGCGTTCGCCGATCCAGGGCAGGTGGGTGGAGAGGTTGTACCACCCGTCGCGCCGGGGGACGGTGCGGGTCTGGGCGGACTCGTAGTCGAGCAGCAGGGCCTCGTGGCTCGTGAAGAACTCGACGCGGGTGAGCTCGTCGATCCGCGCCTCGCCCAGCGCTTCCATGAATCGAAGCCCGTCGGCCAAGTGCTCGCACATCCGCTCGTACTGCGCGCGGAGGTCCGCGGGCAATTCGGCGTGACGCAGGAAGCCCAGGTTCCAGTATTCGGGGTGGTGCAGGTCCGCGAAGCCGCCGTCGACGAGCGAGCGGATGAAGTTCAGCGTGAGCGCCGCGTGCTCATACCCGCGGAGCAGGAGCGAGGGATCGGGCTCGCGGTCCTGCGGCGTGAACGGCGGGCGATTGACGATGTCCCCGAAGTAGCTCGGGAGCGTGACGCCCTGCCCATCGATCGTGCGCGTCTCGGTGGGGCTCGAGCGCGGTTTGGCGTACTGCCCCGCGAAGCGCCCCACGCGGATGACGGGCTGCTTGGACGCGTGCACGAGCACGAGCGACATCTGAAGCAGGATCTTGAGCTTGCTCGTGATCGCGTCGGCGCGGCACTCGGCGAGGCTCTCGGCGCAGTCGCCGCCCTGAAGAAGGAAGCGCTTCCCTTCCTGCGCCTCGGCGAGGAGCGCACGCAGACGCTCGATCTCCCAGCTCGTCACCAGCGGCGGGAGCGAGCGGAGCTTGTCGAGAGAAGTATGCAGCTCCGCCTCGTTCCGATAACGCACCTGCTGCGCCGCGGGACGCGAACGCCACGAGTCGGGGTCCCACGCGTGCGGCGTGGGAACGCTCGCGGGCGAGGCGGACGGGATGGCGGGTGGTCGTCGCATAAGAAGGCTCGTGGCGCGGCAATGCATCGGCTCACGACGGGCGAAGGTTAGGCCCGAGGCGCGGACGTTCAACGCGAAAGGCAAGGATCACGAACAGCGACGAACGCGGCGATGTGCTTTGGCGGAGCCGGGCGCAGGAACACGCGTGTTCAGTGCCAGCAACAAAAATTGTGTGTTTTCATGAGGTTGGCGTCCGTACGTGTCGATGGGCACACCCGCACGGGTTGTGCTCGCCGCGCGGCGAGCGCCGTGCCCGCGTCCGTGGGCCTTGTTCGCTCGCGGCCGAGTAGCACTGGACGCACCTCCGGGATGGAACCCGCCGCGTCCACGAAACATGGAGCCACTGAACATGCCCTCGACTCGCAGCAACAGCCGTCGCACGGCGCGTCGCACGTCGACGCGTACCGCCCGCACGACCCGCCGCACCAGCGGCCGCAAGGCCTCGCGCACCTCGTCGTCGCGCACCGGCGCTCGTCGCACCACCGCGAAGCGCACGACCGCCAAGCGCACCACTGCCAAGCGCACGACCGCGAAGCGGACCACGGCGAAGCGCACGACCGCCAAGCGCACGACCGCCAAGCGCACGACCGCGAAGCGGACCACGGCGAAGCGCACGACTGCGCGTCGCACCGGCACGACCACCCGTCGCACCTCGACCGCTCGCCCCGCGGCGCGTCGCACCGCGACCCGTTCGACCGCCCGCCGCACGACGGCGAAGCGCACCACCGCTCGCCGCACCGGCACGGTCGCGCGTCGCACCACGACCGCGCGTCCCGCGTCCCGTCGCTCGACCACCGCGCGTCGCACCACGACCCGCACCACCGCTCGTCGCACCGGCACGGCCGCGCGTCGCACGACCACGGCGCGTCGCACCACGACCGCGCGTCCCGCGGCTCGTCGTTCGACCACCGCGCGTCGCGCTGCGACCCGCACCACCGCCCGGCGCACGACGGCGCGTCGTACGACCGCTCGCCGCACGAACGTCTTCGCGTTCCCCGTGGCGCGTCGCGTCGTGGCGCGGACCAACATCCGCCGCGCGGCCTGAGCGCACGCCGGGCCTCGCCCGGTTCTCCAATGAATGATTCGGCGAGCGCCCGCGTCACGGACGACGCGGGCGTCGTCATTTGAATGGTGTTCGATCCGCTCGACTTACACGCCCGCGGTGTCGCGCTCGATCTCAGTGCGTGACTCGCGCCGTTGCACGGGCTCGCGCGGGGTGATGCCGCGCTCGGCGAGGTGCGCGTGCCACGCGTCGACGTGCACGTCCCAGAAGTGCTCGAACGAGCTCTCGAGCGACATCTCCTGCATCGAGGCGTGCGCCGCGGCGCCCATGCGTGCGCGGCGTTCGTCGTCCGCGACGAGCGCGACGATCTTCTCGACCCAGGCGTTGGGATCGCTCGCGCTGAGCACGAAGCCCGTCTCGCCCTCACGCACGACCTCCTTGGGCCCGCCCTGATCGGAGACCAGCACGGGAAGGCCCGACGCCTGGCTCTCCATCACCACCTGCCCGAGCGTGTCGGTGGTGGAGGGGAACACGAACAGGTCGCTCGACGCGTACAGCCTGCTGAGTTCGTCGCCGTGGCGGAAGCCGAGGAAGCTCGCGTTGCAGCCCTTGAGCTCGCGCTCCATCTGCGGGCGGAAGGGCCCGTCACCGACGACGATGAGGTCGGCCTCGAGCCCGTGCTCGCGGAGACGCTTGCTCGTCTGCTTCCACACGCTCGAGAGCAGCGGGAGGTTCTTCTCAACGCTGACCCGCCCGATGTACAGCACCTTCGCCCGCTTGGGATCAAGCCCGTACGTGCGCCAGGACTCGCGATCGGCAAAGCGCGTGTGGAACTTCTGCACCTCGATGCCCGGCTTGAGGTGCAGCACGCGCCCGCGCTCGATGCCGAGGCGCTCGAGCGACTGCACGTAGTCATCGCTCCGCGTGAAGATCGCGCGGAACGGGGCGTAGAAGAACCGCATAAACCGTGAACAGGCGAAGGTGAACGCCTCGTCGTCGAACAGGTGGTCGATGTACGCCGGGAAGTCGGTGTGGTACACGCCCAGCACGGGCACGCGGAGCATCTTCGCCGCGAGGTATCCGACCATGCCCACCGCCCCGGGCGTCGAGATATGGATCGCGTCGGGCTGGTGCTGGTCGATGTGACGCAGGATGGGCAGGATGGGCGGCAGCACCGCCTCGAGCGTGCTGTACCCGGGCATGGTGCCCGTGAAGATCGGCTTGAAGTTGTAGATGTTCGGCGCGTCGGGCACGGTCATGCGCGTCGAGGTGATAACCTGCAGGTCGCGCCCCGTCTCGTGGGCGCGCTGCGCGACGTTCTGAATGAAGCGGCTCACGCCGTTGATGTCGCCCAGGGTGTCGGTAAAGAGGCTGACGCGCATGGGGCGTTCCAGGGGGCTGTGCCCGCTCCCGGGCTCGCTGGTGTCGTGGACGAACCGCTCGAGGAAGGGGCGTTCCTTGTTCTGGTGGAACAGGCTGAAGACGTAGGGTATCTGCGCCACCTGCATAGCGACGTATCCGGACAGATGCTCCATGATCTCGCGCCGATCACGCCGACGGATGCTCCGGGCGAGCGAGCGCCCCATCGAGCCGTGCATGGCGGAGAGGAGCTCATCCGCAAACGCGGCCATCCGCTCGTGGTCGGAGAGGGCCGAGTCCTGCGTGCCGCGCTTCCAGGCGTCGCGCTCCAGCTTGTGGCGCAGGTCGGGGAATGCATCGAGCGCGGGCCCGAAGCACTCCTTGAGGGCGCGGGTGGTCGGGTTGGTGCGCTTCCGCCCCATGGCCCGGTCCTTGACGTGCGACGCGGCCATCCGCAGCTTGCTGGGGCTCGGGGCGTCAACACCCGCGAACCGCATCAGGCGGCTTCCCAGGAAGCGGGTCCGCGTGGAGCGCGAGGGCAGGATCCGCTCCGCAAAGTAGTGCATGCCCACGCTCGTGAGCTGGTGCGCCAGCAGCGAGGAGTGCCCGCCCGCGCCATTGCTCACGGTGCGCCCGCCCATCACGTGCTTGAAGAACTCGCGCGGGTCGGCGACCTTCTCGCCCGACTCGAGGCGCAGCTCGGTCCACGTGCGCCCGATGTTGAGCATCGCGTGGTCGTCGCTCCCGCCGGTGCGGGCCTTCTGCCACGCGCGGGGCCAGACGGCCTCGATCCCGTGGACCTTCTGCAGGTGCACGATCTTCGCGGGCGTCAGGGTGTCGAGGAACGGATCGAGCCCGGTCGACTGGAGCTTCGAGTGTGCGCCGTTGAGCGACTCGAACCCCTTGAACAGGAGCGCACACCGCTCGATGTGCCAGCGCGTCAGGCGCCGGTTCTGCACGTACAGCGGGTGGGCGACCGCGTGCGCGAGGTTCTGCTCACGCAGCCAGTGCGCGAAGGCGTACACGTCGCGCTTCATGCCCGAGGACTGCAGGTGCTCGTCCTGATCGGGCGTCAGGCCCCAGATCAGCACGTGCAGCTTGCACTTGTCCTCCGGAAAGAAGACCGTCGCCTCCTGCCCGACGATGAAGCCCTCGAAGCCCCGCTCGGCGAGCGTGAGCGCACCCTTGATCGTGTCGTGATCGGTGATCGTGACGAGGTCCATGCCCCGGGCGCGGGCCATGTCGTAGAC
The DNA here is from genome assembly GCA_034004365.1 of Phycisphaerales bacterium. Taxonomy (GTDB): domain Bacteria; phylum Planctomycetota; class Phycisphaerae; order Phycisphaerales; family UBA1924; genus JAVEWV01. The sequence goes on from JAVEWV010000016.1 coordinate 48,277, forward strand.
GCCCTCGGGCTCGGAGTAGCACTCGGGGCAGCCGATGAAGCCCAGCGCCGCGACCGCGGGCCCGTTGCTGGCGTTGCTGTGCACATGCGCGTCGATGCGGGTCACGCCCGGCGCGTCGCGCCAGGGCGAGGGAGCGTCGGACGATGAGCCGACGGGACCGCCCGCTCGTGCAACGGATCTGGCTTTGCCGAACCGCTTGCCCACGGGGCGTCCTCCGTCGGGGCTTCGCGTGGAACGCCGCACAGGCGGCGAACGGAACGTCAAGGGCCCGCGTGACCAAACTTTAGAACGCACAACTTCTCCACACTCGGTCCAGTTGGGATTACATCCCCACGATTTGCGCGATCTTCAGACCCCCTTGATGGATCCCTGACAGAAAGCGGGGCAAGCACGCCCCAGCCCCGGGTTTCCGGGCCCGGACCCCTGAATGCGTCACGCCGCGGGGCGAAGCCGCATCGCAGGACTGCCCGGCGTCTGGTTTGCCGGGCCCAACCAGGAACGCGGCGAACGGGAACGAGAGCCCCGCCGGGTGGCGGGCGCGATCCCATTCAATGTACGGGCCGGACGAGCGATTCCGGAGCAACAAAAGGAGAAGCACCATGACCCGCCTGACCCCCGTCGAACCCGCCCAGGCCACCGGACGCGCGAAGGAGATCTTCGACGGTCCGCTCGCCGGGAAGCACTTCAACATCTTCAAGGGCATGGCCGCATCGCCCGCGCTGCTCGACGGGTACCTCGCCTTCTCCGGAGCGCTCGCCAAGGGCAAGCTCTCGCTGAAGGAGCGCGAGACGGTCCAGCTCGCCATCGGCGCGGCCAATAGCTGCGACTACTGCCAGGCCGCGCACACCGCGATCGGCAAGGGCGGCGGGCTCACCGACGCGCAGACCGTCGCCGCACGGCGCGGCTCGGGCACCGGCGATCCCAAGCTCGAGGCCCTCACGAAGTTCGCCCTCGCGATGCACGAGAAGCGCGGCAACATCTCCGACGCCGACGTGAAGGCCTTCCGCGACGCGGGCTACGGCGACGAGGCGATCGGCGAGGTCGTCGCGAACTACGCCCTCGCGACCCTGACCAACTACTTCAACCACCTCAACCAGACGCCGGTCGATTTCCCGACGCCCCAGGCGTTGTAAGTCGACGCGGGCCGACGCCCCTTTCTCACACACACGGACCACACGACGCCCGACCGGCACGATCCGGCCGGGCGTTTTACACATCTTCCTTGCGTGCAAGAAATGGCATGGATAGCCTGCCCTGCAGTGGAGGGAGAGGCAAAATGGGAATGTCACGAATCGTCTGCGGAGCGAGCGTGGGCCTGTTCTCGTTCGCGGTTCCAGCGGCAGTTGCTCAAGTCACCTTTGAATGGGCGACAATCGGGCATCCCGGCAACGCGCCGGACCCGCAGGATGGCGACTCGGGAACGCCGGGCGTGCAGAGTTTCGGCGCCGTTGAATACACCTTTCGCATCGCAAAGACGGAGGTCACCAACGCTCAGTACGCCGCGTTCCTCAACGCCGTCGCCGCGAGCGATCCGCATGGATTATATAATGTTGATATGGCGAGCCCGCAGGGGGGCATCCTCCGGATGGGAGCGGCCGGAGGGTACAGCTACGTCGTCGCCTCCGGACGCGAGCAGTACCCCGTCATCAACACTTCCTTTCTCGATGCCATGCGATTTGTGAACTGGCTGCACAATGGCCAGGGCGCGGGCGGCACCGAGTCGGGCGTCTACCAGGTCGCCAGCGGGCTCACCGAGACGCGATCTGTTGGTGCAAGGTTCTTTATCCCGAGCGAGCATGAGTGGTACAAGGCGGCGTTCTTTCAGCCTCATTCCCAAGGCGGTGACACGGACGATTTTTGGGCGTGGAGCACTTCGAGCAATCTGGCGCCAGCCCCGGGAACGGACCTGAATGTTGATGGGGCGGTGGGCGGCTCCACGCCCGTTGGCTCGTATCCTCCGAATGCCAATGGCGTGTTTGACATGGGAGGCAACGCATTCGAATGGAACGAAGCCCTGGTCACACCCACTCGACGCGGCCTCCGCGGCGACTCATGGCTGGCGAACAGCTACCCCAACGGAACCTACGCCGCCTTTCGGGTCTCCAACGTGCCGGAATATGAGGATCTTGAGGACGTCGGAATTCGTGTTGCGCGCCCTGCGCCGTGCCCCGCCGATCTTTCTGGGCCGGGGGGCGAGCCCGACGACGTGCTGAACTCATCCGACTTCCTCGCGTTCCTGAACCTGTGGTCCACGAGCGATCCATCGGCGGACCTCGCCCCGTCCGGTGGCAATGGCGTGTGGGATTCCTCCGATTTCCTCGCGTATCTCAACCTGTACGCGCAGGGCTGTCCATGAGCGACAACGCGCGAAGGAAGCGTCGGTTCGCGTAGACTTCACGCATGGCCCGCAAGCCCGCCCGTTCCGGCCTCGTTTCGCCCGCGCGTCAAACCGCAAAGGACGCCGCACGCGACGCCGGTTCGCCGAAGCCCACGCCCAAGGCGGCCCCCGCGCAGCGCGCCGGCGCGTCCTCCCCGCGCCACCTCGCGGTGTACCCCGGCTCGTTCGACCCGATCACCTTCGGGCACCTCGACGTCATCGCCCGCGGACGCACCCTGTTCGATGAACTGGTCGTCGCTGTGGGACGGAACCCGGGCAAGGACCAGCTCTTTACCAGCGACGAGCGCGTCCGCATGGCCCAGCGCCTCGTCGCCGAGATGCTCGCGGCACACCCCGCCGGTGCGCCCGTGCGCGTGCTCCCGTACGACGGCCTGACTGTCGATTTCGCGAGAGAACTGGGCGCGACGTGCATCCTCCGCGGCGTGCGCAACCTCTCCGACCTGCAGTACGAGGTGCAGCAGGCGGTGACCAACCGCGAGGTTGCGCACCTCGAGACGGCGTTCGTCGTCGCGGGCCAGTCGTTCGCCTACACCAGCAGCTCGCTCATCAAGCAGATCGCGGCGATGGGCGACGATCTTTCGGCCCTTGAACCAATGGTTCCCGGGCCGGTCATCGAGGCGCTCGCGGCAAAGAAAAAGGCCCGCCATCCCGCGCTGGAACGCCTCCGCACGGGCATGCAGGGCTGATCCCCGCGCGAATATGCGTGGAACCCCGCGCGGACGTAACGCAGGAGGGATCACCCAAATTCGCGCGGGAACCTGGAACAGCACACCGGGGCAAGGCGTACATCAATGTGTGCGAGCGGGCACAGACGCCGCACAACCGGGAGGCTGATCGAGCAGATCACCGCACGCTTCCAAGACCCCCACGAGACCCGGCGCTGGGCCCTTGTGCTGAGCGCCGGGTTTTAATTTTGCGCTCGGCGTTCCGGGGTGTGTTCTGAAAGGGCGTTGAGTTTCATCGCTCGATGAATGAAAACTCATTCACAATGATGTCCGGGTGCCACCCTCGGCTGCTCGGCCGTCCGAGTCGAAGCCCTCGATGACGACGCGCTCCGTCTGCGAGGCGCGATCATTGCGGGCCCCGCGCGCGAAGGGATTTCCCGCGTGCCCCACCCCGTTCCGGGCAGCGCCAGCCGTTCCGCCCTTTGCCCCGCCTTGCGCGGCTCCCGATGACGCCGCGCTCGATCCCGCCGGTCCGTGCGCGGTCTCCCTCGTGCTCGCGCCGGCGGCCCCCCCGGGCTTGGGCTTGAACCGCTTGTGCTCGTCGCTCGCCCAGCGATCGGCGATCTTCCACCACCACAGCGTGAACGGCACCCCGAGCACGACCACCAGCACCATGATCACAACGGCCAGCGTGGACACTTACAGCTCCACCATCTCCATCCCCGCCTCGTGGACGCCCTCGCCCGACGGGAACTTCACGTCCGGGATCAGCGCCTCGAGCCCCTGCGTGCCCGACATCTCGGCCCGCACGTCCGCCGCGTTGAACAGGCGCCCGCGCGAGACCGACACCGTCGTCGCCCCCGGCACCTGCCCCGGTCCTTCGTCCACGACGCGCACCATCGCGTCGGTCCGCTCGTGCCGCCCGCCCAGAGCCGCGAGGAGGTCCAGAGCGATCTGACCCTCCGCCTTCGCGCCCTCCAGCGGCGGGATCGCCTGCTCGAACGCCTGCAGCATGTTGCGTGCGTTCTCGAACGTGCCCGCCTTCTCGAGCCACGTCGCGCCGGGGAGCACCACGTCCGCCTCGTCGATGAGGCGCGACGCGAGCGTGTCGATCAGCACGAGGAACGTCGGCTTCTCGCATGCGCGGACGAACTCGGGCGACGCCCACTCGCTCGGGTAGTTGCCCGTCACGATCGCCGCGCCCGCCTCGTTGCGCTCCAGCATCGCCTGCGCCTCGGCGAACTCAATGACGCGCCCGCCGCGGCTCGCCGCGATCGCGCCCAGCACGCGCCGCACGCCGCGCGCGTTGGGCGCCTTCTCGGCGTACATCGTGAACGCCTTGGGATCGTCGCGTTTCGCGCCGGGCGGGAACACCTTATCTTCGCCGATGCTGGGCACGGGCCCGATCGCGAGCACTGTGTTCGGATCGAACGCGAGCGCCGCAGACGCCAGCAGGTACGCGTCCTCGCACGAGAGCATCGGGCTCACGACGCACACGAGCGGCCTGCCGCTGGCGCGCGAGAGGTGCTCGCGCAGCCCGTCAACCGCGGCGTCGGTGCAGCGTGTCCAGTCGTCCTCGACCAGCGCGCCGTACTGACGACGCATCGGCGAACGCAGGCGATCGCTCGACGCCACGTGCTTCCACGAGTACCGCACCTCGTCGGTGATCCACCACTTGTTCAGGCTCGCGTTCGTCCGCGGCTTGAAGCGGTAGATCCGCCCCTCGTTGTGCTCGGCCCACACGTTGTCGCCGCTCGCGGTGTACCCGTCGATGGTGGGCGTGCGCTTCAGGAACCAGACCCGCTGCGCAAACAGGAAGTCCTTGTCGAGCAGTGCGCCGACGGGGCAGAGATCCACCACGTTCGCGGACAGCTCGTTCGCGAGCGGCTCGCCCGGGAAGACGTCGATCTGCTCCTGGTTCCCGCGCCCCTCGACGATCAGCTCGCTCGTGCCCGCGACCTCGCGCGTGAAGCGCACGCAGCGCGTGCACATGATGCACCGATCGGAGTACAGCCAAACGTTGGGCCCCAGGTCCTTCTTGGGCTGCTTGACCTTCGTCTCTTCGAAGCGCGACACCCCGCGACCATACTTGTACGAGAAGTCCTGCAGCAGGCACTCGCCCGCCTGGTCGCACACCGGGCAGTCCAGCGGGTGGTTGATGAGCAGGTACTCCATCACCGCCTTCTGGTTCGCGACGCTCTTGGGCGTGTCGGTGTGCACGACCATGCCGTCGCCCGCGGGCGTCTGGCACGTCGGCACGAGCTTCCCGCCCATCATGGGCTCGAGCTTGTTGCCCGCGCGCGGGTTCGGCGCCCAGACCTCGCCCAGGCAGATGCGACAACTCGCGACGATCGACAGCCCGTCGTGGTAGCAGTACTGCGGGATCGCCACGCCATTCGCGTTGGCAACCTGCAGGATCATCTGCCCGGGCGTGAACTCGCAGACCTTCCCGTTGATCGTGATCGTCGCCATGAGGCCCGATGGTAGGGGCCCCCCTCGCGGCGTTCGGCCCCGGGCGAGGACCGCCGCGTGACCCGCTCAGGGCGCCGACGGGATATTCGCCCAGGTCCGGTCCAACGCCGCCTTGAAGCGCGGGTGCTCCCGGATGGTCTCGAGGTCCGGGTCCGCCGCGGGCCAGGCCGCGTCGGTCCACCCCGCCTGCACGGCGGCGTCGAACATGTCCAGCGCCGCGTCCGCCTCGCCCGCCAGCGCGAGGTAGCAGGCGAGGTTGTAGAGGTCGCCGCTGCCCGCGAGCACGGGGTCACCCTCGCTGGTGTTCGCGACGCGGGGCGCGACAAGCCTGGCGCTCGACGCGACCAGCGCGCTGAACCGGCGCTCCGCCTCGGAGATCTCCCCCAGCCCGCGGGCCGCCCAGCCCAGCAGGTAGTCCCGCCGGGCGTCGCCGAACTCTTCCGGGTTGTCCCGCACCATCGCGCGGAGCCGCTCCCATGCCTCCCCACGCTCCGGCAGGCGGAGGCGGTCCGCGGCCAGGGCGGCGAAGAGGGCGGCCTCATCGTCGTCCGGACTGTCTTCCAGTCGCGCCAGCGACAACTGGTACGCCCCGCGGATGTCGTCCTGCGTGAACAGGCCTCGCACCGCGTCGCCGTACCTCGGAGTCATGCGGCGACCGAACCCCGGGCGTGCGCCCCGCTGCTCCTGCTGGAAGGCCACGATCTCGGCCGGGGTGGGGCGGTACGTCAGGAGGATGCTTGAGAAGGTGATCGCGCCCGCCGCGATGCCGAGGGCGTACACCGTCGCCTCGGCCTTCGAGCGCGGCCTCCCCGTCCAGACTCGTGGGATCGACTTCGCCACGGCTTCCTCTTCGTCAGGGACGCGGGGGAGGGTGCGTTCCACCTCGCGACGCCGGTCGGGCGTCCGGATGCTTCGCCGGGTGTTGGACGCCCGCCGCGGGGACGGGTTCGGCCGAGAACCGCGCCGTCGGGATCGGGGCAGGTTCGGGCGGTAACGGGCGTAGCGGTTGTGCGGCGCGTAAAATCTTGATTCTTAATGATTTACGTCTGTTCGATGGCGTCGTTCCACGGTCCGAGCATGCTCTGCGGGTCCCCAAGACCGGGGATGACCTCGCGGAGCGGGCCGTCGTGTGCAGGATGCCCATTTACCCCCGGTTCGGGTGAAGACCAGCCGGGTGGACCGCCTGGAGAGCAGAAGACATGTGTTCCAACCGTGCCCTCGGCCTGGTCGTCCTCTGCGGTCTCGCATTCGCACCCGCACTCGCCCACGCCGCGAGCCCGGAGGCGGGCAACGCCTCGAGCAACGGCGGATTCACGCCGGGCAACGGGGGGACGCCGGGTGGTGGGCCGGGCGATCCCGGAGATCCGGGCGATCCTGGTGACGGCGGCCCGGGCGATGATGGACCCGGGGATGGCGGGCCCGGCGATGGGGGGCCTGGCGACGGTGGCCCCGGTGATGGCGGGCCCGGTCCGCGGCCGCGCCCCTTCCTCTACTCGGTTGATGCGCAGAGCGACCGGCTCGTCCGCCTCGATCTCGAGACCGGGCACGTCACGCCGGTCGGGTCGCTCGGGCGGGACATTGCGGGCGCCGACCTGACCTTCGCGCACAACCTCGTGTACGTGCTCGACACGCACATCGGCTCGCGCTCGGACCTCCTCGCGGTTGATCCGCACACCGGCGGCGTGGTCTCCAGCGTGCAGGTGCGCCGCGGCGGGCAGGCGGTGAAGCTCGCCGAGGGCATCGCGGCCGACGCGGACGGCAATCTCACGATCTCGCTGACCACGGAGGGCGCGTACACCGCGCAGTCCGACGCGGTCGCGAAGCTCGATCTCGATGGCACGGTCCGCCAGCTCCAGGACCTCGGGTCGCAGCAGCTCGGCATCGACTTCGATGCGCTCTCGTTCGACGAAGAGGGGCGCCTCCTCGCGATGGACACGCGCCCGGACCGCTCGGACGTGCAGTTCTTCGCGCTGCGCGGCGTGCCGCTCGTCGCCTCGCAGGTGAAGAGCCTCGCGCTCGGGAGCACGATCGGTCAGGTCAACGACATCGTGGTGATGGGCGACATCATCTTCGGGATCGACGCGATCCTCGGGAAGCTCCACCGCTTTGACGCGCAGACCGGGGCGTGGCTCGGGTCGATCGCGTACGACACGGGTTACAACCTCGTGGGCCTCGCGGTTCCGGCGCCGGGCGCGAGCGTGGCGTTCCTCGGGGCGGGTGTCCTCGCGTGCCGTCGTCGCCGGGGCTGAATTGTTCGGACCATCGCGTGCTCGCCGGGCCCCCCTCGGGGCCCTTGTTCATTTGCGGTGCGATCGATCAGGGGCCGTCTGTGCGGGCTGGGCGCTGCGGGCGGGATGGGGCGCGGACGTGCGCCGGATAACGCGTTCCGAGCGCAAACACGCATCGCTTTCCGTGCGGTGGTCGCGGGTGCGGGGCACCTTTCGAGTGGCTTCGCATGTCAATGAACAACTGCCCGGACGGAGTTTGGAGAGAGGCTTCGTCCGAGCCCATACGAGAAGAGGGAGACAAGACATGGTTCGTGGACTCAAGTTCGGCGTGGTGGCGATCGCCGCCGCTGCGGGGAGCGTCCAGGCCAGCACCGCGCACTACGCCGCGGACATGAGCGCGACGTCGAGCCTGCTGCACGGGGGGAATCGCGAGCTCCTTTCGATGGGGTTCGTGGGCACGTCTGATGTGTTCACTGGCGCGAACTTCCTGACCTTCAAGGATGGCGAGCTAGTGAGCCCCGACGGCACCTTCGGCTGGAACGACGCCATCCCGCGCGACATGGGCGGCGGCAACACGCACGAGGCGAACCCCGATCGCGCCGACAGCGCTTCGCCCTTCGCGGGCGAGGGCATGTCGACGGGCACCCTTGCCGAGGTCTTCGGGCCCTTCGGCACCGGGTACAAGAACATGAGCTGGATCATCGATGGCGAGGGCGCGCACGTCTGGTCCGTCGACCTTCGCTTCGGCGCGGGCGAGTCCATCACCATCGATGGTGATTCGTCGAGCGTCGAGGTCGCGATCCTCGAGCGCGGGCGGAACAGCGACATCGACGTCTACGGCGTGTACGCCGACGGCTCGTACACCGCGAATGCCGTCACCATGCTCCACGGCGACACGGGCAACATGGGCTGGAACCTCAACACGCTCGAGATCGGCGACAACCAGCCGGTCGTGGGCGTCGGCCTCTCGCTCGATGAGCAGTGGGGCACGATCGTGGGCGTCCGCCTCGTCGCCCGCACCAGCCAGGGCGGGCCCGACATCGTCGCCGTCGGCACGGTGTTCCCCGTCCCCACCCCCGGCACGCTCGCGCTCGCGGGCTTCGGCGGGCTGGTCTCCCTCCGCCGGAAGCGGTAAACGCTGAGCCGAACATCCCCACCGCTCCACATGGGGCCGTGCCATCAGCGGGCACGGCCCCGTTCCATTTCGGGCCCGCTCCGCGCGATCCATGCGCGGACCACCGCGCGTATCCTCCGCTCCAATGGCATCCGACGCTTCCATGCAGGCCCCGCGCGGCACGCGCGACTGGTACCCCGACGACCTCCTCCAGCGGCGATACGTCGAGAAGCTGTGGCGCGACGTCGCCACCCGCTTCGGCTTCGACGAGGTCGAAGGGCCCACCTTCGAGCACCTGAGCCTCTACACCATCAAGAGCGGCGACGAGATCATCTCGCAGCTCTTCAGCTTCCAGCGCGACGGCGGCGAGACCGCGTTCGCCCTCCGCCCCGAGTTCACGCCCACGCTCGCGCGCCTGTACGCCGCGAAGGCGGGCGGGCTCGCCAAGCCCACGAAGTGGTGGATGAGCGGGCCATTCTTCCGTGCGGAGCGTCCGCAGCGCGGGCGCCTGCGCGAGTTTTTGCAATGGAACGTGGACTTCATCGGCGGTGAGGACACGCCCGAGGCCCGCGCGCAGGCCGACGCGGAGGTGATCTCAACGTGCGTCGCGATGCTGCGCCACGCCGGGTTCAGGCCGGGCGACGTCAAGATCCACGTCGGCGATCGCGGCATCTGGACCACGGGCCTGAGCGCCGTGGGCGTGCCCGAGGACGAGCACATCAAGGTGCTGCAGCTCGTCGACGCGCGCGAGAAAATGAGCGAGGCACAGATCAACGAGGCCGCGACGCGCCTCGGCCTGTCCGATCGCACACGCGACCTGCTCACGGTGCAGAAGTTCGACCTGAAGTGGACGGGCAGCGGCATCGTCGCCATCGTGGGCGACAAGCAGACGCCCATCGACGTCGCCGCGATCCGGAACCTCGGGCCCTTCCTGCACGCGTACGGCATCCGCGACTGGTGCACGATCGATCCGCAGGTGGTCCGCGGGCTCGCGTACTACACCGGGCTCGTGTTCGAGGCCCGCGCGACGGGCGAACGGGCCATCGCGGGCGGCGGGAGGTACGACAAGCTCATCGAGCTGATGGGCGGCCCGCCCACGCCGGCGGTGGGCTTCGCGATGGGCGACGTGGTCCTGAGCATCCTGATGCAGGAGAAGGGCCTGATGCCCGAGGGCACGAAGCTCGCCGACGCGATCACGCAGCTCCCCGCAAGCGTGCGCCCGGAGGTGTTCGTGGTGTCGTCGGGCAACGAGGGCTGCGACGCGGAGCTGCCCAGGCTCGTCACGATCCTGCGTGCGTCGATGCTGCACGTCCGGCACACGTACAAGGCGACCAAGAACCTGGGCAAGCTGCTCAAGGACGCGTCGGGCCAGGGCGCAAAGCTCGCGGTCATCATCGAGACGCCGCGGACGGCGAGCGTCAAGAACCTCGACACGGGCGAGCAGCTCAACGAGATGATCGAGCTCGCGGCGCTCCCGGGTCGACTGCGTCAGATGCTGGGGTATTCGGCGCTGGGGTGAAACGTGGGTCTGATTTCGGCAGCTTTGTCATCGCGCGATCGATGATCGACTCAAGCAAGTCGACGTCGAGATCGTCTGGAAGCAGCAGCTTTCGGCGCACCGTCTTGCCATACTTAGACTTGAATTCAATGTGCAAGCTTCGCGGGACGGAGTCAAGATCGACTCGGATCGATCGGGCCTGGCTCCAATCAATTCGTGCGCTCGAGAGCTCAAGCCTCCGTTGTGACACGGCATGACACGTCGGGATCAGCACGATCAACGCCATGCACGCGTACAAACATCCGACGCACACTATGGCGGCCGTCAGAAACCAGGAAATGGGCGATGGAGGAATCGGCGCAATGTACAGGCAGAGGTAGTACGTAGAGACCGCCACGCCCATCGACGCCGCCAGGCCCACGATCCAGACTCGGGGTCGTAAGAGTGGAATTTCCTCGCACTTTAGAAAAACTGAAGCCCTGTACGGCTCACGCCAAGCGATTCTGTCTCTGTCGACCTTTCGCGCCATGGCTCGCCGCCGGTCGCTTCGCCTCTTATCCCACAAACCTCCGCACGCACACGCAGTCGTTCTGGCCGCCGAAGCCGAAGCCGTTGGAGATCGCGACTTCCACGCCGCCGTTCGGGTTGAGATCGCGTGCGGCGTTGGGCACGTAGTCGAGGTCGCACGCGGGATCGGGATGGCGCAGGTTCGCGGTGGGGGGCGCCCAGCCCGTGCGGATCGCCATGACGCAGGTCATGAGCTCGACCGCGCCCGCCGCCTGGATCAGGTGCCCGAGCATGCTCTTGACGCTCGAGAACGGGATGTTCGGGGCCATCGGGCCGAACACGCTCTTGACCGCCTTGGTCTCGATCGAGTCGTTCTCTTTCGTGCCCGTGCCGTGCGCGGAGATGTAGTGCACCTGCGGCCTGCCATCCGCCCCGGGCTCGCGCGGCGAGATACCCGCCTGTCGGAGCGCCTGGTTCATGCAGCCCTGCGCGCCGCGCCCGTCGGGCGTGATGTCCGTGATGCGGTACGCGTCGGCGGACGAGCCGTAGCCCACGAGTTCGGCTAAAGGTTCCGCGCCGCGCTTGAGCGCGTGCTCGAGCTCTTCGAGCACCAGCATGCCCGCGCCCTCGCCCATGACGAACCCGTCGCGTGTCGCGTCGAACGGGCGCGCGGCGTGCTTGGGATCATCGCACCGCTTGCTCATCGCGGTCAGGCGGATGAAGCCCGTCATGCCAAGCGGGTGCACCATGCTGTGCGATCCGCCCGCGAGCATCGCCTCCGCGTCGCCGCGCCGGATGATCTCCATCGCCTCGCCCACGCTCTGCGTGCTCGCGGCGCAGGCGGTGACGCAGTTGAACGCCGGCCCGCGCAGGCCCAGCTCGCTCGCGACGTGCGTGAGCGTCAGGTGCGGCTCCTGCTCGACCTCGCGCTCGCGGGTCATGCGTACGAGCGCCTCGCGGGCCCACGCCGCGCCGCTGACGCCGCCGTCCTGCCACGAGCGCACGTTCGCGGCGACGAACGGCTCGAAATCGAGCGAGCCCTCGCCCGCGCCGAGGTAGATCCCGACGCGCCGCGGATCGATCGACTCGGCGAGGCGCGACTGCTCCCACGCCCGCTTCGCCGCGGCGAGCGCGAAGCCCGTGCTCACGCCCGCGTGCGCGTGCCAATCGAGGTGCGGCGAGCCCGCAAGCTCGCGCGCAAGGTCGAAGCCCTTCACCTCCGCGGCGAAGTTGGTCGCGAAGGTCGACGCGTCGTAGCGCGTGACCGGGCCCATCGCGGTCTCGGCGCGCAGCAGGCGCTGCCACACCTCGTCCAGGCCCGTGCCCAGCGGCGTCACCCACCCCATCCCCGTGATGACGACGCGGCGCGCCATAGCCCTGGACCAAGCCTCCTCGCCGACGGAGGTCGGCGCGGTTTCGATGCGATCAGCGAACGCGAGGTAACGCGCGCCGCCCGAGTGCGACGCGCCGAGCGATCACTCGCCCATGCCCCCGATCAATCGTCGCCCTCTTCGTCCTCGTACTCGTCGTCGTCTCCCTCTTCGTCCTCGCGCTCGGCGTTGATCTTGTCGATGTTCAGCACGCGGACGAGCCCGTCCTTGAGACGACGTTCCGCGAAGTTGATGACCAGGCCCAGCTCGAGGTCCGCCGCCTTGAGCGCGGCGCGGAGCCCGACGCGGTCGCCGTGCGTCACCTCGCCCGAGCGGGCGAGCACGTTGAGCAGGAAGCGATCGCCCAGGTAGAGGTCCGCGCCCGCGTCGCCCACCTTCTGGTTGCGGTAGGAGACGCCAAAGGCGTGCCCCTCCTTGAACGCGACGCCCTCGGCGGAGAGCTCGAGCTTGAGCGCGCTGAGGTACACCTCGCGGTCGTACCCAGGCCCGAGCGCCTTGTGCACCTCGATGGCGCAGCCGATGGCGCGGCGGGAGAGGTCGGTGAGCGCGGGGTCGAGGTCGGAGAGCGGGATGCCGCGGCGCTCGTGACCACCGCCGTGCCCGCCCCCGTGTCCGCCATGCCCGCCGTGGTGGTGACGCCCGCGGGGTCGATCGTCGTACCGGTCGTATGCCAAGGGACGGTCCTCCGTAGAGAGGGTGAATGGGTAGGAATCGGGCGGTGCGCCGCCCAGCCGGACCCGCGAATCTTTCCCCGCTCGCGTGCGCCGGGCGCGTCGGGGCTTATGCCCCGCGTCGGAGGACGAGGGCCGCGCTCTGCCCGCCCATCGCGGTCGAGCACGCCAGGACGTGCTTGAGCGGTGTGTCCCGCGCGGGCCCGGACAGGTCGAGCCCGCCCACCTTCGCGCCGGGAGTGCCGGGGCGGGCCGGGATCGCCTGGTATCGCAGCATCTGGGCCGCGACCGCCGCCTGCACGCCCCCCGAGCCCGCGCAGCAGTCGCCCGCGACGTGCATCCACGGCACGATCGGCACGCTCGCGAGGCGCGGGCCGAACACCTCGGCGAGCGCCATCCGCTCGGCGTGGTCCATCAGCGGGACGCCCGCGGCTCGCGGCACGATGGCGTCAATATCCCCCGGTTCGAGGTGTGCATCACCTAGGGCACGATGGATCGCGTCGACCAGCCCGAGGTCGGGCCCGATGCCCGTTCGCTCGATCGCGGCGGCGTCCAGGGGCGGCGCGAGGTTGGCGCTCGGGAACGGGCCCGGAGCGTGCGCGGCGCCGAAGCCGACGATCTCGGCGTGGATCGCGGCCCCGCGGGCGAGCGCGCCCTCGCGCTCCTCAAGCACGAAGATGCCGCCGCCCTCGCCCAGGATGCTCCCGCGGCTCTGGGGGTCGAAGGGTCGCATGACCTCGCCCGCGGATTCGTCCGGCTCGCACGCGCCGAGACGCCCGGCGAACTGGATGCGGAGCATGCCCATGAAGCTGAGCTTGCTCTCGCAACTGCCCGCGAAGCAGCAGTCGGCGTCGCCGCGCTCGATCACGCGGGCGCTCTCGCCCAGCGACAGCAGCCCGCTGGCCTCGCCGCAGGTGATGGTGTTCGAGGGCCCCTCGCACCCGTGGATGATGGTGACGTGGCAGGCGAGCATGTTGGGGAGGTACTTGAGCATCCACAGCGGGGGGAGGTTGTTCATGCCCCCACCCCCGGATGCTCCCCCGGCAGCCGCCTCGGTGCTCTCCTTGCCCGCGCCGGTGCCCCAGGCTCGGAGCGAGAAGCCCGCGCTCACCTCGGGCCCGTCCGGCACGACCGCGGTGACGAGGGCGCGGGTGAGCTCCTCAGTCTCGGCGGCGATGAGGCCTGCGCCGATCTGGCACCCCACACGTTCCGGGGGATACGTCGTCCCGTTCGCCGCGCCATCCTCGCTCGCCGCGCGAGTGGTGAGCCCCGCGTCCTCACAGGCGAGGTACGCGGCGATGACGGCGAGCTCGACGTCACGGGCCATGACCTTGGTGGCCTTGCGGTAGGATTTCGGGACGAAATCGCGGACGTTGACGCCGGAAACACTCGCGCCGAGGCGTGAGGCGAAGCCGGAGGCGTCGAACGACTCGATGGGCGTGATGCCGGTGCGGGCATCGCGCAGGGCCTCCCAGAACGAGGCCGCGCCGACCCCGGCCGCGGCGACAGGACCAACACCCGTGATGACGACACGACGGCGCATGCGAGTGGGAGTGTATGAGTCCGGCTGGCCCGCGCGGGTGACGCCGGTGGTGTGGGTGCTGGCGCTCCTGGTGGGCGTGTGGGGCGGCATGGGGGCTCGCGCGGGGGCGAGCGTGCAGCCCGAGGAGGAGGCCCGCGGCGGGATCTACCTCGTGGACGTCCCGGACACCCATGCGGGGCGTCAGCTCCGCTGGGCGATCGACACGCTCTCCGACGACGCCCCCGTCGAGGAGGGCGAGGTTGTCGCGCGATTCAGCGAGGAGTTCCGCGCGCAGGTGCCGCCGCTGGTGTTCGTGCGGATCGTGGCGCAGGTGCGTGCGCAGATGTTTAGCGGCGGTCGGGTCGAGCTGCGTTCGTTCGACGGCGAGCCGGCGGAGGATCGCCTCGTAGCGGTCGCGGCGGCGCGCGGGAGCGATCCCGTTCGCATCTTCGTGGAGACCGACCCCGGCACGGGCGTGATGACGGGCCTGCTCATGCAGCCCGCGCCGGACCTCGCGCTGCCCGAGACGAAGACGTGGGACGACTTCGACGCGCTGCTCAGCGTCGTGCCCGGACGCGTGAGCTTCGCGGCGATGGAGCTTGTTTCCAACGACGTGGATCCGGCGGTGGGGCAGCGCGTGCCGTCGCTGGCGCTGCGCGGCGTGCATGGCTTCGGGCACCAGGACCGCCTCGCGATCGGGAGCACGTTCAAGCTGTGGGTGCTGGTCGCGCTGATGGAGGAGATCAGGTCGGGCGAGGCGTCGTGGGACGACATGATCGCGATCCGCGATGAGCTCAAGAGCCTGCCGAGCGGGGATATGCAGGGGCTCGGCGCGGGCGAGGAGCGGACGCTGCTCCAGTTCGCGACGAAGATGATCTCGATCAGCGACAACACCGCGACGGACCACCTGATCGCGCACCTCGGGCGTGAGCGCGTCGAGCGCGCCATGTTGCGCTTGCACGGCGCGCCGGAGCTCAATCGCCCGTTCCTGACGACGAAGGAGATGTTTCAGATCAAGCTGAGCGGGGACGATGAACTGGTCAGCGCGTGGGGCGCGGCATCGGAGGACGAGCGGCGCGCGATGCTCGCGCCGGGTGGTCGCGTCGCGTCGCGCGAGCCGAGCCTGGCGCTCGCGGCGTTCTGGACGAAGCCGCGCGGGATCAACGAGGCCGAGTGGTTCGCGTCGGCGTTCGAGTGCTGTCGCGCGATGGCGGAGCTGCGGACGATCGAGCTGTCGATGCCCGAGGGCGCAGCGCGTGATGGGCTGTCGCAGGTGCTTCGCACCAATCCCGGCATGGCGTTCGATGCTGAGGCGTGGCGCTCGGTGGGCTACAAGGGCGGGAGCGAGCCGGGCGTGCTGAGCCTGACGTGGCTCCTCGAGCGGAACGACGGGCGCTGGTTCTGCCTCTCGCTGGGCGTGAACGATGTAGAGGCAAACCCGCGCCTCGACAGCGTGCTCGCGCTGGCGTCCCGCGCGGCGGGCCTGCTTGCGCGCACGGAGTGAGCAGCGCGACGCGCGTGGGAAGAGCGCGGTTTCCGGCATGATCTTGTGCTACGCTATCGAAGGGAATGAGCGTGCGAGACGCTGTTCACCACGCCACAATCTGCGGGTTGCCTTGGAGCCGCGATGACTCTGGCACGCACCACGAAGGGAATGGACGCTCTGGCGCACCTGCCGTGCTGGACTTCCCTTATTGCGGACACGGACACTCGGATTTGTCTCGTTGACGAGGACGGGGTGCTCGTCGCGGCCAATGAGTGCGCGGGGCTGTTCTTCCAGCGGCCTGCGGACGAGCTGCTCGGACACGCATATTCGGAGGCGTATCCAGAGTGCGTTCGCGGCGCAACGGAGGCGTGGCTTCGTGCGGTGTTCGAGAAGGAGGCGGCCCAGCCCGGGAGCGTGAACGTCGCGTCGTTCCTGCTGCGCGGGGAGCGCTGGGTCTCGCGGGCGCGGGTGGTGACGATCGACGAGCGTCGGGCGGCGTTGTGCGTGGCGCACGTCGAGCGCGCTCCCACGCCGGTCGAGCAGTTCCTCGCGATGGTCGCCGCGGTCGAGGATCGCGAGGTGACGCTCGGGCCGATCGCGGTGCTGAGTGATCGTGAGCTGGAGGTCGCGCTGCTCATCGCGGCGGGCATGGCGGACGCGGAGATCGCGAGGCAGTTGCACCGCAGCACACGAACGGTGCACGCGCACCGGCGCAGCATCGGCAAGAAGCTGCGGGTCGAGACGCGGGCGGAGATCCTGCGCATCATGGTCGATCGTGGATTGGTGGGCCTCCCCGAGGTGGCGCACGACGCGGAAACGCACATCGCGGCGTGACCTCAACGGGGGCAGGAGGATCGATGGACGAACGACGCCCGACGCGTGTCGAGTCGGCCGGCGCCGACGGTGGAATCCCGTCGCCCGAGGCGGTGCGCGGCTTTGCGCAGTGCGAGCTGTGGAGGTCGCTCTCGGAGGACACGGAGTGTCGCGTGGTCCTGCTTTCCTTCGACGGCATGATCCTCGCGATCAACGGGCGCGCCGAGGGCATGCTCTCGCGATGGACCACGCCGCGTGTGGGCGGGCGATACGCGGATTGTTTTCCGGAAGCGGTGCGTCCGTACATCGAAATCGTGCTGGGGCGGGTGGTGGAGGGGCACGCATCGCGGGAGGGGGAGCCGGTGGTGAGCAGGTACCTCGCGGGCGGATACCACTCGATCAGCCGGGCGCGGGTAGTGACGCTGCGGGACGGTTCGAGCGCGGTCCTGATGGTGGCGCGGACGCTGGCGTCGCCGGTGCGTGTCGAGGCGATCCTTGAGCAGGTGCGCATCCCGACGCTGCGGGAAGCGGTGCTGGGGGACCTGGCGGCGCTGAGCGACCGCGAGCTGGAGGTCGCGATGCTCATCGCGGCGGGCATGAGCGACGACGAGATCGCCGAGTCGCTGCACCGGAGCGTGCGGACGGTGCACTCGCATCGTCGGATGATCGGGCGGCGCCTGCGGGTGAAGTCGCGGGCGGAGATCGTGCGGATCATGGTCGATCGCGGGCTCGTGGCCGAGACGCCGGGCGGCGCCTCGGCGCAGGTGGCGCGCCTGCGCCCGCCCACGGAGCGCGCCGACCTGCCCGAGCTCATGAACCTCGAGCCGACGGCGGGCGGGCAAAAGGCCCCGGCCTGACGCTGCGGGAGCGAGCACGTCCAGTCCGGCGCGGGGATCGGTCGATACTCGTAGCGTGCGCCCGGCAAGGAACGGCTCGGACACCGCGCGCTCGGATCGAACGCCCCGCGGGGGCGGCGCGATCCTTGACGCCGGATGGCCCTTCCTGATCGCGGGGCTGGCGACGATCGCGAGCGTGGTCCTGATCTCGGCGTCGGTCGACCTCGCCCACGCGCGATGGGCTCGGGATCGTTCGCTGGCGATCGAACGCCAGCGGGTCGAACGCCTGGAGAACTACAGGCGGTTCGTCGAGCGGCTCGAGGCGGGGGATCGTTCGCTCCTGCAAACGCTTGCTGCAACACAACTTGGAATGATTCCAGAGGGAAAGACCCTGCTCGTGGGCGTGGACGACACGCTCCCGGCGAGCGCGTCGGTCTTCGCGGCGCTCGAGCCCAGCCCGCGCGAGGTGCCGGGCCCGCGGATGACGGGCTCGACGCTGGAGCGGCTCGCGACGGGCGAGCGGAGCAGGGTGTGGCTGATCGCCGGGGCGGCGTTGTGCCTGCTGCTGGGCCTGCTGCCCTCGATGGGCGGGTCGGCGAAGGAATAGCCTCATCGCAGGATGCCCGACGAACCCACCAGCACGCGGCCCCCGGACGGCGAACGGCGCACGCTGCGGGCGCGGCACCGCCTCTCGAAGGACCTGGACTACAAGGCCGCGTTCGGAGCGAGGCTGCGCAAGTCGCGGGGCGGGATCACGATCTTCGCGCGGGCGACGGCGCTCGCCGAGCACAGGCTGGGGCTGAGCGTGGGGCGCGCGTATGGCGGCGCGGTCGAGCGGAACCGCATGAAGCGGCTCATCCGCGAGGCGTTCCGCCTGGAGCGTCACGAACTGCCTCGGCACGCGGGCGGGGCGTACGACGTCGTGGTGTCGGCGCGGCGCCACGAGGCGCAGCGGCTGGACTGGTACCGCCGAACGCTCCGCGAGCTGGTCGAGCAGGCGCACGCGGAGCACGAGCGTCGCGCTTCCCGTCGCCCCGGGGGGCGGCCCTCTGATCGGGAGGGTGCTGATCGGGAGGGTGCGGAGTGAGCGTCCTTCGCGCCATGCTTCGCGTGATGGACCGGGCGCTCGCGTGGGTGCTCCTGAGCGGCGTGTGGGCATACCGCGTGACGCTCTCGCCCTGGATGGGGAGGCAGTGCCGGTACGAGCCCACGTGCAGCGCGTACGCCCTCGGGGCCCTGCGTGGGCATGGCGGTGTGCGGGGGGCGTGGCTCGCGGCGCGACGTGTGCTGCGGTGCCATCCGTTCGCGAGGGGCGGGTACGATCCCGTCCCAATCACCGATGCGCCGCCCCGCGACGGGCGGGCGGCATCCAGGACCTCCGCGGGCTCGACGGGCCCGGCGGGAGGGGGCGGGCGATGACGAGGCTTCCGGCAGCCCAGAGGCGCGAGCAACTGCTCGATTGCGCAGCGGACCTGTTCGCGCGCAACGGGTACGCGCGGGCCACGACCAGCGAGCTCGCGAAGGCCGCGGGGGTGACCGAGCCGGTCATCTACCGGCACTTCAAGAGCAAGAAGGAATTGTTCGTCGCGCTGATCGAGCGGACGGGCGAGCGTTCGATGCAGGCGTGGCGCGATCATCTGAAGGACGCGCCCGACGCGGGCGAGCGGCTGCGCCGCCTCATCGGCGACAACCCGATGGTCTCCCCACGCCAGCGGGCGGCGTACCGCGTCGTGCTGCAGTCCATCAGCGAGGCGGACGACCCGCAGATCGTCAAGGCGCTGTCGGACCACATCACGTCGATGCACGCGTTCCTGCGCGACGAGGTCGAGCGGGCGCAGGACGAGCACCGCGTCACCGCCCGGTTCAGCGGCGAGCTCATCGCGTGGCTCCTCATCTACATCGGGCTGGGCTATGGCGTGGCGTCGGCGATGGGCGTGCCCGGGCATGGCGTGGACATGTCCGGGCGGCACGTGCAGGAGGTGCTGGCGCGGATCCTCGTCGGGCCCGGACGGCGCGACGCGGAGGGCCCGTGAGCACCCCCGCACGTAGACTCCCGGGCGTGACGCGACCCCCCTGGCTCCTCTGGCGGGCCCTGACCTTCGAGCTGTGGCGCGTCGTCCTCATGACGACGGCGGTCGTCGTGCTCTCGATCTCGTTCGCGGCGAGCGTGCAGTGGCTCGCGAAGGGGCGCCTGGGCCCGGTCGAGATGCTGAAGTTCATGGTGCTGGCGATCCCGCCGATGCTGGCGTACGCGCTCCCGTTCGCGTCGGGCTTCGGCGCGACGCTGGCGTACCACCGGGTGGCGTCGGACAACGAGATGCTCGCGGCGCACGCGGGGGGCGTGTCGCACCGCTCGATGCTGGTGCCGGCGCTGGTGAGCGGGCTCACGCTCGCGGCGGGGCTGTCGCTGCTCAACGAGCAGGTGATCCCGCGGTTCCTGCGGAAGATGGAGCTATTGGTCACGCAGGACGCGCCGAAGCTGATCGTGAGCGCGATCGAGCGGGGCGATTCGATCACGCTCGGCGCGGGCATGCTGCACGCCGACGACGTGATCCGCACACGCCAGCCCGACGGGACGGACGTGCTGCTGCTCCGCGGCGTGGCGGTGCTGGAGCTCGACCGCGTGGGGAACGTGCGGACCGAGGTGACGGCGGCGTCGGCGGTGGTGTGGTACCTGCCGCCCGGCGCGGGCGGGGAGAGCGCCGCTGGCGAGCGTGCGAGCGTGGCGATCATGCTGCGCGATTTCTCGGCGATCCACGAGGGAAAGAAGATCACGCCCGAGCGGAACGAGATCTCGTACAGGGAGGAAGTGCCCTACGCGTTCCGCGACGATCCGAAGTTCCTGACGTGGGGCGAGCTGCGCGGCCTTCGTCACGAGCCGGCGCGGATGAACTTCATCGAGCAGCGCCGGCGCGACCTTGCGCACTTCCTCGCCGAGCGGAAGACCACGAGCGCGATCAACGAATCGCTGCGCGACGAGGGGCGCGTGGTGCTGGAGAGCGGCATGGGCGAGCCGATCGTGGTTCGTGCGTCGGGTATCCGCTGGCAGCCGCAGACGGACGATCCGCCCGGCGAGTGGGTGCTCGCGCCGATCGGTGGGGCGCGGGAGATCGAGGTGGAATTGCTCCGCTCGAGCGACGGTGACGCGCGCGAGGTGACGCGCATGATCGCCCGGCGCGCGTCGCTCCGCACCGATCTCGGGCCGAACTACGAGCAGCGCGACCTCACGCTCCGGCTCGAGCTCGAGGGCGTGCGCGTCGCGGGATCGACAACCCCCGGAGCCGCGGGCGAGCAGGAGCGGCGCGAGATGAAGGGGCTGCGCCCCGCGATCGACCCGCTGCCCGAGCTGCTCTCACTGGATACCGCGGCGCTGATCGCGCAGGTCGAGCCGCGCGTCGAGGGAGAGAAGCGGGACGAGTTCCTGGTCGGGCCGTACCGCGAGTTGGTGCGCCGGCTCGAAGACCTCTCTCGCGAGATCACGAGCAAGCAGCACGAACGGATGGCGATGGCCGCGGCGTGCCTGGTGATGGTGCTCGCGGGCGCGGTGACGGCGATGCGTCTGACGGACAAGCCGCCGCTGGTGGTGTACCTCTGGTCATTCTTCCCGGCGCTTGGCGCGGTGATCACGATCGCGGGCGGGCAGCAGGTGACGCACGACGCGGGCGCGCCGGGGCTCGTGATGCTGTGGGGTGGCGTGGCGATCCTGGGCGCGTACGCGCTCGTGGCGTACCGCGCCGTGGCGAGGCACTGAGCGAATGGCGATTAGCGAGGTGCGCGAGCATGGATTCGCCCCCTGGGCGCGCGCGTGGCCCGCGACGATTGCGCTCGTCGGCATCGTGCTCGTAGCGCGGCTCGTATACCTTGCCGCGTTCTCGCCCTACGCGCTCATCGAGGACGAGGCGTTCTACTGGCTCTGGTCGCAGCACCCCGCGTGGTCGTACTACACCAAGGGACCGGGCATCGCCCTGACCATCGGCGCGAGCACGAGCGTCCTGGGCAACACCGAGTTCGGCGTGCGGGCGCTCGCGCCCGTCTTCGCGGCGGCGCTCTCGCTCGCGGCGGCGGCGATGGCGCGGGACGTCACACGCGACGGACGCGCGGGATTCTGTGCCGCGGTGCTCGTCACGCTCGCGCCGGGGCTCGCGGTGGCGCCGCTGCTCATGACGATCGATGTGCCGTACATGGCGTGCTGGGCGCTCGCGGCGTGGAGCGCGTGGCATGCGATCGACCCCGAGGCGAGGCGCGGGCGGGCGCGATGGTGGATGCTGTGCGGCGCGGCGCTGGGCGCGGGGTTCCTGTTCAAGTACACGATCCTGCTGCTGCTGCCGGGGATCATGCTCGGCGCGTGGGTCGCGCGAAGGCACGCGCGGGCGAGCGGTGGGGAAGCGAGCGGGGAGAATGCGCCCGCGCGACACACGCTTGGCCTCGCGCTCGGCGCGGTCCTGCTGCTCGCGTGCATGACGCCCGTCGTGGTCTGGAACGTGCAGCACGAATGGCCCACGCTGCGCCACCTGCTCGGACACCTCGGCATGAGCGGGGGCGACATGACGCCGAGTGGGTCGGGCGGCTGGCGCTACGACCCGCGCTGGACGCTGGAGTTCGTGGGCATCCAGATCGCGCTCGCGGGGCCCGCGCTGCTGCTCGTGCCGCTGGCGATGCGCCGCGGCGCGTCACGCGATGCGCGCGAGCGTGCGGGGCGATGGTTCCTCCTGTGCTGCGCGATGCCGATCGTGGTGTTCTACCTGCTCGTGACGCTCAAGGCCGAGGCGGAGGGGAACTGGGCGCTCGGTGCGCTGTGCACGCTGCTCCCGCTGGGCGGGATCGCGGCCCGCGACGGGCTGGACGCGCGGCGTGCAAGCCTGCGCGCGTGGCTCGCGATGCCCGTGGGCGGGCGACCGAAGTGGGGCAAGCTGCGCAAGAGGCCCGAGAGCTGGGGGCAGATCCTGTGGGACTGGTCGGTCGGCGTGGGGCTCGTTGTGACGCTCGTGGGCGCGCGGATCGACCTGCTCGCGCGCGTGCCGGTCGTGGGTGAGCGCGTGCCGATCGGCAGGCTCGTCGTTGGAAGGACGGTCGCGGGCGACGTCGCGCCGCTCGTCGAGCGCGTCGCGCACGAGAGCAACGGGACCGTCCTCGTCATCAGCCAGCACTACGGGCGTGCGGCGCAGCTCGCGTTCTATCTGCCGGGCGAGCTCGCGCGGCGGGGCGTGCCCCGCGATGCGTTTGCGCTCCTGTGCGGGAGCTCACGCCTCGGCGGACGCACGACCGATTTCGACTTCTGGCCCGAGACCGACGTCGATGATCCGCGCTGGCTCGGAAGGGACGGCGTGTGCCTCGGCGCGACGACCGGGCAATGGCGGGAAGTATTCGAGCGCGTGGAGGACATTGGCCCGCTCCCGGGCGATCACAAGAAGCGAACCGCCGTGATCGGGCGCGGGTTCGAGGGCTTCCGCCCGAGCGCAATCGCGCGGGAGGGTGCGCGGTGACGAACCATCCGCGGCGAGACGCGCGTGCATCACGATGGAAGCGCGACGCGCTGATCGCGCTGGGCGTCCTGCTCATCGCGATGCTGCTCGATCCCGTCCTGCGCGGGTGGCTCGCGCTCGATGCGGAGCATCTTGCGCGCGTCGAGCGGCGCGACGGGTATCGCCTGCTGCGCGTCGCGGGGTACGTCCCGGCGTGGATCATGCTTGGCGTTGCGGTGTGGCTCGGGCGATCGAGGCACGATCCGCGGGCGCCGCGCGTGGGGCTCGCGCTCGTGCTCTCCGCGATCGCGTCGGGCGCGACGGCGGAGATCGTCAAGATGCTCGTCGGGCGCGTGCGTCCGGGGCGCGAGGCGGACTGGTCGCTCGCGTGGTACGACTTCCGCACGCCGCTCCGCGGGTTCGTCGAGACGTCGAACCTCGGGCTGCCCAGCTCGCACGCGGCGGTCGCGTTCGGCGGCGCGTTCGCGGTGTGGCTGCTGTTCCCGCGGGCGGGCTGGGTGGCGCTGGCGTGGGCGGTGGGGTGCGGGCTCACGCGCGTGCGGGCGGATGCGCACTGGGCGAGCGACGTGGTGCTCGGGGCGATCGTCGGGCTCGTCGCGGCACGCCTCGTGGTGTGGATTCTGGGCGTGCGGGGCGGTCGGGCGAGTGGCGGTGGTGGGGGGCTCGCTCGCGGCGCGCACGGCGCGAAGGATTGGGCGTGAGCATCCTCGACCGCGCCATCGCGAGGCAGTACCTCATCAACGTCGTCGCGCTGGTCGTGATCCTGTTCTCGTTCATCGTCGCGATCGACGTCTCGCTCAATGTCGATCGCTTCGTGTCCGTCGCGCAGAAGCTCGGGCCCGAGGACGGGCTCGTCCGGCGCGCGGTGGTGACGATCTCGCTCGTGATCGATTTCTGGTGGCCCCGCCTCCTCCAGCTCTTCGGCTACATGCTCGGGATGGTGCTGGTCGCGGGCATGGGATTCACCGTCGCGCAGATGGTCCGGCACCGCGAGCTCGTCGCGATCATGGCGAGCGGGCAGTCGCTGCATCGCGTCGCGCGCCCGATCATCGCCGTCGCGATCGCGCTCACCCTCGTGCAGGCCGCGAACCAGGAACTGATCCAGCCGCGCATCGCGCACCTGCTGACGCGCGATCACGGCGACACGGGCTCGCGTTCGCTGGGGACGATGCCGGTGGAGCTGTGCCGCGACGGACGCGGGCGATTGCTCTACGCGCGATCGTTCGATGCCGATGCGGGCCAACTCGGCGGGGTCATCATCATCGTGCGGAATGCCGACGGACTCGCGAAGGAAGTCATCCGTGCCGAGGAGGCCCGCTGGGACGGCTCGGCGTGGGTGCTCGCGAACGGTGTTGCCGAGTCGCGCGAGACGGCGGGTGAATCCCACCCCGTCGATCGCTTCGAGACCGATCTCGATCCTGCGGCGCTCCGCATGCGCCGGTTCAAGGATTATGCGCAGGCCCTGAGCTTCCGCCAGACGGGCGAGGTTCTCTCGCGGGGCAACCTGCTCGACGAGCGCACCCGCGCGGAGTTCACGCGTCTGCGCTGGGGGCGGGTGAGTGTGTGGGTGTCGAACCTGCTCGCGCTGGTTGTTGCGATGCCGTTCTATCTGACGCGCGTGCCGCGGAACATGATGCTGCAGACGCTGCGCTGCGCGCCGGTCGCGGGGCTCGGGCTGGTGGGCGGCGTGCTCGGCGCGGGGGCGGGGATTCCTGGTGTGCCCGCGGGGCTTGCGGTGTTCGTGCCGGTCATGATCCTCGCGCCGCTCGCGGTGGCGGCGGCAACGAGCGTGAAGACGTAGGAAGAAATCAGCAAGTCAGAGAGTCAGAGAGTCAGGGAGTCAAGCAGTCAGCAAGTCAGAGAGTCAGACGCGAAGCGGTGTCCCTGCTTCGGGCGTTCTCAAGACCTCAAGACCTCAGGACTCCAAGACCCCAGGCCCCACTTCTTCACTCGTTGCCCAGCACGAAACGCCGCTCGTCCCACAGTTTTTCCATGCGTCCGCGCAGGGGCGGTGCGTCGGGCAGCGCGACGCCGCAGGCGGAGAGCAGGTCAACCATCCCCTCGAAGTCGCTGACGCCGATGAACTCGCGCGCGAGCGTGGGCGGCGTTGTGTTCGTGCCCGCCTGCACCGCGGTGAGGTCGCCCATGTTGTGGTAGTTGCCCAGCGGGAGGCACAGGCACGTCGCCTCGTAGGCGTAGGTGCAGAACACCGTTGCTTCGCACGCGCCGCCCGCCATGAGCTTGCGCTGCCAGCGCCACACGGGCAGGTCGCTCAGCTTCTGCGACGCGGTGGGCGTCGCGGGCCCGCCCGCGAGGTCCTCGGCGACCTTCGCCACCGCACCCGTCAGCGTGGGGCTGAACACGCTGAGGCGGTCACCCACCCGCACGATGGGGCCGCCGCCGATGGGCGAGTCGTCGAACGCGCGGCTGTTCTCGAGCGCGATGACGCGCGCGTTCTCGGGCATGGTGCGCTCCATGCACGCGCCGATCGCGCCGACGAAGCCGATCTCTTCCGCGCGCGTGAGCAGCAGGCGCACGTCGCCCACGCGCTCGCCCGACGCGCGCAGCCGGCGGAGCACGTCGAACGCGCACATCGCCGCGGCGAGCGCGGCAAGATCGTCGCACACCGGCGCGTGCAAGACGCCGTCGACGATCTCGCTCTCGCCCACGTCCCACGTCGCGATGTCGCCGATCGCGATCTGATCGCTCGGCTCCGCGTCCTCGATCTCCGCGAGCCAGCTCTTGAGGTGCGGGCTCGATCCCTCGGCGGGCTCGGTGATGCGGGCATGAATGGGCGTGTCGTCCTGCGTGAAGATGCGCACGCGCGTGCCCTTGATGTAGTCGTCCATCACGCCGCCGCGGAGCTGGAGTTGCACGATCCCCGGCGCGACGACGCGCTCGACGACGAGGGCCGGATGGTCCATGTGCGCCGTGAAGTAGATCGGGCGCTCGCGCGGGGCGGCGCTCTCGGATGCGTGCGCGCCGCGCGGCTCGCCCGTTCCATTCTGATGCTCGGGCTCGCGGGCATGCTCTCGCGGCGCGTCGAAATCGATCACCTCGCCGGCGAGGGAGAAGTCGTCGTCTTCGAGATCGTCGAAGTCGACGGTGCTCGCGTCCTCTTCGAGCTCCAGCGCGTGCGCCTCATTCGCGAAGCGGACCTCGAAGTTCCCGCACGCGTCGGTCATGAGCTCGACGTCGGGCCTCGCCTCGGCCCACGCGAGCACGTACGCGCCCACGCCGTGCTCCTCGCCCGACGCGGTCGGGATGTTCGTGACCTCGAGCAGGAGCCGTTGGTGCTCCCTTCGTTCGTCGGCGGAGATGGCGAGGCGGTCACGGAGCGAGTTGGGCGCGGTGGTGTCCATCGCGGGAACGATACACCGCGCCCGCGCGATCCATCCTCATGGAATCCACGAAGATTCGGCGTATTACCGCCGTCCCTTGCGCACGATGCCGCGGAGCTGCTTCTTGGGCTGGGCGGAGGGCACGAGCCCGCCCGGGAACTTCGCCTCGACCTCCTGCTTCTTGACCTGCTGCGCCATCTCCTTCGGCGGCTCAAACTTGGCGCTGTGCATGATCGGATCCGGCATGGGCTCCTTCTTCTTGGGCGTCCACGCCGGGCCTCCGCGCGGGTTGACGCTCGGGCGCCAGTCCGCGGGCTGCTCGCGGGCGTCGAAGTCGGGGTAGTCCATCTTCGGGATCTCGGCGTTGATGAGATTCTCGATCTCGGTGAGCAGCTCGCCCTGCTCGGGCGTGACGAGGCTCCACGCGACGCCCTTCGCTCCCGCGCGGGCGGTGCGTCCGATGCGGTGCACGTAGATGTCCGGGTCCTCGGGCAGGTCGTAGTTGATGACGTGGGTGATGCCGTACACGTCGATCCCGCGCGACGCGACATCGCTTGCCACGAGCACCGCGAGGCTGCCCTCCTTGAACTTCCGCATCACGCTGTTGCGCTTCGACTGGCTCATGTCGCCGTGGATCGCGTGCGCCTCGATCTGCTTCCGCTCGAGGTACTTCACCAACTCGTCGACCGTGCGCTTCGTGCGACAGAACACGATCGTGAGCGCGGGCTCCTCGTGCTCGAGCAGGTGCGCGAGCAGGCGGCGCTTGTCCCACGGCATCACCGCGAGATAGTGCTGCTCGACCTGCTGCACCGTCAGCGCGCCGGCGGTGGTCACGATCTTCTCGGGCTCGTGCATGTAGCGCCGCGCGAGCTCCTCGATGTCCTTCGAGAGCGTGGCGCTCACGAAGACCGTCTGGCGCCTGTCGGGGCACAGCTTCAGGATCCGCCGGATGTCGTCGCGGAACCCGATGTCGAACATCCGATCGACCTCGTCGAGCACGACCATCGAGATCTGCGACAGGTCCAGCAGCCCGCGCTCCTCCATGTCGAGCACACGCCCCGGCGTGCCCACGATCACCTCGGGCCCCTTCGCCAGCTTGTCCGCCTGCACGCGGATCGACTGCCCGCCGTAGACGGTGCACGTCCGGAGCCCGACGTACTTCCCGAAACGCTTGAAATCGTCGGTGATCTGCACCGCCAGCTCGCGCGTCGGCCCGAGCACGAGTGCGCCGAAGCGCTTGCCCTTCTCGACCCGCTGCAGCATGGGCAGCCCGAACGCCGCGGTCTTGCCCGTGCCCGTCTTCGCCTGACCCAGCACGTCGCGCCCGCTCAGCACGGCGGGGATCAGCGCCGCCTGGATCTTGGTCGGATGGCGGAAGTTCAATTCGCCCAGCGCACGCAGGATGTCCTCGTTGAGGCCGAGCTGCGCGAACGTCTGCTCGAGGTCGAACACCTCCGGATCGTGCGTGTCGATCGTCTTGCGCTGGACGATCACCTCGCCCGCGTCGGGGTCCTCGTCGATCGCGGCGATGCCGTCGGCGTCCTCGACGCGCGAGCCCGCCTTCTTTCCGCGCCGCCGGCGCTTCTTCTTCGCGCCCGCGTCGGCGTCGCTGCCCGCGCGATCCTCGTTGCGCGGCCCGCGCGGGGCCTTCGCCTCGCCTTCGGACGATTCAGGGGCGCCCTCGCTGGCTTCGCTCGCGCCGATCGCCTCGCCCGCGGGCTTCTTGCTCCGCCGGCGGCGACGGCGCTTCTTCTTGCCCGCGCCATCACCCGCGCCCTCGCCCGGGGAGTCGTCATCGGCGCGCTTCGCGCACGCCGGCGGCTCGCCGAGCATCGTGCAGGTGGGGTTGTTCAGATGATCGAGGGTCGTCGCGGCGTCGTGTCCACAATCCATGCGCGGGGAAAGCTCCAAAGCGCCCGCGCGGCAACTCGTGCCGGTCGCAGCGCCCGCCGATGGTGGGCGTCGCGCGTCCTGCTCGGAGCGCCGGGTTGGGGCGCAGGGGCAGGGCCCGGGACGCGAACCATCGGAGCGGCGCCGCCGCGCGGGACCATTCCGACCGGGCCGCGATCCCGCCGGGCACACGCCCCGGGGCCCGACCCGCGTTCGAAAAATGGTAGGACGGGCGTGTCCGCCATGCCGGAAACCCCCTCAGCGGGCGGTCGCGGCGTCGCCCGCCCCATCCCCGGCGTCTGGCCCCGAGGCCGCTCCGAAGCCCGATGGGTTCGCAGCACTATCCCCCTCATCCGGAGCGCCCTGCGATGCCCCTCGCTCCCGCGCCGTCAGTTCGAGCAGCACGACGTGCTTCATGAGCGTGCTCGCCGCGGTGGAGAACGCCGCGAGCCATCCGGGCGTGCCGTCGCGCCAGGCTTGCTTGAGGACCATCTGCTTGAGGAACGCGCCGGGCGGGCTGGTGATGGCGCGCCACGCGCTCCCGCGCCGCCCGTTGTCGAACAGGCTCTGCCCCATCATGCGGGCGTACTGCGCTTCCTTCGCGAGTTGCTCGGCGAAGGTCGAGAACGAGTCGTGCCGGAGCGTGCCCGCGAGGTCGATGATCTTTCCGCCGCCGGTCGTGTCGACCTCGAGCTTGTCGTGCGGGTCGAGCCCGGTCCATCGAGCCCGTGCGCGCCGGACAAGCCGAAGGCGCCACTCGGGCTGCCATGCGTGCTCGAGGAATCGCCCGTTCGTGCCGCCCCGCTCGCCCGGGCAGTACCACACCTTGCGGTTGACCCTCGCGCCCACGACCCGCGCCGGGTTCTCCGCGAGCAGGCCCTCGATCGACCCCCGCAGGTCCGGCATCACCGGCTCGTCGCTGTCCAGGCACAGCGCCCATTCCTGGCGGCACGATTCCAGCGCGAGCTGCTTGGTCTTGACGTGCCCGAGCCACGCGCTGTGCACGACCCGTGCGCCCGCGGCCTTGAGCATCTCGATCGTCCCGTCGGTCGATCCCGAATCGACCGCGACGACCTCGCCCGCCAGCCCCTTGATGCTCGCGAGGACCTTCCCGATCGTGTCCGCGTTGTTCTTGCAGACGATCGCGATCGACAGCTCCGCGCCCATGCCGGGTACGGTACTCGCATGCCCCGCCCGCCGCAGGATCGCGTCCGCCTCGTTCGCGTCGCCGACGCGTCGGGCCTGCCGCGCGGCGTGCGCGATCCGGCGTTCTGGGCGGGATGGCTG
This sequence comes from Phycisphaerales bacterium, assembly GCA_034004365.1. Lineage (GTDB taxonomy): Bacteria > Planctomycetota > Phycisphaerae > Phycisphaerales > UBA1924 > JAVEWV01. The sequence continues at coordinate 77,879 of JAVEWV010000016.1, forward strand.
GGCGACGGGTGGGAGGGGGGCGAGAAGCTCTCGGAGAAGCCCGGCGCGAGCGTGCGTGTGCTCGCCACCGACGCTGGCCGCACTATGCCCGAGTTCGCCATGCCCGAGCTTGTCGTCAAGGTCGAGCCGATCGGCTCGCTCCGGCGCACGCTCCAGTCGCTCACGCACACTACCCCGCTCGAACGCCACTGGCGCGGCGCGGACGCGCTCCATCAGGCGGGCATTCGTACTGCGCGCCCTGTCGCGCTCCTCCGGGGCATGACGCGTGACACGCCGCCCCGGCGCGTCGAGTGCCTCGTGATGGAGCGTGCGCCAGGCGCGACGCTGCTGGCGCACCTCGCGGGCGCGCCACGCGGCGATCCGCACACCCTCTCGCGCGACGAGCGGGCACGCGTCGCGCGTGCCGTGGCGCGAATGGTGTTCCGCCTGCACGCCCGAGGCCTGGTGAATCGCGATCCCAAGCCCTCGAACCTGATCGTGCTCGATCCGCGCGGGGCGTCGCCCGAGATCGCGGTCGTCGATTGCGTCGGCGTGCGTCGGGCCCGTCCCTGGGAGCGATTAGGCTCGGCGCGCGACCATCGCCTCGCGCGCACGCTCGCGTCGCTGGTCATCGAGCCGATCGGTACCGGATGTCCGCCCGCGCGGACCGATCGCATGCGCGTGCTCAGCGAGCTCGCCCGCCTGCTCCGCGCCGAGGGGTTCGCCGCGCCGCGCTCCCGCGACCTCTGGCGGAGCGTTGAGGCCCTCGTCCGCGCCCACGCCGACCCACGCCCCGCGCACGACCCCCTCGCGGCCTCCCGTCTCCCCGGCTCCGGGGGTGGGACGGCCCGTCCGCCGACGGACTAAGGTTCGCCGATGCCCGAGGCGACCACGAACACGAGCGACCATGCCGGAGCCCCGCCCGCCAGCGGTGCGCCCGCCGCGAAGCCACTGGCAGGGGCGGATCCCTCCGCCCGGTCGTCCGCTCATCTGGACCGCTGCCCGCCCAACCGGCGGACGTTCGCGCCGCCGCCGGGCACGCGCGACGGCGTGCTCGCGGGCGCGAACTGGCGCGTCCAGCCGCCCGCGGTGCCGGTCGAGAAGCACGCCCTGCCGCACGAGCAGGCCCGCCACTACCCGCGTCTGCGCTCGGTCGCCGAGCATCCCACCCGCTGGGAGTTTCCGGCGTATCTCGACAACCCCTCCTGCGCCTGGCTCCAGTCGCTCAAGGAGATCTACCAGATGCCCATCAGCTTCCCCGCGAGCATGTCGCCCGCCGCGGGGCTGCAGCTCCACGCGCTGGTGCTCAACGCGCAGCCGCGGGTGGTTGTGGAGGTCGGCACGTTCTGCTCGGTGAGCACGCACTGGATCGCGGGCGCTCTTGCGGAACTGGGCGGCGAGCGCGTGATCCACTGCTTCGACGACTTCGGCCCCGTCCGCCCCGGCCCGTGGCGCAAGGCGACGATGGAAGAGGGCCGGCTCGACTTCGTCCGCGAACGCCTCTCCCGCGCGGGCCTCGCGCACCTCGCCCGCTTCCACCCGGGCGACAGCCCCACCGAGATCACCCGCGCCCGAGCCGAGCTCGAGCGCGAGGGCGGCGTCGACCTCGCCATGATCGATGGCGACCACACCGCGCCGGGCGCATTGCAGGACCTCTGGGCCGTCGAGCCCGTCCTCAAGACCGGCGGGCTCGTGATCCTGCACGACACCTTCCCCGACCAGTGCGGCGACCACCAGGGCCCGCGCTACATCGTGGACTACGTGAACGACGTCGCGACGGGGCTGTACCAGGCGATCGACCTGTACCTCGCCCCGCTGAACTACGGCATGGGCGTGCTGCGGAGGATCGGGTGAGAGGAGGGCAGGTTCTTTGCCCAGTCTCACGCTTTCTCATGCCGGGGGGGGGACTTGAAAGCAATTGGCATAGGTTCTGACATGGCAATTTGGTCGCCTTCCTAGCGGGACTCTGTCGGAGCGATCGAGGGCCAGTGGAGCCAGCGCATGAGTCGCCAGAACTGGAATCGGGATGAACTCATCAAGGTTCTTTCTCTTTACTGTCAACTCCCATTTGGTCGAATGCACTCGCGCAATCCGGCGGTAGCTGCATTGGCGGAGGCAATTGACCGCACACCATCCGCGGTGGCCTTAAAGCTGGTGAACTTTGCCAGCCTCGATCCGGAGTTGCGCGGACGCGGCGTCGGCGGAATGGGGAACACTTCCGCAGCAGATCGCGCCGTCTGGGAGGAGTTCTACGGCAGATGGGATGCGCTGGCAGACAACTCGATTGTCCCCGAACAGGTCATCATCGCCAAGGCGACGCCGCATAAGCGGGGAGCGTCGCGAACCGCTCCAGACGGCCCGACCGAGATTGTGCGTGAGGTGGCGCAGCGCCGGGGTCAATCGTTCTTCCGCGCGTCAGTGTTCGCGGCGCATGACTGGAAGTGTTGTATCACGGGAATTACGAGCGAGCCGCTTCTGCGGGCGAGCCACATCGTGCCGTGGTCGCGCGATCCGGCCCTGCGTCTCGACCCGCGCAACGGGCTGTGTCTAAACGCGCTCCATGATGCCGCGTTCGATCGCGGGCTCATCGCGCTGTCGGAACATTTCGAGCTGCAGATCTCCAAAAGGCTGAGGGCAGAAGTGCCGGAGCCAGTATACAAGGAGATGTTCGAGAACTGTGCGGGAAAACCAGTATCGCTTCCTGAGCGGTTCAGCCCGACTCGTGATATGCTCGAATTTCATCGTACGAACATATTTCAGCAATGAAGTTGGGTGGAGAAATCGCAATGACACAACACTTTGTCGTAAAGATCGAAAGTTATGATGGGTGCGACACCTACATTCATTGCGGCAGCGACGACCAAGACTACCTCTTCGCGGTGGTCGCGGTGGATGAGGCAGGGAGCGCCGAAGTTGTTGACAGTGGATACCGCTCTCGCGACGAAGCCATCCGCGCATGGCCGCAGACGGGGCAAGTAAGCCGGACATTCTGATCCCCAGCGTGGAAGCGTACAACGAACCGAATTTCCCTGTCGAACGTCTCTGCAAGATCGGCGTGAAGACGACGTGCAAGGATCGGTGGCGGCAGGTGCTGAACGAAGCCCAGCGGATGAAGCAACGGCATATCCTGACCATCCAGCCTGGCATCTCGTCAAACCAGATGGAAGAGATGCGAAAGGCGGGCGTTTCCCTAATCGTCCCGAAGCGGCTCCACAAAGACTACCCGCCTGATCGGAAACTCCACATCTACGACGTGGCCGACTTCCTGAAGTACGCGAAGTCGATTGTGGCGTGACCCATGCCCGACGTACTGACCCCCGAGCAACGCTCCCGTAACATGCGGGCGATCAAGGGACGCGACACCACGCCGGAGTTGACCGTCCGGCGCCTTCTCCATGCGATGGGCTACCGCTTCAGGCTTCAACGCCGGGACCTGCCCGGACGCCCGGATATCGTGCTTCCGGCGCATCGTGCGGTCGTGTTCGTTCACGGGTGTTTCTGGCACCGACACCGATGCCGCTACGGATGCGTCGAACCCGCAACGCGGCCCGAGTTCTGGCGCGCCAAGTTCGCGGCCAACGTCGCTCGTGATCGTCGGGTCGTGCGTGCCCTCCGCGCCGACGGCTGGCGCGTGCTCGTCGTCTGGGAGTGCCAGACCCGGGACACCGATCGGCTCCGGCGTCGGCTGGAGTCATTCCTGGGCCGGTAGGGCAGCTGCCGCAGCGTCTCACACAGGAAATCTGCATCGATCATCACAAAACGCTGCGCGTTTCGCGACGATGCACATCTTTCTGCTGGACGAGCCCCCCGCGCCGGACACAATCAGCCCCATCCCCCTCACGCGCCGCCCGAGCCGGTCCGGGCGGGTGCGACTCAATCGATCGGCGTCAGCACGCGCGCCGCATCGGCCTCGCGCGAGAAAGAGGGCGCTCCGCGCCCAGGGGGATCACATGCACTCATTCCGAACCAGTTACCCTTCGTCCACCCGCGATCGTTCCACGAATCCTTCGTTCGACGGGTCTGCCTGTTCGCCGCACCGACCGCGCCAGGCGCGGCGCGCCCGCGGGGCCATCACCCGCGGCGTGCTGCTCGCCGTCGCGATGTTCGCGCTGCTGGTTGTCGCGCTCTTCGCGCTGCCGGCGTGCGCCGACCTCGGGGCCGAGCTCGATCGCCTCGATGCGCTCGCCGCGCAGGCGGAGTCCCTGCGCGATGACCTCGGCACCAGCCGCGCGCGGTGGGAGGAGCTGGCCCAGCAGGAATCGCTCGACGAGGCGTCCCGCGCCGAGGCCCGGGCCCAGGCGTCGCAGGCGGGCGCGGGCGAGGCCGCACTCGCGGCGGCGGCGGAGCGTCTGCACACCTTGCGCGATGAGGCCGCGGCGATCGCGGCGGGCCTGCCGGGCGGGGGTGGGCCCTCGGCGGGCGGGGGCGTTGGCGACGGGGGCACGTCCGGCGTGTGGGGGGCGGCGATGTCGTGGCTGCTCCCGTTCGTGCCCGAGCCCGTTCGCACGCCCTTGGTGCTGGGCGGGGCCCTGGTCGCGTCGCTGGCCCGGGCCCGCCAGTTGCGTGCGGCGGCGGCGAGCGTGGCGAAGGGAATCCAAGCGGCGATGAACGACGACCCCGCATTCGCCGAATCATTCAAGCGGCATGCCACCACCTTCCGCGCCATCCAGACCGCATCCGCCCAGCGGATCGTCGACGAAGCCACCGGCAAGCGCCGGGCGGTCGTGGCGATCTAGTCCACGCCTGCTTGCAGGAGCGGCGTTGACGTCCGGTTCCCGGTGCGGGCCACGCCGGGAGTCGGAGTTCGTGCAAGGTCCGGCGGGTCCAGGCCGTTATGCTCGTGTCCGGGCCCGTTGGACGGCTTGTGCGTGTCGGGAGGCCGGGCATGCGTAGGGGAACGCATCACACGATCGGTCGCGGCGTGCGGTGTGGCTCGCGCGCGGGGCGCGGCGCGTTCACGCTGATCGAGCTGCTGGTGGTCATCTCGATCATCGCGCTCCTGATCGGCATCCTGCTGCCCGCGCTGGGCAAGGCGCGGGAGAACGCGCGTCGGATCAAGTGCCTGACGAACCTGCGCGGGCTCGGCACGGGGCTCGAGCTGTACATGAACGACGCGGACCGCCTGCTCCCGCGCGTGACGCCATTCTTTGAGGGGGAGAACGCCAACGACGTATCGCTCTTCGACGTGATGGACTCGTACATCGACGCGGCCCGTCCCGTGCGGAGCATCCCGGGCGACACGAACTCGGACTGGATCGCGGGTGATCCCTACCGCTGCCCGTCCGACGTCGGCGGGCTCGACGACGACGATGCGCGCCCTCTGTGGGAGGCCTACGGCACGAGCTACGAGTACGTGCCCGGGCTGTTCTACTTCTATCTTGAGGGGCTGGAGCGGCGCGATCCCGACAAGCAGCGTCGTGCCGTCACGCGGGCGTATGAGTCCGCGACGGCGCGCGGGATCGAGATGTCCGTTTCGATCGACGGCAATCGCGGCGAGGACGCGGAGACGGCGTGGCACCCGCGCGGGAACGGGCTGCCCGGCGCGAACGCGCAGTTCTGGGGTGATGCCCGGGCCGACTGGGCACCCGAGCCGCTCGGCGCGGAGGAGGGCGTTCGCATCCTCGAAGAGACCGCGAAGTTCTACGGCAATGTCGACAGCGCCGGGCGCGGTGTGGGCACGGACGTGAGGGGCGAGCACGCGGGAGGTTCGCGATGAGCGATCTGCGTGCGGGCTCGTTGCTGGAGGGAATCGACACGCCGGAGGTGGGCGCGAAGCGCCCGCCGCGCGTGCCCTTGCG
>JAVEWV010000031.1:0-20091 GCA_034004365.1 Phycisphaerales bacterium
TGCGCGCCGTCGGCGCGCACGGCGAAATTGTCGGGCGTCAGATAGACGCCCGCGGGATCCTTCGGGGCGACCGGGTAGAGGGAATCGGCCTGCGCGTGCGCGGATCGGACGCCGATCACGAGGGACAGGGCTGCGATCACGACCGTCGAGCAGTGGTGCATGGAGCGGGTTCCGCGGGGTGCGTCGGGGCTCGGGCCACATCCGGCTCACCGTGTAAGGTACCCACATCCTCCACGCCCGGAGCCACCGCTCCGCGTTCCGGCAACGAACAGTTCAGCGGGTGTCCGATCACACCGATTTCGCGGGCTTGATGGCTTCGGCACATGCCGAGGCTCTCTGCGCTTGTGGTGGCGCTCATCGCGTCCGATCATGAGTGGGGCATGGGTGCGGGCTTGCGCGGCCTGCCCTTCCGCTGGATCAGGACAAAGAACGCCGGGACAAAGAACACTGCGATGAACGTGGAGCCCAGCATCCCGCCGATGACGCCCGTGCCGATGCTGTGGCGTGCGGCCGCGCCGGCGCCCGTGCTGATCGCCAGCGGGACCACGCCCAGGATGAACGCCATTGACGTCATCACGATGGGGCGGAAGCGGAGGCGTGCGGCCTCGAGCGCCGCGTCGATCGGGCGCTTGCCCTCGCGGATCTGATCGACGCAGAACTCCACGATCAGGATCGCGTTCTTCGCGGAGAGCCCGACGAGGGTGAGGAGTCCGATCTGGAAGTAGATGTCCTGCGGCATGCCGCGGATCGAGACGGCGATGTACGCGCCGAGCACGGCGATCGGCACGGCGAGGAGGACGACGATCGGGAGCGACCATCGCTCGTACTGCGCCGCGAGCACGAGGAAGACGACGATGAGGCCGAACGCGAGAACGAGCGGGGCCTGGTTGCCGGCCTTGAGTGCCTGATAGGTTTCGCCGCTCCATTCGTATCCATATCCCGGGGGGAGCGTTTCGTCGGCGAGCTGCGAGATCCGATCGATCGCCTGCCCGCTGCTTACGCTCGCGGCGGGGGAACCGTTGATCTGGACCGATGGGAAGCCGTTGAACCGGGTGACGACGTTGGGCCCGGCGCGGAAGTGCGCATCGACGATGCCCGACAGCGGGACCATCCCTCCCTGGGCGTTGCGGACGAAGACACGGTCGATATCGCCCGGATCGTCGCGGAAGCTCGGCTCGGCCTGCGCCTGGACACGCCAGACGCGCCCGAACTTGGAGAAGTCGTTGACGTACAGGGCGCCGAAGTAGGCCTGGAGCGTGTCGAAGACCTGTCCGATCTCGACGCCCATCATCTTGGTCTTTTCGCGATCGAGCTCGACGAAGAGCTGCGGGACGGTGACGCGGACGGCGCTGCGGAGCGCGGTGAGCTCGGGGTCCGCCACGGCCTTGCCCATGAGCGAGGCGCTGGCGTCGGCGAGATCGTTGACGGTTCCGCTGCCGCGCTGCTGGAGCTGCATCTCGAAGCCCGCGGTGATGCCGAGCCCTTGGATGGAGGGTGGATTGAACGCGACCACCATGCCCTCGGGTGAGCCCGCGAGATTCGCGATGACGTCCTGCACCAGCTTCGATGCGCTGAGCGACGGATCCTTGCGTTCATCGAATGGCTTGAGCGTCACGAACAGGGTCGCCGAACTCGTCGTGTTCACGCGTCCGGAGACGATGTCCAGCCCGCCGAGGAGCGTGACGTTCGCGACGGCGGGGTGCTTCAGGAAGAATTCTTCCGCGCGCTTCGCGAGGGCGTCCGTGCGCTCGAGCGATGCGCCATCGGGCATGATGACCGCGGAGATGATGTATCCTTGATCCTCCGCGGGCAGGAAGCCGCTCGGCACGCGGTTCTGGAGACGCCAGAGCCCGAAGACGAGGACGCCGAAGACGGCGATCGTGAAGACCAGGTAGCGTGCCGCGATGGACACGCCGCGCACGTACCCGCCCGTCACGGTGTCGAACAGCGTATTGAACCAGCGGAAGAGGAAGAACTTTCTTCCGTCATGGTGCGGTTTGAGGAGGATGGCGCACAGCGCGGGCGAGAGCGTGAGCGCGACGAGGCCGCTGATCGCGACGGAGACGGCGATGGTGACCGCGAACTGTTTGTAGAGCTGCCCGGTGAGCCCGCTCAGGAAGGCGACGGGCACGAAGACTGCGGAGAGCACGAGCACGATCGCAATCAGTGCGCCGCTGACCTGGTTCATGGCCTTGATGGTGGCCTCGCGCGGCGAGAGCCCCTCCTCGTCCATGATGCGTTCGACGTTCTCAACGACCACGATCGCATCGTCCACGACGATGCCGATCGCGAGGACGAGCCCGAAGAGCGTGAGCGTGTTGATGCTGAACCCGAGGGCGAGCATGCCGCCGAAGGTTCCGATGATGGCGACGGGCACGGCGAGCAGTGGGATCAGCGTCGCACGCCAGCTCTGGAGGAAGACGAACACGACGAGCAGGACGAGCACGACCGCCTCGAGCAGGGTGTGCACGACCTCTTTCATTGAGGCGCTGATGAACGCCGTCGTGTCGTAGGGGATCGTGTACTTCACGCCCTGGGGGAAGCTCGTTGAGGCATCGTCGAGCTCGGCGCGGATGTTCTTCATCGTCTCGAGCGCGTTGGCGCCCGTCTGGAGGTAGATCAGGAGGAGCGTCGTCGAGCGCCCGTTGGCGCGCCCGAACAGCTCGTAGCTCTGGCTGCCCAGCTCGATCCTCGCGACGTCCTTGAGCCGGACGATCGTGCCGTCGTCGCGGGCGACCAGGATGATGTTCTCGTAGTCCGTCACTTCGCTCAGGCGTCCGCGGGTCAGGACGGGCACGGTGAGCTCGACCTCCGACTCGATCGGACGCTGCCCGATCGTGCCAGCGGGGAAGTTAGCGTTCTGCTCGCGCACGGCGGCGACCGCGTCGCTCACGGTCAGGTTCTTCACGGCGAGTTTGTCCGGATCCAGCCAGATCCGCATCGCGTAGTTCTTCGTCCCGAAGACCTGGGCGTCACCCACGCCGACTACTCGCTTGATCCGGTCGAGCAGGTTGATCGTCGCGTAGTTGCTCAGGTAGATGTCGTCGTACTGCGCCCCGTTCTCGGCCTGGAGCGTCGCGACGGCGAGGATGTTCGTCGAGCTCTTCCGGACCGTGATGCCGTTCCGGACGACCTCCGCGGGGAGCTGCGGCTCGGCGACGCTCAGGCGGTTCTGCACGTCCACCGCCGCGAGTTCCTGGTCCGTTCCGATCTCGAACGTCGCGGTGATCGAGACCGAGCCGTTGTTCGCGCAGGTCGAGGCGAAGTAGATCAGGTTCTCGACGCCCGAGAGCTGCTGCTCGATGGGGGCCGCGACGGCGGTCGCCGCGGTTGCCGCGTCGGCGCCCGGGAACGTTGCGGTGATCTGGATGGTGGGAGGCGTGATCTCCGGGTAGCGCGCGATGGGCAGCACGAAGATCGCTACTCCGCCCCCGAGCAGGATGAGCAGCGACAGCACGCTCGCGAAGACGGGACGCTCGATGAAGAAGCGAGAGAACATCGTGGCTCCTCGTTACTCGACGCTCGGCTCGACGGATGCCCCGGGGCGGATCTGCACAAGGTGATCGACGATCACGCGTTCGCCCTCGGCGAGCCCCGAGCTCACGATCCAGTCCTTGTCCGCCCAGTCATCGAGCACGACCGGGCGCATCTGGGCCTTGCCCGCATCATCCACCACATAGACCGCAGCGCCGTTGGGCGTCTGCAGCACCGCCGACTGCGGCACGACCAGCGCACCCTTGCGCACGATTCCCAGCAACCGAACATGCACGAACTGTCCCGGGCGGAGCGCGTGGTCGGGGTTCGGCACGACCGAGCGGATGACCGTGGTGCCGGTCGATGGATCGACCGCGACATCGACGTAGTCGATGTGCCCGCGGTGCGGGAACTCCTGCCCGTCCGGAAGGACGATCTCCACGGAGAGGTCCTCGATGTTGGTGGTGTTCAGCAGGCCCTCTTCGGTCATCCGTTGCCAGCGCAGGCTGTCACGCTCGCTCACGCTGTAGCGCGCGTACAACGGGTCGACCTTCCGCACGGTCGCCAGGAGCGCGTCCGCGCCCGGGCCGACGTAGTTTCCGACGTCCTGGAATCGGGCGCCAATCACGCCCGAGATCGGCGAGCGAACCGTTGCATAGTCCAGGTCGAGCCTCGCCTGCTCGATGAGCGCACGCTGCGTTTCGACCAGCGCGACGGCGATCCGCTGCGCTTCCTGCGCCTGCTCCAGCTCGTTCGCCGCGGCCTGCTGCAGTTCCGCGAGTTCCTGGAAACGCAGCACCTGCTGGTCCGCACGCACGAGCTGCGCCTCGGCGGCCTTCAGGCCAGCCTCGGCCCGACGGAGCGCCACCTCGAATGGCTGCGGATCGATCCGGAACAGCACCTGGCCCTGCTCGACCGTGTCGCCGTCCTCGAACCCGCGTTCGATCAGAAAGCCGCTCACTCGAGCCCGAAGTTGCACGATCTCCGACGCCTCGGTCTGCGCCAGATACTGCCTCACGATCGGAATATCCCGGGGCTTGAGGACCTGCACCTTCACCGCGATCGCGTGCGCGCCTCCGTCCGCCTGGCGGGCCTCGGGCGCGTGGTTCTTCCGCGTCAGATACACGGTGGCGGCGAGCAGCACCGCGACGAACACAAGCCCGAGCAGCCCGCGCCACACCATGTGCTGCCACACGATTCGATTACGCTCCCCGCCATTCGGAGCCTCCGCTCCACTCGTCTGGTCCGGGACCGCCTCAGCCGCCATTGGTCTTCTCCTTGGCCTCGACCTGCTCGTCGACCTCGTCTTGTTCGTTGGCCTCGCCTTGCGCACCGGGATCGACGCCGACGGAGAGCTCGCCGCTGAACGACGCCTTGTCCGGATCCGGGAAGCGCTCATCGAGCACGTCCGCCTGCGCGGTCGCATCCGCGGAGTCTTCGTCGATCGTCACCACGGGCCCGCCGAGCGCGAGGTACAGGTTCAATCGCTGGCGGATCTGCCCGAAACGGACGCCCAGCAGCAGCGATCGCGTCGAGTAGTCCGTTCGGCGGATCTGCTGGAGGTCCAGGATCGTGAGCAGGCCCTGGTCGTAGCGGTTGATCGCCGCATCGCTTGCTCGCACCAGCCGCTCGCTCGCGAGGGCGAGGCTCGCCTCGCGAAGTCGCAAGTGGTGCTCGTTCGAAAGTGCGTTCTCGACTTCGCCGAACGCCTGCAGCGCGACGGACGCGAACTCGCCGAGCGCCTGCCGTTGGCGGGCGTTGGCGGCTTCCTGCTCCGCTTGCAGGCGTCCGCCCTGGAAGAGGGGGGCCACGATGCCCGCGGCGACCGATGACACAAACTCGGAGGGATCGAAGAACTGGGTCGCGTCCGCGCTGAGCGTCAAGCTGGGCAGCCGCGCCGCGCGAGCGGACTCCACGTCGTAGTACGCCGCGTCCACGCGCAGCTCGGCGCTGCGCACATCGGGGCGGCGTTCGAGGAGCTGCGAGGGCACGCCGACCGCGAGCGGGCCGTCCTCAATCTTGGGCAGCGTGTCGGGCGCACCATCCAGCTCTGCCGACGGGTATCGCCCGAGCAGCAGCTCCATCGCCCGGCGAGCCTCGCGGAGCGCCGCGAGGTCCTGCTGCACCGACGCCTCTGCGAGCCGAACGCTCGATTCCGCGAGGTCGCCGTCGAGGCTTGTTCCCAGGCCCGCGTCGACGCGCTGGCGAGTCGTGACTTCGGTGAAGCGTTCCGCCTCCAGCAGCAGACGATCGATCTCCAGTTGCTGCTTCGCGGTCACAATCGCGTAGTACCCCTCGGCGACCATCGCCGCCAGGGAGTGTCGGGCCTGCATGTAGTCAAGCCCGACGGCCTCCGCGGTCCGACGGGCCGCGGCGCGATCTGACCTCAACCTTCCCCACAGGTCGACCTCCCACGAGACTTCCGCGCCGATCGAGTACACCTCGGTGTCCGTTGATCCGTCGTAGTTCGTGTACGAAGCGTCGCCCGTCGCGTCCAGCGTCGGCAACAGGTACGAGCCCGCCACGCGGAGCCTCGCGGCGGCTTCCTCGAAGCGGGCCGCGGCGACGTACAAGTCCGGATTGTGCTCCCACGCTTCGCGGACCAGGCCGGTGAGGACCGGATCGCCGAGCGACGTGAGCCAGCCCACGGCAACCTCGTCCGAGGTCACTCCGTCCTGGCGGTCCGTCTCAGTGAACTGCTCGGGCGCGCCGACGTGGCGCGTCGCGAGGTCCTGTGGTGGTTCGCGCACGGAAGCACACCCCGCGAGCGCGACCAGGGCGAGGAGTGGCGCCACGTGGAGCGGGCGCGCGAATCGCTCGGTCATGCTTCCTCCTCGCTTGCGGCCTCGTCCGACGCCGCGAACAGTCCCGCGCGGAACTTCTTGAGCAGCCTCAGCAGCGTCTTCTGCTCGGGCTTGCTGATCGCGCCGACGAGCTCGGACAGACGCTCAAGGTGCCCCGGCAGGATCTTCTTCAGCAATCGCTCGCCCTTGTCGGTGAGCTCGATGTAGCACACGCGCCGATCGTTCGTGCACGCGCTCCGGCGCACGAGCCCGTCCCGCTCGAGCCCGTCGATCAGCCCCGTGATCGTCCCCTTTGTCACGCCGGACGCGTTCGCGATCTCGGAGTGCGTCGCGGGACCATCGTGGTCCAGCAGGTTCGCGAGCACGCGCAGGCGTCCTTCGGAGATGCCGTGCCGATCGAGGCTCGCCCGGAGCTGCGCGGTCAACTCGTCGGCGATCGTGCGCAGGAGCACGACCGTCATGACGTCGTCGGGGTCGAGCTCGGGGACCTTCTTGGTCAGGTCGCGCAGTCGCCGGTAGTCGGGGATGTGGGATCGCAGGAACTGTTCGGGGGCCATTACGGACCTCTCGGGATAATAGTATTGTACCATACTGTTTGGCACCTGACAAGTTCGCGAGGCGGATTCCGCCGGGCGATCTCCCGAGATCCGGCGATATGGATGCCGCGATCGCGTGCGCGGGGACACGGACGCAGCGCCAATAACGAGCGGCGTGCTTCGACACGAAACCTTCCTGTACCGAAGACGAACCGCATACGCGTTCCGCAGTTGATGATTTGATTCTGGAACCAGATTGATGCGGCACGAGTGACACCTCCGAACAGGTGTGGTCGTCATGCGTGCGGTTCGTGCTCTTTGTGTCGTCGGGCCCGATGCGCGCGAGAGTGACGGCGGCGAAACCAAGTCGGCCAGCACTTTGCACCGACATCGAAACAGCAGGAACTGCTCAAGAAGGCCGTCGACACGGCTCCGAAGATGATCCTCGCGACGCGTCTTCGTCGCTCTCTCGAGGGCGATCGATCAGCGACTCCCCGGCGCGGACAACAAAGTGTGGCACGCGCACCCCGTCTGGTTTCTCGATGGGAACCCGGTTGTCGGCTATAGCACACTCAAGGACTGCGTCCGCTTGCTGTTCTGGAGCGGCCAGTCGTTCGACGAGCCGGGCCTCACGCCCGAGGGCAAGTTCAAGGCGGCGGAAGCGCGTTTCACGTCTGCGGACGAAATCCCCCTGCGCGACCTTGCGCGGTGGATCAAGAGGTCGGCCGACATCCAGTGGGACTACAAGAACATCGTCAAACGCAAAGGGAAGCCGGAACGCTTGCGTTAGGCCTGATCGCCTGACGGACTTCCCGATGAACTCCACACGCGGGCAGACACGCATGGAGTCCGCGCGGAGATCCCGAGGTTCATCCCTAGATCAGAATCCGTGCTTCCAGAGCCCACAGGCCGATCTAGGCGGTGAACAGTTCAACTGGCGTCTGGCCACCCCGATTCGGTATTGACATCGTTAAGTACTAGTTCTTGTCGCGGGCTCGCTTCATCGGACTTCACGCCGGCACGCCAGTGCTTGATATCTGGGCCAGGACTACTTCGATTTCTCTGGCAGAGGAAATATCCACTGCAGTTGCGAGTCGAAAATTGGATAATCAAACTTGATTCGGAATGCCCGGAACTCCTCAATACGCCATCCGAGGCTCGATATCTGTGACTCGAGCATCCGTCGATAGAACGGGACTTCCGGCGTCAGCATCTCGGCGACTCGCCCTTCGGGTATCGCCTGTACCTCGGCATCTATTTTGATCTGCTCGTGCTCTTGTGAGTGATCGTTTGCGGGGACAATTCCCTTCATGCCGGTTGTAAACACACGGAAAGTCGGGACAGAGCCCGGATAGACATCACGGTGAAACAACACATCAGAAAAGAATCGGCGTGCTGGTACGCTGAGGCAATCGACGATCCCGGTGTTGACTTCCGTCGGGGCCGGGCGTTCGAGCAGATACGCACCTTCTCGGAACTCGCGAACAACAATATTCTGGGCCGACGCGTTCCCGACTTTCTGCGCCCATTCGATCTCGAAGGTTGCGCTCTCGCCCGATCCGGTGATCTTGGAGTTGGGCGGAGGGGATGAGCAGAACTCTGACAGAACCGTGCGGCTCGTGGGGCTTCCCTTGCTGTTGCCCGTATTGTTTGACACGATAGTCAATCGAAGGCGACCGCTTGCCTGGATACGGCGCACCCCCATCTGGCCGTCGAGGTCCAGCAGGTCGACCCGGCCCGGCCGGGTCTCGCTCCGCTTGAACGCGCAGATATTGAACTTGGTTTCGGCGAACACGCCGAGGAGCTGCCTCATCCCGCGGTACACGGATTGGCGTGCGGCCGTATCGACCTGCGATCTGACCTCTGGAACCCAGCTGCTGATAATGGAGTCGAAGGATGTCCTATCGCCCGCGACTGATCGGATGAGTTCATCGAACTCGTAGATCGCACGCCTTGCTTCGAGGCATGTCTTTGCGGATGCCCCATGTCCCGAGGCGCGATCGACCAATCTCTTGAGCGGTCCGGGCCCCGGCATCGCCAGGAGCGCGGCCAATGGTTCGGACTTGTTCAACGAGGTGCATACGCGGTGCGCGAGGTTCTTGTTGACCCCGAGAAGCCGTGAGATGTCGGTCGGTCGGCTCGATTGGCCGTTGAGCTCATCGATCAAATTGCGGAATGCGGAGCTGAGGGCATCTGAAACACGCGTCGCGCCTTTGCAGACGTCGGAAGCGATCGTTAGGGGTTCTGACGGGTTGCCTTCGATCTTCGGTGCCATTCTCACGCTTTCATTGAGCGGGCTCGTGTCCAGTCTATAGGCCATTATCGACCGAACAAATCCCTTTGTGGCGGCTTTTCATAATTTCTCTGGAATCCCTCTGGGAATCCAGTAGGATTCGCTTGTAGAGCGATTTGCATCCGACTCTTGGTCGGATCCACGAGTTTGTTCTTCACAAAGGCATTCGTTCAGGAGGAAAGATGATGGCGCAGTTTTCAAATGGTACGAGCAGTGTTCGGGCGAGTTTGTTCGCGTCTGCGGCTCTTCTGTCGCTTCATACCGCCGGATACGCCGCGGTTGTCAGTGGCACAATTGTCGATCGAGTGGGCACTTTCCCCTTTGATGCTTCGGGGCCGAATCCAGTGATTCGTGCTTACGAGGTTGGTGACGGCTCCAATCATGTCACCATTAATCCCGCATTCGGGACATGGTTCCCCTGGGAGTCATCGCTGTACTTCATTGGCAGCATGCTCGATGGCGGAATTGATGGCTGGCATGACACCGATGTCGCTCTCGTTCCCGGCATCACTGATATCTCTCTGATCACCGATGCATCCGCATACAGCTATACCAATGGCTACATTCCCGACCAGGTGCTGGCGACGGATTACACCCCAACCAGTGCGCCACCGCCGGATTGGATTTCCGGTACTTCCGGACTTGTCTTGCTGCGTAACACGAGCACGGGGCACTACGGTGCCGTGATATTCCGTGACTCGTGGGACTTTGAAAACAGCACGTTCAGCGCTTCGTATGGCGCATTTTCCGCGATGGTTGAACTTGATTGGTATTTTCAGACGGACGGATCGGGCGATTTCTCCTCTGTGCCTGCTCCGACCAGCGCAGCTCTGCCGCTCGCGTTCTTGGTCGGCGCGACAGCGAGGCGTCGGCGAGCATAGCCGACGGTTCCTGCGATCGATCGCGAGATTCTTGAGCGGGCTGGTCATTTGAGCGACGATCATGTCGCCGGGGCCGGCTCCGCGTCATTCGGAAGTCATCGTGTGACGATTCGGAGACTTGAGCACGGGGGGAGAGGTCGACCAATGACGCGGCCCGAGAGAGCGGAGAGCGTTGACCTTGCCCCCCCAGAACCTGAGTCACCGTTTCCGGGACCCAGAGCCCGATCTCGGCTGCAAAGAGTTCAACTGGCGTCCGGTCATTCCGACTTTGAGTACCTGATGGCCTCGGCAAGTGCCGGGGCCATCTTTGTTCGCGGACGAATCCATACGTCCTGCCAACCACGCCCGGGCATTGATTTGAACCGCGTGCGGCCCTGCGAAAGGCGTCACTGAGAAAGCCCGGCACCGTACGCTCGCGCGCACGGAGGGCACTGACTGCCACGGCCCACTCGCCCAATGTCTGCGTCACTGCGCCGAGCGGAGTTCACGGATCCTCGCGTTCCGGAAGCGGACCCGCAGGGGCTCGGCGAGGTCGCCCACGTCGTGCACCTGGAACCCGATGTGCCCCTCGGCGTCGGCGGCGTCGAACACCTCCGCCGCGGGCACGCCGTTGATCCATGTCCGGATGACCGGCCCGCGCGCCACGACGCGGAACTCGTTCCACTCTCCCGGGCGGAACGCTCGGCGTGCGTAGGGCGCGGTGTGCTGGGGGTGCAGCCAGCCGCGCCGGGCCTCGTCGTACACGCCCGCGCTGAAGGCCCGCTCGCCCGGGTCGATCTCGATCTGGTATCCGCGGAGGTTGCCCGCGCGATTGTCGGCGCCCCCGATGACGTGGCTGCGGATCTGCACGCCGCTGTTGAGCCGCGGATCGTCGAGCACCTCGTAGGTCAGCTCGAAGTCGCGGAAGGTGCGGGCGGTGGTGTAGAACGTGTTGGGCGAGTGCGGGGTGGACGTGCCGACGAGCACGCCGTCCTGAATCGCGTAGGTCGCGTTTCCGCCCCGGATCATCCAGCCGCCGTCGGGCTCCTGCTCGAACAGTTGCGTCCAGGGGCCAGCGTCGAACTCGCTATGGCCGAGCGGCTCGATCCAGACGTTGCGGAAGCGGACGGGGCCCTCGGCGCCGGAGGCGTGGTCCTGCAAACGGAGCGGACCGATCTGGACGCTCTGTCCCTCGGCGGGGGCCTCGCCCTTGTCGCGTGCGCTGCCCGTGCCGCTGGGGATCGCGACGTCGTTGTGGACGAGCACGCCGTTCCAGTAGAGGGTGATGCGTGCGTCTTCGACCTTTGCGTCGCCCTTGAATCGCGGCGCGCGGAACCAGATGTCGTAGGCCTGCCATGTGCCCGGGCCGGTCGAGGCGTTGACGTCTGCGGGCTTGATGTTGTACAACGCGCCGGCCTCATTCGGCGCGGGCTTCGCATCACCGGCGGGCGTGGCGAGGACCTGGATCTCGTAGCGGTCCTGCAGATAGACGCCGGAGTTTCCCGCGAGTTGCCCCGCGCCGCCGGGCGGGCTGAACCACTCGACGTGCAGCCTCGCGTCGGCGAATTCCGTCGCCGAGACCAGGTCGCCCGAGCCGGCGCCGACGGGCATCCAGTCGTCGCTCGCGATGAGTTCGTCCTGCGACCAGACATGGTCGGGATACGCCTTGCCCCCGTATCGCATGCTCGGCGCCACGCCCTTGCGGACGAGCGTGACCGCGTCGCCCTTCGGCATGATGCCCACGCCGAGCGCATCGGGCGTGATCGGCGCGCCACCGATGCTTGAGGCGACGATGGGCGTGTCGCGCGGGATGTGGTTGAGCGTGTACCACGCCTCGGTCGACCAGATCGCATCGCCCTCGACGCTCGTGGGGTCCGTGCGAATGTAATAGCAACGCCCCGCCTCGAGCCCCGCGACGTCGATCGCGACGCTCGCCCCATCCGAATCGGGCTCGCAGCGCCGCACGGCGTGGGCGTGCTCGTCGATCTTCGGGCCGCCGTATTCCACGGTCGGGGTGTAGGTCCATGAGGACACGGCGAAGTGCTCCGGATCGGCGAGCCATGCCGGGTCGATGGGCTTGGTGAAGTGGATTCGGAAGCCGGTGGACGTGGCCTCGACGCGGTGCATCTCGAACACGCGGGTGTTGTTGGGCGTGAGGCGTTGCAGGCCGAACTGCGTGCCCTTCCAGTTCCAATTGCCGCCCGCGCCGATGCCGCCGATGTAGAGCGAGCCGTCCGGCCCCCACGCCATGCGATTGACGCCCGACTCGAGCCCCTGCGTGAAGCGGAACAGCGCGCCCTGGAGCTGGCCCTCCACACGCTCGAGGAAGACACGCCGGATGCCTCCCGCGGTCAGCTCGCCCACGAGGAGTTGCCCGTCGTAGAGGCCGCCCTCGATGATGAGCGGCTGGGTCGGCGAGTTGGTCACTTCGTTCTGCGCCATCAGCACGGTCGCCGGCGTGCGCGGGTAGTCGCACAACGCGCTCGCAACGCCCCCCTCGGGGAACCGATCCGCGAGCTTGGGCACGAAGTTCGTCCAGTTGTAATGCCCGTAGAACCTGCCGGGGATCAGCTCGACGAGCTGGTTCGTGGGCATCCACGTGCCCTGGTTGTCGAGGTAGATCATCGAGCCATCGGCGGTCCATCCAAGCCCGTTCGGCGTGCGCAGCCCGCCCAGCAGCGCGCGCGTGTCGCCCGTCTCGATATCGATCTCGATCAGGCACCCGCGCATCGGCCCGTTGGGCCCGGCGTTGTGCAGCATGCCCTCCCAGTCGGGCGGGGCCATCGACGTCGAGAGCGCGGTGTACAGCTTCCCGTCGCGATGCAAGAGGCCCATCGCGAACTGATGATAGTTCCAGCCTTCCCAGCCCTGGCCGACGATCTCGTGCGTCTCGAAGAAGCCGTCGCCATCAACATCTCGCAAGCGCTCCACGGCCCGGCGGTGCGCGACGTACAGCTCGCCATCTGCGACGCACAGGCCCATCGGCTCGTACAGCCCGCCCGCGATCCGTGTGATCGTCACGTCGTTCGGATCGGCCGCGTCCAGATTACCGATCGCGTACAGCGAGTCGGGCTCCTTGCTCTCGATGTCGGGCAGTGATACTTCATCGCGCTGGAGCGGATCGAAGGTGCCGATGGCGAGGCGCCCGTCGGGAAGGAACGCCATCGCGCCGACCTTGGGCTCGTACCCGTCCGGGTGGATCGTCGAGAGTGTCCAGCCCGGATGAACATCGAGCAATGGCGCCATGTCCCCAGGACGGCGTTCGCCCTCGACGCGCTTGAAGCCGGGCGAGGTGACGCGCGTGATGTCCTGCTCGGCGCGCAGGCTCGCGGAATCCAGCACCTCGAAGCCCCTCGCGCCCGGAGCGCGCCATTCCAATCGCAGCATGCGTGAGCCGCCGCCATCGAAGTGCTCGACGAGCAGGTCGTGCGCGCCGGCGTCAAGCTCGATGCCCTCGACCACTGCGGACGTCGCGCCATGCAGCCCGTCGTGGTTGAGCACGATCTTGCCATCGATCGACAGGCGGGAGCCGTCGTCGCTCGTGATACGGAACGCGTAGCTCCCCGCACGCTCGATCATGAGCCTGGCGATCGCGTGCGTCACGAAGGGCGCTTGGAACCCGCCGAACTCATCATTGGAAATGTCGATCCGGGTCCGGAGCGAGTCGTGGTTCGGCGTCTGGCCCTCCATGACGACGGGGATCGCGTCCGGAGCGTTCGCGATCTGGTAGACCCGGAACGTGAATCCGGGGTCGGTGGGCGTCGTCTGGGCGGGCGATGCCCCAGCGAGCAGGGCGACGAGGAGCAACGCGGCGGGGGTTGCGTTTCGCATGGCGACCAGCGTAGCAACCCGGGCCCGCGCGCTGGGAAACGCCGAACGCCCGCACCGAAGCCTCTCGGTGCGAGCGAACGGAGTACGGCGTACCCCGGGGGGCGACGCGCTGCACACGGGTGTGGCATGAACGAAGAAGCCCGGCACGCGTTGGCATGCCGGGCCTTGCAGTTCAATCAAGGACGCAATCAGGCGCGGCGCCGGCGGGTCGCGACGAGCCCGCCGAGCCCGAGCAGCGCCGCCGCACCGGGCGCGGGAACGGCCGAGCCCTGGATGATGAAGTTCTCAAGACGCGTGTTGGCCGTGGGATTCGCGGCATCGCCGCCGTAGAAGACGACGCGGATCACGGCGTTTGCGTTGTCCTCCAGCACGCTGGCGCTGGTGAGGTCGATGGACTTCACGAGCCAGTCGGCGTCGTTCCGCAGGTTCAGGAGCGTCTGCACGGTGGTGAAATCCGTGCCGTTGCCGGAGACCTGAACATCGAGCGAGGTGAAGCCGGTGCCCGCGGTGGTCTTGGTCGCGAAGGTAAGGAGCAGATCGCCGTAGCCGGTCGTGTCGATCGCGAACTGGGCATAACGACCGTTGTTGCGGGCGCTGTCGCCCACGCGGAAGGCGGCGCCACGCCCGTTCACGTCGCCGGGGAGGCCGCCGACGGTCGAACCGGCGAACAGGACGACGTCACCATCCACGAAGTTGGTGGTGTACGTGCCGGTACCGAAGTCCGCGGCGTACGGCGCGGGCATGGGCCCGCTCGAGTTGGGCAGGTTGTTGAAGGTGAACGCGGTGACCACGTCCGCCGAAGCGAAGCCGGCGATGGACGCGACAACCATGGCGCACGGAACAATGCTGTACTTCATCTTTTCTGTCTCTCTCTTTCTTCTCTCTCACACACAGTCGGCGCCCCGCACGTCGTGGGGCGCACCATCCCCCGCGTGCGCATCGCATAGGCACGAGACCGCACGCTCCGAACGCGGCGTCCGGATGAAGGGGGTAAAACGTACCCACCGAACCCGGGAATGCCGTTCAGATGGCGTGTGTCTTTGTTCAAGAATGCGTGTGGATGAGTTCCTTCGAGCGGCTGAGCGTGAAGCCTCGTGCGCGATCACGCCGGCACGGCCCGCTGCAAAAGGATGCGATACCATCCGACGCAGCGGGGCATGCCGCCCCTGGATGATTATGCATGGGCAAGCGACCCACCAAAGCGAAGCCGTCGAAGAAGGCGGGCAAGGCCTCCGCCAAACCCGCCGACGCTCGTCGCACAGCTTCCAAGCCGCGCCTCCTCTCGGGCGGGAACCCACAGATCCCCAAGGGCGATGGCGAAGCACCGGTGCGGGCGTACCTGGACGCGATGCCGGGCTGGAAGCGGGGCGTGGGGCGGCGGCTCGACGAGCTGGTCGTGCGCACGGTGCCGGGCGTGAAGAAGGCGGTGCGATGGAACACGCCGTTCTATGGCGTGGAGGGGCAGGGCTGGTTCCTCGCGTTCCACTGCATCACGAAGTATGTGAAGGTGTCGTTCTTCGGTGGTGCGTCGCTGGAGCCGATGCCGCCCGTGGAATCGAAGGTGCCCAACGTGCGGTACTTCCATATCTATGAGGGCGAGGAGATCGACGAGGCGCAGCTCGCGAGCTGGATCCGTCAGGCGGCAAAGCTGCCGGGCATGGACTGTTTCTAGGTGCACAAACGCTTTCGCGCCGTCCCCCTCCCGAGTTAGACTGCATCGCATGGTGCTCATACTGCTGCTCTCGGTCGCCGCCCTGCCCTTCGGGGTCGTGAGCGCTATCGGCGGCGTGTGGTTCGTCGTCGCGCTGCGTCGCGATGTGAGGTCCCGCCGCTGGCTGCGGACGATGGGGCGGGTTGAGGAATCGCGCGTGGTGAGCAATCGAGCCGCGGCTGGCATGCCCGCGTGCCACTGGAAGGTGCGATACAGCTACACGGTGCCGGACTCCATCGCGCTCCGCCCCATCGATGACTCGGGCAGTGTCGATGTCGATGCGGACGAGTTGCGGGTGGGCGACGAGTCCGTGCCCTCGCGCGAGGCGGAGGGGATCGAGTCGTCCCGTTTCCGGTTCCGGTCCAGGCGGGCGGCGTCCCGGATCGCCGCTCGATTCACGCCGGGAATGTCGCTCAACGTCGCGTTCGATCCGGAAGATCCGGTCTATACGTCAACGCTCCGCCCCGGACTCCGCCCGGACCTCATGTATCCCGCCGCCCTGTGCGTGGTCGGCGCCATCATCGCGGCGTGGCTGCTTGCTCGAGCGATCGACGCGATCTAAGGGCGCGCGTCATTGTGGTTGGTCGGCGCATCATTCGGCGGCTCAACGGGCACGGCGTGTGTCGCCCCCGCGGGCTTCTTCTCGGCCTGGAGGCGCCAGAGCGTGCGGACGGAGTCGAGGAACGCGTCGATCTTCGCGGGCTCGATCTCGCGCAGCTCCATGACGCGACGCGCGAGCGCAAGGCCCGTCTCGCCCTCCTCGTAGACAGTCATCGTGTTGGTAAGGTTCGCGAGCGCATCGGCCTCGGCGAGGTAGCGGGCGCGCATGATGATCTCGACGTCGGGGTTCATCTCGCGCGCGATGTGCACAAGGTCGGAGCGGCTCTCGCTGTGCGGGAGCGTCATGACCAGGTAGCGAGCGCGGCGGATGCCTGCCTCATCGAGGATGTCGGGGCGGGTCGCGTCGCCGAAGATCGCCGAGCGGCCCGAGGCGGCGAGCGTCTCGACGGAGCGCAGGTTCATCTCGACCACGACCGTGTGGAAGCCCGCGTCGCGGAGGAGCCCGTCGACAAGTCGCCCCACCGGCCCGTACCCGACGATGATCGCCAGCGGCTTCGTCGCCTCGGCGATGCGCCCCGCGGACACGTCGTTCACGGCCCGCCGTCGCTTCTCTGCGCGCCCGTCCAGCAGTCGCCAGAACCACGGGACGCGGCGCGCGGCGGCCTCGATGCGGTCGATCGAGCCGAAGAGGATGGGATTGAGCGTGATGGAGACCATGGCGGTGCCGACGAGGATGTGCTGCGCGTCGGGCGGGATGATGGCGTGGTTCAGCGCGACCTGGCCCAGGATGAACGAGAACTCGCCGATCTGCGCGAGCCCGAGCGCGACGGTGAGCGCCGTGCGCCCCGGATAGCCCAGCAGCGAGACGATCGCGAGCGCGGCGATCGGCTTGATGACCATGACGATCGCGAGCCCCGCGACGAGCATGAGCGGCTCGCGGAGCACGAAGTGCGGATCGAACAGCATCCCCACCGCGACGAAGAACAGCACGGCGAAGGCGTCGCGGAGCGGGAGCGCGTCCGCCGCGGCCTGATGGCTCGTGGGGCTCTGCGCGACGACCATTCCCGCGAGGAACGCGCCGAGCGCGACGGACACGCCGAAGAACGCCGCGGAGCCGACGGCGATCGCGATCGAGAGCACGAGGACCGTGAGCGTGAACAGCTCGCGCGAGCGCAGGCGCGCGACCCTTGCAAGCAGCCACGGCACGACGCGCGAGCCCGCGAGCAGCACGATCGCGACGAGCACGCCGAGCTTCGCGAGCGCGATGAGGATGGTCATCACGACGCCCGGGCCGGCCCTGGCGGATTCTTCGACCACCTCCCCCACCGCGAGCATGGGCACGAACACCAGCGCGAGCACGGTGAACACGTCCTCGACCAGGAGCCATCCCACCGCGGCGTGCCCGTGGGGCGTCGCGAGCATCTGGCGATCCATGAGGACGCGGAGGAGCACGACGGTGCTCGCGACGGCCATCGCCATGCCGATCACCATGCCGGACTGCCAGTGCCAGCCGAAGGCGAGGAAGACGAGCGTTCCGACGATCGTCGCGGCGAGGCTCTGCACGATGGCGCCGGGGATCGCGATGCGCCGGACGGCGAGGAGGTCCTTGAGCTTGAAGTGCAGCCCGACGCCGAACATCATGAGGATGACGCCGATCTCGGCGAGCTGGTGGGCGATCTTCTCGTCGCCCACGAAGCCGGGCGTGTAGGGCCCGATGACGACGCCGCCGAGCAGGTAGCCCACGATCGGCGAAAGCCCGAGCCGCTTCGTGAGCAGGCCCAGCGCCCACGCGGCGGCGAGGCCCGCGGCGAGCGTGGTCAGGAGCGAGAGCTCGGAGATGGACGCGGCAAGTGTTGGCGCGAGCGAGGGAATCATGGGCCGATGCTATGTTGCGAAGCGGCGGATGGTTCACTCGGAGCGGAGACGGGTCGCGTTGTTCGACGAGCGCACATCAGACACACGAACCGTGCATGCCAATCGAATTCAGGCCTGACGAATCCATTTAGCGACGGATCGCCCTGTCAGGCAGTTCGCCTTCCGATGTGACAGCAACTCCGCACCAGGCGAGGCGAATTACCTCGCGACCTCGATCGCGCGGGTCTCGCGCAGCACCGTCACCTTGATCTCGCCCGGGAAGGTCATCTCGTCGCTGACGCGCTTGGCGATGTCGTGCGCGATCAGGAACGCCTCGTCGTCGCCCACGCGGGCCGCGTCGACCATCACACGCACCTCGCGCCCCGCCTGGATGGCGTACGCCTCGGTCACGCCGCGATGCGCGAGCGCGATGTCCTGCAGTTCGTTCAGGCGCTGGATGTACCGCTCCATGCTCTCGCGACGCGCGCCGGGGCGGGCGCTCGAGATCGCGTCGGCCGACATCACGATGGGCGTGTAGAACGTGGTCGACGGGATGTCGCCGTGGTGCCCGCCGATCACGTTCAGGATCGGCTCCTTCTCGCCGTACTGGCGGGCGAACTCCATGCCGATCTTGGGATGCCCGCCCTCCATCTCGTGGTCCATCGCCTTGCCGATGTCGTGGAGGAACCCGGCGCGCCGAGCGATCCGCCCGTCGAGCCCGAGCTGCTCGGCGATGATCTGCGCGAAGTACGCGACCTCGACCGAGTGCCGCAGCACGTTCTGCCCGTAGCTCGTCCGGTAGTGCAGCTTGCCCATCGCCTCCTGCACCTTCGGATGGACGTTCTTGAGCTGCACCTCGACGACCGTGTCCTTGCCGGCCTTCTGCACCTTCGCGTCGACCTCCTTGCGCACCTTGTCGACGACCTCCTCGATGCGCGAGGGGTGCATCCGCCCGTCGGCGACCAGACGCTCCAGCGACTCCACCGCGATCGCCTGGCGGATCTTGTCGAAGCACGACACCACGATCACGCCCGGCGTGTCGTCGACGATGATGTCCACGCCCGTCGCCTTCTCGATCGCGCGGATGTTGCGTCCCTCGCGACCGATGATCCGCCCCTTCATGTCGTCCGACGGGATCGCGACGGTGCGGACCGTGCTCTCGCTCGCGGTCTCGGTCGCGAGGCGCTGCACCGCCATCAGCGTGATCTCGCGGGCCTTCTCCTCGGCCTCGTCCTCCGCCTGCTCGACGATCTTGCGGGCGACCTTCGCCGCGTCCGCCCGGGCCTCGTCCGCGACGCGCTCCAGCAGGGCCTCGACCGCCTGGTCCCGCGACATGCCCGAGACCTGCTCGAGCTTCTGACGCTGCTGGTCGACGAGCGAAGTGGCCTCGGTGAGCTTCTGGGTCGCCTGGGCCTCCTGCTGCTCGACGCGGACGAGCTGACGCTGGAGCTGCTCCTCCTTCGAGGTGAGCGAGGCCTCCTTGCGCTCGAAGAGGTCCTCACGCTTCGCGAGGCGGCGCTCGCCCTCGCGCACCTCGTTCCGCGCAGACTCGAGCTCCTTCTCCACCTGCTCCTTGCGCTCGAGGGCCTTCGCCTCGGCCTCGACCCGGGCCTTCTCGCCCTCGACGCGGGCGGACTGCTCCGCCTCCTCGACGATGCGCTTCGCATCGCTCCGGGCCCGACCGAGCGTGGAGCCGATCACCGCCTTGGAAACGAAGATCCCGATCCCGACGCCCGCGCCGAGCGCGACGATCGCGATCAGCGCGGCGATCGCGCTCCCGACCTCCGCCAGTGTTGTGAAGGCCATGCCGAACCCCCTGCGCGCAGAACGCGCCGATCCTCGTCCGGCGTGCGGATCGCGCGGGCGCAAACGCCCGCGCAGAGCGGAACGGGTTCGGGAGCGTGGAGGGGGTGGTCAGTCGCCGATCGCGCCATTCCGAAGCCGCAGTATGAACTGATGCATGGATGCATCGTGCCTTGCGCGGCGGGCCATGCCGCACGTGCGCTCCGCTCGATTGATCCGCATCGGTCCTCCCCGCGATGGACACTCGATCGACAACACCGCACCCACCGGTGATTCACCGGTCAAACCACGCGCCCGCGCCGAGCGTTCGCCCCCCAGCGGCTCGCCCGGCTCACTCCCGTTCAGCGTCGTCTTCCGTTCCCCG
>JAVEWV010000032.1:0-19568 GCA_034004365.1 Phycisphaerales bacterium
GAAGCAAATCCGGTCGTTCGAGCAGCCGCGCCGGGACCGGTAACACGTTGCGGCCAACACGCACCTCCGCGAGCGGATCGATCCGCTCGACGACGACCGGGAGACGCACGTCCGGGCGTGAGGCCAGGGTCATGGCGCCGCGTCCGTCGAGCTGCACGTCACCGATCTGGTCTTCGGGCACATAGGCATCGACGCGGAGCGACTCGAGCGGCGCGACCTCGAACAGCACGTCCCCCGTTGAGACGGGAGCGCCGAGAGAGCGCTCCAGTTCTCCCACGAGGACGACTCCGGAGACGGGCGACGTGACCTCGGCCTGGGCGATCTGCCGCTCGAGGAGCTCGATCTCGGCGCGGGCCCGATCGGCCTCGGCGCTGGCGATCTGCGCCTCGGCGGTCTTCCGCTCGCGCTGCGCCAGCATCGCCTCACGCTGATGGCGATCGAGCTCGGCCCGCCCCGCGCCCAGTCGCAGGAGGAGATCGGTCGCGTCGAGGGCGGCAAGCGCCGTTCCGGCATCCACGACGTCGCCGACACGCGCCAGGGACTCGGTCAAATAGCCATCGAACGGCGCCGGAACCACCCGGCGTTCCTCCGCCTCGACGCGCGCGGTGCCCACCACGCGGTACGTCCCGGGCACGAGCGCGAACACGATCGCCGCGGCGAAGATGGCCATCGCCGTGAGCTTCGCCCACGTGTGCCGCGGTCCCACAACCGCCGCCCCCAGCTCGCGCAGGGCAAGGAGCATGCCCGAGCCGAACCAGCGTCGGTGCCGCCAAGACATCCACAGCGTCACGCTCGCCGCATCGGCCAGCAGTCGGAGCGCCGCAACCTCGCGCGGCTCGAACGCCCGTTCGCGCTCGAGCGTCAGCACGCCGAACGGTCGTCCCTCGCGCCGCAGCGGCACGCTGACCATCGCGAGAACACCGTGGCGTCCGGCGAACTCCCGCGCGGTCCGGGCGATGACGCGATCGTCGGCGGAAGGGTGCACGACCTCGACGTCCTGGTCGAGGCACTCCTCCATCACCGCCTCGATCTCCCGCGTCAGCGTGGAGCGGCGGTTGAGGTGCTCCGTGTGGCTGATCGCGGCGAGTCGGACCTCGCGACCCGAAAGCAGTCCGAGGCTCACGCGGTCGGCGTCCCATGCCGTGGCGGCGTGGTTGCTCAGAGCAAGGACGAGTGCCGCATGACGGTCGTGCGAGGACAGTCCGCGGATCGAGGTCAGCACGCCGCGGAGCTGCTCCGACTCTCGTGCGTGCTCCTGCGCTCGCGCGTGCAGCTCGATCGATTCGAACAGCGATGGCGCGAGGGCCAGACGCTCGGCGATCCCGCCGATGGTGCCCTCGTCCGCGTCGACGAGGTACACCGCCGCGATCGCCGGCGGGCCCGGCTCGATGGGCACGATCACGAACCATCGGCCGGGGGACTGCTCCCAGGGGATGGTCCGCACGCCCCCGAGCGGGCTTGCGGCGGCGGCGCGCCCGCCCGCCAGGCTCAGCCACTCCGGCGTCACGGCCGAACCGGTATCCGGATGCAGGGCGAGGAGCTCGACGCCGCCCCCAGTCCGGAGGAGCGCCCCCGACGCAGCGGGCCCGAGGCGGCACGAGCGTGCGAGCACGGATCCGACGTCCCGCCCCCAGTGGCCCGGCGCGGGGGCCGAAAGGGCCCCGATGGTTGATGTGGAGTCCGACATGCCCAGGCCACCCCCCCAAACCGAGAGTCGCGTTCCATCGCCGCGATGCGAAGGTTAGCATCTGCGGTCGACGCCCCTCAGGACGGAGGATGACCGTGAGAACTCTCGTGATGGTCGTGTTGGTGTGGATGAACCTGAGCCTCCCCGGAGCCGCGGACCCGGCGGTCACCTATGACGGGATCAGCGAAGCCCGGCACGACCTGGAGATGGGGTTCGAGATCAACGGCGTGGTCGCCGAGGTGCTCGTGGAGGAGGGGCAGCAGGTCAAGGCGGGCGACACGCTCGTGCGTCTCGACGCCCGGGACGCCAAGGCGTCCGCGGAGCTGCTCCGACTCCGGGCGGAGAGCACGTTCGAGATCGAATCCGCGCGTGCCGAGTGGGAGCTCGCCCAGGTCGAGCAGGAACGCGCCGAAGAGGCGATGGCCCGCGGCGCGGGCTCCGACCTCGAGGTGCGTCGTGCCCGGCTGCAGACCGAGCGAGAGCGCCTGGCGTTCGAGCTGTTCAAGCAGCGCCAACAGGAGGCCGTGCTGCAATGGGAGCGTGCGCGCGTCGACCTCGATCGTTACGTCATCCGCGCTCCAAGGGACGGGGTCGTGGAGGGCCTGGAGGTCGAGAAGGGCGAGTTCGTGCGGGAGGTGACCCCCGTGCTCCGCCTCGTCGACATCTCGTCACTGCGGATTGAGGTTCCGGTGCCGCACGCCGTCGCGGACCGCCTCGCGTCGGGTGACGAGGCGATCGTCGTTCACGAGCCGACCCCCGCCTCCGCCCGGGTGGTCCGCGTCGCCACCGTCGGCGACCCCGCGAGCGGGACGCGCGTGGTGGTCGTCGACATGGACAATCCCAACGCCCGAGCCGCCGGAGAGATGGTGCGGGTCAGGTTCGCATCAATCGATTGAATCGGCGGCGGAAGTAGGGGGCGCTTTGGAGCGGACACCGTCGGCTTGGCAGATCGCTGAGAAGGAGACTCCGACAAGCGATGTTGGCCAAGTTCGCGATCGGAAGCAGCTTGGTGATCGCCAGCCCCCTTCTGTGCCGGCAGCATCAACCCAATCGACCACCGCGCGAGTACCCCGGGAGATCGTCGGCATCCCCGAACCCCCACGGGCGGCCGGCCTCGGAGGAGTTCGAGGTCGGGCCGCCCGTGAGTGAGAGAGAGAGAGGGGGTTGGGGTCATCGGTCGTCGAGCGCTGCTCAGGACCGAGCGATCGCGTACAGGTTCAGGAACTCCAGCACGTCCGCGGCGTCGTAGGCGCCGATCGGCTCGGCCAGGTCCGCACGCTCGATGCGGCCCGTCCAGTCGTTGAAGAACGCGAGGAAGTCGTCGCTGGTGATCCGCCCATCGCCGTTCCAGTCGGCCCCGAGGGTCGTGGGCTGCTCGCCCATCGCCTCGTCGAACGCCGCAACGAACGCGAGGATGTCATCACTGAAGAACGCGCCGTCCCCGGTGAGGTCCGCACGCGGCTCCTGGGAGACGAAGTCGTTCATGTACGCGAGGTAATCGTCGCTGTGCACCTCGCCATCGCCGTTCCAGTCGGCGATTGCGCCGTGCTGCGCGATCCCGACCGACGCCTCGCCCACGGCCTCGCTCGGGCCCCCGGCAATGCCGGGCTGGAGGGTGTTCGCGCGGGTCGCCTCGGCGTACATCGCGAAGTAGGCGAGCAGGTCGTCGCTGTGCAGCGCGCCATCGTTGGTGAGGTCGGCCCGCGGGTTGCCGGCGTCGAAGTCGTTGAGGAACGCCAGGACGTCCGAGCTGTTGACGCGCTGGTCGGCGTTCCAGTCGGCGGTGCGTGTGCCGTCGACGCAGATCGGGACCTCGGGCTGGAGCGAGCCGGAGGGCTGGCCCGACGCGGGCTGGGCGATCCCCGGGGCGGGGTCGGTTCCGGGGGCGACCTGGGCGAGTGCGCTACTCGAGAGCGTGGTGCCGGCGAGGGCGGCGAGGACGATGTTCGTGCGAGCGTTCATGATCGATCTCCTGTGCGAATGGCCGTGGATGCCCGCGTCGACAGTCGATCGCGGACATCCCACTGGGCGACGCACAGGGGGGGAGCATGCAGCGATTGAACGAATAATGTGCGTGAAGCGCGACCCGCGTGCGGGATTCGAGACGCGGCGATCGGGTCTACCCCCCACATTGACCTCTTGGATGAGGCGTGTCCGGATCGACTCGTGCGGCTCACAAACTCAAGGACCGTCGGGTGCCAGGCGATACAGGCGGATGGCCGCGTCGAACGCCGCTCCGAACCGGCCACTCGCGGTCTCGATTCGGATCCGCTTCCGGAGCGTCGCGGCGCTCTCCCCCTCGGCGAGTTCCCATGCTCTGGCTATCGCACGTGCTTCGTCAAAGCGGTTCCAGTATACAGCGGCATCGATGGAATAGAACGGGAAGTACCGCCCGCTGAGCTCCATGCCTGACAGCTCGATGAGGTGTGCCACCGCATGGGCTCGCAGTGTGTCGCGATACGAGACGGGTGATTCGGAACCCAGCTCCCCTCTGTCGAGCGCGACAGCCAGACGGCGCTCAACCATAACACAATACATGAGGTACACGACCTTCATCTCGGGCCCCCAAGCGTTGACGACAGCTTCGGAATCGAGCAGGCGAGGATAGACCTCCACAAGGGGCGTGTAGTTCTTGGCCTTGTCAACCTCGTCGAAGGCGTCGAGGGTATGGAAGAGCACCTCCGTCCACGCGAGCCCGGGCGGAAGGGATCGGATCATTCGGAGCGTACTGGCGCGATCCCTCCTCATCATGGAGCGCACGAAGTTTGAGGTCATTCCGCGGTCCATCCATGGAACTTCCGGGAACACTCGATCGAGGCCGCTCACGTCACGAAGTCGAGCGATCAGCGGCACGGCCTGCGCGATCGCCGTGACCATGGCCTGCGTGCCACGTGCGCCGTCCAGATCGAGCGCCACGGATAGAAAGCTATCACGAAGTTCGCCGACGAGGCCGAAGAGTGACTCAATCGCTGCGCAGTCCTCCGGCGGTAGATTGGTGCGAAGAGCGACGGCCAGTTGCTCGAGCAGGTTGCGTCTTGACTCCGGGTCATGGCTCCCCATCGCCACGGCACTCATGCGATAAATGATTGGCCGCGGGCTCGCGGGCTGTAAGGCTTGGAGCACGCTGGCCGCGTGCTCCAACTCGCGCCACTGGGCGTGACCAGCGTACGTGAATGCGCACATTCCTTGGGCCCGGATCGAGCTCGGATTCGCCGCGACGGCGGCCTTGAAGTGCCGCGCCGCGTCGTGCCAGTCATTCGCCATCAGTCCTTGCGCGTACTCCTGAAGCCAGGGATCGATGTCGCAGCGCAGTGCCGCGTCGATTAACTCTGCGGGGCTCCGCTGGTCAAGGGCAGGAAGGCCGTAGAGCGATAAGTCCGCGCCCCACACGAGCAGCTCGCCCCATTCCCTGCTCGTCTGGTCTATCGCTCGTGCGTCTTCGAACGCGAGCCGGCACTCGGTCATCGCGTCTTCCAGCTTGTGGAGTGCGTAGAACGCGTCGATGCGAAGCAAGCGGATGGGCACCCGATCCGAATGTTCCATATCGAGAATCTGCTGCGTCAACTCGATCGTGCGACCCCAATCGCTCCGGAGCGCTCCGATCCTGGCCTCGTGGAGCAACGCCCGTCCTCGCTCCTGGATCAAGCGAAGCTCCGCCTGCTCCCGCTTCACGTCGGCGAGCTCGCTCGACGCGAAGCCCGATACCTCCCAGAAGTATGATCAGCACACCCGCCGCCACGGCGCTGGCGGCGATCATCGGCCCCTTGTTGCGTTTGGCGAACTTCTTGAGCTTGTACGACGCGCTCTCGGGACCGGCCTGCAGCGGGAGGCCCTGAAGGTACGCCCGGATGTCTTCGGCGAGGTCCAGCGGGGTCTGGTACCGCTCGGTCCTGCTCTTGCGCATCGCCATGAGCGGGATCCACTCCAGCTCACGCCGCAGCACGCCCGAGAGGTCATCGAGCTTCGTCCGGCGGGACTGCGCGATCCGCGTCCTCGTCTCGGCATCAGCCCCGCTGGTCGCCAGCGAGCTCAGGCGCGTGCTCGGCTTGGGCGGGTCGACCTCGCGGATCACCCGCTGGATCTCCGCGTACCCCATCGCGCGCAGGCTCCGGCTGTCGAACGGCAGCACGCCCGTCAGGAGCTGGTACAGCAGCACCCCGAGCGAGTAGACGTCGGTCCGGGTGTCGACGTCGGTCGCGCCCATCTCGGCCTGTTCAGGGCTCATGTACTCGGGCGTGCCGATGATCTGCCCGCGCTCGGTAAAGATCGTCTTGTCGGTCAGCGTGTGGCTGACCGCCTTGGCCACGCCGAAGTCGATGACCTTGGCGACCGTGTGCCCCTCGTGGATCGACACGAGGATGTTGCTTGGCTTGAGGTCGCGGTGGATGATCCCCTTCATGTGCGCGTGCTGCACCGCCTCGCACACCGGGATGAACAGCTCCAGCCGCTGCCGGACCGTCAACGTCTCGCGATCGCAGAACGCCGTGATCGGCTCGCCCTGCACGTGCTCCATCACGAAGTACGGCAGGCCTCGCTCGGTCGTGCCCGCGTCGTAGACTCTCGCCACGTTGGGATGATCCATCACCGCCAGCGCCTGGCGTTCCTGCTCGAACCGGGCGACGACGGCCCGCGAGTCCATGCCCGGCTTGATGACCTTGAGCGCGACGCGCTGGACCATGGGCTCGCGACGCTCGGCCAGGAACACCACCCCGAACCCGCCCTCGCCCAGCACGCCGAGGATGCGGTACGGGCCGACGTTGTCGCCCACACGCAGTTGCAAAGAGGCCAAGAGCGGATCGCCGATGGCGACGCCGTCGGGGGGATCGGGGTTGATGTCTCGCGCATCTCCGGGGGCATCTCCGGGGGCGATGCCGGGGGTCGCGTGCTCCAAGAGCTCGATCACCTCGCGGACGATCGATTCGTCGTTGCACTGGGCGCGCAGCCACGCCTCACGCTCCGTCGGCGCAACCGCCCTTGCGCCGACGAACAGCTCACGCACACGCTCATGCCGGTCCGGAGTCATCGTCATCCCCCACGCGGGACAGCTCCCGACGCAGCCACGCCTTGGCCATCGACCAGTCACCCGCGGCCGTCCGCACCGAGACGCCCAGCATCGCCGCGGCCTCGGGCTCGGTCAAGCCGCCGAAGAACCGCAGCTCGACCAGCCGGGCCTGACGCTCGCTCTGCGTGTGGAGCCGGCGCAGGGCGTCGTCGATCGCGAGCGTGTCCTCGGGCGAAAGCTCCATCGAGGCAGGGGCGTCAAAGTCCAGCGCCACCCGACCCCGCCCCCCGCCACGCTTCTCTCGGGCCCGCCCGCGCGCGTGGTCGACCAGGATCCGACGCATCGCCTGCGCCGCGACGGCGAGGAAGTGTGACCGGCCCTCCCATTCCATGCGATCGGTATCGACCAGCTTGAGATACGCCTCGTTCGCCAGGGCGGTCGGCTGGAGGGTGTGCCCCTCCCGCTCGTTCTTCAGCTGCGCCGCGGCCATGGCGCGGAGCTCGGCGTACACGAGCGGCAACAGATCATCCACCGCCCGGGCATCCCCCGACGCCGCACGCTGGACAAGCATGGTGGCCTCGCTGCGGTCCATTGGACGCCCTCCCGGCACCCAATCTACCCCCCGGCCTGCCGCGCGCCAATCTCGCCCGAACTGCATGGCCCTCCTCCAGACGTCGCCGGTTCCCGGGGCGGTCCGTCCGCCCGAGGAGGCCGAGCCATGCAGAACCCACCGAGCGTCCATCGGGCCCGCCGCGTGCAGATCGCCGTCGCCGCGATCGCGCTGCTCGCCCTGATCGATCTTGCCCTGACCGCCTGGCACGCGAGCACGCTGGGCATGCTCGAGGCCAACCCGCTGGCCCGGGCGGTCGTTGCGCATGCCGGGGTTCCGGGGCTGGGCGCGTTCAAGGTGCTCACCACGGGCTTCGGCCTGGGCGTGCTGCTGGCGTTCCGCAGGAGGGCGAGCGCCGAGGTGGGCGCGTGGGTGTGCGCGATCGCGCTGACGTCGGTCGCGGTGATCTGGATCCCCTACCACGCCGCGGCGGTCGAGCAGGGGGATCACCTGGCACGGTACCACCGCGGCGAGCCCGCGCTGCTCGTGGCCCGCTGAACGCCGAATCCCAGCGCTCAGCGACCCGGCACGCTCGCCCGAACCATCGCCACGATGCCCGCCCGAACGGCCGCAGGCAGGTTCTCCCACGCCTCGACGACACGGGCCAGGTCGGGATCGGTGGGGAGCTGGGATGCAGCCGCGAGCGCGGCGGTACCATCTCCACCGACGATGTTGCCGGATTTGTTGCCGCCTCGGCCCTGATTTGGCGTTTTCTCCGAGGATTTCGGGGGTTGTGCGAGTCCTGTTGCGCCCATTGGCAGTGTCTTCGACGAGGCTCCATGCGGCTTCCTGAGCGGCGAGAGGGGTTTCTCGTGCTGGGTGATGCCCAGTGATGCGCCCTGCTGCAACGACTTCTGCAACTCGACCGGTCGCGCTTCGAGAGGCCTCCGCATAGTCCGCGTCGGTCGCGTGCTCGTAGTAATCAGCCGCCACCTTCGCATTGTGCCCGAGCCACTGGTTCACGATGCCCGCCGGATGCAGTCGGGCCAGTTCGACGTGCCGACTTGCCCGAAGGTTCTGCCAGAGCTTGGGCCACGGCTCCAAACCCGCGCGGGAGATGATCCGCAGGAGATGCGTGCGCAGGTTCACCGCGGACGAGCGGTACCGCGTGATCACGAAGACTTCGCCCGGCTCAGCGACCTCGTAGACCGTCCGGAACTCGCGGGCGACCTCTGGGAACAGGGGCGTGAATCGGATTCCGCCGTTCCCGTGCCGAGCCGTCTTTTCCGAACGGATCCGCATTCGATCCCGATCCCACAGAACATCGTTCCATGTGAGCCCAAGCACCTCGCTGGGGCAGCGGAGCCCGCCGTACCGAGCGAGCACGACCATGAGCCGCCACTGAGCATCGGGGCACTTGTCGAGGATCCGGGCAATCGACTCGTGATCGACGAACTCGTACGTCTCCGGGTTCCCCTTGGTCGTCTTCGGCAGTCCCGCGAACGGATTGGATGCCGCGAGATCCTGCCTGATCGCCGCATTGAAGAACTGTGAGCAGAGGCGAACCGTGGTATTCGCGGTGTTGGGGCCGAGACCGGCCCCCTGCGGCTTCTCTGCGAGCAGGTAGGCGCGAAACTCGACGCACTGCGGCTTCGTGAGCGACGAGAGGAGGCGATCGCCCTTGAAGAACGACAAGAGGTGCTTCCTGGCTCGCTGGAACGTCTTGATGGTTTCCGGCTTGCTATCCGCGCGGCGCTGCTCGATATGGCGGTCGATGAACGGGCCGAGCCGAGTCGACGCACGCGGCTGGCAGAGGCCGAGATCCGCGAGACGATCGACGAGGGCTTCGGGCGCGGAAACGAGCCATGCACGGGTTTCCGCTGGGACGATGCATGACATCCGGAGGGATGCAACCAGCTCGTCAATATGACCCGCGATTGCTTCGGCATCGCGCTTCGAGCACGTTGGCCATGACACAAAGCGACGCTCCCGAACGTGATCGAAGAACTGATAGCGCCATCCTCGGGCGGTCCGTTGCAGCGATCCCATCAGCGAGTCCCTTCCGCACCATCGCCACGAGGAAGCCGCAGGACAACCCGTCGCAGATCTTCAAGACACCACATCACGCGACGATGGATCTTGACCGGTTCCACGCCGTATCCAGCCAACAAGCTGCGCAGTGTGTTCTCGCTGATCCCGCCGAGGAACTCGCGCGCGGATCTCGTATCCAGCAAGCCGGGTTCGCACCGAACGACCGAATCCCTCGGTGTTTGTCCCCGGAAATCTCCGTCCATCACGCACCCTCCCCGGAAAGGTCCGTCCGCCGCCCCTTCTCCTGTCGCATCAACTGGCGAGCACGCCGGGCGGTTGGCCCCGCGGTCTTCCACCTCTCGAGTTCGTCCGGCGTGATGCCCTGCCCGACGAGCGACGCGATCGACGCCACGATCTTGGGGTGATCCAGGATGCTCTGCACGATCGCGCCGAGCACGGGATTCTCCAGGCTGCCGAACAGCTTCTCATCCTCTTCCACCGCACGTTCGAGCATCATCTCGATCGCGGCGGAGCGTGAGCACTCGCGGAGTTCCGCGAGGCGGTCCACCCGGGCGATCAGCCCCGGGTCCAGCGTGATCGAGATTCGGTCTTTGGTCGCCACTCGTTCATCCTACTACGATACGAGGATTTGAACAAGAGAAAAGGGGCGGATTCTCGGTCCGCCCCTGTCCGGGCTTGGCTAGGGGCCTTGTGGGCCTCAGTCGTTGTAGTCGGCGATCGCCTGGTTCAGGTCGGCGAGGTCCTGCGAGTCCGTGCTCGAATCCAGGTTCACGTCCGACGGATCGGCGATCCACGTCGCGGTGTCGAGGTAATCGAGGTTGCCGTCGGTGTTGAGGTCGAAGCTGCCGAAGCACAGCTTGATGGTGAAGTCGTACGTGTAGTTGTCCACGTCCGGCGTGACCGGACTCCCTCCGGCCGTATCGGGCAGGTTCGCGCAGCGCAGGCGGCCCGCCTGCCTCGTGATCTGGTAGTCGCGCGGCAGGCTCGGCCACGTCCCACTGGTGGGCCAGAAGTACACGTCGCGTCCGTCGATGCACCAGCTCCAGCCCTCGCCGTTGTCATCGAACGTGTCGGTCCACGATCCGCCGCCCATCGCCTTGTGCTTGAGGACCACCGGGAAATCCCCGCTGCCATTGTCCATCACGGGCCCGTAGTGGCGCAAACGGATCGCGCGCGTCACGCCGCTCGTGCACGGCGGCGAGACCAGCGGAAGGCCGCAGTACTCGTCGTTGCCGTCCTGGGGGATGGAGTCCAAGCGGTGCTGGTCGAAGGGGACGACGCCCACAGCGCCGGGCCCGGTGCCGTAGTCGGTGGGCGAGCCGGAGTTGTCGGCGAGGTCGTCGTAGTCGGGCTCGGGCGCGAGCGTGATGGTCGTGGTGCCGCTGCTGGAACCCACGGTCACCGACCCGCCCGAGTGCCAGACGCCGCTGCCCCCGGCGCCATTTCGAGCGTTGATATTGATCTGCCCCGCGAGTCCGCGTTCATCGCCGATGTCAATTGTGCCGAGCAGGCTCCCTGGAATGTTGTTGGTTTCAAACATACCACCAACGATATCGAACTGGCCCTCAAAGGAGCCATCAATGATGACATCTCTTCCAGCTTTGATCTGATACACACTGATGTTCGCGCTCGGCGTGACGTCGCCACGAACGCGAAAGTCTGCGTCGAGCGGCCCGAACACCTCAATATCGGCTTCCAGATCGCCCGCGATGTCGACGCCAATTTCTGTTCCCATTGGCAGCACCAGAATCTGACGGGTGACGATCAACCCCTTCACACTGCCCGAAGTCGTGATCAACTCCTGGAGATAGCCCGCAGTGGTGAAGAGGGGCAGATCCGCTGTCATGATCTTTCCGGAGATCGAAGCCGCGGCGATGCTGCGCACGCCAGTTGCCGCATCGACGAGGATCGCACCGATCGTCGTGGCGTCGCCGAGGTCGCCATCTACGACGATGGTGTCGATATCTCCGTTCGGAGCCTCGATGCAATCGGTGACGTCGCCTGCGATCTCGATCCGTCCGATGCGAGTCAACCCCGATATCGAGTCGGAGCCCGACGCGATGATCCGTCCCGCCATGTCACCCGTGTTCCCGCCCGCGGTGAACGTCTTGACACGCCCGATGCGTCCGTTCGTCAATCGCACCGAACCCGTGCTCGTGATCGCACCCGCCTCAACGATGATGCCCATCGTGGCGTTCGACGGAGCCGTGATCTCAATGTCGTCCTGGATCTCGCCGCCCACGTCGAAACGCGACATCTGGTCGAACTGGAGCTCGCCGGTCAGGTCGCCGGCGATCCCGCCGTAGAATCGCGTCGTAACCGGTACGCCCAGCGCGTCGATGCCCGCACAGTCGCCCCCAACGAGTGTCGGTGAAATATCAGTATTGACGAAGACGGCGGCGTCCGAGGTGCCCAGGATGAAGCTCACGGGCCCTTCGAGATCGACGCTTCCCTGGAATGTGAGCTGCGGGATGTCGTTGCCCGAGTCCGGCACGATCACCACGCGCTTGGTCGACACGGGCACGAACAGCGACGTGGCGCTGAACGAATCCGTCCCCAGTTGTGTGAAGCCATCCATGTAGTAGATCGTGCCGTTCTGCGCGAGCCCGACCGAGGCCGATCCGGCGATCAATGCCAGCGCCGCACGATGAGCCAGACGATTGGGTCTCTTGTTCATACTCCAAGCCTCCTTCTTCCCAATGAAGCCGTTACCAGACCGGCGACAACAATGCTGCTCACTGGAACGCTCGGTACCAACGACGCGATGCGGAAGCTCGAACGCGAGGTCCCGGCCGACGTAGGCGCGACCCCTCCCCACCCCCACGGGTAGATCTCGACGGGGCCCCCGGCGTACGAGGTGATGTACATCCGCGCGTAGGGCTGCGGATCACCGACGCCGCTAAGCAGCGACCAGCTCTCCAACCATTCCGAGGACGAGCCCGACGCGTCGAACAGGCCCCAGGGTGATTGCACGTCCACGTAGCTCCCGATCGGGATCTCCATCTCGCCCCAGTTCGGCAGGCCGAACGCCGCGTTGCTCTCGCCGCCCTCCCACGGCGGCGCCCCGATCAGCACCTCGTCCTGCGTCGCGGGCTGCAGCCACCAGCCGTTGTTGTCGCCTTTGCGCGGATCCCAGAACGCGGCCTTCATCCACTCGTCGAGCGAGGGGATCCAGTACCTCGCGCCGGGCTCGTGCGTGTCGGCGTCGCTGAAACGCCCCGTGTCTTGGTCCTGTCCCCACGTGGTCGTGTCGTACGCTCCGCGCGCGATGTCGGCGAAGTCGTCGGGCTTGCCGTTGTTCAGCCAGTTGCAATAGAGCGCCGCCTGACGCCATGTGACGGCGCCGACGGGGTAGTTCGCCGCGTCGGGATGGTTGATCAGCTTGTACTGTCGCCCCGGCCCGTTGTAGCTCGTGTCGCGCGTCGCGCCCCAGTACGCCGGCGGCAGGCCCACGGTCGTGAACACGTCCGCCGTGTCGCCCATCGCGTTGTAAAACTCCATCCACTGCGCGGTGGAGATCTCGAGACGCGACAGGCGGTAGTCGTACGCGACGCTGCCACGCCCGTTGGAGAACGGCGTGTTGAAATCGTCGCTGTGAAACGCCGGGTTGGCCCCGCCCGAGACGGTGGTCCAGTAGAACCCGTTCGCGTCGGGCGTCCCCAGCGGGCGGTGCCCCACCTGCGCGAACGCGGGGATCGCGAGGACCGGACCCGCCAGAGCGGCCCCCCAGAACACCATCGAACCGGCCAGCCGTCGTCCCATCGAGCTTCCTCCTTCTGCACACATCGGATTGGGCACCGATCCGTACGCCCGGATCGCTACGAAGTTGCGGGCGGCTTCGTGAAGTTCTTATGTTGTACCCGGAACCGGGTGGGATGGCCCATGCGAACCTTGCTCGCCCGCGATCGGTCCCGCGTGCGAGTGCAGCCACTCCACGCAGCCAGCAACAAGCTGCCCGCCCGTGGTCGAGGGCTCGACGCCGACGAGCATGCGTGTGAGCAGCGCCTCCGGAGTGATGTGCGCGGCTTGGGAGAATTCCAGCAGTCGAGGACAGATGCACCGTTGGAGCCACGCGAGCCACTTCTCAAACGATTCATCCTTCCGGGCGGGGGCGGGCCGGGCGGTCTGAACGGTGCCGACGATCCTCTCCCACCAGTCCGAGCGCGCTCGGCGGTCGAGCTCGCTCCGGCCGTTCGGCTCGCGGAAGTCGAACGCGCCGAGGATGAACTCCAGGAGCATCCATCGGGATCGGTCACCCGCCGTGACAAGGTTGGTCGCAACAACCGACGCGTTGTGCTGCTTCCACTCGACTTCGAGGCGTTCCCAAACGCCGGGCGGCGCAACGCTTTGCTCCAGACCTTTGTCATAGATGCGGCTGCAGGTCGGCGAGTCGCGGGCACCGATGCTCAGGTGCAGCCGAAGGGGCGTTCCGTCGGCTGAGAACCGATCGTGCTCGCCGTAGGAACGCGCGACGCACAGTTCGCCCGCTCGGCAGGACGCCAGCGCGTGGCGGTGCAGGTCGAGCCGCTGCCCGATGAAGTCGAGCGCGCCGTCGATGCGGGTGGCCTTCATGCCCATTTCCAGAAGGACCCGGAGCAGGGCGACCCGGTCATCGGCGCGCATGGTCCTGAGCCGCGCCCCCTGCACATCGATCATGCAGATCCGGTCCTTGTGGCCGCGGCTCAGGCAGATGCCCGGGTCCCACCATTCGCCCTCCCGGAAGTACATCGCGCCCCTCCCGGCCCGGTCGTGCGGTCCCAGCCAACTCCACAGGTAGTTCTTGAGCTTCTCGTAAAGCTCTTCGTCACCGGTGCAGCGGATCCAGTCGAGCCCGATCTCGACGCCCGGCTCGGGCATCCTGCTCGCGTCGGATCGGGTTTCTATCCCCGGTGGTACACCTCGGGGATCGGAGGGTCCGGGGGAACCTCGGCCCCTCGGGCTCAAGGCACGGGGGGGTCCCCCGGCGCCCTCGCCGCTCCGCGTCGGCCCCAGCGCCGGGGCGAGGGCCGACGCTCCGACGGCGACGGGCACCGGGGGGACAGGGGGCCACTGCGCAACGGCGTTGCGATTACCCGGAGGCGAGAACCGGGATGCGTCCGGGGGCGCGGGGGGCCGCCTCACGGCGTCCCCCCTTCGCCTCCCGTCGGATCGCGGCCCATCAGGATCGAGTGCAGGTCCTTCAGCGCGTGGTAGGCGATCTGGGCGTGGCGGGCGTCCCGCTCGGCACCGCGAGCCCGGTAGGCGTTCATGCGTGCCCGCTCGGTGCGGATGGATCGCTCCACCATCTGCGTCAGTTCGTTGAACGCCGCGGTGGGAATCTCCAGGCGAACGCGGGCGGGGTCAGAACCTTCGACGTGCTCAATCACAAGCCCTCCGTCTGTGAGCGCGCGGCGTCCCCCGCCGCGGGCATGGGTGCGGTTCGATCCGGGGACGGGATCAAGGTGCGAACGAACGACAACAGGGCCGCGCGCTCGGACTCATCGGCCCGAGCGCGTTCGAGCCAGCGTGCAACGACTTCTGCAACTGCGTTGGACTCGGCTTCGCCTAAGCCGCGTTCAGACAACGCGTTGGCGATCGTGGTTCGAGTCCTGTTGCGCCCATTGGCAGTGTCTTCGACGAGGCTCCATGCGGCTTCCTGAGCCGCGAGCGGAGCTTCACCCGCGCTGTTCAGCGCACCGGGAAGCGCCCGGGGATGGACGCTGCCGCAACGACTTTTGCAATTGATCAGGCTGGCTGCAAGAAGCCGCGGCTTGATGGTCCTCGCCCGTCGACATCCGGGAGGTGGAATCTCCCGTCCTCGCATCGGAGCGACTCGGCGCGAGGGTGTTCACTTTCGGCTAGTCCACGACATTCCAGAAGCGACCGCGACCACCGGCTCCGCTCTCGCTGATGTGCTGCCATTTCGTTCGGCAGTCCTTGCAGCGGTAGTAATTGATGTCCTCGCGTGCCTTGCCGCCGAGGTATTCGTTGTGCTCGGTCTCGCCGACCTTCTCTAGCGTGCTTGTGTCGTGAGCCCAGCAGGAGTCGCATCCCTTGTTCTCGTTCATCCGTCATCCTCGTCTGGTGCTGGAACGTCGAACAGTGTGGCTCGATTGGCGTTGGGATCCGAAGCACGGAAGTCATTCAGGCGATACACCGACCAGACCTTCCCTCGCTTGTCGATAACCGCGTCGACATCGACTTCCGTGTTCGAGTCATGCCACCGGATCGCATCCCGATACTGACGAGGCAGCAATCTAACGCGCAGCTTACGCCTGGAGGTCCCGTACCTGACGTCTAAGGTGACTTCGTGACTCTGGTCGGTGTCACGGACGGGCCGATCCTTGTGAAGCGTCTCGATGTGCCCTCTCAGGAGTTCGGGCTCGAACTCCTCTGCCTTCTTCAAGCGGTCGCGGACGCTTTTGGCTCGACTGAATATGAAGGGTCCGAGATCGAGCTTGGTGACGTCATCCTTCTTTGCCGGGGTTGCCCTGTGTGCCAGCGTCACTTCGTCAGGTTCCAACGCGATGTACCGCATCAGAACTTCGGTTTGGACTCCGAGGTTGCCTTGTGGGCGAAGCCGATGAACCGAGGTCGCGACCTGACGGTTCAACGTTGGGGGAAGCGGTTCTTCGGGATCTTCAGATCGTTCGCTTGCGAGGAACTCAAGGTTTTCGATAACGGCGCGTGTTGTTTGTCGACCGAACGGCTCTCCGACATCGTCTCTAGCAACGATCGGCTCGACTGGACAGAACACCTTGAGCACGAAACTGCCGTACTCAGTTTGACCGAAACGGCATTGTTGCGCAAAGGAATGAGCGGCTTCCGAGACTCGGCGGTAGTCCGTCCTTTGGCTAGAGACTCCAGCCGCCGTGTATTGGAGGATGTTGTAGAGTGCTCCCATCGCCTCTTGCGTGTAGTGGAGGCGTAGGTGGCCCCAGGTGGTCTCCGGGGTCTCGATGCGGTACCGCATGATGTCGGATTGGGGGAGGACGATCTTCCCTACCACGTCGTCGAGCGGTGTGGTGTCGTCGGTGAACAGTTCGACGATGTCGCGCAGCCGCCGCGCGTAGTCGTCGGCATGCTGATTCAGCGGCACGAGGATCATGTCGCCACCCTCGGACGAGAACACCTCGACCTGTCCGGGCCTGCCGCCATCTCGGTTGTAGCCCTGCCGCGATAGGAAGCGAGCGACCGATTGTGGGTCGATGTTCCTGAGAACGCTCTCGATGTTAGAGAGGTTCATCATGTCCCATCTCGCATTCTGACGACCCGCTCGCATTCCTCCCTGTAGATACGGAGGAGGGATGTGGCGGTGAGTCGGTTAGCGATCGGAACTCGCACCGTCTTCGTGACGCGGGGCTTGCCGTCCGTGCGTGGGACAAGATCAGGGAAGTCGCGTAGAGATAAGAAGTAGGCCGTGTCACGGAACTCGGAGTGTGTGTCCTGGTGCCGGATCCACTGGACGCGCGACATCGGCATTGTGTAGAGGATGAGGTACTGCGGGAGGTAGCTCGCTGGATCTCGGAGCATCGTGTAGTTCGAGGCTTTGAGCGCGAAGTGAATGTGGTCGTTCTTCACCTCCCAGTCCGTCGTCGACTTCAATTGAAGGACGAGGTAGAGGTTCAAGATGTTCGGGAAGCCGCGAAGTCGCTTGTTGGACCCGATGTCCATGTCGACACCGTCGTCCCAGCGGCAGTCCTTGATGTTG
The DNA here is from genome assembly GCA_034004365.1 of Phycisphaerales bacterium. Classification (GTDB taxonomy): domain Bacteria; phylum Planctomycetota; class Phycisphaerae; order Phycisphaerales; family UBA1924; genus JAVEWV01. Next base: position 16,982 of record JAVEWV010000032.1, read on the forward strand.
AGTCCCGCTTGGGCCGCGATCGCCTCGATGTACGCGATGCTGACCCACTCTTGGGCGGTCGCCTTCGGGATGGCTTTGACGGCCTCGATCGCTGGCCCCTTGCGCTAACGTAATCCTAATCGGTCATCGCCCGCTCCGTCCTTGTGCGGTCCCGGTGAACTGATGAGTTCGTTCATCCGCCGTCGCAAACATCGCGCCTTGTAGCCGAGGAGTACCCGGTGGAGAAGGCGATCGCGTCGAATGACATCCTGACCAATAAAAAATGCCCTCCCCTTGCCGGGAAGGGCATCTTCAAGCACGGGCGAGAGGACTCGAACCTCTAACCTTCTGATCCGTAGTCAGATGCTCTATCCAATTGAGCTACGCCCGCGTGCACAGGGCACAGCGTATGGGGCCTCCCGGGCATCGGCAAGTGCGGGCGTCCCCCTCATGTGCGTGGGGGAGGGCGTGCGGGCGGGTTTCGGGCGGAGTCCGGCGGGGCCGGGCAAAGTCCGGGGGGTGCTCGGGCGGAGGCTTGGGTTCCTGGGGGCCCCGCTTGATCCCGGCGGCGGAGGGGCAAAGATTCCTTCCTGTCCCCGCTGGCTCGGGACTGGCCCTCGCGGCCGTCCCGGTTCGGTGTCGGGCATGGCCCTTGTTCCCGTCCTCGACCTCGCAGGAGTTTGGCACCAGCATGGCTCATTCGCTCTCGTCCCAGAAGCGCATCCGTCAGAACGCCAAGCGTCGCGCGCTGAATCGCTGGCGCCTCCGCAACATGCGCGACGCCCTGCGTGAGTTCTCCGACAAGCTCGCGCACGGGACCAAGGCCGAGGCGACCGACGCCTTCCGTACCGCGTGCAAGGTCGTGGACCGCTCCGCTCAGAAGGGCGTGATCCACCGCAATCAGGCGGCCCGCCGCAAGAGCCGCCTTTCGGCGCGTCTCAAGGCCAAGGCCTAAGCCCGACCCACCATTTACGAAGCGTTCATGCACGCCCGCGAGCGGACACCGCCGCGGGCGGCTTATTCTGTCGCGCAGTCATGGGCACCAAGGCGTCGCGAGCACGGGGCAAGGTCGCGTCGGGTTCCGCCAAGCGGTCCGCGCCGGCGTCAGAAGCGCCCGCGCGTCCGTCCATCGATGAGATGTCGTACGCGCAGCGTTCGCGCCGCCCGCTGCACGTGCTGTGCCTGCTGCTGCCGCTGATCGTGCTGTACGAGATCGGCTCGGTGCTGTACCTCGCGGACCCCGCGTCGGGCACGATGGAAACGATCCGTGCGCAGCGGATGCTCGCGGACTTCTTCGAGCTGTTCGGCGCCGTCGGGCTGCACCTGCCCGCGGCGCTGATCGTCACCGTCCTGCTCGTGTGGCACGTGCTGCTCCGCGATCCGTGGACGATCAAGCTCCCCACGCTGGGCGCGATGGCGATGGAGAGCACGGCGTGGTCGGCGCCGCTGCTCGTGCTGATGGCGCTCATCGCGCCGCACACGGACCGATCCGCGATCGAGGTGCTCGCGGGGGGCGAACTGCACCAGATGCCGCTGCTCGGGAGGCTCACGCTCGCGATCGGCGCGGGGCTGTACGAGGAGCTGCTGTTCCGGATGATCGGGCTCGCGCTCCTCGACCTCGTGCTCGTTGACCTCGCGCGGCTCCGCGCGATGCCCGCGCGCATCGCGGGCGTGGTGGTCGTCGCGGTTGCCTTCGCGGCGTACCACCGGCTCTCGGGCGCGGACGGGTCGATGGAGTGGCGCCGGGCGATCTCGCTGACCCTGGCCGGGCTCTTTTTCGGCGGGCTTTATCTGTGGCGGGGGTTCGGGATCGCGGCCGCGGCGCACGCGGTGTATGACATGGTGGTGCTGTCGCTTTCTTCCCCTTAATAGGGTATATTTGATGCCCGTTCGGATGGATTGGTGGACGCGAGGGGGTTGAGAGGCGTTACGATCTGTCCGGAGCGGGCGAGGGCTTGGGGCCGGACGGCGTTCGCGTGCGCAGTGCACGCGGTTGCGGCGTTCGAGCCGATAGAACACCAGGGCCGCGCGGGGCCCTGCGGGAGGTGCGCGGATGGGCCTGAGCTTCGCGATCGACGAGTTGTACGCCACGGGTTGGACGGCCTTGTCGTCTGCGGGATGTGAGTACGCCTCGGATGGTCGTGCGTACCCGACGCTCGATCGGGTGCGGGACGAGGCGTCCCAGCTCGGGCTCGAGCTGCGGCTCGTCCACATCCAGCTCTTTGACTGCTACCGGGCGGAGTGGCGGGACCGGAACGGCGGGGGCTCGGGCGCGGTGGTGGGGCACTGCCAGGCCGAGGCCGCGGTGTACGCCCTGTCGCAGATCCGTCGCAGCATGGCGCTCGCGACGGCCTGAGTGGGCCTTTGCGGTGGATGCCATACGGGCGTCCCGGCTTGACCAGGCGCGGGCGGCGGGTAGGCTTGCAACGGTCTTGGACCGATGGTGTTCCGAGAAAGCTGGCCCCATCGTCTAGTCTGGTCCAGGACGTCAGGTTCTCATCCTGAAAACAGGGGTTCGAATCCCCTTGGGGTCACTTGGCTCCCGTCGGACGCAACGTCCGGCGGGAGTTTTCGTTCTGGGCGGGCTGGGTCGGCACGAGAATATTCA
>JAVEWV010000003.1:0-217765 GCA_034004365.1 Phycisphaerales bacterium
TCGGGCGTGCCATACTCCTGCGACGCGGCGGCGGGCGTGTGCCCGGTCGCGGCGGGATTTCTCGGTGATTCGCCGGGTCGAGAGGGGTCCGGCGCCAGCAACGGAGTGAAGCAATGGCAGCACGGAAGGCGACGAAGTCGGGCGGCAAGAAGACGACCAAGCGGACCGCGGGCCGCGCCAGCGCCAAGCCGACCGCGAGCACGAAGCGTCCCGCGAAGATCAGCGCGGCGAGCAAGGCCCGCACCAAGGGCGACGTGTTCAAGACGATCGCCGATCACGTCGGCATCACCCGCAAGGACGTCGCGGGCGTGTTCGACGCGCTGGGCCAGATCATCTCGGCCGACCTCGGCAAGAGCGGCCCGGGCGTCGTGAACGTCGGCGGGCTCATGAAGGTCACGGTGCAGCGCAAGCCCGCGACCAAGGCGCGCAAGGGCATCAACCCCTTCACCGGCGAGCAGACCACCTTCAAGGCCAAGCCCGCCCGCAACGTCGTGAAGGTTCGCCCGCTCAAGAGCCTCAAGTCGATGGTGTGAGGCGGACGCGCGGCGGCCACCATGCCGCGCACTGTCGGGACATCATGATCCAACGCCGCACCCCCGCCCACGCGGGGGTGTTGCTTTATGGGAAGGCAACAGGCATCAGGCACCGGGCATCTGCAGAGTAAGGTTCGTCACTCTTCGCGTGGCAACTCGCGCGCGAGGCGCGACGCCATGCGATCGAAGACCGACCCGAGCCGCGCGGCGTATGTCGCGAGCAGCTCCGCGTCCTTCCGCTCGATCGATGCGCGCAGGCCCGGGAGCATCCACGCCGCGTAGCCCGAGTCCTCGTCCGTCGCGGCGAACTGGTTGCGGAACCAGGCCCGCTCCGGCAGCCCGCGCTCGTCGAGCCACACGGCGTTGAGATCGAGCATCGCGCGTGCCGCGGCGTCGGGCGCGATGCGCCCCGACTCGCTCGGATCGTGCAACGCACGCTCGAATCGGTCCGCAACAGCGGCGTACCAGTCGATCGAACGCACGATGCCCTCGAACTCGCGCGGCCACTCACGCCCGTCCTCCGGCGCCTGCACCACCCCGCGCTCGATCGCGATGCGTGCGAGGGTGCGCAGGTGGGCGCGGGTCTGCTCGGCGTGTGCGACGAGGTCGTAGGGCGGATCGTCGTCCATCGCGAGGGGGGCGAGCGTCGCGAGGATCATGCGTGAGACCATCAGCGCGGGCTCGTAGTCCTCGCCGACGATGGCGCGGTACCAGTTGAGGTTGTCGTAGATGGAGTGGTAGGAGACGCCGCGCGAGCCGCCCCCACCGAGCGTGAGGCTGGGCACGCCCGCGAAGCACCAGAACCCGACGTGGTCGGACCCGCCGCCGAGGTCGCCGACGCCCGCGCCCGCGCGAGCGTTCCACTCGTCGAAGACCGAACGCTCGGGATCGCGGGCCTGCGGCACGATGGTCGCGGCGTCGCGCACGAGCTGCTTGAGCACGGGCGAGGCGCCCGAGCCGAACTGCGGGCCCATCGCGGCCATGTCGAGGTTGAAGTACGCGACGGCGTTGCGGGTGAGGTCCTTCGCCTCGCGCTCGACGTACTCGGTCGAGCCGATGATGCCCTGCTCCTCGGCGCCCCACGCGGCGAACTGCACGGTGCGCACCGGACGCTCGCCCTGGCGCGCGAGCTCGGACATCGCCCGCGCGGCCTCGAGCACGCACACCATCCCCGCGGCGGGATCGCCCGCGCCATATCCCCACGCGTCGTGGTGGCAGCCGATCACGACGCGCTCGTCCGGACGCGACGCGCCCTTCAGCGTCGCGATGACGTTCGCGGTCTTGATGACCTCGTGCTTCTGCTCGACCTTGAGGCGGACGCGGAGCGCGTCACCACCCGTTATGCGGTAGCGCAGCGGCAGCCCGCCCTGCCAGCCCGCGGGGACCTCGTCGCCCTCCATGCGTTCCATGATCTTCTGCGCGGCGTCCCAGCCGACGGGCTGGACGGGGATGCCGGGCAGGCCCGCGTCGTGCGGGTCGAGGCGCTTCGCGTCCTTGGTCGCTTCGACGAAGGGCGTGAGCTGGTCGCCCGGGATGCGCGTGTTGGCGATCGAGCCGCGCTGGATGTAGGACGGCGACGCGTAGCCGCCGCGGGGCCACATGAGGCCCTGGGCGTAGCCGCTGTCGGCGGGGTCTGTATAGATGATGAGCCCCACGGCGCCGGCGTCCTCGGCGAACTTGGCCTTGAAGCCGCGGTAGTTGCCGCCGTACCGCGCGAGGACGATGCGCCCCGTCACGTCGACGCCCAGGTCCTTGAGCTTCTCAAAGTCGGCCTTCGTGGCGTAGTTGGCGTAGACGACGGGCGCCGTCACATCGCCCGACGCGGAGAACGCGTTGAAGCCCAGGCGCAGCGCGGGGTTGCCGGAGTATGCGTCCTCGGGCAGGGCGTCCTCACGAAGCGAGAGCTCGACGCGATCGGGCGCGACGATCTCGAGGCTCGCCGAGACCGGCACCGCGAGGAGCGCCCAGAACTCGTGCACCTCGACGTCCAGGCCCATCTCGCGGAACGCGCCCGCGAGCGACTCGATGACGCGCGCGTCGCCCTCGGTGCCCGCGTCGTGCGGGAACGAGGCGGTCATGTCGTGCCAGGCGCGGAGGCGGGCGGGGTCGGGGATCGCGATCGCACGCCGGGCGAGCTCGACGGCCGCGCCGGACCAGCCCGCGGGCGCGGGGAACTCTGGGATCACGGGGCGCGCGGCCTGCGCTTCCTCTTCCCGTTCCCGCGCGGGCGAGACGGGATCGGGCGGCGCGCCGAGCGAAGCCGGGGCGCACAGCGCGAGTGCAAGGAGCAGCGATCGAGGCGCGCGGGTGTTCAACCGGGTGTTCAACATGGAATCAACGACTCCTGCGTTGTCGCGGGTGTGCAAGGGACGCCCCGGGCGGACGATAGGTCCCTCACGACGCGGGCTGCGGCGCGCGGGCGCGCCCCGAGAACACGAGTGCCGCGGCCTCGGCGACGATCCACAGCTCGAGCAGCAGCACGAGCCCCGACACGATCAGGAGGTGCTGCTTGCCCGCCTGACCGGCGAACTGCATCACCATCGCGCCGATCGCCCACGCGGTCATGACGAGCATGAAGAGCATCGGGATCGCGGTCACCCACGCGGGGCGCCTTTGGCGGACGAGCCAGACGGTGACCACCAGCAGCGCGAGCCCGCCCAAGAGCTGGTTCGTCGCGCCGAAGATGGGCCAGAGCGTGAGCCCGCCGCGACCTGCATTCTCAAGCCCTTTGAGCTTGTTCGTGGTCGGATCGCGTGCAAGCGCGTCGGACAGCGCGAGCGCCCCCGCGGAAACGACGGCGACGCCCGTCGCGACATAGCGGTTCGTGAGGATGGGAACGCGGAAGCCCTCGCCCGGGGCACGCCCGCGCCCGGCGAGCTCCTCGATGACGTACCGCTGCAATCGGGTCGCGCTGTCAAGCGTCGTCGAAGCGAAGCTGGCGATGAACACGCCCATCGCGGTGAGCGCGAGCGCGTGCGAGAGCCCGAGCGTCTCGATCATGTTCGCCGCGCCGGTGACGAAGGGGGCGATGATGCTCTTGAGCCCGCTGTCGCCGCCCCACGTCGCGTAGTGGTGGCGCCACGCCGCGGCGCCAGTGAGCGTCGCGCCATCAGCCTGCGTGCCGAGCCCGATGCCCGCGACGCACGCGATGATGACGAGCGTCGCGAGGAAGCCCTCGGTGAGCATGCCGCCGTACGCGACGTACTGCGCGTCCTTCTCGCAGCGGAGCTGGCGGCTCGTTGTGCCCGAGGCGACCAGGCAGTGGAAGCCCGAGATCGCGCCGCACGCGATCGTGACGAACAGGAACGGCATGAACGAGGGCACCGCCGCGCCGGGCGAGGGCGGGAGCGGCGTGAGGTTCACCGCGTCCGCAACGATCGCCGGGCGAGCCGCTAGCACCCCCACCACCAGCAAACCCATCGCGACGAGGAGCTGGTGGCTGTTGATGTAGTCGCGCGGCTGGAGCAGCCATTGCACGGGCATCACGCTCGCCACGGCGACGTACGCGAGCAGGATCAGCGTCCAGAATGCTGTGGGCGAGATCGCGCCGTCAAGGAACTTCGGAATGAACGACACGCCCGACCAGTCGACCGACGCCGACCACGCGATGGTGGCGTACATCAGCCCGACCGCGACGATCGAACCGAACAGGAGCGACCCGCCGCGCCGTGTCCACAGCCCCAGCGCGATCGCGATCGGGAGCTGCGCCCACACGGGCACGACGGCGCTCGGATAGAGCGCGAACACCCCGGCGATCACGAGTCCGAACACCGCGAGCACGATCCACAGGCCCATCAGCACGACGAGCAGGAACAGCAGCCGCACGCGCGGGGAGACGATCGGGCCGGCGAGGTCCGCGATCGTGCGTCCCTTGTTCCGCATCGACACGATCAGCGAGCCGAAATCGTGCACCGCGCCCATCACGATCGAGCCCACGAGCACCCAGATCAGCGCGGGCACCCAGCCCCACACCACCGCGACCGCCGGGCCCACGATCGGGCCCGTGCCGGCGATGCTCGTGAAGTGGTGCCCGAAGACCACGTCACGGTGGCTGGGGACGAAGTCGCGCCCGTCGGCGAACTCCTCGGAGGGGCAACGCCGCCCGGGGTCGATACGGAAGATGCGGCGCGCGAGGAAGCGCCCGTACGTGTGGTACGCGACGATGTAGAGCGCGAAGCTGCCGAGCGCGATCAGGACGGTTGCCATGGGACGCCCAGCATAACGAGGCGATCAGCGGCCTTGCGCGTCTATTGCCAGGTCCTGCGCGTCGATCAGCAGCTCCCTTATCAGCAGCCCTGCGCGTAGAGGTTCAGGAACGCGAGGAAGTCGGAGGAGTCGAACACGCCGTCTCCGGGAGGGTTGCCCGGCGGCGCGAGGTCCGCGGCGGGGTCCTGCGTGGAGAAGTCGTTGAGGTACGCGAGGAAGTCGGAGGAGTTGGGCTCGCCGCCAGAGTTGTCCCAGTCGGCGGGGCAGGGGGCGGGCGGGACGAGACTTGCGACGCGAAAGCCAACGACAAAGGTTTCAAAGGGCGGGCTCCCCTCGCCGCGATTCGAAGAACGCAGGTCACTCTCGGAGCTTGCCCAGGAACCTGCGCGGACTCCACGATTGAATGAGCCTACTAACGTCTCCGTCCACTCCCACACGTTTCCGTTCATGTCGTTCGCGCCGTAGAAACTCGTGTTGCCTGCCGAGCCAACCGTGGTGACCATACCGTTTTGGATTTGCCAGTCTGCACCAAAGTCGTAGTTGACAACATTTGAACCGGGGTTGGCGACATCCCCAGTGCTTGTTGCCGTCGCGTTGATCGGCGCGCTATTGCTCTGCGTGGCGTACAGCCAATAGTCGTCGGAGTCGCCGCCCCAGGCGGCAGGCTGGTGGAAGGCAGCCTTGTACCACTCCCCCTCTGTCGGAATAAAGACCTGGTTCGCGTCCGACGGATCTCTCGTGATGGCGCCTAAGGCTTCGCGACCAACGAGCACATAAACGCCTTCTTCAGTGCCACCGCCCCCTGAAGGTTGTCCGTTTGACATCCAATTGCAGAACCGAGCGGCGTCATACCAATTGATGTACACTACTGGCTTATCACCCATATTCGGCCTAAGCGTGTAGACGTATGAGCCAAGCACTCCTTGACGGGCGATTCCCCCTCGCGCATTCGATCCCATGTTGCCGTTGTAGAGCGCATGGGGATCGCTCTTCGCCACGGCGTTCAGAAACGCGGCATACTGCGCGTTCGTGACCTCATACTTCCCGATGCGGTACTCATAACCGACCGAGCCAATGCCGGGAATATCACCACTGTTCAGCGGGTCCGGTGCGTTGCCGGGGTTGCCGACGGTGACCCATTCAATCGTGACCTGAGCGTGCGCTACACCGGCCGCGAAGAGCGAAGCGGCGATGGCCGCGAGAGTGGACTGCTTCATAGGTGTCCCCCATCGGGTTCCACGAGCGGGCTCGGACCGACCCGTCGATCGGCGTTCCATACGATACATGAGCCCCCGCCACGCACGCAACGAAGATTGCGTCAAGGCTTCCCTCGGCGGGGCGACCCGGAGACCGCACCATGCGCGATATCCAGATCCGGACCGCACCGGCGCGGGTCGCGCTCGAGACGACCCTGCTCGCGCACGGCGTGCCGCAGAGCGAGGCGAGGGCGTTGCACGCGCGACTGTGCGACGCGGTCCGCGCGTCGGGCGCGACGCCTTCGCTCGTGGGCGTGCTGGACGGCGTGCCGATCGCCGGGATGACCGACGTGGAGCTGGAGCGGATGCTGGGAGTTCCGGGGGAGCCGGGCGAAATAGAGAAGGCGAACACGTCGAACCTCGGCGTGCTCATGCACCGCGGGAAATCGGCGGCGACGACGGTCAGCGCGACGATGGAGATCGCCGCGGCGGCGGGCATCCGGGTGTTCGCGACGGGGGGCATCGGGGGCGTGCACCGGGGCTATGGCACGCAACTCGATGTCTCGTCAGACCTTGCAGCACTGGCCCGATTCCCCGTCGCGGTCGTGGCGAGCGGGGTGAAGTCGATCCTGGACGTCGAGGCGACCCGCGAGGCGCTGGAAACCCTTGGCGTGCCTGTGGTTGGGTTCGGGACGGACGCGTTCCCGGCGTTCTACCAGCGCGAGTCCGACGCGCGCGTCGACGCGCGGTTCGACGACCCGGCGGAGCTGGCGGGGTACCTGCACTCCGAGCTGATGCGGACCGGGCGGGGGGTGCTGGTGGCGCACCCGATCCCGGAGCTGGAAGCCATTGATACTCAAGCTTTTACGGCGTGGGTCCGAGAGGCGGAGGGGCGTCTGGCCGGGCGCGGGATTCGCGGACGTGCGGTCACGCCCGCCCTGCTCGGGCTGCTGCACGAGTTGTCGGACGGAGCGACGCTGCGGGCGAACGTGGCGCTGGTCGAGTCGAACGCCCGTCTGGCGGGCGCGATCGCAGCGGCGTGGGCCCGCTGAGCGGGCTGAGGCATACTTGGGAGAGGGGCGCCCCCCGGGGGCTTCGTGGGGCGTGGCACTCCCCCCGAAACCGAGGGCGGCTTGGTCAAGATTCGGTTGTCCGACGAGCAGGCCCGGGGGGGCCCGCGTACCGACCTTTATCAAGCGCAATCTTCATGGCTTGGAGCGTGGATCGCGGGGTCGGAGATTCGGAGACGGGCTATGATTTGGACCCATCCCCCCGTAGTCGGGGATGAACGAGACGCGAGAGAGTTTCCAGAGATCGGGACCGGAACTGATCCTTTTTGCGAGCGCCAGTGGCGTGCGTGAATGGGGGCGTGTGCTCCCTGTCCCGCCGGGCGATCGGTGTCGGGGGGACTGGCCTGCGGATGGGTCGGTCCGGAGTGTGTGCGAGAGATCGTTGGAGTGGATGAGAAGGAGCTGAAGATGTCAAAGATGTCGCGTGCGGTGGCCCTTGTGGCCCTTTGCGGGATGGCCGGTTCGGCGATGGCGCAGGACAGCGTGGCGAAGGGCGCCGCGACTCTGCCGGGCGACGCGCTGGATGCGTGGGGCGCGCAGCAGATCGAGGACTATGTTGTCGACCTGGCCCCCCTGTTCACCTCGGGCGGGACGACCTTCGGCATCGCGCCGATCATCAAGAGCAGCAAGACGAGCTCGGGCTTCGCCAGCACGCTCCTGTCGGCCCAGAGCATCAGCCAGGTCGTGCTGACCGGCGTGCCCTACACCGCGGCGAGCTACGACCGCTGGACCGCCCCCGGCTTCGGCATCAACAGCAACGCGGCGATCAATGACCCGGGCACGCCCATCGCCCGCGCGGGCCTCTCGTCGCAGTTCGCGGCGGCGTTCGCCGAGTTCGCCACCGGCGACGGCGGCTTCGACGTCAACAACATCGTCGGCGGCATCGTGAACTTCGATCCGGCCCTGGCCTCCCGCCTGTACGTTCGACGCGTGCAGGTCGTGAACAACGCCTCCGATGGCCTCGTGGGCGATGACGCCCAGTTCGGCCTCGGCTCCGTGGACTCCAACGGCAACGTGCACTTCCGTTGGGACGCGTTCGGCTCGGCGGGTCCGAACCCCGTGCCCAACGATCCGAGCGTCGGCCGCATCACCATGGGCTCGCGCAATGGCTCCGTGAACCGCCTGAGCAACGCGGGCTTCTCGCAGACCGGGCAGGGGATCTACACCATCGCGAACCCCGGCCAGGTGGGCACGCCCAACATCATCCCGCAGAGCGTCGCGGGTCGCCCGGTGCTGCTGTCGCAGAACTTCAACCGCCAGTACATCCACGAGGAAGTCGCGGGCCTGCCGACCGTTGAGGCGGCCGATGCGCACATCGCGGCCCCGTCGAGCGACACCCGCGGCTCGCTCGCGTTCCGCACGATCAACCTCCTCAACACCCCCGGCGCGGCGGGCACCATCGGCACGCTGACCAAGGACGCGGGCGGCTCTGACACCAAGGCGATCGCGCTCGCGAGCGTCGAGGCCGACGGCGACCTGCTCACCAAGGTGGCGATCCAGGCCCCCGCGAGCTTCAGCGACCCCATCAACCCCACCGGTCCCCAGGGCCAGCCCAGCACCATGAGCGGACCCTTCGACGGGTACCGCTCGCAGGCTGGCGCCCGAGGCGGCAACTCGCAGGTCGCGCTGGGCCAGACCCGCTCGGGCCTCTCGCTCGTCGCGGCGACGGTGTATGACGACCGCTTCGGCGGCGCTGTGCAGGACAACCCCCACAACGGCATCGCCGTGTACCGCTTCGACCCCGCCAACCCCCAGGGCGGCACCTGGGCCCTCGCCGCGTGGAACAACCCCGTCGCCACCGAGGACGGCAAGCCCATCTACGGGCTGGGTAACAACGTGATCGGTCGCGTCTCGGCCTCGTTCGAGAACCCGCCCGCCCCGTTCGGCCCGTCCATCGGTGGCGTTTCGTTCGACGCCGCGGGCAACGTCTGGCTGCTCTCCTCGGTCGCGCTCGACAAGACCGACGGCATGGGCATCCCGTTCGTTGACTACGACGTGGCCCTGCTCCGCGGCATCTACACCGAACTGGGCGGCGGTCAGTTCGGGTACCGCCTCGAGCTCGTGCTCGAGCTGGGCGACGTGTTCACGGGCGTGAACAGCGGGACCAAGTACCAGATCCAGTTCCTCGAGATCGCCGACTCGAACTCGGTCGGCTCGGGCACCTTCTGGAGCAGCAACGCCGCCACGACGAGCTGGAACAACGTCAGCCTGGCCGGCCTTGCCCAGAACGATCCCCGCTCGAACGGCGGCGTCGTGGTCGGCGCCTCGATCGTCTACGACACCAATGGCGACGACATGTTCGATGACGAGGTTGACCAGGAGTACAACAGCCTCCTGTACGTCGGGTACGCCTGGTGCCCGGGCGACTGGAACCGCGACGGCTCGGTCAACTCGTCGGACTTCCTCGCCTACCTGAACGACTACAGCACGCAGGTGTTCTTCGCCGACCTCAACGGCGACGGGCTGTTCAACTCGTCGGACTTCCTCGAGTTCCTGAACCGCTACTCGAGCTGCCAGTAATCATCACCGCCCGCCACGCGTGCGGGCGCTCGTGAGCAAGCATGTGACCCCCGGCGCGAAGGCGTCGGGGGTTGCTTTCCAGAATGCACGAACGAGGAGGGCGTCCGGACGTCGTGCCCGGGGCCCCTTGAGAAGGGACGAATGATGCGGACGATGGCTTCGGCGTGCTTGGCGGGCGTGTGCGGATGCGCGATCGGGACGGGCTCGGCGATGGCCCAGTGGAACCCCGCCGCGGCGGACTACACACGCACCGATCCCCACGACATCCGCGTGATGACCTGGAACGTTCAGGACGCCCTGTGCTCGACCAACCCGCGGAAGCAGCAGGCGACCAGCGGGGACTGGTCGGGCCTCGCTCGCGTCGTTGCGGCGATGGACCCCGACGTGCTCCTGCTCCAGGAGACCGGCGACAACAGCGGCAATGGCACCGGCGGCGGCGTGGACTCCGTCGCCTCGCTGACGACGGTCATGAACCTGTTCGTCCAGGGCGGGAACGACCCGTTCCAGGGCAACGCGGCGGTGCAGTCGTACGTGGAACTGTTCAATCCGAGCACGCAACTGCGCCATGTCTTTGTGAGCAGCGCCAACGACGGGTTCAACCGCCAGGTCATCCTGAGCAAGTACCCCTTCGCGGACATCAACAATGACGGCGCCGCCACCCTGAGCAACTTCACCGTGCTCGCGGACGCGTACGTCCCGACCTCGGGCAACGGCGGGAGCGCCGGGCGCGGGGTGCAGTGGGCGGAGATCGACCTGCCCGACAACGTGTACGCGGGCGACCTCGTCGTGTCCTGTGCGCACCTCAAGAGCGGGAGCGACCAGAGCGATAAGGACGATCGCGAGGTCGTCGCGCAGCGGATGGCGTACTTCATCGATTACTTCTACAACGGCGCGGGTACCGGCACCGTCGACCCCAACAACAAGATCCCGCAGGGCGGCGTCTCGACCACCGTTCTCGATGCGAACACCCCCATCATCCTCGGCGGCGACTGGAACGAGGACGAGAACACCAACGGGCGCAAGGGCCCCGCGGAGTGGATCACGCGGGCCGCAGTGACCGGCCCGACGGATGGCACCGACCGCGATCGCAGCGACATGATGTTCGATGACTCCCGCGACTTCTTCGACAACTCGCGGAACACGCAGGGCTCGAGCAAGCTCGACTACATCGCGTGGCAGGACTCGATCGCGACGCTCCGGCGCTCGTGGGTGTTCGACTCGCGGAGCATGGGCTCGGCGGTGCCGGCGGAGTTCGCGGGGTTCACGCCGAACGTGATCGGCCTCAGCGGGATCGCGTCGGACCACCTGCCCGTGATCGCGGACTTCGTGCTGCAGCTGGGCATGCAGGACCCGCCGCAGGAATTCTCGCTCGTCTCGCCGGCGGATGGTGCGGCGCTCAACGGCACGATCCCGCTCGACTGGGAGAACTCGCTCAACGCCGACGAGTACGTCGTGCGCGTCTCGACGACGCCGGACATCGTCTCGGGCCTGCTGGTCAGCCAGACGGTCTCGTCGAGCTCGTTCGCGGTCGCCGATGGCACGCTGACGCCGTGCGGCACGTACTACTGGAACGTGATCGCTCAGAACGGCGTGGGCATGGTCACGTCCAACGAGACGTGGAGCTTCGTCATCCCCGCGCCGGGCGACTGGGACGGCAGCGGCGGCGCGCCGAACTCGTCGGACTTCCTCGCGTACCTGAACGACTTCGCCGCGATGGATCCGCGGGCGGACCTCTCGCCGATCGGCGGCGACGGGCTGTTCAACTCGACGGACTTCCTCGCGTTCCTGAACATCTACGCCCAGGGCTGCAACTGAGCCGGGCGGAGGCACACGATGGCGACATACCTCGTCACCGGCGCGAGCCGGGGCATCGGGCTCGAGCTCGTCAAGCAACTGCGCGCCCGCGGCGACGCGGTGATCGGCACGGTGCGTTCGGAGAAGGACGCTGGCGCACTGCGTGCGCTCGGCGCCGAGGCGACGCTACTGGACGTGGGCGATGAGGCGTCGATCAACGCCTTCGCGGCGGGGCTCCGCACGCCCACCGCGCGCCCGATCGACGTCCTCATCAACAACGCGGGCGTGTTCCCGCGCGAGCAGGACACGCTGGAATCGCTGCGCAGCGAGGCGCTCGTGGACGCGTTCCGCATCAACGCGGTCGGCCCGGTGTTCGTGACGCGGGCGCTCCTGCCCAACCTGCTCGCGGGCCAGCGACGCCTCGTGGTGCACATCTCGACGATCATGGGCAGCCTCGCGTCGACGACATCGTCGGGCGCGTACCCCTACCGCGCGAGCAAGGCCGCGCTGAACATGCTGCACCGCGCGTCGTCGGTCGAGCTCGGCACGCAGGGGCTGACCTGCGTCGCGGTGCATCCCGGCTGGGTGCGCACCGACATGGGCGGTGCGGAAGCGCACCTCGCGCCCGAGGAGAGCGTGTCGGGCATCCTGCGCCTGGCCGACAGCGCGGGCCCGGCGCACCACGCCGGATACTTCGATTACGCGGGCAAAGCGCTGCCCTGGTAAGCGAGTGGGCGTCGCGCTCAGGCTCGTTCACTGAGTTCCGCTCGTTCAATTCTGTTCGCCGCAGCTCGTTCGCTCAGCTCCAGCGGCTGTCGGGCGGGATGCGCCGCTGCCACTCGGTGTCCGGATCCTTGGCGAACGCGCGATCGGCCTGGCGGACGCAGTCCCAGCAGATCACGGCGTCGGGATTGGCATTGGACGGCGGCTCCGGGTTGCGCCAGGCCTGTTCGCCCGCGAGAAAATCCCGCAGGCACATGGTGCAGGTGAACGGTCCATCGGCGGGGGCCGCGCCCTCGACCGCGCGCGCGAGCGCGTCGAGCGAGAGCACCGCGCCGCGATGGCCCTCGATCATGGGGATGCGCTCGTCCCAGTCGATGCCGGTGAAATCGCAACTGATGACGATGAGCCCGTTCTCGGTGCGCTGCATGTGAGGCTGATCCGCTGAAAGAAGTAGCGCGTCCGTGCGCGCTCGTGCGTCCGTGCGTTGCTCACGAAAGACCGCCCCGGCGCGGGAGCGCCGGAGCGGCGGAAATCACAGGTAGGGAGGACTACTTGTCCTCGTCGGGGATGCCCATGCCCGCACGCTGCGGCGAGGCGGGACGCTTCGGCGGCGTATAGGGATGCAGCTCGATCTCGCGGAGCAGGTGCGTGATCGCGGCGTCGAGCTGCGGATCATTGCCCTTGGCGATCTCGGTGGGATTGTCGATGACCTCGATGTCGGGATCAACGCCGTGGCCTTCGACGCCCCACGTGCCGTCCTTCTCGTAGAAGCCGAAGTTGGGCACGGTGACGTTGGCGCCATCGATCAGCCCGGGAACTCCGGAGATGCCGACGAGCCCGCCCCACGTGCGTGTGCCGATGAGCTTGCCGAGCTTGTTGAAGCGGAAGAGCCAGGGGAACATGTCGCCTCCCGAGCCGGCAAGCCCATTGATGAGCATCGCCTTAGGGCCCTGGTGGGAGTCCGGCGGCCAGGGCCAGTCCTTCCCGTCTCGACGCGCCCAGTAGTTGGTGCGCGGACGGTTCAGCAGCTCGATGAAGCGCGTCGGGATCTGCCCGCCGCCGTTCCAGCGATCGTCGATGATGAGCGCGGCCTTGCCGATCTGCCCGTAGAACTGGCGGAAGAGCTCGTTCTGCCCGTTGACGCCGGTGTCGGGAACGTGGATGTAGCCGATCTTGCCGCCCGAGGCCTCTTCGACGCGGGCGCGGTTGTGCTCGACCCACGCGCGGTAGCGCAACGCGGCCTCGCTTGAGATGGGTTCGATCGTGATGTCTCGCTCGTTCCGCGCCTTCTCATCGCCCGTCAGCGCATCGGCGATGGTGAGCGTCACGTCCTTGCCCGCCAGACCGATGAACGCGCTGTACGGATCGCGGTCCGGATCGAGACGCCGCCCGTTGACGGCGAGCACGAACGTGCCCTCCTTCACGCCGAGCCCGAGCTCGTTGAGCGGCCCACGCGCGTCGGAATCCCACGGCCCGCCGTGGACGAGGCGTGCGATGCGCCAGGCGGATGCTTGATCGGCGCCGTCGCCCTCGGAGGCGACCTCCCAGTCGACGCCCAGGAGCCCGACGTTCTTCGACGGGGCGATCTCGACGTCGCCGCCGCCGTAGTAGGCGTGCCCGATGTTCAGCTCGGAGATCATCTCGGCGATGATGTAGCCGACGTCCTCGCGGCTGGAGGCGTGGTCGACCATCGCGGCATACTGCTCATAGATCGCGTCCCAATCGACGCCGTGCATGTTGTCGACGTAGAGGAAGTCACGCTGGCGGCGCCACGCGTCGCGGACAAGCTGGCGCCACTCCTCGCGCGGATCGAGGGTCTTGGTCATGCCCGAGATCTCGATCGCCTTCGCGAGCGACTGCCCGGCCGCGGCGCTGACGATCGCCCAGCGGCGCGAACCGGCGGCGACGAGCAGCTTCTTGCCATCGCCCGAGATGTCGGCCAGGCCCGCGCCCGCGACGACGGTCTTCTCTTCGGGCTCGTCGGCGGTGATGTCGAAGATCTTGACCGCGGGCGGGACCTGCTGCCCGCGCGAGGCGAGACGCATGTAGATGAGATTGCCCTTGTCGTTGGTCACGAGGTTGGCGAAGTTGCCGTTCTCGACGGGCAGCTCGATGCCGCGCGACTCGAAGCCCTCGAAGTTGATCTCGAGGGGCTCGTCCTTCTTCTTGCCGGACTTCTCGGCGGCGTCGCCCAGCTCTTCCTTGGTGAGGTCGCGGGTGGTGCGCTTGCCGGTCCAGGTGCCGGTGAAACCGAGGGGCTTGATCTCCCAGGTGCCGGTCATCTCGTCGCCCGAGACGGTGCCCTTGGAGATGCTGGTGATGCCGTTCTGCTCGCGCTCGCGGCGCAGCTCGTTGGTCGCGGGGTCCCAGTTCACAACGTCGCCCAGCGATTCCTTCTCACCCTGCGCCTCGGAAGTGCCCGAGATGTTGCCGTCCTTGTCGACGATGATGGTGAGAACGAAGTCGAGGGTGTCCTCGGGCAGGCCCACGGCCTTGAGGCCCGAGGCGGTGCATTCCCACTTGCCGAAGAGCGCGTGGTCCTTCTGGAAGTTGGCGTAGATGTCCTCCTCGCCGGCGGGCTGCTCGTCGCCCGAGGCGTCCTTCTCGTCCGACGCGGCGTCGTTCTCGTCGTCGCCCTGTGCGTCGTCCTTCTCGCCGTCTTCCTTCTTTGCGCCGTCCTTCTTGTCCTCGTCCTTCTTCTCGCCGTCCTTGGCGTCCTTGTCCTTTTCCCAGGTCTCCTCGTCGCTCTTGATGAGGCCCTTGTTCTCGACCTTGTCGTTCAGGGGGACCGCGATGAGGCGGCCTGTGCCCGCATACACGAAGGTCGTGCCCACGTCCTCGTACATCGGGGAGGTGAAGTTGCGCTGCGACGTGTAGTAGAGATAGTCGCCCGTCCGGCTGAACACGGGGTTCGAATCGTTGAAGAAGCCGCTCGTCACCTGCTTCGCCTCGCCCGAGTCGAGCGAATAGATCCACACGGCGGAGGTGCCGGACTCGTCGTTCTGCTTCTGGTACGTGAGCCACTTCGAGTCGTGCGACCAGCTCGGGCTCGCGGGGTAGCCCCACGGGTCCTTGTCGATGACCTTCGCGTCGCCCGACTCGACATCGACGAGCCAGACCTGCCCGGCCTTGTCGACGAGCACGAGCTTCTTGGAATCGGGCGACCACCCGGCGCCGAAGAAGTACGTCTTGTTCCCCGAGGTGAGCTGACGCGTCTCGCCCTTGCCGTCGGACTGCATGAGGTACAGCTCATACTCGCCGCTCTTGTCGGAGAAGTAGGCGATCCAGCGCCCATCGGGGCTCCACGCGGGCGAACGCTCGGCGACGCCGTCGGTGTCGGTGAGCTGGCGGATCGCCCCGTGCTCGGCGGGGATGGTCCAGAGGTCGCCCCGGGCCTCGGCGACGGCGCGCTTGCCCGTGGACGAGATGCCGCCCGAAGCGATGTTGTTCGCGGCGTCGATCTCCTGCGGACGGAGCTTGGGCTTGGCGCCCGGGATCTCGACGCTCACGGTGTGCGTGGACTTGTCGCGCAGGTCGAGGCGGACGAGGTCCGGCCCGTACTGGAACACGATCTCGCCCGCGCCGCTCGGGCCGGGGCCCATCGCGGGGAACTTCACGTCGAAGTCCTTGAAGGTCGTGACCTGCTCGCGGCGTTTGCTCGTCGTGTCGTACGACCAGATGTTGAGGCGCGAGCCGTCGCCCTGATCGGAGAGGTAGTAGACCTTCGAGCCCTGCCACATCGGGAAGGTGTCGGTGCCCTCCCAGTCGGTGATGCGCTCGCTCGCGAGCGTGTCGAGATTCATGAGCCAGATGTCGCTCGCCATACCGCCGCGGTAGCGCTTCCAGGTGCGGAAGTCGCGCTGGTGCGGGAGGTAGGCGAGCCACTTGCCGTCCGCGGAGATCGAGCCATCGGCGCCGTACGCGGGCGGGAGCTTCGCGGGAGCCGCTCCGTCAAGCCCGACGGTAAAGAGCTGCTGCTGACGCTGCAGGCCCGCGAGCCCGTTGCTCGCGAAGATGACCCGCCCGTCGGGCGTCCAGTCGGACGGCACCTCCGCCGCGGGGTGCCAGGTCAGACGCTGGGGCACGCCGCCGGAAACGGGGACGGCGTAGAGATCGGCCCCGCCGTCGTAGTTGCCGAGGAAGGCGATGGTCTGCCCGTCGGGGCTGAAGCGCGGGAAGATCTCTGACCCGGGGGGGCTCGCGAGCGGACGGGCGACGCCGCCCTCGCGCGGGACGATCCACAGGTCGTTGGCGTAGAGGAACACGATGCTGTCGCTGGAGATGTCGGGGTAGCGCATCATGCCGGCGGCGTTCGCGTCGGGCTTGCGCGCGGCGGGGGATGCGGCGGGCGTTCCGGCCCGGGATGCGAGGCCCGCCGGGGATGGCGACTCCGTGCCGGACGACGCGGCACAGCCAATAGGCAGGACCATCGCGGAGATCGTGAAGACGACGCCGAGAGACGATTGCATGCGGTGTGTTCCTTTCCGGGCGTGAGCGACGACGCGAGGGCGACGCCGGAGACGCTCTGGATGCTCGGCGACCGATGACCCGTCGCCGAAGGCGGAGACTGTAGCGAGCACGCCCGCGCGTGGCCGCAGCGTGGAGTTGGGAATCCGTGCGGCGTGCTTCCGGCCTGATCCGAGCGAGGCAATCCTTACGTGCCCCGAACCGCCGGCGTGCCCGTCGCGAGCGAGACGCGCGGACCGGCCCCGCTGGACACCGGGCGGGAGACCTCGATCACGAGCGTGTCGTCCTCGGGCGGGCCCTGGCGGTGCTGCAGCACGCGCTCGTGCAGCATGGGCACCCACGCGTGGGCGCCCGCCCGATGCGTGCGCGCTCCATCCGCGAGGATCGCGCGCAGCCCGTTGAGCCCGAGCTGCTTCCCCGACGGCGAGCGGGCCTCGAACGCGCCATCGGTATAGACGATCAGCGTGTCGCCCGCGTGGAACTCCACCCGGGACGCGGCGGAATCGAACTGCCCGTCGGGGCACGCGCCGAGGACGAACGCCGTCGAGATGATCTCGTGGATGGTCCCGTCCACGCCACAGACGAACGCGGGCGGGTGCCCGCCGCTGGCGAACTCGAGGGTGTTGCGCGTGGGGCTGATGCGTGCGCAGAACGCCGTGGCGTAGACGGAGTGTCGCGCGAGCGTGAGGTGCACGTAGCGATTGAGCAGGCGGAGGATCTCGCCCGGGTCGGCGTCGGCACGCTCGGCGAAGACGCGCTCGAGCTCGCCGTGCAGGCGGTTCACGGTCAGGGCGGCGGGGATGCCGTGCCCGGTGACGTCGAGGACCACGACGGAGAGGTCCTCGCTCCCGCGGGCGCGATGGACGAAGAGGAAATCGCCGCCGATGGCGCGCATGGGCTCGTAGTGGTACCGCATCTCGACGGACTCGCCCAGGATCTCGGGCGGGAAGAGCGATTCGTGGATGCGCCGCGCGTCGACCAGCTCCCGGCGCACCTGGGTGTATCGCGACGCGAGGAACTTCATCTGGAAATACTGCGTCCGCTGCGCGTGCTTGAACCAGGCGATCGCGATGCCCGGCGCCGGGGTGAACAGCGAGAGGAAGCCGAGCAGGACGTGCTGCAGCCCGGTGTAGTCCTGCTCGATGGCAAGGTGGGAGAACAGGCTCGCGGGCAGCACGATGAACGCGGGCCACGCGGCCTGCAACGGCCGCCACGGCAGGAACAGCGCCGCGATCGTGTGCGCAACCATGAACCCGAGCAATCCGACGTCGGGCACGCCGAGCGCACGCGCGGTCACGTTCAGCAGCCCGTCGATCGTCACGACCCAGATGGTCATGTACGCAAGGCGGCTCGATACGACGATGCGGCTCCACGCGAGGTAGAACGCGCCGCCGTAGAGCCCGAGGTACAGGACCGTGATCGCGGTGGACGCACGCCTCGTGAACCCCAGGTCACGCCCGCTCGCTTTCGCAGCCTTCGCATCTATCTCGGGGGCCCCGGTCGCGTCCTTCGTTTCTATCGCGGGCTGCTCAGCCACGACCTCGCCCGCCTCCACGGGGGCCGCACTTGTCTCGCCAATCCGAACCGTCGCCGGCCCAGTGTCCTCCCACATCCCCGACAAGATGAGCACGAAGCCAACGAGGTTCAGCGCCAGCATGAGCCCCGCGAACCAGAGGAACCGCCGGCGCAGCAGGCGATCGGTCTCCGCGCGGAACTCGTGGTGGAACTCCTGCGTGAACGCGGCCCCGGTCGTGTTGTACTTCGATCTCGACATGATCGTCCGTCTGCTGCGTGTTCGGATTCGCTGCGCCCTCGTTCCGGCCTCGCTTCAGGCCCCGGGATTCTCCGTGCGGTTCGCCCCGGGCACCCAGAGCACGTCGCCCGCGCCGCCAGAGGCCTTGGAGTGATTCGCCCATCGCGACAGCACGAACAGCAGGTCGCTCAGGCGATTGAGATACTTCATCGTTTCCTCGCTCGTCGCCCCGCGTTCGCTCTCGCAGAGGAACGCCACGACGCGCTCGGCCCGGCGCGTGACGGTCCGCGCAACGTGCAATTGTGCGGCCAGCTCCGTGCCGCCCGGGAGCACGAAGCTCTTGAGCGGCGCAAGGTCGGCGTTGTGCTCGTCGATGAGGCGCTCGAGGCGGGCCGTCTGTGACGCCTGCACGCGCAGCCTCGCGCCCAGCGTCTCGCCCGACTCGATGGGCACGCACAGGTCCGCGCCCACATCGAACAAGTCCTGCTGGATGGAGAGCAGCACCTCCGCGAGCCGCCCCTCGCCCGCGCGCTGCGCGGCGACAACGACCACACCGATGCACGCGTTCGCCTCATCGACCGTGCCGTAGGCCTCGATCCGCGGCGCGTGCTTGGCGACCCGCTGGCCCGATCCGAGCGCGGTGCTCCCGTCGTCGCCCGTGCGGGTGTAGATGGTGCTGAGTCGGACCACGCGAGGGCTCCATCGACCAGGGGCGTGAGGGCCGGAACGCCGCTATTCTGACGCTCCTGAGGCAAGCATACCCACACCCACGGAAGGGGCAGCGGATCGATGGCAAGGCACGCGGCGTCCGGGGACGATGTGGGCACGCTCGGCGTCGCGACCGATGCCCCGATGCGGATCGAGGTGCTGCCCGCACCGAACATGCTCCGTTCACCCGCACGCTGGCTGCCGCGCGGCGGAATGCAGCCAACGAGCACCGGCTCGCTCATCGATCGCGTGCTCGCGGCCCGCGGGATCGTGAGCGCCGCCGACGTCTTCCTCACGCCCCAGCTCATGCACCTGCACGATCCCTCGCTGCTGGCGGGCGTTGATCGTGCCGCCGAACGCCTGCTGCACGCGGCCCGCTCGGGCGAGGCGATCGTCGTCTTCGGCGACTACGACGCCGACGGCGTGTGCGCCTCGGCGATCCTGTACCACATGCTCCGTGCGCTCGCGCCCGATGCGGACGTGCGGACCTACATCCCCCACCGCCTCGAGGAGGGCTATGGGCTCAACGCGGGAGCGATCGCCGAGCTTGCCGACGCGGGCGCACGAGTCATCGTGAGCGTGGACTGCGGGATCACCGCGACGGAGCCCGCGCGGATCGCGGAAGCGGCGGGCGTCGATCTCATCATCACCGATCATCACACGACGCCGGAGGAACCGTCGGCGCTGCCCCGCGCGTTCGCGCTGGTGCACCCGCGCCTGCCCGGGCACGCGCCCGCGTACCCCTTCGGCGAGCTGTGCGGCGCGGGCGTCGCGTTCAAGCTCGCATGGAGGCTCGCGACGCTGGCATCGGGCGGTGATCGCGTGGGTCCGGCGCTGCGCGAGCTGCTGCTCGACCTGCTCGGGCTCGCGGCACTCGCGACGATCGCGGACGTCGTGCCGCTGGTCGGCGAGAACCGCGTCATCGCACGCTTCGGGCTTCCGCGCGTCAGGCACACATCGATCGAGGGCCTCCGCGCACTGCTCGCGGCGTCGCGCCTCGACGGTGAGAAGATTGACGAAACGAAGGCGGGCTTCTCGCTCGCGCCCCGCCTCAACGCCGCGGGACGCCTGGGGCACGCGCGCGAGGCTCTCGAGTTGCTCACCACCGCGCGGGGCGAGCGGGCGGCGGAGATTGCCGCATCGCTCGATCGCACGAACACACGCCGCCAGTCCATGCAGAAACGCATCGTCGAACGCGCGTGCGCGATGGTTGAGGAACGCGGGCTGGACGCGGTCGGTCGTCGCGCGATCGTGCTGGCGGACGAGGACTGGCACGCGGGCGTGGTCGGCATCGCGTGCTCACAACTCGTCGAGCGATACAACCGTCCGACGATCCTCATGCAGCGTGCGAGCGGCGAGTGCAAGGGCTCCGGGCGTTCCATCGACGGGTTCAACCTGCACGCCGCGCTGTGCGCGTGCGGGCACATGCTCGACGCCTTCGGCGGGCACGAGATGGCGGCGGGCCTGCGCATGGACGCATCGCGCTTAGACGAGTTCGCCGAGGCGTTCACGCACGTTGCGGGCGAGCGCCTCGCCGACGAAGACCTCGTTCCCTCGCACCGGTTCGATGCGCTGGCGGATCTCGCGGAGCTCACCCACGAGAACGTCCGCACGCTCGACGGGCTCGCCCCGTTCGGGCGCGGCAATCCGCACGTGCAGGTCATGGTGCGCAACGTGCGCGTCGCGGAACGCCCCGAGACATTCGGACGCGATGGCTCGCACCTCCGCGTCGGCGTGTCGAGCTCCGGCGGGAGGATCGTCCGCCTCGTCGGCTGGAAGATGGCAGGCAAAAAAGACGCGATCCCCGCCGGAGCGGGGATCGACGCCATCATTCGTCCGAAGGTGTCCGCGTGGAACGGGCGGGTCGAGCCGGAGATCGTCGATCTCCGCCCGACCACTGACTGACCCGCTCGCGCGATCAGTAGTTGCCGTCGTCGCTCACGCTCGCCGTCGCGGCGTTCGCGCTGGCGTTCTGGCCCGTCGCGGCGTCGAGCATGCCCTGGAGCTGCGCGACGACCGGGGAGTTCGCATCGAAGGCGCGGGCGGTCTGCAGCGTGCGCTGCGCCGCATCGATCATGTTCATCTCGAACTGCACGAGCGTGCGGAAGTTCAGCACGACCTGCGAATTCGGCGAGACCTCCTGGGCCCGTGCGAGCGACTCGAGCGCCTCCGACCGATCGCCATTCTTACGCTGCGCCAGGGCCTGCAACAGGTAGCCCTCGTAGCGGTCGGGCGCGAGCGTCGTGATGCGCCGCGCGGCGCGGTTCACGCCGCGGAAGTCCTTGAGCAGGTACGACACGTTGCCAAGCCCGACCCAGGCCTCGAGATCGCTCTGACCCTCGGGCCCGTCGACGAGCTTGGAGAGCAGCTCACGCGCATCGAGCGGGCGATCGAGCTCGACGAGGCAGCGTGCACGCAGGTGCATGAGGTCGCGACGCCCGTCGTTGTCGGGGTTCGACAGCATGTTGCCCAGCGCCAGCTCCGCCTCGGCGAACTGCCCGATCTCCATCTGGGCGAACGTGAGATCCTCAAGGATCAGCTCGTCGTCCGGCGCGAGCAGCGCGGCCTCCTCGTAGTGCTCGACGGCGCGCTGCACGTCGCCCTCGATCATCGCGAGATTGCCCAGCGTCTGCTGCACGCCCGCGTTGTGGCGGAAGCCCTCGCCACGCTCGTTGAGATACTGCTCGGCCTCGGCGTAGCGACCGAGATCGATGAGCACCTCAGAGGCAGCGATGGCGTACTGCGCGTCCTGCGGATCGATCTCCGCCGCACGCTGGTACTTCGCGAGCGCCTCCTCGCCCTGCGTGAAGCGTTCATAGATGATGGCCTGGTAGTACGGCGCCTCGGCGTTCTCGGGATCGAGCGCCTCGCCGCGGGCGAGCGCGTCGAGCGACTCCTCAAGGCGACCCATCTCGAGCAGGATCCGCCCGCGGAGCACGTGGCTCTTCGCCACGTTCGCGTTGTGGCTCAGCGACATGTCGACGCGCTTCAGGGCCTTGTCGAGCTCACCCGCAAGGAAGGCCTGGCGGGCCATGTCCCACTCGGTGCCCGCCTTGATGATCGAAAGATTCTCCTTGGCACGCGAAGAGTGGGCCTTCTGGCCCGCGCGGCTGCCGGAGCATCCGCCCGCGGTGCTCGCCAGGATCGCCGCCGCGACGCCGACCGTCACGCCGCGAGTAAGAAGGTTGCGGAAGGAACGATTCGTGGTGCGGTTGGACATGATGCTCGAACTCCCTTGCGAGTGATGATCTGATTGGAGAAGGAACGCCCCGGCGTGATGTGATTACTCGGCGCCGTTGTCGTTCGACTCGGGCACGCTCGTGAACACCGGCGCGGGATCGGTGATCGCACGCTCGACGGGCACGAAGAAGGACCACACGGCGTTGAACGCCGAACCGATCCGCACGACGCGCCGCTCGCTCGCGGGCAGGCCCGCGGTGCTCGCCTGCTGGGAAGTCGGAGTGGTGTTGGTGCTGTTGACGGTGTTGCCCGGAGTGGCGTTCTTCTGCTCGCTCAGCTCACGCGAGAGCGCCTGATTGAGCGCGTTCTCGAAGGTGCTGGTGCGATTCTGCCCCACCATCGACTCGGCGAAGCCCGAGCCGCGGGTAGTGCTGGACGCATTGGTCGAAGCGCTGGCATTCGTCGCGCTCAGCGTGGGAGAGGAAGACGCAGTGCCCGAGGGCGTGCTGTTCGGCGTCGTGTTCGTGGTAGAACCCGAAGCGTTCGAAGCCGCCGCGAGCTCCGCGAGGTTCGCGGGCTCGAAGGCCGAACGGGCGGGCGACGCGGTCTCGTTGTTCGAGACGATCGTGCGCTCACCCTCGAAGCCGTCGCCCGACTCCTGTCCGCTCCAGTCCTGCTCGAACGAGCCGTTAGTCTCGTGCACGTCCGCGAGGCTGGTGTCGCTGAAGGACTCGAACTGCTCCTCGCTCCACGCAGGCTCGTCCGACACCTGCGCGAACTCGCCCTGATCCTCGTCGACGACGACCTCGACCACGGTGTCCGAGGGTGCCTCGAAGAACTCGCCGACGTCGCTCGATTGCGAAATCTCGGGCGACTCGTTCACCTCGGCGTACGCCGCATCGTCCTGCTGCTCGACCGGCTCGTCATTGAACGACGGCTCGGGCTGGGCAGCGTTCGCGGTGGAATTGGTGTTGACGGTGGAGCTCGAGTTCGTGTTGGAGTTCTGGTTGGTAGCCGAGGCCGTGGCGTTGTTCGGATTCACGCCAGTGAAGCCGCTGTTCGGATTGGCCTTGGCTGCGCTGCCCGAGTCGGACATGGCCTTGGTGATATCGTTGTGGATGGTGTCGTCGAGCAGCGAGCGGTTGTGCCAGGTGGTGCGCTCGCGGAGGAGCTTCTCACGCATCTTGACCGCGTCGGGCGACTGCGGGTAGAGAGCCAGCGAGCGCTGGACCTTCTTGAGCGCGAGGTCGTTCTTGCCCTCACGCGAGAGGCGCTGGGCCTCGACGAGGAGCTGGTTCGACTGACGCTCACGGCTCCAGATCAGCAGACCCTCGCGGGCGCCGGCGCGGGAGTAGTCCACATAGTCCGCGGCCCGCTCGCCCATCTCGGCCAACGCCTGGTCGGCGATGATCGAGGGCGTGATCATGAAGATGATCTCCTCACGCTTCGACGCATCATCGTGCCCGCGGAACGCCGCGCCCACGATCGGGATATCACCCAGCACCGGCACCTGGCGGCGCGTCGCGGTCGTGCTCTCGCGGAACAGGCCGCCCAGCACGATCGTGTTGCCGTCACGGACCATCACGTTCGCGGTCAGCTCGTTGGTGACCTCGTCGGGGATGGTCACGGCGGCGCCGGTCGCGTCGTTGGCGTCACGGATCGACGCCTCGGAGACCTGCGGCTTGAGCTCCATGCGGATGAGCCCGTCATTGGTCACGAAGGGGCGGAAGTAGAGCTGCGTGCCCGTGTCGAGGAACTCGACGGTCTGCGTCGTGGACGTGTCGGTCGAGGTCGTGCTCAGGTAGCCGACCTTACGACCCACGAGCACGCGGGCGGGCTGGCGGTTGAGCGTAAGGATCTTGGGCTTCGAGATGATCGTGGTGTCGGTCACCTCGTCGAGCATGCGCAGGAACACGGCGATGTCGTCGTAGACGATGCCGGCCTTGAACGTCGACGGACCGTTGAGGTTCGCAACGTTCGATGCAGCGCCGCCGCCGCGACCGTCCGGTCCGGGCACCGGAACGGTTGTCGAGCCGCCGTTGGTCACCTGCGAACCCTCGCCACGGATCAGCCCGTTGACGGACTGGAGCGGGCCGCCAAGCCCACCGAAGTCGGCGAAGTTCAGGTCACCGATGATCGAGAAGTCGATGCCGAAGGCGTTGCTCTCGTTCAGCGTCACCTGCAGGATCGTGCTCTCGACGAGGACCTGCGCGGGCCGCGTGTCGAGCTCCTGCAGCAGGCGCTCGATCTCGGCGACGTTCTCTTCGTAGTCCATGATGACGAGCGTCGCCTCATTGGCGAACTGGTCGGCGCCCACGGGGCCCGTGCCGCCCGTCGGGAAGTCCTCGGTCTTGCCGTTGGTCTTGATCTGCCCACGCTCGGAGAGCAGGGGCGTCACGAACTCCGCAGCGTCGACCGCATTGAGATAGTTCAGCTTGCGGACCTTCGCGACGAGCTGGCGGCTGGCCTGCTCGATCTGCTCCAGCTCCTCGACGGTGTACACGAAGATGAAGTTGCCCTTCTCGATGTACCCGTACCCGTTCACGTGCAGAATGGCGTCGAGCGCCTCGTAGAAGGTCACGCCGTAGAGGTTCGCCGTCACCGTCGCGCTCACGCTGCGGCTGGTGACGATGTTCTTCTGTGCCTGGATCGAGAGCATCTGGAGGACGTTGGAGAGGTCCTCGTCGTTGACGTGCAGCTCAACGATCAGGTTCTCATCGACCTGGACGTTGCCCGCTGCCGCGGCGTCGGGCGACATGGCGTCCTGCGCCAGGCCCACCGGGGAGCCCGCGAAGGTCGCGAGCAGCGCCGCGCACACGAAGCCAGGAAGGTTGCTCAGCGCCCGCCCACCGGCGAGCCCGTTCGTCTCACGCATGTTCGCCATCGCTCGCCCTCACACAAAGCTGCGAACCAATCTGTGCGATCCGCCCCATCCATCCGCCCACGCGCCGCGCACATGGCCTTGCGGAATGGGGCAGGACTGGTTGCCTGCGAAAGATCTGTCGGCGGTTCCGGTGGGGCACTTTGCCGCGTGCGCCCCGGCGTGTCCGCCTGCAACGACTGGGATGGAGCGCCCCCCGCGTGGAACCGCCCCAGGGCCTCCCAGGCCGCGAACGACGCGATCGAACCGCGTTCTGCTCCAGTCCGAGAAGCCGCACGCACGTTCCACCAAACGAAAACGCACGGGAAGGCCCGTGCGTTGGTGTGCGTCAAGCATTGCGGATTGTGCTCAGTGCTCCGGCGATTCCGTTGCGCCCTTCTCGACCAGATCCCGCTTCGATGTGTCGTGCGAGGCATCGTTCGTGTTGTCCGAACGCTCCTCGGGAACGGCGTACGCCGTCCGGGGCACGTTGGTCACGAGCTTGAGCTTCGACCAGAGCAGCAGGCTCACCGCCCCGATGCTCACCACGGCGCACAGGCCGATCGTTGAACGCCAGGCGCTCCAGGCGCTGTGCATCGCGGGCGTACGCCCGCTCACCGCGTCGGTGTTCACTTCTCCCGCGTGCGATGTTGCTGCCGAATGTTGCGTCCCCATGACGACCCCCATGCCGTGCGCCGGAGCGCGAGTGCTCATCCGCCCGCAGCAATCCGCTGCACCGTCACGCGCCCCGTGTATGCCTCGACATTGATGCGGAAGACCTGCCCATCCGCGCCCGTCACCTCGACGAATCCGCCCGCGCTGGGCGTCGTGCCGCCCGGCGTGGTCACGGGCCCGCCGAGCTCGTCGAAGATCAGGTTCGTCTCGCCGTCGAAATCGACCTCGCTGATCCGCGCCCCGGCGAAGTCCGCGTCGTCGTCGAGATCGACGATGTACTGACGTCCCGGGCGGAACCTGTCATACATCACGTCGTTGACGGGGTCGAGGTCGTCGCCCGTGACGTCGACGAGCGTGTACCGGTTCTCATCGGGCTCGAACATCACCGCCCGCCCGCGCTGGTACGCCAGCGCGTCGGACTGCGCGAACGTGATGTCCGCAACGATCGTCCGCACCGAGGCCTGGATGCGCAGCACGCCGGCCTGGCCCATCGAAGGGATCACCAGGGCGCCCGCGATGCCGAGCACCGTGACGACCACCAGCACCTCGATCAGCGTGTACCCGCGGGGATGCCTCGGCATGAACAACCCTCCTGAGCCTTCCCCATCCAAACGATCAGTCGGACTTCTGCTGCACGCGGACCTCGGGCATGTCCGTGACACGCACGTCGATGCCCTTGTCGATCCGCGCCTCGAGCTTCTCGAGCCGGCGCGACATGGAACGCAGCTCCGCGATCATCAGCTTCCGCTGGTCCGCGGCGCTCACCAGGCCGCCGCCGCTGGGCGAATCGTCGTCGCGCACGCTGGTCGTGCGCGTCGGCTGCGCCGTCGTCGTGGTGGGCTGCAGCAGCATCGCACCCATCACCAGCGCCGCGGCCCCGCCGATCGCCGCGTCACGAAGCGAAAACGTCCCACGATTGTTCGTTGCACCGCTCATGTGCCGCTCCCGCGCCCCGCGCGATCGACCCTCTCGACCCGCCCCGCACGCGCGGAGCACACTTTGTCATCGGACGGGCCCGCCCCCGTCCTGAGCCCGAGCCCAACGCCCGAGAATCACCCACCGGAATCACCCGGAACAACGACACAAACCACATCCCGGAGCGAGTCGAGCCACTGCCCGGCAATCACGGCTTGTCCAGCGGCAGGTCGTTCTCGTCAAAGCCCGCCGCCCACACCTGCCCCGTCGCGTCATCAAAGATCCAGCCGTAGTCCCGCCCCGCGGGGTATGCGGCGTCGGCGCTGTCGCGCAGGATGATGACGCCCGCGTTCGCACCGCCGATCCACGGGTTGTTCGGAGCGGAGCGCAGGTACGCGCCATTTGCCGCGACGATCGGGCCCCACGTGCCGTCTCCAGCGATCACGGGCGGGAACGCGTTATCGTTCCGCGTCTGGTACACCTCAACCGCGCGGCGCAGCTTGAACAGCTCGTGGAGCGCTGTCTGCTCCGCCGCGTCCTCGGTCGCCTGCGACATGTTGGGCACCACGATCGCGGCCAGGATCCCGAGAATGATGACGACGATCAGGATCTCCACCAGCGTGAAGCCCCTGCGAAGTCGCTGCGTCATGGCTCCCTCCCTCCCGCGGAACGTGCCATACGCACGCCCGCGTTTCCATTCCAAAGGCGGCCAGCCCCTCTCGAGGCCGGCCGCCGTGAACCTTCGGGCCACTACGCGAAGCGCAATGCCCGGTCAGTGTGGTCTTTAGCCACCACCAGGGGGAGCGTCCTCGTCGCCATAGGCGTAGAGGTTGCCGGTGGCCTCGTCGTACCACCAGCCAACGTCCTCATCGCCGGGAGCGCCAACCTCGGACGAGTTGTTGAAGGGGTTGACCGCTTCCTCCTTGATGTAGTTCCCGTCAAGCAGGAGGCCCCAGTGATCGTTCTCGCCGTCGGCCGAGGCCTGGTTGAGCTCCTCGACGGTCGGATACGCACCCTCCCGCGCACGGTAGAGCTCGATCTGCTGCTGGAGCGTGGACACCTGCGTCGCGACGTTGCCGCCACGAGCCTCGTCCGCGGCGGTCGTGAACTGGGGCACGACGATCGCCGCGAGGATGCCGAGGATCACGACCACGATCAGGATTTCGACGAGCGTAAAGCCGCTCGCCTTCTTCGATACACGACGGACATGCATGTTGGCGTCTCCTTCACAACAACGGACACACGCGTGACTGACGCGGGATCCACCCGCTCGCCCGAACACCGGGCTCTGCCGAAACCAATCGCTCCCGCGATCGGCGTTTTTCCGTCGCTCAGAGCCCCCTCCTCCACGGGCTCGGAGCGACGCACCGCGGAGCGGTCAACCGGACCGCGGCAGTCTGAGCATCGGAAAGACGACGCCCCGGATCGGGTGGGACACGCATGGAACGATGAGGTCACGCGCGGATGTGCGGGCAGGACCGGACAGCACGATCGCGCACGCGACACTCTCGGACCTTCACGCGTCCGAGAAGTGCGGCCTCAACCGCGCTCACACGCCGCGCACAAGAAATGACGGCACGCAGAGAGGCAGGCCGCATGGAGCGGACGCGCGCATGAAACAACACGGGCGAGCCCTATGGCCCGCCCGCGCACTCAACAAAGGATGAACCGAACTTCCGACCGAACCGTCTACCCCGGCGGAGCCCGGTCGGGCCGCCGCGCTTAGCGGGCCGCCTGGGCCAGGCCCTGCCCGCCCAAGATCAGGGGCAGCAGGCTCTCGTTGGGCAGCTCGAGCGCGCCCATGAGCGCCGCGGCCGCGGTCGCCTCCTCGCCCGCGCCATCGCGGGCAAGCTCGATCAGGCGACGGACCTGGCGATCGGCGAGCTGGTTGCCGAACCGCTTCGCCGAGCGGGCGACCTCATCGAGCAGCGCCACACGCTCCGCCCCGGCAGAGCCGAGCGCCGCGTCCATCACCGCGACCTGCGCCCGCTGCTCGCCAACGTGCGAGAGCACCTCCGCAACACGGAGCTTCGTGGGCCCGGTCTTCTCGCCCAGTGCCGCGATCAGCGGGAGCGTCGCGTCCGCGACGTTGAACACGCCCGAACCCGACACCGCAAGGTCACGCATCGCGCTCAGCGAGCGGTCCGCGAAGCCCGCGGCCTCGTCCGCCGTGATCGGCCCGCCGCTGGCCGTGTCGACGAGCTGCGCGATCGCGTCGCGCACCTGCTGCTCGCTCAGGCCGCTGGGACGAACCGCGACGCTCGCGTCGCGCTCGAAGTTCGCCCGCAGCGCCGAGTAGCCCTGCTGGCTCAGGAGCGCCATGACGGGCGTCGGCGCGAGGCGGTACGACGAACGGACCTCCGCGATCGTGTCCCGCGTCTGGTCAGCCGCGAGCCCGACGAGCGCGACGAGGTCCACCCCCCCCACCTCGACGAGCGCCTCCTCCACATCGGACAGCTTCTGCCCGTACGGCAGCACCTGGTACGCCAGCGACTCGAGCGTCGCCCGCGTCGCCTGATACTGCTCCCGATCCGCCGCCAGCACGATCGCGTAACGCCGCGAGGCGTCCTTGATCGCCGAGGCGAGCAGCGGCACCACCCGCTCCGAGCCGTCGAAGCTCGAGTCCGGGCGCGACGCCGCGAGCGCCAGCGCCGCCTCGAACTGCACGCGCCGGTTGGGATACTCGAGCGACTCGAGCAGGGGCGCACGCCCCTCGCTCTTGCTCCACAGGCTGCCGCCGCCCGCGGTGCGCTCGATCACGCCGATGGCGCGACGCGCGAGCGTGGTGTCACGATCATCGATCGCCCGCGCGAGGACGCGCTGGCCCACGTCACTGCCCGCAGCGACGCCGAAGTACTCCGCATCGCGCTTGCCCGCGGGGTACGCGGGGTTCTCGTAGCCCTCGGGGGTCTGGATCTCGCGGTGGAAGTTCGACGCGACCCACAGCGCCACGGCGCCCGGATCGGTCGCGCCGCGCTCCAGCGCCGCCTCGGTCACGCGCATCGACATCGCCTCGTGGAACACGGGCGTCGCGATCGGCGTCTGCACCAGGCCCACGCCCGGGTCATAGCTCCACAGGAGTTGGTACTCCTCGCCCGGGAAGCTCGTCAGCTCCGCACGCTCGTGGTAGTAGTCCTCACCGAGCGCCACGAACAGCACCGCCGCGGGCACGCGTGCGTCGCCGCCGAGACGATCGATCGAACGCGCGCACGCCGAGCGCACCGCGTCCGAAGACGTCTTCGCCATCACGTCGGAGAGGTACGGCAGCGCCGCCCGCTGCCCCAGCAGCCCCAGCACGTTCGCCACGAGCTCCTGGCGGGCGGGATCGAGCTTCGCGAGCGCCGCGCACAGCGGCGTCACCGACTGCTGCCCCATCTCCACCATCACCTGCTGCGTCACCGCCGCGAGCTCCGGATCGCCCTGCTGGAGCAGCGCCGGCAGCATCTGCGGCATGGCATACTCGCCCGCCTCCGCGAGCCGCTGGCGCCCGATCAGGCGACCCCGCGCGTTGCCCTTGAGCAGGTCGAGGTTCTTCGCGACCTCCTCCGGCAGGCGGGCGCGACGGAGCTTGCCGTCGTTGTACAGCTTCGCGAGGCGCGACGCGGGCCCCTCGAGCCCCGCGACGCTCGTCGCGCGGGAGATCGTCTCTTCGAAGCGGGCGAGCTCGCCCGAGTCCTCGACGAGCGACACGAAGTCCGTCGCGTCCAGGCCCGAGTCGAGGATCTGCTCCGCCATCGCCGAGGCGAGCTCGGTGTTGTTGATCCGCGTGTAGTGGATGAAGTCGCGCAGCGCATCGGCCTCATCACCACTCGCCTGCGCAAGCGCCGAGGGCGCCGCCGCGAGCAGCCCGCACGAGAATGCAACCGCCCGAACCCAACGCGCCGCCGTCCGTCGATCGTGAGCCACGTGCTGCTCCCAAGCTTTGCGAGTCGCCCCAACCAGCGGCGCACCGCGCAACAACATCTTCTTCTGGTGCGCCCCGAACCCACGTCCGGGGTCCGCCGGGACGGCGCCCGTCCGCGCCACGGGCCTTCCGCCCGGGACGCACACGCCACCCGCACGCCGCTCCACGCGAGCCAGCGATACGGACGACCCGCCGCCCCTGATCCCAGGACCGGCCCGGCTTCGTCCGTCGGTGGGCGGAATCTAACGGCCCGGGCGGCACACTGTCAATCGTTCGTTCTTTGTCCGGATCATGCCGACCGCCATTTCGGGACAGTCCCGCGCCCCGCCGCGCACCCCATCCCCCGCCCGGGCGAGCGTCGCCCTCCGCCCGCACAACCCGCACCGTCCGCCCCATCGAACCTCGCCGGGGCGTGAAGTGGGCCGGATCTTTCGCCGATGCAGCGTGTGTCGACCGTCGCGGTCGCTCCGATTCGGGCCCCGGGGGTACCGGGCCGCCCCGACGCCGCGCCGTGGTCCTCAGAACGCTTCGAGGTGAGTTCATGCCCATGGAAAAGGACGTCCTGACCACCGGCGAGGTCGCCAAGCTCTGCAACGTCGCCCCGCGCACGGTCAGCAAGTGGTTCGACTCTGGCGCCCTCAAGGGTTATCGCATCCCCGGCTCCAAGGACCGGCGCATCCCCGTGCCCGAGCTCATCAAGTTCATGAAGGCGCACGGGATCCCCGTCGACGTCCTCTCGGGCGGTCGCACCCGTGTGCTCATCGTCGATCAGGACCCCGAAATCCTGAACGTCCTCCGCAAGGTCCTTTCCGAGCAGACCAACTACGACGTCCGCGTCTCGTCGGGCGTCTTCGAGGCCGGGCTCGAGTGCCAGCGCTTCAAGCCGCACATCCTGCTCGTGGACATCCACGCGGGCGAGGGCGAGGCGCGCCGCGTCACTAAGTTCGTCCGCGCCTCCGACGACCTGCAGATCACCCGCGTCATCGCCATGAGCGGCAAGCTCACCGACGGGCAGAGCCAGGGCCTGCGCAGCGAGGGCTTCGACGGGTTCATCCGCAAGCCCTTCCAGGTGCGTCAGATCGTCGAGGCGATCGAGAACGCGACCAACCTCGTGCACTGAGCGCACCCGCGGCTTGCCGCACACTCCGAAACACAACGACCACGCCGCGAGGCGTGGTCGTTCGCTTTCAGGAGCACGACGTCGTGCGCGCCGCACGGCGCGCTGTCACGCCGTTTCGAGGAACGCCGCGAGGATGTCCCGCGCCGCCTCAAGATCACGCCGGTCGATCATCTCCGTCACGGTGTGAATGTACCGCGTGCCGACGGTGATGCCCACCGCCCGCGCGCCCGCCGCGGCCTGCTGAGCCGCCGCGCCGTCCTGCCCGCCCGCGGCCAGGATGCTCCGCTGGTACGCGATCTTCTTCTTCTTCGCGAGCGCCTCGATCTCGTCCACCAGCTTCTTGTCCGCGATGAACGACGAGTCCTTCACGTGCAGCGCAAAGCCCTTGCCGTGCACCGAAACCGCCTCGTTCTTCGGCACGCCCGGCGTGTCGCACGCCAGCGTCACGTCGATGCCCAGCCCGATGTGCGGACGCACCGCGTAGCTCGCGGTCTTCGCACCGCGCAGCCCGACCTCTTCCTGCGTCGTGAACGCGACGATGATCTCGCACGCGTGGCCCTTGCCCGACTTCTCAATCGCCCGCACCGCCTCGATGCCCAGCCAGCACGCCACGCGATTATCGAGCGCCTTGCTCACGATCTTGTCGCCCATCTCGATCAGCGGCTCGTCCATCACGACGTAGTCACCGATCTTGACGCGCTTGAGCGCATCCTCCGCGCCCAGCCCCACGTCGACGAAGAACTCCTTGACCTCGGGCACCTTCGTCCGCTCGTCCGCCTTCGAGATGTGCACCGGACGCCCGCCCGGATTCATCACGCCCTTGAGATCGCCGTCGTCCGTGCACACGAGCACGCGCCGCGAGAACAGGTTCCGCGCGTCGAACCCGCCCGACGCGCTCAGCCACAGGAACCCTTCCTCATCGATCGACGACACATGGAACCCGATCTCGTCCATGTGGCACAGCAGCATCACCCGCGTCGCCTCGTCCTTGCCCGACTTGCCACGCCCCCCCGCCTTCCCGCCCGCGGCGCGAGGCCCGCGCCGGCAGATCAGGTTGCCCATCACGTCCGCCTCGACCGAGTCGAACAGGCCCTTGATCTCTTTCTCGATGAGCGCACGCACCCGCTCCTCGCGCCCGGGCACGCCCGGCGTCTCGCACAGTTTCTTGAGCAGACCGATGTTCAACGCCACGAATCGCTCCTTCCAGCCGACGGGTCGCCCCGCGATGATCGTCATACCGCCCGTGCGCGACGCGGTCGCATCCGCCCGGGCGGGGGGGCGATCCTACGCCCCCTTTCCTACCATCCCCCGCGACGCATGGCACACCCCTCCCCCATCACCCCGCTCATCGAGCGGACGCAGGCCGCGACCCTCCCCTACGGCCCGCCCGAGCTGGGCATCGCGCTCGTCGAGCAGTTCGCCGAGATCGAGCTCGAATACGCCGCCCTCCGCAAGGGCTGCGTGCTGCTCGACCAGCCGCACCGCTCCGTGCTCGTCGCCTCGGGGCCCGACCACCGCGCGTTCCTGAACCGCATGCTCACGCAGGAGCTCAAGGACCAGCCCCCGCTCACGCTGCGCCGCTCGTTCTGGCTCAACCGCAAGGGCCGCATCGACGCCGACCTCCGCGTCATCCTCCTCCCCAGCGGCGAGACGCTCCTTGAGGTCGACGCCCTGCGGGCGGAGCACGCCCGGACAACGCTCGACGCATTCCTCATCGCCGACGACGCGACGATCACGCACGACCCCGCGCGCTTCCACCGCCTCGCCCTGCACGGGCCCACCGCCATCGACCTGCTCTCGCTCGCGCTGGACGAGCCCGCGCAAGGAGAAACGCTGCGCACGCTCGCGCCGGATCGCGCGGTTGTCGTCCGCCTCGCGGGCGAAGAAGTCATCGTCTTCCGCGACGACTGGATGGGCGAGGTCGGGCTCGAGCTCATCACGCCCGCGGGGGTCGCCCGCGCGATCTACGAGCGTCTCATGTCCATCGGCGCCGCGCACGACCCGCACGCCCACCCGCTCGATCGCGACGCCTCGCACCCGTCACACGCGATCCGCATGCGCCCCGCCGGCTGGTTCGCGTGCAACATCGCCCGCATCGAGGCTGGCACACCCCTCTTCCCCATCGACTTCGGCCCCGAGAACCTGCCGCACGAATCGGGCGTGCTCGACGATCGCGTGTCGTTCCGCAAGGGCTGCTACCTCGGGCAGGAGGTCGTCGCGCGCATGCAGTCGCTCGGACACCCCAAGCAGCGGCTCATCGCGCTCCGACTCGTCGGCGACAACGCCTGCGACGAGCATGCGAACACCCGCCAGCCCGTCGGCGGTGCGCACGTCTTCGCGCGGAGCGACGCCGGGGGCAACCCCGTCGGCACGATCACCAGCTCCACCATCAGCCCCATGCTCGCGGGCGAGGTCGCGTGCTTCGCCATGATGCGATACGCGAACAGCGACCCCGGCGCCGAACTCACCATCGCCGCCGACGGTGCGTACGTCGACGCGATGGTGCAGCCCTCGCTCCGCTTCTGGTCGCGCGAGCCCGCCCTCAAGGCCTGATCCGGCCGCATCGATCCGCGCCTACGACCACCGGTTCGGCGCACGCCGATACACCAGCTCCACGTCGCCCCCCACCGCCCGCACGCGGCACAACTGGAACCCCCGCCCCTCGCTGAGCGACTTCGCGACGCGCCCGTGCGCCACCGCCTTCGCCTCCGCGTCGCCCAGGACCAGCGGCGCGATGTAGACGATCGCCTCGTCGACAAGGTCCTGCTCCAGCATCGAGCCGAGCAGCCCCGGACCACTCTCGATCATCACGTTCGTGCAATCGAACTCGCCCGCGAGACGCATCAGCATCTCGCGCAGGTCGAGCCAGTGCATATCGCCCGTCACGCCCACGACGCGCACGCCCGCGCCCTCCAGCATCGCGCGTTTTTCAGCAAGAATCGCCGCGTTCTGGATCTGACGCATGCACACCGCGACCGTCGGCGCCTCCCGCGCCGTGCGCACGAGCGCCCGGTCCATCGCCATCTCCAGCGTCGGGTCGATCACCACGCGCAGCGGCGTCCGCCTCGGACGGGGCACCCCGCGCACCGTCAGCAGCGGATCGTCCGCGATCACCGTGCCCAGGCCCGTCACGATCGCGTCCATCCGCGAACGCACGCGATGCACCCGCCGCCGGCTCGCATCGCCCGAGATCCACTTGCTCTCGCCCGTGCGCGTCGCGATCCGCCCGTCGATCGTCTGCGCCCACTTCGCGACCACCCATGGCATCTTCGTGCGCACGCGCTTGAGGAACGGCGCCGCGAGGTGCATCGCCAGCGGGCTCGCGTCGCTGTATCGAACCACGATGCCCGCCTCGCGCAGTCGCACGCTCCCGCCCGCCGACACCGGGTTCGGATCGGCCTGCGCGATCACCACCTCGCCGATCCCCGCCGCGATCACCGCGTCGGCGCACGGCGGCTGCTTGCCGAAGTGCGCGCAGGGCTCGAGCGTCACGTACATCGTCGCGCCGCGCACGTCCACGCCCCGCGCTCGCGCCGAGGCCAGCGCCTCCGCCTCCGCGTGCAAACCGCCGAACACGCGGTGATGCCCGATCGCGACGACCTCGTCCCCGCGCGCGATCACCGCGCCCACGCACGGGTTGGGCTCGACGCGCCCCGTCCCGCGCAGCGCGTGCCGCGCGGCGAGATCGAGCATGCGACGCTCGCGCTGCGCGAGGGGCCGATCGCCGGATTGTCCAACGCCGCCGCCCGTCACGAGATCCTCACCAACGCGCGTCGCTCCTCCGCGCTCGCCCGCGTTCCCACGTCGCGGAGCCATCGCCGCGCATCGGTCGCGTACCCCGCCGTGGGCTTGAGGTCCACGATGCGCGCCCCCCAGTACCGATTGAACCGCAGCATGAGGAGCTCACGCACGTACTTCGCGACCATCGACGCCGCCGCGACGGGCAGGTGCGACGCCTCCGCCTCGACCTGGAACGACACCACCGGCGCGTGCTCGTCCGCACCGATCGCGTACCGGCTCGCCCGCTCCGTCTCCATGAGCACGCGCACGCCGCCCTCGACGGCCTCGCCCCCGACCCCGATCACGCCCTTGAGCGTCGGGCCATACCTCGTCCGCCCGCCCTGGCGATCGCACACGCAGCGCAGGTGCGCCGCGCCAACTTCACTATGCGCGCGCACGAAACCGAGCGTCCACAAGAGGTGCGACGAGATGCACGCCATCGTCGCCTCCGACTTGCTCCCGCGCTCGCGCACGATCGCGTTGAACGAAT
This sequence comes from Phycisphaerales bacterium, assembly GCA_034004365.1. GTDB lineage: Bacteria > Planctomycetota > Phycisphaerae > Phycisphaerales > UBA1924 > JAVEWV01. The sequence continues at coordinate 35,895 of JAVEWV010000003.1, forward strand.
CCTCCCCGAGCGCCTCGCAACGCAGCGCGCTGATCTCCACCCCGCCCCGCTCGAACCCACGCGCCAGCGTCGCCGAAGCGATCGCGACCTGCTCGGGCGTGTGCGCCAGCGGCAGCGCGACCGCCTCCCCCGCGTACCACGCCCCCGAGGGCGGCGCGAGCCCGAGCGACGCGAACAGCTCCGCGTCCGTGCGCACGACGACGCCCATCGCCCCCAGCATCGCCAGCACGCCGCGCTCGAGGTGCGTCAGCGGATGCTTGGTCTTGAGCCCGTTCGAGAGCTTGAGCGCCTTGGAGTCCGCGACCGCCACTCGCCCCCGTGCGTCGCCCGCCTCGCGGCACACCCCCGCCGAGCACCGGGCCCACAGATCGGGCGCCCGCTCGTCGGGCGACCAGTCCGCGACGCGCACGGCGCACATCCCCACCGTCAGGGGGCCCAGCGTCGGGCCGTAGCCCGCCTCGTCGATGCCGGCATAGACCAGCGCCATGCCCGGAGGGTAACGCGGCCCGGCGCCGCGGGGCCACGCACAAAAACACGAACGCCCGACCTTGGTGGCCGGGCGTCCGCTCAGAGTGCGGATGAGAGGAATCGAACCTCCACGGGATTTTACTCCCACTAGGACCTGAACCTAGCGCGTCTGCCAGTTCCGCCACATCCGCGGCGGGGAGTAGCGTAGACCCCACCCCGGAGACCGGCAAGCCAGCGGCGGCCCCCGCACCGAACGGTCATCCGCCGGCGTCCACGCCTCGCTCAGCGAACACGGCGCGTCGCACGACGCCCTCCCAGTCCGCGCCAGCCGCGATCGAGAACCATCGTCCATCCGGGTCGATCAGGACCTTCGTCGGATACTGAACGATCCCGAACGCCTCGACGATCTCCGGCGTCGCCAGCCCCACGGGCAGGTCGTACCCGTGCGAATCGAGGAAACGCCGCAGCGTCTCCGGTTCGTCACGGACGGACATCGCGATCAGCGTCGCGCGATCGCCGGCCTCGCGGGCGAGTTCGTCCGCCATCGCCTGGACCCTCGGAAACTCCGCGACGCACGGCGCGCACCACACCCCGCAAAAGTCCAGCACCACCCACCGCCCGCGATACGCCGCGAGCCGACCCGCGGTGCCGTCACGCATCGAGAACGCAAGCTCCGGCGCGACCGGAAGCGAGGCGCGGCGCAGCAGGGCGACCTCCGCGTCGTAGCTCCCCGCACCCCAGAGCCGCGCGAACTCCGTGCGGCATTCCCGCTCACGCGTCGCGTCCTCGACCGCCAGCCATGCCCACACCCGCGCGGCCTCCTCCGAACGCCCCGCCCGCTCGAGCGCCCGCGCGTACACAACGCGGTACTCACCCTCCGAACCGAGCGCCCACACCTCGTACCGGAACGCACCCGCCTGACGCCGGTCGAATCGATCCGGCGAGAATTCCGCGGCGTGCGCCAGGTGCCCGAGCGCGCCATTCGGCTCGATCTCCGCGAGCAGCGCATGGGCGTACGCCACCAGCACGCGATCACGAGCGCGCGCGCCCATCAGGTACGGATCGCCCTCGGCGCCCGCCCGCATCTCCGCACGCTCGTGAACCGCGTCGAGCACACGCCGTGCGAGGTTCGTGGCGCGTTTGTCCTCGCCATGCTCGTGCAACCACCCCGCGATCAGCAGCAGGTAGCGTCCCATGCACGCGTGCGGATCGACCACGACCGAATCGAGCATCGCATCCGTGGGCTCCATCGCTCCGCGCTGCACGCGGTCCCACATGTCCAGCCCGGACACGCACGCTCGGAGCGCCGCGGACCGCGACCCAGCCATCGCACGCAAGGTCGGCCGCAGCGCCTCCGCCGAGTCTGCGTCACCGCCCACCCGCGCCCGTGGCACGAATCCCTGGGCGAAACCATCATGGACCCACCTTCGCATCCGCCCCGCGTCGATCTCGCCGAGCCGGGCCGCGAGCCGCTCGCAACGGTCCGGCTCCCGCATGATCCCGCGAAGCCGATTCGAGATCTGGTACGGCTCGGTGAGCGCGTCGTCACCCACGCGCGCGAAGACCCGCTCGGCTTCTTCCCCCTCGTCCTGCTCCAGCAGGAGGCCGTACCGCGCGAGCAGATAGTCCGGATCGTCGCCGAACGTCTCGCCGAGCCGGTCCAGTTCCGCCCTGAGCACCTTGAGATCATCCGTGTCGCCGCCGGCCCGCAGCGCCGCGACGTACTTCTCGTTCCACGCGGCGATCTCCGGCGCGATCTCACGCCGGGGCGAGGTGCTCTGCCCGACCCCGGCGTCCGTGATGCATGCGAAAACCAAGAGCGCAGCGGCCGCCCGAAGAGGGCCCCGGCATGTACGTCGCATCAGATCGCTCCCGCTTGATCGCCGCGTCACACGCACCCTATCGCCGATTCGATCCATGAGCAACACCGCGAGCGTCGATAACGATGCGAACGAAGCGGGATGAACATCGCAGTCCTCTGTCTCATAAGAACCCGGAGCGCGTCCGCCCCTTCGGGCGCAAACCCGCACCTCCGACCCTGCGGTTCGAAATCCCGCCCCCGCTCTCCCAAAGGGTCATGCAAGGTCCAACCCGCCACCGTGGAGCCCCCCGTGAGCCCGCCCCTCCGCCGCCGAATCACCTTCCTCCTCGCCTCGGTCGTTGTCGCAACGCTTGGCGTGATCGGGTTCTTCGCCGCCACCGCGTGGCGTCCGGTCCACGAGGTCGTGCTGAGTTCCGAGCGCCGTCCCAGCGACCTCATCCTCTCCAACGACTCCTACGCCTCGCTGATCGATACCCACGCCCGACCTTACGTCTTCAACTCACAGAGGGGGCCCGGGCAGGTGCTTGTCTATGGGGCCGAGCACGTCCGCGATCCTGCCGATCCGCGGTGCGCCGAGATCGAGCGCGCGTGGAACGAGTTCCACCCCACCGTTGCCCTGGTCGAGAGCCGCCTCGGCATCATGTTCCCGCAGCTCATGGACCCGGTCCGCACCTTCGGAGAGCCCGGCCTTGTGCACGCCCTGGCGCGGCGCGATGGCGTGCCAACCTACACGTGGGAGCCGCCCGTCGCCACGCTCGTGAAGAGCGTGCTCGACCAGGGATTCACGCGCGAGCAGGTCGCGCTCCGCATGCACCTCGGCTCGTACTTCTCCAACCTGCGCCACGGCAGGCCCAAGGATCCCGAAGCATTCGTGCGCGACACCTTCGCCAGGCGCAATCGATGGCCCGGGATCGAGGACGCCTTCGCTTCGATCGCAGACCTCGACGCCGCATGGAAGCGCGAGTTCCCTGGCGGCCCCGACTGGCGCGACGTCTCCGACGAGTTCGGCCTGCCCGGCTTCCTCGCCAGGATGGACCTGAATCTCGCGCGAGACCAGCACCTGGTCGCCGTCGTCAATGAACTCACCGCGCGGCATCAGCGCGTGTTCGTGATCGCCGGATCAAGCCACGCGGTGAAGGTCCATCCTGCTCTCCAGCCATCCAGCGACGGCGGCTCCGGCATCGATTGAGCTGGCCCCCCGGGAGCCCGCCCGACGATCCGCGCTCCGACCGCCATCCGGCGTCAGTCCTCGGCGCCAGCGCCCACCGGCTCCTCCGCGTCCTCGCCAGCGCCCACCGCTGCGGCGCCCTTGGTCGGCGTGGGCGCCTTGCGGGCCATGACCTCGCGCCGGACCTCCTCGAACAGGTCGGGGTTGTCCTTGAGGAACTGCTTCGCCGCCTCGCGACCCTGACCGAGGCGGGTCTCGCCATAGCTGAACCACGCGCCGGACTTCTGGCAGACGTTGCACGCGACGGCGAGGTCGACCAGGTCGCCCGAGGCGGAGATGCCCTCATTGAACATGATGTCGAACTCCGCGTCGCGGAAGGGCGGCGCGACCTTGTTCTTGACGACGCGGGCGCGGACGCGGTTGCCCACGTTCTGTTCGCCGTCCTTGATCGCGCCGGTGCGCCGGATGTCGATGCGGACCGAGGAGTAGAACTTGAGCGCGCGTCCGCCGGGCGTGGTCTCGGGCGAGCCGAACATCACGCCGATCTTCTCGCGGATCTGGTTGATGAAGATGACGGTGCAGTTGCTCCGCGCGATCACGCCCGTGAGCTTGCGCATCGCCTGCGACATCAATCGCGCCTGCAGGCCCACGTGCGTGTCGCCCATCTCGCCCTCGATCTCGGCCTTGGGGATCAGGGCCGCGACCGAGTCGACGACGATGATGTCCACGGCGTTGGACCGGACGAGGACCTCGCAGATGTCGAGGGCCTGCTCGCCCGTGTCGGGCTGGCTGACGAGCAGATCGTCGATGTTCACGCCGATCCGCTTGGCCCAGGAGGGATCGAGCGCGTGCTCGGCGTCGATGAACGCCGCGACGCCGCCCTTCTTCTGCGCGTGCGCCGCAACGGTGAGCGCGAGCGTGGTCTTGCCGCTGGATTCGGGGCCGAAGATCTCGACGATGCGTCCGCGGGGGATGCCGCGTCCGCCGAGCGCGAGGTCGAGGCTGATCGAGCCCGTGGAGATGCCCGGGATGGCGAGGTATGCGTCCTCGTCAAGGCGCATGATCGAGCCCTTGCCGAAGGCCTTGTCGATCTGCTGGAGTGCGCGATCGAGCGCCGCACGCTTCTCCTTGTCGATCACCGGAGCCCCGGCGGAAGCGCCCCCGGCGGGCTTGGCCTCGATGCTGCGGGCGGTGCCATTGGAGGACGACGCGGGCGCGGACTTCTCACGAGCCATAAGACGAGATCCCTTCTTGCATGCCGGGCGTGGCCGCGGAAACGCCGGGCGAGCCGTCCACATCCCGCTCACGCGACCCTCCCCGGAGGGATCGCGAAGGGAGAAAGAGAACGATTCACCGGGCGCGGCGGGCGCTCCGGCCACCATCGCGGTGCGGACGGCCCCGGGTCCTTCCGAGGGCTTTCCGGCCGGGGGCGGCGACGGTCGCGGGCCCGACGGGATCAAGTTATCGTGCGGCCCGCGCACGGTCAATGTTTGGATTCTGGAAACCTCACAGAATCCGTAAAATCAGGGCTGGCAATCCACCACTTCGGGGTAATCCACACGCCCCGAGACATCATCCTGCAATCACTCCGTGTCGCAGCGACGCATGACAAGCCTTCGGCACCCCTTCGCTACCATCCCCGCCCGCGACCGATCGCGGCGAGGGAGCCCCACATGTCCAACGCGCCATCCACCGCTCGCCCCGGCGACGCGCTGCGTGCCATCCGCGACGAGATCCTCGGGCAGGAGGCCAAGGTCCGACAGGGCGGCGGGCCCAAGGCGATCGAACGCCAGCACGAGAAGGGGCGTCTCACCGCCCGCGAGCGGATCGCGCGGCTCGTCGATCCGCCCGCGAAGGGCTCGGGCGCTGCGGACCCGCACGCCAGCGAGATCCCCCACTTCCAGGAGCTCGGGCTCTGGGCCGCGCACGGGATGTACGCCGAGCACGGCGGCGCGCCCGCGGCCGGAGTGGTCACGGGCATCGGCGTGATCCACGGTCGGCGGCACATGGTGATCGCCAACGACGCGACGGTGAAGGCCGGCGCGTTCTTCCCGATGACGTGCAAGAAGATCATCCGTGCGCAGCACGTCGCGCGCATGGCCCGCATGCCGCTGGTCTATCTCGTCGATTCCGCGGGCGTGTTCCTGCCCATGCAGGAGGACGTCTTTCCCGATACCGACGACTTCGGTCGCATCTTCTATCTCAACAGCGTGCTGTCCGCCGAGGGCGTGCCGCAGGTCGCGGCGATCATGGGCTACTGCGTCGCGGGCGGCGGCTACCTGCCCGTGCTGTGCGACACGCTGCTCATGACCGAGGGCAGCGGGCTGTACCTCGCCGGGCCCGCGCTCGTGAAGGCCGCGATCGGTCAGGAAGTGAGCGACGAGGAGCTCGGCGGCGCGTCGATGCACGCGAGCATCTCGGGCACCATCGACTTCAAGGAGAAGGACGACGGGGCGTGCCTCACGCGCCTGCGCGAGGTGCTGGGCAAGTACCAGCCGAAGCACGCGCGCGACCTCGCGGAAGCGGCCCGATGGTTGTCGGGGCTCGCGAGCGACGTCATGTGGGATATTGAGGATGGCGACGATGAGGAGAAGAGCCGGGCGCGCCGCACAGCTCGGATGGCCACCACCATTGAAGGCGTGCGCACACTGGTCGCACCTTGGCTGGTAGCCGAACGACGGTTTCCGCCACCCGCACGAGATCCGTCGGAGATCTACGACGTCTTCACTGACGCGCCCGGGCAGCAGTACGACGCGAAGGACATCATCGCCTGCCTCGTCGATTCGCGGGCCGTGCCGAACGCCGAGGGGCACGAGTCCCTCGCGCCCGACTTCGACGAATACAAGTCCGACTACGGCCAGTCGATCGTCTGCGGCTACGCCCGGATCGGCGGGCACGCGTGCGGCCTCGTCGCGAACCAGAAGAAGCTCACGCAGCGAACCATGCCCGGCGGACGCGCCGGCCCGTCAAAGTTTACGAACATGCCGGGCGTCATCTACGACGACAGCGCCGAGAAGGCCGCGCGGTTCATCATGGACTGCAACCAGCGGAAGATCCCGCTGATCTTCCTGCACGACACCACGGGCTTCATGGTCGGGCGTGACAGCGAGCAGGGCGGCATCATCCGCGCGGGCGCGAAGATGGTCAACGCCATGAGCAACTGCGTGGTGCCCAAGATCGTCGTCATCCTCGGCGGCTCGTACGGCGCGGGGAACTACGCGATGTGCGGGCGTGCGTTCGAGCCGTTCCTGACCCTCGCGTGGCCCAATGCGAAGTGCGCCGTCATGGGCGCGAACCAGGCGACGGGCGTGCTCACGACGATCGAGGAGGCCTCGCGCACGCGGAAGGGCGAGGAGATCGACGCCGAGGCGCACAAGGCGATCTACGCGGCGGTGCACGCGGCGTACACCGAGCAGGCGGACATCCGGCACGGCGCAGCGCGCGGGTGGCTGGACCGGATCATCGCGCCCGAGCGCACGCGCGAAGAACTTGTTTCGGCGCTCGACGCCGTGGCACAGGGGTGGGATTACACGAGGCCGTTCAAGACGGGCGTGCTGCAGACGTGATGCAAACGGGGGCACCGCAGCCCCCGACGCCTCTCGTAGCCCAAGAATGATGAGTTGACACCAGGGGGAAGAGGGAGTTATGCTGCGTGCATGGCCGGGGAAACGCCATTGAGCATGAGTCGAGGGGCGCTGTTTCGCCCAGGGATCGGCGTGATCGCGGTCGCCTGCGGTGTGCTATCCGGGGCGTTGGGCGCGAGCGCCGTGTTCAAGGCGTTGGATCCAGAGGATTCGCTCGCGACAATCCGCTACCTGTTGCGATTTTGTAGCGCGCCGGCCAACTTCGCATTTCCCCTCCTGCTCGTTCTCGTAAGTTGGCAATGGCTGCTCGCGGCATTACTGCTTACATCGAGCGGTTTGCGTCGATTCGCGGCCGCGAACGCGACGTTGATGCTCGTTGCATTCTCAGTGGTTGTCAGCTACCTCTGGCTCTCTGACGCTCCGGTCGGGTGCGGCTGCGGCCTCGGTCTTCGGGATGCCCGACTGGCGACCCAAGTCGGATTTGTAGATGTTCTAAAGACGGCCGGGCTCGCCGGCGCGTCTGTCGTTGTGTGGCAGGGATCACCACGTATTCGGTTCAATGAGAAGGAGGGATCGCACAATGTCTGAGCACTCTTACCAGCCAGAGGGTTCACGCAGAGTCCTGATTGTGGCGTGCATTGCATCGGCATCACTCGTTGCGTATCTTCGGCTGGTGACGCCCGCGGCCATCGCTCAAGTAACCCCGGGGACTGGGAACACGCGCTGCGCGATCAGTGAGTCGCAGACCACCTGCATCGTTTGTGACAACTGCAAGTATGACTACCGGAACAAGAAGTTTACATGCGACGGCAACGTCCTCGGTGGTGCATCGTGCCACGGGAATCAACAGGCGGTTTGCACTGTCAGTGGAGACGATTGGGAAGCAAGCTGCGTCTCCAGTTCCTGACCCCCACACACTTTCTGAGGTTCGGCATACGTGTCACGGAAGATCGGCATTGTGGTAGCGTTTGTTGGCGTCCTGGCCCTTGTGCTATGGATGATCTGGTCCCGACCGGGGCCGCCCCCTCCGGCGCCGCCCGAGGGCGATCGCCCTTGGGAGTTCAACTTCGACAGCGTCGATCTTGATATCGATCCGCGCAGGCTTGGCGCGGAGGAAGCGGGCCGAGTCGTCGCGGCGCGGATCGCCGAAGGGCTTGCCGCGAACCAGGACACCGCGAGCATGCCCGACCTTGGCGGGCTCGCGGACGCTGCGGGCTCCCGGGTTGCGATGCTCATTGATCCGGAGCCCGGCCTGACGAAGTGGCTGGAGCAGGTCCGTCGGCATGGAACCCCGCCCGCACCGCTGGCCTCGGCGGAGGTGACTGAGGAGGCAAGGGATCGGTGGGCGCGGGCGGCGCGGCCGTTGCAGGGAGCCCGGCTCTCGTCCGAATCCATTCGTCTCGCCGCAACGGTTCCGGACGCACCTCCAAAGATGGCGCCCGGCACCCGGTTCATTCGTCCCAGCCCCGACGTTGCCGGAAGTTCCTACCCGAAGCCACCATCCGATTCGACGCGATGCGTCGAAGTGCAGCTGAAGGCCGAGTTCGCGGACAAGGACGGAAAGAAACTGCCCGCGACCGTGGCGCTCCGCTTGTGGCACGATGGAAAGGAGTGGCGACCCTTCGAGATGACCATCTACTTTGACGAGCAGAGCTTCGGGCGGTCGCTGACATTCCCTGCTTTCTAGGGACGGCCTGAAAGACAAGGCCCTTGGGCCGGGGTTTCGAGCGTGCGCACACGACGTTTCCATCCCGCCGCGTTCACGCTCATCGAGCTGCTCGTGGTCATCTTCGTCATCGCCGTTCTCATCGCGATCACTATGCCCGCCCTGCGCGGCGCTCGCGTCTCGTCGCAGCGAATGCAGTCCCTGTCGAATCTGCGTCAGTGCGCAGTAACGCTTGAGACGTACGTCGGAGTCTCCGGCACGTACCCCTTCGGGACAAACGCCCTCGTGTGCCCGACGCCGGGCTGGTGCTTCGGCCTTCAGTTCGAAGCGTGGGCGATCGAACGCCACTGGAACGTCTTCGTGCAGGACATCGCGCCCTGGCGCGAGCACTACAGGGTCTGGCTCAGCCCGGGCGCGGACCCCGAGCGTTTCGAGGCGTTGTGGCGCGAGGAGGATCCGGTCGGCATATCGAATGGTGCGATACCGTCCTATCGGTACTCGACCTCATTCATCGCGTCGCCCCGTGTGTGGACGCAGGGGTATGAGCCCACTGCAAGCGATGTGCGAGCCATCTCTCCGTCCGAGGTCGCGTTCCCATCGAACAAAGTGCTGCTCTCGGACGAGGAAACCGCGTACGAACAAGGGGATCGCGCGACGCTGTCCCGTCGCCCCGTGCTCTTCGCCGACTCCAGCGCCGCGCTGCGATCCGACGGCGACGCCGCATCTCCAGTGCAGAACCCGCTCTCCTCGCGCCCTCCCAAGCGATTCCAGGACACGCCCGACGGCGTGCAGGGGCGGGACTTCCGATGAACTGCGCGTGCAAATGCGCGACGCAACGCGGATTCGTGTGGGTGCCGCCATACTGGCCTGATCGAGAACTCCATTCCGCCGGGTTCTGATTGCGTGGGGCCGGAAGATGGTGCGTTGACGGAACCCTCCCTCCGGACGCGTCCGCCTCCGGGGTTCGTCGCACGGGCTCGGATGACGTCGAATCTTTGTCGAGGGTGGTCTTGCGGGTGCGAACTTCGTTCGCGTGAGTTTCAAAGAGCGGAAGCCGCGCCTTGCGCAGGGCAGTAGACCCCTCGCGCAGAGCTGTGGACCCCTCGCGCAGAGCCGTGGATCCCTTGCGCGGAGCCGTGGACCCCTCGCGCAGAGCCGTGGATCCCTTGCGCGGAGCTGTGGACCCCTCGCGCGGAGCTGTGGACCCCTTGCGCGGAGCCGTGGACCCCTCGCGCAGAGCAGTAGACCACTTGCGCGGAGCTGTGGACTCCTCGCGCAGAACAATTCACCGTCGCGCGGAACAAAAAATGGTCCGGGAAGCTCCCCCACGGGGCCCTTTCGCAGGGTCCCCGGCGCGTGGGATCGGACGTGGCCCGCCGCCGCTCCCCCCCTCCTGATCCGCCCGAACCCCCGGAAGGGCCGAAGCGACCGCACGCGGGGCTCGGCCCGGTCGCGCGGGCATCATGCGGCGATCATGGCGCGATCCGTCGCGATCGTGAGGGATCGGCAATCGGCAATGAGCGAATGCCGAATGCCGAACCACGAACGCCGCACCGCCGGAACCCAATCCCTGATGCTTGATGGCTGATGGCTGATGGCTGATCCCTGATGGCTGATGGCTTGTCTTGCCTGATCCCTGACGCCCGATCCCTCTTCCTGCCATGCGTTATCGACCTTGCCAAATTTACCCATCTTCACACGATGGCCGCGCCGGGCGGGAATCTCGTGGGATCTCGGGGCGGCCCGCGACTTTCGTCCTCGATCCTCGTACTGTGATGACGACATAGGTGGGGAACGCCCTTGTAGGAGAGGGTCGGTCCCCGTTGTTTGTGCGACAACCACCGAGAGAGACACACACAATGCGTTTGTTCCTGCTTACCGCCGCCGCGACGGCGACCGTCGCGTCCGCCTCCATTGTCAATCCGATGGCGGACTATTCGCTGATCACGTTCCAGGACTTCCGCACCACCTCGGACGTCGAGGGGCGGATGCTGGTCGGGCGCGACCTGCTCGGCTCGGGCACGCTGGTCAAGAACCTGCCCACGGGCAACTTCGACGGCGTGACCGTCGGGCGCGACGTGAACGGCAACTTCAACCTGCAGGCCGGCAACCTGCGCTACGGCAACAGCCGCACGGGCAGCTTCAACTTCAACGGCGGCGGCGTGGCGATCCAGGACCCCGGCGCCGGCTCGATCGTGCCCTCGATCGAGGCGATGCTGCGCAACACCAGCACGCTGATGGCGGCGTTGTCGCCCAACTCGTCGGTCACGCCCCTGGGCGTGCAGCCCGCGGGGATCACGTTCACCGCGTCGCCCGACGCGAACGGCGTGGCGGTGTTCAGCATCGACGCCTCGCTGCTGTCGAGCAACCTGGCGCAGAGCTTCGACATCGTGCTCAACGGCGCGACGGACGTCATTATCAACGTCGCCGGATCGGCCGCGAATGTCGCGGGCGGCAACTTCAACGGCAACTTCAACACCCCCGCGGCCCGCAGCGCGATCATCTGGAACTTCCACGAGGCCAGCACGATCAACGTCGATCGCGGATTCAGCGGCTCGATCCTGGGCGTTGACGCAACGCTGACCGGCAACAGCCCGATCGACGGCAGCGTCGCCGTCTTCAGCGCGGACATCCACGGCGAGCTGCACCTGCCGACCTACGGTGGCAACTTCGGCGGCGTGCCCTCGCCCGCGGGCTCCGCGGTGCTGGGCTTCGCGGGCCTGATCGCGTCGCGTCGTCGCCGCATCGCCTGAGCCTTCGAACTCGCAATCAAACCGCTTTCGACGCCGCGGGCCCGCTCGGGTCCGCGGCTTTGTTTCGTGGACAACGCGATGAGTGCGTCGGCGGGCCCGCTCGGTTATGATCCCCTCACGGCGACCGCCCCCCGGGAAGAGCGTTCCGAACGCCCCCGGAAGAGCGAAAGCGACGCACACGCGTCGCTTCCCCGCCCCCCACGCCCTGCCCAGCGAGAGGCGGAGCGGCCGACCGGGCGACCAGCACGCGGTACGAGGAGAGGATTCATGGCATCAGGCGATCGTCCCCTGGGCTCGCTGCGTCGGAAGCTGCGGGCACGCGCCAAGCGCGTGGCGAATCCGATCATCAACCGCGCGATGCGCAAGGTGCTGCACGGGTCGTTCGGCCTGCCGCCGCCGCTGGCGCACGTCTCGCGCCTCGACGGCGTGCTCTCGAACGCGCTCACGCGCTCGGAGTTCAATCCCGCGAAGCTCACACCGGTGCGCCCGTTCGCGCAGTCGTACATGCTCAAGCGCCCCGACCCCGGCGCCCCCCGCGCGCCGGACGGGTTTGCGCTGCCCCCGCGCGAGATCCGCGTGGGCGGCTACGGCGACACCGACGAGCGATACCTCCAGATCGGGCAGAACAACATCAACATGATGCGGCGCGTGCTCGCCCGCTATGGGCGCGACATCACGCCGGGCGACAACATCCTGGACTTCGGCTGCTCGTGCGGCCCGATGCTGCGCTTCCTCCGCCCGTTCGCGGAGAAGGGCGAGGTCTGGGGCGCGGACATCCACGGTGACTCGATCGCGTGGTGCCTCCAGCACATGAACCCGCCGTTCCGTTTCGTGCAGAACACGACGCTCCCGCACCTTCCCTTCCACGAGGGAACATTCGACCTGATCTACTGCGGCTCGGTGTTCAGCCACATCGGCGCGATGGCGGAGGCGTGGCTCGCGGAGCTTGCGCGGATCCTCCGTCCGGGCGGCACGCTGTACGCGACGTACGTGCCGGTCGAGGCGATGTGGAAGTACCTCGAGAAGTGGCCCACGGTGGGCTTCTCGAAGGCGGTGCGTGCGAGCTTCACCGAGGCGCAGCTCCGCGAGCCTTTCGACGCGGTGGTGGTCGACCGCTCGCAGTTCGCGCACGTGGTGTACGACCGGAACTACTTCTATCGCCTGTGCAAGCAGTCGTTCGACGTGGTGGGCGAGCAGGAGAACGCGTACACGTTCCAGAGCGGGCTGGTGCTGAGCCGCAGGGCGGTGCGTGCCAATGCGCGACCGCAAGCCCTCACCGAAGCGAAGCCGGCAAACGAGCGTGCCGCTGCGGTTTCCACACCAACGTAAAGGTCCGTTTACGCCAGGCGTGCCCGATGCGTGCGGAGGCGAAGGCGGACAAAGACGATCACACCACCAGCAATTGCGATCAGCGATGCGATCCCCACGACCTGGAACTTGAGTATTGCGGCCGCGTTCCCGGCGCGCCCGAAGAACCCGTTCGGCGCGAGGGGCGGCTCGCTCGGCGAGGTCCACGCGTCCCAGAAGCCCGTGTGCGTGTCAGGGTGTTCGCCGCGTGCCAACCGCGCGAGCACATAGTCGTTCCTGGACTGGCTCCATGCCTTGGCTTCCGTGCACGCGGCGTCGAACCACTCTCGAACCTCGCGCTCATACTCGGGCCCGGTTCGCGCGGTCTCGCCCCAGCGCTGGCTCACTACGAGCGGAGCCTGATCGGGCCGGAGCAGCGATCGACCGCCCTCGTCCGCGATCTCATTCATGCGAATCTCGGCGACCATGGCGAGCTGGCCGTACCCCGCGTCGTGAAGGGCCGCCGCAAGCGAGTGATGGATGTCATAGCTCTGCCAGGCATTGCCGAGCACGATGAGCCCCACGAGTCCCTCGATCGCGTCGGCGTATCCGGTGGACTCGAGCACGCGCGCGTCCCACCATCCCCATCGCTGGTGGCCCCGCACGGCCGGATCGATCTCGAAGATGGTGGGCACCGCCTCGCTGAAGAACCCCGCCTCCGGATTCGGCGGGTCGATCAATGCGCGGATCGCGAGCAACTGGTATCGCTCGCGTCCGAAGTGGGCGTCCGGGTTGAGCTCGATCGCTGCCGATATCAATCGCTCGGCCTCGATCAGGTCGCCAAGCCCGGCCCGATCCGCGCCGCTTCGGATCCAGCGATGCGCGTAGAACGTGCCGAGATTCGCGAGATACCGATACTCGTGCTCCGCGTCGGGGATGCCCGACGCATCGAGCGCCGCGCGTTTGCGAACCATCCATTCCATCGCTTCGTCGGTGCGCCCGAGCCGATCGCAGGCGACGCCCGCATTGTCGTACGCCGAGAGGTCACCGGGATCCGCGCCGAGGCGTGATTCCGCGATCCGGATCCGCGCCTCGTAGTACTCGGCAGGGAACCGATCGAATCGTCCCGTGAGCGCCGCGAGCGTGCCCTCCATCCCCCGGATCTCGGCCCGCAGCGCGTCGTCGTCCCACAGGCACGCGGGAGCCGCACCACGCGATCGTCCGGCGACGCACAGCAGGATCAGCAGGACGATTCCAGGCAATGAAGCCGCAGACGTGCGCATGATGACCCCCGCCCACGCAGGTACGTCGCTCGCACACCGCGTGTTCCACGCAGCACGACAACCCTGACGCGCCGTGGCCGCTCGTCAGCGGCTACCACTTGCCGTTGATTGCGCCATACGCGGACGAGATCGAGTACAGGCGGCGCCAGTTCCGTATGCCCATCTTGATGAAGACATGGTTCGCTTCGAAGTCGACGTTCGCCGTGCGCCGGCGCTCGTCGCCATCGTTGGGCGCCTTGAACAGCTCGGCGTGCCCATCGAGGAACGCGACGTTCCCCCCGCCGGAGTGCCGCGTCGTGATCTGGTCCTCGTTGCCCCACTGCCCATCGAGATAAATATCGTTGTAGAAGTACACGCTCTCCTCCACGTAGGTGATCGGGGAGGGGAACATCGTTATCACGTCCGTCGGCTTGAGGCGATAGCCCACGAGCAGGTCGGTGCTCAGACGCAGGCCGTGCACGCCCGTGACGTAGCAATAGTCGAAATCCAGCCGCTTGCCGAAGAGCGTCGCGGGCGCCCGGGGCGTCTCGATGCCATCGACGCCGCGCCGCAGATTGACGGGACACTCGGCGACCTCATCGACATTCGCGATGTAGTCCCACAGCAGCCCGGGGTTCGACTTGGCGCGCGTGACCGGAAAGCTGTACCAGTCACTGTCGCGCCAGAGCTGCTCGTCGTAGTCCTGCGCGTACTGGATCGCGGCCAGCCCGATGCTGCGAATATTCACCTGGCAGGAGAGCTGCTTCGCCGTGGCCCGGGCCTGCCCGAGCGCCGGCAGCAGGATCCCGATCAGCAGCGCGATGATCGCAATGACAACGAGCAACTCGATGAGCGTGAACGCGGAGCGGCGATTCATCGACATGCGCGGGCTCCGTGCGGAAGTGAGAGACACGGCGGCCCCCGACCCCGAACGGGGCACAGGGCGAAGGACGCGAGGACCGATCACGACGATCCGAGCATCCCGATCCCCGAGGCTATAGAAAAGCGCTTCGTGGTGCAAGCCCGCAACCCGACCAAGATCGACGAGACACGAGCCGCGCCGCCCCATGAGCACACCAACGCCGGATGCTCACCGTTCAGGCCGGGATCCTCGTGCTGGGCGTGCGGTGCTCGCGATCCGGTAACCCGCCCCCGCGACGCCCCGTACCATCCCGCGATGGGCGAGATGGTGCGCATCACGGACGTTTCCCCGCGCGACGGGCTGCAGAACGAGCCCCTCCGCGCGGGCGACGCGCCCATCCCCACCGCCGAAAAGGCGCGCCTCATCACGGCGCTCGTCGCGAGCGCCGTGGACGAGGTCGAGGTCACCAGCTTCGTCAGCCCCCGCTGGGTGCCGCAGCTCGGCGACGCGCCAGAGCTGTGCGACGCGATCGCGCACCTGCGCGGCCCGAGCGGGGGGGCCGTGTTCTCCGCCCTCGTGCCCAACGCCAAGGGCATGGAGGGCGCCCTCGCGGCGAACGCACGCTCGCTCGAATCGCACGGGCGGCGCGTGATCGATCGGGTCGCGGTCTTCACCGCGGCGAGCGAGACGTTCTCGAAGCGCAACACGAACGCGACGATCGCCGAAACCATCGAGCGGTTCCGCGAGGTCGTCGCGATGGCGCGCGAGGCCGGTATCGGCGTACGCGGGTACGTCTCGTGCGCGATCGCGTGCCCCTTCGAGGGAGCGATCGCGCCGGGGCGCGTCGCCGACGTCGCCGCGAGGCTGAGCGAGCTGGGCATCGACGAGATCGATCTGGGCGACACGATCGGCGTGGGCACGCCCGACACCACCCGCGCGATGCTCGAAGCGGTCATGCGCACGATCAATGCCCAGGCCACGCGCATCACACTCCACCTGCACGACACCTTCGGGCACGCCGCGGACTGCACGCGCACGGCCCTCGACGTCGGCGTGCGGAGCTTCGACGGCGCCGCGGGCGGGCTGGGCGGGTGCCCCTACGCGAGCACGCCCGAACGCCGCGCACCGGGCAACATCGACGCGGAACTGCTCGTGCGCACGATCGAGGCCGCGGGGTATCGCACGGGCGTGGACCTGACGCGCCTGCGCGACGCGGCGCGGATCGCGCGGGGCCTCGCGACCAGCCCGTCGAGCGATGATGCGTCGCGTGCCGCACGAACGGACGCATCCAAATGATCCACGCCGCGCTCGAAGGCCCGGTGCTGGTCGTGACGCTGCGTCGTCCGGAGAAGCGGAACGCGCTCACGCGTGAGGGCCTGCGCGACCTCGCCCGCCTGTGCGAGCACCTGCGCGATGGTGCGCATCCCGAGAGCGATCGCGTCCGCGCCGTCCTGCTCCGTGGTGAGGGCCCGATGTTCTGCTCGGGCTTCGACCTCGACGCCTGCCGCGGCGACCCGGGCGGCATCGCGATGCGCGGGTTCCTGAGCGAACTCTCACGCACGATCGCGGCGCTCCGCGACGGGCCCTCGCCGGTCGTCATCTGCGCGCACGGCGGCGCGATCGCGGGCGGGTGCGCGCTCCTGGGCGGTGCGGACGTCGTCGTTGCCGATGTGGGCGCGAAGCTGGGATATCCCGTCACGCGAATCGGCATCTCCCCCGCGGTGAGCGCGCCGTTCCTCGCCCTGCACGTCGGGCTCGGGCCCGCGCGGGCGAGGCTGCTCGACAGCGGGCTCATCAACGGTGCGCGGGCGCACGCGATCGGGCTGGCGCACGAGCTGTGCCCGTCCCCCGACGACGCGGACGAGCGGGCCCGCACGATCGCGCACGAGCTCGCAAGCAAACCAACGGAATCGATGCACGCGACGCGCCGATGGCTCCGCGAGGTCACGCCGATCAGCGCGTCGCACGGGCTGGAAGCGTCGCTCTCGCTGGTCGGGCGCGACGAGGAGCGGCGCATGCTCGAAGCGTTCTGGGGCGCGTCGCGATAGAGAGGACCACGCATGCCGACGAAGCAGGACCATCTCGCCACGCTGGAGTTCGCGCCCCCCCGGGCCGTGCTGACGCTCCACCGCCCCGACGCACGGAACGCGCTCTCACGCGACCTGCTCGACGCGCTCCACGCCCGCTTGGACGAACTGCACGCACGCGAGGATTGCCACGTCCTCACCCTCACCGGCGAGGGACGCGCGTTCTGCGCGGGCATGGACCTGCGGGCCGTGCTCGGCAGCGAGGGCGATCGTCCGGACATCGAATCGATCCACGCGATGCTGTCCTCGCTCGCCTCGCTCACGCTCAAGATCCGCGACCTGCACATGGTCGTCGTCGCGAAGGTCAACGGCGCCGCGATCGGTGGCGGGTGCGGGCTCGCCTGCGTCGCGGACCTGTGCATCACGCACGCCGACAGCAAGATGGGCTATCCCGAGGTCGACCTGGGCGTGTGCCCCGCGGTCGTCGCGCCCTGGCTCGTCGCCAAGGTCGGGCCCGGACGGGCGCGGGCGATGCTCCTCCGCGGCGGGGTCATGAGCGGGCGCGAGGCGCACGAGCGCGGGCTGGTCGACGTGCTTGCGGACGACCGCGCCGCGCTCGACACAACCACCGACGCGCTCGTCACGCGCCTCGCCGCGGGCGGGCCCAACGCGCTCGCCATGACCAAACGCCTGCTCAACGACCTCGACGGGTCGGGCATCGGCATCTCGCCCGACCTCCTCGCCCGGGCCGCACGCCTCAGCGCCGATCTCTTCGCCTCGCCCGACGCGCAGAAGCGGCTCCGCGCGGCGATGGGATGACCGCCCGATCGCCCGCCTGACGTCCGGGTTTTCCCCGATCAACCGCCCCCGATCAACGCTGGCCCGGGCATGGTCGTTTTCCCTATAGTGCAGGCCCGCCGCCGATCGGGCGAGCCGGGGTCCATGCGGGCCATCGCCCGCGCCGCCGTGTGACGAGGGAGTGCGATGACGACGGCTCCATTTCCGATCGAGCGCGATGAATCCCGCGAGTTCGCGGGGGTGTGCGTCGTGCGCCTCGAGCAGGAGGGACGCCCGGTCGTCGTCCTCGACCACGCGTTGATCCAGCGCCTTGAGGCGACCCTGCGCGAGGTGCCCAGCGACGCACGCGGGTTCGTGCTCGCCTCGGCCGCGCCGCGGGCGTTCGTCGCGGGCGCCGACCTCAAGACCATCCGCGCCTGGGACGATGCGCAGCTCGACGCCTACCTCGCCTACGGGCAGCGCGTCTTCGGCATGATCTCCGCCCTGCCCTGCCCGAGCGTCGCCGCGATCCACGGCGCCACCCTCGGCGGCGGGCTGGAGCTCGCGATGCACTGCGACGGGCTCGTCGCCTGCCCACCGCCCACGAAGGACGGCGCGCCGGGGCGGCCCTACCCCGTCGGGCTGCCCGAGGCGGGCCTGGGCCTCTGCCCGGGATGGGGCGGAACGAACATGATGCCCGCGCGGGCGCGCACCGCGATGCACACCGAGGACGCGGTCCGGCGCGTCTGCATCGGCACCCCGTACACGTTCGACGAGGCCCGCGAGGCCGGCCTGTTCGACGCGGTCGCGGACGGGCCGAGCGACCTGCTGAGCGCGGCGAAGCGATGGGTGTGCGAGCAGCGGGTCTCTTCTCGCGCCCGCGACGGCGCGCCCGCGCGCTGGATCGGTCGCTCGGACGACGCGTCGCGCGTGCTCATGGCGCTGGGCGCGGTCCGCGAGCAGTTCGGCGCACTGGCGGAACTCTCGCCCGCGTCGGCGGTGCTCGAAGCCATCGACGCCGGGCTGACGAAGGGATGGCAGGCGGCGCTCGACGTCGAGCGGGCCCGCCTCGTCGCACTCCGGCACACGCCGGAGGCGATCAAGGCGATCGACGCGTTCTTCGAGAAGAGCGCGGCAAAGGGATAAGGGCGGGGCAATGTGATCAGGTCGCGGCGGGCGTGTCGGGCCCGCGCGTGCGCAAAAGGGGTGGATGGTCATGGCGGATCTGAAGTCGGCCAAGGGCGTGAGCGAGCAGGACCGCAAGCTCCTCGAGGACGCGGAGCAACTGCTGGGCCCCGAGCCCGAGACGATGGGGTTCATCAAGAACCTGTTCTGGGGGCGGTTCCGCGAGGACCTCGTCCTGCCCTACCCCGCGCAGGGTCGCGACGAGGCGAGCCAGCGCGAGATGGCCGAGTGCGACCAGCTCCTCGAACGCCTCACGCACTACCTCCAGAACGAGCACCCCTCGATCGCGATCGACCAGGACCAGGAGATCCCCGACTGGGTCATCAAGCGCCTCTTCGAGCTGGGCGTCCTGGGCATGACCATCCCCAAGGACCTGGGCGGCCTGGGCATGGGCATCACCAGCTACAACCGCGTGCTCGAACGCATCGGTGAATACTGCGGCTCGACCGCCGTCGTCGTGAGCGCGCACCAGTCGATCGGGTGTAAGGCGGTCATGCTCTTCGGCACCGACGAGCAGAAGAAGCGCTGGCTCCCGCACCTCGCGAAGGACTGGCTCAGCGCCTTCTGCCTCAGCGAGCCCAACGTGGGCTGCGACGCCGGCGGGCAGGAAACCCGCTGCGAGTGGGACGAGGCGGGCCAGTGCTACGTCCTGAACGGCGAGAAGAAGTGGGCCACCAGCGGCGCGCTCTCGGGCCTGTTCACCGTCATGGCCCGACAGAAGATGCCCGACGGCAAGGACAAGATCACCGCGCTCGTCTGCACGCCCGACATGGACGGCGTCGAGATCTTCCAGAAGAACCGCAGCAAGTGCGGCATCCGCGGCACCTGGCAGGCGCGCATCCGCTTCAACAACGTGCGCGTGCCGAAGCAGAACCTGCTGCACAAGGAAGGGCGCGGGCTTAACGTCGCGCTGACCTGCCTGAACTACGGACGCTGCACGCTGAGCGCGGGCATGCTGGGCGGCGCGCACCGCGCGATGGACCAGGCGGTCAAGTGGGGCCAGACGCGGTACCAGTTCCAGCGCCCGCTCTCCGACTTCGAGACCGTCCGCCAGAAGGTCGCCCGCATGGCGGCGTACGTCTACGCGATGGACGCCGTGCTCTACATGACCACGGGCATGCTCGACCGCCACGATGAGGACATCATGGTCGAGACCGCGATCTGCAAGACCTTCTGCTCCGAGTACGGCTGGCGCACCGTCAACGACGCCATGCAGATCATGGGCGGCGAGGGCTACATGACCGAGAACGAGGTCGAGCGGATCTTCCGCGACAGCCGCATCAACCTCATCGTCGAGGGCTCGAACGACGTCATGCAGTCGTTCATCTTCGGGTACGGCGGCAAGCAGCTCGGCGAATGGATGCTGGGCATGCGCGAGAACGCGACCAAGAACCTCTTTAACCCCTCGTTCATCGCCAAGGCGATCCCGCTGGGGCTCGAGGTGTTCCTGGGCGTGCGCCGGGCACGCCCGAAGATCACCAAGGTGCACGCGTCGCTCCGCCCGCAGGCGGACCGGCTCGCACGCCTCATCAGCGAGCACACCTACCAGTTCAAGCAGGCGAGCAAGATGCACGACGCCGCCCTGCTCAACCGCCAGGCGGTGCAGGCGCGGCTGGGCGACAGCGCGATCCTGCTGCACGCGATGGCCTGCACCCTCTCGAAGCTCGACATGCAGGTCCGCGCGGGCGAGGACGGGCCCGAGTTCGCACGCGACAAGGCCGCGGCGGTGCACTTCTTCGACCTCGCCGAGATCGAGATCGTCGACCGCTTCCGCGGGATCTACGAGAACGCCGACGATTCGATGTTCGCCGCGGCGGAGGCGTCGCTCGCCTATTCGTCGTCGCTCCCCAACGATCGCTTCGTCATCCCCGAGAAGTCGCCCGTCGCGAAGGGCACCGGACGCGCGCCCAAGCAGGACGGCATCAAGCAGTTCCCGGGCGAACGCGTCCACGCGGACCAGGGGCTCAGCAGCACGCGATACGTGCGCGAGTGACGCACGGGGCAAGACCGCAACGGGCAGAAGGATCGGAGGCAGGGTTGGTCGTGAGGCGTTCCATGCGGGCGTGGCGTGATCGGTGTCGGCGTGCGGGGCGCGCGCCGAACGCCGTGCGCGCGCTGCTGCTCACGCTCGCCAGCCTCGCCGCAATCATGCTGCCAGCCTGCGCAACGAGCTGGGAGCCCGCGCCCGCCGTCGGGCTGCCCGAGGTGCGCGAGGAGCTCCGCGGCGTGTGGATCGCGACGGTCGACAACATCGACTGGCCCAGCCGCCCAGGCCTCTCCGAAGCAGACCAGAAGCGCGAGGCGCTCGCGATCCTCGACCGCGCCGACCAGGTCGGGCTCAACGCGATCTTCCTGCAGGTGCGCCCCACGTGCGACTCGATGTACGAGTCCTCGCTCGAGCCGTGGTCCGCGTTCCTCACGGGACAGAGCGGGCGCTCGCCGGGCTACGACCCGCTCGCCTTCTGGATCGACGGTGCCCACGCCCGCGGCATGCAGCTCCACGCGTGGGTCAACCCGTACCGCGCGAGGCATCCCAAGAGCATCGGGACCGACGCGCCGTCGCACGTCTCGCGCACCATGCCCGACGCCGTCGCGACCTACGGCGACTACCTCTGGCTCGATCCGGGCAACGCCAGGGCCCGCGCGCACACGCTGGGCGTTGTCGAGGACATCCTGAAGCGTTACGACGTCGATGGCCTCACGCTCGACGACTACTTCTATCCCTATCCCATCAAGGGCAAGGCCTTCCCCGACCAGGCGAGCTACGGCGCATACACCCGCGCCGGCGGCAGGCTCGCGCTCGCGGACTGGCGGCGTGAGAACACCGCGGCGATGGTGCAAGACCTGCACACGCTCGTGCAGCGCGTCCGCCCCGGCGCGTGGTTCAGCATCAGCCCCTTCGGCATCTGGCGCCCGGGCAATCCCGCGCCGGTCAAGGGATTCGACGCGTACGAGGGCCTGTTCGCCGACTCGCGCGCCTGGCTCCGCGAAGGGCGTGTCGACGCGCTCCATCCGCAGCTCTATTGGAAGATCGACGCGCCGCAGCAGCCCTTCGGCGCACTGCTCGACTGGTGGCGCTCGCAGCGCGCCAGCGGCGCGGCGCTCTGGGTCGCGCTCTACGCCAGCCGCACCGACCCCGCGGGAGACAACTGGGGCGCGGGCGAGATCCTCCGCCAGATCGAGCTTGCACGCTCGCGGGGCGACGTCGGCGGGCACGTGCTCTTCAGCATGAAGGCAATCATGAACGACTGGGCAGGCCTCTCGGGCGTGCTCGAGCACAATGCCTATCCGCAGGCCGCCACGCCGCCGCCGTGCCCACGCGCCCGCTCGCTCAACCCCGCGCCCTCGCGCCTCGAGGGTCGATCGAGCGGCGGCGCGCTGGACGCCTCGTGGGGCCCCGCGGAGCACGTGTCGCGATGGGTGGTCTACGAACGCCGCGGGGGCGCGTGGACCTCGCGCCTGTCCGGACGGACCGCGGAGGAGATTCCACTCCGCAACGATCGCGGACGCCTCGAGGCGCTGGGCATTGCCGCGGTGGACGGCGCGGGCCGCGTGTGGCCCGCGCGGGTGATCGAACCGGCCCGCTAGAGGGGCCAGGCCCGCACGTTCGCGGCCCGATTGGGCCCGGGCGCGGGCGACGGATACGCTCGTGAGGGACGGCGCACGACCGCGCCGCGCAGGAAGGGAGCAGGCCATGCCGCTGAAGACCGTCTACGAGGCCCGCATCGAGTACCTGCAGATCCTCGACGAGGACGGCAAGCTCGACGAGAAGCTCGCCAAGGGCACGCTCACGGACGAGCAGGTCGCCTTCTCGCTCGAGCAGATGCTCATCTGCCGCGAGCTCGACGAGACCGCGTTCAAGCTCCAGCGTTCCGGACGCATGGGCACCTACCCGCAGAACAAGGGGCAGGAGGCCTGCGCCGTCGGCTCCGGGCTCGCCGCGATCAAGGGGCAGGACTACCTCGTCCCCTGCTATCGCGAGAACGCCGCGCTGTTCCTGCACGGGCTGCCCATGCACTACATCCTGCTTCACTGGATGGGCGACGAGCGGGGCAACCAGATCCCCGAGGGCGTCAACGTCACGCCCATCTCCATCCCCATCGGCACGCAGATGCTCCACGCCACGGGCATCGCCTGGGCGTACAAGATCCGCAAGGAGCCCCGCTGCGTCATCACCTACTTCGGCGACGGCGCCACCAGCGAGGGCGACTTCCACGAGGCCATGAACTTCGCGTCGACCTTCCAGGCCCCCGTCGTCTTCTTCTGCCAGAACAACCAGTGGGCCATCAGCGTCCCGCGTGAGACCCAGACCGCCAGCGAGACCATCGCGCAGAAGGCCATCGCCTACGGCATGCCCAGCATGCAGGTCGATGGCAACGACCTCTTCGCGGTGTACAAGGCGACGAAGGACGCGCTCGATCGCGCCCGCGCTGGCGGCGGCCCCGCGCTCATCGAGGGCGTGACCTATCGCCTGGGCGACCACACCACCGCCGACGACGCGAAGCGCTACCGCGACCCCAAGGAGGTCGAGGCGTGGCAGGCGAAGGACCCGGTGATCCGCCTCCGCGCGTACCTCGAGCGCAAGGGCATGTGGAGCGACGAGAAGCACGCCCAGACGATCGAGCGCGCCCGCAAGATCACGGCCGAGGTCGTCCGCACCGCCGAGGGCATCGAGAAGCCCCACAGCGCGGACTTCTTCAACCACATGTTCGCCGAGCTGGACCCGGAGCTGATCCGCCAGCGCGACTCGATGCGGACCAGCTCGCTCGGGCAGTATCCCGAGCAGGAAATGCTGCGCCGCGTCGCGGAGCGGGTGTGACATGCTGGTTCGCTTCACCGATTCCAAGGGCAAGGTCCTGTGGATCAATCCGGTCCACGTGAAGGTGCTTCAGGAGAAGAAGGACCTCACCGAGATCGTCGTCGCCTACAGCCCCGGAATGGGCACGACAACGATCAAGGTCGCCGCGCCTATCGATGAGGTCGCGCGGCTCATCAACGCCGCGATGCCGGGGCTCCTCGCGCTCGCGCCCGACGACGGCGGGGGCGGTGGAGACGGAGGGGGCGGCGCCGCCGCGATGATTGCGACAGGGCTCATGGGCTGATTGGACTTCGCGCGGGACCGACCGCGCACGGGAGGAATGATGGCGACGCTCAACCTCGTCCAGGCGATCAACCTCACACTCGCGCAGGAGATGGAGCGCGACGAACGCATCGTCATCCTCGGAGAGGACGTCGGGCTCAACGGCGGCGTCTTCCGCGTCACCGAGGGCCTCCAGCAACGCTTCGGCGCCGAACGCGTCGCCGACACCCCCCTCGCCGAGAGCGGCATCATGGGCGCCGCGATCGGGCTCGCGATGGGCGGCATGCGCCCCATCCCCGAGATCCAGTTCGAGGGATTCCTGGGCCCCGCGTTCGACCAGCTCACCAACCACGCCGCCCGCTTCCGCACACGCACGCGCGGTGCGATCACCGTGCCGCTGACGCTGCGCGTGCCCGTGGGCGGCGGCATCCACGCGCCCGAGCTGCACTCCGACTCGCCCGAGGCGATCTACTCGCACTGCCCGGGCCTGAAGGTCGTCATGCCCTGCACGCCGTACGACGCCAAGGGCCTGCTGCTCAGCGCGATCCGCGACCCCGACCCCGTGATCTTCTTCGAGCCCAAGCGCGTCTACCGCAGCTTCCGCGAGGAGGTGCCCGAGGACGACTACACCATCCCCATCGGCAAGGCCAAGACCGTCGTCGAGGGGTCCGACGTCACGATCGTGAGCTGGGGCGCAACCGTCTTCCAGTGCATCGCGGCGCTCGACGAGCTGCCCGAGGACGTCTCCGCCGAACTCATCGACCTCCGCACCATCGACCCCTACGACCAGGAGGCGATCGTCGAGAGCGTGCAGAAGACGGGCCGGGCCGTCATCGTGCACGAGGCGCCCAAGACCTGCGGCCTCGGCGCAGAGATCTCGAGCATGATCCAGGAGCGCTGCTTCCTGAACCTCGAGGCGCCGGTGCAGCGCGTCTGCGGCTACGACACGATCATGCCCTACTACAAGCTCGAGAACGACTACCTGCCCGACGCGAACAGGATCAAGAAGGGCATCATGGAAGTGCTGGCGTACTGAGCATCCACGCGGAACATGATGCCATGGGCACCATCGCGATCGGCATCATCGGAATCGTCCTGCTCATCGCCATCGCGTGCATCGCGATCAAGTTCATGAAGGATTCCGGTGGCGGCGGTCTGGGCGGCGGTCTGGGCGGCGGAAACTGGGGATAACAACAAATCGGCGACCCGCCTCGCGGGCCCGAACGTGAGGGATTGACATGGCTGGAAAGGTTTCATCCGACCCCAACATCTTCCTCCTCCCCGACATCGGCGAGGGCCTCACCGAGGCCGAGCTCGTCCGCTGGCTCGTCAAGGAGGGCGACACCGTCGTCGAGAACCAGTCCATCGCCGAGGTCGAGACCGACAAGGCGCTCACCGAGATCCCCACGCCGCGCGACGGCGTGATCGCCACGCTCCACTACGCGAATGGCGACGTCATGAAGGTCGGCGAGCCCATGGTCAGCTTCGTGGGCGGGGGAAGCTCCGCGTCCACCAAGCCGGCTCCCGCGCGCACCGCCAAGATCGCCGCTGCCGATGCCGCGTTGGACCATGCCGCGATCGACGAGCCCGCCGAACGCACCGAGGACGCGGGCACCGTCGTCGGCGCCGTCGGCAGCGAGCTCGCCGGCATGACCGCCGCGCCGGGCAAGGCCCTCGCCACGCCCGCCGTGCGCAGGCTCGCACGCGACCTCGGCGTGAACATCGACGAGGTCACCGGCTCGGGCATCGGCGGACGCGTCATGGAGAAGGACGTCCGCGCGCACGCCCAAGGTGGTGGCCCGCGCACCGCGAGCGCCCGCACGCCCGCCGCACCCATCGCGGCCCCCTCGCGCGGCGCGCAGGTCTCCATCCCCGCGCCGAGTGCGCCCGCCGCTCCCGCCCCCGCGCAGCAGGCGAGCATCCCCGCCGGATCCGACTCCGCCCGCGTGCCGTTCCGAGGCGTGCGCCGCACGATCGCGAATCGCCTGCGCCAGAGCGTCGATCGCGCCGTGCACTTCAACGTCATGGACGAGGCCGACGTCACCGAGCTCGACAACCTCCGCCGCCAGCTCGCCAGCGCGAGCGGCGAGAAGGTGAGCTTCCTGCCCTTCGTCGCGTCCGCCGTCTGCCGCGCCCTGACGCGTGAGTTCGGCGCGCTCAACGCAATCGTCGACGACGAGCGCGAGGAGATCGTGCAGCACCGCGCCGTGCACCTCGGCATCGCGACCGATACCGAATCGGGCCTCATGGTCCCCGTCGTGCGCGACTGCGACCGCCTCGGCGTGCTCGAGGTCCAGCGCCACATCAACCACGTCGCGAAGTCCGCCCGCGATCGCTCCGCCCCGCGCGAGATGCTCGCCGGCTCGACGTTCACCATCTCCAACGTCGGCTCCTACGCCGGGCGATTCGCGACGCCCATCCTCAACTATCCCGAGGTCGGCATCCTCGCCGTCGGACGCACCCGCGAGGGCATGGTCGTGCAGAACGGCTGGTTCCGCGTGGGCAAGCTGCTCCCGCTGAGCCTCGCGTGCGACCACCGCGTCGTCGACGGCGCGACCGCCGCGCTGTGCCTCGCCCGCATCGTGGAACTGCTCCAGGAGCCGCAGGAACTGCTCACGCCCGCGCGCTGATCGCGCGCCCGATCAGGCCGACAAACGAAGGGGAACGGACATGACGTACACGAACCGATCGACGCGGGCCCTCCTGACGATCGCGTGCGTAGCGTGCGCCGCCGTTCTCCCCGGCTGCATCATCCAGGACATCCGCGACGACCTGCGCGGCGCCAACGAGCGTCTCGACAGGGTCGACACGCTCATGACCCAGGCGAACGCACGCCTCGACAAGGTCGATACCCGCCTCGAGCAGGTCGAGGTCACCAACGCGAGCCTCGAATCGCTCCAGCGCCAGCTCGAGCTGCTCCAGTCGATCGACACCTCGCTGAAGAACCTCGACGTACACCTCGCCTCACTGCGAAAGACCATCGCCAGCATCGACTCGGCGATCCCCTTCCTCTCCATCTCGGGCGACGACGACGAGCCCACGGACGAAGCCGCGGAAGGAACCGTCGAAGGCGAGGACGGCACAACTCCGGATGAAGCCGCGCCCGACGCCGGATCATCGCCCGATGGCGAGGACAACGGAGTGATGGAAGACCCAGAGCCGGGCTCGGACGCGCCCGACGCTCCATCCGACACCCCGCAGCGATGATTGCGGACGCGCGCCCGATCCGACGCGACACGCATTCAGCGTGAACCCTACCCCGCCGCGTCCTCAACCCCGCGCACCATCACCGCCTTCGAGTACGCGCACGCGAACCCCAGCCGCATCGCGTTGCGCTCCGTCGCGATGCCGGGCTTCGAGTGGATGCACACCACGCCGGGCCCGAACGACGCGGCGTGCGCACATCGCGCCGCGATCAGCGCCCGCTGGATGCCGCGCCGCCGGAACTCGGGCAGCACGCTCGTCCCGAACAGGCATGAGACGCGCATCGTGAGCGCCTCCCGCCGCTGCTCCGTGGGCGGGAGCGTCATCGGCTCGGCCACTTCCATCGCGCCGCCGCCCACGACGCGTCCATCCACCAGAGCAACGAAGCTCGTCGTCCGCGGATGCAGCGCGCATCGTTTGCTGATGTCGTACATGTGCTGCGGGATCTCGCCCGGGCTCCCGTCCTCGCGCGGCGGGATGAACCCGCTCATCGCCGCGCGCAGGAACGCGTCGAGCATCGCCTCGTCGCGCGTGTCGACCCGCTCCACCACGAAGCCAGGCCCCGCCGCCTCGGCCCCGAGCCGCGCGTCGTCGGTCCCCACCTCGCGCGCCAATACGTTCTCGAACTCTTTGACCACAAATCCGCGTGCCGCGAGGCCCGCGATCAACGACTCGTCGGCGAACGGGCACACATCGACCTTCGCCTCGCACCCGCGCGACGCGTAGAACGCAACGAGGCGATCGATCTCTCCATCCCCCACCGCCCCGTCCAGTCCGAGCCCGCACGCCTCGTTCGACCACGAGCCCGGCGCGTCATAGCACATCCGCCCGCCGGCGACCATCTCGAACTCCCGCGCAAGCTCCGACACGCTGATCGCCTGCCTCCGCTCCTCCAGCCGCGCGATGTCGATGAGGTCCAGCATGCATACTCCCGCCGCGCGAGCCACCGCGCCGCGCGGCGCCATCATACGATGGACCGATGGCACGACCCTCCGCCCACAACACCGCCCAGGCGCCCGACGCGCCCCACGCCCCGGCCATGCGCTACAAGGCCACATTCCTGCACGCCGGACGCCTGCTCCTCGACGGCGGCGGCATGTTCGGGCTCATCCCCCGCGTGGTGTGGTCCCGGAGCGTGCCCACCGACGAGCGCAACCGCATCGAGCTCGCGCACAACTGCATCCTGCTCGAATCGCTCGCGCCCGATCCCGAGCTGGGCCGCCCCCGCCGCGTGCTCATCGAGGCCGGCACGGGCGACAAGCTCGATCCCAAGATGGCCGACGTCTTCGGGCTCGACGGACGCACCATCGAGACCGCCCTCGCCGAGAAGAACGTCGCGCCCGAATCGATCGACAGCGTCATCGTCTCGCACCTGCACTTCGACCACGCCGGCGGGCTCACGCGCCGCGTGCGCCCGGGCGAGACGCCCGACTGGACCGCGTCGGCCCCGCTCGACCGATCGGGCGATGCGGACGCCGTAAAGCTCACCTTCCCCAACGCGGAAGTCATCGTGCAGGAGCGCGAATGGCTCGACGCGATCGCGAACGACTCGGTCATGACCCGCACCTACTACCGCGATCACCTCGAGCCCCTCCGCCCGCGCCTCCGCCTCGTCGATTCGCAGCGCCCCTTCCCGATCGGCCTCCGCCCGCACCGCGACGAGCTCCCCCGCATCCCACTCGAGCAGCGCACGACCCGCGTCCTCCCCGGGATCTTCGTCTTCCTCGTCCCCGGGCACACCTGGGGCCAGCAGGCAATCCTGTTCCACGACGAGCACGGCGCGCCCCACGTCTTCACGCCCGACGTCATGCCCACCGCCTGGCACTCGGGCTCGGCGTACTCGCTCGCGTACGACGTCGAGCCCTACACCTCGATGGTCTCGCGCCACTGGCTCCTCCGCGAGGCGAGCGAGCGCGCCTGGACGCTCGTGCTCGACCACGAACCCCGCACCCCGCGCGTCCGGGTCCGGGCGAACGACAAGCACTGGTTCGACCTGACGCCCGTCGACGCCTGACCCCACCGAGCCCCGACCCGCCGAGCCATCCCCCGCCGCTAGCGGGCCGCCCGGGCCCGCTAGAATCGCCGGACCGCCCATCGGGGCACGCTCACCCGGAGCCGGGCCGGGGGTGGGCCCGGAGTGGGACCAGGAGTGCCATGACCCGCGCCTCGCCCGCCAGCCCGGCCTTCGACGAGTCCGAAGTGCTTGACAATCAAGCGCTTGACGCCGATCACGCCGCGCCCGCAGGACCAACTGCCTCGGCGACGCCGAACGCCCTCGCGCGCGCCACGCCGCCCCGCCCGCCCGAGAAGCGGTCCATGATGGATCGCCTCGACGCGTTCGTCAGCCGGCTCTCGTCCCGCAACAACTTCTGGAACCGCGTCTGCTCGCTCATCTGGCTGCCCTACGCCTTCAAGAGCGGCATCCGCATGAAGCGGATCGATTCCAGCACCTTCACCGCCGTCCTCCCCTTCAAGAAGTTCAACCGCAACTGGTACAACGCCATGGCCGGCGCCGCCCTGCTCGGCAACAGCGAGATCGCCGGGGGCATGTACGTCTTCGGCATCGTCGGGGGCGTCTACACCGTCGTGTGCAAGAACATGGAGTACCGCTTCCTCCGCCCCTGCCTCGGGCCCGCGGTCTACAAGATCACCCCGCGCGAGGACATCCCCGCCCTCGTCGCGCGGGGCGGCGAGTTCGACGTCACGCTCGACCTCAACGTCGTGCAGATGATCGCGCGTCCCGCGAAGGCCGCCAAGCAGGCCAAGGCGAGCGACGCGCCATCGGAACCCTCCGCGAGCACCACCACCGAGAAGGAACGCCGCGTCGGCCGCTGCACCATCACCTTCCACGTCACGCCCAAGCAGCACCAGATTGCCAAGGGCCGCACCGCCCGCCCGATGCAGTAACACGCCCCCGATGGACACCCACGCGCTCTCCCCCACCCGACGCAACCTCCACGTCCTCGGCTGGGCCGCATACCTCGCCTGCTCATGGACCTGGTGCATCGGCATGTTCCTGCCGACGCTGCTCGCGCGCGACTACGGCCCGTGGTCCTTCGCCGTCTTCGCGATCCCCAACGTGCTCGGCGCCGCGGCGATGGGCTGGGTGCTCGCGCGTCCGGACGCGCCCGCCCGCCTCGCGCACACGCACGCCGGCGCAACGAGCGTGTTCTCGCTCGTCACGATCGCGTTCCAGATGTGGTTCCTGCACTGGGCCTCGCCCGCGCTGCGCGTGCCGATGGGCGCGATCGTCGCCGCGTGCGTGCTGCTCCCGCTCGTCATCCGCATGCTGCTCGGGCGCCTGAGCGTGCAGGCGACCGTCGCCGGCGCTGTCGCGCTCCTGCTCTCGCTCATCGCCCTCGCGTGGATGCTCGCCGACGGGCAGACCACGCTCCCCTTCGCGCACGGCTCACGCCCGCACGCGCTCCTCTGGCTCGCGCCCGTCTGCCTCTTCGGCTTCGCCCTCTGCCCCTACCTCGACCGCACGTTCCTGCTCGCGGCGTCGCAGCTCCCGCCCGCGCGCAGGCGTGCCGCGTTCACGATCGGCTTCGTTGCGTTCTTTACGCCCATGATCGTCATGACGCTGCTCTACGCCGACTGGCTCCGCCCGCGTGTATTGACCGGCGCGACCGACGTGCTCTCCTCCGGTGCGCGCGCGATCGTCGCGCTGCACATCCTCGTGCAACTCCTCTTCACCATCGTCGCGCACCTCGTCGTCCTCGCACGCCCGATCACCACGCGCCCCCACGCCCAGCCCTTCCCCATCCGACTGCTCACCGCCGTGCTCGCGAGCGTCCTCATCGCCGCGCTCGTGCAGCAGGCCGGAACGCTCCTGCACCGCGCCCCGCTCGGTGTCGACACCTCCGCGATGTCGCCCGGAGAGCTCTCGTACCGCCTCTTCATGGGCTTCTACGCGCTCGCCTTCCCCGCGTACGCATGGATCTGCATGATCCCCACCCGCGGCGGGCACGCGGGCCTCACCGGTCCGCTCGGGCGCGTGAAGCTCATCACCACGCTCGCCGCGATCATCCTCGCCGGTCCCGCGATGTGGATGGGCATGATCGCGATGGACGAGCGCTGGATCCCCGCCAGCGTGCTCATCGTGCTGCTCGCCCGCGTCGTGCCCATGCTCCTCGCGCGGCGTATCACAGCCGAAACCGACGCTACGCCCCGCTGATCCCGAGCCGCGCAAGCGACTGCCCCGCCGTCTCACGCACCACACCGTCCTCACGCGCGTCGCCCGCGATCGTGCGCAATCGTTCCGCCCACGCCGCACGTGCTGCGCCATTCTCTTTCGTTTCGCGCAGCACCGCGTTGGTCACGACGACCAGCGCGTTCCGCTTGAGCATCGCGAGCGCCGCCCACGTCATGGGCGTGCCCGCCGTCGAAGCCTTCCTCGCCTCATCGTCCCACGCGAGCACGCCCGTCGCGTCGAACCCCGCGAACCGCGCCGCGTACGCCGGCTGCGCCTTTCCTGCGCCGAAGCTCGCGTCAAACCCCGCACCGCGCGCCGAGTTGTGCGGGCACACCTCCTGGCACACGTCGCATCCGTAGAGCCACTCCCCCACGCCCGCGTGCAGCCCCGCCGGGATCGCTTCCTGCCGCTCCACCGTCAGGTACGTCACGCACCTTGACGCGTCCACGCTGTACGGCGTGATCGCCTGCGTCGGGCACGCGTCGATGCAGCGCGTGCACGTGCCGCAGTGATCGGGCTCGCGC
The DNA here is from genome assembly GCA_034004365.1 of Phycisphaerales bacterium. GTDB lineage: Bacteria > Planctomycetota > Phycisphaerae > Phycisphaerales > UBA1924 > JAVEWV01. Next base: position 67,759 of record JAVEWV010000003.1, read on the forward strand.
GCGTCCACTCCCGTCGGCACGAGATCGAGCGTCGTGAACACCACGCCCAGCAGCAGCCACGACCCACGCCGCGGATGGATCAGGAGCGTGTGCTTGCCGATCCATCCCAGCCCCGCGCGCTTCGCCAGCTCACGCTCGAATACGGGCGCCGTGTCCACCACCGTGCGGAACTCGCAGCCCGGGATTTCCTCGCGCAGCGCGTCGGCGATCCCGTGCAGCCGCTTCTTCATCACCTTGTGATAATCGCGCCCCTGCGCGTACCGCGCCACGCGCCCGAACGCGCGCACGCCCATCTCCCCATCATCCATCTCCGCACGCGCCGCGTCCGAACCGCCCCGCTCCGCGTACTGGTCCGCCACGACGATCGCCGCCTTCGCGCCCTCCAGCATCCGTGCCGGCTCCACGCGCAACTCCGCGTGCTCCTCTAGGAACGACATCGTCGAGTGCTTGCCCGCATCGAGCCACGCGCGAAACTCCGCCGCGAACGCGCTGGGCTCGATCGATGCCACGCCCGCCGCCGCGAAGCCCGCCGCCTCGCACCGGCGCAGCACCTCGCGCGTCAGACGTTCCCGGTCCATATCCCGCTCAGACCGCGGCCAGGCGTCCGGGCGCGATCCGCGCCCGCGCCGACCAGCGCGCGATGTGCTCCGCCGCGTCGCGCAGCGCCGCCTCCGCGTCGATCTCCGGAGCCTCCCACAGGCGGTCCCACTCCACCACCGACCAGCCCGCGAACCGCCGATCGGCAAGCCGACGCACGATCGCCTCCACCGGCACGTCCCCCGCGCCCAGCGGCGTCTGGTCCCCCGCGTGGTAGTCGCGCAGCTTCACGCACACGCGATCATCGCCATACCGATCGAGCAGCACGTCGAGCCCCGCCGAAGCGTCCTCGCCCGCGAAGTGCGCGAGCGCGACCGAGTACGCCACGCCCAGACGATCGCTCCCGACGCGGTCGATCACCTCGCACAACTCGCTCACGCGCGTGAACGCCCCGCCGCTCTCGAGCAGGATGCGCACGTTCTTGTGCCGCGCCGTCGCCGCCGCGAGCGTGAGACGCTCCACAACCCGACGCACCAGCGCCGCGCGCGACTCGCCGCCCTGCAGCGCGAACCCGAACACGCGCACGCTCGGGCACTCGACCTGCGCCGCGAGGTCCACGATCGACTTGCACGCCCGAACGCTCTTCTCGTTATCACCGAAGATCCGCCCGATCACAGGCGGAAAGATGGGCTCATCGAACCGCACGCTCGACGCGAGCGACGCGATCGCGATCCCGCGCGACGCCATCACGTCCAGCACCTTCGCCGGGTCCGTCAGCGCCGGGTCCGACGCCACGCTCGTCGAGCCCGTCCCGAACGTCCGCAGCTCCACGCCCGAGTAGTCCAGCCCCTCGGCCGCCTCCGCCACACGCGAGAGCGTCCACTCCGGGCAGGCGATCGTGCTGAACGCGAGCTTCATCGACTTCCTCCGATCGCTCCGCACACGCCCGCCGGACCCCGCCGTGGCACGCGCGCAGACTCACCCGAACCCCCGCCCAACACGACCCCAACACCCCATCGTACGGCCCGCCGCACGGGCGTCAAACCGCGCCCCGCACCCCGCCCCCGATGCACCGCACGACCCCGCCGCACGCCCCGATCGCGTCCGATAACCGCCCCAGCGTCCCGTTCCCCCAGCATTTTCGCACGCTGGGCTGGTGCCAGGGCCGCTTGGAAGCCACCCTGTTCTTACAGCGGCTCCGGCGCGGCTCACCCCGCACCACACGCCGCGGGGGGTTGGGAGCAGCATGGTCCTCAGCGGATTGCGTTTCCATTCCGTCGCACGCCCCGCCCTGGCGGGCGGCCTCTGCGCCCTCTGCCTCGCCCTCGGCGCGTGCTCGACCTCGCCCCGCAACGACTTCTACGCCTCCCGCTCGATCGTCCTCCGCGGGCAGCCCGGCGATGGCAGCCGCGTCGCGACCGCCTACCCCGCGCCCGCCGACCTCCGCACCGCGCGTGCCGAGGCCCGCCGCTAGACGGCACTCATCCGTCACCCGCTCATAACCACGCTCGACGCGAACCGCCCGCGCGTTACCCTGCGCGCATGGCCCACCGAGAATTCGAATCCACGATCGAGACCGACCTGCGCGACCGCATGACCTACAGCGGCTACCTGCAGCTCCCCCGCATCCTCTCCGCGCAGCAGCCCCTCTCCGACCCGCCCCACCACGACGAGATGCTCTTCATCGTCATCCACCAGACCACCGAGCTCTGGTTCAAGCTCGTCATCCACGAGCTCCGCGCCGCGATCGAGGCCATCCGCCGCGACCAGCTCGACCCCTGCTTCAAGATCCTGGCCCGCATCAAGCACGTGCAGTCGCAGCTCGTCGACCAGTGGTCCGTCCTCGCCACGCTCACGCCCAGCGAGTACCTCCAGTTCCGCCACGTCCTGGGCCCCGCCAGCGGCTTCCAGAGCGTGCAGTACCGCCTCGTCGAGTTCCTCCTGGGCAACAAGGACGAGAGCGCCCTCCGCGTCCACGCGCACGACGAACACGCGACCGCCCTGCTCACCGCCGCCCTCCGCGCGCCGTCCATCTACGACGAGTTCCTGCGCTTCCTCGCGCGCCGCGGGTTCGACATCCCCGCCGACTGCCTCGAGCGCGACTTCGCGCAGCCGCACACCGAGCGCCCCGAGATCGTCGAGGTCTTCCGCAAGATCTACACCAACACCGCGGGCAACTGGGACGCGTACGAGATGTGCGAGAAGCTCATCGATGTCGACGAGCAGTTCTCCATCTGGCGCTTCCGACACATGAAGGTCGTCCAACGCGTCATCGGCTGGCGCCGCGGCACCGGCGGCAGCAGCGGCGTCAACTTCCTCCGCCAGATGGTCGACCACGTCTTCTTCCCCGAGCTCTGGAAGGTCAGGACGACGCTGTGACGCACGTTCCGCACGACAGCCCGCGCGATGTGCGCGCCCAGCCGCCCATCCGCGCCCTCATCGCCGCCGCCGCCCGCGCGCTCGGCGAGGGCCCGCTCACCGACGACGCGCTCGCGCGCCACGTCCGCCCGCTCTTCTCGCGTGTTCTCAAGCGTCCGGGCATCTACCTCGCCAACCACTCGTTGGGCCGCCCGCTCGACTGCATGGCGGACGACGTCCGCGGCGCGCTCGACGACTGGTACACGCAGTTGGACGACGCGTGGGGCCCGTGGATGGACGCGATCGCCCGCTTCCGCACGCTCGTCGCTTCGCTCATCGGCCTGCCCGACGCGCAGTGCATCGCGCCGAAGACCTCCGCCGGGCAGGGCCTCCGCGCCGTGCTCAGCGCGCTCGCCGCAAAGCACAACGGACGCCCGCTCAACATCATCGCCACCACCGGCGAGTTCGACTCGATCGACTTCATCCTCCGCGAGCACCACCGCCTCGGGCGTGCGCGCCTGAGTTGGGTCCCCCCGCGCGACTCCGGCCTCTTCGACGCGCGTGACATCGCTCACGCCATCACCAGCGCGTCGTCCACCGCGCCACCCGACCTCGTCGTGTGCAGCATGGTCGTGTTCTCGACCGGGCAGCTCCTGACCGACCTCCCGCTCGTCCGCGCCGCCGCCGACAAAGCCGGCGCCCTCTGGCTCCTCGACCTCTACCACGCCGCGGGCGCCATGCCGCTCGACCTCACCGAGCTCGCCCCCGACTTCGCCATCGGCGGTTCCTACAAGTACCTCCGCGGCGGCCCCGGCGCGTGCTGGCTCGCCCTCCACCCGCGCGTGCTCGAGCGCAGCGACCTCACCACGCTCGACACCGGCTGGTTCGCCAAGGACAAGCCCTTCGACTTCGCCCCCGGCGAGCATGCCCGCCGCGCACAGGGCGGCGACGCGTGGCTCGAGTCCACGCCCCCCGTGCTCACGGTGTTCCAGGCCCTGGCGGGGATGGAGCTCGCGCTCGCGATCACTCCCGCGCGACTCCGCGCGCACAACCTCGCTCAGCAGGAATATCTCAGGGACGCCCTCCGCGCACGGTCCGTGCCCGCCTGGAGCTTCGAGCCCCACGGCGCGTACACGCTCGTGCCCGTGAACCCTTCGGCACGCGACGACCCGTGGCAACAACCCCACCACCCGCGCGACGCCAAATCGATCGCATCCGAACTCGCCCGGCGCGGCGTCATCACCGACGCGCGCCTCGCACCCAACGGCGTGGGCGTCGTCCGCCTCTGCCCCGACATCCTCACCACGCGGCAGGAGATGGATCGCGCGGCTGAAACGCTCTCAGCAATCCTGAGCAATCGTGAGCCGCGCTCGATACCAGCCGCACTTTGACGCTCCAGCCTCACGCCCCCGCGGGCGCTTCCTCCGACGGCGCAGGCTCGGACGAACCCGGCTCGCCCGGGTCCGGCGTCCCAGCGCCACGCACCGGCACGAAGTCGTACTTCTTCGCCAGCGACGCGTAGCTGTACGGCCCACCGCCCTCACCGAACTGCTCGAGCGCGCCGCTCAGCTCGGTATTGTTCACCGCCGCCGCCGCGGCCGACGCGAAACGCCGCACCTGCTCGTCCGTCAGCGGGCTCCGACGCGTCACCTGCGCGACCATAACCGCCCGCGCACGCGGCACCGGCACGACGATCGTCCGCGCCTCGGCCGGGATGGTCGTGGGATCGACCGTCGGGTCCATCGAGTTCGCCACGCCCATGATCGCGTCGCGCACCTTCTCGTCGGCGTCGACGTCGCGATCGCTCGTGCGCGTGCCGCTCGCCGTCGCGCTCGACCCGCGCTGCACGCCGATCGACACGCCGCTCGTCCGCGCCCGCGCCGCGGCAACCACCGCATCGAGCCCATCCTCAACCGCGATCTGCTTCCAGAAGTCCATCTCGCCCTGCAGCGAGCGATACCCGCGCAGATCCTTCCAGTCCTGCGTGACGAGCGCCCGCCGCTCCTCCCAGTCGTCCGGGGGCGAGGGCTTCCGCGCGTCGAGCAGCGTGACGTACACACGATCGCCCGTCCGCGTCATCGCCGACGGCTCGATCATCGTCACGCCCACCTGCACACGGAACGGATTCGGACTGTTGTTCTCCAGCTCCTTCGCCGAGAAGATCGCGTCAAGCGTTCGCACGCTCTGTGAGCCCTGCGTGAGCCCGCTGCCCGCGAGCGCGAGCTCCGCCGACAGATCGAGCCGCGTGCGGAACGCCGAATCGCGCCGCTCGACCGTGGGCAGCGGGATGTCGATCTCGAACTTGCTCTTGACCGCGTCGACGATCGCCTGCGCGATCGCGTCCGACGTCGGGCGTCGCGATGCCCAGTCGTCCGGCAGCACATAGAACTGCTCGCGCTTGTCGACCGCCTGCAGCGCACGCTTCACCTCCGCACGCACCACGCGGTCCGCCTCCGCCATCACGTCGTCCACGCGTGCGCGGCGCAGGTCCCCCTCCACACGCTCGCGCTCCTCCGCCCACTCGCCCGGATACAGCGTCCGGTTCTGCCGCCAGTGCTTGTTCGTCTCGATGGGATCGAGCACCACCGCCGTCGCGATCGGCCCGCGCGACAGCGTCATCCACTCCAGCTTCAGCCGCTCGGGCTCGGTGTACCCGATGCCCAGCTCGCCCTCGCCGCGACGGTTGTTCTTGTTCTCCTCGAACAGCGCCCGCAGGTCCGCGTCCGTCGGCTCGGGCGCCGGGTCGTCCAGCGCCGGCGCGAAGGGCGATGTGAGCAGCACGTAGTCGAACGTCGCCGAGTCCAGCTCACGCGCGGCCCGCGCGATCGCACGCCGGTCCGACACCCGCGCCACCGACATCACCTGCTGCTGCAGGCGGAAGAACGCCCGCGCCCGTGCCAGCACCCGCCGGTCGAACTCCTCGAGCGTCATCCCCGTCTTGCCCGCCGCGTCGTTGCGACGCTTCATGTACTCGGCCCGCGCCATGTCGAACCAACCCTGGTACGTCTTGGACGTATCGTTCCCGCGCTGCACGAGCTGGCTGGCCGTCTCGCCCGCGAGCAGGTCGATCAGTTGCAGCCCGTCGGTGCTGTCGCCCACGAGCCCGGCACGCTCCGCCTCGCGCGTCAGCAGGAACCAGTGCGCGTCCGCCGCGTTCTTCTCCATCCCAAGGGCCTGGACCAGCCCCGGGTTGAACAGGTCCAGCGCCGCGGCTTCCTGCCCCGCCCGTCCCAGCTCCATCGCCGAGATCTTCGACGTGCCCATCCGCGCCACCGTCACGTTCCGCGGGCTGTGCCCGAACTGCTGGATCGCCTGCGGGAGCAGGAACGCGACCAGCAGCAGCGACATGCCGACAGCGATGATGAACTTGTTGTACTTCCGCAGGACCTTGAGCATCGGAACCTCGCGCGCGGGATGCGACCGCCCCTGTGAGAAAAAGGCCGATCGGAATGATATCCGACCGGCCCGGTGAGCATCTCCCCTGGCGTCCCCGCGCGTCGCGCGGGAACAGGATCAGCGATACAGCTCGACGATGAAGTTCGTGTTCACGTCGAACGGGATCTGGTCGCTCGTGGGCAGCGCCACGATCTTGATCTTGAGCTCCGACGGATTGAAGTCGATCCAGCCCGCGATCTCATGGCCCGCGAGACTCTCCATGTTCTCCCGAGCCAGCTTCTCGATCTTCGGCTTCAGCGAGATCACGTCGCCCACGCTCACGCGGCACGACGGGATGTCCGTCTTCCGACCGTTCACAAGCACGTGACCGTGCGCGACCATCTGACGCGCCGCCCAGATCGTCCGGGCCAGGCCCGAGCGCCGAACGACGTTGTCGAGCCGCCGTTCGAGCAGACGCAGCAGGTTCTCGCCCGAGTTGCCGGGGATGCGCGACGCTTCGGCCAGCGCTCCGCGGAACTGCTTCTCGCTGATGTGGTAGTGGAAGCGCAGCTTCTGCTTCTCGTTCAGACGAATGCCGTACGCACGCAGACGACGCCCGCGGTACCCGTGCATCCCGTTGGGGATCAGCGCCCGCTTCGACGTGTGCTTGGGGTTGTCGGCGATCGGCGCGCCCACCCGGCGCGACAGCTTGACCTTCGGTCCCGTGTAACGAGCCATCAATATCCTTCCGTCTCCCGCACGCACCATCGCGTGCGGGGTGCCAGTCCTCCCGCCGGAACGCCGCTCAACGCGCGGCTTCTGGCGACCGGGCGGGAGCCCGCGGCTACGGGTCCGGCCCCGGTCCGGGCAATTCCCCGGCGGGCCCACATTCAAGGTCACCCGCCCGCCCCCGTCAAACCCCATCTTCCCGCCGCCAATCGATCCCGCCCGCCGCCGAAACGCCCGATCGCCGTCCTACCCTCATGGGGCACGCCCCGAGCCCGCCATCCCCCCGAACCGTGGAGCGACCCGCCGCATGGCCGCGCCCATCCCACTCCCGGTCCTGACAACCCGCCCCACCCGCCATCCCGGGGCGGACACCCCGAAGCACAAGTGCGGCGTCTTCGCCGTCTGGGGGCACCCCGACCCCGTCCACCTCGCCTACCTCGGGCTCTACGCCCAGCAGCACCGCGGGCAGGAGTCCGCCGGCATCGCCGTCACGGACGGGCACGCCCTGCACGCTCACCTCGGCATGGGCCTCGTCCCCGAGATCTTCGCGGGCACGGAGCTCGCCTCGCTCAAGGCTCGCGCCCCGCGCGGCGCGATCGCCCACAACCGCTACTCCACCGCGGGCGGCTCGCTCGCCTGCAACGTCCAGCCCCTCGTCGAGACCTACGTCGCCGGACAGATCGGCGTCGCGCACAACGGCAACCTCATCAACGCCGACGCGCACCGCGCCCGCTTCTCCGCCGCGGGGCACCTCTTCCACACCACCAGCGACACCGAGGTCATCATCCACCTGCTCGCCTCGCCCGAGCAGCAGCGCACGCGCGACCCCGTCGCCGCCACGCTCCGCAGGCTCCAGGGCGCGTACTCGCTCTGCATGCTCTTCCCGGACCGCATCGAATGCGCCCGCGACCCGTGGGGCTGGCGCCCGCTCGTGCTGGGCGAGATGCCCGACACCGCGCCCGTCGTCGCCAGCGAGACCGTCGCGCTCGACGTCGTCGGCGCGCGATTCGTCCGCGAGATCGAGCCGGGCGAGATCCTCACGATCTCCGACGCGGGCGTGTCCTCGCGCCGCTTCGCGCCGCGCTCGCACCGCCTCGCCAAGTGCGTCTTCGAGCACGTCTACTTCGCCTCGCCCGCCAGCACCATCTTCGGGCAGAACGTCCAGCTCGTCCGCGAGGCCCTCGGCGCGCAGCTTGCCAAGGAAGCCCCCGTCGACGCCGACTACGTCATGCCCATGCCCGACTCGGGCCGCTCCGCCGCCAACGGCTACGCCCGCGTCAGCAACATCCCCTACCGCGAGGGCATCGTCCCGAATCGCTACGTCGGGCGCACGTTCATCAAGCCCACGCAGGACCAGCGCCGCGCCGCCGTCCGTCTCAAGCTCAACGTCATCGGCTCCATCGTCGCGGGCAAGCGCATCATCGTGGTCGACGACTCCATCGTCCGCGGCACCACCACCCGCGAGAAGATGCAGCAGCTCCGCGAGGCCGGCGCGAAGGAGATCCACCTCCGCATCTCGTGCCCGCCCATCCAGCACCCGTGCCACTTCGGCGTCGACTTCGCCTCGCGCGAGCAGCTCATCGCGTCGGGCAAGTCCGTCGAGGAGATCCGCCGATACCTGGGCGTCGACTCGCTCCACTACCTCTCGCTCGAGGGCCTGCTCGCCTGCGTGAACGGTCCCAGCGACGACTGGTGCACCGCGTGCTACTCGGGCGATTACCGCCTCGACCCCGCCGAGCCCACCACCAGCGACGTCTTCGAGGACCAGCTCGAGATCTTCGAGCCCGCGACATGACCGCTCACACGACACACGAGCACCAGGCCCGCCTCACGCTCGCCCACTCCCCCGACGCCGACGACATGGTCATGTGGTGGCCCCTCGTCGGCATGCGCGCGCCCGACGGCACGCGCGTCCCCGGACCGCTCGGCGAGCCCGCGCTCGACACCGGACGCTTTGCGTTCCAGCTCCGCGCCGACGACGTCGAACGCCTCAACCAGTCCGCCGCCGACGAACGCCTCGATATCACCGCGCTCTCCGCCGGCGCGTACCCCTTCGTTCAGCACGACTACGCCATCACCCGCGCGGGCTCCTCCTTCGGCGAGGGCTACGGCCCCAAGCTCGTCGTCCGCGACGGCGCGATGTCCGACCAGATCGTCCAGTCCGGCGGCTCGATCGACGAGATGGGCGACCCCATCTCGCCCGAGACGCTCGAGATCCTCGGCGCGATGCGCGGGCAGCGCGTCGCCGTGCCGGGCCTGCGCACCACAGCGCTGCTCGTGCTGCGCCTCGCATTCCGAGAAGCGTGCGAGACGAGCACGACGCGAAGCGAAGCGTCGCGCGCCGAGTTCGAGCCCGTGCCGATGCTCTTCGATCTCGTGCCGCAGGCCGTGTCGTCGGGCGAGTGCGCCGCGGGCCTGCTGATCCACGAGGCGCAGATCGCGTGCGAGCGGTTCGGGCTCCGACCCGCGCTCGACCTGGGCCAGTGGTGGCACGCGCACACCGCCGCCACCGACGAGCCCCTTCCGCTCCCGCTCGGGCTCAACGTGCTCCGGCGCGACCTCGACGAACGCTTCGGCGACGGCTCGTGCCGCGAGGTCGCCGAGCTGCTCGCGCGATCCGTCGCGCACGCCCGCGCACACCGCGACGACTGCGTCCGCTTCCTGCGTCTGCACGCCGCGCGCAGGCCCGAGTGGAACGACGACGCGCTCGTGCACCGCTACCTCGACATGTACGTCTCGCAGCTCACGCAGGACATGGGCGAACAGGGACGCCGCGCACTGACGCACCTCTACACGGAAGCCGCGTCGCTGGGCATCACCCCCGTCAGCACGCTCGACATCCTCTGACATGCCTCATGCCCTGTTGCCTTGGCATCTTGATGCCTTGGTGCCTCCCTGCCTCGATCCCTACCCTTCCCCATGGACCTCCACCGCACACCGCTCGGCGTCGTCGTCTCCACGCCCTCCGGCGAGATCGTCCCGATCCGCCACGTCATCGCCATCGGGCGCAACTACGCCGAGCACGCGCGGGAGCAGAACGCCGCGGTGCCCGACCGCCCGATGGTCTTCACCAAGAGCCCCGCGAGCGTCTGCCTCGGAACCGACGACATCACCATCCCCCCCTGCTGCCGCGACCCCGAGACCGGCGGGCCCGAGCAGGTCGACTTCGAGGCCGAGCTCGGCGTCGTGATCGGTCCGCCCGCCAAGGACGTGCGCGAGGAGCACGCCTTCGCCCACGTGCTCGGCTACTGCTGCGCCAACGACGTCTCGGCCCGCTGGTGGCAGAAGTCAGGTTCCGGAGGCCAGTTCTGCCGCGGAAAGTCCTTCGACACGTTCTGCCCCATCGGCCCGGTCCTCATCCCGCAGTCCGACGTGGGCGATCCGCAATCGCTCCGCATCACCTGCAAGGTCAATGGCGAGCTCATGCAGGACGACACGACCGCGAACATGCTGTTCCCCGTCGCCTCGCTCATCGCCGAGCTGTCGCGGGGCGCCACGCTCCTGCCCGGCACGCTCATCCTGACCGGCACGCCCTCGGGCGTCGGCATGGCCCGCACGCCGCCGCGCTACCTGCGCGAGGGTGACGCGGTCGAGGTCTCGATCGAGCGCGTCGGCACCATCCGGAACGTCGTGCGGAACGGCTGACTCTTGACGGCTCGCGCGGCACGAGCCCCTCAGATCGACACCCGCGGCACGACCCGCTCGGCCTCGCTCGAGAGCTCGAAGAACGCCGCGGGGTGGAACCCGAACATGCCCGCGACGATGTTCGTCGGGAACATGCCGCAGAGCTGGTTCAGCTCGCGGACGTTGGCGTTAAAGAAGCGTCGGGCGGCGGCGATGCGATCCTCCGTGAGCGCCAGCTCCTTCTGCAGCGCGAGGAAGTTCTCGCTCGCCTTGAGGTCGGGATAGCCCTCGGCGAGCGCGAACAGGCGCCCCACTCCCCGCGCGAGCTCCGACTCGTCGCGCCCCAGCGTTGCGTCGGGCCCGGCGTGGGCCATCGCGCGGGCGCGGGCCTCGATCACGCGATCGAACGTCTCGCGCTCGTGCGCTGCGTATCCCTTGACCGTCTCGACGAGGTTGGGGATCAGGTCGTGGCGACGCTTCAGCTCGACGTCGACGTCGTGCCAGCTCTCGCTCATGTGCGTGCGGAGCGACACGAAGCGGTTGTACGTCGCGATCAGCCAAATCAGCGGCACGAGCACCGTCACGCCGACCACGATGAGGACGACCACACCACCGTTCATGCGCGCCTCCCGAGCCCGGACATCCCGGCCGTGTCGTCGAGCGTCCGCGTCACGTGCTCGGGCCACAGCGTGAAGAATTGCTCTGACCACGCGAGCATGGATCGGAACTCCTCGGGCGACCATCGCCTGCGCCCGTCGCTCAGGCACAGGCGGGCACGCTCGATGTCGACCGCCGGCGGATCGTGCGACATCAGGAACTCCATCATCGCGGGCGTGATGACGTCGTACGCGAACCGCTTGTCGCGGCTCTTGACGAGGAACCTGCGGCTGAACTCCGCGCTCTCGAAGTCGATGTCATCGAAGCCCATGACGCCCGCGAGCTTGTCGAACATCCCCTCACGCCGCACGAGCAGGTCGGGCACCGACCAGGGCAGGTGCAGGATGGCGTAGCTGAAGCGGTAGGTGTGGGTCGTCGTGCTCTTGCCGTTGGACTGCGTGACCTTGTACTCGAAGTCGCCCATCTTGCAGTGGTGCGGGCGGCCGGCGAGGGTCAGCGGGCCCCCGATCGAGTTGAACGCAACGCGCGAGTGCCCACGCCGGAAGATCTCGAAGTGGGCGTACAGGTCGTCGTGCGAGCGGTCCTTCGAGGGGTCGAAGGACAGGCCCAGCTCGCCCGCGAGGGCGGCGAGGGCGTCGCGCCGCTCGCGCTCTTTCTTCGCGCCGTGGACCGCCGCGAGGATGGCGATCACGCCGAACACGACGAAGAGGATGATGATCAGGCCGGGGGGCATGGCGGAAGGCTACCCGATGCGGGCGGGGCGGGGCGTCCGGCGTATTGTTGGGGTCCGCGACCCGGGGTATGCGGGGCTCGGGTGGCGTGGGAACGAGGGAATCGCGGCAGGGATGGCCAAGAAGAAGGACAAATCGCCGGCGCCGAAGATCGTCAACCGCAAGGCGCGGCACGATTATGAATTGCTCGAGAAGCTCGAGGTCGGCATCGCGCTGCAGGGCTCCGAGGTCAAGGCGATCCGCGACGGGCGGGTCTCGCTCGGCGAGGGGTACGTCACGGCGGAGTCGACGCCACGCCTCGCGCTGACGGTGCACAACATCGACATCGGCGAGTACGCGCCCGCGGCGAGCACGCAGCACCGCCCCAAGCGCACGCGCACGCTCCTGGCGCACAAAAAGGAGATCGAGCGCCTCGCGACCGCGGTGCAGGCGAAGGGCCTGACGATCGTGCCGCTGGAGATGTACTTCAGCGGGCGGGGGCAGGTGAAGCTCTTGATCGCGCTTGCGAAGGGACGCGGGCACGCGGACAAGCGCGAGGCGATCGCGAAGCGCGACATGGAGCGCGACCTGCGGCGTGCGATGTCGAAACGGGTGTAAGAGCGAGTGGCGCGACGCTCAGCGAGCGCTCACAGCCCCTTGCCGCGGTTGCTCTTCGCGAGGCGCAGCTTCACGCGGGCATGCTCGCGGGCGGCGCGGACCTTCTCGGCCTCGCCGGCGCGGTCACGGGCGTCGTCCGGCACACGCCGGGCCTCCGCCTCCTTGAGCTCCGCCTCCGCGTCGCCCACCACGATCTCCTCCACAGGCACCGCCCGCTCGGCGAGGATCGTCAGCGTGTTGTTCGCCATCTGCACGAAGCCGTCCTCGATGTAGATCGAACGCTCGCCGCCCGCCTTCACATCGCCCGAGTTGACGGCGTAGCGGACGCGGAGCTCGCCCACGCCCAGCTTCGCCAGGAGGGGCGCCCGCCCGGGCAGGATGCCCATCAGCCCGTCCCACGCGGGGAGCGAGGCGTAGGTCAGCTCCTCGTCGAGGAGCTTGCGGTCGGGCGTGACGACGCGGCACTTGAAGCTCTGGGCGGCCAAGGCGGACCTCCGTGGGTTGGGCGGGAGTGTAGGCTTCGGGGGTGAGTCGTCGCGGGATGATGGTGCTGGTCGGGCTCGGTGCGCTGCTCGCCCTGGCGGCGGTGGTGCGCCTGCTCGTCGGGCCCTCCGCGGGCGGGACGCTGCTCGCACTCCCCGCAACGGGCGAGGTCTGGTCGATCCGCCTGACGCGGGTGGCGCTGGGCGTGATCGTGGGCGGCTCGCTGGGCGTCGCGGGGGCGATGCTGCAATCGCTCCTGCGGAATCCGATCGCGTCGCCCGACCTGCTCGGCATGGCCTCGGGCGCGGCGCTCGCGCTGCTCGTCGTCGCGTTCGCGTCGACGATCGGCATCGCGGGGAGCGTCGCGCTCCGCACGCCCGCGGCGGTCGCCGGATCAATGGCTGTGCTCGCGGTGGTCTACGCGCTCGGGCAGCGGCGCGGGCTGATCGAGCCGGTGTCGCTGATCCTCGTCGGGGTGATCATCTCGATCGTCGCCGCGTCGATCGGGCAACTCCTTGTGCAGCTCATGGGGGAGCGCGGGTTCATCGCGGGTCGCCTGCTGCTCGGCACGCTCCGCGACGACGCGACCCGCACCGAGATGGGTGTCGCGGGGGCGATGCTCGCGATCGGTGCGCTCCTGGGCGCCGCGTGGGGGCCGGCGATGGACGCCGCGTCGATGGGTGAGGACGAGGCCCGCTCCGTCGGCGTGCGCCTCAAGCGGCTGCGCGCGGGGCTGCTGCTGGCGTCGGGCGCGCTCACGGCGGGCGCGGTCGTGCTCGCGGGCCCGATCGGCTTCGTGGGGCTCATCGCGCCGCACGGGGTTCGTCTCATTGCGGGGCCGGGGAACCGCGTGGTCGTGCTCGGCGCGGGGCTGGCGGGCGCGGCGCTGATCGTCGCGGGCGATGCGCTGGTGATGGCGCTCCCGCTCTCGACGGGCAGGGTGCCGCTGTCGATCGTGACGGCGATCATCGGCGGTCCGGTATTCATCGCGATGCTGCGGCGCGAGATGCGCCGCGGCGTGCGGTTGTAACGGGCCTGCCGTGTGTTCGATTGCGTCGCTCAGACGTTGAAGTACTTCGCCTCTGGATGGTGCACGATGATGGCGCTTGTCGACTGCTCGGGATCGATCTGCCAGTTCTCGGTGAGCACGCAGCCGATGCGCGTGGGGTCGATCAGCTTCCAGAGCTTGTCCTGGTCGGACATGTCGGGGCAGGCGGGGTAGCCGAACGAGTAGCGGCTGCCGCGGTAGTGCTGCTGGAAGAGCTCCTTCACGCGGGGTGAATCGCCATCGGCGATGCCGAGTTCCTGCCGAATGCGCTTGTGCCACAGTTCGGCGAGCGCCTCGGCGGTCTCGACGCCCATGCCGTGGAGGTAGAGGTATTCCGTGTAGTCGTTCTTCTCGAAGAGCGTGCGTGCAACCTCGCTGACGCGCCGGCCCATCGTGACGCAGTGGAACGCGACGACGTCGCGCTCGCCGCGGTCGATCGGGCGGAAGAAGTCGGAGATGCACAGGCGCTTCCGCCCGTCCTGCCTCGGGAAGGTAAAGCGTTCGATCTCGCGGTCGTGATCGATGGGATCGAAGACGACGAGGTCATCGCCCGCAGAGTTGCACGGGAAATAGCCGTACACGACCTTGGGCTCGAGGATGCCCTTGCACTCGCGCTTCATGCGCTCGAAGACGGGGCGCACAACGTTGTCGACCTGCGCGTCGTACTCCGCGTCGCTGAGCTTGCCCTTCTTGAACTGCCACTGCCCGCGGAACAGCGCGACGGGATTGATGTACGGATAGATCGCGTCGAGCGACACGCCCTCCACGACCCGCGCGCCCCAGAACGGCGGCGTCGGGATGTCCACGTCCGTGCGCACGTCCGAGCGGCGCACCGGCGCCGCGAGCGTCGCGGCCGCGCCCCCACGCGAGGCGTCCGACTTCTGCGCGGCGAACTGGTCCTGTCGCGACGCTTGCTCGGCGCGCGATCGAGCGATGACGTCCTCCGCCTCGGTCCGCTTGCCAAGACGCGCCTCGATCTCCGAATCGATCTCGCTCGTCCGCCCGATCGTGATCGCGTCCATCACGCGCAGGCCCTCGAACGCGTCCTTGCCGTAGTACAAGCGGCCCTTGTACTGCGAGCGAAGGTGCCCCTCGCAGTAATGTCGCGTGAGCGCCGCGCCGCCCAGCACGACGGGCACGTCGATCGCGAGCTGGTTCAGCTCTCGAAGGTTCTCCTCCATGATGTTCACGCTCTTGACGAGCAGGCCCGAGAGGCCGATCGCGTCGGACTTGGTCTCGCGCCACTTGTCGACGATCGCGTTGATCGGCTGCTTGATGCCGATGTTGTACACCGTGTACCCGTTGTTCGTCAGGATGATGTCGACGAGGTTCTTCCCGATATCGTGCACGTCGCCCTTGACCGTCGCGAGCACGATCGAGCCCTTCGTCGAGCCCGTGGTCCGCTCCATGTGCGGCTCGAGCAGCGACACCGCCCGCTTCATCACCTCCGCGCTCTGCAGCACGAACGGGAGCTGCATCCGCCCGCTCGCGAACAGCTCGCCCACCGTCTTCATGCCGTCGAGCAGGTGGTCGTTGATGACCTCCAGCGGCGGGTACTTCGCGAGCGCCTCGTCGATCGTCGCCTGCAGGCCTTCCTTCTCGCCGTCGATGATGTGCCGGCGGATGCGGTCCTCGAGCGTGAGGTTCTCGTCACGTGCGGAGGTCTTCTGCGACGCGCTCGCGCCCGCAAACAGCTCGATGAATCGCGCGAGCGGATCGAACGCGACATCGCTGATCCCCGCGGGCAGGCCCGTGCCGCCGACGCTCGCGTCGCGCCGATCATGGATGAGATCGAGCGCGGCGGTCCAGTGCGCGTCGTCGATCTTGTTCTGCGGAAGGATCTTGCCCGCGTGCAGGATCGCGCTCGTGAGCCCCGCGTCGACCAGCTCGTGCAGCAGCACGCTGTTGAGCACCTGGCGCGCGACGGGGTTGAGCCCGAACGACACGTTCGACAGCCCCACCACGATCTGCGCCATCGGGAACCGCCCCGCGATCGCGCGCACGCCCTCAATGAGTTCGAGCGCTGAACGCCGATCGGAATCCATGCCCGTCGACACGGGCAGCACGAGCGGATCGAACATGACGTCGGCCGGCTTGAGCCCGTGCACCTGGGTCGCACGCTCAAAGCCGCGCGTCGCGATCGCGAGCTTGCGCTCGGCGGTCCGCGCCATCGCCGCCTCGGGGTCCTCGTCGATCGTCCCGATGATGAGCCCGGCGTTGTAGGTCTTCGCGAGCTGGCAGATCGCGTCGAACTTTTCGTCGCCATCCTCGAAGTTCGCGGAGTTGATGATGCACTTGCCCGGCGCGTGGCGCAGCCCCGCCTCGACTGTCGCGATCTGTGTCGAGTCGATCATCAGCGGCGCGTCGACCTGCCGCACCACGCGCGACACCACCTCGGCCATGTCGCGCACGTTGTCGCGCCCGGCGTAGTCCACGTTCACGTCCAGCACGTGCGCGCTCTCGCGCACCTGCTCGCGCGCCAGCGACACGATCCCGTCCCAGTCCTCCGCCTCCAGGAGCTGCTTGAACTTCTTCGAGCCCGACGCGTTGCACCGCTCCCCCACGATCAGGAACGACGAGTCCTGGCGATACTCCACGCGTGAGTAGAGCGACGCCACGCCGTCCGGCGCGGACGTGCGCACCTTCGGCATGCGCGAACCGCGCGGCTGGTCGTGCACGATCGACGCGAGCTCGCGGATGTGCTCGGGCGTGGTGCCGCAGCAGCCGCCGACGATGTCGACGCCGTGCTCGTCGATGAATCGCGCGACCGCCTCGGCGAACGCCCTGGGCTTGAGCGGATACTCCGTTCGCCCCTCGACCAGCACGGGCAGCCCCGCGTTGGGCAGGCACGAGACGTACCGATCCTTCACCGCACCCGTGAATCCCCCGCCCCAGTGGCGACCGAGGAACGCGACGTGCTCGCCCATCTCCGTCGGGCCCGTCGCGCAGTTCAGCCCCAGCGACAGGATCGGATACTCCGAGAGCGCCGTCACCGCAGCCTCGATCGACGTGCCCAGCAGCATCGTGCCCGTCGTCTCGATCGTCAGGCTCACCATGATCGGCACGTCCAGCGGCGTGCGACCCGCGTCGCTGAGCGCGGCGAGCGCGCCGTTGATCGCGCACTTGACCTGCAACAGGTCCTGGCACGTCTCGATCACCAGCGCGTCGATCCCGCCCGCCAGCAGGCCCGACACCTGCTCGCGATACGACGCGAGCATCGCGTCCCACGTCGTGTTGCCCAGCGTCAACAGCTTCGTGCCCGGGCCCATCGAGCCGATCGCGAAGCGCGGACGCTCCTTCGTCGAGAACTTGTCGCACGCGGCACGCGCGATCTCCGCCGCGGCCTTGTTCAGCTCGAACGCGCGATCGGTGAGGTCGAACTCCGACAGCACGAGGCGGTTCGCGCCGAACGTGTCGGTCTCGACCGCGTCCGCGCCCGCCTCAAGGAACGTCTCGTGGATGCCCTGGATCACGTCGGGGCGCGTCGCAACGAGAAGGTCCGTGCAGTTCTCGCAGCCGCAGTAGTCGCGCTCGATGTCGAGGTCGTGCGTGTGGATCGACGTGCCCATCGCGCCGTCCAGCACGAGCACGCGGCGCTTGAGGATGTCGAGGATCGGACTCGCCACTTCGGCCCTCCTGGCTCACTGAGGTTTCGCGGCCGGGCGCTGGCCCACGGTGGGGCGCGGCCTCGGCAATATATCCATTCATCCGGATGAATGGATGAAACAGGCGAATGATACCCGGCTCACGCCCGGTCCGTCGCGCCGCAACGGGCAGGTCCGAAAACAAACCGCCGCCCGAGGGCGGGCGGCGGACCAAAGAGCTTGAACATGTGGCGAGAGCGCCGAGCGTCGCGGCAGAAAGCACCGCAACGTGCTGCTGTCCAGCGGTTTACTTCTTCTTGCCCTTGAAGTAGTCGCCCGCGAACTTCTTCTGGAAGCGCTCCACGCGGCCCGTCGCGTCCACGAACGCCTGGCGCCCGGTGAAGAACGGGTGCGAGCCGGACCACACCTCGACGTGCATCTCGGGCACGGTGGCGCCGATCTCGAGCACCTGCTCGCCGTTATGGAAGACCTTGCAGGCAAAGAACTTGGGGTGAATGTCAGACTTCATGACAATGCTCCGGACGGGCGAGGCGTGTCCCCGGCAGGCCCCTATGAAGATCGGGCCGCCGCGGGGAGAAGGATAGCGGTCCGCCCGGATGGGTCCAGAGGTTTGGGCCGGAGGGGTCAACGCCTCGTCGCGGCACGCTCGACCAGACGGATCAGGAGGCCCAGAAGGACCGCGAGCACGGCGGCGGGGACGGCCCCCAGGAGGGTGAGGCGGGTGTCGTTGCGGGCGAGCCCGCGGGCGATGAAGTCGCCCAGCCCGCCGGCCCCGATGTAGGTCGAGAGGGTCGCGATGCCCACGGTCAGCACCGTCGCGGCGCGGACGCCCGCGATGATGACCGGCGCGGCGAGGGGCAGCTCGACCATCCGCAGGCGCTGCGCGGACGACATGCCCACGCCGCGGGCGGCCTGGATCAGCGCGGGGCTGACCTGCGCGAGGCCCGTGAAGGTGTTGAGCACGATGGGCAGGAGCGCGTAGAGCACGAGCGCGGTGACCGCGGGCACCGTGCCCAGCAAGCCGTAGAGCGCGAAGAGGAACGCGAGCATCGCAAGGCTGGGGATGGTCTGCACGATCTCGATGAGCGCGAGGACGCTCGGGCGGAGGCGCGGTGTGCGATGGACGAAGATCCCCAGCGGGATGCCAATGGCGATGGCGATGGATGTGCCCAGCGCGGTGAGCACGAGGTGCTCGACGAGCTTGCGGGCGAGTTCTTCGCGGCGATCGAGGGCGAGGGCGAAGAATCCGCGGCGGGCGCGCGGCGCACCCGATTCCTGCGCATCGCTCGCGTGACCCAGCAGCCCGTCGAGGAATCGCGACGCCACGTCGGAAGGACGCTCGCCGCGCACGTCGACGGCGAAGTTCATCTCGCGCATGGCATCGTCGTCGATCACGCCCGCGAGGACGGCGAGCGCGTCGCGCAGCTCGGGATGTTCCTCGAGCGTGCGCGAGCGGACGACCGGCGCAGCGTCATAAGGCGGGAAGAACGCGCGATCGTCGCGCAGCACCGCGAGCCCGTACTCCGCGATGCGCCCGTCTGTGGCGAAGGCGCAGATCACATCAACCTGCTTCTGCGCAAGCGCCTGATACATGAGCCCCGGGTCGAGGTCTCGCGCGTCCGCGAAATCGAGCGTGTACGCGTCGCGGAGGCCCGGATAGCCATCAGGACGCTCCATGAACTCCGCGGTGAAACCCGCGCGGAGGCCCTCCGCCTGGGCAAGGTCGGAGATGGTTGACCAATTGTTCGCCTCGGCGTCTTCGCCACGAACCGCGATGGCGTACGTGTTGTTGAAGCCGAAGGGCGCGAGCCATTCGAGCTCGTATCGCTCGCGGTAAGCGCTCGCGACGAGCAGGTACGTTCCCGCGGACGACTCGGCGCGCTCGGCGCGGAGGACGTTGACCAGGCCCGTGCCGGTGTACTCGGGGTAGATGTCGATGGAGCCCGCGAGCAGGGCGGCGTGGCAGATGTCGGTGCCACCCAGCCCGAACCGGCGATCGACGCGGAGGTCGGTGGTACGTTCGATGGCCTGGGCGATGATCTCACCCAGGATCTGCTGCTCGGTGAAGTTCTTGCACCCGACACGGATGGCGCGCTGCGCGTACGCAACACTGGCGCAGGCCACAACAAGCATCGCGACGAGCACACGCACCGCGCGATGGCCCGACGTGCCGCTCATCGCGAGGCCTCCGTGAACAGCGTCGCCTGGCGCCGGGCACTCTCGAACAGTTCCGCGACGAATGGCGTCGCCGGCGCGTCCATCAGCTCGCGCCCGGTTCCGACCTGCTCGATGCGACCGGCGTTCATGACGGCGATGCGATCCGCGAGGCGCAGCGCCTCGAAGAGGTCGTGCGTCACGAAGATGATGGTGCGCGGGCTGGCGGCGCGGATGCGCTCGAGCTCGCCCTGCAACTGCTCGCGCGTCACGGCGTCGAGCGCACCGAAGGGCTCGTCCATCAACAGGTAGCGCGGATCCGCGGCGAGGGCGCGGGCGATCCCGACGCGCTGCTGCTGGCCGCCCGAGAGCTGCGCGGGCCTGCGCCGCGCGAACACCTCGGGATCGAGCCCGACGAGCGCGAGCAGCTCGCGGGCGCGGGCGGAACGCTTGTCGCGAGGCCAGGCGAGCAGGCGCGGAACGATCGCGGCGTTGTCGAGCACGCTCATGTGCGGGAACAGCCCGATGTTCTGGAACACGTAGCCGATCGAACGCCGAAGTTCGAGGACGGGCACGTCGCCCACGTTCCGCCCGTCGATGCGGATCTCGCCCCCGCTCGGCTCGATCAGGCGATTGACCATGCGGAGCAACGTGGTCTTCCCGCATCCCGAGGCGCCGAGCAGCACGAGCGTCTCGCCCTCCTCGACGCGGAGGGTCACGTCGCGGACGGCCCAGGTGCGGCGCGCGTCGAAGGACTTGCTGACGTGCTCGATCTCGATCACGTGCGGCTCCGGGCGCGAGGCCGCGGGAGCGGCTTGCGCGGAGTGTGGACGCGGCGCGGGTTGGGGCATTCTCGACCCTTGCTCGGGCGAGGGCAACCCGATCGAGGGAGGAATTGGGCGAAGCGTGATCCTGGCGTGAGGGAATACGCCCGCGGAGTCCAGCGTTCCATTATCCTCGTGCGTCTCGCGGCGGCGTCCGACGCGAGGGACGCGTGACGCCGCTGCACCGATGGATCCGCGCATGCTCATCGCCCAGTCGATCGTCGCCGCGTTCCTGCTTTATGTGCTCATGGGCGTCGTCGTCGCGACGCTGTTCCACGCGCGCGGGCTGGCGCGAGTGGACCCGACAACCCGCGGCGCGGGGTGGGCGTTCCGCGCGATCATCACGCCGGGGCTGATTGCGCTGTGGCCTTGGGTGTGCGTGGCATGGAAGCGTCGCGCGAGCGGACCGGCGAGTGATGGTGCGCGCGTAAGCCAAGGCACACACACGGAGGGCGGGGCGTGATCCGGTCGCAGCGAAGGCGCCACCTCGTGATGTGGCTGGTGCTCGGGCCGCTTGCGCTGGTCGTGCTCGTGGCGAGCGTCGTCGTGCGCACGGGGGGCACGCCTTGAGCATCGAGTACCGCGCGATCTCGTGGAGCCGGCCGAAGCGCGTGTACGACGCGATTGTCGCGGTGGGCGTCGTGCTGTTCCTTGGCGCGTACATCGGCGTGACCAGCGTGACGCACACGGGCGACGAGGCGATCAGCCCGCCGATCCTGCTGATGCGTGCGACGGGCGCGTGCGCGTTCGTGCTGCTGCACATCATCCTGTGCATCGGGCCGCTCGCTCGGCTCGACGTGCGGTTCCTGCCCGTGCTGTTCAATCGGCGGCATCTGGGTGTTTTGACGTTCCTCGTCGCGCTGCTGCACGCGCTCGCGGCGATCGGGTTCTATCACGGCTTTAGCTTCGTCAATCCGCTGCTCTCGCTGCTCACGATGAACACCGACGTGGGCTCGCTGCGCGGGTTCCCGTTCGAGTGGCTCGGGCTCGGGGCGCTCGCGATCATGTTCCTCCTCGCGGCGACGAGCCACGATTTCTGGAACAAGAACCTTGGCGCGCGGGCATGGAAATCGCTGCACATGCTGGCCTACCCGGCGTACGCGCTGCTCGTCGGGCACGTCGCGCTCGGTGCGCTGCAGGACGAACGCGGGCCGATCGCGACCATCGCGGCGTTCTGCGGGCTCTTGCTCGTGGGCGGGCTGCACGTCGCGGCGGGCGTGCGCGAGACGAAGAGGGACAGCGGGCAATCGCTCGACGCGGGCGGGGAGTGGATCGACGTCGGTTCGCCGATGGACATTCCCGTTGACCGGGCGCGGACGGTGTGCGCCCCCGGCGGCGAGCGGATCGCGGTGTTCCGCTCGGGCGACGCGATCAGCGCGGTGACGAACGTGTGCGCGCATCAGGGCGGGCCGCTGGGCGAGGGCGCGATCATCGATGGCTGCGTCACGTGCCCGTGGCATGGGTGGCAGTACCGCGCGGAGGATGGCTGCTCGCCGCCGCCGTTCCAGGAGAAGATCGCGACGTACGAGGTGCGCATCAACGGCGGGCGCGTGCAGGTGCGCACGCGGGCGAACGCACCGGGCACGCGCGTGGAACCCGCACGAATTGAGGGCGGCCGCACGCCGAACACGCACGAGGGGGACGCCTGATGGAGCGGCCCGCGCGCGAGTCGATCTACGTGAACTATCTGCCCACGCCGCGGCGGTTCGTGATGTTCCTGCGCGTGCTCGTGCCGGTCGCGCTGTGGAGCACGGTGTTGACCGGGCTGTTGATCGCCTGGACGCAGCCGAGCCCGGGCGCGGGCGTGTGGGACACGAGCGAGGTGAAGACCTTTGAGGGCGTGCTGGTCGTTGAGCCGTACCCGATGCTGCTGGCGGATGATCTTGGCGAGGGACACGCGGGCGCGGCGTTGCTCGTTGAGCAGGGCAAGTTCGGCGTCGCGCGCGGGCTCGATCTGGCGGGCCGGAGGGTGCGTGTGCGCGGGAACACGCTCACGCGCGACGGGCTCGTGATGATCGAGCTCCGTCCCGAGGTGGACGCGATCGCGCCGGAGGCGAGCGCGAACGACGCCGCGAGTGCGACGGCGCACGCACCGAGTGACGCACGCGATGCTCGCAAGCTGGGCACGACCATGCTCCACGGCGAGATCGTGGACTCCAAGTGCTACCTCGGCGCGATGAAGCCCGGCGCGGGCAAGACGCACAAGGCGTGCGCGACGCTGTGCGTCAAGGGCGGGATTCCGCCGGTGCTCGTGTCGCGCGAAGATGGGCGAGCGGTGTTCACGCTCCTCGTTGATCTCGACGGCGGCGTGCTCGACGCGTCGCACCACCCGTTCATTGGCGAGCCCGTCGAGGTCCGCGGCGAACTGGAGACGCGCGGGGGCGTGCGTGTGCTCCGCGTGCCCGTGGGCGGCGTTACGCGGCGTTGAACGGTCTCAATCTCGCAACGCGGCGATCGCGTCGACCTCGACGAGCACGCCGTGGTGCAGGTCGCGCGAGGGCACGACGGTGCGCGCGGGGCGATGCTCGCCGAAGCACTCTGCGTACGCGGCGTTGACCTCGGGCCAGAGCGCGACGTCGGGCACGTACACCGTGGTGCGCAGGACGAGGTCGAGCGACGAGCCCGCGGCGTCGAGGATCGCGCGCAGGTTGGCGATCGCCTGGATCGTCTGCTCGCGCACGGGGCCCGTGACGCGTGTGCCGTCGGGGCGGATGGGCAGTTGGCCCGCGACATAGACGAGCCCCGCATGGACCACGGCCTGGCTGTAATGCCCGGCGGGGCGGGGTGCGTGATCGGTGGTGATGGTTCGCATGCGTGATGTTCGCAATATGGCCGGGACTGAGCGAGGAATGACGCTGCGGTTTCTCCCGCGGCGGGATCACATTAGACTGCGTGCAGCACGCCCCCCGGGCGAGAAAGGTGAGCGATGGCCGCGAAGTTCGACCTCAAGAAGACCGACTCGGGCAAGTACATGTTCAACCTCAAGGCCGGGAACGGCGAGGTGATCCTGACGAGCGAGATGTACGAGGCGAAGCCGTCCGCGGAGAACGGGATCGCGTCGGTCAAGAAGAACGCGACGACGGACGCGCTGTACGAGCGGAAGGAATCGGTCCGGGGGGAGCCCTACTTCGTGCTCAAGGCGGCGAACCACGAGATCATCGGCAGAAGCGAGATGTACTCGTCCGCGTCGGCGATGGAGAACGGGATCGAGTCCGTCAAGAAGAACGCGCCCGAGGCACGCATCGACGACCAGACCTGAGCACGCTCGCGTCCGCGCGGCGATAGGCTTGGGCGCATGAACGCGCTCGAGAAGGTCCGATCGCTGCACAACGATCTCGCTTCGGATGCACGCGCTCCCAAGGCCGGGTTCAAGCCGGCGGAGGCGTGGGCGCTCGCGGAGCGTCTGCTCTCACGCATGACGCCCGACGCCGCGGGCATCAAGGCCGCGTGCGCGGCGCGTGATCTCGTCGCCCTCGACGCGCTTATCGCGCGTCTGGAGACGCCGCAGCAGGCGCCCCGACCGAGCGGTCCCGCGATCCCGCAGGAGGAACTCGACAAGGCGCTGCGCGCGTTCCGCAAGCGGATCAAGGTGATGCGCCTCGCGGACGAATCGAAGCTCGGCGGGCGGTACACCTCGGGCGGCAGGACGTCGAACATCGACGCGATCATCCCGCCGAGCGAGTTTCCAGCGGAGGTGTGGAAGGCGCTCGAGGCGCAGGGCAAGCTGCGGCACACCGGGCAGGGGTTCTATCTCGATCTGGACCCGCCCGCGTCGGAATGAGCGGGCGATTTCGGTCGTTCGTCGCGCGCTAGTAGCCGCCCGCGCCGGAGCCGCCGATGGTCTCGAGCGTCGCGTTCTCCATGAGATAGAGCCCGAGCAGCCAGCCGTTGACGAGGTAGGGATCGACCTGCAGCACGCCCGAGATGGACGCGTAGTTGACGGTGGTGTTCGCAAGGTCGACGGGCTTGCTGAGCGTGATCTCGATGGCGTCGTAGGGCGTGGGCGGGACGCCGATGCAGCACCCGTCCCACTGGTTCTTCATGAGCAGCAGCTCGCGGGCCTGCGTGCCGAAGGTGGGGAAGAGCACGAAGCCGGTGATGCGGACGTGCTTGCCATTGAGGCCTTTCGCCCACTGCGGGAGCTCGGTCTTGCCCTCGCGCGGGCGGTAGTCCTCCATCGCGGAGACGAGCAGCTCCCACGGGACCTCGACGGGGTCGGCGTCGGTGCCCGCGCCGGGGAGGTCGAAGCGCCCGACGCGGGTCTTGGCGCCGCTGGTCGAGCGCGGGCCGCTGGTGCGGACGCGGTTGATCGCCTCGGCGGAGACGGGCGTGGGCGTGGGCCCCGTCGCGGCGGGGCCGGCCTGCGGAGCGTTCGCGAGGGTGTCGTTCGTGCTCGGCGCGGGCGCAACGGCTTCCGAAGGGGCCGCGGGCGAAGCGGATTCGCCGGGAGCGGCTTCGACGGAAACAGACGTGCTGGGCGCGGCGTGCTCCACGCTCGGCGCGGCGTCGCGCGAGGTGCCGTCCTCGGACGCGAGGCCCAGCGTCTGGTCGAGCGTGGGCAGGTCGCCCTGCGCGGCGTCGGGCTCGGAGGAAGTCGGCTCGGACAAGGTTGGCGCGGGCGGGGCGGGTTGAGAAACAGCCGGCTTCGGCGAGGCTGGCTCCTGCGAGCCCGGCTGCGCGCGTGAATCGTCCGCGGGCGGCGCGGGAGCGATCTCGTCCGACGACGCCACGACGAGCGACGCATCGCCCCCGCTGCGCACGGGCCCGATGGCGAGCCAGACAAGCCCCGCGATCGTCAGCGTCAGGAGCACCGCCCAGAACGTGCGCATGGCTCTCTCCTCGGCGATCGCGCTACTGATCGCCCGTGATGTCCGCCTCGCCGAGCAGGCGGAAGTCCTTCCGGCGGAGGATCTGCCCCGCGAGCGTGGGATCGTCGACCGCGAGCGCGATCGTCGGCGCGCCGTTGGGACGGAGCATCAGCGGGTACGCGAAGTGGATGTTCAGCTCCGCCCGCAAGAGGTTCACGCACAGGCTCGAGAGCGTGTGCCCCTTGGTCAGTTCGACCACGAGCACGTCGTGCTCGGAGAACGGCAGGCCCTCATCGCGCAGCAACTGCTTCGCGGCCTTGGCGTTGTTCGTGATGAGGCGCACGACGGCGTGGTCGCTCGCCTCGTGGACCGAGATCGCGCAGATGCGGCAGTTGGGCGCGGTGTCGAACCCGTCGATCAGGTCGTAGAGCTTCCCGACGCGATTGGAGAGGAAGACGCTGAATTGTGCGACGGTGGGCGGTGCGTAGCCCTGGTTGGTCTCGAGCGGTACGCCGGCCTGGCTCATCGCGCGTCCCTGTCCCGCGGCGGTGCGCGGGGCGATCCTGCCGCGCCGCCCGTCCCGAACGGCGCCATCCCCGGGGTGGGTCGCCACGGCGCCCGTCCCCGCCAGATTAGCCTCGCGGTCCGAAGATTGCTACGCCGATGCGGGCAGAAAGCGGGCCAAGGGGCGGCCCGAGGGTCACACCGCGAAGCTGGAGCCGCATCCGCACGAGGTGGTCGCGTTGGGGTTCTGGAAGACGAACCCCCGGCCCATGATCTCGTCCTTGAAGTCGACGGTGGTGCCGCCGAGGTAGAGGAGGCTCTTGGGGTCGCAGATGACCTTGATGCCGTGGTGCTCGAAGACCTCGTCGGTGTCCTTCTGGGTCTCGGTGAGGTCGAGGACGTAGGAGAAGCCCGAGCACCCGCCGCCCTTGACGCCCACGCGGAGGCGGACCTTGTCCTTGTCGAGCTCCTGCTCCTCGATGATGCGGTGGATTTCCTTCGCGGCGAGCTCGGTGAGGAGCACGCCCTCGGTCTGCGTATCGCCGGCGGGACTGATCGTGGACTGTGCCATCGTCGGACTCCCGGGCCGCGCGGGCCCCGCGTCCGGCTCGCGGACGCGATTCGTCTCTCTTCTATACGCCGATGCCGCTCGTGCGTTCGGCGTGATCCCGGATGCTACCCCGCTCCCTGGGCGTCCGGCGCCTCAGTGGCGTTCGGCGGCGGAGTGGTTCTCGGACGGGGCGTTCTGCTGCCCATTCTTCTGCTGGTAATCGGCGATCGCGGCCCGGATCGCGTCCTCCGCGAGCACCGAGCAGTGGATCTTGACCGGCGGGAGCGAGAGCTCCTCGACGATCTGCGTGTTCTTGATCTGGAGGCCCTCGTCGATGGTGCGGCCCTTGAGCCACTCGGTCGCGAGGCTGCTCGACGCGATCGCGGACCCGCAGCCGAAACACTTGAACTTGGCGTCCTCGATCACGCCGTCGTCGCTCACCTTGATCTGGAGCTGCATAACGTCGCCGCACTCGGGCGCGCCGACGAGCCCGACGCCGATGTCCTTGCGGGTCTTGACCTCGGAGGTGGACCCGAAGTTGCCGACGTTGCGGGGGTTCTCGTAGTGGTCGATGACTTTCTGTCCGTATGCCATGAGAAATCTCCAGATCGGCAAAGCATCAAATGGTCAGATGCCTCGAACCGGGTTGTCGTGCCATCTCCTTTGGCCATCTGGCGATCCGCCATCTGGCCCTTTCGCTGAAGCCCGGGGCTTCAGTGCGCCTGCCACTCGATCTTCGTGATGTCGATGCCCTCGTTGTGCATGTCGTACAGCGGGGAGAGCGAACGCAGCTTCTCGACCGCGGAGCAGATCTTCTCGACCGCGTAATCGACCTCCGCCTCGGTCGACCAGCGCCCGAGCGACATGCGGAGCGAGGAGTGCGCGAGGTCGTCGCCCACGCCGATGGTCTTGAGCACGTAGCTCGGCTCGAGGGAGGCGCTCGTGCACGCCGAGCCCGAGCTCATCGCGATCTCCTTGGTCGCCATCATCAGGCTCTCGCCCTCGACGAAGCCGAAGGAGATGTTCGCCAGGTGCGGCAGGCGCTTCTCGGCGTGCCCGTTGAGCTGCGTGACGTCGAGGCGAGAGAGGATCCCCTTCTCGAGCCGCTTCCGCAGCGCGAGCAGGCGCTCACGCTCCGCGTCCATCTCGTTCATGCACAGCTCGCACGCCTTGCCCAGCCCCACGATCTGCTGCACCGCGAGCGTGCCCGAGCGGAAGCCGCGCTCCTGCCCGCCGCCCTCCTGGAGCGGCGTCAGACGCACGCGCGGGCGGCGCCGGCGGACGTACAGCGCGCCCACACCCTTGGGCCCGTAGATCTTGTGCCCGCTGAACGAGAGCAGATCGACGTTGTCCTTCTCCACGTCGACGGGCATCTTGCCCACCCACTGCGTCGCGTCGGTGTGGAAGATCACGTTCTTCTCGTGGCACAGCGCGCCGATCTGCGGGATCTCGTTGATCGTCCCCAGCTCGTTGTTCGCCCACATGATCGTGACGAGGATCGTGTCGTCACGCATCGCGTCACGCACCATCTCCGCCGTCACGATGCCGTCCTTGGGCGGCGTCAGGTACGTGACGTCGAACCCTTCCTTCTGCAGACGCTTGCACGGGTCGAGCACGGCCTTGTGCTCGATGCCGCAGGTGATGATGTGCCCGCGGCCCGTCGAGCCCGCGGGGGCGCGCTCGTACATCTCCGCGGCGCCCTTGATCGCGAGGTTGTTCGACTCGGTCGCGCCGCTCGTGAAGATGATCTCCTTGCGGTCCGCGCCCAGCAGACGCGCGATCCGCCCGCGGGCCTCCTCAACGGCGTCCTCCGCGTCCCACCCGAACGAGTGGTTGCGCGAGCCGGGGTTGCCGAACTTCTCGGTGAAGTACGGGAGCATCGCCTCGACGACCCGGGGGTCGCAGGGCGTGGTGGCGGCGTGGTCGAGGTAGATCGGGAGCTTGGGAGTGGTGGTCATGTCGGGTCCTCCGAAGGGGCGCGGCGGGCGTCACGCCGGGGCGTGACCCGAATTCCGGACCCAATCGTCCTTGATACTTAGAATCATTCCATTCTAGGGTCGGGAGGCGGGGCAGAGCAACCACTCTTGCCCGTCGCTGGAGCGTCGTCCCCCCCAAAGTTCGCGGCGGTTTCGCGGCGAGATTCGATCGATTCCGACATCGCGACCGCGAGATCGACCGTCGCGCCGCCCGGGTCGAGGCGCTCGGTCGTCGCGTGCTCGCGCAGCCAGCGGATCGCACGCTGGAGGTCCGCGGGCAGCGGCGCGGTGAAGGACATCGGCGCATCGGTGATCGGGTGGAACAGGCTCAGCGTCGCGGCGTGGAGCGCCTGGCGGTCCATCAGCACGTCGCCCGCGTCGGTCGCGAGGGGTCGCCCGCCGTACATGTCGTCGCCGACGATCGGGAAGCCGGTGTGCGACAGGTGCACGCGGATCTGGTGCGTGCGTCCGGTCTTGAGCTCGAGCTCGACGAGGGTGAACGCGCGGTCGTACGCGTGCCCGCCCACGATCTCGGGCCCGGGCAGGGTGTATCGCTCGCGGACGCGGAAGAGCGTGACGCTGGGCTTTCCAAGATGGTCGTGGCGCACGACCTGCTTCTCGCGATAGCCCTTCTCACGCGAGGGGTGCGGGCCGAGGGGAAGATCGATCACGTCGGCGTCGTCGCCGTAGCGCCCGATGAGGCGTCCGTGCACGAGCGCGAGGTATCGCTTGTCGGTCTTGCGGAACTCGAACTGGTGCCCGAGGCGCCAGTGGGCCTCGTCGCGCTTGGCGAAGACGATGCAGCCCGTGGTGTCGCGATCGAGGCGGTGCACGACGCCCGGTCGGGCGAGCTCCTCCCCCACCGTCGAGAGGTCGCCCCCGAGCTTCGAGACGAACTTGAAATGGTGCGCGAGCGCGTTGAGCAGCGTGCCCGACTGCTCCATCTTCGCGGGGTGCACGATGATGTCGGCCCGCTTGCTGAGCACGATCATGTGCTCGTCCTCGAACAGCACGTCGAGCGGGATGTCCTCGGGCTCGATCGCCTTGCTGGGCGGCGGCGGGACGACGACCTCGATCGAATCGCCCAGGCGCAGGAACGTCGAGGCCTTCGCCTCGCGATCGTTCACGCGCACGTTGCCCGACGAAATCAACCGCTGGATCTGCGCCCGGCTCATGAACGAGATGCGGCTCACGAGGTACTTGTCGAGACGCGTCTTGAGATCACGCTTGAGCGTGATCGAGACGGTGCGGCACTCGTCCGCGCCGTCGTCGCCCTCGAACTCCTCGATGGACTTCCAGACGAGCTCGGGATCGATCTTCCCGCCCTCGTCGATGAGCCGCGGGCGCGGCGTGTCGCTCGTCGGGTCCGAGGTCACTCGGGCTCGCTCGCGCCCTCGCCAGGCTCGCCGCTGTCCGGCGCGGCCTCACCCGCATCGCTCGGCTCATCCGCGCTGGCGTCGTTGCCGGCGTCCTGGGACGAACCCTCCCCCGCGGGCTCGCCCGGCGCGGGCTCCGGGGCGCGGAGCAGCGGCGGGATGGTGTCCTCATTGCCTGTGATGGGGGTCATCGTGCCGCCCGGGCCGATGCGCATCATCTGGCCGCCGTTGGGCCCGGTCAGGCCCTCGGGCTCCTGGGGCAGGCTCGCGGCGGCATAGATGCGCGGGGCCTGCTCGATGTCGCCCATCGAGTCGATGCGCTCGCGTGCGAGCGTGGCGAGGAAGGGATTGCCCGTCTCCTTCGCGACGCCCTCGGCCTTCTCGTACGAGGCGCGGGCCGCGCCCAGGTCGCCCAGACACTCCGCGACCGCGGCGATCCCGAACTGCGCACCGATCTGGTGCACCGCCATGCCCGGCTTGCCCAGCGTGTCCTGCGCGACACGCTCGTACAGCGCGCGGGCGTCGCCCAGCACGGCCGTGCGGCGCGCGTCATCGAGCAGGTCCTTGTCGTCGCTCACGCCGCCCGTGATCGGGTCGATGACCGCGCCGGGCACCACACCGCGACGGACCGCGTCGAGCAGCACGTCCGCGGCGCGGAGGCGGGCCATGTGCGCCACGGCGCCCACGTCGGAGTACTGCTCCGCGACGGCCTTGAGCGAGTCGGGGCTGGGGTTGGCGACCGCCTCACCGCCCGCGAGGTCGAACGCGGCGAAGGCCTCGTTCACCCGCTCGCGGTGCGCCTTGTCGAGGCGCTGCTTGACGACCATGCCCGCGGCGCCGAGGGTGATGACCAGCAGCACCGGCGTGCTCCATTTCCGGAGCGCGTCGATGAAGTCGGTATTGAGGCGCGATTCCTCGAGCCCCGCGCCCTCCCGGATCTGCGTCTGGCGTTGGTCCATATCCGCTCCCCGCCGCGTAGCGACGAACCCGGGCGTAAAGCCGGGCCGCAAGTCTAGGAGGCGGGCTCAGGCTTCCGCCGCGTCCCAGAACGCCCAGAGCCCCGGGTCGTTCATTGCCGCGTCGCTCACGAGGAGCCCGCGCACGCCCCGCGCGAGCTCATGCAGGCCCGCGCCCGTCTCGCCGCTGACGCCCAGCTCGCCCGCCCCCCCGGGCCCGAAGCGGTCGCACCGCATCGCGACATCGAGCACGGGCGTCCGTGCAGCAAGCCCGAGCAGCGTGAGCGACTCGGGCCCAAGCCGCCCCGTCTCGCGGTCGCCGCAGAGCACGATTGCGTCGCAGGATCGGACCACGCCCGCGGCACGCGCGATCGCGTCACGCTCCGGCTCGGGGCCGTCCGCGCGGAGGCCCGGCGTATCGATCCATCGCACGGCGAGCCCATCGAGCACGAGCGTGACGCCGACGTGGTCGCGCGTGGTGCCGGGCTCGCTCGACACGATCGAGACGCCCCGCCCCGCGAGGGCGTTGGTCAGCGTGCTCTTGCCGCAGTTCGGCGGGCCGACGAGCGCGACGCTCGGGGGGCGGATCAACCGGGCGAGCTGGCGTGCGTGCCCGGGCGAGATCGCCTCGTGCGGTGGAGCGTCCCTCCAACGCGCGGCGTGGTCGAGCAGCAGGTCGACCACGCGCGGGCTCGCGGCGATCGCGAGCGCGTCGAGCAGGCGGGCCTCGATCGCATCGCACGCCTCGGGCCGCGCGGGCGCAGCGTCCGGCGTGTGCGCGACACCGAGATTCTCCAGCTCGCGCGCGAACGCCGAGAGGATCGCGCCGCCCCCGTGGACCATCGCGTGCGCGAGCCCATCGGACCATCGGACGATGACGGCGTCGTCAAGTCCAAGGGCGTGCACGACGCGGCGCTGGCCCACGCCCAGCGCGGGCGCGCCCATGCGATCGAGCACGCGATCGATCTCGTGACGCGGCGCGGTGATCTCGATGATCGCGATCGCGCCCATCCCCGCGGGGGTGACGAGCCGCCACGACGCGCCGTGCTCGCTCGCGCCGTCACCAACCCCGCTACTCGAAGGGGTCATCGTCGTCCTCGGCGTCGAGCGGGGGCGCGGGGCGGATGCCACGGCGCTCTTCCGCCGGCCAGGCGTCGGGCAGCGAGAGCCCGGCGAGGGCGTCGGACCCGGCCTGCTCCGTAGGCTCACCCGTGAACCCCGCGTCGCCCCCCATCGCGACCTCGTGCGCGATCTGCACGCCGACGAGCTGGAGATCGGGGACGATCAGCTCGACGAGTTCCTCTTCCTGGAAGAGGGCCTCGGCGTCGCCGCCGGTCGCGACGACGCGCGGGTACGCGCCGTAGTACTCGGCGTACCGATCGAGCAACGCGCGAACGAGCCCGCGGGCGGCCATGTTCACGCCGAGCGTCATCGCCTCGCGCGTGTTCCGACCCATCGCGGGGAACGTTCCGGGCACGGGCTCGAAGGCGAGCTCGGGGAGTGCAGCGGTGCCCGAGCGGAGGGCGCGGAGCATCATGTGCGCGCCGGGGGCGATGGCGCCGCCGTGGAACACGCCCTCGCCATCAACGAAGTCGACGGTGATCGCGGTGCCCGCATCAATGACGACGCAGGCCTGGCGCACGCGTGCGTACGCGCCCAGGGCGCAGAGCAGGCGGTCGACGCCGATGGTGGTGCCGGGCTCGAGGCTTGTGGGGATGGGGACCTCGATGTCGGGCCCGACGATCTCGGGGCGGGGCAGGTCGGCGTGCCCGTCCATCGCGTCGCGGATCCGGGCGAGCCCGGGCGAGTTGACCGACGCGATCACGACCTCGGCCCCGGGCTGGTATCGCTCAAGGACTTCCCGGGCGACCAGGGCGGCGTCGGTGACGTCCACCGAGATCGTCCGGGCGAGCTCCCGCCCGTCGAAGCGCCCAATCCGGGCCCGGGAGTTCCCGACCAGCACCCCCACCATCGACAGCCCGTGCGCGGATTCCTCTGGCATCGCAGAACCTTAGGATTGCCACATCGCCCGCAGCGGCCCCACCCGGGGAGGCGGGCGCGTGGAGGTGCCCATGAGCGTCTGCCAGCTCGACGCGTCGATCGAGCGCAAGCAATTGGACGGCTTCCAGTTCCCGCTCGGGGTCTACCCCGTCGAGCCGATGGAGCCCCGCGCAGGGTACATGGTGCTCTTCGAGCCCGCCGACGGCGACAACGAGGAGGGCGACCTCGAGGAGTGGCCCGACCGGTACGTGTACGACATCGTGGTGCCCGCGCCGCGGCTGCGTGCGCTGGTGTTCGCGCTGCTGCAGCTCCTGCCGCAGCGGGTGTACCCGATCCTCGACGTGATGGGCAACGACGCGTACCGCGAGATGGACCCTTTCATCTCGTACGACCTGATGGGGCTGGACCGGTTCATCCACGCGCTCGAGCGGTATGGGCCGTTCTTCTTCGAGGACGGGCTGTGCGGGTTCGGGGCGATGTGCGACGACCCGTTCGTGTACCTGTTCGTGGACGAGCACAAGATCGTGACGGTGCGCATCCGCGAGGAGGACCGCGAGAAGCTCGACAAGGTGCTCGAGGCGTTCGACCTGCGCGAGATCGCCGAGCCGGCGGGGGCGGACGCGTCGTCGCACGAGCACCGCTCGGTGCTGATGGTGCCCGACGATGCGGCCCCGTACTGGGGCATCGAAGAGATCCTGGAAGAGCTGCGCGAGGAGTGGAAGCTCGTCCTGAATGTCGATCCCGAGCGGAACGTCGACGAGGAGGGGCGCGAGTTGGGCATCACGCCCTGGCGGTGCATCGTCAAGCCGGGCGGGGCCCCGCCCGGGGAGGGAAAGTTCGTCGAGGTGCTCCTCGAAGCGCCCAACCTCAACGCGGCGGAGGACCTCGCGCGACAGGGGGCGGCGGAGGCCGCGAGCGAGCCGATGGACCAGTGGATCGACTCGATCGTGCTCGCGGCGGAGCGGCACACGCCCGAGACGTTCGCCGACGCGCTGCAGCAGTTGGGCGCGGAGATGCCCGCCGGAGCGTGCCCGGAGCTGGGACGCGTGGTGCGCGCGGTGGTGCACGAGTAGGAAATCGCGGAGGGAGTTGTGGCGAACATCGTGCGGCTTGAACCCGGCGCGAGCGAGCGTGACATCGCGGACCTCGCGGGGCTCCTGATCGACGCGGTCGAATCGGGCGCCGCGGTGAGCTTCGTCACGCCGCTGTCGGATCGCGACGCCCGGGCATGGTGGAGCGGGGCGCTCCGCGGGCTGCACGCGCGAGGGGTCGTGCTCACGGCACGCGCTGACGATCGCATCGTGGGATGCGTGATGCTCGCGCCGGCCTGGGCGCCGAACCAGCCGCAGCGTGCGGAGGTGTGCAAGCTGCTGGTGCATCGCGCGCACCGTCGCTCGGGGCTGGGGCGCGGGCTGATGCACGCGGTCGAGGACGCGGCGCGGCGTCAGGGATTTCGCCTGCTGACGCTGGACGCGAAGCGTGGCGGGGCCGCCGAGGCCTTGTACCGATCCCTGGGCTGGACCTACGTCGGGTGCATCCCCGACTTCGCGGTGGATACGGACGGCGTGACGCCGCACGACGCGGTGATCTACTACAAGCACTTGGGAGGCTCGGCACCGGGCTGAGGCGCGTCGGGGCCGGGCAGGGTTTGCGCCTCGGGACCGGGGAATCCGACGGGGCTGGAACCGGAAGGTTCGGCACGCGGACCGTGGACGAAGCCGTCGATGGTTGCGGGCGTTTGCGTCCGCGTGCCCGGCTGGCTATCTTCCGGGCCCCGCGCCGGAGCCTTGGCCCCGGAGGGCGGGAGGGCGTCGCGGCCAGGCGGCCGGACGCGAGGCCCGGCGGGCGGAGCGCCCCGTGCGCTCGGCCTCAGGCCCACACGGGCACGGCGCGAACGCGGAGCCCCGGCGTGTGACCGGGCACGGACGCGCCCCCGAACGGGATCACTGGCGCATGCGCGGGCGATGATGCCCGCTCCATGGATAGAGGCGGGGCCACAAGGCCTGTGGTGCCATCCCCCCGCGAGAGCCGAGACAGAAAGCGAACCAATCCCTCCGCCCAGTGGCGGGGCAGACAGACGGGAGAACAGCATGTTCACGAGCGCGGGTCGGGCCGGAGTGGGACGTGGCATCGGGGCGGCGCGGATCGCGGCGCTGGTTGCCGTGCAGGGTCTGGCGATCGGGCTGGCGACGAACCCCGCTTCGGCGGGCGTGGACGTCACGACGACGCTGGTCGCGTCCGACCCCGCCCTGGTGCTCGACCAGGCGGCGTCGCTCGCGACTGAGGGTCGGCTGGTGTACGCCCGTCGCCTGCTGATCGAGCTCAGCTCGCCCGCACGCTCCGCGTCGCTGAGCGTCGAGCAGAGCCAGCAGCTCGCCGGGCTGTTCCGGCGTGTGAGCGAGCGGCTCGCGAAGCTCGATCCGGTCGAGCTCTCACTGCAGAAGGCCGAGCTCGCGGTGGTCGAGAACGACCTCGTGACGGCGGAGCGTCAGGGACGCGCCGCGATGGCGATGGTCGAGGACGACGCGCAGCGGGCCCGGGCGCTCGAGGTGCAGGCCCGCGTGGACTCGCAGCGGGCGGAGATCGCTTCGGAGTTCGACGTGCTGCTGGCCCGCGGGCATGAGGCGCTGTCGATGGGGCGGTTGGACGAGGCGGCGGCGCTCGCGAGCGCCCTGAACCGCGCGGGGCTGCCCCTTGCGGGCGATCGGGCCGATGCGCTCGACGCGCTCCTGGGCGACGTCTCCGACGCGCGGCTCGGTGCGGAGGGCTTCGCGGCTGCGGCGGCGTTTGAGCAGCCCGGCACGGTGCGGCGTCAGGAGCAGCAGCCCGGCGACGAGGCGGCCCCGCCCGTGGAGGACCTGCCCGACGATGACGCGAGCAGCGCTCAGCCCGAGCAGCCGCCCGCGCAGGGCGAGGACGTGATCCGCGCGGCGCGCGAGCAGGCGGCCCAGACGCTCCTGAGCGAGGCGGACGCGGCGTTCGACGCCCAGCGCTACCAGGAGGCGATCGACAAGTACGAGCAGGTGACCCGCGCCCAGCGCGAGTTCCTGCCCGCGGGCGAGGTGCAGCGCGCCCAGCAGCGGCTGACCGACGCCCGCCTGCTCCTCCGCGGGAACCTCGGCCCGGGCGACAGCGTGCTGGGCCAGGAGATCGGGCGGCAGGCGCTGGTGCGTCAGCAGACCGATGCGGAGTTCAACAACCTGCTCCAGCAGGCGCAGGCGCAGCTCTCCTCGGGCGACGCGCAGGGCGCTCGCCAGTCGGTGGCCCGCGCGGAGTTCACGCTGAACTCGGCCCGCGGCTTCTTCGCCGAGGCGGACTACCGGGCGCGTCTCGACAAGGCGACGCAGCTCAAGACGCAGATCGACCAGCGCGAGGACGAGATCCGTCGCCGCGCGGTGGACCAGCGGACGCGCGAGCTCGAGCAGCAGGCCCGCGAGCGTGAGAGCCAGTTGCAGGCGGACAAGGACCGTCGCATCCGCGAGGCGATCGAGCGTGCCCGGGCGCTGCAGCAGGAGAGCAAGTACGCCGAGGCGCTGGAGGTCGTGAACCAGGTGCTGTTCCTGGACCCGGTGAACCCGGCGGGGCTGCTGCTGCGTGACCTGCTGGAAGACTCCCTGGTGTACCGCCAGTACCAGGGCATCCAGCGTGACAAGGAGCAGTCGTACTCGTTCCAGGCGATCCAGAACGAGGAGGCGATGCGGGCGCCGCGGAACGTGATCGAGTATCCCACGGACTGGCCCCGGATCAGCCAGGCCCGCGGCGAGGCGGGCGCGTACGTCGAGCCGCCGGAGAACCGCGCCGTGCTCGCAACGATCGAGGGCACGCGGATGCCGGCGCGGTTCAGCGACAACACGCTGCGTGACGCGCTGAACTACGTCGCGACGTACACCCGCCTGAACATCGACGTGGACTGGAACTCGCTGGACGAGATCGGCATCTCGGGCGACGACCTCGTGACGCTCACGCTCAGCGACGTGCCCGCGAGCGTCGTGCTCGACCGCGTGCTCGACAAGGTGAGCCCGGACGATCTCTCCCGCGCGTCGTGGGCGGTGCGTGACGGCATCCTGACGGTGGGCTCCAAGGAGTCGCTCGATACCTACCGCGTGCTGCACGTGTACGACATCCGTGACCTCGTCATCGAGGTGCCCGACTGGGAGGAAGCGCCGGAGTTCGACCTGCAGAGCGTGCTGCAGTCGTCGCAGGGCGGCGGCGGGCAGAGCCCCTTCACCGACGCAAACGACGACGACCGAGAGCGCATCCCGCTCGAGGACCGCGTGCAGGAGATCGTGGACCTCATCCAGCAGCTCATCGACTTCGAGGGCTGGCAGGACAACGGCGGGAGCGTGGGCTCGATCAGCCCGCTCGCGGCGCAGCTGGTGATCGTCAATACCCCGCGGAACCACCGCGAGATCAAGGGGCTGCTCGACACGCTGCGTGCGCAGCGGGCGATGCAGATCAACGTTGAGACGCGATTCCTGCTGGTGAACCAGGACTACTTCGAGCAGATCGGGTTCGACCTGGACATCTACTTCAACTCGAACAACAACCAGGTCCGGGCGGCCCGCGCGGGCGATCCGACGATCCAGGCGAGCGACTACTTCGACTTCACCCAGGGCGGGCTGAAGCGGGCCGTGACGGGCGCCGTGGCGCCCAACGCTCCGGCGACCACGGTCGCGAACACGGCGCTCACGCAGGGCGTCGTCAATCCGCGGAGCACGTCGGTGGTCGGCGGCGAGCAGAACTCGCTGGGCATCGCCGAGGGCGCCGCGGGCGGCGCCGGGCTGGGCGACTTCGCGACTGGCGTGCTGACCGCGGCTCCGGCGCTGGGCATCGCGGGGCAGTTCCTCGACGACATCCAGGTCGACTTCCTCATCAAGGCGACGCAGGCGGATCAGCGGAGCGTCACGCTCACCGCCCCGCGCCTGACCTTCACGAACGGGCAGATCGCGAACATCTACGTCGTCACGCAGACGTCGTTCGTGAGCGACCTGCAGCCCGTCGTGTCGGACTCCGCGGTCGGCTTCGACCCCGAGGTCGACGTCGTCAGCGAGGGCGTGCTGCTGCTGGTCGACGGCGTGGTCTCGGCGGATCGCAGGTACGTGACGATGAACGTCGACGCGGCCGTCGCGACGGTCGACGACTTCGGCGAGGAGACCGTCACCGCGGTGGCGGGCGGTCAGCTCGTGAACTCCGCCGATACGGGCTCGGTCGTGCAGCTCCCGGTCGTGACCGTTACGCGGGTGCAGACGACGGTGACCGTGCCCGACCAGGGCACCATCCTGCTGGGCGGTCAGCGCCTGGTGAGCGAGTATGAGGTCGAGTCGGGCGTGCCCGTGCTCAGCAAGATCCCGATCATCAACCGCTTCTTCTCCAACCGCATCGAGGCGAAGGAGGAGTCGACGCTCATGATCCTGCTCAAGCCCACGGTCCTCATCCAGAACGAGGAGGAGGAGAAGAACTTCCCGGGCCTGATCGACTCGCTGGGCCTCGGCGGGTAAGGATCGGGCGAATCCCAGCCAACCACCGCCCCGGCCGCCGTGTCGGGGCGGTTGCTTTTCCGGGACGAACTCTTGGGCCCGTCCGCCCGAGCGGGCTTATCATGGCATCGGGCGCGCCGTGCGCGCACCACGCCGTTCGCAGGAGCCCTCCGCCATGTCGAACCAGCCCTCTCGCCTCCGCGTGACGAACGCCGGCGACGTCACGCAGGTCAGCTTCATCGATCGCAACATCCTCGACGAGGCGAACATCCAGGCGATCGGCGAGGAGATCTCGCGCCTGGTGGACGCGAAGGATCAGCCGAAGCTCCTGATCGACTTCCAGAACGTGGACCATCTGTCCTCCGCCGCGCTGGGCACGCTGCTGACGATCCGCAGCCGCGTGTCGGGTCGGGGCGGGAAGCTGCGCCTGTCGAACATCGATCCGCAGATCTACGAGGTGTTCGTGATCACGCGGCTGAACAAGCTGTTCGACATCCACGAGACGACCGACCAGGCGCTCGCCAGCTTCTGAGGCCGCCCCCGGCTCCGCCCGTGTGCGGGCGCCCGCGCGCCCGTGTGCGCCCGACGACGATCACAAGCTCGATGCCCATCCCCCTCCCCAGCCCGATGCCCGACGCCGCGCGGTTCGACCTGACCAGCGATCGCGCGCGGGCCGAGGCGTTCTTTCAGGGGATGGGCGATCTGCTGCAGCGGCATGGGTATCCCGAGGCGTCGAAGTTCGCGGTGCGGCTCGCGCTCGAGGAGGCGATCAGCAACGCGTTCAAGCATGGGCACAAGAACCTGCCCGCGTCGACGCCGGTGCGCGTCGAGTACGAGGTGGGCCCGGAGCGCCTCCGCGTTCACATCACCGACCAAGGCCCGGGGTTCGACCCTTCGAGCGTGCCCGATCCGACGCTCGACGAGAACATCGAGCTGCCCTCGGGACGCGGGCTGATGCTCATGGGCGCGTACATGTCGAGCCTGCGCTACCTCGGGCGCGGCAACGAGCTCGAACTCGTGTACGAGAACCCCGCGGCGGGATGACCGGCACGCGGGGCCCGAACTGCATCTCCCGCGCGAACCGCCCCGCTCCCGCTCAGCAGCCCTGGCTGTAGAGGTTCAGGAACGCGAGGAAGTCGCTGGAATCGAAGACGCCGTTGCCGCCGGGGGGCGCGAGATCGGCTCGGGCGTTCTGCGCTGCGTAGTCGTTGAGGTAGGCGAGGAAGTCGCCCGAATCGGGCTGCCCGCCGGAGAGGTCCCAGTCGGCGCACGAGACGCGGTTGATCAGTTCGTCGAGCGAGTTGCGTGCATTCAGGCGTCCGTTGCCCATGAAGTTGTCGCGTCCCGGCGTGTCCTCGCCCGCGGGCCCGACCTGGTCCTCCGCGCCCGCGTAGAGCAGGCTCGCGACCTGCGTGTGCGTGAGCGCGATGTCAAACTCCTCGGCCTTGGCGAGCAGCAGCCCCACCACTCCCGCGGTGATCGGCGTCGCGAGGGAGCAGCCCGACACGATGTCGACGCGATCGACAGACGAGTTGTACCGGGTCGTGCGGATGCTGTCCCCCGGCGCGACGATGTCCAGCGCGCTCCCGGTGCCCGAGAAGCTGGCGCGGGCGTCGGTGTGCGTCGTTGCGCCGATGGAGATCACGTTGGGCGAGGCGCCGGGCCAGGAGATGTCGGCGTTGCCAATGCCGCCATTGCCCGCGCAGGAAAGCACGATCTTGCCGTTGTCGCGGGCGAGGGCGATCGCATTGATGATCGTGCTGTTCCCCGGATAGTTAATGAGGCTCATGGAGATGACGTCGACGTCGGGTTGGCGGCGCAGTAATTGATGCCCTGCGCGAGGTCGAACGTCGTGCCGCCGTTGCTCGCGTTGAGCACCTTGATGGGCAGGATCTTGCAGGCCCAGTCCACGCCCGCGCCGGAGAAGCCGTTGTTCGCGTTGGCGCCGATGCAGCCCGAGACCCAGGCGCCGTGCGCATGGTCGGCCTCGGGGTTGTTGTCCTCGTTCACGAAGTCGAACCCACCGGGAGCGATGCGTCCGGCGAACTCGGGGTGGTCGGAGTCGATGCCGGTGTCGAGCACGGCGATCACGGTGTCCACCGAGCCGGTCTCGAGGTTCCACGCGAGGTCGGAATCGATATCGGCGTCGGAAGTGCCACCGGTCTGGCCCGTGTTGACGTGGTGCCACTGCGAGCTGAAGAGCGTGTCGTTCGGCACGATCCCACCACCACCAATGTGGTTCAGTTCGGCGTAGGCCACGCCCGCGAGGGTGCGCAGCTCGTCGCACGCGGCAAGCTCCTTGCCCGCATCAACCGAGACGAGCAGCGCACCCGACACGTCGTCGCGCTCGATCACGCTGAGCCCGCGCGCGACGATCGCCGCGACGAGCGGTGCGTTCGACTTGGCCGTGCTCCCGACAATGACCTGTCCGCCCACAAACTGTCCGGGAACGAGCGCCTGAGCGAACCCGAGCGGAGCAGACGCGGCGATCGGGGCCGCCATCAGTGCCGCAAACAGGGTGGAATGGCGGCTGACGGGCATGGCGATCTTCCTCTTCGGATTCGGGCGTTCGTCGCACACAACACGCAAGAATCAAGATAACACGCTGGCACGGGCCCGATCGTTTCTTGTACAAAGAACGGGTTTATGATTGCGTGAAACCTTGCGACCTCGGGCTCAGCAGCCCTGGCTGTAGAGGTTCAGGAACGCGAGGAAGTCGCTGGAATCGAGGACGCCGTTGCCGCCATGGGGCGCGAGGTCGGCCCGAATGTTCTGCGCGGCGTAGTCGCTCAGGTACGCGAGGAAGTCCTCGGAATCGGGCTGCCCGCCGGAGAGGTCCCAGTCGGCGCAGGATGCCCGGGCGATCAGCTCGTCGAGCGAATTGCGTGCGTTGAGGCGCCCGTGCCCCATGTAATCGTCGCGCCCCGGGGTGTCCTCGCTCGCCAACCCGACCATGTCCTCCGCGCCGGCGTACAGCAGGCTCGCGACCTGGTCGTGCGTCAGCACGATGTCGAACTCCTCGGCCTTGGCGAGCAGCAGCCCCACCACTCCCGCGGTGATCGGCGTCGCGAGGGAGCAGCCCGACACGACGTCCATGCGATCGACCGGCGAGTTGAAACGGGTGGTGCGGATGCTCTCACCCGGCGCGACGATGTCGAGGGCCTGACCCGTCCC
Source organism: Phycisphaerales bacterium (assembly GCA_034004365.1). Taxonomy (GTDB): domain Bacteria; phylum Planctomycetota; class Phycisphaerae; order Phycisphaerales; family UBA1924; genus JAVEWV01. Next base: position 109,264 of record JAVEWV010000003.1, read on the forward strand.
CGAGAAGCCGGCACGCTCGTCGTTATGCCTCGTCGCCCCGATGGAGATCACGTCGGGAGAGGCCCCGGGCCAGGAAACGTCGGCGTTGCCAAGGCCGCCGTTGCCCGCACACGCGAGTACGATCTTGCCGTTGGCGCGGGCGAGGGCGAGAGCGTTGATCAGGGTGTTGCTCCCGGAGCCGTTGATGAGGCTCATGGAGATGACGTCGACGTCGGGATTGATTGCGCAGTAGTTGATGCCCTGCGAGATGTTGAACGAGGTGGACCCGCTGCCCGGATTGACCACACGAATAGGCAATATCTTGCAGGCCCAGTCGACGCCCGCGCCGGAGAAACTGTTGTTCGCGTTGGCGCCGATGCAGCCCGAGACCAGGGTGCCGTGCGAATCCGTGTCCTCGGGATCGTCGTCCTCATCCACGAAGTCGAACCCACCGGGGGCGATGCGTCCGGCGAACTCGGGGTTGTCGGAATCGATGCCGGTGTCGAGCACCGCGATCACGGTGTTGACCGAGCCGGTCTCGAGCTCCCACGCGAGGTCGGAATCGATGTCGGCATCGGTGGTGCCGCTCGTCTGGCCCGTGTTGACATGGTGCCACTGCTGCCCGAAGAAGGTGTCGTTGGGCGTGATGCCCACGCCGCCGACGTCATTGAGCTCGACGTAGGCCACGCCCGCGAGGGTGCGCAGCTCGTCGCACGCGGCGCGCTCCTTGCCCACATCAACCGAGACGAGCAGCGCGCCCGACACATCGTCGCGCTCGATCACGCTGAGCCCCCGCGCCGCGAGCGCGGCCATCAATGGGGCATTCGATTTGGTCGTGCTCCCGACGATGACCTGACCACCCACGAACTGCCCGGGCATGAGCCCCTGCGCGAACGCGAGCGGGGTCGATGCGGCGATCGGAGCCACACACAGGGCCGCAAACACAGCGGAACGGAGCGCGATGGGCATGGCGGGAAGTTCTCCGGATTCGGGGCGTGGGCCCGGTGCAACGGGCCGCGATAAAGATAACGGGCCGGGCTTGCGCCCGACCCGCTCGTGTTGAAAAATGGCATGAGTACCGCACAAGGCCTCGCGGCCCCGGGCTCAGCAGCCCTGGCTGTACAGGTTCAGGAACGCGAGGAAGTCGCTGGAATCGAAGACGCCGTTGCCGCCAGGAGGCGCGAGGTCGGCGGCGGGGTTCTGGGACGAATAGTCGTTCAGGAACGCAAGGAAATCGGAGCTGTTGGGCTGGCCGCCCGAGCCGTCCCAGTCGCCCAGGCAGGGCGGGTTGTAGATCGCGGCGAAGGCGTCGAGGTCGTCCTGGGTCACGAACGTCTCGTTCATGCCCATCGCGCCGTCGGTGGGATCCATCTGCATCATCGCGAGCAGGCGGACGGCGTCGCGCCCCTGGAAGCTCCAGTAGGTCGTCTGGAAATCGTCGTTGGGGTCGCCGGGCGTCTCGTTGTCGTAGAGGTAGGCGGGGATGTTGTCGTCGAGGCTCGCCCCGAGGCGGATCTGGATGAGCGACTGGTCGGTCGCGTCGACATCGCCATCGAAATCGAAGTCGCCGACCACAAAGCGGAACTGCGTGAAGTTGCCGGTGTCGTTGAAGTTGCCGGGGGTCAGGCGGGCGCCGGTGGTGGCAATGTCCTGGAAGCCGTCGCCGTTCGGATCGGTGGGCGCGCCCGAACGGACGGCGTCGTACGCGAACGGATCGGCAGTGAGCGCATCGCCGTAGATGAACTCCTCGTCGGCCATGCGGGTCGGGACGATGTTGCTGTTGGAGTCGAGGCGGAGCCCGAGGTTGGGGTTGGCGTTGTAGTACGCGACGCGCGACGCGCCGTCAGGATTGAAGCCGGAGGTCTCGGAGATCTCCTGCTCGGACGAGCGGGTGTACTCCTTGCCGCCAGCGTTGGACCAGGCGAGGTCGTCGATCATCTGGTAGGGCTCGATGTTCACGCCGAAGGACTGGAAGGGCGGGCCGAAGTCGAGGCGCGAGTCCTCGTTCTCGTCCTGGTTCACGTCCTTCCGCCAGTACTGACCGAAGGGGAAGCCCGCGTCGGTCGGGCGACGGCGCAGCAGCACGAAGGTGCCCGAGCCGTCGTTCTCAAGATTGCCGGGCGTGTCCACGCTGGCAATGAACGCGGCGGTAAAGGGCACGAGCGTGGTGCCCGCGGAGACGAGCCCGGGGATCTGGCTGGGGTTGATCGCGGCGTCGGTGTCGTTGTAGAGCACGAGGAAGCCGTTGGACCCGATCGTGAGCCCGCTCAGGTCCCACGACTCGTCGATCTCGGGCGGCACATCAAGAACGTTGTCGCTGTCGATGTCCTGCCCGCCAATGACGTACGCGAGGGCGTAGCCGTCGAGCTTCAGGCCCGGAGCGCCGTAGAGCTCGATGAACTCGCGGCGCGGATCGCTGCTGCCGGGCGGGTTGGGGAACACCTCGTTGATGACGACCTGGGCCTGGCCCGCCGCGGCGATCAGGCCCACGGCGATGACGCCGGCGAAACGGTTCTGCATGACGAACTCCTCTCCCTCGCACGCCCGGCCCGAACCTCGGGCGGGTGCATGACCTCTCTCACTTCCGAGCAAAACGCGCCGCACGGCGCGGACCAATCTCTTCCCAACCGTCCGAACGCCGCGGTCAGAGCGGGGCGGCCTCGATGCCGACGCCCGAGCTCAGCACGCCGCCAAAGACGCGGCCCTCCGTGTCGGGGTAGGCGTCGGTCGTCGGCCCGCTCGACGGATTCCAGCCGAAGTGCGCGTTGCCGTCGGCGTCGCGGAAATTGTCGACGTGCCCGTCGGCGAACAGGAAGTTTCCGATCGAGCGGCTCTGGTTCGCGACGAAGCTGAACCTGCCCGAGCCGTGCGAAGCGCCGAAGTCGGAGTAGTCCTGGCGCCCCTGCCTGCTGCTTGCGATGCGCGGGCCGTCGGTCAGGGCCTTGACGCTCTGGACCTTTCCGTCGGGCGTGTCGACGGTGTCGGTCGTGTCGTTGGACTGCGTGGTGCCGTCGGCGAAGAGGGGCACGCGCACCGGCGAGACCTGCGCGAGGTACTTGTCCGACAGCGGCCCGATGACGTTCGCGACACGCTTGACGTTGATCGAATCGGTCAGCCCGCCGCGAGCGCCCTTCATCTCGCTGAAGGCCATGAACCAGGACTGGGTGTAGTTCGTGTTGAAGCCGCGGGTGAGCAGGGTCTGCACGTCGGTGCGGCTGAACCTCTTGCTCGCACCGTCGTTGATGCGGACGAAGTTCAGGTTCTGGCACGAGCGTGCGACGGTGCTGGGGCAGAGCATGTCGCCCGGCTTGTAGTAATCGCCGTTGACCATATCCGCGACCCAGCCCTTCTCATCGATGGGCCCGTAGCTGCTGCCCATGTTGTCGCGGTTGTCGAAGGGCCCGGTGCAGTACGCGCCGCGGTTGGAGTTCGCGAACGCGAGGAATCCCGCGCCCATCTGTCGGAGGTTGCTCGCGCAGCGGACCTGGCGGGCCGATTCGCGCGCCGCGCCGAGCGAGGGCAGCAATATGCCGATCAGGAGCGCGATGATCGCGATGACCACGAGCAGCTCGATGAGCGTGAAGCCGTGACCGCACCGTGATTCAAAGAGCCTTCTGCGTCGTTCGGCGCGTTCCATGCGGCGTGCTTCCTCCTCGAAGGGATGGAATCATTCCGCATCGCAATACCAGAACAATTCGGCAAAGGGGTGGAAACATCGCCTTCGCGCATTCTTCAAGAAGTCGCCGATTTATGAAGATTGTGTTGTGAAGATATTTGCGTGATGTGATGAATCTCACTCGACGGGCAAACTGAGCGCGATCTGAACGCTCCGCGTTCCATGCCCCCACTAGCCTCTTCCGCCCTACGGGCAATCCGTTTGTGAGAGAGAGGCCCGCGTGTGCGGGCGGTCCCGCAGTCCAGCCATTGGAGAGAGAACAATGCAGAAGGCTTTCGCTCTGGCCGCCCTCATGGGCGCCGCCGCCGCCGCGTCCGCCGACATCCGCATCACCGAGTGGATGTACAACAGCGATGTGGGCGAGTACTTCGAGCTCACCAACACCGGCAACACCGCCGTCGACCTGACCGGCTGGGTCTACGACGATGATTCCCGCATCTCGTCGCCCTCCTCGGCGACGGGCAGCAGCACCGAGGGCCTCGACCTCAGCTCCTTCGGGCTCGTCCAGCCCGGCGAGAGCGTCGTCGTCACCGAGGCGCTCGCCATCGACTTCCGCGATAGCTGGAACCTCCCCGCGAGCGTCCGCGTCCTGGGCGGGTACGCCAACAACCTGGGCCGCGCCGACGAGATCAACGTCTTCGACAACGGCGGCAACCTCGTCGACCGCCTGACCTTCGGCGACCAGGCCTTCCCCGGCACCATCCGCACCGCGGACCGCGCGGGCGTCCCCCTGTCGCTCGCAGCCCTCGGCGCCAACGCTCCCGCGCAGTGGGGCTTCGCCGACGTCGTCACCGGCGGCGGCCCCTACGACCTGTCGGGCGTCCTCGGCGGTCAGGGCTACTTCACGAACACCGCGGGCCAGCCCGGCAACCCCGGCTACTTCTTCGTCCCCGCCCCCGGGTCGGTCGCGCTGCTGGGCCTCGGCGCCCTCGCCGCGGGGCGTCGTCGCCGCTGATCGACGCGGGCTGAACGAAGCCCATCGAGATGACCCATCTTCGCGCAGCCCCCGGTCCGGCGGGGGCTGCTGCTTTTTGCGATGCGTTGGCCCTGGGCTCAGTCGCTCGCACGCTCCGCGGGCAGGGTGATGGTGAAGTCCGTGCCCCGCCCCGGCTCGGAGTGCAGTTCGAGCGTGCCGCCGTGCCCCTCGATGATCCGGCGCGAGGTGGGCAGCCCGAGCCCCGTGCCGCCGGCCTTGGTCGTGAAGTAGGGCTGGAAGATCTTGGCTGCGACGTCGGCCGCGATGCCCGGGCCCGTGTCGATCACGTGCACGCGGACCACGGGGCGGCGCGAGGCGTCCTGCCCCGTCCGGACACGCAGGATCAGCTCGCGGGCGGACGACGACCCGACGGCCATCGCCTGGATCGCGTTGAGCACAAGATTGAGGATCGCCTGCTTGAGGTGCGGCTCGTCGATCGGGGCGATCGCGGAGCCCGCGGGCGGGTCGGTCCGCAGGCGGATGCCGTTCTGCTCGCACTGCGGGAGGACGAAATCGGCGAGCTCCCCGACCACCGCGGCGACGTCGCGCGGCGCGAGCGTGAGGCGCAGCTCGCCGGCGTACTCGAGGAAGTCCTCGAGGATGCCGCGGAGACGCTCGGTCTCGCGCTTGAGGGTGTCGATGCGCCGGAGGAGGCGTGATCGCTCGTCCGCGGGCAGGCCCTGCTCACTGATCGCCTCGGCGAGGAGCTGCGCGTTGAGCCCGATGGTGGAGAGCGGGTTGCGGATCTCGTGCGCCAGCCCGCTGGTCATGCCGCCGATCTCGGCGAGGCGTTCGCTCGCGCGGGCGCGGCGCTCGGCGTCGATGGCGCGGCGGGCGGAGCGTGAGAGCGCACGATGCACGATGACCGCGGCGAGCAGGACGCCCAGGGCGAAGCCGATCGCGCCCCACGTCAGCGCGGCAGGCCCGAGCGCGGGTGCGAACACCGCACCGGGCATGGCGATCGTTGTGGAAAGGCAGGTTCCGGTCACGGAGGATCGTACAGGCGCGGCGGGCGGACTCGCCCGGCGCGGGGTCAGCGCCTGGGCGTGCGTGCGTAGTTGCGACGCGGCACGACGGTGACCTCGAGGCTCTCGGGCCCGCGCACGACGCGCGTCGCCTTCCAGCCCTTGTCCGTCTTCTCCGCGCTGTAAGTCACCTTCGAGCCGTCCTTCAGCACGCGGAAGCCATCGCCGTCAATGATCGTGAAATGGACGAAGATATCCTGTCCCTGTGGGCCGACGATGAACCCGAAGCCCTTGCGTGGATCGAACCATTTGACGACCCCCTCGATGTCGGTGAGCACATCGGAAGGACCTTCCGACGGCGGCAGCGAGACCGAACGGTCGTCGTGATCGCTCATGGGCACGCTCCTCAGTGACGCGAACAGAGGCCCCCCTCTCGCGTCATTGACGGCGGAAACCCTCGCCAGGCCGCGACAGTCCCACGAGGTCGCAAACCCGCCGATTCGTCCCGATCCCGCAGATTATCAGAACCTTCACGCGCGTCAACCTTTGGAGTCCGGATCCGGGGCCTACCAAGAGAAACACCCGGGGGTGTGCCCCCCGGGTGTGGGTAGATCGCATCCAATCGCGGCGATTCATCCGGCAAACATGCCGAATGGATCAGTCTTCGACGGCGACCGCCTCGGGCTGCTGCTGGCCCTGCTCGTCCTTGAGGACGGCCTTGCGGCTGAGCTTGATGCGGCCCTGATCGTCGATGTTGATGACCTTCACCTTCACGATGTCGCCGATCTTGACGACGTCGGCCACGCTCTTGACGTACCCATCGGCAAGCTCGGAGATGTGGCACATGCCGTCGGTGCCCGGCGCGAGCTCGATGAAGGCGCCGAAGTCGCGCATGCTGACGACCTTGCCGTTGAAGATGGTTCCGACCTTGATCTCGGCGCACATGGCCTCGATCTCGGCCTGGGCCTCGGTGATGGTGGAACCATCGGGCGAGGCGAGGACGACCTTGCCATCGTCGCTGACGTCGATGGAGATGCCGTACTTGTCCTGGAGCCCGCGGATGACCTTGCCGCCGGGGCCGATGAGCTTGCCGATCTTCTCGGGATCGATCTGGATGGTGACGAGGCGCGGGGCGTAGACGGAGATGTGCTCGCGGGGCGCGGGGATGGCGCGCTCCATGATGTCGATGATCTCGAGCCGTCCGTCGCGCGCCTGGGCGAAGATCTTGTCGATCTGCTTGACGCTGAGCCCGCGGGCCTTGAGGTCGAGCTGGATGCCGGTGATGCCCTCGCGGGTGCCCGACACCTTGAAGTCCATGTCGCCGAAGAAGTCCTCCTCACCGATGATGTCGGTGACGAAGAGCTCCTTGGACTCGTCGTCGTTGGTGAAGCGCCCGACGCTGATGCCCGCGCAGGTGTTGAGGATCGGAACGCCCGCGTCCATGAGCGCGAGGCACCCGCCGCAGACCGAGGCCATCGACGACGAGCCGTTGCTCTCGGTGATGTCGCTCACGAGGCGGACGGTGTAGGGGAAGTCGTCGGGGTTGGGGATGATCGCCATGAGCGAGCGTTCCGCGAGCGCGCCGTGCCCGATCTCGCGCCGCCCGGGGCCCATGATGCGCCCGGCCTCGCCCACACAGAAGGGCGGGAAGTTGTAGTGCAGATAGAACTTCTTGCTGTACTCGGGCAGGAGCCCGTCGATGATCTGCTCGTCCTTGCCCGTGCCGAGGGCGCAGCTCACGAGGCTCTGCGTCTCGCCGCGCTGGAAGAGGGCCGACCCGTGCGTGCGCTGGAAGACGCCCACCTCGCACTCGATGGGGCGGAGCTGGGTCGCGCCGCGACCGTCGGCGCGGATGCCGCTCTCGGTGATGAGGCGGCGGGTGATCTTCTTCTCGAGCCGGCGGAAGGACTCCTTGGCCCAGGTCTGGTCCTTCTGCGACTTGTCCGCGTCCCCGGGCGTGCCGTCGAGCTTGATCTTGAAGTGCTGCTCGATCATCGCCTTGCGGATCTCGTCGACGCGGGCGCTGCGCTCGGCCTTGCCCGGGATCTGGCGGGCCGCGGTGAGGTCCTTCTCGACCAGCTTCTTGACCTTGTCGAAGATCTCGTCGGGCGGGAGCACGAGCGGGTTCTTGATGACCTTCTCCTGCCCGACCTTCTTGACGAGCTCGTCGATGAGCGCGAGCGTCTCCTTGATGTTGCCATACCCGAACTCGATCGCCGCGAGCACGTCCTTCTCGGGCACCTCCGCGGCGCCGACCTCGATCATGTTGATGCCATCGACGTGCCCGGCGAGGACGAGGTCGATGTCGGAATAGTCCATCTGCGAGACGGTCGGGTTGATGACGAACTTCTCGCCGTCGTCGGTGATGATGCGACCGACGCGGACCGTCGCGGTCGGGCCCTCGAAGGGCGCGTTGCTGATCGCGAGGGCGGCGGACGCGGCGGTGCCCGCGAGCACGTCGCTGTCGTTCTCGCCGTCGTGGCTCATGACCCAGCACTGGATCTGGACCTCGTCGATGAACCCGTCGGGGAAGAGCGGACGGATCGGGCGATCGATCATCCGCATGGTGAGGATTTCCTTCTCGGAGGGCTGGCCCTCACGCTTGCGGAAGCCGCCGGGGTACTTGCCCGCCGCGGTGAGTTTCTCGCGGTAGTCGACCTGCATGGGGAAGAAGTCGAGCCCGGGGCGGGGATCGGCGCGGACGACCGTCGCCATGACCGTCGTGCCGCCGTAGGTCGCGATCACGCAGGAATTGGCGAGCTTCGCGACGCGCCCGGTCTCGAGCGTGAGCGTGCGACCACCGATCTCGCGCGACACCAGCGTGCGGGAGAGCTTCGAGGCGTACGCCCCGCCGACAGAACCCTTCGATGCCATGGACTTTGCCCCTCCGGCGCTGCGGCCGGACGTTCCCGGCGCGTGATGCGCCGGCCGCCCGCGCTGCGCGAGCGATGGTCACGTCCCGGGAGGGGCGATCGGCCCGGGTTGGGCCGGAGGCGGCGCCGATTCATCGGCGAGCGCGCCATACGGCCGCGGTTCATTCCCCCGCGGCATCGGACCCGCACGGACCGTGAGGCAGAAGGCAGGAACCGGTCTGAGGACGTGGTGTGCGTCCCGACCGCGTCCTGCCCACTGCCGCATCGGGAAGGCCGACGCCGCGCCGAACAACGAAAAGGCCCGCGAGCGCTTCCGCCCACGGGCCCGAGTTTCTTACTTGCGCAGGCCGAGCCGCGCGATGGTCGCCTGGTACGCCGCGTTGTCCGTTCGCGACAGGTAGCGGAGCAGGCGATTCCGCTTCGACACCATCCCGATCAGGCCGCGGCGGGAGTGGAAGTCCTTCTTGTGCGCTCGCATGTGCTGCGAGAGGTCCTGGATCCGGGCCGTCAGCAGCGAGATCTGCACCTCGGGCGAGCCCGCGTCGTTGTCGTGCCGGCGGGCCTGCGAGATCACGTCCTGCTTCTGCTGCGCGGAGATCATCGGGGGAAATACCTCTCGAACCGGAGCACCCTCGGCGACCGGCGGAACGGCCGGACCAGCCGCCAAGCGGACGAGCTTCGCGGGCCTGACGCACGTGCGCCACCACCCCCGGAGCCGCCCGGCTTGGCCGCAATATTAGGTGCGGACGGAGGCCCCGACAAGCCGGGCTTCCCCGCGAGAAAGGCGCTGGCGAACGGGCCCCCTCCGCGCCCGGCCCCATCGCCCCCACTACCCTACCCCACCATGACCACCGCCAGCCCCGCCGCGTCCCGCCCGGTCTCCCCCGGTTCGCCCGTCGGAGCCCCCCACATGCGGGTATCCAGCCGCCTCGACGCCCTGAAGCCCTCGGTCACGGTCGCGATGATGAACCGGGCGAAGGCGATGAAGGCCGCGGGGCAGGACGTGGTCGGCTTCACCGCGGGCGAGCCCGACTTCGACACCCCCCAGAAGATCAAGCAGGCCGCGATCGACGCCCTGCTCGCCGGGCAGACCAAGTACATGCCCACGTTCGGCGACCCGGAGACCCGGCGCGTCATCGCCGAGAAGTTCACCCGCGAGAACAACATCCCCGGGCTGACGGCGGACCACATCGCGATCTCGTGCGGCGGGAAGCACGGGCTGTTCACGATCGCGCAGACGGTGTTCGACCCGTTCCCGAACGCCGCGGGGCGAGCGCAGCAGGAGCTGCTGCTGCCGGTCCCGAACTGGGTGAGCTACGCGCCGATCTGCGAGCTGGCGGGCGCGAGGACGGTCGAGATCCCGACGTCGAAGGACAACGGCTTCAAGATGACGCCAGAGGGGCTCCGCAAGGCGATCACGCCCCACGCGCGCCTGCTGATCCTCTGCACACCAAGCAACCCGTGCGGCACGATGTACACGGAGCAGGAACTCCGCGCGCTCGCGTCGGTGGTCGCCGACGCCGCCCGGACCACGGCGCCCGACCTGCTCGTGATGAGCGATGAGATCTACGAGAAGATCACGTACGGCGGGATCCCCCACTTCTCGATTGGCGCGGTGGCGGAGATCGCCGAGCGGGTGATCACGCTCAGCGGCGTGTCGAAGGCGTACAGCATGACGGGCTGGCGCGTAGGGTTCAGTTGCATGCCCGGCGCGGCGGGGCTGGCGTTCACCAGGGCGATGGCGAACATGCAGAGCCAGATGACGACGAACATCACGTCGTTCGTCTACCCCGCGATCCGCACGGCGCTCACGCAGTGCGCGGACGAGTGCGAGGCGATGCGCAAGGCCTTTGCGCAGCGGGCCGCCCTCATCTCCGACCTGCTCGCAAAGATCCCGGGCGTGTCGTTCGTGAAGCCCACCGGCGCGTTCTACGTCTTCCCCGATATTTCCGCCCACTTCGGCAAGACCAGCGCGGGCGGGCGGGCGATCAAGAACCCCACCGATTTCTGCGAGGCGGCGCTTGCTGAGAACCTGCTCGCGCTGGTGCCGGGCGAGGACTTCGGCGGCGCGGGGAAGAACTGCGTGCGCATGAGCTTCGCGTGCAGCGACGCGAACATCATCGAGGGCTGCAAGCGCCTCGGCGATTTCATCGCGGCGCTTCGCTGATCCGCCTGCTTACCGGGTGTCGGACGGCCTCGACCAATTACGGAACGAGGGGCGCATCCGATCGGCGATGATCTCGCGGCGCGTGCGATAGGGCCTGGTCGCCCACTCGGGACCCATGTGCCAGTGATTGCCGCACGTCGCGCACGAGCACGCGCCACCCTCGTCCTTTTCCACGTCGGGGAGCGCGCTCGCGCAGGAAGGGCAGACACGCGCGCTCAGGAGCACGCCCGCGAGTTCCGGCCAATAGGACATCCGCACGACGTACCAGATCACGGGCCGCGCGATCGCAACGAAGGCGATGAGGAACACGAGCTGGGCGGAGATCCCGCGCACGCTCCACGCCGATCCGAAGACGGGCGCTCCCACCACCGACCACAGCCGGAGTGCGCCCAGCCCGATCGCCGCGCCCATCAGGACCGCGAACGACTGACCGACCCATCGCGCGACCGCCCGCCCGATCTCTTGCTTCGCTATTCCATCCCGCGTCCGACCGGGAAGCTCACGCACCAGCCTTGGCCCGAAACCGGGCAGCACCTCAACGAGGACGCCATCGGCGTCTCGCACGTGCGGCCCCAGCAGACGCTTCCACCATGCCGGGTTGGTCCGTCCCCGTGAAGTCATGCTTGTGAGCATACCTCAGGATGCGGCGGATTGGAATGGATCGAGGGGTGTTCGGGCTCAGGGATCGCGCGTGACGCCCGCGGCCGACGGCGCGTCGGCCCCCGTGTCCACCGCGGGCTCGCTCACGAGTTCCTCGGGCGTGAGGTCCGAGCGTTCGCCCAGCTCCAGCACGATCGCGCCGCCCGGGCCATCCTGCGTCACGCGGACCGCGCGCCGGCGCACGAGCTCGAGCATCGCGAGGAACAGGCCCAGCATCTCGCCCCGCGTGCGCCCCTCGAAGACTTGCGTGAACTCGATGCCGCGCGGCGCGCCGTTCGCGGGCTCCCCACCATCGGGCTTTTCCCCGCCCAACGCCGTGCGCAGGCGGTCGAGCAGGTCCGCGGCGTGCAGCTCGATGGGCGTGTCATCGATCTCGATGCGGTGCTCGCCCAGGCGCGTCATGTCCACGCTCTGGAGGATGCGCTCGAACGCCTTGGTGAGATCGGTGATGGTGACATCACCCAGATCCACACCCTCGTCCTCGCTGCGCATCTCGGCCTTCAGGGCCTCGATCGCCTCGCTCGTCACGCCGTGGCGCGGCGGGAGCCCGCGCCGCTCCCAGTCGCGCCGGCGGGTGTCGAGCGCATCGGCCGCGTCGCGATACTTCTTGTACTCGAGCAACTGACGCACGAGGTCGGCCCGCGGGTCCTCACGCTCGCCCTCGTCGCGCGAGGGCGCTCCACCCTCCGCCTCGGGAACGGGGCGGAGCATGCGGCTCTTGACCTCCACGAGCGTCGCGGCCATGACGAGGAACTCGCCCGCGAGGTCGATGTCCACGCGGTCCACGTCCTCGAGGAAGGCCATGTACTGCTCGGCGATCGTCGCGACGGGGATGTCGTGGACGTCCACCTCCGCCCGGCGGATGAGGAACAGCAGGAGGTCCAGCGGGCCCTCGAACGCCTCCAGCCTGACGCGGTACTCGACCATCATGCTCCCTGCGCGGGCGGCGACGCCCCGTTCTGCCCAGCCGATCCCCACGCCAGCATACCCTTCCGCATGACCCGCGGACCCGCCCCGGCCCGGACTTCCACGCCGAACGACGCCCCCGGCGCCACCGCCAGCGAGCTCGATTTCGCTCGCATCGTGCTGCGCCACGAATCCGCCGCGCTCGCCCGGCTTGCCGAGTCGCTCGACGCCCGCTTCGGCGCGGCGGTCGACCTCATCGAGAAGTGCGCCGCCTCGGGAGGCACCGTGCTCGTCTCCGGGCTCGGCAAGAGCGGGCACGTCGGCGCGAAGATCAGCGCCACGCTCGCCTCGCTCGGCATCCCGTCGCACGCGGTCCATCCTTCGGAGGCGGCCCACGGCGACCTGGGACGCTTCCGCCCGAACGACCTCGTGCTGTGCCTGTCGTACTCGGGCGAGACGGCGGAGGTGGTGAACCTCGCGGCGATCCTCCGCCAGGACGGGCTGGCGATCGTGTCGATCACGGGGCGATGCCGGGCGAATGGGGCGTCGTCGCTGGAACGACTCGCGACGATCGCGCTGGACGTGGGTGTTGAGGAAGAGGCCGCGAGCGACCAGTTCGCCGCGCCGACCACGAGCACGACCGCGATGCTCGCGCTGGGCGATGCGTTGGCGCTGGCGGCGGCGCGCCGGCACAACTTCACGCACGCGGACTTCGCGAAGCGCCATCCCGGCGGCACGCTGGGCGGGCTGCTGCGCCCGGTGACGGAGGTGCTGCGCTTCCGTGTGGGCGAGAATCTGCCTGTCGTGACGGACGACCTGAGCGTCGCGGACGCGCTCGCGCGATCGACCACGCCCGGGCGGCGTCCCGGCGCAATGGTGCTCGTCGATGCGCGCTCGGGCACGCTCTCAGGAATCTTCACCGATGGGGACCTGCGCCGGCTCGTGATGCGCTCGCCGGGCGAGCTGTCGCGCCGGATCAGTGAGGTCATGACCCGCGCGCCGCGCACGCTGCCCGAATCGGCGAGCGTCGCCGACGCGGTGCGCATGGTGCGCGAGCATCGCCAGGACGAGATCCCGGTCGTGGACGCGGGCGGACGCCCCGTGGGCATCCTCGACGTGCAGGACCTCATCGCGATGCGGCTGGTGAGCGACGCGTGAGCCCACCCCCGCCCCCGGAAGATCGCTCGCGTTCGTCGGAAGATCGCAAGAAGCGTGCGGCGGGCGTCACGCTCCTCGTGCTCGACGTCGACGGCGTGCTGACCGACGGCTCGATCCTGCTCGATGAGGCGGGTCGCGAGCTCAAGCGGTTCAATGTCCGCGACGGGTTCGGCATCAAGCTCTGGCAGCGGGCCGGGCTGCATCTGGCCTTGGTCACGGGGCGCGGCGGGCCGGCGCTCGCGGCGCGGGCGCGGGAGCTCGCGATCGAGCACGTCCGCGAGGGCGTGGGCGACAAGGCGGCAGCAATCCGCGAGCTGGCGCAAGGGCTGGGCGTGGCGATGGAGTCGGTCGGCGTGATGGGCGACGACTGGCCCGATCTCCCCGCGATGGACGTCTCGGGCTACGCGATGTGCCCCGGCGATGCGGACGCGCGCGTGCTCGCACGCTCCGATTGGATCTCGACCCGCCCCGGTGGGCACGGCGCGGTGCGCGAGGCGATCGAGCACCTGCTCTCGGCCCGGGGCGGGCTGCCCGAAGGGCCGGTCGACACGCGCGGGCTGCGGTCGGCCTGAGCGGCGCGCCCGTCCTCCGCAGATCACAGAAAGCGCGCCACAGAAACCACGCCACGCCCGGGATCCGCCCCGGCGTTCGGGTACCATCTCCCCATGGACCACGGAAGGCCGCAGGGGCCCAGCGCCCGTCGCATCGGACTGATCGTCTCCATCTGCATGGCGGTGCTGTCGCTGGGGGTGGTGGGCTGGTTCTTCATGACCCAGCGCGGGCCGCAGCGTGCGGTGGCGGAGGTGCCGCCGGAGCTGCTGGCGGGGGCGCCGGACGTGCGTTCGGGGATGAAGGGGCTGGGGGCGGGGCGCGGGCTGCGCGTGCAGATCACGGACGAGCAGGACCCGACGCGGGTCGTCGCGGAACTGACGCTCGCGAAGAACGAGCCGCTGGAGAACAGGCGGTACCTCGTCGAGGAGCCGCGGGCGACGATCTACACCGACGACGGGCGCGTCGTGACCATCGCGGCGCGGAGCGGACGCCTCTACTGGCCCGACGAGCAGCAGCGGCCCGAGAGCGGCACGTTCCGGGGCGACGTGGTCGTGCGGGTGTTCGAGCCGCGCGAGGACGGCATCTCGATCGACACGTCCAAGGACGCGCCCGCGCTGACGGGCAAGACCGACTCGCTCACGTTCGACATGACGATCGGCGAGGTCTCGACGCCCGATCGCGTGCTCATCACGGGCGAGCGGGTCGAGTTCGCGGGGAGCGGGCTGAAGGCGATCGTGAACGAGGCCCGGCGGACGCTCAGCATGCTCGAGCTGCGCACCGGCGAGTACCTGCGCTACACGATCCCGGGCGAGGGCGAGGCGGCGCTCGCGCGGAACGACGCGCCGAATGGTGCGCAGGGCGGATCGGGCGCACGCGCGACGGATGCGGAGCGTCCGGCGGGCTCGAATGGTGCCGTGGCGCGCGGCGCGGGCCCTGCGGCGCATCCTGCGGAGGGGGCACGGCCGGGCATCGAGTCGCTGTACCTCGCGACGTTCAGCGACGAGGTGATCGTGCGGATGGGCGAGCAGGACATCCGCGCTGACCAGCTCGAGGTGTGGGCGCGGCTCGTCGACAACAAGCTGCGCGATGGAGCGATCGCGGAGCTCGCGATGGATTCGTTCGCGCCCGTGCGCACGCTCGCGGCGATCGGCCCGGCGCGCGTGCCGTTCGTAAATGGGCCGCTCGCGCTGCTGTCGACGGGTGCGCTCGCGCAGGCGGGCGAACCGGCGGGGGCATCGGCAACGCAGCCCGCACCATCCACACAGTCCGCTCGGCCCGTGCGCCAGGTGGTCATGGTGTGGAAGGGTGCGCTGCGGATCGAGCCGCTCGATCGCGCGAGCGAGCTGACGAAGGACGATGTGTCGCTGCGCTTCAGCAGCCCGGCGACGGGGCTCGTGAAGTTCGAGGATCGCTCGCGCGACGCGCGCGGGCACGCGCCGCGCATCTCGTACGGCGCGACGTCACGCATGCTCACGCTCGAGGGCCCCGCGGCGGACAACGTGATGATCGAGTCACCCGGCGTGGGACGGGCCGTGACGATCCGCGTCGAGGCGGACCTCGCGTCCGGGCTCGTGCACATCCCGACGCCCGGCGTGTTCTACGCGTTCGAGAAGGGGCAGACGCTGCCCTCGCGTGATGCGCCGCGGCAGGTGTCGTGGATCGACCAGGCGGACTTCGTGCTCGCGCGGAGCGACGACGGGGGCACCTCGCTCCGCGAGGCGCTCATCCAGGGCGAGGTGCGCGGGCAGAGCGATCGCAGCAGCTTCGCGGGCGACCTCATGCGACTGTTCGTCGTGCGGGATGGCGACCGCCAGCGTATCGAGCGGGTGCGGCTCGAGGGCAACGCGTACGCCGAGGACGGGCGGGGCGGCTCGCTCGCGGGCGGGATGATCGACGTGTCGTTCGCGCCGGGCTTAAAGGAAGACGAGTTCGATCCGCGCGAGATCGTCGCGGAGGACGGCGTGATCGGTCGTCAGCGTGACGCGGAGCTGCGCTGCGAGCGGCTCGTGGCGTCGCTCGATCGCGATGAGCGGGGCGACATCCGCCCGACGATCGCCGAGGCAAATGGCGACGTGCGCTTCACACGCACGCGCGACGCGATCGAGCTGCTGGGCTCGTCGATGCGGGTCGATGCAATCGCGCAGGTCGTGGACCTGACGGGCGAGGGCAACGACGCGAGCGCGGCGCGGGGATCGACGCGGATCACCGGGCCGAGCGTCCGCCTCGACGGGCGCACGGGCGGCGTGGAGGTGTTCGGCGCGTGGACGTTCGCGCACGAGGGCGAGCAGTCCGAGCGTGAGAAGATCCTCGCGCGGGCCGAGGGTGCGCGGGCGCTGTCGTACAACGATCGCGAGGGCGCGCTCGACGCGTCGGGCGATGCGCGGGCGCAGATGATCCGGACCGGACGCGGCGGCGTCGAGCTCGGACGCGACTTCATCCGCGGCGAGCGGATCACGGCGCAGCTCGAGCCCCGCGCGGCGGACGCGCAGGACGTGATGGAGGGCGACGCGCCCCGGAAGATCCTCTCGCTGCACGCTGTCGGCGCTTCGCTTGACGGCGAGGGCGGTCCGCCCGCGCAGATCGAGGCGGTGCGGAACAACCCGGAGGATCCGTCGCGTCTCGAGCGTCTGCTGCGGCTTGAGGGCGGGGAGATCATCGCGCGGTACGCCGACGGAACGCTCGACGTGCCCGGCGCGGGTCGGCTCGCGCTCGCGGACCTGCGCGATCCGGCGCTCGGCGCGGACGCGGAAGGGGACGAGCAGCAGTCGGACATGGGGCGCGGGAGCACGCTGTTCGTGTGGGAGGGCGGGTTCACGTTCGATCGCGCGGCGCAGCGGGCGATGATGCGGCGGGGCGTGTCGATGACGCACCGGCGGATTGCCGACAGCCTCGAGACGATCGTCGAGTGCGAGCAGCTCACCGCGGAGTTCCGCGGGCTGGGCGCGGGCCTGTCCGGCGCGGAGATCGAGCGGGGCGAATTGACGCGGGTCGTCGCGGAGGGCGCGGTGTACATCGCGTCGCTGCTCGACGGCGTGCTGCGCCGCGAGGTGATCGCGGACCGCCTGACCTACGACGCGATCGGGGGCATCGCCGAGGTGTTCGCGACGCCGGGCAATCGCGTGTCGATGTTCGACGCGGACCGCGCGACGCCCGCGAGCGCCGAGGAGGTCCGCTGGGACCTCAAGTCGGATCGCGTGGAGATCACGGGCGCGGGCTCGGTCACGACGCCCCGCTGATCGGTTCGCTCTTCGTTTGATCGAGGCACAACGCCCGAAGCGGGCTTACGCGCTCGTGCGATCGACGACGCGGTAGGACTCGCGCTCGCCGCGCCCGCGCAGGGGGTAGTCCTTGCGGAGCGGGTGGGCGGGGTAGTCCTCCCAGGTCAGGATGCGGCGCAGGTCGGGGTGGTTGCGGAAGCGGACGCCGAACATGTCGAAGACCTCGCGCTCGGTCCACTCGGCGCCGGGCCAGAGGTCGGTGACGGAGTCGACGACGAGCGCGGGATCGGGCTCGATGCCGTCGGTGGGGATCGAGGGGTTGAGGAAGGTCTTGACGAGGAAGAGGTCGTCGCGCTCGAAGGAGCGGAGGACGTACACGACCGCGAATCGCCCCGGCATCTTCGCGGGGTAGTTCAGGTAATCGACCGCGGTGACGTCGGAGAGGAAGTTGTAATTACAGCGCGGGTCGTTCTTCAGGAACGACATCACGGCGTGCAGCCGCTCGGGCGGGACGATGAGCGTGGACTGCCCGCGGAACTCGGTCGCCTTGAACCCGGCGTTCGGGAAGCGTTCCTTGACGAGGCGGAAGGTCGGGTGGTCGAGGTTCGGGGCGTTGGACATGCGGTCCTCCGTTCGCGGGCGCGATGGTAGCGCGGGGAGCGGTCAGGGGGCGGTTTCCGCGGGGCGGACGAGCGGGACGTGGGGCGGGACGAGCTCGTCGATCAGGGCGAGCAGGTCGGCGTGCGCGCCCCCCACCACGGCGAGGATCGTCGGGAGGGTCGCGAGATCGCTCAGGATCCGCCGGAGGTGGTCGGCGGCGCGGGGGAGCATGTCGTCGGTCAGCATCGCGAGCGGGTCGAGCAGCACGCGGGCGTGCTCGTGGCGCCGCGCGAGGTCGAGCACCCCGGGCACGTCGGAGATCGCGTGTCGGGCGTGCGGGCGCAGGGCAAGGGCGAGGCCCATGCGGCGCGCGTCGAGCAGACGCTGCTCAAGCGCGGCGCGGGCGGCGGGCATCCACGTGAGCGGCGAGGCGTGCCGGAACGTCGGGGATGGGTCGTCGGGATCGGGGATCCAGCCGGACCACATCGCGAGCGGCGTGTCGGCGGGAGCGTCCGCCGGAACCTCGGGCCAGTGGAAGGCGTCGCTCAGGAGGTTCGCCGCGTCGCCCGCCCAGTGGGCGAGGGGTGCGGTGGAACCGTTCGGCGCGTGGCTCGGGGCGATGGGGCCCGGGAGCGCGGGGAACTCGTAGATCGGGCGCGACGCGGGCATCGTGCGACTGTATGACGAGGGCTCGGGGGCGCGCGTTCGGGCTCGAATGAGCGTCCGGGGTTGTTACAGGCTGTGGCATTCGCGCTTCGACTCCCGATGGAAGGTTCCCGCCGAGGCTCGGTTCGAGCGTGCGGCGGATCGGGAGGCGGCAGATGGTGGCGACGCGGGACGATGTGGTGGCGCAGGACGCAACGCTCGGGCTGTTCGAGGGCGAGGCGGGCGTGAACCTGTTCGAGCGTGCGGCGGCGCGGTGCGGGAGCGTCGCGGTGCTGCCGCGAGAGGAGATCGTTCGCGCCGACGTCGGCCCGTCGCCCGACGACTCGATGGCGGGTGCGGAGATCGAGCCCGTGTCGCGCGACGCGGTGGGCGAGGACGATCGCTCGCGCCTGCTCGGCGAGATCGTGGACCTGAACCCGACGGCGACGAGCGTGTTCCTGTCGCTGTTCTCGGATGCGCAGCTCGCGGAGTATCGCGACCACCTGATCGTGACGCGTGAGCCGCGGGGGCGGGTGGCGCGCTGGGAGCGTCGGGCGTCGACGCCTGCGATCGTGTGGCGTGACGCGGACAACGGCTCGCGGCGCGTGCGCGGCTCGGCGGCGTAGGACCGGGACTTCCACAAACGAACAACTGGACGCGAGGGGGCCTGTGGTGGGGCTCCCTCGCGTTCTTTCGTGCGCCGCGTGGGGACGTGGCGCGGACGGGGCGGATCGGCACGCAGGCTTTGCGCGGCGAGATCCTCCCGGACCTGATTTTGTTACATGGACTCATGGGCGTCCGGCGAAGGTCCGATGTGACGCGTGCCCGGGAGCCCGCACGCCCGTCTGGCGTGCGACGTGCTCAAGGGCGTCGGCGTGGGCGTCCGATAAGGCGAGCACGCGGACGAGTGGCAGGTGGTCCGGGATGGGCCAGCGTGCCCCGGGGAGCGGGGCGATCCGGCGGAGCCGGGCGAGTGCGCACGGGGCGAGGTTCGCCTGGGTGCGCGGCACGAACGGTTCGCCGCCCGATTGGGAGCAATGCGCTCCCCGGGGGCCTGGAGACGCAGCCCATGTCCAAGATGACGAACAACCGCATGGTTTCCCGCTCGATGCTGGGCGGGGTTTCTCTCCTCACGCTCGTGGGCATGGCCCTGGGCGGATGCGCGACCTCCCCGACGAATGAGCGGGCGAGCGTTCCCGCGCCGGTGCCCGCGACGCGCAGCACCGAGACGGCGTCGAACACCACCCCGAGCGCGGAGCCCGCGAGCCGCACGCACATGATCGCGGCCCGGAACACGGGTCGCCCGCTGAACCAGCCCGGCGGGACGTCGCTGTACGGCGACATCCTGTCGACGGCGATCCCGGCGGAAGCGGACCGCGCGCTCGAGCAGCGCGACACGACGAACCTGACCCAGGTGACGTACACCTTCGAGGGCTCGGACTTCGATCCGGTCGTCTCGCAGGATGGCTCGTTCCTGGTGTTCGCGTCGACGCAGCACCAGCCGACGGCGGACCTGTACTTCAAGCGTGTGAACAGCAAGGTCGTGACGCGTCTGACGGACGATCCGGCCGAGGACGCGATGCCCGCGATCAGCCCGGACGGTTCGCACGTGGCCTTCACGAGCAACCGCACGGGGAACTGGGACGTCTTCGTGATGCCCGTCGAGGGCGGTCGTCCGGTGCAGATCACGAGCGACAAGGGGCACGAGCTGCACCCGTCGTGGTCGCCGGACGGTCGGACGCTGGTGTTCTGCCGCCTGGGCGTGGTCTCGGGTCGGTGGGAGATGTGGACGGTCAACCTCGAGAACCCCGCGACGTCGAGCTTCATCGGCTACGGGCTGTTCCCGGAATGGTGCCCCGTTGCGGCGACGGGCGAGTCGGGCGCGGACCGGATCGTGTACCAGCTCGCGCGTGAGCGGGGCGAGCGCTCGTTCAGCCTGTGGACGCTGGACTACAAGGACGGGCAGGCGTTCAACCAGTCGCTGCTCAAGAGCAGCGCGATCAACGCACTGATCAACCCCACGTGGAGCCCCGACGGGAAGTACGTGCTGTACGCCTCGGTCCCGAACCCCGGCGAGTGGGGCGACCCCACCAGCGCCAAGCCCGAGGTCGCGAACCTCTGGATGGTCAACGTTGAGGGCGGCGGGCTCGTGAACCTCACGGCGGGGCAGGCGGTTGACCTCATGCCCTGCTGGGGCCCCAACGAGCGCGTGTACTTCGTCTCGGATCGCAGCGGATCGGACAACCTCTGGTCGATCGACGTGTCGCAGTCCGTCATGGCCTCGGCCTCGGCGAGCCCGACGCGCGGCGGCGCGAGCGAGCGCGGCGTCCTCACCAACGTGCAGGACCAGAACGAATACGGCGACGGCAACTAAGCACCACCTTCGCGGGCCCGCGGTCGAGAGATCGCCGGCCCGTTTCCAGGATCGTGTCCGCGGCGACGCGGCGCGGTCCGACGAGCAAACAGCGGCACGGCACACGCACGGCCGCGACTCTCCACCCGCGTGGGATGCGCGGGGCTTCGGGCAGGACGCCATGACAAGTGCACAGACCATGCTCAAGGGTGTTCTCGCGGCGTGCGCGATCGTCCATGCGATGCTCTGCCTCGGCGGATGCTCGTCGAACGAAACGCTCACGCCGCCGAAAGTCACGATGGCGCCGTACGCGGCGGCCGGGAGCGAGCCGGTGGTGGCGGTCGTGCCGCTCCGGAACGAGAGCGGGACGTCGCTGGTGGACCCCGAGGACGTGAGCGACGCGGTCGTCGCGGCTTTGCAGGAGGTCCGGGGAATCCGGGCGCTCCCGCTCAATCGCACGATGCTCGCGATGCGGGCGCTCAAGATGACGTCGGTGGACGATCCGGCGCAGCTCCGCGAGCTCGCGCGGGAGATGGGCGTGCAGGGCGTCGTGGTCGGAACGATCACGGCGTGGGATCCGTACGACCCCCCCACGCTCGGCATCTCGCTCGCGCTCTACGACCACGGGCTCAGCGACGACGCGCGGAACGGCATCATGCTCGACGCGCGACGCCTCGCGGCCCAGCCCACCGACTACACGTACTTCTCGCAGAATCTCTACCCCGACACGAGGCCCGCCTCGGCGGTGTCGGAGCACTATGACGCGGCGAACCACCAGGTGCTGATGGATGTGCAGTCGTACGCGACGGGACGACACAACGAACACACCGCGCTGGGTTGGAAGCGGTACACAGCGAGCATGGATCTGTACACGAAGTTCGCGACCTCGCAGGCGGTCGCTCGGCTGATGGACGCCGAGTGGCTGCGGATGACGAGGCTCGCGTCGGAGCGGCAGGATTCGGGTGGCTGAGCGCGGCCGGGCTCCACGGATGGGGCTCGGGCGCTGAGGCCCGGGCGCTCGGGAAGGTTCGTCGGAGCTCTTGTGGACCAGACGCTTCACACACCGGCACACTCGGCGACAACGGGCGAACTCCGCTCGGTGTCGCTGACGAAGCGGGGGCACGTGTGGCGTTTCTGGTGGGGCGAGGGCGACGAGTGGCGGGTGGTCGAGGCCGTGCGCCGCCTGGCGGCACGGGCGGACTGCCCGCTGGACGAACTGGACGCCGCGGCGGTGCGTCATCACGTGTGGATGTCGGGGCCGTGGCGTGCGGGCGAGCTGGGATAAGAGCGGGCGGAGGCCCGCACGGGACTGTGCGAGGGACGGACTTCGGACTTTCGCGGTGGACACGCGGGGAGCCGATCGGGAGCGGAACATGGCGATCCTGCCGATCACGGAAGCGTTCGCGAAGTACCTGATCGATGAGCGTCACTTCAGCGCGTACACCGCCCGGTGCTACGGCGCGGATCTGCGCCAGTACGTCGAGTACCTCTCGGAGGAACAGGGCATCGAGCTCGATGCGAAGGCCGAGCAGGCAACGCTCGACCGGCGCCTGGGCGCGGGCCCGGAGGCGAGCGGTGCGGTCGCGGGGCAGATCCAGCGGCGCACCATCACCGACATCATCTGCGAGGCGGACGCGGAACTTATTCGCGGCTTCCTCGAGCACCTGGGCGAGCAGCAGTACTCCGCCGCGACGATGGCGCGGAAGATCGCGACGCTCCGCTCGTTCTACAAGTGGGCCGATCGTCGTCGCCTGAGCAATGGCAATCCGATGACGCTCATCCGCACGCCGCGGCAGAGCAAGCGTCTGCCCAAGGCGATCACGGTGGAGCAGGTCGAGAAGCTGCTCTCGGCGCCGCCCGAGAACGACGTGCTGGGCGCGCGCGACCGCGCGATGCTCGAGACGCTGTACTCAACCGGCATCCGTGTATCGGAGCTCGTCGCGCTGAACCAGGCGGACCTCGACGTGGCGCAGGAAGCGATGCACGTGCAGGGCAAGGGGCGCAAGGAACGTCTGGTCCCGCTGGGCAGCCACGCGCTCGGCGCGATCCGCGGATACACCGACAAGCTGCGGGGCGACGGGCGGTTCCAGCACGTGCTCGCGTCGGACGCGACCCGCACGCCGCTGTTCGTGAACAAGCACGGCAAGCGTCTGAGCAGCCGCTCGGTGCGTCGTAAGCTGGACAAGTACCTGAAGATCGTCGGGCTCGATCCGTCGATCAGCCCGCACACGCTGCGTCACAGCTTCGCGACGCACCTGCTCGACAACGGCGCGGACCTGCGGAGCGTGCAGGAGCTGCTGGGGCACCAGTCGCTCTCGACGACGCAGGTGTACACGCACCTCACCGGGCAGCGGATGCGCGAGGCGTACGACCGGGCCCATCCCCGCGCGGGCTGAGTTCAGAGCGGGCTCCGCCCAAGATCAATCGGGATCTTCTTCGCCCCCGGCATCGGGGGCGTTTTCATGCGCCGGATCGCCCTGCGCCTCGCGATGGACGCGGACGAGGCGGCGGATGGGCTCGAACGCGACGCGGAACCGCTCGGTGAGCTGCGCACGCGCTTCTCCATCGCGGAGCGCATCGCCAGACGACGCGGGCGGCTCGATGATGCCCAGGATCTCGCCCGCGGGACCAATGACGACGGCGACGGCGTCCGCGCCGGGCGCGATCGCGTCGAGCGTCGCGCTCCCGCCGATGGCATAGACGACCCTCGCGCGATCCTTCCACGCCTCGGCGATGTCGCGGACGTGGTCGGGCGTCCATGCCGAGAGATCGACGATGGCGCCGAGCGCGACGGCGGGCGTGACAGAGATGCCCTCGGCGTCCTTCCCCGCGGCGGCGCGGAGCGCAACGAAGAGTCGCGCAACGGCGTCCGGATCTTCGCGCAGGACCGCGTTGCGCGCGAGAATAAGCACCGCAACGCGCCCCGCGGAGAGCGGCTCGCCGGGCGGCGCGTCGAGCAAGGTGCGCCAGGGCCAGCCCGCGCCGGACGCCGTGACGAGCGGGAGCTCGGGCATCTCGGTGCCGATGCGCCGGGGCTCGGTCGAGACGAGGAGATCGGCGGCGGTGGGCACTCGCTCGCGTCCATCGGGCGTGACACGCCACGCGAGCGGCGCATCGGGGATCTCGATGGCGCGGACGCGCAGGTCGAGGGCCGAGGCGCGATCGGACCACTCGATCGACGCGTCGAGCACGCGTCCCGTGAGCGCGTCGGCGGACACGCGCACGGAGGGTGCGGCGGCGTCCGGGCCCGCGCGACCCACGAGCGTCAGACGCTGGCCCCGCGGATCGATCGCGGCGCCCAGCCAGCGCACGCCCGTGAAAGAGAGTTCCCCGCCCGCGTCGTCCGCGCCGGGCGCGGCGTAGTCCACGGACCACACGCCGGACGCGATCGCGATCTGCGGCAGCGGCACTGGCGGCATGTGTCGCGCGAGCAGCGCGGGCGCGATGGGACCGCGCAGCTCGATCTCCGCGTACTCGCGATGGTTGAGCGGGCGATCGATGAGCAGGCGCCCGCCCTCGGCGCGCGACTCGGCGAAAACGCGCAGCGGGCCAAGCTCGAGGAACATCGCGCGGATGCCCGAGGGCTGCGCATCGAGCGCGATGAAGACGTCACGCCGCGAGACGCCGGCGGGCGTTGCGAGGGTGATCTCGACGTCCTCGGCGATGGGCGCGCTGGTGTACGCGCGGTGGATGCGTTCGAGCGCATCGGGCAATGGAACGGGCGTCGGGGACTGGGCTTGGGCGGGGGCGTGTACCGGGGCGTCGGGCTGTTCGAGGGGCGAACCCGGGGACGTTTCCGCAGGCGCTTCCGGGGGCGGGGCCTGAGGATCGGCGGGCTGCTGCGCGAGCACGCACGAAGCGATCGCGAGTGATGCCGCGGCGGAGACATACACGCGAGCGTTCATGTGCCCACCCCCGCTCGGCGCACGCATCGCTCCAGCAGGTCCGCGATCCGCGCGCCATCGGGCGGCACGCGGACGTCCGGCGCGATCTCCGCGAGCGGGGCGAGCACGAACTCGCGCTCGCGCAGGCGCGGGTGCGGGAGCGTCAGCGCGGGGAGGCTATCCGCGGCGGGCAGGTCGAGCACGCGGTCGCCGAAGAGGATGAGGTCGATGTCGAGCGTGCGCGGGCCCCATCGCGGCTCGCGGGCGCGATCTCGTCCGAAGCGGCGTTCGATCGCGAGCAGGTCGGCGAGGAGCGTGCGCGGCGCGTCGGGGCGGCTCAGGCGAGATTCGCTGAGCGCGATCTCGCACGCCCCGTTCACGAAGTCGGGCTGCTCGATGGGCGAGACGGGGGCCGTCGTGCGGAGCGAACTCGATCGCACGAGCGTGACGCCGGGGAGGTGTGCAATGGCATCGATCGCCACGGTGAGGGTGTCGCGTGGCTCGCCGACGGGCGAGGGGAGGTTGGAGCCCAAGGCTAAGAAAACGCGTTCACGCACGCCCGATTCTAGAGCGGGCGCGGGCATGATCGCTGGCGGAGGGCGGGCCTATCGGGTGGGCTCGAGCTCGCGCATGCGGTGCTGCATCTGGGCCTTGAGGCGCTGCAGGATGGAGCTGTGCATCTGGCTGACGCGGCTCTCGGAGAGGTCGAGCGTGGCGCCGATCTCCTTCATCGTCATGCCCTCGTAGTAGTAGAGGATGACGATGAGGCGCTCGGAGCGGGTGAGCCCCTTGGTGAGCAGCTCGCGGAGGTCGCGACGCTGCATGTCCTCCTGCGGGTCGGACTGGGAATCGTCGCGGATGACGTCGATCTCGCGGACGTCGCGCGACCCGTCGCTCGGGAAGCACTTGCGGGCGAGCGAGATGGTCATGACGGCGTGGCTGTCACGCTTGTACTTGTCGAACTCCTCGCGGTCGAGCCCGAGCTTGGACGCGATCTCGCCGTCGGTCGGGTTTTCGCCGGAGGCCATCTCGAGCGACTGGCGGGCCTGCTCGACGCGTGAGGTGCGGTGGCGGACGAGGCGGGGGACCCAGTCCATGTTGCGGAGCTCGTCGAGGATGGCGCCGCGGATGCGCTGGGCGCTGAAGGTTTCGAACTTCACGTTGCGCTCGAGCTCGAAGGAGTTGATGGCCTCGACGAGCCCGTTGAGCCCGGCGGACATCAGGTCCTCAAGGTCGACCTCGTCGGGGAGGCGGGCGTAGATGCGCTCGGCGTTGTAGCGGACCAGGGGGAGGAACTTCTCCCACAGGTAGTTCCGCAGCTCCTCGGAGCGCGTGCGCCGGTAGTCGCGCCAGATGTCCTCGATCGGACGGGCCTCGAGATGGTCGGGCAGGCGTGAGGGCTCGGCGTGACGAGCCGCATATCGCCCGGCACCACGCGACGAACGGGTCGCGGACCTGAGTGATCCCATCGGTCCTCTCCTTGACCTATCCGCGCGAGCCATCGTGGCGCGCGCCGCATCGACCATCCTTGGCGATGACCGATGGAGTATAACAACCCGCGCGCGCTGTCAACTCGACACGTGAAGTCTTCACCGCTTGTCCACATTCATTCCCACGTGCGGCGCGATCGGGAGCGCCTCGGGCACGGGATTCTCGGCCTTGAAACGATCGACGTGCTCGCGCACGACGCTCCATCCGATGGAAGTCACCACGCCGCCGACCATGCGGCAGACCACGAGCGCGAGCATGGCGTAGGCGAGCGTCTCGAACGCCGCCCGACCGGCCGCGAGCCCGGCGATGATCGAGACCGCGAAGCCGCAGAGCGCGAACGCTACAGAGATGATCCGCGCCGGATCGTGCACGCCTCACTGCCTCCAATGGCTCCGAGAACACGGAGCCACGCGGCATGTTCGGTCCGTCGGTCGGGCGACTTTGAGAAAACCACGGAGAATGCCGCGATTCGCCCCGCACGACCGGAAACGCGCAGGGTTCGCGCTAGGCGTCCGAGAAGGCGGGCCCGCTGGGCGTGGGCACGCCGCGGAGCGAGCTGGCGAGGCGTGCGACGGCCCGCGCGGAGGGCGCGCCGGGCCACGCCGCGCAGAGCGGGCGGCGCGCCCGGACCGCTTCGGGCACGCGCGGGTCGGTGGGGATCCACGCGGCGAGCGGCACATCGAGCGAAAGGAATCGGCGCGTCGTGGCGCGGAGGCGCTGCGCGACCCGCTCGGCCTCGGCGCGGCACGACGCCTGGTTCACGACCAGGGCGAGCTGCGACCGCCCGTCACCACCGCCCGGCCCGCGCGAGAGGCACTTGATCAGCGCATACGCATCGGTAATGGACGTCGGCTCGGGCGTCACGACGATCAATGAGAGCGTCGCGCCGGGCAGCAGCGTGAGCACGTCGATCCCCACGCCCGCGGCGGCATCGACCACCACGAGATCGACCGCCTCGCGGAGCGTACGGATCGCCTGCACCGCGCGGAGGATGAGGTCCGAGCGTGCGGCGCCCGGCTCGCGATCGGAGGGCGTCGCGACGAGCAGGCGGGCCCGCGGGGCAACGCCGCCGAACTCGAGCGTGGAGCGTTCGAGCACCGCGCGGGGCGGCCCGCCCGCGCCGGGGAGCGACGGGCGCACGCCGGTGGGCAGGCCCAGCAAGACGTCGGCGTTGGGCTGGCCCAGGTCCGCGTCGACCAGCAACACGCCCTGGCCGGCCCGCTCCATGCAGATCGCGAGGTTGACCGCGAGGTTGGTCTTGCCCACGCCACCCTTGCCCGAGGCGATCGCGATGACCGGCGCGAGGCGCGTCGCGGGCGCTCGTCCGACGCGTGGACGCACGCCCGAAGGCATTGCACGCTGCTCAGGACGCGGGCGAGGGTCGTCCGCCCCGTGCGAGCGTCCCATGAGCGAGCGCAGGCGCGAGGCCTGGTCCGCATGCGCGACGAACTCGTCGGAGCCCGGGTCCCCCACTACCTCGGGCTCGATCACGCCGCTCGTTGCACCGCGCGTCACCATGCCTCGGCCCCCGCGAGCGCGGCGGGAGCACGCACCACGCCCGGCGGCGTGAACGCATCCGTGCGGGCGGGGGGCGCATCGGCGAATCCATCGGGCTCGAGCATGCGCCGCGCGAGGCGGGCCGCGTCGGCGGGCTCGATGTCGTCCGGCACCTCCTGGCCCATTGTGACGTAACTCAGCGGAAGCCCGGCGCGCGAGGCGATGTTCAGGATCGGGCCGCTCGCGCCGGCCTCGTCGAGCTTCGTGAGGATCAGCGCGTGCGCGCCGAGGTCGCGGAAGCGGTCGATCGCGCGGGCCAGGGCCGCGGGGGCGGCGGCGGTGCTGAGGGCGAGGTGGATCTCGCTCGCGCCGGACGCCTCGATGAACGCGCGCAGCTCGGCGAGACGCGTCGCGTCGCCCGGTGAGCGCCCGGGCGTATCGACGAGCACCACGTCGCGATCGCTCATGTGCCCCATCGCGTCGCGCATCTCGCCCGGCGTCATCGCGACGCGCAGCGGAAGCCCGATGATCCCCGCATAGGTCCGGAGCTGCTCCACCGCGGCGATGCGGTACGTATCGCACGTGATGAGCCCGACGCTGCGGGCGTGGCGGAGCTTGAAGGTCGCCGCGAGCTTGGCGAGCGTGGTCGTCTTGCCGACGCCCGTGGGCCCGATGAGCGCGATGACGCGCGGGGCGTTGGCGCGAGTCGCGGACGGCGAAACGCCCCCCACCGTCGGGAGGCGACGCTCGATCGCGCGGAGCATCGAGGCGTGCACGATCGACGCGTCGGACAGCTCCGTGGGCGACAGCTCGTCGCGCACGCTCGACGCCAGCGACTCGGCGATCGGCTCGTCCACCCCCGCGTCGATCAGACGCAGGTACGAACGCATGAGCACGCGCGGGAACGAGGTCGCGTCGCCCGTGCCCTCGCGCGCCGCGTCCGCAGCCCAGGACTGGCCCGCGGACGTGAATGGATCGCGGAGCGGCTCGTCGATCGCCGCCCGGCGCTGCGCGACGCGGGTGACGCGGAGCACCTCCCCCACCAGCGTCTTGATGGACGCGAGCTCGTCCTCGAGCGCGGCGCGGGCGCCCGCGTCCTGCGGGCTGAGACGCACGGGCGTTGCGAGCGCGGGGCGCGACGGAACGGCGGGGCTGGCCTGCGCGACTGGCGCCGAACGCGAGGCGGGCCGCTCGATCGCACTCGTCGAGCGGCGCTCCGTCACGGGCTCGGGCGGGCGGGCTCGCATGGGTGCCGTGGCTTCGCGCGCCGGTTCGGCGGGCGGGGTCGGCGCTTTTCTCAGCGCATCTGGCCTCGTCGCATCCGGCCTTGACGCATCGGGCCGCGGTGCATCGAGTCGGGGCGGGCGGAACTCGACGAATCCGAGCGGGTCGTCCTGCGGCTCGGCACGCGCGGGCAATGCAGCAGAGGCCCCCCCGGCACGCGGCGCGGGAGATGCGGCGCCGCTCGACGCGGTGATCTCGACGACGGAGCGGGCCCCGACGCCCATCACCCCGCCGGCGCGGAAGGTGCGGGTGTGCAGGATGACCGCGTCGCGCCCGAGGTCCTTCTTCACCTCGGCGAGCGCGTCGGCCATGGAGGCGGCGCGATAGGTCTTGAGCTGCATGGTCGCCATCCTGGCTCCTCACGCGGCGGCTCGACGCAGACGGCGGGCGTCCTGCCCGCGACTCGTCATGCGCGATCCATCAAGATAGCACCCCGGACGCCCCCGCACGCGCGTCCCGAGTTTTCCCCACGCGCTCCACAGCGCCGTGCCCGCGTCACGCCACCCCCGCCGCGGCGCGGTCCATCTCCACCAGGCCCATCGACTCGACCTCGACCCCCGGCACGATCTCGTTGTACCCCAGCACCGCGACCCCCGGCAGGCGAGGCTCGACGATCTGGAAGACCACGCCGCGGACCTGCGGCGAGGCGATGACGACGGGCGGATGTCCCGCGCTGGTGACGGGCTTGAGGGCGCGGGTGATGCGTGCGGCGATGTCGGCCGAGACGCGGGCGGGCATGGTGACCTGCGTGCCCGCGGGCCCGCGCTCGACGTAGGCGGAGATGGTGTCCTCCATCGCCGGGTCGAGCGTCACGCAGACGATGCGTGGGCGGGCGTCATCGCCCGGCGAAGCGTGCTGCTGGCAGATGGATCGGCGGAGGGCGTGGCGGACGTACTCGGTGAGCACGTCGAGGTCCTTGGTCTTGGGGCCCCAGTCGGAGATGGTCTCGACGATGGTCTCGAGATCGCGGATCGCGACCCGCTCGCGGAGCAGGTTCTGCAGGATCTTCTGGAGCTCGCCCAGCTTGACCACGCCGGGCACCGCCTCTTCGACGAGCTTCGGGCAGCGCTCCTTGAGCTGCTGCACGAGGTTCGAGACCTCCTCGCGCGTGAGCAGCTCGTCCGCGTGGCGCTTGACGAGCTCGGTCAGGTGCGTCGTGAGCACGCTCGAAGGATCGACGATCGTGTAGTTCATGCTCTCGGCACGCGCGCGGAGGGCGGGGTCGATCCACGTGGCGGGCAGGCCGAAGGCGGGCTCGATCGTTGATTCGCCCGTGAGCTTGCCGGTCGCGATGCCGGCGTCCATCGCGAGCAGGCGATCGGGGTGGACCGCGTCCTGCCCGACGACGGCGCCGCGGACCTTCACGCGGTACTGGTTCGCGCCGAGCTCGATGTTGTCGCGGATGCGCACGGGCGGCATGACGAGGCCAAGGTCCGCCGCGAGCTGGCGACGCACCGCGGCGATGCGGTCGAGCAGGTCGCCGCCCTGCGCGGTGTCGACGAGGCGGATGAGCCCGTAGCCCACCTCGAGCTCCATCGTGTCGACCTTGAGCAGCGTCTCGACGGGCGGGGGCTCGCGCGAGACGGACTTCTCGGCCTCCTTCGCCTCTTCCTCGCGCTTCTTCGACTGCGTCGTGCGGCGCATCGCCCACGACATCACGAGCAGCGAGGCCGCGGTCGCCATCAGCGGGATAGTGGGCAGCGGCGTCACGGCGAGGAGCAGCAGGAACCCGGCGGTCATCATCAGGCCGCGCGGCTGGCTCGTGAGCTGCCCGGTGAGTTCCTCGCCGAGATCGGCGCGGCTGCCCGAGCGCGTGACGATCAGCGCGGAGGCGATCGAGATCACGAGCGAGGGGATCTGGCTCGTGAGCCCGTCGCCGATGGTCAGCTTCGTGAAGACCTCGGCGGTCTGCCCGGCGGGCCAGCCGCGATCGATCGCGCCGATCGCGAAGCCGCCCAGGATGTTGATCGCGGTGATGATCAGGCCCGCGATGGTGTCGCCGCGGACGAACTTGGACGCACCGTCCATAGCGCCGAAGAAGTCGGCCTCGCGGGAGATCTCCTCGCGCCGGCGCCGGGCCTCGGCCTCGTCGATGATGCCGGCGTTGAGGTCGGAATCGATCGCCATCTGCTTGCCGGGCATGGCGTCGAGGGTGAAGCGGGCCGCGACCTCGCTGATGCGCCCGGCGCCCTTGGTCACGACGATGAACTGCACGATCACGAGGATCAGGAAGATGATGACGCCCACGAAGAGCGAGTCGCCCGCGACGAACTGACCGAACGCGCTGATGACGTGCCCCGCGACGTTGAGCGCGTCCTCGGGCGAGTCGGCGTCGGCGGTCAGGATCAGACGCGTCGAGGCGATGTTCAGCACCAGGCGCAGCAGCGTCGTCGCCAGCAGGAGCGACGGGAACACGCTGAAATCCAGCGGGCGGCGCATGTTGATCGACGTCAGCAGCACGATCACCGCGAGCGAGATGTTGATCGAGATCAGGAGGTCCAGGAGCGCCGGCGGGAGCGGGATCAGCACCACGACCAGAAGCAGGATGAAGCCGATCGGCACGATCAGCCCGCGGTGCGCGGCGAGCCGCTGCATCCACTCCGGGATGCCCGTGCCTCGTGATGTGCCCGCCGCTTCCGCCACGCCAACCGGCTCCTTCTCAACTACCGACTACACCGCCGACTCAACCGCCGACCCGTTTACACCGTCGATCGCGCGGCGCGAACGCCACGCCCCGCCCCGCGCCCCGGCACGCCCTGCGCACCGCGCGCGGACGTTTGCCTGCGTTCCTCACGCCGCTTCGCCGCTTCGCCCTCGAGCCGGTACACGTACGCGAGGATCTCGGCGACCGCTTCGTAGTGCTCGGGAGAGATCTCCGTGCCCTCGGGCACACCCCAGTAGAGCGCCCGCGCCAGCGGCGGACGTTCAACGATCGGCACGCCGTGCGTCATCGCGAGCTGGCGGATGCGGAACGCGAGCTGGTCGGCGCCCTTGGCGACGACGCGTGGGGCTCGCATGCGATCCTCGTCGTACGCGAGCGCGACGGAGAAGTGCGTCGGGTTCGTCACCACGACGTCGGCGGTGGGCACCGCGCTGTTGACGCGCTGCATCGCGATCTGCATCGCCATCTTGAGGCGACGCCGGCGGACCTCCGGATCGCCCTCCATGCTCCGACGTTCGTCCTTGACCTGATGCTTGGTCATGCGCAGATCGCGGACGTGCTGCCACTTCTGGTAGGCCATGTCGATGATGCCCAGCACGAGCAACACCGCGAGGAGCCAGATGACGATCTCGAGCAGGATGGACCCGATCACCATCATCGCCTGCGGCATGTCCAGCAGCGGGAGACGCGCGATGCGCGCGAGGTGACGCGCCGCCAGCGCCAGCATGATGATTCCCAGCAGCGAGACCTTGGCGATGCCCATCGCGCTCTTGACCGCGCCCTTGGGCCCGAGGATGCGCTTGATCCCGCTGATCGGGCTCAGCTTCGAGAGCTTGGGCATCAGCGGCTTGGTCGTGGGCGACCATCCGACCTGCAGCAACTGCGTGACGAAGCCCACGAGGATCAGGATGCCCATCGCGGGGAGCGTGACGGTCGCCGCTTCGCCCACGCCCCAGAGCAGCGCACTGCCCATCGACCCGGGGTCGAAGGGCGCGGTCACCGCTTCGCCCGAGAGCGCACGCTCGAGCACGTGGAAGAGGCGAGCGCCGATCCACGAGCCCAGCGTGAGCACGAGCACCGCCGCCGAGATGAGATCCACCGCGCCGGAGAGGTCCGTGCTCTTGGCGACGTTGCCCTCACGCCGCGCGTCGCGCAGACGCTTGGGCGTCGGCTGCTCCGTCCGTTCGCCCATGTCGTCAGCCATGCGCCACCCCCCGGAGCCAGAGGATCATGTCGTCGATCGCGCGGGTCATGCCCTCGATACCCGCGGCGTGGATCGCGTCGTGCGCGCTGATCATGATCGCCACGCCGATCAGGATCTTGAGCGTGAAGCCGACGCTCATCACGTTGAACTGCGGCACGGTCTTCATCACCGCGCCCATCGACGCCAGCACGACCAGCACCGCCGCGAGCACCGGCGCGGAGATGCGCATCGCCAGCTCGAGGCCCGCGCCGATCAGGTCGAGGAACGCGGCGAGGGGCACCTGGCCCGCCCCCATCGAGCCGACGGGAATGCTCTCATAGCTGCGCGCGACGCCCAGCAGCAGGGCGTCGACGCCGCCGAGCACGACGAACGTGCCCATGCCCGCGAGGGAGTAGATCTGCGCGACGACCTCGGACTGGGTGTCAAGCTCGGGGCTGTAGGTCTGCGCGATGGAGATGCCCATCTGGTAGCCCATGATCTGCCCGCCCATCGAGATCGCCATGACGGGCATCATGCCGAACGCGCCGATCACGAAGCCCACGAGCGTCTCACTCAGGACGAGCGGGAGCAGCGACGCGAGCGAGGGCTCGGGCATGGCGCGGAGCGCGGGCGAGGCCAGCCCGAGCATCGCGACGCTCAGCGACACCGCGAGCAGCGCCCGCGCCTGCACCGGGATCGTGACGCCCGAGAGCATCGGCGCGAGGATGAACAGCCCGCCCACACGCGACAGCACGACCACCATCGGCGCGAGCTGATCGAAGATGGGAAGGAGGTTCGGCATGGAGCGGGATCACTCGACGAAAGAACGGGAACACTCAGGCGGACATCGTGAAGAGCTCACGCGCGAAGTCGATCAGCGCGCCGACGATCCAGTGCGCGAGCACGATCGCCACGACGAACATCGAGACGATCTTGGGCACGAAGGTGATCGTCTGGTCCTGGATCGACGTGATCGACTGCACGATCGAGACCACCAGGCCGATCAGCACGCCCGCGCCGAGGATCGGCGCGATGATCCGGAGCGTGACCATCAGCGTCTCCCGCACGAGGTCGATGATCTGGTCGTCGTGCAGCATGCACCCCTCCGCTCCGCGTCCTTCTTAATCGCCCTACGCCAGCCCGATCCCGCGCATGACAGCGCCCAGCGACGGCGCCGCGACCTCCCACGCGCGCGGCACCGCCATCGCCACCTCCGCGGCGTGCTCCGAGAGCCTCGCTCCCTCGCCATCGCGCACGAAGCTCTGCATCAGGCTGCCCACGATCAGCTCCCACCCGTCGACGAGCACGAAGAGCATGAGCTTGAACGGAAGCGAGATGAGCACGGGCGGGAGCATCATCATGCTCATGGAGATCAAGAGGCTCGCGATGACCATGTCGATCACGAGGAAGGGCAGGTACACCTTGAAGCCCATCTGGAACGCGACCTTCAGTTCGCTGAGCATGAACGCGGGCACGAGCGTGATCATGTCCACGTCGGCGCGGGTGAGCGAGCCGGGCTCGGACGTGTCGACGCCGCGGTAGTTCAGCACCATGTACACGCTCGACCAGTTGCCCGTGCGTTCGATCTGATCGAACATGAAATCGCGCATCGGCTGCTTGGCCCGGTCCCACAGGTCGTCGTACGTGCTGACCTCGCCGCGCTGGAACGGCGCGATCGCCTCGTCCCACACGCGATCGAGCGTCGGCGACATCACCATCAGCGTCATGAACAGCGCGAGCGAAAGGATCACCTGCGACGGCGGCAGCGATTGCAGGCCCAGGGCCTGCTTGAGCAGTCCCAGCACGACGATGATCCGCAGGAAGCACGTCGTCATGAGCATGATCGATGGCGCGAGCGTCACCACCGTCAGCAGCAGCATGATGTTGATCGCGACGCTGAGGCCCTCGCCCCGCTGCGCCGGTGCGCCCGTTCCACTCCGAGCGCCCGAGATCATCTCGCCCGCGGCGCCGAGCACGCCGAGCGGGTTCAGCGACGATGCGCCGTCGTCGAGCGCGAGATCCAAGATGCGAGCGGGATCGACGCCGACCTGGCGCGGGCTCTCGAAGCGCGTCGGCCCGCCATCGACCTGCGGCCCGACCTGCGCGGGAGTCGTCGCGCACGCGCACAGCACCAGCATGATCGCGGCGATCCACCTCATGCCCGCACCCCGTACGCCCGCATCTGCTCGAGCCGCCGGCGCACGGCGTCCGATGCACCCCGCGCGACGCTCGATTGCTCGGTCGCCGGGGCTGGGATTGGAGCCGGCGTGGCGTGAACAGTCGTTCCTCGCGTCGCGTTCCGCCGATCGATTCGCCTGTCCGTCCGCCCATCACTCCGCGGATCGATCTCGTCCGTGTGGCGCGACGCCTCGCGCCCGAGCATCCGATCGAACGAGCGTGCGATCGATTCGCCCGCCTCGTCGCGCGTCTTGATGAGCATCGACGCGACGTCCTCCGAATCGGCAAGCTCCGAGAGCACGCTCATCCGCGTGCCATCGCGACGGGTCGTGGATTGGTGCAGCACGAGCACGCGTCGATCGACGCGCATGAGGACGATGAGCGAGCCGCGCCCGGTCGGATAGCGTGCGAGCACCTCGACGACGCCCGACGGCGCCCGCCCGCCCGCGCCCAGCGCCATCGCCAGCCCGCCCTTCCCGCGCGCGAACCGGCGGATGCCCGCACCCAGCAGCACGATCAGCGTGACGACGAGCACCAGCGGCCCGAGCGACGACCACGCCGGGCGATCGAACGCGCTCGAAGAACGCTCGCTCGCCAGGGGCGCCGAATCGCCCACGGGCTTCGAGGCGTCACCAATCACCGGCGTGCGCGGGACGCCGAGCGGACGGGCGTCGCTCGCGCGAGCGTGCTCCGGAGCCGCGAATGACGATGATGCGTTGGACGCGCTGCCATCCGCGCCAGACGGCTGAACGTTCTGTACGCCGCCCTCGATCGCCGGCCCGACCTGCGCGTGCGCAATCGGCGCATTCGCCAGCGTGCACAACGCGACGAAGAACAGAGCCACAGTCTGGCACACGCCACGCCGCACCACGCCCTCCTGGCGTCCCGCTCGACCGGCTCCGCCGATCGTGAAACCGTTGCTCAGCCCGCGGCCCTCGACCGCTCCGAGCGTGCCGCCGCTTCCAGCGAGTTGTCGAGGATCTCGCTGATGCGAACGCAGAAGTTGTCGTTGAGCACGAGCACCTCGCCCCGTGCGACGCGACGCTCGTTCACGTAGATGTCCACCGGATCGCCCGCGACCTTGTCCAGCTCGACGACCGCGCCATCGCCCAGGCGTAGCACATCCTCAATCAGCATGCGTGTGCGGCCCAGCTCGATCATGACGTCGAGCGCGACGTCGGACAGCAGGTCGATCGACTCGCCCCCCGCGCCGCCCGTGTCCTCGGCGAGCACGGGCGGGACGTACGCCGGCACGCTGGAGAACTCGCCGCCCTCGGCGTCGTCCGCGTCCGTCATGTCGTCGACCGGGGCGGGCGGGGCCCCGCCCGCGGACTTCGCCATCGCGATCGCCTCGCGCGCCGCAGCGAGCGCCGCGGAGGCGGAGGCGTTCAGCTCGTCATTGCCATCTTCCGCCGAGGGAGCCGCGCCCTCGGGCGATGCGCCCGCGTCGCCGGAATCCGCAGCGTCCGCCGCGGCATCGTCCGGGGCCTCGGGATTCGTCTCCGGCGTGGGCTCGCCCGCGCCCTGGGGATCCTGCTCGTCCATCGCGCACCCCGCAGTTCAGGCCACGGGCTCCGCCCGCGACGGGCGCACCCCGCGCCCTCGCGGCTATCGGCGCGGCAGCGCAACGTCCGCGAAGTTTTCGCGCGATCGCGCGGATCCCGCCGAACGGCGGCATTTCTTGCGCGAGAAGATCTGGTGCTCGAACGACCGGATCAATCCGATCAGCGGTCCACCTGGCTTCCCTTCACGATCGCGAGCACGTCATCCACACGCGGACGCCCGTCCGGATCGGTCCCGAAGATGTTCGTCGCGAGCGACTGGAGCTGGCGCTTGAGCGTCTCCTTGCCCGGCTCCATGAGCTGGGTGTGCGTCGCCTTGGCGACGATCATCGCCACGCCCTCGCGCACCTCGGCCTTGCGGGCCTCGAGCGTCGACTTGACCAGCTCCTCATGCTTCTTGCGGGTCTTGAGCACCAGCACCGTGTCCCACAGCCACACGCGCCCGGTCTGGTTGTTCTGGAACTTCTCTTCGAGCAGAGGCACCTCGACGGGCGCCTCGAGGTCGGCGAGCGCATCGCCCTCGATGCTCGCCTCGGCCTCCTTGCCGCCCTGAGTCATGCCCACCAGCAGGAAGACCACGACGCCCTCGACCGCCATCAGGCCCGCGACGATCCCGATCGTCACGATCGGGAGCTTCTTCTTCGCTTTGGTTTCCTGCGTCGCCTGTTCCTCGGCCATGATCGCCCTCCCTACTCAGCCGCCGTGGCGTGCCCCCGGGTCCGCGAGCGTGCGCCCCGTTCCGTGGAAGTCCGGGTGCAGGTCCTCCGCGTACGTCTCGGTCTGCAGGAGGTCCACGCGACGATTGCTCGCGCCGCCCGAGCCCACACCCACCTCGCGCGGCTCGGAGTCGCCCGAAGCGACAACCCGCAACACCCGGGGGTCCACCCCGCACTCGCGCACGAGGAAGTCCTTGACCGCCTGCGCCCGCCGGTACGACAGTTCGTCGAGGTCGAGCCCGCCTGCACGATCCTCCAGGCCCCACGCGTGCCCGCGCACCATCACCACCTGGCGAATGCCGCGCACCTTCGGTGTGACCTCGTCCTTGAGCTTCACCTTCGCGCGCTCGCTGAGCGTCGCCGAACCGGGATCGAAGTCCAGGTCGCCCGCCAGCAGGTGCTTGGGCCCGTCGAACATCGACTGCACGCGTTCCTGCGTGCCCGACATGTTCGGGTCCACCTGCACGGCGTCCGTCGGGCGGGTGTGGTCGACGTTCTTGATCTCCTCGAGCAGCGAGACCATGCTGTTCGCGGGGTCGCCCTCGATCGGGATCTGCCCGATGCTGCCCGACGAGCCCAGCGCTTCCCTGATCGCTTCAAGGACCTTCTGGTACTCGCGCGGCTTCTTCAGCTCACTGAACGCCGAGAGCAGGATGAAGAAGCACAGCAGCAGCGACATCATGTCGCCGTAGGTCAGGACCCACTCCGGGATGGGCGGGGACTCGGGTCCCTTCTTCTTGCCCATGGATCACGCGGCTTCCTTCTGCTCGATCGCGCCGCGCTTCGAGGGCGGCAGGAACGTGAGCAGCTTGCTCTCGACGATGCGCGGGTTATCGCCCGACTGGATCGACATCACCCCCGCGACGACGATCGATCGGATGAGCGATTCCTCCGCCGCACGCGACGCGAGCTTGTCCGCGATCGGGCCCGTGCACATGTTGGCGATCAGTGCGCCGTAGAGCGTCGTGATCAGCGCGACCGCCATGCCCGGGCCGATCTTCGACGGGTCGGACATGTTCGACAGCATCATGATCAGGCCCATGAGCGTGCCGATCATGCCGTACGCCGGCGCCATGCGCCCGATCGTGTCGATCATGTACTTCGCCTTGCCGTGGCGCTCGTCCGCGGCCTCCATCTCCTTCTCCATCACCTCGCGGATGAGTTCGGGGTCCGTTCCGTCGACGGCCATCTTCACGCCGCGCACGATGAACGGGTCCTTCATCTCGGGCACGAGGTTCTCGAGCGCGAGGATGCCCTCGCGCCGGGCGACCTCGGCGTATCGCACGAGTTCCTTCACGAGCTCGACCGGGTCCTGGGAGGTCCAGAACAGGGCCTTCATCATGATCTTGGGCAGCTCGAGGATCCGCGCGATGGGGAAGCACACGATGATCGCGCCGATCGTGCCGCCGAACACCACGAGGATCGAGGGGATATCGACGAAGCCGCCGATGCCGCCGCCGCCCATGATGACGGACATGAGCACGCCGACGATCGCGACGATGAATCCGATGATCGTTCCGATGTCCACGCGCGCGCTCCCTCAGCCCGTGGCGGAACGCACCCACACGCTGCGGGCGCCCTAACGGACTATCGGGGAGCCTCGCCCTCGTCTTGAACCCACCCCATGCACGCGAGGCGCATCGCCTGCGCGGGCCCTGCCCAGACCGCACACGCCGCAGGCTCCCGCGATCAGTTCGGGGGGATCAGCCGGCGGAGGTGCCGCCCGTACTCGATCACCCGGCGAACCACCTCCTGCGTCGCCTCGCGGACGATGAAGTGGTCGCCGTTGACCAGCGTGACCACCGTGTCCGGCTTTTCCTCGATCGTCCGGATGAGCTCGGCGTTGAGCACGAATCGCGAGCCGTTGAGGCGTGTGAGCGTGACCATCCATGGTCCTCCCGGTGCGTGCGGGCGTCATCGTCCGATAAGCAGGAGCTGCGAGTACAGGTCGTTCGTGGTCTGGATCACCCGCGAGTTCGCCGAATAGCCCGTGCTCGCGAGGATCATGTTGATGAACTCCTCGCCCAGGTCGACGTTCGAGAGCTCGAGCGAGCGATCGATGATCTGGCCCGCGCCCAGGCGCTGCGGAGCCGTCACCACGGGATTGCCCGAGTTCGGCCCGACCTGGAACGCCGAGGATCCCACCTCGATGAGCCCGTCATCATTGGTGAACGTCGCGACCGCGACCTGACCCAGCGGGCGCGTCAGCCCGTTCGTGAACGCGCCGATGATGAGCCCGTTCGCATCGACGCCCCAGTCCACGAGCGTGCCGATCGGCGCGCCGTCCCGGTACGTCGCCGCGACCTCGCTCCCCTCGTCCGCGAGCGCCGTCAGCCCGTCGCCGTTCCCGTACAGATCGAGCTCGAACATCAGCGGCGTCGCCGCGCCGGAGCCCGCGATGTCGATCGATACCGGGATCGGATTCGTGTCCACCAGCCGCCCGAACGGGTCGAAGCGGATCGTGCCCGTCGCGGCGAGCGGCGAGTCATCGCTGTCGTCCGGAGATTCGATGAAGTAGCGCCACGTCGTGCCGTCGTTCCCGCGCGATTCCAGCGCGAACGACACCTCGACCTCCACCGCGCCGCCCAGCGAATCCCACACGAGGAAGCTCGTCCGCACGCCCTCGCCGGTCGCGTCTGCATCGCGCGCGCTCGTCAGGGGCACGCGCGTGAACACGCCGTCCTCGTTGAGCAGGCGGAGGTCCGAGCTCTCGATCTCGATGTCGTTCGAGACGCCCGCGTGCCCGGTCACGGTGATCTCGCCGGTGGTCGGATCGAGCGTCGCGCCGGGGGTCGAGCCGTCCGGGTTGCTCGTGGTCGGGTCGAGCCCGAGCACGTTGTTGAGGAACGCGAGCAGGTCGGCGACCGTCGTCCCCGCGCTGATCGCGAGCGTCGCCGTATCGATGACGCGTCCGCCCTTC
This sequence comes from Phycisphaerales bacterium, assembly GCA_034004365.1. Taxonomy (GTDB): domain Bacteria; phylum Planctomycetota; class Phycisphaerae; order Phycisphaerales; family UBA1924; genus JAVEWV01. The sequence continues at coordinate 149,369 of JAVEWV010000003.1, forward strand.
TCCACGCCCGCGAGCTCGATCGACTGCCCCGCGACGAACAGCGGCACGCCCGAGCCGGGCTGCGCCGGGTCCTCGATCTCGGTGAGCAGGCTCGTTCCTTCAAGCACGTTCATCGGATTGCTCGGCGTCATGGTCGCGCCCGCGATGAGCCCCAGGCCCGCGTCCTCACGACCGAGCAGGCGCGTGATCGATCCGCTGCCCCCGACCGTGCCGTCCGCGTCGAGATTCCCCGCCATGCGCACGAGCGTCGTCTGTTCGGCGATCGTGAGCGAGCCGAGCGGGATGTTGAGATCGACCAGCGATCCCTCCGCGACGTTGTACGACGAGTCCACGCCGAAGCCCTGCACGCGATCGCCATCGAGGGTCACAAGGTCGCCGTTCTCGTCGCGCCGGAACGATCCCGCCCGCGTGTAGTACGTCTCCGTGTCGCGGCGTGTGATGAAGAAGCCGTTGCCATCGATCGCCATGTCGCCCGGCACGCCCGTTCCAGAGATCGTCCCGCCATTGAAGTCCCGCTGCACATTGGCAAGCCTCACGCCGAGGCCGATCTGCGTCGGGTTCGTGCCGCCCGTGTTCTCGTCGGGCGGTCCGCCCATCGAGCGGGTCTGGCTGATCATGGTCTGGAAGTGCACGCGCGAGTGCTTGAACGCCGTGGTGTTGACGTTGGCGATGTTGTTGCCCGTGACATCGAGGAACCGCGCGTTCGCGTTGAGCCCGCTCAGGGCATTGAACATCGCCACTGTCGACGCCATCACGCACCTCCCGCGCCGCGATCCGAAGGTTCCCTTACGCCGCGTCCCGCACGTCGCCCTCGCGCCGAGCGAGCGCATCGATCAGCGACGCGCTCGTCGCGCCCGCCGAGGGCGGGCCGATCACGACCGACGCACCGTCCTCAACACCCGAAGCCCCGTCGTCCGGCACGCGCATCAACGCGTCGATGCCCTGGAGCACCCCGCCCTCGGGCAGCACGCCCGTCACCTGGCGCTGCAGCACATCGAGCGTCAGCGTCATGCCATCCATCTGCACCGCCGCGACGCTCACCCCCGCCGCGTGCGCCCGGTCCGCCGCGGACGCGAGCCGCGCGAGCTGCGCGTCCGACAGCTCCACGCCCGCCCGCGGCGACACAGTCACCGGGAGTTCGCTCCGGAGCTCGCCGCGCCCTGCCTTGTCGAGCATCGACGCGAACGACGCCGAGAGCGCATCGCTCTGGGACGCTGGCGCCTTCGCGGCGTCCGGCCCGCGCCCCGCGAGCCGCGCCATCCCGCCGAGCGCCCTCAGCAGGTCCTGCGGGCCCATCACGGCTGCGTCTCCTCATCGCTCGTGGGCGTCTCCACCACGCGCTCGAGGTTCGACATCGCGAGCTTCGAGCCATCGGTGAGCGAGAGCACCACGTCCTCGCCCTCGCGCCCGACGCTCTTGACCACGCCCTCCACACGCGTCAGACGCGAGTCGAGGCCCGAGACCGTCCGTCCCAGCAGCCCCGCCGCGCTCGCCATCTCGTTCTGGTCCACGAGCGTGCCGAGGCGATCCTCCAGCTTCACGTCCGACTCGATGCTGCGGATCGACGACAACTGCTCGAGCAGCGCTCCCGTGTCCTGCGGCTGGAGCGGGTCCTGCTTGGACAGCTCCGCGAAGATGATCTTGAGGAAGTCATCGCTCGACAAGCCGCTGTACGCCGACGCCTGCGAGGTCGGTGCCGTCGTCGATGAACCGATCGCGTCCGTCGTCGCCATCGTCGTTCTCCAATCCTTGATTACGCCAGCGCGTCCACGCCCAGCACGACCATGCCCTCGCGCACCACGCCGCCATCACCGCGGGCATCCAGCGCGTCGTCTCCGTCGAGCACGCTCCCGCGCCCTCCCTCGTCCCATGAGCCTTCCGCGCCCGCTCCGCCGCGCGAATGCCCTGCATCTCGCTGCTCGCCCGAGTGACCATCGCCCGCGGACGCGCCATCCCACGCGTGCCCGGACACACCCGCGTCGCTCGCGCCGCGATCGCCCGCGCCTCCGGCCTCGGGCCCCGGACCGATCTCGATCCGCTCCACGCCCAGCCCGCGCGACTCCATCGCGCTGCGGAGCGAACCCACCGATTGCTCTAGCAACGAGCGTGCCTTCGCGTCGCTCGCCTCGAACCGCGCGATCACCCCGCCGTTCTCGAACCGCACACGCACACGCACCTCGCCCAATGCCTCGGGCGTCAGCCGCAGCGTGACCTCCTTGCCCGCCGATCGCAGCGCCGCGGCCAGACCGCGCGAGAGCTGCAACTGCACCTGCTCGCTCTTCGCGCCGCGCGGCGCAGGCGCCGCGCCCTTCGGCTTGGTTTCTGCGCGAACGCCGCGCAAGCCCAGCGCGTTTACCTGCGGCACGGCACCTCGAGCAGCGCCCGCGCTCCCGACGCCGGGACCGCTCACGCCCTGCACGCCGGGAGATCCCCCCGCGCCCCGCGCCCCGCTCGCGGGCACGCTCGACGCGTTGCTGCCAACGGGCGCCGCCGCGCCCGTCGCCTGTCCGCTGGCATTCTCTCCCCGCGCTGGTGCGTTCGTCGCCTGCGCCGCACGCGGATTGCCCTCGCCCCTCTCTCCGCCCTTTCCGCCCGCACCCGGCCCCTCGTCCGCCCGCGGCGCGTGCTCGGCTGGAGCACCGCTTCCGTCGTGCCCCTGCCCGGCGCGCGAGCCCGTCGCGTGCGATGCGTCCCGCGCGCCGCGCCCCGGGTTCTTGACCTCTCTGCCCTCTCCCAGTGACGGAGCCTCGTCACCCTCGTCGGCCGATGCACGCAGCAACTCGCTCGGACCGCTGCCCGCCGCGCCCGTGCGCACGAACTCCGACGACAGCAGCGTCTCCCGCTGCATCGCCACCCCTGCGTTCACGTGCGTTGTCGCGTTCGCGTGCAGTCCAACCTGCCCGAGCAGCGCACGCACGAACTCGCGCGACGCCTCCTCGCTCGCGCTCACGCCCTGATCGGAACGCCGCGCAACCTCGGCCTCGCGCGGCGCAGCCTCCGCGCTGCCCTGCGCACGAACCGCCGGTCCCAGTGATGCAGCGATCGACTCAGCCTCCGGCATTCGCGAGCGTCTCCGGTTCGGGGGCCGCCAGCCCCTTCGTCCGGATCCGCTCAAGCAATTCCGCTGCCAGCGGCGCGTCGCCCTGCGTGATGAACTCCGTCAGCACCCGCGTCCGCAGACGCTCGTCCATCGCGTCGAGATACGCGACCACCTGTTCCTTCTCCCCATTCTGCACCAGCTCCGCGAGCGTGGTCCGCGCGTCCTCCGCCTTCATGCCCTCGAGCGTCGCGACGGCCTTCTTGAACTGCCCCGCGCCCTCGATCTCCGCGAGCCGCGTGCGCATCGCCTCGAACGCCGAGCGTTCCTCCTCGAACGCCGTGCGATCCCGATCGAGCTGCGAACGCTCGTTCTGCATCGCCAGACGCAGCACATCGATCTGCGACTTCACCTCCGCGATCTTCTGGCGATCCACCTCGCTCACCTGCAGCTTCAGCGACGCCATCTCCGCCGCCGTCCGCGCGCCGTTCTCCGGCAGCGCTCCCTCGCTCGCGGCCCGCTCCGCCTCCTCGCGGGCCTTCTGATCCGCCTCCGCCGAGGCCTTCTCCGCCGCGATCGTCTGCGCGAGGATCGTGCGCACCTTCTCGACCCGCTCGCGATCGAGCCGCCCGGTCGACGCCAGCCATCCCACGAAGCCGCCGATCGCGAGCACGTGCGCGATCGCGAGGATCGAGATGATCAGCCACAGCGAGCGCACCATCGGTCAGCCCTCCTGCCCCATCGTGCGACGCGTCATCGCCATCGACACGTCGTCCAACTCCCGGTCCTCGCGCCGCGACTCCGCCGCGCGCCACTCGTCCATCGCCCGCTCACGCAAGAGCTCGATCGCGCGTCGATCCGCCATCGCCCGCGCCAGCGCCGCCCGCGCATCGTCCCGCTTGCGCAGCACGCCCGCGAGCTCGATCGAGAGGCGCTGCGCCCGCGCGATCTCGTGCACCGCCGCCGCCGCCTGCGATCGGGCCGCGCCCACGTCCGCCCCGCCGGGCGAGAGCATCTCCGCCTGCAGCGCTCGCTCTTCGCGCGCCCGCCCCGCGCACGCGCGGATCTGCGTCTCGAGCTCGACGCGCCGGCGTTCGAACGCCGCGAGCGCGACCTGCCGCGAGCGCTCCTCGCGTTCGCGGAGCTCGAGCACGCGTTCCAGCCTGAACGTGAACCGCGCCACGAACTACTCCTACGCCGATCGCCCGCGGGGCGACGCAGCGACCTGGCCCGTCGCCGCGCGACGCCGCGCGACGTCCTCGCCCGACTCGAGCGCGACCTTGACCATCTCATCCCGCGCACGCGCGAAGTCCATCCGCTCGTTCCTGCCCTGACGCAGCAGCGACGCGATCCGCTCGCGCACCACGATCGCCGCGTCCGCCTCCGGGCTCGACCCCGCGGCGTACGCGCCGACCTGCACCAGCTCCTCGACCTCGCGGTACGCCGCCATCATCCGCACGACCTGTCGGCGTGCCTCCCCCTGCCCGCGGTCGGTCACGTCGTCCGCCACGCGGCTGACCGATTGCAGCACGTCGATCGCCGGGAAGTGCCCCGACTGCGCGAGCCGGCGCGACAGCACCACGTGCCCGTCGAGGATGCCGCGCGCCGCATCGGCCACGGGCTCGGTCATGTCGTCGCCCTCGACGAGGATCGTGTACAGCCCCGTGATGCTCCCACCGCCCGCGTGCTCGTCCAGCGCGCCCGCACGCTCGAGCAGCAGCGCCATCGACGCGAACACGCTCGGCGTGTACCCCTTCGTCGCGGGTGGCTCGCCCACCGCCAGCCCGATCTGCCGCTGCGCGTGCGCGAATCGCGTGACCGAATCCATCATCAGCAGCACCGAGCGGCCATGATCGCGGAAATGCTCGGCCGCGGCGCACGCCATCTTCGCCGCCCGCACGCGCATCACGGGTGATTCGTCGCCCGTCGCGACGAAGACGATCGCGCGGCGCATGCCCGCCTCGCCCAGCGCGTCTTCGATGAAGTCGCGCACCTCGCGACCACGCTCGCCGATCAGCGCCACCACCGCGAGGTCCGCCGATGTGTCGCGTGCGATCTGCCCCAGCAGCGTGCTCTTTCCCACGCCCGGGCCCGCGAAGATGCCCAGCCGCTGCCCGCGCCCCACGGGCGTCATCAGGTCGATCGCGCGCACGCCCGTGAGCAACTGGCGCTTCACGCGCCCGCGCGAGAGCGCCGCGACCGGATCGGGCTCGAGCGCCGCGGGCGCGAGCCTCCCGAGCGCCGGCCCGCCGTCGATCGCGCGACCCATCCCGTCGAGCACGCGCCCGATCATCGACTCGCCCACGCCCACCACCTGGCTCGCCTGCTCCCCCACCACCGCCTGGCCCGCGCGCAGCGAGCCCGCCCGCGACAGCAGCATCACGATCGCGCGATCGCGCGAGAAGCCGACCACCTCGCCCCACGCCGCGCCCTCGAGCACACCCCGATCGATCCGAACCAGCGCGCCCACGGGCAGCGGCAGCTCATCGACCAGCACGCTCAGCCCGCGCAATTCCGCGACGCGCCCCACCACCCGCTGCCCCGGGAAGCGGCGCAGCATCTCGAACTCGCTCGCCAGCACGCTCGTCACGACGCGTCCCCCGCATCGCTCGTCGACGCATCCGCACCATCATCGCTCCCAGCGTGCTGCTCGTCCGCGACGCCGGGCAGCAGCGTCCGCGCGATGAGATCGAGCAGCTCGTCGACCCGCGCGTCGATCACGCCGCCACCACGCGTCCGCACCACGCACGAGCCCCGCGCCATGCCCGCCGCCGCACGCACCTCCACGCCTTCGACGGACGACATCGACGCCACGACCTCCGCCGACGCCCGGCGAACGAGCTCCAGGTCCTCCTCCGCGACCTCCACCACCACGCTCGTCGGCGTCGCGACGATCGAGAGCGCCGAAGCGACCTGATCGAGCACGCGTGAAGGGTCCGCCTCGATCGATCGCTTGGTCACACGCTCGCCCATCGCGAGCGCGAGCCGCAGCACGTCCGTCCGCGCCGATTCCAGCATCGCCCCGCGCGCACCGCTCCATTCCGCCGCGGCCTGCGCCAGCGCCTCGCCCGCCGCGCTCACCGCGGCCCGCGCCTCGCCGATCGCCGCTTCCCACGCCTCGCTCCGCCCGCGCTCGCGCCCTTCCTCGAGCCCCCGCTGCAGGCCCTCGGCGTACCCACGCTCGAGCGCGCCCGCGAGGATCTCGTCGCGTTCCTGCCTCGCGTCGGTGATCATCTCCTCGGCCGCGCGCCGCGCCGCCTCGCGCACGTGGCGTGCCTGACGTTCGACGTCCGCGAGGTCGAGCACGAGGCTCTCGCGATAGGTGTGGGGCAGCTCCGCCCGCTTGATGAGCGCCACGCACGCCTCCTCGCGTCAGACCACCAGCTCGCTGTCCCCGCCGCGGCCCTGGATGACGACGTCGCCCGACTCTTCGAGGCGGCGCACGATGTCCACGATCCGCTGCTGCGCCGATTCCACATCGCTCACGCGCACCGGGCCCATGTACTCCATGTCCTCCTTGATGAGCCCCGCCGCACGCTCGGACATGTTCGCGAAGATCTTCGCCTTGAGCTCCTCGCTCGCGGTCTTGAGCGCGAGCGCGAGCTCGTCGTTCTCGACCTCCTTGAGCACCGCCTGGATGCCCTTGTCGTTCACCTGCACGATGTCCTCGAACACGAACATCAGGCGCCGGATCTGCTCGACGAGGTCGGGGTCCTCCGCCTCGAGGCCCTCCATGATCGTCTTCTCCGTCGCACGGTCCGCGAGGTTCAATACCTCCGCGACCGTCTCGACGCCCCCCGCCTTCTCCATCGACTGCAGCAGCATGTTCGAGAGGCGGCTCTCCAGCCCCTTCTCCACCTCGCGGATCACCTCCGGATTCGTCTGCTCCATGTTCGCGATCCGCTTGATCACCTCGATCTGCTTCTGCATCGGGAGCCCGACCAGAATCTCCGCCGCTTTGTGGTGCGGAAGGTGGCACACGATCAGCGCGATCGTCTGCGGATGCTCGTCCTGGATGAACGTCAGCAGGTTCTCCGTCTCGGCCCGTTGCAGGAAGCTGAACGGCGTCTTCTGCACCTGCGTCTGGATCTGCGCCAGCACCCGGTCCGCGATCTTCGGGTCCAGCGAGTTCTGCAGGATTTCCTTCGCGAAGTCGAGGTTGCCCTCCCCCGCGATGTCCGACGCGATCGTGACGTGGTAGAACTCCTCCACCACCGCGTTCTGCAGGCGCTTCGGCACGCGACCCAGCGACGCCAGCTCCCGCGTCACCTCCTCGAGCCGCTCCTGCTCCAGGTTCTTCAGCACCATCGACGCGCCGTCCGGGCCTACCGCGAGCAGCAGGATCGCCGCCTTGGTCACTCCATCGAGCGACCCGGGATCGTCCGGCAGCTTCTCGTGCGGCTTCCTTGGCATCCGCCTCCCCGATCACACGCTCAGTGGTCCGAATCCGTCTCCATCCAGCGCGACAGCAGCCGCGCCGCCGAGTCCGGCTCCTGCTTCACCATCTCCGTCACCTGCTCCATCATCTTCTGCGCACGCACGTCCTGGTCGTCCACCTCGATGCCCGCCATCGGCGCGTCCGACTCGTCCGCCTCGCCGACGAGATCGCTCCCCGTATCAAGCTGCGGCGGGAGCCCCACCAGTTCTTCCGCCGTCGGCAGCGGCGCCTTCTTCCCGGCCTTCTTCACCATCGTGACCATGAGGCCCATCGACACGAGCGCCATCGCCGCGAGCAGGCCCTTCTCGATCAGCCCGCCCTCCATCGACAGCATCGACGTGACGCCGCCTCCCCCGCCGCCGCCGAACATGCCCGCCCGCGCCGTGCCGATCGCCGGCGCGTCGAGCGGGATCATCGCCACCGCCACCGCGCCCTCGACCACATCGCCCACCGGCGAGCGCGTCCGCAGGTGCGGCTTCACCCCCGCCTCGATCGCCGTGCGCATGTCGTCGAACGCCCGCGCCACGTCCGCATCCGCGGGCGCCGCGCCGTCCTGCGTCTTGAGCGTGCCCGCGACGAAGCCGCTCGGGATGTTGATCGACGCCGCGAGGAACGTCGGCATCCCCCGCGGATCAACGACCTGTTCCACCTGGGTCCCGAAGCGATTGTCGAAGGTCTCGTCCGTCTGCGACTCGTTGTACGTGCTCCCGCCCGACGACGACGGACGGCTCACGTCCATCGCCACGTTCGAGCGCGGCCCGGGCTCGGCGCCCTTCGATCCGCCGCCCTGCGCCTTCGTCGAGCCGTTCGACGAGCCGATCATGCTCACCGAGCCCGCGCCCTTGTCGAGGTATCGGCTCGTCTCCGAACGCACCCGCGTCACGTCCACCTGCGCCGTGACCGTCACCGTCACACCCGGGATGTACGCGAGGTGCTCGAGCAATTTGCGACGCACCGCGTTCTCCACCGCCGCCGCATGCTCCAGGTACGTCGTCGCGACGAGCTGCGACTCGTCCGTCGCCTGCCGCTGGCGTCCGCTCGATCCGTCGATCACGCGCACGTGCTCGAGCTTGAGCCCCGATCGCGCCGAGGCGATCAGGTGCGCGATCGCGTCGACCGTCTTCTGGGGCAGTTCGCCCCCGCCGCTGGTGAACACCGTCGCGCTCGCCGTCGGCTCGCGCACCACCCCGCCCAGCCCGTTGGGCTGCGGCGCGTCGATGAGCACCGTCGCCGAGGAGATCCCCGTGAAGTGCGAGATCACCCGCGACAGCTCGTTCTGCAGCGCCACCATGTAGAGCTGCTCGTTCTGCGTCCGCGAGTGCTGCCAGCTCTGCTTGTCGATCAGGTTCTTGAAGAGGATCGTGCTGTCGCCCGGGAGCGAGCCCGACTGCCCCAGCGTCGCGAGCGCCGCGTGGCGGTTGCCCGCGGGCACCACCACCTCGCCCCCGCTCACCTTCGCCTCGATGCCCGCCGCACGCAGGATCGCCACCTGGTCGCCGGTCCCGTCCGCGGCGAACAGCGTCTCCATGCTGGGCTTGGCCGAGAGCTGCGCGACCAGCAGCAGCGTCATCGCGAGGATCACGCCGAGAGCGCCGATCAGCATCTTCTGCGTCAGCCCGAGCTGACCCAGGTGCGTCCGAACGTTCTCCAGCAGCTTTGCGAGCTGCCCCATGCCGCCGGCCTCCATGCCACCAACGCGGCGTGCTCAAGCGGGCCTCCGCCCACCCTTCCCGTGCGCCCCGCGTGGACATGCCGCCCACGCCGAACGCTCGGCGCCGCATCGGAACCATGCTGTTCGGCTCGAAGCGCCCCCGCGCTGCACATGACGCGCGAATCCCGCCTTGGACCGCGCATCGTTCGCGTTCTACGCGCAATTGCCGCGCAGGCCAACCCACCGGCCCGCGCCCTTACACCCGCGTCTGCTTGATCTCGTCGTAGGCCTGCACGACCTTGTTCCGCAGCGCCTGCAGCATCTGGAACGCCATGTCCGCCTTCTGCGTCGCCATGATCACGCCCTCGACGTCCGACCTCTTGCCCGCCAGGAGGTCCTCCGTCGCGCGCGACGCGTCCTGCTGCAGCTCGTTCACGCGGTCCAGGTTCTCGATCAGCGTCTCGCGGAAGCTCGGGCCGCCCTCCTGCCCGTCCGCCCCGCGCACGCCGGGCGCGCCGCTCGCCGGGCGCACCGCACCCAGCGGGCCCATCCCGCCCCGCGACACGCCCCCCGAACCACTCACAAACCCCAACGGGTCCGCCATGACTCACCCCGCTATGCGAGCAGCCGCAACGCCTGCGCCAGCATCGTCTTCGTGGCCTCCGCCGCGACGACGTTCGCCTCGTACGCACGCGACGCCTCCATCGCGTTCACCTGCTCCACCACCGGATCGATGTCCGGCACCGCCAGATACCCCTGCCTCGGGCCCGACTTCTCCGCGAACGGGTGGTCCGGGTCCCACTGCCAGCGGATCGCGTCCTCGTCCGACACGATCTCCGACACGTGCACGCCCAGCGCCCGCCCGTCCGCCGACGCCGCCGACGGATCGCCCGGCTCGAACATGACGTGCCGGCGCCGGTACGGGTTCGCCTCGCCGTTCTCGTCGAGGATCGCGTCCTTGTTCGCGATGTTCGCCGCGATCGACGCCAGCCGCACCCGCTGCGCCACCATCCCGCTCGTCGAGATGTCCAGCGATCCGTACACGCGCCCTCCGAATCCGGCCCAGTGCCGCCGATCAATCCGCTTACGCCACACGCTCCGCGATCGCGTTCCGCATCATTCCGACGCGCCCGCGCATCATCTCCGACGCCAGCCGGAACATGCCCGCGTTCTCCGCCAGGTCCTGCATCTGCCGCTCAACGTCGCGATTGCCCCGGTCGTGGAACAGCACGCCCCCCGCCGGGGTCCGCGGCTCGAGCCTCAGCCCGCCGTCCGCACCACGGCGCATCTCGCGCGTCTCGTCCCACTCCAGCCCGCCCGCGTTCCCTCCCGCGCGACGCCGATCGATCGCCTCGCCCAGCACCCGCTGGAACTCCGCCGGGCGGACGTCCATCGCCACGAAGCCCGGCGTGTCCAGGTTCGCGATGTTGTGCGCGATGACGTCCTGCCGCCGCGCCGCGTAGCGCATCGCCAGCTCAAGCGCCGGCATGCTCCCCGCGTTGCTCAGCCCGTCGATCAGCACGCACGACCTCCCATGCCCGGAATCCCGACTCGCGTCACCGCAACCGCCATGCCAAACACCGCCCGCCCTACAGCGTCTCCGCCACGAGCTGCTCCTCTTTCCACTTCTTGAGCTTGAGGCCCAGCGTCCGCACCCCGATCCCCAGCGCCCGGGCCGTCTTGAGGCGATGCCCGTTGAACCGCTGCAGCGTGCGCACGATCGTGTCCCGCTCGATGTCCTCGAGCACCCGCCCCGCGATCGGCACGTAGTCCTCCGCCGCTCCCCCCACGCTCGGAAGCGCCCCCGCCGGGGAGAGCCCACCGAACGACGCACTCACCCCACTGACTGCGGGCGCGATCCCGCCGCCGAAGCCGCCCGGCTTGAGCTCCACCTCGCTCGCGCGCAGCGCGGGCTCGCCCATCACCCGCCCGCGCGACAGCATCGCCTCGGCCCGCCCGCCCAGCCACGGCTCGAGCAGCTCGCGGCGCAGCACCACGCCGTCCCGCTCCGTCAGCACCACCGCGCGCTCGCAGATGTTCTGCAGCTCGCGCACGTTGCCGGGCCACGAGTACGCGCCCAGCAGCTCCGCCGCGCCGTCCTCGATCTCGAGCGCCTCCCGCCCCTCACGCCGGCAGAACTGCGCCACGAAGTGCTCCGCGAGCTCCAGCACGTCCCCCGCGCCGCGCTCGCGCAGGCTGGGCAGGTGCACCGGCAGCACGTTCAATCGGAAGTACAGGTCCTGGCGGAACTCGCCCATCGCCACCGCGTGCGGCAGGTCCCGGTTGCTCGTCGCCACGACGCGCACGTCGATCCCCATCGTCATGCTCGATCCCACCCGCTCGAACGCGCGCTCCTGCAGCACGCGCAGCAGCTTCGCCTGGATCTTCGGGCTCACCTCGCTCACCTCGTCGAGCAGCAGCGTCCCGCTGTCGGCCAGCTCGAACCGCCCCTTGCGCATCTTCTCCGCGCCCGTGAACGCGCCCCGCTCGTGCCCGAACAGCTCGCTCTCGAGCAGGCTCTCCGACAACGCCGCGCAGTTCACCGCGAGCATCGCCCCGCCCGAACGCGGGCTCATCTCGTGGATCGCCCGCGCCACGACCTCCTTGCCCGCGCCGCTCTCGCCCGTGATCAGCACCGTCCCGTGCGAGCCCGCCAGCGCTCGCACCTGCTCACGCACGCGCCGCATCGCCTCCGAACTCCCGATCAGGCGTCCCAGCCCGCGCGCGCCGGCCTCGCCCGCGCCATCGCTCGACGCCGCGCTCGCGCGCAGCACCGCGTTCTCCCGCACGACCCGCCGGTGCGCGATCGCCCGCTTGATCGCGATGATCAGCTCGTCCCCCTCGAACGGCTTGGTGATGTAATCGAACGCGCCCTGGCGCATCGCCGACACCGCCGTCTCGATCGTGCCGAACGCGGTCATCAGCACCACCGGCAGGTCCTCATCGACGCGCCGGATCCGCTCGAGCAGCTCGACACCCGTCATCCCGGGCATCTTGAGGTCGGTCACCACCGCGTCGGGGCGCTGCGCTGCAATCGCCGCGAGCGCCTCCTCGCCGCCGGGCGCCGTGCGCACCTCGAATCCCGCCCGCCGGAGCGCCTCGCCCACGCTGTCGCGCATGAGTTCTTTGTCGTCCACGACGAGCACGCCGCACTTCACGCCCGCAACGCCCGTCGCCCGTCCATTCTCGCCGCTGTGCATCATGCAACTCCAGCCTCGCGAGGCTCCGCCCCGCGCGTGTGAACACACTACGCCGCCGCTCCGTGCCGTCGCGCACGAGCGACGACCACTCCCCCATCACCATCCTCGTTTTCTTCATCCGTATGAGCGGGCAGCGCCATCGTCACGCACGTTCCGCGCACGCCGCCGCCCGTCTCCGCGTTCCGCTCCACGCGCACCCAGCCCCCGTGCGCATCAACGATCCGGTGCACGATCGCGAGCCCGAGCCCCGTGCCCGCGCGACGCGTCGTGAAGAACGGATTGAACATCCGCTCGCGCACCTCGTCGCTCACGCCCGGCCCGCTGTCCCGCACGCGCACCAGCGCCATGCCCGCACCGTCCGATGCGTCGGCATCGATCTCCACGACCAGATCCGCCGGATCGCTCCCGTCCTCCTCCATCGCGTCGAGCGCATTCCGCACGACGTTCACGATCGCCTGCCCGAGCAGGTGCGTATCGCACTTCGCCCGCGCATCGCCCTCCACCCGCGCTCGCACGCGCTCCCGCAGCGCCGATCCCGCAATGCACGACTCCACCGCCTCCCCCGCGATCTCGCGCAGCGAAGCCCGCTCCATCTCGGGACGCACGTCCCGTGCGAAGCTCAGCACGTCACCCACCACCGCGTTGAGCCCGCGCACCGCGTCCCCGATCCGCTCCGCGAGCCGCGCCTGCTCGGGACGCTCCGCGAGGTCCTCGCGCAGCATCTTCGCGTAGAGCCCGATCGAGCCGAGCGGATTCCGCACCTCGTGCGCGATGCCCGCCGCCATCTCGCCCAGCGCCGCGAGCCGCTTCGACCGCGCGAGCTGCTCGTTCTTGTCGTGCAGCTCGGCGCGCAGGCGTGCGACCTCGCGTGTGAGCGCCTCGTGCGTCTCCTGCACGCGCGACGCCGCCGCGCTGAAGTCCGACATCAGCCGCGCGAGCTCTCCGGGCGAGATCGCACCATCCACCCGCGCCGGGATGTCTCCCATCGCCGTGCTCATGCCCGCCGATCCTGAAAGCGCGCCATGCCCGCACCCGAGCCCGCGCCGCTGTACGCGCCCACCGCGCGGCGTCCGGACCCGACGCGGTCCAGCTCCGCCGCGACTTCGCCCGAGGCTTCGCGGAGGGACTCGATGTCTTCCGCGTCGTCCCGCGCGAGCCGCGCGCCGATCTCCGCGACCCGCGCCCGATGCCGCGCCACTTCCGCGGCAATCCCGGGCATGCCGCGAGATTCCCGCGCCACGCACGCATCGATCCCGCCCCGCGCGTCCGCCTCGCCCTGCAGCGCCGCGAGCCGCTCGATGATCGCCCCGCGGCGCGTCACGACCTCCATTACGCCCGCGCCGTCGCCCGCGTGCACGAGCTCGCGCTGCTTCGCGCCGAGCGCAAGCAGTTCCTCATACAACGCGCACTGCGTTCGCACCAGTTCAACGATCGATCCGCTCACGACGTCCTGTCCTTCCCGCGCGCCTCCTGCGCACGCTCAGGGTGCCTGCACGCTCGCCTGCTGCAGGTACACCGTCGAGTCCAGCCACCGCTCCCACTCGCGCCGCGTCATCGGCAGGTTCGGATCGTCCCACGCGGTCGCCGGCATCGACGCGTAAAAACGTCGCGCGATCTCGTGCGCCACCCGCGCCGCCCGCGGCTGCCCCATCGCGACGTACGCGTTGACGATCTGCACCAGCGCCACGAGCGACGCCGGGTCCTGCCCGTACTTGTCCTTCGCGCTCTGGTAATAGCCGATCGCACGCTCGAACCCGCTCGCCGAGACGTGCCCCTCCCGCGAACCCACCGCCGTGCCCGGCACCGCCTGCTCGCCCAGCGCGAACGCGCACGCGCCGAGATGGAAGTACGCGTTCCGCAGCGACGACGCCTCGATCAGCGAGAGCAGCCGCGGATCCCTCGCCTCCAATTCGTCCCGCACGCGCTCGAACAGCGCAATCGCCCGCCCCAGCCGCTCCGCACGCAAGTCTTCAAGCCGCGTCCGCTCCGCCGGCGGAAGCCCGCCGCCGTCCAGCTCGGTCGCGATCTCGCTCGCGCTCTGGCGATACGCCTCCGCGAGCTGGTACCGCGCTACGGATGCCTGGGGATCCTCACCGAACCGATCGAGCGCCGCCTCCAGCCGCCCAATCGCCTCGTCCCATCGCTGCATCGACGAGTACAACGCCCCCAGCTCGAAGCTCGCCTGACGGAAGTGCTCGCTCTCCGGCGTGCCCAGCTCGCCACCATCCACGATCGCGAGCAGGATCTGCTCCGCACGCGCATCGTTCGATGGATCGCCATCGAGCCGGAGGCACTGCGCGAGCGGCACGAACGCCGCATCGCCCCACGGGCCCGAGGGCTCGCCCACGCTCCGGTCCCCGCGCGCCGCGATCAGTTCCTCGAAGTACGCCTCCGCGCTCGCGTAGTCGCCGCGGGCCTGCATCACCGTGCCCAGGCGGTACTTCGCCTCCGCACGGCGCGGATCGCTCGGGAACGAATCGACGAACTGACGCAGCACGAACAGCGCCGCCTCAAGATCCCCCGCCTCGTCGAACAGGCGCGCCGATTCCCACAACGCGTCCGTGTGCGCCGCATGGTCCGCGATCAGCATCCGCTCCGCATACTGCCTGAAATACTCCGCCGCGGAGATCAGGTGCCGCTGCATTTCGCGCGTCGTCGGCGTGTCGAGATCGTGCGTCGAGACGCCCTCGGGCACCAGCGCCCGCGCCGCCGCACGACGCGAATCGGCCATCGCCAGCAGCACCGACGCGGGCGCGTCGCCCACCGGATACATCGACAGCGCCACCTCCGCGAACGCCAGCGCCCGATCCGGGCTCGACGCGTTCAACTGGTCGCCCACGCGCGCCACCAGACTCTCCACGACCTCCTCGCGCTTCGGCTCGGGCGGCGCGTCCTCACGCATCCGCTCCGCGAGCAGCCGATACGCCGAGAGCGACGACTTCGCCGCCTCCGCGCCCTCGCCCCCCGCCGCGATCGCCTGCGCTCCCTCCACCTCGCCCAGCCCGAGGAGCGCAGGCAGGAACGCACGCGTCTCGCCGAAGTTGTCGCGCACGCGCCGGTACCGCGTCGCCGCGCCCTCCCAGTCCGACTGTCGCTGCAGCGCACGCCCAAGCAGGAACTGCGTCCGCGCACGCGATTCCTCATCCACCTCGACGAGCGCCTCGGCCCGCTCGAGCTGCGTCCGCGCCTGGTCCACCGCGTCCGTCTCGAGGTACGCCTCGCCCAAAAGCATCAGCAGCGTTCCGCGCTGATCGTCGTCCATACCCTCCATCGTCGGCAGCACGCGCAGCAGCCGCGTGATCACCATGTCCGAGCGTCCCTGATCGATCATGATCCGGGACTGCTGCACGAGCCCCCACACCCGCGCCTCCGCCGTCGCCGACGGGTCCGACATCATCTCGCTCACGAGGTCCGTCGCGCGCTGATAGTCCGGCACCACCAGCCCCAACTCCCGCTCGACCACCTTGCGCAGCAGATCGAGCCGACGATCCGAATCCCCATCCGGGATCATCCGCGCCCGCGCGATCGCCTGCTCCACCTGCCCCTGACGCAGGAACGTCTCGCCGATCGCGTACTGGTCCGTCCCCCCCAGCACCGCGTTGAGCGTCTCCGCTTCCTGATACTCCGCGATCACCTGCTCGTTGTTCGCCGCGAGGTTGATCCCCATCGCGCGCTGACCCATGTACACCGCCCGTGCACGCAGGATGTGGAACGCCCGCCGCACGTCGGGCGAAACGTCCCCACGCCCGAGGTACGGCAGCACCTCCCGGTTCAGCGTGTCGAGCGCTTCCTTGTACTGCTCACGCTGCACCTGACGCTCGGCACGCTTGACCTGCCCCACGTAGTCCGGCGCGGGCGTCCGCAGCAGCGCCGTCACCGCCGCCATCACCAGGAGCGCCGCCGCCCCGGCGAGCAGCGGCACCTGCCACACCGTCTTCTTCGAGGCGCGCAGCGACTCGATCGCTCCCTCGCGACCACCCGCACCCCGATCTGGACCGTCCGATTCCGCCATGCGCAACACCGACCCGCGCGCGGACACCCCGTCCGACGCGATCCGCCGACCATGCGTTATCGGGCAATCCCCGCGCCGCTCTGGAACCGATCACGCACTTCCTGCGCGAATCGCCGCGGCCCTCACTCCCGCTCCCCGGACGCCCCCGTCCCATCCCCCGGCTCGATCCCCGACACCACCAGCGTCCCCGCCACGCGGTCCACCCGGCTCCGACCCTCCACGTCCACCATCCAGGACAGCCCCAGCGGCGGCACCCCCCACCGCATCGCGTTCCGCGCGAGCGACCGCCCCACCCCGGGCCTCGCGTCCGTCCCCGACGAGGCCGACACCACCCGGCACCCCGTCAGCAGCTTCCCGACGCTCGCCCCGAGCAGCCCCTCCATCACGCCGCACACCACGAACCCCGCCCCCAGCGTCACGAGCAGCGCCGTCACCGTGCCCTCTCCCCCCGCGAGCGTGAACGGGTTCACCACCGATCGCCCCACGATCAGCGACGCGATCCCCGCCGCGACCATCCAGTCGATCGCCCCCGCGACCGCCCGCGCCCACGCGGGCGACATCGCGTACCCCGCCGGCATCACCACCGCACCCTTCGCGCTCGGCGCCACGATGAACACGAGTACGAGCGCCATCGTGCCCACCAGCAGCACCACGAGCGACGCGAGGTCTTCCGCCTCGATCGGCCCGCCCGCGAGCGCGCCGCCCTCGTACATCACCTCGCCCGTCCACGCCGACACCTCGCACAGCCGGAGCCGCGCCAGCGCCGCATCGCCCGGGCCCTCGCTCGCGAGCCACGCGAGCACGACCCGCCCCGCGTCCTCGAGCCACACCGCCCGCGCGTCCGCCGGAACGGACTCGGGAATCGTCACCTCGCGCACGCCCTCATCGCCGATCCACGCGAGCGCCGCGTGCCCATCGCGCACCCCGCGCACGAGCGCCCGCCCCGCCGCGCACGCAACGACCCCAACCCCGCCCCAGCCCTCCGGCGCGCTCGCGCTGAGCGTGAGCGTCCACGCGCCTTCGCCGTCGCCCTCCCAGACATTCACGCGTCCCGAAGCGACCCGCGCCGCGCGCAGCGCCCCGCGCTCCGCGTGCAGCGACCACGCGCCGCCCGACTCTCCGTGCGCCGGGAGCGCGACGCTCCGCCACACCTCGTCCGTGCCCAGCCTCCACATCTCCGCCTCGTCGCCCGCGCCCGCGCGCACAACGGCGTACGTCGTCGCGCCGATCGTCGTCGCCGCCATCGGCACGCCCACCCCGCGCAGCGTCGCCCGCGCGTCGAGCCGCCCGCCTCCGCCGTACGACCACGATTCCTCGAGCGGCCCGTGCTCCGCGGGCAGCACCAGCACCCGCGTCAGCCCGCCGCCCTCGCGCGTCCAGAACAGCAGCTCCGCCCGCGATCGCTCCCCCGCGCTCGTGCCCGCCATCGCCGATGGCGTCTCAAGCAGGCGGCGCGCAACCCGCACCCGCCCGGGCTCGACGCCCCACGCGCTCCCCGCGCGCCGCGGCGGCAGGTGCAGCACGATGCACCCGTCGCCCTTCGCGTCCCGCGCGACGAGCCACCCGCCCGCGCGCGAGCCCGGTTCCGGCGCGTCGCCCGCGGAAGCCACGAGCTCCACCTTGCGATGCGCCGCCTCGCCCTGCGCCCACGCGATCCCCGCGCCGGGCATGCCCGCCAGCAGCGCAAGCGCCGCGATCACGATCCGAGCAATCCTCATGCCCCGCGCCCCGCGTCCGCCGACACCAGCTCCGCGTCGAGGTCGACCACCTCGTCGATCCGGAACCGGCGCAGCAACCCATCGAGATCGAACGCCGCGTCGGGCATCCTCGACCCGCGATTCTCCGCCTCCGACAGCGTGAGCGTCACCCTCGCGTCGATCGTGGGCAGGTCGATCAGCAGGCGCGTCGCGATCGAGCCGGGAAGCCCGCCGCCCTCGCGCCGGATCACGCTCGCGAACCGCTCATGCCGCGCGCGAACCACCACCTCACCCGACGCATCAAGCAATTCAATGACCCGCGGCTCGAACGTCACCGGCGCGACCACGATCCGCTTCGTCCCGAACCGCGATGCGCCGCGCACCTCGTACCCGCCGAACTCCGTGTCCCACGCCACGCTCCGCTGCGCCGCCGCGCCGTCCTGCGCGTCCATCGGCAGGATGCCCAGCACCTCGACGAGGTCCAGCGGATGCACCGGCACGCCCAGCTCCGCCGCCCGCTCGGGCGTCGCGTTCGCGTGCGTGCCCACGAGCGCGTACTTCCGCTCTTCGTCGAGCATGTCGATCCACCAGTACCGCGTCGCGTCGGACCCGAGCCAGAAGAACGTGCCCGCGACGTTCTTGCCCAGCGACAGCGCGACCCGGTCCGGCGTGATGACCTGCAGGTGCCCCTCACCCTGCTCGGTCGTGCGCTTGCCCTTCTCACCCGACGCGTCCACCACGACCACCACCCGCGCCCACAGCCGATCGAGCGCGTCCGTGCGCGCGTTCCATGCCTGAGCGATCTCGCCCAGCCGCGGCGCGGGCCCGGCGGGCTCGGGGAACGCCTCGCGCGGACGCGACGCACACCCGCCCGCGAACAGCGTTGCGCCAACGAGCGTTGCCACGATGGTCGTGATCACGAGCATCGCGCCCGTGCGCCACGCCCTCACGCCTGCGCCCCCGGCGCGTCGGGCATGAGCTGCGCCAATTCCTCGGCAAGCTCGGCGATCCGCTCCGCGTCGGCGCTCGTCAGCCCGGGGTCGGGGATCTCCCATGTCGGAGACTCGCCCGACTCACTCTTCCGGAACGGACGCACGCGCAGCACGTCCCGCCCGCTCTCGGCGTCCCGCTTCGTCGACTCGACCCGCAGCACGCGCTTCCGCACGAGGATCAGCGTCAGGAGGAAGCACAACGCCGCGTGGCGATCGTCGAGCTCGCCCACCCGCGACGCGAGCGACTCGAACAGGTCCATCGCCTCCTCGGGCGAGACCTGCTGGCGGCGCGGCGTGTGCGCGTCGGGCATCACGCTCCGCCACGACGCGACGAGCGCGACCCGCGCATCGCCCTCCGCCGGCGTGGGGCGTGCCCCGCCCGACCATGCCCCGAGCGCGAAGTCCTCACGCGTGAATCGGGCCACGCCCGACGCGTCCTCACGCTCGACCAGCGCGGCGACGAACGCCTCGCCCGGCGCGATGACGCGCCCGCTCGCGGCGCACAGGCCCGTGGGACGGGCGATCTCGGTCGGTGTCGCGGTCATGCGGAGAGCGTAGGAGAAGGAGGGTGGGAGCGAGGGGAGGAGGGCACTAGGCACCGGGCACTGGGCACTGGGCACCAGGCATCAGGCATCAGGGATCGGAGCCCTCAACGGGAGCGTCGCGTCACTGGCAGCTCACCTCGAACGTGCGCTGGTCGGTGCCGCCGGGCCCGACGAGGAATCGCATGGACTTGCCGCAGGTCGGGCAGCGGGCGAGGTAGGCGGTGCCCTGGGCGTTGCGGTAGACGCGGAGGTAGTCGCCCGAGCACTTGAAGTAGACGCGGAGGAACGGGCGCACGGGCGAGGGGGAGGAAGCATCGTCGCCGACGCGGGTGTCCATGCGGCATTCATCGGCGGGGGGCGGCGCGGAGGCACAGCGGGCTCTTCCTACACTCGCCCATGTTCATCGACGAGGCGGTCATCCATGTCAGGGGCGGCGACGGGGGCGACGGGGCCGTCAGCTTCAAGCGGTCCATGGGCCTGCCCAAGGGCGGGCCGGACGGGGGCGACGGGGGTCGCGGGGGCGACGTGGTCGCGGTCGCCGACACCAACGCCTCGACGCTGATGGACTTCCGCGGGCAGCACCACTGGGAGGCGCCGCGGGGCGAGAACGGCTCGAGCAAGCAGATGACCGGGCGCGGCGCGGAGGACCTCGAGATCCGCCTGCCCGCGGGCACGCTGCTCATCGACGAGCGGACGGGCGAGGTGATCCACGACCTCCAGCCGAACGAGCGGTTCGTGCTGGCGCAGGGCGGGCGCGGCGGCTTCGGGAACGAGCACTACAAGAGCCCGACGAACCAGGCCCCGCGCACGGCCCTCCCCGGAGAGAAGGGCGAAGAGCGCCTCGTCCGCCTGAAGCTCAAGCTGATCGCGGACGTCGGGCTGGTGGGCATGCCCAACGCGGGCAAGAGCACGCTCCTGCGCTGCGTGACGCGGGCGCGCCCCAAGGTCGGGGACTATCCGTTCACGACGCTCAACCCACAGCTCGGGATCGCGGAGCTCGACGCGACGCGACGCTTTGTCATCGCGGACATCCCCGGGCTGATCGAGGGCGCGGCGGGCGGCGCGGGGCTCGGGCACGAGTTCCTCCGGCACGTCGAACGGACGCGCGTGCTGGTGCACCTGCTCGACGCGATGCCCACCGAGGGCACGCCCGCGGAGCACTACAGAACAATCCGCGAGGAACTCTCGCAATACTCGGCGGCGCTCGCGGAGAAGCCCGAGATCATCGCGCTGAACAAGATGGACCTGTTCGGCGACGAGGCCTCACGCGAAGAAGCGGTCCGCGAGCTTCGGAGCGAGCTGCGACTGGGGCACGACACGCCGGTGGTCGCGATCAGCGGGGCGACGGGCTTCGGGATGAACGCGCTGCTCGAGCTGCTGTGGAAGCGGCTGGGCAAGGAAGGCGACGGGGGCGAGTGGGCGGCGTAGAGACTCGGCAGTCGGCAGTCGGCAGTCGGCAGTCGGCAGTCGACAGTCGGCAAGCGGCAAGCGGCAAGCGGCAAGCGGACGCTCACAAAAAGAACGAAGCGAGGGGCGTGCCCTCGCTTCGCGTGCTCATCTCGTGATCGGAACCTCGTGCTTTACGCGCTCTCCTTCTGCGAGAGCGGGTGCGTGATGTCGGCGAGCTTGAGCTCGCGACCGCGCTGCACGGCGGCCTTGTCGATGACGTACTCGAACGCGTTATTGTCGCGCTCGGGCAGCTCGTACATCAGCCCGAGCATCATCTCCTCGAGCACGGCACGCAGCGCACGCGCACCCGTGTCGCGCTTCAGGGCGCGCTTCGCGAGCGTCGTGAGCGCGTCGTCGGTGAAGGTCAGCTTCGCGCCCTCGAGCGAGAACAGGTGCTGGTACTGACGCACCAGCGCGTTCTTCGGCTCGGTCAGGATCTGCTTCATCGCCTCGACCGACAGCGGCATGAGCGGCGTAATCACCGGCAGACGCCCGATGAACTCGGGGATCATGCCGAACTCGATGAGGTCCTCGGTCGTGACGTGCTGGAGCAGCGCGCCCGACTGGTCGCTCTCGGTCGCGGGCACGTCAGCGGAGGCGAAGCCGATGCGGCTCTGGCCCACGCGCCGGCGGATGATCTCTTCGAGCCCCACGAACGTGCCGCCGCAGATGAACAGCACGTTGCGGGTGTCGAACTGGATGTACTGCTGCTCGGGGTGCTTGCGTCCGCCCTGCGGGGGGACGTTCGCGACGGTGCCCTCGAGCATCTTGAGCAGGGACTGCTGCACGCCCTCGCCCGAGACGTCGCGGGTGATCGAGACGTTGTGGCTGGTCTTGCCGACCTTGTCGACCTCGTCGATGTAGATGATGCCGCGCTGCGCGGCCTCGATGTCGAAGTCCGCGGCCTGGAGGAGCTTCAGGAGCAGGTTCTCGACGTCCTCACCGACGTAGCCCGCCTCGGTGAGGGTGGTCGCGTCGCCGATCGCGAAGGGAACCTTCAGCATGCGTGCGAGCGTGCGGGCGAGCAGCGTCTTGCCCGAGCCGGTGGGCCCGATGAGCATGATGTTGCTCTTGTCGATCTCGATGGTCTTGGCGTCCTCGGACTCCTCGTGGAGCAGGCGCTTGTAGTGGTTGTGCACGGAGACGGACAGGGCGCGCTTCGCGCCGTGCTGCCCGATGATGTACTGATCAAGGAACTCCTTGATCTCGCGCGGGGCGGGGACCTCGGTGAGCCACGCGCCCGCGGAGCCGACGCGACGGCGCTCCTGGCGGAAGATGTTCTGGCACAGGTCGACGCAGTTCGCGCAGATGTAGACCTCGCTGGGGCCCTCGACCATGGGCCCGACCTCGCGGCTGGTCTTGCCGCAGAACGAGCAGGTCGTGACCTTGCGCCCGCGGAAGCCGCCGCCCCCGGAACCGGAGCCGCCTCCGCCCGCGCCGTTGCCGGCGGGCTCATTGGTGGGGCGGGGGTCGGGGGGCGTGCCGTCGTTGTTTCGTGCCATGAATGTGCCTCGACCCTGGGCGTCCCCCACGGGCAGGGGGCGCGGTGCGTTCCCGAGTATCGGCGGGGCGACGGGGCGACTCGACCCCAGTGCGCGACCCGCCGGTTCGTGGGGGAGAAACGTCGCGTCGCGGCCCGAAGAACCGGTGCGGACGCGGCGAGGATTCTCCTCGGACCCAAGGGTATCGGGCACGGGGCGGGGCGTCCCCGTCCCTGTTTGATTATTCGGGGTCGGTGCGATCGGGCCCGGGCGGTTCGTCGGGGCGGGGCGACTCGCCGGGCTGAGGCAGGGGCGCACCGGTCAGGTCGTAGCCCGGGCGGGCGACCCGGAGGCTGGGATCGGGCGGGACCGCGGGACGGGCCGGAGTGGGTCCCGAGGCGGCGGACCGGGGGCCGGCGGATCGCACGCCCATGGCGTCGGACATCCGCCCGACGATCGCGCCGCGGGCGCGCTCGTACTCCTCCTCGCTGATCTCGCCGCGCCGGCGGAGGTCGCGGAGGTCGTCGAGCAGGAGGGCCGGGGCGTCCCCGGCGTTCTCGGAAAGGAATCGCTTGCGAAGGTACAGGAGCGCGATCCCGCCCACGAGGACGATCACGATGAGGACGCCCAGCACGACGACGGCCTCGGTCGCGGCGCGGCTGCCCTGCGACTGCGCGAGCGTGGCCGCCGGATGCGAGAGAACCGGATGGGAAAGGAATCGCATCATCGTGGGAGCGTGCGGATCAGGATCGCGCGATCGCTTCGCGCAGCGGCGAGAGCAGGTGCGGGACGACGCGCGAAGCAACGATGTCCTCGCCCAGCGCGGCGAGGCGGCGCATCGAGCGGGGAAGGTCGGCGAGTTCCTTCGCGGCGCCGTGCTGGCGGAGCGTCAGGTACACGCTGATGGGCTCGGCGGGGCTGTCGCCATCGCGGCGCGGGGAGGACGAGCGGGTCTTGACCTCGACGTGCGCCTCGGCGCCGTGCGCGGAGCGGTCCTCGATCGCGACGCCCATCACGGGCTGGCAGTCGATCGGACGCGCGCCGGAGATGTCCATCACGCGCCCCAGCGGCGAATCGGCGAGGAGCGCGTCGAACACGATCGCGTCGTGGTTCCCCGCCGCGGCGAGGTCAAAGCCGAAGAGCAGCTCGAGGAAGTCGACGTCGAGCGGGCTGATCGAGAGGAAGTACGGCGTGACCTCGAGCACCGTCGCGTGCAGCTCGTACGCCTGCTCGAGCGTGTCGGGATTCACGACGCCCGCGCGGACGTTGCCCGAGCGGATCGCGAGCCAGCGGTGCGGAGCGACGGTGCTGGGCGATTCGAGGGCGAGCTCGTCCCGGTACCGCTTGAACTCGCTCATGGTGGGCTGGGCGCGCCGGATGCGCTCGAAGAGGTCGAGCACGGTATCGCGCCCGCGCGGGAGGTCGAGCTTCACGCTGAGCTTCATGTTGACGTAGAAGTCCGAGCACAGGGCCCGGTAGCTGTCGGACATCGCTGCGCACTCCCTCGCGACCCGCGGGCTCCCGCCACGGGGGGCGAGTGTAGCGGATCGGGGGGCGCGTGCCCCGACGCATCAGGAAAGCGTCGTGCGGATCCAGTCCAGGACGTCGGGGGTCCGTGAGAGGTCGTCCACCGCGTGGTCCGCGCCGCAGGCGAGCAGCTCGTCGCGTGAGGTCCCGCCCGTCGCGACGCCCAGCACGCGCAGCCCGTGGGCCTTCGCGCAACTCACGTCGTGGGGCGTGTCGCCGATGATGAGCGAGCGGGCGGGCTGCACCTCGCGCAGCCTGGCGGCACGCGCGAGCGCAACGGGCGGCAGGTCGTGACGCTCGGGCCTCGCGTGCGGCAGGCGGTTGGGCGAGTCGTCGCCCCACGCGGCGACCGGGAACTGGGCGTCGTCAAAGCCGCAGAAGCGGAGCTTGTGCCGCCCCGTCGTCTCGAAGTTTCCGGTGAGCAGCCCGAGGGTGACGTCTTCGGAGCGTGCGAGCGCGCTTACGAGCTGGGTCGTGCCGGGGAGCGCTCCCCCACCGCGGGCGGTGAGGTGGCGCGGGAGGTGACGCGCGTACGCATCGCGGAACGCGGCGTGGAGCTCCTCGGTGGGCGTGATGCCGCTGGCGAGGAGCATGTCATGAATGATGACGGGGTCGAGGCGCCCGGCGGTGTCGATGCCCTCGATCGAGAACCGCGGGCCGACGAGCTCGCGTCCGGCGTCGAGCATCGCGTAGAGGCCCGCGCGGTTGGTCGTGATGAGCGTGGCGTCGATGTCGAAGAGGATGAGCATCGCGGAATGCTAGGGAAAGACGCGTGCGCCCCGCATCCGCTCCACACGCCCCTACCGCCTGATCTCGAAGCGGGACTCGCCCGGCACCGCACCGATCGGGTCGGCCTGCTCGCTCATGATGTTGCGGGACATGCGGAGGCGCAGCTCGCTCAGCATCGCGTGCACCTCGTCCGCCTCGCCCTGCACCTCCGCGAGCACCGTGCCGTCGGGCTCGTTGCGGACCCATCCCGTGACGCGATGATCGGACGCGACGGCGTGCGTCGTGGCGCGGAAGCCCACGCCCTGCACGCGCCCCGAGAATCGGATGCGGAGGCGGAACGCGGGAGCGTCCTCAGACGCGGGCGGCGGGGTCGTGGGCATGCGGGATCGTTGGCGTTACGGGACGGGCCCGGAGGCGCCCCCTGCGCGGATGGTGCGGATTGTGCGGGCGCGGGTGGCACGGGCCCGGGGCGGGTGTAGTGTGGGGGCTGGGCGTGTGCCGCGGGTTCTCGCGGGGCACGCTCGCGGTTCTGCGGGGGTTCTCTTTCGGATCGCGCTCTCGGACGTGGCGCGGCGAACAATCAAGGTGGCCCGGTGGTGGACAGGGCGAGGGTCCGGGCGGGAAGCCGGGCGCTCGCCAGCGCGAAGGACTCGACGCGTCATGACGCAGGGATCGTTCATCTCGCCCGCGGGTCGGTTCGGCACGCCGGGGATGGCGTCCGGCATCGACGACCGCCAGCGCGTGCGCGAGGCGACGGACATCGTGCGTCTGGTGGGCGAGCAGCTCGCGCTCAAGCCCAAGGGGCGCGAGTTCGTGGGCCTGTGCCCGTTCCACGACGACCACAAGCCCTCGATGAGCGTGGTGCCCGGGAAGCAGATCTTCCACTGCTTCGTGTGCGGCTCGGGCGGGGACGTGTTCACGTTCGCGCAGAAGTACTTCAAGATGGACTTCCGCGAGGCGCTCGAGTACCTCGCGGAGCGGGCGGGCATCGAGCTCACGCCGCGCGGCGCACCCGCGGCGGCGGGCGCCGGCGCGCCCGGAGCGGTCGGGCGCAAGGAGCTGCTCGCGGCGGCGAAGATGGCGCAGGACTACTTCCGCCTGCTGCTCCGCCATCCGCAGCACGGCTCGGCGGCGCGGGGCGTGATCGAGCGGCGCGAGATCAGCGCCGAGATGGCCGAACGCTTCGGGCTCGGCGCGAGCGCGGACATGTGGGATGGGCTGCTCCGCACGGTCCAGGCCAAGGGCCTGCCTGAGTCGGCGTTCGTGCAGGCGGGGCTGTTCAAGCGGCGCGACGCGAGCAACAGCACGCCAAGTGCGGGTTCCGCTGGCGTGTACGACGCGTTCCGCCATCGGCTGATGTTCCCGATCTGCGATTCGATCGGGCGCGTGATCGCGTTCGGCGCACGCAAGATCCGCGACGAGGACGAGCCCAAGTACCTCAACTCTCCAGAGACGCCGCTGTTCGACAAGTCGGGCACGCTGTACGCGCTGCACCTCGCGTCGCGCGAGATCCAGAAGAAGCGCGAGGCGATCGTGTGCGAGGGGTACACCGACGTCATCGCAATGCACCAGGGCGGGTTCACCCATTGCGTCGCCACACTGGGCACCGCGCTCACACGCCGGCACGCGCAGGCCCTCCGGCGCATGTGCGACCGCGTGGTGCTCATGTTCGATGGCGACTCCGCGGGGCAGAAGGCGGCGGACCGGGCGCTGGAAGTGTTCTTCGGCGAATCGCTCGACGTGCGCATCGCGACGCTCGCCCGCTTCACCGACGCGAAGGACCCCGACGAGCTGCTCAAGCGTGAGGGCGGCGCGGAGGTGATGTCCCGCGTGATCGAGGGCGCGACCGACCTGCTCGCGTTCCGCTTCTCGCGCTTGCGTGAAGAGGCCCGCGGGCTGGGCCCGGCGGGGCTCGAACGCCTCGTCAAGGACGAGATCGCGCGCCTCGCGGAGATGGGGCTCGCGCAGGCGCCGCCCATGCGCCGCTCGCTCGTGATCGGCGAGCTCGCCCGCCTGACGGGGCTCTCGCGCGAGGAGATCGCGCGGGAGGCCGCGGCACGCCCCGTGCGCACGCCCGCGGCGGCGCAGAACGTCGAGTCGCGCGTGCCGACGGGCGCGGCGCTCGACGCGCTCGCTTCGGCGATCGGATGCGTGCTGTGCGAGCCCGTGCTGTGGAGCGCGGCGGACGCGCAGGAGCGGGAGTCGATGCGATCCGCAGCGTCGGGCTCGGCGCTGGCGCGGGCGGTGGTCGAGCACATCGAGCGGCTGCACGGCGAGGGGATGGAGCCGTCGCTCTCGGCGTTGCTCGACACGATGGAGCAGGAGGACGCGCGGGGCTGGGGCGTGTCGGTCGCGTCGCGGGTCGATGCGCTCTGCGATCGCGAGGCGTCACGGGTGAAGGAGATGTTCGTGCAGTGCGTGCGCGAGCTGACGCGCGACACGTGCCCGGCGGACGATCCGCTGGAACGCATCGCGCGGGCCCGGGCCGTCGGGGGCGATCGACGGGCCGTGCCGCGGCCTGGGGGGCGTTCGTAGAGCGAAGTTGCGTCGCCAGGGAGGGCGGGGGTGGTTCGAGGGGGTTCCGGGTGGAAGAATCGGTGTCCAACGGCCGGTGAGGCCCGCCCATGACGAGGCGAGGAGGACGGCGTGATCTGTGACTTGAATCCTGCGATGTTTGAGCTGATCCGCCTGGGCAAGGAGCGCGGGTGGCTCAGCTACGAGGAACTGAACAACACGCTGCCCGATGAGATGGTGGACCCGATCCACCTCGATCGGCTGCTGAGCCTCATGGACGCGGAGGGCATCGAGCTCGTCGATGAGCTCGAGTTCCGCGCCCGCCTGCACCGCGAGAGCGTGCGCACCGGCAAGAAGCCCGAGGAGCTCGGCGCCCCGGTCCGCGCGGGCAAGCTGCCCGCGCCGCTCCGCGCCGTGAGCGTGGCGGGCGGTGAGCGTGCAGAGGAAGCCATCGACATCCGGCGCGTGATGGGCGGCGACCCGCTCACGCTCGAGGCCCGGGACCCCGCCGAGGCGCCCGATTCGCTCACGCGCGGCGAGCTCGACGTCGCGGAAGCGGAGGCGCTCGACGGCGAGACGCTGCGGCGCGAGGTCGCGGCGGAGGCGAGCGCGGACGGCTCCCGCCGGATCGATGATCCGGTGCGCATGTACCTGACGCAGATGGGCTCGATCCCGCTGCTGACGCGCGAGGAGGAGATCCGCCTCGCGAAGAAGATCGAGACGACGCGGATGATCTTCCGGCGTCGCTGCCTCGAGAGCGACTACATCGTGCAGCTCGCGGTCGAGACGCTCAAGCTCGTCGACGCGGGCGACCTGCCCTTCGACCGCACGATGCGGATCTCGACCGCCGAGCCCAACCACCGCGAGATCATCAGCAAGCGCATCCCGTACAACCTGCGGACGATCGAGCGCCTGCTCGAGCTGAACCGGGGCGACTGGGCGAAGCTGGAAGAGGCGCGCCGGGCGGGGCGCGAGGGCGAGATCCAGGACCTCCTCGAGCGGATCGCGAGCCGCAGGCGCCGCATGAGCGCGCTGACGGAGGAGCTGTGCCTGCGGACGGGGCGCATCATCCCGCTCATGCGCAAGCTGCGTGCGATCAGCGTGAAGATGACCCAGCTCTCGGCGGACCTTTCGCGGTTCGCGTCGTCGCGGGGTCGGGCCGAGCCGGAGGATCTGGAGGTCATGCGCGAGGAGCTCGACGGGCTCCGCTCGCTCGTGCTCGAGGACCCGAACGAGCTTGAGGCGCGGATCAAGTCGATCGGCACCGTGTTCTGGGAGTATGAGCAGGCGAAGCGCGACCTCTCGGGCGGCAACCTCCGCCTGGTCGTGTCGATCGCGAAGAAGTACCGCAACCGGGGCCTGTCGTTCCTGGACATCATCCAGGAGGGCAACACGGGCCTGATGCGCGCGGTGGATAAGTACGAGTACAAGCGCGGGTACAAGTTCTCGACCTACGCGACGTGGTGGATCCGCCAGGCGATCACCCGCGCGATCGCCGACCATGCACGGACGATCCGCATCCCCGTCCACATGATCGAGACAATGACCAAGCTGCGGAACCTGCAGAAGCAGATCCAGCAGGAGACGGGCGTCGAGCCCAGCCTCGACGAGCTCGCCGAGCGGATGAACCTGAGCCCGAGCGAGACGCGCCGCGTGATGAAGATCGCGCGCACGCCCGTCTCGCTCGACCGCCCCGTGGGCGAGAGCGAGGACAGCTACTTCGGCGACTTCATCGAGGACGAGAGCCAGGCCCCGCCCAGCGACATCGCCGCGCAGGAGATGCTCCGCCAGCGCATCGAGCAGGTCCTCAAGACCCTCACCTACCGCGAGCGGGAGATCATCAAGCTCCGCTACGGCATCGGCGACGGATACACCTACACCCTCGAAGAGGTCGGTCGCATCTTCAAGGTGACCCGCGAGCGCGTGCGCCAAGTCGAGGCCAAGGCGATCCGCAAGCTGCAGCACCCCGTCCGCGCACGCAAGCTCCAGGGCTTCGTCGATGGATCGGTCTACAAGGAAGTCCGCCCCGAGATCAACATCGAGCCCCGCGGCTCGCAGGCGGCGAACGGCTGAGCACCAGGCAAGGCCGTCCCGCTCCCCGCGCGAACAACCCCTCCAAAGCGAAAGCCCCGGGCGAGCATGCCCGGGGCTTTTCAATTGCAGATTGGATCAGGCGCAGTGCGAGCCCGGCGTCCTACCGACGACGACGACCCGCGAGCACGAGCCCGCCGAGCATTGCGCTCGCGACGCTCGGCGCGGGGACGTTGGTCGTCCAGACGCTGAAGCTTCCGGCCCCGATGCTGATGACGTGCTGCGCGACGCGGAACTCGCGGTTCCGGAGCGCTTCGGCGACGTCGATGTTCGCGTCGCTGAGGGTAAAGCTCACGTAGAGGGATTCGCCCGGATCGACCCCGTTCGCCGCGCCGCCGTTGCGGCCGAACGAGGCGAGCGTGCCGCCCCATGCGGTGTCGTACGCGTCGATGGTCTGGGCGGGATTGGCGGGGCTGCCGCCGGCGGAGAAGTTCACGCCGCTGGGCAGGGGGTTCTGGAGCGACCCCGCGCCGACGAACGCGGACTGCGTGAATGCCGTCCGCTCGATGTAGAGATTGCTGATGCGGGAGTTGACGGTCGAGTCGTTGTGGAAGTCGAGGGTGACGAGCGCTCCCGACTGGCTGACGTCGACCCAGAGGTCGAGCAGTGAGATGTCGCCGCCCGACGCGTTTTCATACACAAGGAGGTCGATGCGCTCGGCGTTCGCGCCTGCAACGCAACCACACACCGCAAGCGCGGCGACCGCAAACGAATGGCGGGACATCTTGTCTCTCCCTTTTTTCTATGCCGCGGGGCTATGAGTTCCGCGGCGCTCTCCGTGCTCATGGTATCCCACGCGGGCGTTATTTCGATGTTTGCGCGCGTGCACGTCGGCGTCGGAGGCGCATATCGGGCCGTGAAGACCGCTCCGAGCCCCCAGATTCACACACAACGCGAGGTTATGGGGCGGCGAGTTCGCAGTCTCTTCCGTTGCTTAAGACGCGCGGAGCGTGTCGCGCCGCTCCCGCGCGCGGCATCGATGGAAAGAGAAGGCGACATCGCCCACCAAGCGGGTGAGCTCGCCCACCTGCCGCTCGGTCCGACGGGCCCACGGCGACCCGAACGAAGGGCGACCTTCCCATCGGGCATGCATGGATGAGAGCCGGGCTCCGGGCGAGATGGCTTGGGGCGAGACGGACGGGAGGCCAGCGCGCGAGGTTGGCGCGTAGGATTCTGGAGATGTTGAGGAAATCGCTCTACTGCAAGATCCACATGGCGACCGTGACCGCGGCGCTGCCCGACTACATCGGGTCGATCACCATCGACGCCGACATCCTCGACCAGATCGGGCTGCGCGTGAACGACGCGGTCACCGTCGCGAACTGCCGCAATGGCGAGCGGTTCGAGACGTACGTGTTCCGGGGCGAGCCGGGAAGCAAGCGGATCGAGATCAACGGAGCGGCGGCCCACCTCGTCGAGCCGGGCGACCGCGTCATCATCATGCACTACGCGCACATGACGGACGAGGAGTACGCGGCCCACCGCCCCGCCGCGGCGATCATGAACCCGGACAACACGATCGACGAGATCATGCGCTACGAGAGCGACCGGGCGCCCTCGCGAGTGTTCTGACCTCTCATCCGCGCGACGCACACCAAGCCAGAATGACAAGGGGCCCGCTCCGAGAGCGAGCCCCCTGCATCTGTTTCAACTTGGATCTATCTCAATACTGGATCTGTCTCAATCAACGATCAGCGGCGACGGCGCAGGCCCACGAGCCCGCCCACGCCCAGCAGCGCCAGCCCACCCGGGCTCGGGATCGCTCGCAGGTAGTTGGCGTAGATCCACTCGCCCGCGCCGGTCCCCGCGAGGTACCCATCGTCGGCGTCGACCTGCCAGTGCACGCCCAGATAGATGCGGCTGCGCCCGTTCTCCCGCGCCATGTCCTCCCACGAGGCGAACTCGCGGAGCAGGCCCTCGACGTACGGATCGTCCGTCGAGAAGAGCATGGGATCGAACGAGTCGCCGCCGAAGAACTCGCGCATGATCGCCGCGTGGGCCGCGCCGAACGTCGCGTGCCCCGACATGTACGCGGGGAAGTTGGGGCTGAACGGGTCGGCCGTCATGGGCCCGTCGCCGTCGGGATCGACGTGGTTGAGCGGCTCCCAGTTCTCGTCGGGCAGCGTGAGCGGGTTCCCATCGAGGTCGGCGTTGCGAATGCCCGTGATGGGGCGCCACAGGTCGAACTCGGT
Organism: Phycisphaerales bacterium; assembly: GCA_034004365.1. Taxonomy (GTDB): domain Bacteria; phylum Planctomycetota; class Phycisphaerae; order Phycisphaerales; family UBA1924; genus JAVEWV01. The sequence goes on from JAVEWV010000003.1 coordinate 180,924, forward strand.
GTTGTACTTGCAGTCCCACGCCGCGATGCCCGCGTCGGCCATCGCGATGTTCAGGAGCGCGAACAGACGCGAGCTCTTCTCAAGCCGCTCGTCCGCGCCCAGCCCGGCCCACTCGCGATCGATGAACTCGCGGGTGATGTTGTTCAGATGGCCCGGCGGCTTGTACGTGCCGTAGCGGTCGTTGCCCCAGAAGAACGCGACCTGGTACTCCTCGTCGGCCGGGGTCCAGCGGTCGATGCGCCCGTTCTCCTTCACGTCGTTGAAGTTGTCCGCGTACTCCTGGCTGGCGAGGAAGTTCTCCATCGTGCCGTAGCTCGCGAGGCGGTTCGGGCGGAACTGGTCGCCGCTCTGGATGCCCCAGGGCGTGACGTTGCCCCAGTGCGGGTGCACCGGATCGCCGGGCTGCGTGGGGACCCAGTCCCCCGCGCTCGACCCCGGCGTGTAAGGGATGGTGTTGTTCCATCCATCGCCCGCGCGGAGCTGCATGATGTGGCTCGCCGACGCCTGCCCGAGCTGGATGCCCCGCGTCTTGGCCTGCCCGTCGGGCACGCTCGCCAGCACCGAGTTCAGCGCGGCCTGCGACTGCGCGAGCGTCGCACCGCTCGTGTACAGCGACGATATGACCTGGTGCGCCGCGACCGCCGCCGCGACCTGGCGCGATGCGTCGTTCGCCCCGGCGAACTCGAACGACCCGTACGACTCGTACTTGTTCGTGCCCGCGTTGACCGCGTTGAACATCGCGACGTGCATCATCGCGCCCGCGCGACTGATCGCGCCCGGGCCCGCGTTGGCCGAGAGCGCCCCGGGCGTTTCGTTCCGGATCGCGTCCTGGTACACCCCGTTGAACAGCTCGATGACGTCCTGCGCCGACGCCAACCCCGCGCAGCCCGCGACGCACGCGGCAGCAACCCGCACCCCGAACATCCCCATTTCTTCACCCTCCAGCACCGTCGATGGGACGACCGAACCGCGATGTCTGCGCGATGTTCTCGTCCGGACTGGATATACATCCGGATTTTGCGGTTGCCACTCGCGGCATCCAAAAATCGGTATATGCACATCGATATGCGGTTGCGATGACCGCGACCAGGCCCACTACAGCTCGGGCGCAAAGCCGCGCCGCATCGTGTTCTCGCACGACGCCCGGGGCTCGACGAACTGCATGAGGTAGTCCGCGCCGCCCGCCTTGGAACCCACGCCCGACATGCCGAACCCACCGAACGGCTGACGACCGACGAGCGCGCCGGTGATGCCGCGGTTGATGTAGAGATTCCCGATGCGGAACTCCCGTTTCGCCCGCTCGATGTGCGCGGGCTTGCGGGTGAACACGCCGCCGGTGAGCTTGTAGGGGGAGGCGTTGGCAATCGCGAGCGCGTCGTCGAACGTGTGCGCGTGCATCACCGCGAGCACGGGCCCGAAGACCTCCTCACGCGCGATCGTGTGCTCCGGGCGAACGCCCAGGAAGATGTGCGGCGGGACAAGGTTCTTCGGCACGCACACCGACGAGTCGGGCAGACGAGTCACACCCTCGCCCAGCGCGAGCCGGCATCCCTCCCGCTTCGCCTGCTCGATCAGCCCGACGATCTTGTCGCGCGACGCGTCGTCGATGACGGGGCCCACGTCGGTGCCGGGACGAGACGGGTCCCCCACCACCAGCGCCCGCGTCGCCTCGACCAGACGCTCGGAGAACGCGCGGACGTGCTCACCCTCGGGCCCTTCCGCGTCCACCACGATCACGCGCGAGCATGCCGAGCACTTCTGCCCGCTGAACCCGAACGCGGAGTAGCGCACGCCGAGCACCGCCTCGTCCAGATCGGCGGACGCGTCGACGATGACGGCGTTCTTGCCGCCCATCTCGCACACGACCTTCTTCACGTGCGCCTGATCCTCGCCCGTGAGGCCCGCGGCGCGGATGATGTCGAGCCCGACCGCCTTCGAGCCGGTGAACGCGATGATCGCGGTGCGCGGATCGCGGACCAGCGCCGCGCCGACCGTCTCGCCGCGCCCGGGCAGGAACCGCAGCGTGTGCTCCGGATGGATGCCCGGCGCGACCTCGCGGAGCGCGTCGTGGAACATCTTCGCCATGAGCGCCGCGATGTGCGGCGTCTGCTCCGCGGGCTTGACGACGACCGTGTTGCCCGTCACGAGCGCCGCAGAGGTCATGCCCGCGCAGATCGCCAGCGGGAAGTTCCAGGGCGAGATGATCACCGCGGGCCCGCGGGGCTGGTACCACGCCTCGTCCAGCTCGCCGATGAACCGTCCGAGGCGGTGACGCTCGAACAGCGGCACGGCGAGCCGCGCGTAGTACTCGCAGAAATCGATCGCCTCGCACACGTCGGCGTCCGCCTCGCGCCAAGGCTTCGAGGCTTCCCTCACGATCACGCCCGACAGCTCGTCACGCCGGGAACGCATCATCGCCGCGACGCGCACCAGCACGCCCGCGCGGACACGCGGGTCCGTGTCGCGCCAGGCCGGGAAGTGCGCCGTCGCGTTCTCGAGCGCCTCCGCGGCGTCACGCTCGGTCGCGCGATCGCTGTCGACCGGACGGACGACCGCGCCCTCGATCGCGCGAGAGAACGCCTCGCGCACGGGCTTCTTCGAGAAGTCGCGCAGCGGCTCCGTGTAGAACGGGCGCTCGTTGCCCACCCCCCGCACCGCGGGCGTCAGCATGTGCCGCTCGGGCGCGACCTCGTACAGATCGCGATGCACGCCCGCGCCCGCGGCGACGGGATTGGTCGCGAACGTGCCGTTGCTCGGGCCGACGCCATCGAGCGCCTGGGCATGCGCAACGGAGCGCGTCGGCCTGGGCCCCGGCGCCCGCAGCAGCACGCCCGCGTCGGCGTTATCGAGGAAGCCCGCCTTCAGCCAGCTCTCGTTGCTCGTGTTCTCAAGCAGGCGGCGCACGAGGTACGCCATGCCCGGGATCATCTCGCCCACGGGCACGTACTCGCGCACGCGCAGCCCCATCTCCGCGCCCGCGTGCTTGAGCTGGTCGGCCATCCCGTGCAGCATCTGCAGCTCGATCGCCTCGCGCGGGAGCCCGCGCGACTCGAGCCCCGCCAGCGTCGCCGCGATCGAACGCACGTTGTGCGAACCGAGCGCGAGCTTCACGCCCCCCTCGCCCGCGCGCCGCGGCGTCGCGTCGAGGAACACCTCGGCCATCTGCTCGAAGCACAGGTCCGTCTGCCACTTCTCGTTCCACACCGGGCAGGGCCAGCCCTGCTGCTCCGCGTGGATCGTCTCATAGTCCCAGTACGCGCCCTTCACGAGGCGCACGCTCACCACCCGCCCCGTCCGCTTCGCCCACTCGCACACGCGCTTCGCGTCGTCCACGCCGCTCTTGAGGTACGCCTGCATCGCCAGCCCGGCCTGGAAATCGACCTTCTCGCAGCAGCGCATGAAGAGCTCGATCGTGAGGTCCTTGAGCGCGAACTGCTCCATATCGAAGTTGATGAAGACGCCCTTCTCGCGGGCCCGCTCAAGAATCGGGACCAGACGCGACATCACGTCGCGGATGCCGCCCTCGGTGTCGATCGGGTCGCACTTGGCGCTCAGCGAGCTGATCTTGACCGACACGTTTACGCGCGGGATCGGGCCCAGATGGTCCCGCTCCAGCCGCTCGCTCACGCTCCAGCCCGCGACCTCGCCCGGCAGGTTCGAGACGAGGTCGAGGTACTTGTGCTGGTACGCGTCGGCCTCCGCGTCGCTCACGCACGCCTCGCCCAGGAGGTCCACGCTGAACGCGATCCCGTCCTTCCACAGCTCGCGCAGCCCGGGCAGCGCGCTCGCCGCGTCCGTGCCCGCGATGAACTTCTGCGCCATGCCCTTGATCTGCGAAGAGATCGTGCCCGACAACAACCCCTTCGCCAGCCCGCCCGCCTTGAGCCCGAGGTCCATCCCCGCGGGCAGCTTCACGCCCGGCTGCGTGAGGTAGTCCGTCAGGTGCTCGTGCACCGACTCGGGCGTCCGCAGCACCGGGAACGCGTCCACGAACCGGAACATCTGCACCTTGAACTGCTGGTCCTTCATGGACCAGTCCATCAGCTTGTCCGAGTAGAACTTCGCCGACAGCAGCCCCGCTTTGTGCTTCCGCGCGCGGTCCAGCATCTCGACGCCCAGCGACTGGATCCGCGCCTCACGCTGCGGCTGAGCGCCGCCCGTGGGCACCGCGGGCGATCCGCTGGGGGCGGGCTTCTTCGACTTCCCGAAGATCGGCATATATGGCGTCCGAGCGGGGCGCCGGGCCCCGGAGAGCGTGCGGACGGGAAGTATAGGAAACCGCACGCCCCGGCCCCGCCGGAACATGCGCGCCCGGCCCACGCGCGGGAAGTCCCCGACATGCTCCCGGACATACCGTCCTCCAGATGGCGAGCGCCCTGACGATCGGCACCTTCGACGGCGTGCACCTCGGGCACGCGGCCCTGGCCCGGCGCGCCGGAGAGCTTGCCCGCGCCGCGGGCGGGCGGGCGATCGCGCTCGCGTTCGACCCGCACCCGATGGCCCTGCTCGCGCCGGAGCGCGTGCCGCCGCGCCTGAGCACGTTCGAGGAGCGTTCCCGCCTGCTGCGCGGGGCGGGCGTGGACGAGGTCGTCCGCCTGGAGCCCACGCGCGAGCTGCTCGGGCTCGACCCCGAGGCCTTCATCGCGCAGCTCGTCGAACGCTTCGCGCCCGTGGCGATCGTCGAGGGGCGCGACTTCTGCTTCGGCAAGGCCCGCGCGGGCGACGTGAACACCCTCGCCGACCTCGGACGGCGCTTCGGCTTCGCGTGCGAGATCGTCCCGCCCGTGAACGTCGCGCTCACCGACCAGAGCATCGTCACCGCGAGCAGCACGCTCACGCGCTGGCTGCTCTCCCACGGGCGCGTCCGCGACCTCGCGCTCGTGCTGGGGCGGCACTACCGCGTCTCGGGCGACGTCGTCCGGGGCGATCGGCGCGGACGCACCATCGGCTTCCCCACCTGCAACATCGACCCCCTCGTCATGCTCCCCGCCGACGGCGTGTACGCGGCCTGGGGCACGCTCCCCGACGGTCGAAGGCTTCCCGCCGCGGTCAGCGTGGGCGACAAGCCCACCTTCGGCGGCTCGGCCCGCACGATCGAGGCGTACCTCATCGGCGCCCCGCGCGGCGCGGGCGACGCGATCGCGGGGCTCGACGAGTACGGCTGGCCGCTCGAGCTCGACCTCGTCGCCTGGGTGCGCGAGCAGGCCCGGTTCGCGTCGCTCGACGCGCTGCTCGCGCAGATGCAGCGTGACATCGAGCGGATCGAGGGCGTGCTCGCGGACGAGGCCCCGGAAGCCGACTCGCGCCGGGCCCGCCCCGCCCGATCGACCGCGCACGCCTAACGTCGTCGGTTTCCCGGAGCACCATCCGCCTCAAGGAAACCCGCGTGAACGCACCCGCCTCCGCACCCGCATGGAGCACGAACACCACCCCCGCCGAACTCGCGGCGTGGCTGCTCGGCGCGCCCCGCGTGCTCGCGATCACGCACGCCAAGCCCGACGGCGACGCGATCGGCTCCACCATGAGCGTCGTGCGGGCGCTCCGCCTCCGCGGAGTTGACGCGCACGCGCTCTACGCCGGGATCCTCCCTCACTGGACCGAGCGCGCCGCCGGGGCGTCGGGCCCTGAGTCGTGGCTGACGATCGAGAAGCGCGGGCTTCCCGAGCTTGGTGCGAACGAGCGCGTCGTTGTTCTTGACACGGGCTCGCGCTCGCAGCTCGAGCCCTACCTGCCGCTGCTCGAACGCGACGCCATGCCCGCGCGCACCGCGATCGTCGACCATCATCAGTCCGGCGCGCCCGAGCTGGGCGAGCGGCGCATCATCGAGCCGCGCATCGCCGCGGCGTGCGCCCTCGCGTGCGACCTGTGCGTCCGCATCCTGGGCCTGGGCTCGGCGCGCGAGCTGCCGACCGAGATCGCCGAACCGCTCTATCTCGGGCTCGCGACCGACACGGGCTGGTTCCGCCACGCGAACGTCACGCCCGACGTCATGCGCCTCGCCGCGGACCTGATGTCGACGGGCATCCGCCACGCGGAGCTGTTCCAGGACATCGAGCAGACCGACAGCGAGGGACGGATGCGTCTGCTCGCCCGCGCGCTCGCGACGCTCGTGTTCCTGCGCGACGGGCAGATCGCGATCATGTCCCTCCGCATGGACGACTTCCGCGAGAGCAAGGCTCATGCGGGCGAGACCGGGGGCTTCCTCGACCTCGTCAAGAGCGTCGAGAGCGTCCGCGTCGCGGCCCTCCTCACCGAGGTCGAGGAGAACCACGCGAAGGTCGTCAAGATCAGCCTGCGCTCCAAGTCGGGAAACAAGTTCGTCGACGTCAACGAGATCGCCAAGCGCTTCGGCGGGGGCGGGCACACGCAGGCCGCGGGCGCGCGTGTGCAGGGCTCGCTCGAGGACGTGCGTGCGAAGCTCATCGGGGCGCTCACGTGACAACGCCGCGCCGTGGTGGAGATGACCCGCGACCCAAGGGCCCCGCGCGGAACTTCCAGGCGAAGCGCGCCGGCCCCGCGCCCAACGGGCCCAAGGTCAACGCCTTCCCCGATCGCAAGCCGCGCCTGTTCGAGCGCCCACCGCTGCGACCGTTCAACACCACGCTCTGGGAGTACCCCAGCCAGCACTACAACGATTCGCTGGGCCGCGGCGTGCAGGGCGACAAGAACTACGCCGGCGCGACGCCCTCGTGGGTGATCTGGCAGGTGATCCAGCGTTACACGCGCGAGGGTGACACGGTGCTCGACCCCATGTGCGGCTCGGGCACGACGCTCGACGTGTGCGAGGACACACGCCGGCGCGCCGTCGCGTTCGATCTTGCTCCCGCGCGCGGCGACATCCGCGCGGGCGACGCGCGGGAGATCGACCTGCCCGACGCGAGCGTCGACCTCGTCTTCCTCGATCCGCCTTATTCCACGCACATCGCGTACTCCGACCATCCCGACTGCATCGGCAGGCTCGACGCGGGCGAGAGCAGCCTCGAGCAGATGGACGGGCAGCGCGTTGAGATGCACGGACGCGCGTACTACGAGGCGATGGAGGAAGTCATCGCCGAGTGCGAGCGTGTGCTCAGGCCCGGCGGGCACCTGGCGCTGTACGTCAGCGACTCGCTCAAGCCCGGCAAGCGGCGCGGCGAGGGCCTCTTCATGCCCATCGGCTTCGAGCTGTTCTCGATCATGCGCGACTATCTGCAGCCCGTCGACGTCGTGTGCGTCGTCCGCCACAACCACAAGCTCGCCAAGGGCAACTGGAAGAAATCCGCCGAGGAATCGGGCTTCTTCCTGCGCGGGTTCAACTACCTGCTCATCATGCGGAAAGCAGCCATGCACGCCAGGTGACGTTTATTCGCGGCGTGCAAGTTTCGCACGCGCACTCTCGGCCGATCGTCGATCAATAATCGCGATAGCTCCAATCGGGACCAGAAGCGCAACGTGCGCAGTGGCGAAGATCCCTGCGTTTCGCGCCATGTCATCGAACAATGGCCGAGGGGTCCTGTCAATCCATACTTGCAGGTCCTCGACCTCGACTGCAAGCACCCCGTTCTGAGCACTCGGTTCATCGTGCGTAATCCATTCGAGCAAGTTTGAAGAATGAGCGTTGGCGCTCAGCTCCATCTTGTAAAGCTCGAAGAATGCTGCACCGAGCAACGAGCCTATGACAACGAGCATGACGAGGAACACAGTTCGTTTCCACGTTGGGATGCCGTCTCCGTTCAGGGCAAGGCAGATGAGCACCACTGAGATCGGGATGGTCGCATAGGACGCGTACAGAAACATCGCCCCTCCACTCCGGCATTAGGACCCCACCCGCGCGATCCATCCGCCCGCGATCACGCGATCGGTATCATCCGCGTCATACAGCACGATCGCCTGACCCGGCGCGAGCGCACGCTCGGGCGCGTCGAACGCCACCTCGAACGCCCCTCGCCGCCCCGACGGCGTGCCTTCGCTCACATCGCCCAGCACGCGTACCCGCGCGGGGAGCGCCTCGCCGTGCGCCCGGTGCTGCGCGAGGCACGCCCGCCACGCGCCCGATGCGGGCGGCGTCACGAGCCAGTTCGCCTCGTGCGCGACGCACGAACGTGCATCGAGCGCGCTCGCGGGCCCGATCGTCACGATGTTGCTCGCCGGATCGCGCGAGACGACGTACCCCGGCTCATCCCGCTGCACGCCCAGCCCGCGCCGCTGCCCGATCGTGAAGCGGTGCTGCCCCGCGTGCGTGCCGACGTTGGCGCCCGTCTCGTCGACGATCGCGCCGGGCCGCGCCAGGTCCGGGCGCGCACGCTCGACGAGGCCCGCGTAGTCGTCGTCGGGCACGAAGCAGATCTCCTGCGAATCGGGCTTGTCGAACACGGGCAGGCCCCACTCCCGCGCGAGCCCACGCACGTCGTCCTTCTTCATCTCGCCGATGGGCAGCAGCATCCGCGCCACGTGCGCCGGGTCCACGCCGAACAGCACGTACGACTGGTCCTTCGCGTGATCGACGCCGCGCCGCAGCGAGTGCGCACCATCAACCTCGCGCGTCGTCCTGGCGTAGTGCCCCGACGCAACGAAGTCACAGCCCAGCTCGAGTGCATAGTCATGCAGCCGCCCGAACTTCAGCCAGTCGTTGCATCGCACGCACGGGTTCGGCGTGCGCCCGCTCGCGTACTCGTCCACGAAGTAGTCGATGATCCGCCCAAAGTCCTTCTTGAAGTTCGCGACGTAGAGCGGAATGCCCAGCTCCGCCGCGACCTGTCGCGCGTCCGCCGCATCGGACACGGAGCAGCACCCGCGATGGTGCACCGCCGCCTGCGTGAGCGTGACGCGTCTCTCCGCGCGTGCGCCGCCGATCGCCGTCAAGCACGCGCCCTCGTGTGCAGCTTCACGCTCGACCCCATCGAGCGTCTCCCCTACCGAGCCCAGGCGCATGAACACGCCGACCACGTCGTGCCCCGAGCGTGCGAGCATCGCCGCGCACACCGACGAGTCGACCCCGCCGGACATCGCCACGAGCACGCGTGATTTTGGAAGCTCCGCGATCACGCCGAACTTTATGCGTCTTCCGCCGGACGCACCCCGCCCGCGTGCGTCGCGTCCGCCCGGGCCGCCGCCAGGTGCGCCTCGTTCCCCGCGAGCGCTGAGAAATCCACCAGGCACGCCAGGAGCACGCTGAAGTACACGAGCCCGCCGACGAAGTCCATCGAGACGATGATCGGCGCGAACATCGTGAACGTGCAGATCGAGTTGGTCACTACCAGTACGATCCCGAACACGTGCAGCACCTTCGCCCCGCTCGCGACGCGCGTCACGGGCAGGCCCCGCGCGAGCGTGCGCACCACCACCGGCCCCGCAATGAGCAGCCCCGCGAGCGCCCCGAGCGTAAGGATGAATCCCACCGACTCCACCGCGCGGCTCCGCCCCACCCATCGGCCCGCGTACAGCATCCCAAGCCCGACGACGACCAGCCACGAGCACGCGCGTGTAATGACACTCGCAAGCCGCACGTTCAGCACGCGCGATCCATCACCGCGCCACGCGGCGTGGTCCTCGCTCCGCGTCAGCCCCCACCAGCCCCTGAGCCAGCACACGATCCCCGCGAGCAGCGCCAGCCCGAGCACGCCCTCGCCCACCCCGAGCGCCACGAGCAGCCCCGCCGAAACACCCTTCGATGCTCTCACGCCATCCACCACCATCAGCACGATCACTAGCAATGGCACGAAGAACGTGCCGATCGCCGCAAGCAGCGCCGATCGCGCGTACGCGCGCGCCGTACGCACGCCCAGGTCGCGCAGCAGCCATCCGCGCAACGACATCGAGACCTGCGTGCCGCACTCGGGGCACACGCCCGTGCGCGCAAGCTCGAACAGGTCATACCCGCACACGCTGCACGCGAGGTGCCAGTCCACCCGCTCCGATCGCGCACCACCCGGGTCGAGCAGCGTCCGCGTCTCGACGCGCGGGAAAGCCTCGATTCCATCCCCAACTGAGCGGTCGGCGTCCGCCTCGCGAGGAGCGCCCTCGCGTCTCGGCTCGCGCCGAAGCCCATCATCGCTGCGCAGATCGTCCACGCCTCACGCCGCCCCGACGCGCGACGCCGCCTCGACCGCCGACATGAACATCCGCAGCCCGGGCGTGGGCCCCGTGCGCGTCGCCGCGTCGAGCCGCGTGAAGAACGGGTGCCGGTTCCAGTCGAGGTACCGCTCCGGGTGCGGCATCAGCCCCAGGATCCGCCCGCTCGCGTCGCAGATCCCCGCCACGGCGCCCTCCGAGCCGTTGAAATTATCGACATAGCGGATCGCGACCTGCCCCGCGTCCTCCAGCTCGCGCAGCACCTCGGGCGAGCGGCACGTGAACCGCCCCTCGCCGTGCGCGCAGGGCAGCATCAGCGTCTCCCGCGGCGCGGCGCGATCGATGTCACGCGTCCACACGCACGCCGAGCCCTCGACGAACTCCACCCGCGCCCACGTGTCGTGGTACCGCGGCACGACGTTGTCGCACAGCGCCACGCGGTCCTGCACCACCGCCTCGCGCGCCCAGCCCCCGCCCGCGCGGGGCCCCGGCAACAGCCCCGACTGCACCAGGATCTGGAACCCGTTGCACACGCCGATCATCGGGCACCCGCGCTCCGCCGCGTCGCGCATCGCGTCCCACAGCCCGTGCCGCACGCGTGCCGCGAAGATCCGCCCGCTCGCGACGTCGTCCCCGAAGCTGAACCCGCCCGCGAACGCGACGAGGTCGTACCGCGCGAGCATGCCCGGCTCGCGCACGACGTGCCCGAGGTGCTCAAGGTCGACGCTCGCGCCCGCCAGCTCAAAGGCCCGGCACAGCTCGACGTCCGCATTCGTCCCCGCCGCCCGCAGAACGATCGCTCGTGGCATGATCTATGGTAGAGCCGAACGTGCCCGCCGCGCGCCGCACGCCATGCCCATCCACGATCGAGGGAGATCCATCCATGCCCGCCGTCCATCCCTTCCGCGCCGCCCAGTACGCCACGCCCGCCGGCGTGGGCCGGGGCGACGTCTCCTCCCGCATCGCCCCGCCCTACGACGTGCTCAGCAGTGCGCAGAAGCAGGCCCTGCTCACGCGCGATCCCGCCAACGTCGTCGCGCTCGACCTCCCCCACGTCCCCGCGAAGGAGCTCGGCCCGCCCAGCGCGTACGAGAACGCCGCGGGCCTCTACCGCCAATGGCTCTCCTCGGGCACGCTCGCGCGCCGCGACACCCCCGCGATGTTCGCCTACCGCCAGCGATTCACGCAGGATGGGAAGCGCTACGAGCGCTGCGGCATGAGCTGCACGCTCGACGTCGTCCCCTTCGGCCCCCGCGCCGGCGGCGGCATCCTCCCCCACGAGCAGACCTTCAGCGGACCGAAGGAAGACCGCATGGCCCTCATGAAGGCCAGCCGCGCCCAGTTCAGCCCCATCTTCGGCCTGTTCGCCGACGAGTCCGGGCGCGGGAGCGCGATCGTCCGCGCCGTGATGGACGCGCGCCCCGCCGACCTCACGGGCGACATGGGCGATCGCGTGACGCACGAGGTCTGGACCATCGACGACGACGCCACGCTGAGCGCCTACCGCGACGCGCTCGCGGGCGAGGACGTGTTCATCGCCGACGGGCACCACCGCTACAACACCGCGCTCAACTACCTCGGCGCGCTCGAGGCCGCCGGGAGCGTGCCCGCCGACCATCCCGCGCGCCGGTGCATGATGGTGCTCGTGGGCATGCGCGATCCGGGCCTGTACATCGGGCCCACGCACCGCGTGCTGGGCGGCATGGCGGGCTACTCGTTCGACAACTTCCTCAGCGCCGCCGCGGGCTCGTTCCGCTTCGAGCCCGTCGCGGGCGGGCCCGCCGAGCTCGAGCGCGCCGTGCACACGCTCACCGCGATGGGCCCGATCCGCCTGGGCATGTGGGACTTCGCCTCGCGGCGCGGCATGGTCGCGATCCCGACCAGCCCCGACCCGCTCGCCGCGCGCTTCGCGGACAAGTCCAAGGCCTGGCGCACGCTCGACGTCGCGATCACGCAGCACCTCGTCGTCGAGGACATCTGCGAACCGAAGCTCAACGCCGGCAAGCCCGTCAAGTGGGCGTTCCCGCACACCGTCGCAGAGGTCGAAGAGATCGGCTCCGGCGCCGAGACCGGCGCGGGCGGCGGCGCGTCGTTCGCGCAGCTCGCCGTGATCCTGCGCCCCACGCCGCTCGACGCCGTGCGCGACGTGTCCCGCGCGAACGAGCTGATGCCGCAGAAGAGCACGTTCTTCTACCCCAAGCTCGCGACCGGGCTGTGGATCAACCCGCTCGCGTAGCCCGCGCGGAGTTCGCGCTCGCAATGCCCTACGGCGTCGTGCCCGCGCCGGGCTCGATCTGTTCGAGCATGCGCTCGACGTACCGCCACGCGTTGAGCTGCTCGCGCACCTCGCGCAGGAGTTCCGCCTCGCGCGGGCTCGCCTCGCCCGCGGTGCGCGCCTCCGTCAGCTCGTCGATCAGCCGCCCCACTTCGCCCATCCGCTCTGCGCGCATCGCGCCCGCACGCTCGCGCCATCGCACGAGCGCCGCCCCTCCGCCCGATGCGAGGTCCGACTCGGCCTCCTCGCGAATCCCCATGATGTCCACAAGGAAGCCGTCCGGGAGTTCCCGACCCGCGAGAGCCTCCGTCCCCCAGAACCGGTGGATGATCGCCCGGGCTCGCCGCTCGTCGTCCATCAGCGTCGCGAGCGCGTCGTTCAGTTCCGCCGAGCGGGCCGCGGCGTCCGGATCGCCCCGGGCAAGGTCGGGATGCACCCGGGCCACCGCGGCGAGGTACGCGGCCTGCACGCGCGATTGATCTACCCAAAACTGGGGGGCGATTCCGAGCCGATCGAACGCGTCCATGCCCGCATGTTAATGCCGTACGCGGGCGCGCCTCCTCCTCGCGCGCCGGGGATTGACGCGCCGGGCCGCACGCCGGAAGATGGGGAATGCGTGTCTCCCGGCATCTCGGCGTGGTCGCGGTGAGCCCGGAGGGGGCCGCCCTCCTGTACCGGCGCCTCATGCACTACTGCGGGTGCGGCTCGCCCGACGCAATGGTGCCCCGGGTCACGATCCACTCCGAGCCGTTCGGGGCGTACGTCCGCGCGATCCGCGGGCAGGACTGGCACGCGGTCGCGGAGCTGCTCGCGAAGTCGGCCCGCCTGCTCGAGGCCGCGGGGGCCGATCTGTGCCTCTGCCCGGACCACAGCGTGCTGCACGCGATGCACCTCGCCGAGCCGGGCAGCCCGGTGCCGTGGCTCAATATGGCTGAGTTGGTCGCGGAGGCGGTCCGGGCGGATGGGCGGCAGGCCGTGGGCATCCTGGGCACCAAGCTCGTCACCCAGTCCGCGGCGTACCAGACGCACCTGGGCATCCGCGGCGTGCGGATGATCGCGCCCGACGCGGACGAGGCCGACGAGCTGGAGCGGATCGTGTTCGAGGAGCTGGTCTACGGGCGGCTCGAGGCCCGGACGCGCGCGTGGGTCATCGACCTGCTCTCCCGCCTGCGGGACCGGGGGTGCGAGGGCGTGATCCTCGGCACCAGCGAGGCCCCGCTCCTGATCCAGCCCGGGGACAGCCCCGTCCCGCTTTACGACGCGACCGACCTGCTCGCGATCGGGGGCATCCGCTTCGCGTGCGGGGGCGTTGCCGCGTAGGCGGCGGGGAACCGGGGACGCTGGCGGGGCGAATCCTCTGGGGCGCGGGGAAGAGTTGTCCCCGCAAATTGCCCGCGCCGGGGATGGGACTGGCATCGCGTCGCAAGTCGCGATAGGCTGGTATGCAGCGTGAGCGGCGAAGACGCCGGGCCCCGCAGCGGGCGGTCCGGGCGCTCCGGGTGGAGCGCCGGGCACGACCCCCCTGGCCGAGCCGACCACGCCCCGCGACGTGTCGCTACGCTGTCGGCCCCACGGGGCGGCGAGCCGCGTCGCAATGACGAGCCGCGAGCACGCCGGACCCCCGAAGGGATGTCCCCGTGCGTCGGCACGTGGAACACCACACCGCCCGGAGCACGAATGATCGTTGCCCGGAACGGCAGGCTGGAAGCGCAGGACGCACCGATTTGTGCCCGTCGGAGCTGACGGGCGACCAGGGAGCGAGTTCATGTTCACGCGAGACGCACGCCGGAACGAGTCCCGTATCAGCGCCCTCCGCCGGATGGTGGGCCTGGCGCCGGAAAGGACTGCTGCGCGCGGACGCTCGCGCGACACGACGCCCTTTGAGCGCCTTGAGGACCGCGTGCTGCTCGCGGGCGATCACCCTAGCTACATCGACTTCCCGAGCGGGACGGACGTCACGATCAACGGCGTGACCGGCGTCGGGACCGCGGCGGGCACCATCGGCACCGCGGGCGACGACGACCTGTTCATGTTCCAGGCCCCGGCGAGCGACTTCGTCACGATCCTCGCCGACGCGCTCAACGCGGGCAGCTCGCTCAACAGCCGCCTGCGTCTGTACGACGAGTTCGGTGCGCTCATCACGCAGAGCTCGGGCAACGGCACGCTCACGGGCGGCACGCCCACCGACGCGTGGCTCGGCTTCGTCGCCGAGGCCGGGCGGACGTACTACGTGGGCGTCTCGAGCGATGTGAACACCGGCGCCGCCGCGACGGGCAACTACACGCTCCGCATCGACGCGATCAGCACGCTGCTCGCCAGCGGCAACGACCAGACCGTCACCGCCACGCTCGCCCTGCGCCAGCAGGACATCGTGTACCGCGTGAATACGGGCTCGGGCGCGATGTACGACAGCCTGGGCGTCGTCAACGCGAACGATCCGGCCGGCATGGGCATGGGCCTCGACACCCGCGTCGAGATCTACAACTCCGCGGGGGCGCTCATCACGCAGGACAGCCTGACCGGACGCCTCAACGACGCCTTCGCCGCGTTCCGCAGCGCGCCCGACGAGACCTTCTACATCCGCATCCGCTCGGACGAGTACGCCGCCGCGGGCCCCGCCGCGACGGGCATGTTCAGCGCGTGGATCGACCTCGTCGCGTTCGATGTTGCGATCGATCCCGTCTCGCGTCAGGCGCGCGTGGACCTCACCACGAGCTTTACCGGGCAGCTCCACCTGCTCCGCTTCGACCCTGCGGCGAGCGGCACCGCTGTCATCGCGGGATTCAACACAAATCCGGCTCCCCCGGCGGTGGATCCGCAGTTGCGACTGTACAACTTCAACGGGCTGCAGATCGATTTCAACAACGACTTCAACGGAGGCAACGCGCTCGTCCAGGAACCAATCACCTCGGATCAGTCCTACTTCATCATCGCGGACACGTTCTCTCAGCCACTGGGAACGCTCGCGGTCACGATCGAGTCCAACGCAACGCTCGGCGACACGAGCCAGCCCCCGATCAACCAGGTCGACGACCACGCGAACGAGGGCGACTGGCTCAACGCCACGCCGCTGATCTGGGGCGACCCCACCAGTACGGTGTATGTGGACGATGCGGGCGGGACCGGCACGATCGCGGATCGTGATCCATCCGTGATCGCCGAGGGGCGTGGCCTGATCTTCCGCACGGGCGACACCGACGTGTTCAGCTTCGTGCCGCAGGTCGACATGCTGCTGGATTTCGAGGGCAAGGACGACGGCGGCGACCCGGCCTTGTGGGTCGCGAACTGGCGCCCGTCCTCGCGTCTGGACGTGCGCCTGCAGTCCGGCACGAACGCCCTCACCGTGCCCGGCTACCTCAATCTTTCGTTCGCGGTGTTTGACTCGAAGTTCAATCAGATCTATTCCAACGGCGATCGGGACACCAACCCGTTGACGCCTCCGGACCCCGCGGGCGCGTGGGATCCGACGACGCAACCGGGGCCACTGGGCGGGACACGCAGCCCGTTCCAGCTCGATCCGGCGATCATCTGGGGCGGCGAGACCTACTACATCGTCGTGTCCTCGACCGGCGTCGGTCGGTACACGCTCACGGTCCAGGCCGACGCACAGGTCGACACCGGCAACATCTCCGGACAGGTCGAGGTACAGGACGGCACGGCTTTCTCGATGGCGCAGTCGCTGACAATCGATGGCAATGGCAACAGCGCGAACGCGCTGAGCGTCAATCCCGCTCAAGGTCCATGGAACTTCCGGCGCGCTTATGTGCAGAAGAGCTTCATCGACCCCGACAACCCGGACGAGCAGGAGCTGGTTGACATCGTCGAGGCGGGCCAGTGGGGCAACATCCACACGATCGGCGACACCGACCTGTACTCCTTCGTCGCGCCCTGGACGGGCACGGTGCAGATCCGCATCAACACGTCGGACATCCTCGATCAGTACGTCTCCTCCATCGTCACGACCACGAAGGACCTGACGCTGATGAACCCCGACCAGATCGAGGTCGGCGGCGCGGACATGACGAAGCTCTACGACAGCCTGCTCGATTCCTACCTCCGTGTCTTCGACAACGACTTCGAACAGATCGCGTACAACGACACCAACACGACCATCAGCGGCGAGAACGAGCTCCGCCCGTACTCGACCTTCGCGGGCAACTCCGACGGTGGGCGGTTCACCTTCCACCGGCGCGACGCGTACGTGACCTTCCAGGTCCGTGCGGGCGAGGCGTACTTCGTGCAGGTCGGGTCGGGGCAGCAGTATGTGGACGGCTCGATCGCCGATCCCACGATGCGCACCATGAACGCGCCGGAGGACATCGACTGGCGCCACGCGACCGGGTCGTACCAGCTCCTCATCGCCGCGAGCACGAACCCCGACGTCGGTGGCAACTCGCAGGACGACTACTTCCCCGGTGCGAGCGTCTTCGCGACGACGCTGCCCATCGGCCCCAACGGCACGGGCTCCATCAACGGACGCATCAACAACGCCAGCGACGCCGACGGGTTCCGGTTCATCGCGCCCGCGGGCGGGAGCGTCACCGTCAGCGTGGCGCGGAGCGATGGCTCCGCGCTCTCCCCGGTCATCCAGATCCTGCAGACCGATGACGAGGGCACCACGACCCTCCTGGGCGGCATCGCCGCGCCGAGCAACGGCATCGCCACCTTCACCTTCAACGCGATCCACAGCTTCACCTACACCATCGACGTCACGGGCAACAGCGGACAGTCGGGCAACTACATCGCGAGCGTCTCGGGCTTCGATCTCAACGACGACCACGCAGATATCCTGCGCTGGGGGTCCGCAACGCCGCTCGAGATCCTCGACTTCATCGGGCAGGCGGAGGAGGACGGCGAGATCGAGGAGGTCGGCGACACCGACATCTTCCGGTTCAGCGCCCCCACCACCACCGACTTCACGATCAACGTCTTCTCGAAGGACGCCTCGTTCACGCCCGCGATCGAGGTGTACGAACTCCAGCGCGACTTCGTGAACCGCGTGCACCTCTCACGCATCCAGCAGTTCGTCGCCGCCGATGGCGAGCTGGTCGCAACGCTCACCTTCGGCGCGACCGCGGACCGCATCGGCAGCATCACCAACTCCGCTGGCGCCACGACCAACAACTACGACCTCTCGCGTTACATCATCGTGGTCCGCGGCGCGGACGTCGAGGCCAACCGCGGGCGGTACACGCTCTCGCTGGACTTCCCGCCCTCGGACGACCACCCCGACGCCGGGCAGTTCGACTTCGCGACCAACGTCGTCGTCAACGCCGGCACGGGCGTGGGCACCGAGTCGGGCGAGATCGAGCAGGTGGGCGACACCGATCTGTTCCGCTTCTTCGCCCCCGCGGGCGGGCCGCTCTCGGTCACCGTCACCGGCGCCGCGGGCGCGCTGCTCCCGCGCATCACGCTGTTCGACTCGACCGGCACGCAGATCGGCTCGAGCGTGCAGGGCTCGAGCGTCGTCATCCTCTCGGGCGAGACCGTCGTCCGGAATGCGCTCTACTACGTGCTCGTCGAGGCCAACGACACCGCGGTCACCCCGCGCGACGTCGGCACCTACACGCTCTCGATCGACGCCCCCGCCGTGGACGACCACGCCAACGAGGGCGAGTTCAATCTCGCGACCGTCATCCCCCTCGACTTCGACGGGTTCGGCGAGGTCGGCACGCCCGTCCCGGGCAGCGCGGCGAACTCCGCCCTCGATCCGGGCGACGACACCGACCTCTTCCGCTTCACCACCGTCGGCGCGGGCGACGTCGACCTCTCGCTCTCGCCCCTCTTCAGCGAGATCGGGCAGTTCCGCGGCATCATCACCGTCTTCGACGGCGATCAGAACCAGATCCTCATGCAGACCGGCGCCAGCATCGGCGCGGACGTCTCGCTCACCATCCCGGGCGCGGCCGCCAATACAACGTTCTACGTGCTCATCTCCGCCGTCTCGGGCCTCACGGGCGAGTACTACTTCAGTGTGCAGGGCGCCGAGGATCCCAACGGCCCGCCCCCCGACCCGGCCGAGGTCGACTTCGACGATCCGATCGAGATACTGCTCGACGCGCGCACGGGTCGCGGCGAGAAGTCCGACGCGATCAGCGTCGCCGGCGATCGCGATCTGTTCCGCTTCGTCGCCCCCGCCGCCGGGCAGGGCTTCGTGCAGATCGTCACGCCCAGCGGGCAGTTGCTCGACGTGTCCGTCGCGATCCTCGACGACGCGAGCGAGAGCGCCATCCTGGTCTTCGACCAGCAGGGCATCCCGGGCGCCAACGCGAACGTCGACTTCATGGCCGACGCCGCCAACCAGGTCTTCTACGTCCTCGTCGACGGCGTGGGCCTGGGCACCGGGCAGTACACCGTCCGCGTCGCGATGCAGCCCACCACCAACGTCTACTACTTCCCCGAGGGCTTCGCGAACAACATCATCCGCGAGTTCATCTCCGTCTCCAACGGGAACGACTACGCCGTCACCTTCACCGTCAAGCTCCGCTACGCCAACGGCGATCGCGACGCGACGATCGCCACCAAGACCGTCCAGCCCGGCACGCGCGGCGGCGTGACCGTCAGCAACGCCGAGGTCGGTCGCCCCGACGGCGTCCGCATCAACACGGCATACTCCGTGATCGTTGAGTCCACCGGGCCCATCGCCGCGACCTTCGCCCACTACGACTTCGGCGCGACCCTCGGCGACGCGCTGACCGACGAAGTCAGCCCGACCTGGAGCTTCGCCCGCGTCGAGCGCACGCCCGGCACCAGCGCCGACTTCATCGTCTACTACAACCCCAACGACTTCGACGTCGTCGTCACCCTCACCGCGTACACCGCGCAGGGCGACCCCGTCGAGATCCAGCAGACCGTCGGCGCCCAGCGCCGTCTCGGCTTCAACATCAACAACAACCCCTCGCTCCCCACCGGCGTCTTCAGCGCCCTGCTCTCGAGCCGCGCCGCGGACAGCGCCAACGACGCCGCGTTCATCGGCATCGTCGCCTCCCTCTCGCACTACAACATCGCCGAGGGCTACGGCACCGCGTACCTGGGCGACCCCACGGGCGGCTCGGTCCTCTCCGCGATCCCGAGCATCACGCTCAGCGACTCGATCACTCCCGAGCTCGTGATCTTCAACCCCAACGCAACGACCACCAGCGTCACCATCCGCGGTTCCTACGTCACGAACGGCCTGCCCGATTTCTTCCGCACCATCGAGATCGCCGGGCACCGCACGCTCCGCCTCGTGGGCTCGCAGCTCGGGCTGATCAAGAACCAGACCGCGGGGCTGACCGTCACCTCGGACGACCCCGTCACCGTCGCGTCCCAGCAGCTCCAGTTCGGCGAGGCCGACGCGACCCGTGCCTTCACCGAGGCCGGCACCCGCTACTTCTTCGGCGACGGCTTCATGAACACCATCCGCGCGGGCGAGCGCTACTTCGAGACCCTCAGCTTCCTCAACCCCACCGACATCGACGCCGAGGTCTCCGTCCGCTTCCTCTTCACCGACGGGTCCTCCGTCACCGAGAGCGTCTTCGTCGCAGCGGGCCGCGTCGCGCAGCTCCTCGTCCACGAGACCGACTCCATCCTCTCCCGCCCCGGCGTGCTCCAGTACTTCTCGATCGAGGCGACCGCCGATTCGCCCTTCATCGCCACCTTCACCCACTACGACCTCTTCCTCGGCGGCGGCTGGACCGCCTCGGGCGCGCCCCTCGGCCTGCAGAACCCGCTCGACTCGCTCACCTGATCGAGCGTCACGAGCAACACCCGCAATGCACAAGGCCCGGCGCACGCAGCGCCGGGCCTTTTCCTTTCACTCACGTTCCGCTCACATCGCGATCGGTACGTGCGCATGCCGCGCACGGAACGAGCATGCGATCCGTTACGGGCTCGTGCCGTCCGCCGATCCATCGCCCGCGCCGTCGTCCGTCCCCGCGTCGTCCGGCTCGATCGGGAAGCCGTACGCGCGCCACTCGCTCAGACCTCCGCGGTACAGACGCACGCCCCGGAAGCCGGTCTGCAACAGCCGCTTGGTCATGCCCACCGCGGGCGGGTCGATCGGGTCCTCGCCGTACACGATGAGGTACCGATACCCCTCCAGCGCCCGCGGCTTGCCCGCGTCGGGGTTCACCTGCCCCAGCCCGATGTTCAGGCTGCCCGGCAGATGCCCCGCCGCGTACTCGTCCGGCGTGCGCGGGTCGACGAGCAGCGCGAGTCGCCCATTCCCCTTCTGGACCTCTTCCACGACCCGACGCACCTCGGCGATGGAGATGCTCTGGATCGACTTGTCGCTGATCTTCGCCTTGCAGCCCACCAGCCCCATCGCGCAGCAGCACCCCAGGAGGGTGGCTCCCCATCGTGGCGCCCCGCCCCGGTGGAAGGCTGGGCGAGCCACGCCCCCCCTCTTCAGGGCATGCGAATCTCCGCGAGAGCTGAACCTGGCGAGCACCTGCCCGTAAAACTTCGTGGCCATCGCGCGGAGCATACGCCCGCGGATGCGAGACGCCGACCGGAGCCCTGGGAGTGATGGATCACGAACCGAGCCTTCGGGGCGGCGTGGCGGGACGTCCCGGCACCCGCCACTTGCTCACCCTCCTCGCCACCCTCGCGTGCGGGCACGCGACCGCGGGGTACACATTCGCGGGGCAGGCCCCCACCGTGGAAGCACCGCACGCCAAGCCCTCGCTCGTCGTGGAGCACGCCGCGCTCCGCGTGGGCGGCACGACCACCCTCGCGCTCACCTTCGAGATCGAGCCGGGCTGGCACCTGTACTGGAACGGTCTCAACGACACGGGCTTCGCGCCCGAGTGGACGCTCGACCTGCCCGCTGGCTGGTCCGCGGGCGAGGCGCAATGGCCCGTCGCGCACCGGCACGTCGCCGAGGGTGAGATCCTCGATCACATCTATGAGGACCGCCTGACGATCCTCATCCCGGTGCGCGTGCCCGCGAGCGCGAGCCCGGGCGAGTATCCCGTCACGGCGCACGCGGACTGGCTCGTGTGCAAGGACGCGTGCGTCCCGGAAGACGCCGAGGTGCACGCGATCGTGCGCATCGCGCCGCGCGAGGATCTCGCCGAGAATCGCAAGCCGGAGTTCGAGGCGGCCCGCGCCGCGATGCCGCGTCCCGGGGGCGAGCTGCCCGAGGGCCTGTCGTGGAAGGCGTTCGGTCGCACGCTCGTTGCGCGCGTGCCCGGAGCGACCGCACTCGAGTTCCACCCCACGATCGACTCGCCCGAGCTGGTCGACCTGTGGAAGACCGGACGGGCCGAGGGCAGCGAGATCACGCTCACGCTCGCCGCGGAGAGGTCCGCGTGGATCCCGCCCGCGCGATACCTCCGTGGCACGCTCGTCGTCGAACGCGCCGAGAAGCAGCCCGACGGCACCGAAACGACGGCCCGCACCGGATACCTGCTCGGCGTGCCCGAGCTCGACCGCGGGCATGGCGAGACGAACACCCCCCCGGATTCTCCGGAACCCGGGGCCCCTCCGAGCGCACCCGACGCACGCGGGGAATGAATCGCCCCGCCCGTGCGTTGTGCATGGGTCGGGGAGGCCCGTCTGCGCGATGCGTTCGCGCGAGGGCCCGGGCGAGAGGAAGCCAATCGATGTTCCATCCTCCGGTTGTTCCGGAGGGGCAAGGGTGGGAAAGAACCGTCGCGGAACGCTCCGCCGATGGTTGCGCAACGAAGGGCTCGGCAGGACACGCGGCACGGTGCATCGAGATCGATCACGCCGCGATCCGCCCGGCCCGAACGCAGCAAGGAGACGAAGCAATGACGAAGAATCTCACGACGAAACTGGCGATCGCGATGTGCGCGGGCGGCCTCATCGGCGCCGCGACGATCGCCGCAGGGCCGGTCGAGAACGCGGTCGTTGCCGCGGGGGTGATGGGCGTGGGCGACGTGAAGGTGGGCGACCAGGCCCCGGACTTCTCGCTGGTGGACACCGCGGGCACGACGCACAAGCTCAGCGACTACACCAAGCAGGGCAAGATCGTCGTCCTCGAATGGTTTAACCCCGGCTGCCCGTTCGTGGTCAAGAACCATGAGACCTTCACGACCATGACCGACACCTACGCCGAGTTCAAGGACAAGGACGTCGTCTGGCTCGCGGTCAACTCCGGCGCCGCCGGCAAGCAGGGCAACGGCAAGGAAATCAACGCCAAGATGAAGTCCCAGTGGAAGATCGACTACCCGATCCTCCTCGACGAGACCGGCGCCACCGGCAAGGCCTTCGGCGCCAAGACCACGCCGCACATGTTCGTCATCGGCAAGGACGGCGCCGTCGCATACCGCGGCGCGATCGACAACGCCCCCACGCCCAACAAGCAGGGCGACGTGAACTACGTGAAGGATGCCCTCAACAGCCTCATCGCGGGCGAGACCATCTCCAAGCCCGACACCAAGCCCTACGGCTGCAGCGTCAAGTACTGATCCCCCGCGGCATCGAGAACCCGATCCTGACGGGCCCGGGCGCCGCTGCCCGGGCCCTTTGCATTCACACCGCGTCGCGCGCAGAACGGCCGAATAATCCCGCGGGTTCCGCCCCACGCCGCATGGGCGTCCGCGGAACGGGCCGCGGCGGGAGGGACCGCTGGTCCGTTCGGGTCCGGAGGGCCGAAGGAAGGGATGTCCCGACGCGGGGTCGGCCCGCGCGTCACGGAGCATGGAATGCTGGGCACCGCACTCGACCTGCTGCTGGTCATCATCGGATTCGGGCTGATCGTGTTCCTGCACGAGCTGGGGCACTTCGTCGCCGCGCGATGGGCGGGCGTGCGCGTGCTGGCGTTCGCGATGGGCTTCGGGCCCGCGCTCGTGAGCTACCGCAAGGGCATGGGTTTCCGGCGCGGGTCGAGCGAGCTCGAGCATCGCGTCAAGCTGCGCACGGGCGACGCCGCGGGCGTGAGCCCCACCGAGTACCGCTTCAACGCGATCCCCTTCGGCGGATACGTGAAGATGCTCGGGCAGGACGACATGGACCCCACCGCGGTCAGCGACGCGCCCGATTCCTACCAGAACTGCCCGATCTGGAAGCGGATGGTCATCATCAGCGCGGGCGTGGTGATGAACATCATCCTCGCCGCCGCGATCTTCATGTTCGTGTTCGGCGTGGGCCTGCGGACCGAGCCCGCGATCGTGGGCGCGGTGGACACGGGCTCGCCCGCGCAGGTCGCCGGGCTTCGGATGGGCGACGAGATCGAGACGATCGACGGACACCGCATCAATTCCTTCAACGACGTCGTCATGCGCGTCGCGATGGCGCCGCCCAACCAGGCGCTGCGCTTCGCTATTCGCCGTGAGGGGCACGCGGTCGAGTTCAACGTCCTGCCGAAGAAGAATCCGACCACGGGCCTGCTGGCGGCGGGCCTCACGTCGCCGTCGAGCGTGCGGGTCCTTTCTTTGAACCGCGCGAGCGACGCGGAACGTGCGTACTGGGCGCGCTCCACGTCGGGCATGGGCCTCGAGGGCGTCGAGCCGGAGATGAGGCTGGTGCGCATCGGGAGCGACGATTCGATCGCGTACGCGAACGAGATCGAGCGTGCGGCGAGAGAGAGCGATGGCGCGCCGTTCGAGGTCGAATTCGCCGACGATGCCGGGCGGCGGGTCGTCTCTACGATCACGCCCCGCGCCGAGTTGCAGAGCGACGCGATCCCGCGAATGAGCGCGCGTGATCCACTCCGCGTGATCGAGCATCTCGCGGGCCTCACGCCCGTGCTCAGCGTCGGGCCGCTGACCGAGAAGGACCGCGGCTACGAGCAGGGCATGCGTGAGAACGACGTGTTCGCACGCCTCGGGGGCGTCGAGTACCCAAGCCTGCGCGACGGCATCGCGGAGGTGCGTGCGTTCGCCGGGAAGACGATCCCTGTGACGGTGCTCCGCGCCGATGGGAACGGGGGATGGACGCCGATCTCGTTCGAGGCGAGCGTCGATCGCGAGGGCAAGATCGGCTTCGTGCCCGAGGATTCGCGCGACCTGGGCACCTGGGTCTCGTCGCCGATCGAATCGATCGAGAGCCTGGAGAGGCCCGGCGAGGTTCGCCCGAACCCCGCGGCGGATCTCATCCCCGCGCCGGGCACGCGCGTCGTCGCGATCAACGGGCGCGAGGTGTCCAGCTTCACGCAACTGCGCGACGTGATCCTTGACGCGACGCGAGACTCCACGGGCGATGCGAGCGTGGAGGTCACGCTCGCGCTCCCGCCGCTCGATGGCGACGCCGCATCCACGCTCACGAAGGCATGGAACATCCCCGCGAGCGAGCTCGCTCGCATCCGCGCGCTGGGCTGGGCCAGCCCCGTCATGATGGAGCTCTTCGAGCCCGAAGAAACGCTGCTCAAGGCCTCGGGTCCGGCGGGCGCGCTCGCGATGGGCCTCGGCGAGACCCGGCGCGTGATGGTGATGACCTACCTCACGTTCGCCCGCCTCGCGCAAGGCACCGTCAAGGTCGAGCACCTCAAGGGCCCCATCGGCATCGCGCACCTCGGCACCATGGTCGCCTCACGCGGGTTCATCTGGCTGCTGTTCTTCATGGCGCTCGTCAGCGTCAATCTTGCCGTCATCAACTTCATGCCCATCCCGATCACCGACGGTGGGCAGTTCCTGTTCCTGCTGTGGGAGCAGGTGCGCGGCAAGCCCGCGCCGATCGCGGTGCAGAACTTCGCGATGCTCGCGGGGCTGGTGCTGATCGTGGGCGTGTTCCTGCTCGTCACGTTCAACGACATCCGCGCGCTGATGGGCGTCTGACGGGCGGGGCGCACGCCCGCCCGCACACCGTACACTCGCCCGCCTATGGCCAACCTCGCCATCCTGCTCGCGTTCGGTGGCGTGGCGTACTGGGCGCTGCTCGTCGTCATGACCGCGCGCACGCTCTCACGCCCGCCGCGCTACACCGCGGGCGCCGCGATCGCGCGCGGCAGGCCCAGCGATCCGGGCGAGCTCGACGAGCCCCGCGCGTTCACCTCGTGGACGCTCCGCTCGCGCGGGATGGAACTGCCCGTGTGGGACATCCCGGGCGATGACCCCCGCGGGCCCGTGGTCGTCATGACGCACGGCTGGTCCGACTCGCGCCTCGGCGCGCTCCCGCGATTGCAGGGCGTGCTCGCGTGCGCGTCGCGCATCATCGCGTGGGACATGCCCGGGCATGGCGATGCGCCGGGCTCGTGCGACCTCGGCGCGACGGAGTGGATCGACCTGTGCGCGCTGCTTGATCGCATCGCGGACACGGAGCCACCGAACGAACCCAAGCCCGCGCAGACCGAATCGAGCGCACCGCATGACGTCGTTCTCTTCGGCTGGTCGCTCGGCGCGGGCGTCTCGCTCCGCGCCGCGGTGGAATGGAACAATCTCCGCGCAAGCATCTCACCCGGCGAAAACCCGCCCCGCGTCGCGGGCGTGATCTGTGAAGCGCCATACCGCGTGCCGCACACGCCGGCCTCGCGCGTGCTCCGCCTGCGCCGGATGCCTTGGCGAGTGAACCTCAAGCCCGCACTGTGGCTCGTGCACGCGCGGACGGACGGGCTCCGACGCATCGCCTCCCAACCTCCGCAATCGCCCGCCCGCGGGCTGCCACCCGCTCACGGCTTCCACGACTTCGACCGCGCCGCCTGGGCCGAGCGATTCGCGCACGCCGGCGGGCGCGTGCTCGTCATTCACGGCACGAACGACCCGGTCTGTCCCCCGGGGGATGGGCGCGAGATCACCCGGGCGGCGGGCGAACGGGGCACGATGGTCGAGATCGAGGGTGCGAGCCACAACGACCTGTGGACCGACGAGCGATTCGCCCCCCGCTGCCGCGACGCGTTGGTGGGCTTCGTCCGCGGGCTCGCCCGCGACGCGTACGATTCGCCATGACCTCGCTGGCCGAACAAACCGCGCCGCATGCCGGGCCACCCCGCCCCCCCACCGTCGACGCGGTGATGCTTGAGCAGCGTGCGGCGTCCTTCACGACCCGCTCCATCAAGAAGCAGAGCAAGCTCGCGGCGCTCCTGCTCGCCGTGTCGATGGTCGACCTGACGACGCTCGAGGGCAAGGACTCGCCCGAGAAGGTCCGGGCCCTGTGCCGCAAGGCGATCCGCCCGTTCGATCGCGACGAGGACGTGCTCGGCTCTCGCCTGCCCAGCGTCGCGGCGGTGTGCGTGTATCCGTCGATGGTCCCCGTCGCGCGCGACGCCCTCGCGGGCAGCGGTGTGAAGGTCGCGAGCGTCGCGACGGGCTTCCCCAGCGGGCAGTATCCGCTCGACGTGCGCCTCCGCGACGTGCGCGATGCCGTCGAACGCGGCGCCGATGAGATCGACATGGTCATCAACCGCGGCGCGATGCTCAGCGGGCGGTACGACGAGGTCGCGAGCGAGATCCGCGCCGTGGTCGAGGCCTGCGGCCCCGCGCACCTCAAGGTCATCCTCGAGACGGGCGAGCTCGAGACGTACGACAACGTGCGCCGCGCGAGCGACATCGCCATCGCCTGCATCCGCGACGGCGACTTCATCAAGACGAGCACGGGCAAGGTCAGCCCCGCCGCGACCATGCCCGTCACGCTCTGCATGCTCGAAGCGATCCGCGACGAATACCGGCGCACGCGTCGCACCATCGGCATGAAGCCCGCCGGCGGCATCCGCCAGGCGAAGCAGGCCGTGCACTACCTCGTCATGGTGCACGAGACGCTGGGCGGGCTGCTCCCGGGCGGCGAGAACCCGTGGCTCACGCCCGACCTCTTCCGCTTCGGCGCGAGCACGCTGCTCAA
Source organism: Phycisphaerales bacterium (assembly GCA_034004365.1). Taxonomy (GTDB): domain Bacteria; phylum Planctomycetota; class Phycisphaerae; order Phycisphaerales; family UBA1924; genus JAVEWV01. The sequence goes on from JAVEWV010000003.1 coordinate 207,967, forward strand.
CGACCTGCTCCGCCAGATCGTCCGCCTCAAGACCGGGCGGTATATGAGCCCCGACGATTTCGCCGAAGCCTGACCGCACGGAGCGGCGAGCGCCACCACGCCGCACACGAGGAACGACGCATGTCCAGCAACACCTCGGCACACAACGGCACGGCGATCGCGGAGCCCGAGCGTTCGGCGCACGCCGCCCGCGGCGCATCGCACGCGCCACGCTCGCTTGCGAGCGACCTTGCGGCGTCGCTGTCCTCCGGCTGGGCGTACGACGCCTCGCCCGAGTCCGCGCCCTGCGCGATCGCCGACCGCTACGAGCTGTTCATCAATGGCGCGTTCGTCGGGCCGACGCCCGATGGCGACAAGAAACGCTCGCGCGGCGCGTACTTTCCCACCATCAACCCCGCGACCGAGGAGACGCTGAGCGAGATCGCGCACGCGTCGAGCGCCGACGTGGATCGCGCCGTCCGCGCCGCGCGGGCCGCGCTCCCGAAGTGGAACGCGATGCCCGCGAAGGAGCGCGGCAAGCTGCTGTTCCGCGTCGCGCGTCGCATCCAGGAGCGGGCACGCGAGCTCGCGAAGCTCGAGACGCTCGACGGCGGCAAGCCCATCCGCGAGAGCCGCGACGTGGACATCCCGCTCGTCGCGTCGCACTTTTTCTACCACGCGGGCTGGGCGGACAAGCTCTCGTTCGCGTTCGCGGGGCGCACGCCGCGCCCCGTCGGCGTGTGCGCACAGATCATCCCGTGGAACTTCCCGCTGCTGATGGCCGCGTGGAAGCTCGCGCCCGCGCTCGCGTGCGGAAACACGTGCGTGCTCAAGCCCGCGGAGACGACGCCGCTCACCGCGCTGCGCCTCGCGGAGATCTTCGCCGAGTGCGGCCTGCCCCCGGGCGTGGTGAACATCGTCACGGGCGACGGACGCACGGGCGCGGCGCTGGTTGAACATCCGGGCGTCGACAAGATCGCGTTCACGGGCTCGACCGACGTCGGCAAGAAGATTGCTGCGTCCGTCGCGCGGCGCGCAAAGGAAACCGGGCGTGCCCCGCGCCTCACGCTCGAGCTGGGCGGCAAGAGCCCCAACATCATCTTCGAGGACGCGAGCCTCGATCAGGCGATCGAGGGCATCGTGCAGGGCATCTACTTCAACCAGGGGCATGTGTGCTGCGCGGGCAGCCGCCTGTTCGTGCAGGAGTCGATCGCCGATGAGGTCGCGCGTCGCCTGGAGCATCGCCTGGGCTCGCTGCGCGTGGGCGATCCGCTCGACAAGAACACCGACGTCGGCGCGATCAACAGCGCGCAGCAGCTCGCGACCATCCGTACGTACCTGAGCGCCGGAACCAGCGAGGGCGCGACGCTGCACGAGGCGAACGGCGCCGACCTGCCCCGCCGCGGCTACTGGTGCCGCCCGTGCTTCTTCACGGGCGTGCAGCCCTCCGACACGATCGCCCGCGAGGAGATCTTCGGCCCCGTGCTCGCCGTCATGACCTTCCGCACGCCCGAGGAAGCGTTGCAGCGCGCCAACAACACGCGCTACGGGCTCGCGGCGGGCGTGTGGACCGACAAGGGCAGCAAGGTCTTCGAGATCGCGTCGCGCCTCCGCGCGGGCGTCGTGTGGTGCAACACCTATAACCGCTTCGATCCCGCCTCGCCCTTCGGCGGATACAAAGAGTCCGGCTTCGGACGCGAGGGCGGCATGCAGGGACTGCGTGCGTACGTCGACCTGGAAGGAGCCGGAACATGACTCTCAAGACAGGCACGCCCCGCTCCGGGGGCGACAGCGGCGTCGTCATCCGCTCCGTCGAGCCGCAGGACCGCGACATGCTCCGCGGCATCCTCGATGAGCGATGGGGCTCGTCCACGATCATCTCGCGCGGCGTCGCGCACGACGCGCTCGACCTGCCCGCGTTCACCGCCGATCTGGGCGACTACGTCCTCGGGCTCGTCACCTACACCATCGAGGACGGGCAGTGCCAGATCGTCACGCTCGACTCCGTGGACGAGAAACGCGGCGTGGGCTCGGCGCTGGTGGGCGCCGTCGTCGCCGAGGCGCGGAAGCACGCGTGCTCGCGTGTGTGGCTCGTCACCAGCAACGACAACACGCCCGCGATGCGCTTCTACCAGAAGCGCGGGTTCCGATTCACCGCCGTCCACCGCGGATGGATCGACTTCGCCCGCGAGCGCAAGCCGCAGATCCCGCTCACCGGCGCCGACGGCATCCCGCTGCGCGACGAGATCGAGCTCGAACTCACGCTGGAGGTCGGGTGATGCCCAAGACTGCGAATGAACACGACGGCGTTGCTTCGAGCGATCGCCTTGAGATCGCCAAGACGCACAAGCTCTACATCGCCGGGAAGTTCCCGCGCACGGAGAGCGGTCGCACGATCGAGGTGTGTGCGGGCAACGGGCGCGTGATCGCGCACGTGTGCCGCGCGAGCCGCAAGGATCTTCGCACCGCGGTCGAGGCCGCGCGGGGCGCGCTGCCCGCCTGGTCACGGAGCACGCCGCTCCTGCGCGGGCAGATTCTGTACCGCATCGCGGAGATGATGGAGGGCAAGCGTCTGGAGCTGCGCGACGCGATCGAAGCACAGCGCACGTCGCGCGACACGCAGCGCACAAGCTCCTCAAAGAAAGCCTCGCCCGCCGCACGCAAGAAGGCAGACAAGAAGTCTTCGAAGAAGGCCACCTCGCGACCCGCTGCCGGGCGCACCGCCGCATCCGCGCCGCACGCCGCCCTCGACGAGGTCCACGCCGCGATCGACCGCGTGGTCCACTACGCGGGCTGGGCGGACAAGTACGCGCAGGTCCTCGGGTGCAACAACCCGGTGTCGGGCCCGTACTACAACTTCACGATCCCCGAGCCGACCGGCGTCGTCGCGCTCGTCGCGAGCGATGACGCGCCGCTGCTCTCGCTCGTCTCGCTGCTCGCGCCCGCGCTGTGCGCGGGCAACGCGACCATCGCGCTCGGTGCGCACACGGGGCACCTCGCCGCGTCCATCCTCGCCGAGGCCTGCGCGACGGGCGACGTGCCCGCGGGCGTCGTGAACATCCTGACCGGGCAGCGCGACGAGCTCGTGCCCGAGATCGCGTCGCACCGCGACATCGACGCCGCCCTCATCGCCAATCCCTCGCGCGACGACGAGGCCGCGCTCCGCGAGGGCACCGCGGACAACATGAAGCGTGTGATCGTGTGCCGCGCGAGCGACTGGTTCGACGCCGACTTCGACGGCCCATGGCGCATCGAGCCGCTCGTCGAGCTCAAGACGATCTGGCACCCCTCCGGCGTGTGACGCGAGGACCGCGATCGCCTACACCGGCGCCGAGCCTGAGCGGCCGTGACTCCACGACCGATTCCCATGGCTGTTCTGTGCCGATTCCCGCGGCCTATTCCTGCGGATAGATCATCAGGCGATCATGCACCGTGAGCATGACGTCGTCCTTCCCGTCGCCGGTCAGGTCCGCGACCAGCGCCGCCGACGGCTCATACTCCGCGTCGCGTCCGCGCGTGAACATCATGCTCTCGAAGACCTTGAACTCCATCGCCGGCACCAGCCGCCGCGCCGCGGAGATCGAGAGGATCTCGCACATCTGCTCGCCCGCGTCGAGCACAACGAGGTCCGTGTAGCCATCGCCGTTGATATCGCCCGCCTCGATCTCGTGCTCGATGCGATCGTCGTCGTCCGAGCGATAGCTCGACACCTCCGCGAGCGTCACGCCCGCGCCCCCCGGACGCACCACCGTGAACGCGTCCTCCGCGATCAGCAGCACGCCCGGCCCACCGTCGCCCGAGAACGCCCCGCCGAACATCCGCGTGGGCTTCACGCCCTGCAGGCGGATGCGTGCCGTGGGCGACCAGCGCCCGTCCTTCCCGCGCTCGAACGCGATGAGCCGCTGCGAGCCCGAGTCGGACGCGACCAGCAGCGTCGTGCCGTCCTTGTCCATCGTCGTCAGCGCACCGAGCGCCGTGCCCGGCTCGCGCACGTTCGCCTGATCGAGCACGACCCATCCGCCCGCGTCGTCGTACGCGCACGCGCGCACGAAGTTCTGGTCCGCCACGATCAGGTCGGGCTTGCCCTCGCCCGTGAAGTCCGCGAGCGCCGTGTTCCCCGGGCCCGCCGACTGCACCAGCCCGAACTGCTTCATCTGCTCCTTCGTCCGCAGCGCGTCCTCGCCCGGCAAGCCGCTCGGCGCGCCAAGCACGATCGCCATCGGCTCGCCCGGCGTCAGCAGCAGGAGGTCCGCGCGATCATCGCGGTTCACGTCCGCCGACAGGATCGTCTGCGGCGGGCGTGTGAAGCCCTTGAGCGTGATCGTCGCGGGCTGCCCGAGGTCGCCCTCCGTCCCCCGCGCGTGCAGTTCGAGCGTGAAGTCACGCCGCTGCTTCACCACCACGGCGAGCACGTCGCGATCGTCCATCCGCACGTACTGCATCGCCACCGGCTCGGCGCCCGGCGTGTACAGCGGGATCGGCGCGGGGAACGACACACGCCCCGTGTCCGGCTCGTACTGCGATACCCCCACCGTCGCCTCGTCGGTCGACAGCACGAACACCTCGCCCCACTTGTCGTCGTCCCACTGCCCCGCCACGATCACGTCGGGGTTCTTCAGCGTCGGGAACGCCTCGCCCGACACCAGCCCCGCGCCCTTCACCTGGCGATGCACCACGAGCGCGTTGCCCTTGCGATCCGTCGCGAGCATGTCGACCAACCCGTCGGCGTCGAGGTCCGCCACCGCCACGGACCGGTCCTTGCTCGAACCGTCCACGAACCCGCGCACCTCCGCCGCGGAGTCGCTCTCCGCGCCCGATGCGAACGCGACCGCGGGCGACGGCGCGAGCTCGAGCAGCCGCAACCGGCGCGACTGGCGTTCGATCACCGACAGCAGCGCCGCGCCGCGATCACCGACCAGACGCACCGGCTCCGCCTCGACCAGCGCGGGGGTCTCGAACCGCAGTTCCACCGGCAGCGTCCCGATGTTGCGGCGCTCGTCCCGCTTCTGACGCCACAGGCGGAGCGGGCTCGAATCGCTCGGCGCCACCGCCAGAACGTCGCTCAGCCCGTCACCGTCGAAATCCTCGATGAAAATCGCCGCGAGCTCCGCGGGCGATCCGAACTGCGTCGCCTCGCCGAGGCGTCCGTCCTTCGACAGGGGCAGGACGCAGACGCGCCCCTCCGCGATCGCCACGACCTCCGCCCGCTCGTCGCCGATCACGTTGCCGATCGCCATCGCTGCGGCGCCCGACTGCAACCCGCGCACGCGCTGGCGTGAGTACGTCTCGAACTTCTCCCCGTCCCGCTGCGCGAGCACCACGACCTCGACCGGCTCGCTCGCCGTGAAGACGAGGTCCATCCGCCCGTCGCCATCGGCGTCGTGCGCCGCCAGCGCGCTGATCCTGTACCGCACGCCAACCTCGCGCCGGTCGTACCACGGGCTGGGCGCCAGCTCGTTCGCGTCCAGCTCGCGCGACATCTCCGCCTCGGTCCGCGCCGCGGCCCGGAGATAGTGGATCTCGATCCGGCTCTTGCGGTTGTTGACCACCGCGATATCGGGGCGGCCATCACCATTGAAGTCCGCGCTCACCGCCGGCCCGCACCCGTCGTCGACAACGATCGTCCGTGTCGGGCCAAAGCCGAAGAACTCCGCGGTCCGCGGCGCGTCCTGCGCGACCGCGAGGGTGGCGAGCGTCATGCCCGCGCACGCGGCGAGCCTTCCCGCTCGCGTCACGCACGCCGAATGGACCCCAAACCGAGCATCGCGCGTCGCCATCGTTCACCCCCTCGGGCGTGAGATTCCTTCGGGGGCGCCGCGCACGCGGGACGAACCGCCCGTATCGCTACACTCTACCAGCGTGGACGCGCGCGGTTCGCCGGTCGGGCCGTTGGAACGCAATCCGCGCTCGCACCGGGAGCCCCGCATGAGTCGTTCGACGCCCGCCCGCCGCCCGGCACTCCTCCTCGCCGGCGCACTCGCCTGCCTTGTGTCCGCCGCCCTTGCGCCCCGCGCCCTCGCCGAGCCGGGCGACGCGACCGTCCGCATGCAGGACGGCACCTCCATCAGCGCCCGGGTGCTGAAGGAGAACGCCGACTACGTCTGGCTCGATGTGGGCTTCGAGGTCCTCCGCGTGCCCCGCTCGGACATCCAGTCGATTGAGCGCGACGAGGCCGAGGCCTCCGAGGATCAGGCCCGCGCCACCGACATCTTCCGCACCGCCGACAACCTCCCCGAGCGCACGCCCAAGGACCTCGCCCGCACCTTCGGCGGCGCGGTCATCATGGTCAGCACGCCCTCGGGCCTCGGCTCCGGGTTCATCATCGACCCCGAGGGCTACGCCATCACCAACGCCCACGTCATCCAGGGCGAACGCAAGATCCGCGCCGCCGTCTTCGAGCAGACCGAGCGCGACATGCGCCGGCGCAACATCGAGGACGTCGAGATCATCGCCGTCAATAACCACCTCGACCTCGCGCTCATCAAGCTCACCAGCCCCGACGGCAAGCCCTTCCCCACCGTCTACATGCAGTCCGAGGAAGACCTCGCCGCCGGACAGAGCGTCTTCGCGATCGGTGCGCCCCTCGGGCTCGAGCGCACGCTCTCGCGTGGTGTGATCGCGACCACACAGCGATCCTTCGAGGGCATGACGTACATCCAGACCACGACCCAGATCAATCCCGGCAACTCGGGCGGCCCCCTCTTCAACGACAAGGGCGAGGTCATCGGCGTCACCAACATGAAGATCCCCTTCGGCGAGGGCCTCGGCTTCGCCATCCCCGCCCGCTACGTCCGCGACTTCATAAGAAACCGCGACGCCTTCGCCTTCGACGACCAGAACCCCAATTCCGGGCACCTCTACCACGATCCGCCCCCCCGCCAGCGTGAGGGCGCACCGCCCGAGCTCGACGACGCCACGGGCGCGAACTGATCCTCCTCGCACGGACCACGCCTCACATCAACGACGCGCGCAGCGCAACCCGCCGCGCCCAGCCTCCACCACCGCACAGGAACGCCGCATGAACCGCATCTCCCTCGCGATCTCCGCCCCGACGCTCTCGCTCGCGATGATCGCGTCGCCCGCGCTCGCGCAGGACCGCACGCCGTCGCTCGCGCCCACCGACACGATGTACCTGCTGCACGTCCCGAGCTTCGCGACCTTCGCGGAGCACTACGAGGACTCCGCGCTGCACGCCCTCTACGCCGAGCCCGCCATCCGCGCCATCCTCGACGATGCGCTCGAGGGCACCTGGAAGGGCATCGACGGCATGCTCGACACGCTGGGCCACGAGCGCGACGATCTCACGCCGCCCACGGGCGAGTTGGGCCTCGCCTTCTGGCTCGTCATGCCCGAGCCCGAAGAGCACGCCGACGACGAGGATTTCTACTTCAACTACGAGCCGCCCGAGAGCCACTTCCTCGCCTACGCCCAGTTCGGGGAGAACGCCGAGGCCTGGCGCGATCTCACCAGCGCCTGGACCGACCACCTCGCCAAGGACCGCGACGCGTACCGCATCGACGAGGAAGACTTCGCCGGGCGCACCATCGTCAGCGTTGTGCCTCTCGAGTGGGAGCAGGCGCAGAACGAAGATGAGAACGCGGACGACGAGATGGGCGACGACGAGTGGAATGAGGAGGACTGGGACGAAGAGGACTGGAACGAGGACGACGCGGGCCCGCTCGATCCCTCCGACTACCTCGAGCCCGAGCACCCCCTCTACTTCGCCTGGGTCGATGACGACCTCGTCGTCTCCACCGACATGGACCGCCTTGAGCGCGCCATCGAATCGCTCGGGGGCAAGGACATCGACTCTCTCGCCGATTCCGACGATTTCGCCCGCGCGCGTTCCATGCTCCCGCGCAATGCCGACGCGCATGCCGTCCTCATGCTCGACAAGGTCTGGGAGCCCTTCCTGCAGAACATGGGCTTCATGTTCGCCATGATGATGGGCGATGCCGATCCCGAGGCCATGCTCGACGCCCTCGGACTGTCCGGCGCCCGGGCGCTCGCCGCCGGCGTCACGCTCGCGCCCGACCAGTCCGCCCTGCGCGTCGACGCCGCGCTGCTCGCCCCCGAACGCCGCGGGCTCCTCTCGCTCGTCGACTTCCCCGCCGCCTCGATCGATCCGCCCGACTGGGTCGGCGAGTCCGCCAGCTCGTACGGCGTGTTCCGCGTGCACTTCGACCGCGTGATCCCGCTGATCCGCGACGTCATCGCGCGCCTGCCCGAGGACCAGCGCGCCCAGGCCGAGTTCGGCTTCAACCAGTTCACCGCCCTCGCGGGCCCCGTGCTCGAAACGCTCGGCCCGGAGGTCTACTCCGCGGGCCGCATCGTCCGCCCGCTGAGCGCCACCAGCAGCCAGTCGCTCTACGTCATCCCCGTCAAGGACGAGCTCATCGTCCGCAACGTCATGCAGCTCGGCGCGCAGTCCATGGGCCTCGAGGCCCGCGACTTCGAGGGCGCGACCATCTACTCGGGCGAGTACTTCCCCGTCGCCCTGGGCCTGGGCTACGGACGCGCCTTCATCGGCGCCGCACCCGCCGTCGAGGACGCGATGCGCAGCGCGGCCAATCCGGGCAACGCGCCCCTCGCCCGCTCGGATCGCTGGCGCAACGCCGCACAATTCATCGATCGCGACGCCACCGGCGCGAGCTGGATGGACGTCGTCGAGGCGTTCGAGATCTCGGCCTGGAGCGTCAAGAACCAGCGCGCCCTGATCGAGGAGCAGCTCAGCCAGGTCCCGGACATCGACGAGGACACCAAGAAATCCATTCTTGAGAACTACGAAACGCCCGAGTGGGCCGAGAAGTTCCCCGCGCCCGCCGTCTGGCGTCGCCATATCGGCGATCTCACGTACGACTTCCGCTGGGGCTCGGGCGGCCTGCGCTCCACCATCAACCTGCTCAAGCCCGCGGACGACTGAAGCAGTACCGCGCGTCGATCACGCCGCGCCCGAAACCAGCGCGTCCTCGCACAACGCCGCCCCGCTCGCGTCGTCGGCGATCCGCACCGCCGCTCCCTCCGTTGCGCGCCACGCGAACGTCGCGTCCACGCCCACGAGGCGCAGGAGCGCGCCAAGGTGCCGCTCCACGCCCTCGCGCGCCTGCTGCTCGAAGTCCGGGTTGCGTGAGCCGTAGAGCGACGCCGCCTGCTCCTGCGCCCGCGACATCAGCTCCGCCTGGCGCGCCGCGTTCATCGGGATCACGTCCAGCAGACCCAGCACGCGCCCATCCTGAATGTCGTACGGCGTCACGCCCACGAGGCGCAGTCGCCCCTCCAGCTCGGGCAGCACGATCCGCACGCCGCCATCCTCGCGGAGCGTGACGTCGCCCTCGCGCAGTCGCGACAGGTCCACCGAGTACTGCTTCTCGAATCGGAAGATCATCGCGAGCCGCGCCTGGCTCAGCACGATCGGCGGCAGCCACGCCCATCCGCGCGTCGCCGTCGCGATCTCCTTCACGCACACCTCAAGCCCGACCAGGCGCCCCACGACGCGCACCCGCTCCGCGATCAGCTCAACCCGCGGCGTGTCCATCGCGGGCCGCTCCCGCTTGCGGTCCGCGCCACGCCGGAACACCCGCCCCGCCCCGCGCCGGATCGCGCGGACCATCAGCAGCCCGAGCAGCACCACCGCGCCGCCCCCGACAAAGCCCAGAACGATCGCCGTCACGACAAGCGTGCCCATGCGACCCTGATTGGGAGTTTTGTGCCCCGGCTTCCGAGGGGTTTCCGGGGGCTTTCGTGGGCCTATCGCCCCGGACGATCCCGGTGCCCGCCCGCCGCGTCCGTGCCCATCTCGAACGCCCGGATCAGCGCGTGA